>NZ_JBVJOE010000001.1:1308353-1392533 GCF_055583325.1 Amycolatopsis sp. NPDC104775
CGCTCGTACCCGGGACGAGTCGCGGCCTCTGTCGGGGGGTGCGTGTTCGTCCACCCCCCCCCCCCCCCCCCCCCCGACCCCGACTCCAAGGTGACCTGAATGACGAACGTGGAAACGACGGACGCGACCGGCCTCGGCGAAATCGAGGTCGGCGCGGCCCGGATCAACGTCGACGACAAGCGCATGATCAACGCGCGCGCCGACGTCAACCAGCTGCTGCCGATGAAGTACAAGTGGGCCTGGGACAAGTATCTCGCGGCATGCAACAACCACTGGATGCCGACCGAGGTCGCGATGCAGGCCGACATCGCGCTGTGGAAGTCGCCGGACGGCCTCACCGAGGACGAGCGGCAGATGCTCAAGCGCAACCTCGGCTTCTTCGCCACGGCGGAATCGTTGGTGGCCAACAACATCGTGCTCGCGGTGTACCGGCAGATCACCAACCCGGAGTGCCGCCAGTACCTGCTGCGCCAGGCCTTCGAAGAAGCCGTGCACACGCACACCTTCCAGTACATCTGCGAAAGCCTCGGCCTGGTCGAGGGCGAGCTGTTCAACATGTACCGCGAGGTCCCGTCCATTTCGGACAAGGACGCGTGGGCGCTGAAATACACGCAGAACCTGGAGAACCCGGACTTCGAAACCGGCACCCCGGAAGCCGACCAGGCGTTCCTGCGCGACCTCGTGGCGTTCTACGTGATCTTCGAGGGCATGTGGTTCTACACCGGTTTCGCGCAGATCCTGTCGCTGGGCCGGCGGAACAAAATGGTCGGCATCGCCGAGCAGTACCAGTACATCCTGCGCGACGAGTCGATCCACCTGAACTTCGGCATCGACTGCATCAACCAGATCAAGATCGAGAACCCGCACCTGTGGACCGAGGAGTTCCAGGCCGAGGTGCGCGGCATGCTGCAGGAAGCGTGCGAGCTTGAGGTGAAGTACGCCCGCGACACCATGCCGCGCGGCATGCTGGGCCTGTCGGCCGACCTGTGCGAGCAGTACATGCACTTCATCACCGACCGGCGCGCCCAGCAAATCGGCCTGTCCCCGATCTACGGCGAGAACGAGAACCCGTTCCCGTGGATGTCGGAGGCGATGGACCTGAAGAAGGAAAAGAACTTCTTCGAGACGCGGGTCATCGAGTACCAGTCCGGCGGCGCACTGGACTGGGACTGATCCCACCCCGAGTCACCTGCTGAAACTCGGCCGCACCCTGCCCTGGGTGCGGCCGAGTTCGTATGCGGGCACACCGCATTCAGGCTCTGAGCGGACAACCAATCGCATCGCGACCGGGCCTCTTCGCTACTGCAGTGCCGGCACCACTCCCAACGTCGCAAGGTCGTGCGGCTCCACCAGGATCGACCAGCCCAGCATGTGCCCGGATTTCGCATCTACCGTGACGGTGAGCACGTTTCCCCTGGGCGGCTTGCTTCCCCTGGGGATCTTGGCGGCGTACCCCACGAAGTTGCCGGTCATTTGAATCAAGTACACCGGATCGTTGGTCTTGGGCTGCGTTCCGTCAATATGCTTGAGAGCATTGCGATCGGTTT
Source organism: Amycolatopsis sp. NPDC104775 (assembly GCF_055583325.1). Classification (NCBI taxonomy): domain Bacteria; kingdom Bacillati; phylum Actinomycetota; class Actinomycetes; order Pseudonocardiales; family Pseudonocardiaceae; genus Amycolatopsis; species Amycolatopsis sp. NPDC104775. The sequence goes on from NZ_JBVJOE010000001.1 coordinate 1,309,901, forward strand.
TCACATATCGAATATCGGCCGGACTGCCCTCGCCATTCGCGGCGGCCAGCCTCTTCGCCACACCCAGCAGGTCAGCGGAAGTAGGCGGCGTGACGTTGCTTTCGGCAGACATCTTCTCCGCCTTGTCTACGCAAGGCTTGCGCGTTGCGCCCGTTATGTTTTGCCCGTTTGTGTACATAAGAAATAGATCTGGTCGATCGTTGACCAGTTCCGCTTGAGCGGGATGCCAATTGTTGCCAGTATCCTGGTATTGAAACTTTGAAGAGTTGGCGAAAACTCGAGCACTCGGCACCGTTACCTCGAGCCCATTGTCCGCTTGGCCGCCGAATGCCCCGTTTCCTTCGGAAATACCGACAAGATCCCCATTCTGGCGAATCTCCCAGTTGGGGCTGCCGGGAACCCAGCTGAAGGTCACGTTCTCGCTGGCAAGCTCATGCGCGGACTTGATGTAGAACTCACGGTACGGAGCCCCTGGCCGCTGATCCGCCCAGTACCACAGAAACCCTTTCTCTCGCCCCGGGGGAACTGTACAGCGTACCTGCGGTCATTCCCGCTTCAACCCAGGTGTCCAGGTTGACTGACCGCGCTTGCCTGACTGACACCCGCCGCGAATGTTGTTTGGCCACCAACAACTCCGCACTTTGTCCCGCCTGTCGCACACAAGGAACCGCCGACTGGGTGACAACCCAGTCAACGGATACGCCCTGCGTGCGCAGCGGTTTCGAGCAGAGATGGAAAAATAAGCAGAAAATACGACCCGTCAGTGAGCAATGGCCAGGCGTCAACGGACAGTGCGCCAAAAACATCAGCCGCACCATGCTCGACGTCGGCGAGACGCCAGACAGCACAGGGCAACTCCCCCGTTCGTCTCGCACACGCCGGGTGCGATGTCACCGCCGGACAACGAGCACCTTCCAACGCTCCCCCTGCTCCGGCAAGCAGCACGATCCCTCCCGAACCCTGGGACACCCGCCTCCTGGCCCCGGACCCGGTAAGCTCACCCCCGCCACTGGTTCGCCAGCACGCACCCGCGTTCTGACGAGGCAACAGGGAACCCGGTGCGAATCCGGGACTGCCCCGCAGCGGTATGTGGGAACGAAAGCTGTCACCGCGAACGCGGTAAAGCACTGGGCGCCAGCCCGGGAAGCGACAGCCGGTAGGCACGAGCGATACGCCCACGAGTCCGAATACCTGCCAATGGCACGCACGCCGACGGCGTGCGTGAGTCCGGGCCTCGCGGGACAAGGCACGACCGAAGCACCGCGTTTCCGCGTGCCCGGACTCTTCCGGCGAGCACGTGAGGATGCATGCTGTGAACACGATCGGCACCACGATTCTCGGCTACCCCAGAATCGGCCCGGCCCGCGAACTCAAACGGGCACTCGAGGCCTACTGGTCGGGAAAGAGCCCTGAGGAAGAACTGCGAGCCACCGGACGACTCCTTCGCGAGCGAACCTGGACGACCCTCCGCGACCAAGGCCTCGATTCGATCCCGTCCAGCACTTTCTCCCTCTACGACCACGTACTGGACACCGCGGCGCTCTTCGGCGCACTGCCGGAACGCTTTACCCGGCTAGGCCTGTCGCCGCTGGACACCTACTTCGCCGCCGCGCGCGGGGTACCGGACGCGCCCGCACTCGAAATGACGAAGTGGTTCGACACGAACTACCACTACCTAGTCCCGGAATTGGGCCCGGACACCCGGTTTTCCCTCACCGGCACCGCATCGATCGACGAGGTCCGCGAGGCCCGCGCGCTCGGGATCACGCCGCGTCCGGTGCTCGTCGGACCGGTCACCTTTCTCCTGCTGGCCAAGCCGACCGTACCCGGGTTCGCGCCCCTGGAACTGCTCGACGAACTGCTGCCCGCCTACGCCGATTTGCTGGGCCAACTGGCCGACGAGGGCGTCGAATGGGTCCAGTTGGACGAACCAGCGTTCGCCGCGGACCGGACGACTCCGGAGTTCAACGCGCTCACCCGCGCCTATCACTGGCTGGCCAAGGAAAAACACCGCCCGAAGCTGCTGGCAGCCGGGTACTTCGGCGGGCTCGGCCGGGCGCTGGGCGTACTGGCCCGCTCCCCTGTCGAAGCGGTCGCAGTGGACCTGGTCACTGAAAAGTCCTTTGTAGACAAAGTAGTGGCGGAAGGCGCGTTGCGGGACAAGGAAGTCCTTGCCGGAGTCGTGGACGGCCGCAACGTCTGGCGCACGGATCCAGACCTCGCACTGGCCCGCGCGACCCAGCTGAAGGACACCGCGGCTCACGTGAGCATCTCGACGTCGTGCTCGCTGCTGCACGTGCCCTACGACGTGGCAGCAGAGACAGATCTCGACCCGCGCCTGAAAACCTGGCTCGCCTTCGCACAGCAGAAGGTGGACGAGGTCGTCCTGCTCGGCCGGGCACTCCGCGGCGAGGACGTGGATCTCGGCCCCGCGCGGGCCGCGGTCGCCGATCGGGCCGGGGCCGCGGAGGTGAACGACGCCGACGTCCGGGCTCGTGTCGCGGCGCTCCGCCCGGAGGACACCGTCCGCGCCCCGTACGCGGAACGTGCTGCGGCGCAACAAAAATCCCTGAACCTTCCGCCGCTGCCAACCACCACGATCGGCTCCTTCCCGCAGACCGGCGAGGTACGCCGAGCCCGAGCCGCGCACCGCGCGGGCAAACTTGACGACACTGGCTACCGCGACGCGATGCGCGCCGAGATCGAGCGTGTCGTGCGGTTGCAGGAAGACCTCGGCCTCGACGTCCTCGTGCACGGCGAACCCGAACGCAACGACATGGTCCAGTACTTCGCCGAGCAGTTGACCGGGTTCGCAGCGACCGCGTCCGGCTGGGTCCAGTCGTACGGCTCCCGGTGCGTCCGGCCGCCCATCTTGTTCGGCGATGTCTCCCGGCCGGAACCGATGACTGTCGAATGGACGCGGTACGCGCAAAGCCGCACCGACCGGCCGGTGAAGGGCATGCTGACCGGTCCGGTCACGATCCTGGCGTGGTCGTTCGTCCGCGACGACCAGCCGCTGGCCGACACCGCGCGCCAGGTCGCGCTGGCCGTCCGGGACGAGGTCGCCGACCTTGAGGCGGCCGGGATCCGCATCGTGCAGGTCGACGAACCCGCGCTGCGCGAACTGCTTCCGCTGCGCGCGGCGGAGCGCGAGGCGTACTTCGGCTGGGCAGTGCCCGCTTTCCGGCTGGCCACCTCGGGCGTCGCGGAAAGCACGCAGATCCACACGCACATGTGCTACTCGGAGTTCGGTGACGTGCTGCCCGCGATCGACGCCCTCGACGCCGACGTCACCAGCATCGAAGCCGCCCGCTCGAAGATGGAAGTGCTCGCCGACCTGAACGAAGCGGGCTTCGGCCGCGGCGTCGGGCCAGGGGTGTACGACATCCACTCGCCGCGCGTGCCGGACCGGGACGAGATGGCCGGTCTGGTGCGCACGGCGCTCGGCGCGGTTCCGGCGGAGCGGCTGTGGATCAACCCGGACTGCGGCCTCAAGACCCGTGACTACGCCGAGGTCGAACCGGCGCTGCGGCATCTGGTCGGCGCGGCCCGGGAACTGCGCGCCGAACCTCGCTGACCCCACTGGTGCCGGGCGGCGCGACCAGCCGCCCGGCACCAGTCCGAGGATCACCCGAACGGCAGCCCCCAAGGTATTGTCATCCCGTCAATAACACGGGACCGTAGACGCGGCCGATACCCTGGCCGGGAGGTGGTCGTCATGGCGGACGTGACCGGAAACCCGAGTACCCCGACGACACCCGGCGCGCTCGGCAGCCTCGCCCACGCCGGGAGCGACGGCGTCACCCGGCTCTCGGAAAACCTCCGCGGCCGGATCCCGCCGCTGACCGCGATCCCGTTGCCGCGCAAGGTGGACGAACGCTGGCTCGGCGCACGCTGGCCGGTCCGCGAGCTCGCCGCACCCCCGGCAGGCAGCGGCCTGAAACCAGTGCTCGGCGACGACGGCCCGCCGCTGATCGGCCACACCCTCGACGGGATGCGCTTCGGCCTGGAGTTCAGCCTGCGCCGCTTCGAGCAGTTCGGCCCGGTGTCGTGGATGGGCGTGTTCGGCCAGCGGATCGTGTCGCTGTCCGGGCCCGAGGCCACTCAGGCCGCGCTCGTGAACAAGGACAAGGCGTTTTCCCAGGAGGGCTGGAAGTTCTTTATCGAGCGGTTCTTCGAGCGCGGGCTCATGTTGCTCGATTTCGGCGAGCACCACCTGCACCGCCGGATCATGCAGGAGGCGTTCACCCGCGACCGGCTCCGCGGCTACGTCGCGCAGATGGGCCCGGCGCTGCGCGAAGGCGTGGCCGCGCTGCCGTCCGGGCGGCCCCAGCTGTACTGGGCGTTCAAACAACTGACGCTGGACGTCGCGACCCAGGTGTTCATGGGCATGCGGTCGGCCGCCGACGCCGAGCGCATCAACCGCGCGTTCGTGGCCGCTGTGCGCGCCGGTACCGCCGTGGTGCGGTATCCGGTGCCTGGCGGGCGCTGGGCCGCGGGTTTGCGCGGCAGGCGGACACTGGAGCGCTATTTCGGCGAGAACCTGGCGGCGAAGCGCGACGCGGACGGCGACGATCTGTTCTCCGCGCTCTGCCACGCCGTCTCCGAGGACGGCGACCGGTTCAGCGACGCCGACATCGTCAACCACATGATCTTCCTGATGATGGCCGCGCACGACACGACCACCATCACCGCCAGCGCGATGGCCTACTACCTCGCGAAACACCCGGAATGGCAGGAGCGGGCGCGCGAGGAGTCGCTGCGGCTGGGCGACGACCTGCCGGACCTCGAAGCGCTGGAAAGCCTCGAAACGCTGGACCTCGTCATGAAGGAGGCGCTGCGGCTGCGCGCGCCGGTGCCGTCGCTGGCGCGAAAGACCACAAAGGACACTTCGGTCCTCGGCCATTACCTGCCGGAAGGCACGATGGTCGCGGTCTCGCCGACGCTGAACCACTACTCCCCCGAACACTGGACCGATCCGCTGCGCTTCGATCCCGAGCGGTTCGGCCCGGACCGCCGCGAGGACAAATCGCATCGGTTCGCGTGGATGCCGTTCGGCGGCGGCGCGCACAAGTGCATCGGGCTGCAGTTCGGCGGCCTGGAGGTGAAGGCGCTCATGCACGAGCTGCTGCGGGCGCACCGCTGGTCGGTGCCCGAGGACTACGTGGCCAAGTGGGACTACGTCTCGCTTCCGGTGCCCGCCGACGGACTGCCGGCCCGGCTGGCCTATCGTTGACGGCCGCCGAGCCGGACAGAAAGGTCAACAGCTGGAGACAAAACCGCAGTACAAGCCACCTTCGTGTACTCAAGGTGACTTGATGTCACCAGTTGTGTAGTGCCCATCACTCGTTCAGCCGGTAGACACCCTGTTTGGTCCGTGATGCCGTGGCATCACTTGCGGCCAACTCGTACCCAGTGTGGGTCTTCGGATCCTCCGCACCGGGCCTGAGCTGGTCTTTGTCCGCGTATGAAGAGGTGGAGTGTGCCGGAGCCTGGTGCCAGGCCAGGGTTGGTCGACGTCGCGCGCAAGTACGCCGCGGCGCTGACTGACACCAACGGAGTAACGCTCCCGCCCGCCGAGGTGGAGCGGCTGCTGCTCGACTTCGCCGGCGAGGTCGCCGCGCGCCCCGAGGACACCGGCGCGACGCGGCGGTTCACCGCGCTCTTCTCGTCCGCGCCGCTCGGCATCGCGCTGACCGACCCGTCCGGGACCGTCGTCGAGGCGAACGGCGCGCTGGCCCGGCTGCTCGGCACGTCCACGACCGCGTTGCGGGACAAGCACATCGCGGATCTCGCCGCGGGCCCGCAGGACGCCGAACGGCTGCGCGCCGCGCTCGACGCCCTTCCGCTCGCCGCCGGCGCCCGCCGGACCGTCCAGAGCGTGCAGCTCGGCCACAGCCGCGACGGCGAGCTCACCACGAACGTCACGCTCGCGACGCTTCCCGGGGACCGGCCCGAAACGTACTTCCCGGTGTTCATGGCGGCCGATGACGACGACCTGCACCTGCTCGGCGAACGGCTGCGGCACCAGAACCTGCACGACGCGCTGACCGGACTGCCCAACAGCGCCGCCTTCACCGCCCAGCTGGAACGCGCGCTCGGCTCCGGCGGCTCCGAGGAGATCGCCTTGCTGTACCTGGACATCGACGGGTTCAAGGTGATCAACGACGGGCTCGGCGCCGGCATGGGCGACCTGGTGCTGAAGGCGATTTCCAGGAAACTGGAATCAGTGTTCGCCGGTCAGCACGAGGGCTACGTAGCGCGGCTGTCCGGCGACGGCTTCGCGGTGCTGCTGCGCGGCCCGGAACTGACCGCCCGGGAAACGGTCGTGCTGGCGGACCGGGTGCTGGACGAACTCAGCGAGCCGGTGTACGTCGACGAACACGGCATCGGCGTCAGCGCGAGCATCGGGATCGTCGTGCGCCCGGCGAACGAAGGCAGCCACGGCGACCTGCTGCGCGCGGCCGAACTGGCACTGCACCGCGCCAAGGAGGCGGGCAAGGCGCAGTGGATGCTGTTCGATCCGGAGCTCGACGCGCGAGACCGCAATCGCTACCAGCTCGGCGCGGTGATCGCCGGTGCGCTGGAAAACGGCGAGTTCTCGCTGAACTACCAGCCGACGGTCAAACTCGCGAAGCCGGACGAGATCGCCGCGGTGAACGCCGGCCTGCTCTGGCACCACCCCGAACGCGGCGAACTCGGCCCCGAGGAGTTCTACCCGCTCGCGCAGACCACCGGCATGACCGTGCCGCTCGGCAAATGGCTGCTGCAGGAATCGCTGGGCGCGACCGCCCGCTGGCGCGAACGGTACGGCCCCGCCGCACCGGACGTCTGCATCCGGCTGCCGAAGCGGCTGGCCATCGACCCGGATCTGGTGCTGCTGGTCAAAAACCAGCTCGACCGGCACCGCCTGCCCGCGCGAGCGCTGCGGCTGTGCACCGACCGCGCGTCGATCTTCGACGGCGACGGCGAGGTCCTCGACTCGTTCACCGTGCTCGCCGACCTCGGGGCGCAGCTCGTGCTCACCATCTCCGGATCGTCCGACCTGGAACTGATCCCGCGCTACCAGCTGCCGGTCAAGCACGTGATCCTGAGCGGCCCCGTCGTCGACGCCCTGGCCGGAGAAGACCCGGCCGAGACCGACGTACGGCACCTGGCGCAGCTGGTCACGCGGGCGAAGGAACTGGGCCTGCGCATCGGAGCGGAGGGCGTGCGCGACGCGGCCCACGCCGAACGCCTGCGGGAACTGGGCGTACTGGCAGCGCGGGGTTCGTTCGTGGCTGAGTCCGCGACGGGTGACGAGGTCGACGAGATGATCGCCCGGCACGCCAGCTGACCCATCCGCCGCCCGCTCGGCTCCGAACTACCGGGCACGACGACCTTTCTGGAAGGACCTCTCCACGATGCAGCCCGGCGACCTCGCCCCCGACTTCACCCTCCCCGACGACCAGGGCGTGGAACGCACCCTGTCGGCCCTCCTCGCCGACGGCCCGGTCGTGCTGTTCTTCTACCCCGCCGCCATGACCTCCGGCTGCACCGCGGAAAGCTGCCACTTCCGGGACCTCGCCGCGGAATTCGCCGAAGCGGGCGCGCAACGCGTCGGCATCAGCCCGGACGCGGTCGGCAAACAGCGCGAGTTCTCCGCCAAGCACGGGTTCGACTATCCGTTGCTGTCCGATGTGGACGGTGCGGTGGCGAAGCAGTTCGGCGTCTGGCGCAAAATCCTGCCCCTGCACACGAAACGGCAGACGTTCGTGATCGACACGGACCGGCGGGTGCTGGACGTGATCAAGAGCGAACTGAACTTCACGGCGCACGCTGATCGGGCGTTGAAGGTGCTTCGGGAGCGGGCGGAAGCCTGACCGGCGTGCTGAACCCCGTCGCCAGGAAAATGATTCCGGACGGGAGCAGATAGACGAAGAACCAGAAAAACCCGATCACAGAGAAAGCGACGAGCGCCGTGCCTGCCACGAGACAGGAAGCACGGAACTGCAGGGGGCCGATCGCGAAAACCGGCACGGCGGCGGCGAGGGTGAAGAACCAGTAGACACCGGCGGTGCCGTCCGAGACATTCGGCGAGGTGGCGATCACGACGCTCGCCAGTACTGCCAGAGCCGCTCCGGCGACCGCCCATCCCCGGCGGGAAGCGGAGAGACAGCCCCGGACGGCCGCGGGTCGGGAAGGCCACCGCCGGGTCAGCAGCCGGGCCGCGGCCACCAGGACCAGCGCCAGCAAACTCACCCCGGCCATGATCGCGACGCCAGCGACCGCGGGGCCGGACACCGCGGCCTCCTCGGCCAGCAACGGCCCGCCTTCGCAGGAAATCGTCGCTCTTACCTCACGCTCGCTGAAAACGGACGTGAGGTAAGCGAACGCACGGCCGTCGTGGACGACCTGCTGCGGCGGATTGCGAAACCCGGCAGGGGACTCCCCGCTGCCTTCCAGGCCCGGCCACAACTGATTCCCCACCGAGAACCGGCATGCTCCGCCGATTTTTCGGTCTTGATTATCTTGAAACAGTCGATAAGTAACCCCCGGATTCATCTCCAGGGTGAGCACGGATCCCGGACCGGCTGCCGGATTCGCCGCACGCTCGGCGGTCCCGGTTCCCTGTGCGCGCGCGAACGGTCCGCACAAAACCGTCAACGCGATCAACCCGAACGGCAGCGAATACCACCACGCCGAAGCACGCCGACGGATTTTGTCCACGATTTCAGCCTAACCGCGGGCCGGGTGGCACGCGACGGTCATTCCGGTCATTCCGGCCGATCAAGCCGCCACACTACATTCACCCCGCTACAAGCCGACGGAATCACTCCCTCAGCCTTCTCCTCCCGCACCTTCGAAAACCCCAGCCGAGCCGGAACGGCACCGCTGCGCACATTCTCCGAATCGTGCTTGATCACCACGTGCGTAGCGTCCAGCCGCCAAGCCAAATCCACCAGCAACGCACCAGCCCGAGTCACAAACCCCTTGCCAGTCTGGGTTTTCGCCAGCCAGTACCCGATCTCCCACCCGTCTTCACGGCGCATCAGCCCGCAGCTGCCCGCCATTTCGCCGTCCGGGGAGAAGATCGCGTAGTTGTATTCCTCGCCGCTTTCCCACTGCGCGGCCGCGCGCGCGAGGAACTCGTCTCCCTTGGCCTGGTCGTACCCATCCACCGCCCAGGGCATCCAGGCGGCCAGGTGGGCCAGGGATCCCACCACAGCCGCCACTTGCGCGTCCCGATGTTCCGGGCGCCAGCGAACGAGGGTGATCACGCCGTCGGTGAGAGTGTCCATGCGAGCCATCCTGACAGCAGAAACGGCGGCAGGCTCGCGAATTTCAGCGAAAGCCTGCCGCCGTCCCGGGGCTGAGCGTCAGTTCATCACGATGTCGGGCGGCACCTCGGTGTCGTTCTTCAACGCATCGAACAGCTGCGCCGACTTCTTCTTGTCCCAGTGCTGCGCCGAAGCGTCAGTCAGCGGCACCGTCGTGGTCGTGACCCCGTCGGAGGAGATGCCGCGCATCGCGATCGCCAGCCCGGCCAGGTTGTGCACGTGGTCGCCGGTGTCCATGGTCAGCGCGTCCGGCGCCGAGCCCAGCAGGGGGAAGAAGTCGAACGGGTTCAACAGGGTCCCCGGGCTCGCGACCTGGCTCACCAGCGCGCCGATGAACTTCCGCTGGTTCGCCACCCGGTCGAGGTCCGAGCGCGGCGTCGCGTCGGCGTGCCGCATCCGGACGAAGCCGAGCGCCTGACGGCCGTCGAGTTTCTGGCAGCCCTTGGGGATGTCGATGCCGGTCATCGGGTCGTTCATGTCCTTGTCGATGCACATGTCGACCCCGCCGATCGCGTCGACGATGTTCGCGAACCCGCCGAAGCCGATCTCCGCGTAGTGGTCGATCCGCAGCCCGGTGGCCTGCTCGACCGTCTGGACCAGCAGTTTCGGCCCGCCGAGCGCGAACGCGGCGTTGATCTTGCTCGTGCCGTGGCCGGGGATCTTCACCTGCGAGTCGCGCGGCAGGCTCAGCAGCGTCGGCTTGGTCGAGTTGTCCGGCAGGTGCGCGATCATGATGGTGTCGGTGCGCTGCCCGCCCGCCTCGCCGGTGTCGCCGGTGGCCAGCCGCTCCTCGTCCGCCTCGGACAGGCCCTGGCGGCTGTCCGACCCGACGATCAGCCAGTTCGTGCCCGACGCCGCGGCCGGGCGCCCGGAGTAGTCGCCGATGGCGTCCACCCGGTTGATGCTGAATTCCAGATACGCCCAGATCGCGCCGACGAACAGCACGAACACGATCAGCAGCGTCATCAGGATCTTGCCGACGCTCCACCGGCGGCGTCGGCGCGGCCGCGGCTGCCTGCCCCCGTACTCCGGCGGGTCCTGCCGCGGCGGTGCGGGCGGCGGCGGGGCCGGGGCCTCGCCGCGAGCGCCCATCGGCCGGGTGCGGCCGTCGTAGGGGCTCTGCCCTCTTCCCGGCAGCGGCAGCATCTGCGCCCGCTGCTGCTGGCGCGGGCGTGCGGGGGGCTGCGGTGGCCGGGGCGGCATCCGCCGCCTGCCGTCGTCGCCTCCGTACGTCATGGGCCTGTCTCCCCGATCCGGTGGTGCGCGTGACCGCACAGGATCCTGCGCGGTCCTCCTGCGGTGGACGTGCGGCACCCTACGCGGGTTGTCCCGGCGGGGAGAGGTCGCCTCAGCGCGGGTCGGCGAACCCGAACTGGTGGACCTTCAGATGCCCCGACCGGAACCCGGCCTCGGAGTAGGCGAGGTAGAACTCCCACATCCGCCGGAACACGTCGTCGAACCCGAAGCCGCGGATGTCGTCCCAGCGCTGCTGGAAGCGGTCCCGCCACAGCTTGAGCGTGCGGGCGTAGTCCTGGCCGAACTCGCGCATCCCGGCCAGTTTCAGCCGGGTGTTCTCCCGCATCCCGTCCTCGATCGCCTGCACCGACGGGATGATGCCGCCGGGGAAGACGTACTTGTGGATCCACGTGTAGGACTTCGCCGAGGCCAGCATCCGGTCGTGGTCCATGGTGATCGCCTGCAGGCCGAACCGCCCGCCCGGGCGCAGGCGCTTGCCGATCGTGGAGAAGAACGTGGGCCAGTAGGACGCGCCGACCGCCTCGATCATCTCGACGCTGACCACCGAGTCGTACTCGCCGGTGGCCTCGCGGTAGTCGCACAGCCGCACGTCGACGCGGTCGGAGAAGCCCGCTTCGGCGATCCGGGCGTCCGCGAGCACCTTCTGCTCCTGCGAGATGGTCAGCGACGTGACCTTCGCGCCGCGAGAAGCCGCGCGGATGGACAATTCACCCCATCCGGTGCCGATCTCCAGCACCTCGCTGCCTTCGCGCACGCCCGCGTAGTCGAGCACGCTGTCGAGCTTGCGGTGCTGCGCCTGGGTGAGGGTGTCCCCAGGGCCGAACAGCGCCGAGGAGTACATCATCGACTCGTCCAGGAACGCGCTGAACAGGTCGTTCGACAGGTCGTAGTGCCGGTGGATGTTCGACCGGGCGCCCTCGATCGTGTTCTCTTCCGCCGACGGCTGCACGCGCTCGGCGAACCGGCGGAACCGCTGCAGGAACGGCGGTACGAGCGTGGCGAGCCGCTCGGCGAACGGCGTCAGCACGCCGGCCAGGTCTTCCGCGGTCCAGTCGCCGACCAGGTACGCCTCGCCGAAGCCGATCTTCGCGTCGGCTCCGAGCCGGTGGAAGAACGCCGCGGGCCGGTGGATGCGCATCTCCGGCGCGTCCGGGCCGCCCGCGCCGAGGACCGTGCCGTCCGGGAAGGTCACCCGCACGTCCAGCGATTTCACCGCGTGCCGGAACAGCGCCTCGGCCGCGCGCGCCCGCAACGGCGAATGCGGCGGCGTGGCGAGGCCGGGCCATCGGGATTCGTCGGGCACCGGCTGCGAGACCAGCTGCGAGACCACTGTCGGATCGACTCGTGACGTGGACAAGACACTCCCTCCGAACGGGCTTTCGAGCCCTTCCCCATGATATTCCCGCTTCGTCCCCGTCGCCCTCGCGACCGGGCCGCGCCCTCCGGTTACCCGGGAATGCGCAGCCGGTCGGCAGAGGGGCGGGACCAGGCCTGACGAAGAGTCTCGTCCGTCTCGCCCACTCCGATCCGGTCCAGTGTGAAAGCACACATCAGCCGGGTCCAGACCGCGGGACGGCGGAGCATCGAATGGCCTTCGCCGGCGATCTCGAACCGCGCCACCAGGTCGGTGACCTCGCGGGCGCGCGCGGCGAAGGCGTAGGACTCGGCGGGCGAGGTCATCCGGTCGCGGGTGCCGTGCGCGATGAGGACCGCCCGGCCCGCCACGGCGTCCACCGGCTCGCCCTGCGGCGTCCACGGGGCCATCGCGCACACCCCGGTCACCGCCGGATCGTCGGCGACCCGGAGCGCGACCCGGCCGCCCATGGAATGGCCGACGAGGACCACCGGGAGCCCGGGATGGTCGGCGCGGATGCGTTCCAGCGCCCAGCGAGCGTCCGGGATCGGGCTTTCCGTCCGCCCGTTCCAGCCGTACAGCCGGTTCCGCATCAGCCGGACTTCGAGGCCGTGCCGCTTCCCGGCCCGGTGCAGCGAGCGGGCCAGCGGCACCATCCGCTGATACGCCAATCGCCACGGCTGGACGACCGCGGTGCTGCGTTCGGCCCCGCCGTGCAAGACGAGCGCCACCGCGCGGGTCTGCCCGGGGGCCCGCCACGTCCGCACGGCCGGATCCGTCCGGCCGTTCTGCCGTTTCCCGTTCACCGGCACCCCCATTTCGATCAACCCCACGGTAATCCACCACGAAGCGTGTCCACCCGATAGATTCGGTGCCCGGACCCGCGAGGAAGGGCAGGTGTGGTGAGCGCCACGGATCTCGTGAAGAACACTTCGGACCAGCTTGCGGCGGCCGCGGAGGCCAACGCCGCGCAGGTGTCCGCCGCCGCCGATCTGCTGCTGGGGGTGATCCGGGCCGACGCGCTGGTCTTCACCGCCGGCGCCGGGCACTCGCTCGCGGCAGTCGCCGAGACGTTCTATCGTGCGGGCGGCCTCGCCTGCGTGTATCCGCTGTACCACCCGGAACTGCTGCCGCTGCACGGCGCGCAGCACAGCACGCGCACCGAGCGCCGTTCCGGGCTCGCCGAGGAAGTCCTGGCCGATCGCGCGCCGGGGCCGGACGACGTGCTGGTCGTGTTCTCCACGTCCGGCGTGAATCCGTACCCGGTCGAACTGGCCGCCGGAGCGCGCCGCCGGGGCGCCGCGGTGATCGCCATGACGTCGCGGGCCTGCGTGGCCGCCGCGCCGCGCCGGTCGGCCACGACGCTGGTCGAGGAAGGCACGGTGGTGCTGGATTCGCTGGTGATTCCCGGCGATGCCAGCTATCCGGCGTCCGCGCCGCGCACCGGGCCGATGTCCACTGTGGTCAACGCGTTCCTGTGGAACCTGATCCTGGCCGAGGTTTACGACCGCGGCACCGCCGAAGGGCTCGACGTTCCGCTGTGGCGCAGCTCCAATGTGGAGGGCGGCGACGCGGCGAACGCGGCGCTGCTGGCCAAGTACGAACCGCGAGTGCCTGCCCTGCGCTGAGGACGTGGTGAGTGCTGGCGCCGGTGAGAACCGGCGCCAGCACTCACGAGCCCTTACGCCGCAGCCGGTTCTTCCGAGAACTGCGTGTGGTACAGCTCCGCGTACCGGCCTTCCAGCGCCAGCAATTCCTCGTGCGTGCCGCGTTCCACGATGTCCCCGTTTTCCACCACCAGAATCAGATCCGCCGCCCGCACGGTCGACAGCCGGTGCGCGATCACCAGCGACGTCCGTCCCTCCAGCGCGCCGGTGAGCGCTTCGCCCACCGCGGCCTCGGATTCCGAATCCAGGTGCGCGGTCGCCTCGTCCAGCACCACGACCTTCGGCTGCGCCAGCAGCAACCGCGCGATGGTGAGCCGCTGCCGTTCCCCGCCGGAGAGCCGGTAGCCGCGTTCGCCGACGGTCGTGTCCAGTCCGTCCGGCAGCGAACGCACCAGGTCGCTCAGCCGGGCCTTCTCCAGGGCGGCCCAGATCTCGTCGTCCGCGACGCCCGGGCGCGCGTAGCTCAGATTGGCGCGGATCGTGTCGTGGAACAGGTGGCCGTCCTGGGTCACCACGCCGACGGTTTCGCGCAGCGAAGCGAAACTCAGGTCTTTGACGTCCACATCGGACAGCCGGACCGCACCGGCGTCCACGTCGTACAGCCGCGGCAGCAGCGAAGCGATCGTCGACTTGCCCGCGCCGGACGAACCGACCAGCGCGACCATCTGCCCGGCCTCGGCGCGGAAGCTCACGCCGTGCAGCACCTCGTCGCCGCCCCGGCTGTCCAAAGTGGCCACATCCTCCAGCGACGCGAGCGAGAACTTGTCCGCCGCCGGGTAGCCGAACCGGACGTCCGCGAACTCGACCGAAACCCCGCCCTCGGGCAGCTTCTTCGGCTCGGCCGGTTCCTTGATCATCGGCTCCAGGTCCAGCACCTCGAAAACGCGCTCGAACGACACCAGCGCGGTCATCACGTCCACGCGCACGTTCGCGAGCGCGGTCAGCGGGGTGTACAGCCGGGTCAGCAGCAGCGCGAGCGCCACCACGGTGCCCGGTTCGAGCTTCCCGGTGAGCGCCAGGTAGCCGCCGAGGCCGTAGACCAGCGCCTGGGCGAGCGCGGACACGAGCGTCAGGCTCGTCATGAACCAGCGCGTCAGCATCGCGGTCCGCACGCCGATGTCGCGCACCCGTCCGGCGCGCAGCCCGAAGTCGGCGACCTCCTGGCGCGGGCGGCCGAAGAGCTTCACCAGCGTGGCGCCCGGCGCGGAGAAGCGTTCGGTCATCTGCGTGGTCATCCCGGCGTTGAGCTGCGCGGCCTCGCGCTGCAGCCCGGCCATGCGGTGGCCGAGCCGCCGGGCGGGCAGTACGAAAATCGGCAACAGCACCAGCGCCACGAGCGTGACCTGCCAGGAGAGCGACAGCATCACCACCAGCGACAGCGCCAGCTGGATCACGTTGGTGACCAAACCGGACAAAGTCGCGGTGAACGTGCGCTGCGCGCCGATCACGTCGTTGTTGAGCCTGCTGACCAGCGCACCGGTGCGGGTGCGGGTGAAGAAGGCGATGGGCAGCTTCTGCACGTGCTCGAACACCGCCACGCGCAGGTCGTAGATGATGCCCTCGCCGATCCGCGAGGACTGCCAGCGTTCGGCGAGGCCGAAACCGGCGTCGAGGATCGCGAGCGCCGCGATCACCACCGACAGCCAGACCACCACGTTCAGCTCGTGCCCGCCGACGATCGCGTCGACCACCTTGCCCGCGAGCACCGGCGTCGTCACGGCGAGCACCGCCGAGATCACGGTGAGCACCAGGAAGGCCAGCAGCCGTTTCCAGTGCGGCCGGGCGAACCGCGCGACGCGGCGCAGAGTGCCCCGGGTCAGCGCTTTCGGCGCGTCGCCCGCCCGCATCGCGGAGCTCAGCAGCGCCCAGGTGTTGTCCATTGGAGTGTCCCCCAGCTCGTGAAAACCTCTAGATTAGTTGAACTTTTTTCCGGAGATGCCCTGCACAACACCGGGACGCCCGGCATTCTTCCCGACGCCGGAGTGCACCTCCAAGCGACTCCGGCTTCCGCGGGGGCCGCTGGACCGGGCCGGGGCACGGACGGGGCGGCCCGGCTCGGTAGCCTGGCGTTTCGGGGTCGGCGAACCGGGGGAGGAAACGCGGGTGCAACTGCTGATGGCCCCTGCGCGCGGCGAAGCGGCTCACCCCGTGCGCGTCGCCGCGTGGGATCTCGTCTTTTATCTCGGCTGCTTCGCGTTCGCGCTCGGCACCGCACTCGCTTCGGAGTTCTACGGCTACCGGATCTGGGGCAATTTCGCCGTCGCCGGATACGGATTGGCGGCCGCGCACAGCGCGTGGCTGACGATTTCCGCGCGCCGCGGAATGCAAACTAACGGCAAATTCGGATCGCGCTGGATCGGTATCGGCGCGGTTGTCGTTCTCGCGATGTGCGCGCCCTTGCTGATGCTCGTGATCCGGCGGCTGACCGGAACGGACTGGCTGATCACCCCGTTCTCCTGGGCCTCCCAGCCCGAGGTGTGGGTGATCGAACGCAGCGCGGATCTGTTGCTGCGCCACGGAACCCCCTATGTCGACCTCGCCTCGCTCAACCGCGCTCCGGTGGTGAACGACTACACGCCGTACGGCCCGGTGATGACCGTTTTCGGGCTGCCGCGCGCGTTGTTCGGCGGAAATCCGGTCCTCGACGCGCTGACCGACGCGCGCTGGATGTTCGCGCTCGCCGCGGTGATCTGCACGTACGCGTCCTGGCGGCTGCTGAACCGGCCCCGGATCCCGGTTTTCGCCGCGCAGCTCGCGATCGCCTGTCCGCTGACCGCGCTGACCTGGGCAGTCGCTGGTCCGGACCTCGCGATCGTCGGCCTGCTCGTGCTGAGCTTCGCGCTCGCCGCGGCGGGGCGTCCAGGATGGACTGGGTTCGTGCTGGCGCTGGTGATCAGCGCGAAACTCATCGTCGCGCCAGCGGCCGCGGTGCTCGCGGTATTCGTTTACCGGCGTGCTCGCGGCGAAAACCCCTGGGCGGCAACAGGTCGCTTCGCGGCCGCGCTGGCCGCGACGACGATCGCGCTGCACCTGCCGGTGTATCTGGCGAATCCGGAGGCGTTCACCGAGCACGTGATCCGCTTCCCGCTCGGCATGGGCGCGGTCCGCTCCCCCGCGGCGAGCCCGCTGCCCGGGCATCTGATCGCGCAGGCCGGACCGGCCGGCACCGCGATTTCCCTGGCACTGGTGGGTGTTGCGGCAGTGGCGATGCTGCTCTGGCTGGCACGCCGGCCCCCCGCGACGGGATCCGCCGCACTGACGCGAACCGCCGTCGGACTCGGCGCGTTGATCCTGCTTACCCCGGCCACCCGGTACGGCTACCTCGTGTACCCGCTGGTACTCCTCGGCGCCGCGCTGACCTTCCGGGCCTCCGGACCGACCGTGCGCCCCCCGCGCAACGGCCGCGCTGACGCTACTTCTTCTTGACTCGCGTGGCCCCGCCGCGCCCCCGCAGCTGGACCCCGGACTCCGACAGCACCCGGTGGACGAACCCGTAGGACCGTCCGGTGGATTCCGCCAGCGCCCGGATGCTCGAGCCCTTCTCGTATTTTTTCTTCAGGTCAGCGGCCAGCTTGTCGCGCGTGTTGCCGGTGATCCGCGCGCCTTTCTTGAGATCAGCCACGTCGATCGCCTTCCCGCCGAGTGGTTGTTCCGGGCCATTCGCGGCCCCTGCCGGGGCAATGATCGAACACTACGCGCCGGATTGCCAGACGACAGCCGTAAAACGATCGAAACCGCGATCACATTGGGCCATTCCAGTGCTTTGCCCGATACGGTCAGCACCCGAACGGACGCACTCGGTCAGGCAAGCTGGACAAGTTCGAGATAATCCGCGGACCAGTGGTCCTCGGTTCCGTCCGGAAGCAGGATCACGCGCTCGGGTTCGAGCGCCTCGACCGCGCCCGGGTCGTGCGTCACCAGCACGACCGCGCCGGCGAAGCTGCGCAGCGCGTCGAGAACCTGCGCGCGGCTGGCCGGGTCGAGGTTGTTCGTCGGTTCGTCCAGCAGCAGCACATTGGCTTGGCTGGACACGAGTCCAGCGAGTGCGAGCCGGGTCTTCTCGCCGCCGGAGAGCGTTCCGGCGGGCTGGTCGAGCTGTTCGCCGGTGAACAGGAACGAGCCGAGCAGGTTCCGCAGCTCCTGCGCGCCGGTGTCCGGCGCGAGATGGCGGATGTTTTCCCACACCGACGCTTCGTGGTCGAGAGTTTCGTGTTCCTGTGCGTAATAGCCCAACCGCAATCCGTGACCCGGTTCGACGGATCCGGTGTCCGGCGTTTCCATTCCGCCGAGCAGCCGGAGCAAGGTCGTCTTTCCGGCGCCGTTCAATCCGAGCACGACGACCTTCGAGCCGCGGTCGATCGCCAGATCGACGCCGGTGAAGATCTCGAGCGAACCGTACGACTTGGACAATCCGTCGGCGGTGAGCGGCGTGCGCCCGCACGGGGCCGGTTCCGGGAACTTGATCCGGGCGACCTTGTCCGCCTGGCGCGTCTCGTCGAGCGAGGACAGCATCTGCTCCGCGCGCCGCGCCATGTTCTTCGCCGCGACGGCCTTGGTCGCCTTCGCGCCGAGTTTCGCGGCCTGCGCCTGCAGCGCGGACGCCTTCTTCTCGGCGTTCGCGCGCTCGCGGCGGCGGCGCTTCTCATCGGTGGCGCGCGCGTCGAGGTAGCGCTGCCAGCTCATGTTGTAGATGTCGATCTCGCCGCGCGTGGCGTCGAGGAACCACACCTTGTTGACGACGTCGCCGAGCAGCTCGACGTCGTGGCTGATCACCACGAGACCGCCGTCGTGCTGCTTGAGGAAGCCGCGCAGCCAGTTGATCGAGTCGGCGTCGAGGTGGTTGGTCGGCTCGTCCAGCAGCAGGATCGTCTCGGATTTGCCGCCGGCGCCCGCCTCGGCGGCGGCGAACAGGATCCGCGCCAGCTCGACGCGGCGGCGCTGACCGCCGGACAGCGTGCTGAGCGTCTGGGCGAGGACGCGGTCGGCGAGGCCGAGGTTCGAGCAGATCCGCGCCGCCTCGCTCTCCGCGGCGTACCCGCCGAGCGAGGAGAACCGTTCCTCGAGCCGCGCGTAGCGGTTGATCGCCTTGTCCCGCTGCTTGTCGTCGACCAGCTCGGACATCGAGGTCTGCGCCTTTTCCATGTCGCGCAGCAGGGTGTCGAGGCCGCGCGCGGACAGCACGCGGTCCTTCGCGGTGACCGACAGGTCGCCCTCGCGCGGGTCCTGCGGCAGATAGCCGAGTTCGCCGCTGCGTCGGACGTCGCCGGCGTGCGGTTCGCCCTCGCCCGCGAGGACTTTCAGCGAGGTGGTCTTGCCCGCGCCGTTGCGGCCGACGAGGCCGATGCGGTCGCCGGACTGGATGCGGAGGGTGGCGCCGTTGAGCAGGATGCGCGAACCGGCGCGCAGCTCAAGGCCAGTGGCCGTGATCAAGGAAACTCCCGGAGACGGGGGCGGTCAGATGGACGTGCTGGAGCGCCCCGGCACCGCGTGCGATGCGGGGCGGGCGGCTACTCTCTCTGAATCCGCACCAATGCCCTGTTGACCACGAACCCAGTGTACGGGTAGGCGTCGAACGGTTTTCGCGGCCGTGTCCGGATTCACTCGCGTTCCGCTGTCGGGTCCCTCACCACCAGCTCCACCGCGCGCGCCCGCTGCGCGGCTTCGGCCAGGACGTCGCGGCGGGGTTCGGGGATCTCCAGCACGCGGGGCTCGGCCCGGTCGAACAGCTTGGCGAGCCGGCGGTCGGTGCGCAGTTCGTCCAGCGCCCGGCGATCTCCACCGAGCACTACAGCGTCCACTTCGGACAGTCTGGGCATCAGGACCTCGTACGCGTCCTCAGCGGCCGACTGCAGTGCGGCTCGGGTCTGGCCTTCGCGGCGGCGCGCGAAGCGTTGCTGCGACCAGCCGCCTGCCGCGGTCCGGCCCTGCACGTGGTGGTGACCGGTCCGGGAAAGGACGATGCGGCCGTCGTAGGCGAGCCCGAGCGAGTGCCCGCCTTTTCGGATCAGCAGCAGGGCGATCAGCCGCGGTGTTCGCACGTGGTGCAGCAGTGGTTCGACGGCCAGCCCCGGGTATTCGCCTTGAGTTCGCAATGGTCCAAACGGGACAGTCGCGGTGACCGCTGTTCCGTTTTCCGCCTCGACCCGGACCTGTGTCGCGGCGAGAACCGTGGTGCGCACGCCGTCGTTGCGTTCGGCGAATCGCGCGAACCAGCCGTCGAGTCGTTCGGGCGGGACTTCCACCGCCCGTCCGCCGCCTGCGACCTGCCGTGCCATGCCGGGAACGGTACGGGGCCGCCGCGCGGTGCGACGGCCCCGCCTCGCTCAGGGTCAGGCGAGCTGAGGCCGCACCGGCCCCGTGGTCACCGTTTTGTGCGCGTCCGCCGGGCGGCCGGTCGCCATGTACCCGTTGACGTGCAGCGAAACGCTGCGGATCGAACCTGTGTCGCCGCCGGTGGTGTCGACGACCTTGAACGTCCACGTGCCGTCCGCCGAAGTGCCCGGCTGGCTCTGCGGCGTGACCGGCCGGTAGGTGCCGGTGAACGGCGCGTCCGCGGATCCGGTCGTGCTGAACAGCTTGGTCGCGGAGTCATCGAAGACCACCTGGCAGAGATTGTTGCCGCTGCCGCCGCCCTTCTGGAACAGCGTCGCCGTCGCTCCGGACGGCGAGGTCAGCGTGCCGACCAGGTCGTTGACGTAGGTGTGGTCGATGCCGACCGTGGTCGCCTTTTCCGCCGTGGTGCAGGTGCTGCCGTCGATCGAAAGCGACACCTTTGACGCCGGTCCGATGCCGCTCACCACGAGCGGAACCGACGCGCCGAGCGGCGAGTTGTCCGGGATCGCGACCGCCGGGCCGGCGTAGGCGAACACCTGCGAAACCGGCGACGGCGTGCCGACCGGCAGCGCGAACGTGCTGGTGCGCGGCGAATACGCGCCCGCGAAAGTCACCTTGGCGTTGAGCACCACCGGTGCGCCGAGCTGCTGGCTGGCCGGGACTGTGACGGTGAAGTCGTTGATTCCGGTCTGCCCGGGGCTGATCGTGCCGTACGACTTCGCCCGCGGCTCGATCGTGACGCCCGGAGTCGCCGAGGTGAGCACGACACTCGTGGACACCGCGGTGCCGTCACCGGTGTTTTTCACCGGCAGCGTCACGGTCGCGGTGTCGCCGGGATTGAGCGTGCTGCCGCCGTTGGGTCCGCGGACTGTCGGCTGTCCCGCCTCCGCGTACGGCTGCGGGCTGGCTCCGGTGTACGCCAAGACCTTGTCCGCCAACAACACTCCGGCACCGGTGAGGTTGTCCGTGCCCGGCGCTTCGATGTCCACGGCGGTTTTCAGGAAAGCCTCGCGAAGGTCCGAAGAGGACAGTCCGGGGTTGCCGGACAGGACCAGGCTCGCGATCGCGGCCGCGTGCGGCGCCGCGGCCGAGGTGCCGAAGAACGGATCGAAGCCGCGCACCGAGGTGTGCACGCCGTCCGCAGCGGTGATCTCCGGCTTCTGCCGTACTTCTCCGCCGGTCGACGACACGTTGCCCGGCGTGATCGGCGTGCCGTTGGCTTCGTAGAACACGCGCCGAGGACCGTCCGAGCTGAACCGCTCCGCCTTGCTGGCCGCCGAGTACGCCGCCGGATACGGACCGGTCGGGTTCGCCGGATCGCCCGGTTCGAGCGGCCGCCCGAACGCCGCCTCGGCCGGCGCCGCCGCGACCGCGAACGCCTTGCGCGCCGCGGCGTGGCCCACGACCGCGCCCGGCGTCGAGTACGCCTTGAGCCCGTCCGCGGAATCGCGGAACCGGCTGCCGAACGCCGTCAGCGAGAGATACCGGGCGGCCCCGGAGAACTTCACCA
Organism: Amycolatopsis sp. NPDC104775; assembly: GCF_055583325.1. Classification (NCBI taxonomy): domain Bacteria; kingdom Bacillati; phylum Actinomycetota; class Actinomycetes; order Pseudonocardiales; family Pseudonocardiaceae; genus Amycolatopsis; species Amycolatopsis sp. NPDC104775. The sequence goes on from NZ_JBVJOE010000001.1 coordinate 1,331,342, forward strand.
CGGCCAGCCGCAGCCCGGTGCCGCCGAACAGCGGGGTGGCGAGCTGCTCGTACGGGTCCTGGGTGCCGTTCTGGACGTCCTGGCTGAAGCTCACGACGTTGCCGCGGGCGTCGAGAAGGTAGAGGTCGTAATCGTCCGCCGCCGCGCCGAGCGGGTCGGACCAATGCAGTGTCACCGGGATGCTGGCCGACGACGCGTCCGAGATCGGCTCGAACACCTGCTTTCCGACCGCGCCGGCGAAGTTGTGCGCCGTGCCGGCGAACTTGCCGATCGGGACGCCCGAATCGACGAAGTCGCCTTCCCAGTGCGCCGCGGTGCCGTCGGCGACGTTGCCCTCATTGCCCGCGGAAGAGAAGTAAAACGCGCCGTCGGCCGTCACGTCGTTCACCGCTTGCGCGATGATCCAGTCCTGGAACGGGGATTCCTTGAAGTAAATGACGTCGTCGACGATGACGTCGCAATGCGCTTCGAACCGGAGTTTGCGGATGTTGTCGGCGAAACTCGCGTCCGAGGTGAATGCCGTCGCGAAACCGAGCTTCGCGTTCGGGGCGAGATCGTGGATGATCTCCAGCATCGCGGTGCCCTCGTCGCCGCTCCCGGCTTGCCCGGTCAGGACATCGACCGCCGGAAGCTCGCCTTTGGTGCGGGAAACCTCCAGGGAATCGACACCGTCGGACAGCGCGCACGCCTTGACTCCGGTGCCGGTCACGCCGAATTGCTGGCGCGCGGTGTCCGCGTTGTGCGCCCGGTCTCCCGCGCTGACGACCTGGGTTGTGGTCCCGATGGCTTCCTTGAGCTGCCGATCGATGCGATCAGCCTTCTGCTGCTTGGTTTCCGGGTCTTCTTTGTTCACCCGCTGCCGCGCCGTCATCGCTTGATCCGCGGTTTCGACGTGCTTAACGTCGCCGCGCTGCGCGATCTCCGGCAGTGCGGTCAGCGGCACCTCGGCGCGGATGCTCGCCGCCGTGCTCGACACCGCGCGCACCTCGGCCCCGGCCTTGCGCAGGTCGCTGACGAGCATGTCGCTGACCTTCGTCACGCGGAGGTCGACCAACGCCTTGTCCGCGCCCTTGGCGATTCCCGGCAGCGCCTCGGCGCTCAGGCTCCGCGTGCGCATCTTCTCCTGGACGAGCAGCTTGCTGTCTATTTTGGACTCAGCAGCGGTCTGTCCCGCTTTCACCGCCTGCAAAGCGGCGATCTGACTGTTCGCCGTGGAGTCCACAGTGGACTCCTGCGCTTCCGCGAGGGGCGGGGTCGCCAGCCCGGCGACGAGCACCGCCGCGGCGACCACGCCCGTCCGTCTTCTTGTCGAGGCTCCAGGGGAACGGGTACGACGCACGTGCGCCTCCGATCTCACACCGCGTGCCCCGACTCACGCTGGCCAACGCCGGTGATCACCGGCTCGATCCAGCTAAGTACCACTCGTGTCCGGGAAAAACGGCCGTTGGAGTGACGTTGGGGAGGCAATTTCCGGTGTCCGCCGGACGTCGTAGGCCGTTCGGCGGATCTGCTGCCGCCCCGGCTGTCCTGGCGGCGCGGGGCTGGACAGTGAGGTCACCGTTCACGCAGTGCGAGGCCGTGGTCGGCGAAGACTTCCGCGACCGCGTCCACGAACTCGTCGCCCAGGGTGCGCCGGGAGTCCGCCGCGGCGTTCCAGAGCACCGAATAGCGCGGCTTCACCTCGGATCCGCCTCGGAGACAGTCGTTGAGCGCGTCCAAGTTCGAGCCGAAGTACCCGCCTGACCCGTTCGCCGCCTCGCCGAGGGCGCAATAGAACGAATCCCGCGACGCCAAGCGCCGCCCGTCGAGGACGATGTCGCCCGTGCCGTAGCGCATGGCGTCTTTCCCCGAAACGAACCACGCGTTTTGCACGACGTGAAGCCAGTCGCCGTGCTGCGCTTCGGGATACCGAGTCCACTCGGAAGGAAGGATCGAGCCGTGGCACCACCGGGCCCAGATCGCCTTCGCGTGCGGGTGCCCCCGACCACCGAGGGAGGGAATTTCGAGGTTCGCCAATCCATCCGGCGTCCGGACAAGGTTTTTCCGCCGCAATTCCACCCGGCCGAGCCAGTAGCGGCCGATCGCCTTTCCGGCATCATCGACTACTTCGATCTCCGCGTCGTCGACAGTCGCCGGTATCGCGTCAGCCGCTCCGCTGACGTTTTCGAGAGTCACCAAAGCCGTCGGGTCGTCAGCGAAGAAGCCGGACAGGGACTCGAAAGGCAGCACTAAACCAGGCCGATCCTCCTGGGAGACAAGCCGATACAACACCATTCCCGCCCGTCGAGGCTCAACCCGCTTTAACCGGCACTGTAATTCACGACCAGTTCGGCCGCGAACTCGTCCGGAACCGGTCCGCGACCGCCGAACGCCATCCACACATACGACTCCACCGCCCCGGCCGCCTCCAGGAACGGACCGAACTCGTCACGCCATCCGGCGCGAGCCGCGGCATCCGGGAAACCCTGGAAAACCGCCAGCTCCGGACCGCGTTCGCCCCAGCATCCCCACTTCCCCGACGGTCCCGTCACCGCGAGCACGTCCGCCGAAACCGCGATCGAGTCCAGGAAGACGCCGGATCCAGGGGGCCCGCCGGGATACGAAAGAAACCTGCCGAGTGAGCGCGTAGGGCCTGGTCAGGCGTTGTTGTCGGCGAGGGCGCGGTAGAGCGAGGCAACTGAGGGGTGTTTGCCGGCGTTCTTGCCGGTTTTGATGGTGAGCTTCTTGACGATCTCGGGCATGGGGGTGCCGTTGTCGCAGAGGGCGCGGGCGAAGGTGAGGGAGTCTTCGTCGATGACTTTGGGGCGGCCGCCGTGGTGGCCTTTGGCAGCGGCGGCTTGCTGGCCTTCGAGAGTTTTCTCGCGGATGTAGTCGCGGTCGAGCTGGGCGGAGTTCGCCAGCACCGCGAACAGCATCGAGCCGACCCCGTTGGGATCGTAGATCCCGGTCAGCGGCGCGGTGAGCAGTTCCAGCTGGATGCCGGCGGCCTCCAGGTCCGTGGCCGTCGTCATCATCTCGGCGGAGTTGCGGGCGGGCCGCTTGTACTCGTGCACGGTGAAGGTCACCGGCTGGTGTGGCGCGGCCGCCTTGATCTGGCGGGCCAGCGCCAGAGCCTTCTCGAACTCGGGGCGCTGCTTGATCCGGCTGGAGATCTTCTCCGAGAAGATCGTGCGGCAGCGGGCCTTGCGCAGCGCCGCGAGCCGCACGTCGAGATCCTGCCCCGTCGGCTGCGAGAGGGGCGGGTCATCGGCGGGCTCCTGTCATGCGGGATCACAACGTCGAGCTCGACGGTAGGGAGCGCGGCGGGTTCGGCGCTTCGGGCCGGGTGACGAAACGGGGGAAGTGCGGTGGTGCACGGTGCACTATGGAGGGCGGGTGCGTGAGAGCGGGGGGAAAGCCGCGCATCGCCGATTCTTCGCGTCCGCCAACTGCCCGAACGGCCCCGCGGCAAAGGCACGTTGAACGGCGCTCGGTCCGGCAGGGCTCTGTCGCCATCACGCGGGCCAAGCCGATCACCGGGAACGTGGTCTTGGCTCGAGGCGATGTCCGCTCGCCGGGTCAGCAGGGAAGTTCGCGGGGCAGGTCGGGGAAATACCGGTGCCATTCCTCAGCGCTGATCGCCGGTGCCGCCATCGCGCAGATGCCGTTCGCCGCGTGGTCGATGTCGGATTCCAGCAGGCGGACCAGATGGTCTTGCCCGCCAGTGGCCAGCGTGTGGCCGTCGGGGGCGAAGGCCGCGGCGTAGACGCGGTCGGTGTGCGCCGCCAGGGTCGCCAGTTCCCGCGGCGTGTGCCGGTCAGCGACGCTCCACAGCCGCACGGTGAGGTCCGCGCTGGCGGAGGCCAAGGTCCGGCCGTCCGGGCTGAACGCCACCGCGTGCACGATGTCGGTGTGCCCGGACAGCGTGATCGGCTGGGCGGTGTGTCCCGGCACGGTCATGTCCCAGAGGCGCACGTTGTGATCCGAGCTTCCGGTGGCCAGGGTCCGGCCGTCGGGGCTGAACGCCACTGACTTCACATTGTCGGTATGGCCGGTCAACGGGGGAAGTTCCGACGGCTGCCGCGGGTCGTGCAGGTCCCACAGCCGTGCTTTGAGGCCGGAATCCGCTGCGGCCAGCAGGTTTCCGTCTGGGCTGAACGCCACGGAATTGACGCTGTCGACGTCAGCGGCGGCGGTGAGCACGGCTCGTTGCTGGCCGCCGGCCACGTCCCACAGCCGCAGCGAGTGGTCTGCGCTACCGGTGGCCAGTGTGCGGCCGTCCGGGCTGAACGCCACCGCGTTCACCGAGTCAGTGTGTCCGGTCAGCACCGACCGCCGGACTGGGCGCCGAGGGTCGCTCAGGTCCCACAGGCGCACGGTGCGGTCGTAACCCGCGGTCGCCGCCGTGCGTCCGTCGGGGCTGAAGGCCACCGCGTTCACCGCGCCGCGGTGCCCGGTGAGCGTGGGCAGTTCCTGGGGTTCTCCGGCGAGGTCCCACAGCCGCACTGTGCCGTCGTAGCCGGCGCTGGCCAGGACACGGCCGTCGGGTCGGTAGGCCACGCCGTAGACGGAGTCGGAGTGGCCGGCGAGCACCCGCCCGGCCAGGTCCCACAGCCGGACCGAACGGTCCACCGAGCCGGAGACCAGGGTGTGGCCGTCGGGGGTGAACGCGACCGCGACGGCCGGGCCGGTGTGCCCGCTGAGCACCACGAGCCGCTTGGGGTTCCGCGGATCGGTGACATCCACCATGGCGACAGTACGGTCCAGGCCGGCGATCGCGAGCGTGTCGCCGCGCGGGCTGAACGCCAGCGCATGGGCGTCCGAGGCGTCGGGCAGGGTGGCCAGATTCTCCAGCGACCCGCTGCCGGTGCGCCTCCACAAGCGAATGACGTGGTCACGGGTCAGCGTGGCCAGCACGGCGCCGCCGGGGCTGACCGCGACCCGGTCGATTCCGGCGTCCGCGGCGACCACTGCCGGGTCTCCGGCCCGGCCGGCGCCGGCGAGCCGCCAGAGCCGGACCGTGCGGTCCCAGCTTCCGGTGACCAGGGTGGCGCCGTCCGGGGTGAACGCGAGCGTGTTCACCAGGTCGGTATGCCCGATCAGCATATTCAGTTCGCGCGGACGCCGGGGGTCTCGGACATCCCACAGGCGCGCGGTGCGATCTTTGCCCGCGGTAGCCAGTACCGGCTCGGTCGGGCTGAACGCGATCGCGATGACGCTGTCGGTGTGTCCGGTCAGCTGGGCCAGTTCGCCCGGCCGTCTCGGATCGGTTACGTCCCAAAGGCGCACAGTCCGGTCGTTGCCGCCGGTCGCGAGGATCTTGCCGTCCGCGCTGAAGGCCGCCGACCAGAGCCGGTCGGTGTGCGCGGTGAGCGTCGCCGACAATGCGGGACGGTGCCGATCAGCGATGTCCCACAGCCGTACGGTGTGGTCTTCGCTCGCAGTGGCCAGGGTCCGGCCGTCCGGGCTGACGGCCACTCGCTCGACGCTGCCGGTGTGTCCGGTCAGCCGGGTCGCGTAGCTGGCGCCGAAGGTGCCGAGCACCCCGTTGTACGCCTGGGCGGAGGGCGCCAGCCGGTAGGCGGCGAGGCTGAGCTGCGCCGCCAGCGCCGGATCGGTGGCGCGCAGGGAGACTGCCTCGGCGGCCACCTTTTGCGACAACAGAACGTTGCGGCTTTCGACCGCCGTGCGTTGCGCGCGTACCGCGGTCAGAGTGGTCGCGATCGCCGTGACGAGCAGTATGCTCAGCAGCGCCACCAATTGCCTCAGCCTGAGAGCGCGGCGTCTGGCCGCCTCGCGTTCCCTGTCCTCGGCGGCCAGGCTGGCGTCGAGGAACTCTCGTTCGACGGGGCCGAGAACCACGTCGGCGGTCGCCGCCCAGTCCCGGGCCTGCTCCAGCCGGGCGCCCCGGTACAGTGCGCCGGAATCCCGCCCGAGGGCGATCCACGTCCCGGCGGCTTCGGTGAGCCTGCGGTGCACCCGCAGACCTTCGCGGTCCTCGGCGATCCAGTCGCGCAATCGGGGCCAGCACGCGATCAGCGCCTCGTGGGCGATCTCCACGCTGCTTTCCGCGAGAGTGAGCAGCCTGGCGCTCGCCAGGCGTTCCAGCACCGCGGCCGTGTCCGGGTCGGCTACGTCCAGTTCGTCCCTGGCGATCCGCCGCTTCGTGTCCTCGGTTCCCTCGCACAGCGCGACAAGCCGGAGAAACAGCGCTTTCACCAGTCGTCGCTGGTGCTCGGCCAGCTCGTTGTAGATGGATTCGGCGGTCTGCGCCAACGCGCCGTGGATGCCGCCCGCGGCCAGGTAGCCGCCTAGGGTGAGAGTGTTGCCGCGCCGCCGTTTCCAGGTTTCACGCAGCGCGTGCGAAAGCAGCGGCAGCACCCCGGCCCGCCCGTCCGTCCGCGCCACCAGTTCGGCCAGGAGCGCGCTCTCGATCGCGCAACCGTCGCGGATCGCGGGCTGGGTGATCGCCCGCCGCAACTCCTCCGTGTTCAGCGGACCGACCACGACCTGGCCGTCCCGCAGCGCGGCCACCAGGCCGGGATGGGCGGTGCAATGGGCGTAGAAGTCGGCGCGAATCCCGAGCACGACCCGGCAACGGCTGCTCGGCGCGGCGACGGCCGCGGTCAGCGCCTCGATGAACCGGATCCGCTCCGCCGGGTCCCGGCACACCGTGAAGACCTCTTCGAACTGGTCTATCACCAGCACCAGCTCGGCCTCCGCCTGCCGGTCCGCCAGCGCGCGCCGTGCCAGGAGGTGCAGGGCGCGCCGGTCCGCGCGCAGTCCGGCATCGACGGATTCCGGTGCGGCGCCGGTGATTCGCGCGAGGCGGACCGCGCACTCCTCCAGCGGGGATGGCCCCGGCGCCAGCAGCACGACCAGGTGCCCGGCATCCCGGAGCCGGGGAACCAGCCCGGCCCGCAGCAGGGACGACTTGCCGGCACCGGAAGCCCCGAACACGGTGATCATCCGGTTGCCGCGCAGGCGTTCCCCGGTCTCGACCACCAGGTCTTCGCGGCCGAAGAAACACGCCGCGTCCTCGGGCTGGAACGCGGCAAGACCGACGTAGGGCGACCGTGAGCCGGCGTCGGCGGCCGGCGAACCGGCCGTCGCGAGTTCGGCCGCGAGTGCGTGCCAGCGCCGCTCCCATTCGGCCACGTCGCCGTCGCAGGCGCGCACATAGGCACGGGTCACCGCCAGGCTCGGCAGCTTCCGGCCCGCCGCCGCACCGGACAACGACGCGGTCGAGTAGTGCAGCCGGCCGGCGAGTTCCCGATAAGTGGGGTGCCCGGCCTTCTCCCGGAGACCGCGCAGATCGGCCGCGAACCGCAGAAGGGGACTGTCCCCTTTGTCGAGCGGCCGCTCCCGTCGCGCCATGCCCCACCCCCTGTCCTGCCTCGCTGATTGTTCACGAATTGATTGTTCACCGTCCACGGGCCGACCCGAAACAACCCGTCCGCACTAAACAAGCACCGGTGACCGTCACCTCATTCCGCGAGGATGGCGCGCACAGCCGAACAGATGCAGATTTCGCGGAATTCCGGCAAAACCCAACCGAAAGGCGTGAAAAATGAGACTCTCGACCAGCTTATTGGCGGCAACGGGGATCGCCCTCGCGACCATCGCCTCGCCCGCCGTCTCCCAAGCGGCTCCGCACGACGGGGCGAGCCTGATCGACTCGCCCTGCGGCCAGTGGAAGGACGCCAACACGGCGTATTACAAGCACTGCGACTGGAACACCCACGTCGAGGTTCGCGTGAACTATTTCGGCGGCGGCGGCTACAATTTCTGCGACACGCAGCCGTTTATCGACATCCCGGTCGGGCCCGCCGACCGCGTTCTGGAATCGGTGTTCACTGGCCATCTGTGCTGATTCCGCGCGCGATCTGCTGACCGGGGCGCGCTCGGCATCCGGCGACCGCATCGCCGGATGCCGAGCGCGGGTTTCACTTGGACGGCGCCCTCATGCGTGCCCGGCGGAGCGAAGCCCGGAACGACCTCGGCGGGTCGGCCCTTCCAGTCCGAAAGAACAGGTGCGATTTCGAGAGCGCGCAGGCCTGCGGACGGCCGAACCGACCGGCAAGCCGCACGTTTTCTGCCTTCTTCGGCACCACGAAGGCGATCGACACCGGTATCCGCTCCCGCAGGTCCGCTATCCGGCATGCCGGCGCAGATCGCGCACCGATGAGGTTTCCGCGCCGCGCCCGTCTGTACCGGTGAAACCCACTCGCAGGAGGACTGGCATGACACGGAAGCGGCACGCTCGTCGGTGACGAGACCGCGCTGTTCGCTGTCGTGCCGGATTCCTCGGCGCTCCAGGCGAGCAGCCCGTCGATGGACGGAAAGCGGCTGGTCAGTGCCTGTTCCGAACAGCATGTGAACGAGCTGGCCGAGTAGTACCGCCGACGTCCGTACGTCGACTCGGAACTGCGGGCAGGAAAGGTTCTGCGGGCAGTGAGCGAGAATCCGGGCCGGTACATCGAAGACGCGTTCTTGGCCGCGGAGACCGGCCTGACGGTCGCGCAGATCCACGCCGGCATCACCTGGCACAACGAACGAGCCCGCTCCTTCCACCAACGCGGCGACGCCTGACCAGGCCCTACGCGCTCACTTGGCAGGTTTCTCCCATATCCCGGCGGCCCCCGATCCAGGGCCGATCGCCGCCCAGTAAGCGTCCTCGTCCGCCTCCGCGGGCACCGAAACCGTCCGTCGGTCACCGGGTTCCAGCACCAGGAGGTCGATCCGGTCGTCGCCGTGCCAGCGGGCCATTTCGCGGAGCGCGGGCCAGAGTTCCGGGGCAAGCACCACGTCGTACTCGCAGAACAGCGAATCCCCCAGCGGCTCCCGGAACACTTGGCCGGGCAGCCGGGCGTCGAGAGCGAAAACCTCCGCGAAGCGAGTCACAGCTCCAGCCACATGATCCGCAACCCCACCCGTCCCTCGACCGGATGCTGGAACGCTCCCGGCGCCACCCCCAGCGTCACGAACCCGAGACTCTCGTACAACCGGATCGCGGGCGCATTCGTCTCGACCACCGCATTGAACTGAATCGCCGCGAACCCGGTCCGCCGAGCCCAGGCGATCAGGTCGACCGCCAGCGCCCGCCCCACACCCGAACCGCGCGCGTCCCGGGACACCATCAAGCTCCCCGAAGCGACGTGGCTGCCCGGGCCGGGCCGGTTGGCGTACATGTTCGCCGTGCCCAGCACCCGGTCGCCGTCGACCGCGACGACGACCCGCGCCGGGGCGGGGACCAGCCACTGCCGGCGGGCTTCCGGCTCGGTCATCGCCGGGTCGTAGGGAAACGTCCGCTGCTCGGTCACCACATCCCGGATGATCGGCCAGATCCCCGGCCAATCGCCGGCTCCGGCTTCCCGGATCGCAAAAGGCATCCGCCTACCGTGCTGATCAAGCCCCAGCGAGCGCAACCGATTTACAGCACGAAGGAGTCCGACCAAGGCTGGCTCGACCGGCCCGACAAGGCGTCCAGCAACGTCACCGCCTGCTTGTCGGTCAGCGAAGCCACGAAGTCGACCACCGCCCGGCCTCGGGCCAGCCCGCGCACCGCGTCCGCGCCTTCGATCCGCTCCCCGGTGGCACCGACAAGCAGCTCCGGCGCGGTCCGGGCCAGGTCCGCGTACTCCTCGCGCGCCAGTTCCATCAGGTCGTGCAGCCGGCGCGGCAGACGGGAGGCCTCATCGCGATCGAGCAGCCACGCGTCGAGCGCGTCCACCAGCGTCGTCACCAGGCTGGCCTGGCCGCGCTGGTGCAGGGCGAGATCGGGGCGCAGCAGCACGAACCGACGGTGGACGAACTTCAAGACCTGCACCTCGTGCCATTGCGCGGGCCGCAGCGAGACGTGCCCGGACCGGATCGGCGGCGACGGCAGGACGTAAACCCCGTCCACCAGCCGCGCCATCCAGTTCGCCGAGAACGCGGCGGTCGCTTGCTCGGCTTCGGTGGAACCGTCGAAACCGTCCGCGAGCAGGCCGTCGACCAGTTCGCGCTGCACGCGCGCGACCGCCGCGGCGAAGGCGTCGTCGTCCACGATCCAGCTGTCTTTCAGGTGCATCCGGCGGCGCATCCGCTCCAGGGAACGGCCTGGGCGGCGGATCTCCGCGGTCAGCCGGGCGTCGTCCAGAGACGCCAGCTCGACGGCGTGCGCCAGCCACTCCCCCAGTTCGGCGGCGACGGGCGCGTGTTGCAGGACGCCGATGCGGTGGAAGTCCTGCAGGTCGTGGATCGCGTACGCGATGTCGTCGGCAGTGTCCATCACGGACGCTTCCACCGTCTGCTGCCACGGCTCGATCCGCCCGGCGAACGGGGCCCGCGCCTGCTCGAAGTCGTCCAATTCCGTGACGTAGGCGGAAAACTTGCTCGCGCCGGTGCCCGGGGCGTCGTCGGGCTCGGCGGCGCCGCGGGGCGGCAACGGCATCTCGGTCGGATGCGGCTGCGGGTAGTGCAGGCGGGCCCACGGGTATTTCAAGACCGCGGCGCGGACCGCGGTCGTCAGGTCGAGGCCGATGGCGGACGGACCGCGGACGTCGGTCGTGGTGATGATGCGGAACGACTGCGCGTTGCCCTCGAACCCGTCGGCGAGGCCGAACCGGTGCCGCGCGATCCGGTCCAGGGTCTGCTCGCCGAGATGCCCGAACGGCGGGTGCCCGAGGTCGTGCGCCAGCGCCGCGGCCTCGCACGCGTCCGGGTCGCAGCCGCCGAGTTTCGCGGCCAGTTCGGCCGGTTCGCTCGACCCGGTGATCCGCTCCGCGATCCCGCGCGCGACCTGCGCGACCTTGAGGCTGTGCGTCAGCCGGTTGTGCAGCAGCCCGGCCCCGCCCGCGCTCACCACCTGGGTGACCCCGCCGAGCCGCGCGAAGAACGGCGACGCGGTGATCCGGTCCCGGTCGACGCGGAACGGGCTGGTCGCCAGATCGGTGAACCCGCCTGCCCCGTTCTGCGGGTCCCGGCGAGCTGCCCTCGGATCGGTCTCGTCCATGTGTCTCACCGTATCCGGCCGTCCGGCAGGATTGCGGGATGACCGACGTGCTGGTGGCGGGCGGCGGCCCGGCCGGACGGGCGCTGGCGGCCGCGTGCGCCCGGCGGGGCCTGGAGACCGCCGTGCTCGACCCGGATCCGCACCGGAAGTGGCCGAACACTTACGGATTGTGGGCGGACGAAGTGCCGGACCTGCCGGACGAAGCGGTCGCGGCGGCTCCGGCGACGACGCTGGCGTTCGGGACCCGCGAGCACCGCATCGACCGGGGGTACCGGGTGCTCGACAACGCCGGGCTGCGGGAATGGCTCACCGAACCGGAGGTCCAGGTCATCGCAGGCAAGGCAACCGGCGCGGAGCACGGACCGCACGGTTCGACGGTCTTGCTCGCCGACGGCAGGCGGCTGGCGGCGGCGGTGTTCGTGGACGCGTCCGGCGCGCCCAAGCTCCGTCCCCCGCGAGCCGAGCAGACCGCGTACGGGCTCGTGCTGCCCGCGGATCAGGCCGAGCGACTGGCCCCGCCCGACGCCGCCGTATTCATGGACTGGCGCGACGGCACGGACAGCTTCCGCTACGTCCTGCCCCTCGGCGACGGCTCCGTATTGGTCGAGGAGACGTCGCTGGCCCGTAAGCCCGGGCTTCCGGTGGCCGAACTCGCCCGCCGGCTGCACGGGCGGCTCGCCGCGGCCGGAATCGCTCCGGCGGGCCGGGTCGAGCGGGTGCGGATCGTGCTCGACGTCCCGCTGCCGAAGCGCGGCCAGGCGGTGCCGTTCGGGGTCGCGGGCGCGCTCGTGCACCCGGCGACCGGCTACAGCCTCGCGGCCGCACTGCACCTCGCGCCGCGCGTCGCGGAGGCTCTCGCGAGCGCGTTCGACGCGGGCCCGGCGGCCGCGGCCAGTGCTGCCCGGAAGGCATTGTGGCCGCCCGAAGCCCGTGCCGTGCATGCCTTGCGCCGCCACGGACTCCGTGCATTGTGCGGAATGTCACCCGCTCAGTCAGCGCAATTTTTCGACCTGTTCTTCGCTCTTCCGGTCCCGGCGCAGCGCGCGTTCACCTCGGGCCGCGCCGACCTGCCCGGCACCGTCGCGACCATGGCAAACTTGTTCCGGACGGCTCCGGCCGGGCTGCGCCGGAGACTGCTCGGCTGAGGCGGCGCCGGGAATTTTCCCCTTCCCGATCGAGGGAACGGAAATGCATTTTGTTACTCCGTTCCGGTGGCCAAAGTGCCGCGCTGGTGAACATCAGCTGACAACGGTTTCGCGGCGGCCTTCGGCGGTGCCAGTATCGCGTCCGTGACGACGCTGCGTGCGGTCCGATTCGCCTTCCAGCCGATGTACAGCTTGCACACCGGCGGGGTCGTCGCGTACGAAGCGCTGGCCCGGCCGGGCCGGGGCACGGCGCACGAACTGCTCGCCGAGGCCCGCCGCGCGGGCCGGCTCGCCGAGGTCGACCTCGGGCTGGCCGCCGCCGCGGTGCGCCAGGAGGCCGAGCGGCCCAGCGCGCTCCCGCTGCACCTCAACGTCTCCGCGCGCACCCTCGCGTCGCCGCTGGAGACCTTCGACGAGCTGATCGCCGAACTCGGCACGGCCGGACGGCGCACCCGCGACGTGGTGCTCGAGATCGGCCCGCCGTTCACGCACCTGCCGACCGGCCGCCTGCTCGACGGCATGCGCGCGCTCACCGAACTGGGCTTCCGGCTCGCTCTCGACGGCCTCGGCCGCGGCGACCTCCCGCTGGCGCTGCTCGCGCAGTCGCCGGTGGACCTGGTGAAGCTCGACCGCAGCGTGCTGCGCGGCCTGCCCGGCGACCCGGCGTCGACCGCCGTCGTCGAGGCGCTGCTGCACTACACGACGCGCACGAACATCCGGCTGGTCGCGACCGGGATCGAGACCGAGTCGCAGCTGGACGCGGCGCAGAGCCTCGGCGTCCGGATCGCGCAGGGCAACCTGCTCGCCCCGCCCGCCGCGCACCGGTCCGCGGCGGCCTCCGGCGCGGTCCTTCCCGAGGACCGGCGCTCGCCCGCCCCGCCGCAGGCCCCGCGCGTCGGCGATTTCCTGCGCCCCGCAACGACTTTGCCGGTCGACGCGACCTGCGACGACGTCCGCGAGGTGCTCGCCGCGGCCGACGCGCCCAGCGGCGTGGTCGGCGTCGACGCGGACAACCGTCCACAGTGGTCGGTCGACCGGACGCGGTTCCTCGTGACGATCACCGGTCCGTACGGGCACGCCCTGCACGCGAAACGCGCCGCCGCGCGGCTGGCGGACAAACCGCATCTGATCGAGGCGGGCGCGAGCGCGCTGGAGTTCCTCGAACTGGTCACCGACGCCGACTGGGGCCGCACCGGCGACGACGTCGTGGTGGTCGACGCGGCCGGGCATTGCCTCGGTGTCGTGCTGGTGACCGAGGTCGTGCGCGGGGTCGCCGAGGCGAAGGTCGAGGAAGCGGTCACGCTCAGCCCGCTCACCCGGCTGCCGGGCAGCGAGGCGGCGGCGCGCGACGTCGAACGCCGGATCGCCAGCGGCGAGCCGTTCGTGGCGGCGTGGCTGGACGTCGACGCGTTCAAGTCGGTCAACGACAACGCCGGGTTCGCCGCGGGCGACGACCTGATCCGCGCGCTAGGCGAAACCCTCACCGACCTTTCCCGGCGGCTGCCGCGGATGCGGGTGAGCCACGTCGGCGGCGACGATTTCCTGATCGTGTGCGACGTGGACGAGATCGGCACGGTCGCCGCGGCTCTGCTCGACACCCACTGGTCCGCCGAGGGCATGCCGGTCACGGTCTCCCTGGCCACCCTCGTCTGCGGCAGCGGCTCCATTCCGTCCTATCGGGACGCTTCCCGGCTGCTCGCACCGCTCAAGAAACGTGCCAAAGCCGTCCCCGGCTCCAGCTGGGTCCTCAGCCGCCCCGGCAGCGACCGGGTCGAGGTGTTGCGAGGCATCGGCCGGGACGTCGCCATCAGCCGTTCGGCCTGACGAATCCCGACTCGTACGCCCGGATCACCGCCTGCGTCCGGTCCCGCGCGCCCAGTTTCGACAGCACGTTCCCGACGTGTGTCTTCACCGTCTGCACCCCCAGGAACAGCTCCGCGGCGATTTCCCCATTGGACAGTCCCGCCGCCATCAGGCGCAGCACGTCGCGTTCCCGTTCGGTCAGGAAGTCCAGCGGGGCCGCAGCACTCGGCGAACGGCGCGCGGCCATGCCCCGGATCGCGGCGGGGAACAGCAGCGAATCCCCCGCCAGCACCGTGCGGATCCCCGCGACGATTTCCTCCGGCCGGGCGCGTTTCAGCAGAAATCCGCTCGCGCCAGCGAGCAACGCGTCATACACGTAGTCGTCGTTTTCGAAGGTGGTCACCACGATCACCTTCGGCGGATCCTCCACAGTGGACAGCAGATGCTCGGTCGCGCGGATCCCGTCCACCGCGGGCATCCGCACGTCCATCAGCACGACGTCCGGCCGCAGCCGCGCGACCAGCCCGGGCACTTCCGCGCCGTCGGACGCCTCGCCGACCACGGTCAGGTCCGGTTCGCTGTCCACGATCGCGCGGAGCCCGGCCCGGATCAGCCGTTCGTCGTCCACCAGCAGGACTCGCACGCTCACCGGTTCCCCCACGGCACCGTCACCACGACCTCCCAGTTTTCGCCCACCGGCCCCGCGGACAGCTTGCCACCCACCAGTTCCGCCCGCTCCGCCATGCCCCGCAGCCCACGTCCGCCGCGGGCGCGCGAGGGCCGGGCCGCGCCGAGCGGGTTCGCCACCGCGGCCCGCAACTGTCCCTCCGCGACCGTCACCGCGACGCTGACCGGCACCTTGCCCGCGTACCGCACCGCGTTCGTGAGGCATTCCTGCAGGATCCGGTACACCTCGCGGGAAACCACCGCGGGCACTTTCGCGAGGTCGCCCTCCAGTTCGTAGCGGCAATCCGTGCCGGACTGCTGCGTGACGGTGATCAGCGCGGGCAGGTTGGCGAGGCCCGCGTGCGGGGTCCGGTCGCGGGCTTCGTCGCGAAGCAGGCCGAGCACGTGGTCCAGGTCGTCGAGCGCGGTGCGGGCGGATTCCTCGATCGCGGTGAGCGCTTCCTCAGCGAAGCCGGGGTCGGTGTGCAACGTCTTGCGCGCAGCCCCGGCTTGCAGCGTGACCACGGAAAGCGCGTGCCCGACGGAATCGTGAAGCTCGCGTGCGAGCCGCGTGCGCTCGGCGAGCTGATCGGTACGACGTTCGAGCTGCGCGATGCGTTCGGCGGCGGACCAGCCAAGCAACCGAGCCGCCGCGCGGCGCAGCAATCCGCCGACGCCCCACACGGCATAGACCAGCACTACGAATGCCACCGCGAAGACCGCGGGCAGCCACGCCGAAGCCCAACCGCGCGGAACCGTCAGGTGAAAATCCGGCGTGTCGACAAGCCGACCCGTGAAGACCGCGTTGATCGCGAAGCCGAACCCAGCCGGCACCGCGAGCGTCGCGAGCCCGGTGAACAGACCGGTCACGACGTGCAGCACGAACATCGTCGCGCACCGCAGCCGTCCGCGGCCGGGCGCGGGCTGAGCGAGCAATTCCCGCACCGCCGCGGCCTCCAGCACCCGCACCGCGGGCAGGAACGCGGTCGCGCCGAGCACGACGAGCATCACGACGAACCCGGTGGGACTCGCCCACCCCATCGTCGTAGCGAACGGCACCAACGCGGGCATCGCGACCATGGCGAGCAGCAGATACGGCACGCTGAGCGCGGCACCGAGGATCAAGTACACCCACCGGCGATAGGTGACCGCGCTGACCAGCGGACGGAAGAAACGCACCCGCCAATCCTGACAGGCGGTTTCGCCGGACGCCTCCCTCCTGGGCGGGACCCGGCCGCCGAATTTTCTGTCGGAGACCCGGCACTGTCTCACCGGACGTCGAGATCCAGTACGCCTGGCACGAGCAGCCCGCCGTACTGACGCTGGCCGGAGGGCGGATTTTCGACGCGGGTTACGGCACCGAACCGCTGACTGTCGCGCTGCGCGAAAGCGGCTTAGAGGTGGCGGGATTCGACGTCAGCACCGGCATACTCAAGACTGGCCGCCACCGCTTCGTCAATCCCGGCGGACGCGTTCACCGAGGCCGGATTCCGGCTCTCGGTGCTCAGCGAACCGAAACCGGTGCCGGAGGCGGGAAAGCCGTTCCTCAAGGACTACCAGATGCTGTGCGTCAGCCCGAGCTTCCTGCCGCGGGCGGAATGAGCGCGCGGGCCGGATCCGCTCCGGCCCGCGCATCGTCCTCAGTAGACAGTCGTGGTCACCCGGGTGCCCGCGGCCCGGACTCCGTTGGCCCACAACTGCTGGACCTTCGCCGCTTCCTGCGCGTCCGGTTTGGCGTTGGTGCACGACGTGCCCGGGCCGTGGCCGGACATCAGCTCGGTGCACGGACCCTCGTAGTGGTCCGGCAGGCCGAGGTTGTGGCCGAGTTCGTGCGCGGCGATGCGGGTCGGGTCGTAGCCCTCGGCGACCTGGCTCGTGTCCAGGTAGACGTCGCCGTTGCCGTGCCCGTCGGTCTGCGTGTACGACCCGCCGCTGTGCACCTCGTGGATCACGACCGTCGCCTTGCCCTCGTCCTTCACCAGCCGCACGTCGCTGACCGCGGCGTTCCAGTTGGCCGCGCCCTGGTCGATCTGCGCGAGGTAGTCCGGCGCGCCGGCCGAGCTGTAGTAGACGGTGGTCGCCGCGGCGGCGGACGCGGCGGGTGCGGTGGCCAGGCCGAGACCGAACGGCGCGGCGGCGACCGCGGCCAGCGCGGCGATCCGCCGGAACCCTCGTGCGTGCATCGTGTCCTCCGTAGCTCATCGGGAAAGCAAGCAACCCTTTGTCCGCTGGATGACGTTAGAAGTTCACCACCAGTGGCGACTACGTCCGAAAGTAGGACGCTCCCCCGCGAGAGGGAGGCCCGTCCCGCCCCGGCTGGATCCGCGCGTGCCGCCGCGCTGGTGTCCTGGTCGGCATGCAAACGCTGCTGCTCGGCCTGCTGGCCTATGTCGTCGCGCTGTGGCCGCTCGTCGCCGCGGCCCGCAAAGTGCTCGGGGTGCGCGTCGGTCTCGTCCGGGCGCTCGGCGCGGCGCTCGCGGGCTGGATCGTCGCGGGCACCGTCGTCCGGCTGTTCCCGATCGCCGTCCTGACCAACGCCGGGGTCGCGATCGGACTGCTGGTCCCGTTGGCGGGCAGCGCGCTCGCGGTGACGCTGCTGGTCCTTTTCGTCGCCGAACTCGCGATCCCGTCCGGCGGGCCGGGGTTGTTCGCCCGGATGCGGTCGCTGCGGTCCCGCGCGGCCCGCACCCGGCGTTACTCCCGGATCATGCGCATCGCGATCCGCCACGGCCTCGGCTCGTTCCTCACCGGCCGTCGCACCGCGGATCCCGACGGCTCGGCGAAACTCGCGCGGTCACTGCGGCTGGCACTCGAAGAAGCGGGCGTGACGTTCGTGAAACTCGGCCAGCTTCTCTCCACTCGCGCGGATCTCCTGCCTCCGGTGTACATCCGCGAACTCAGCCGGCTGCACGATCAGGTTCCGCCCGCGCCCGAAGACGAGGTTCGCGCTCTGCTGGACGAAGAAATCGACCTCGCCGCCTTCGCCCACTTCGACGACAAACCCCTTGCCGCAGCGTCGATCGCGCAGGTTTACGGTGCTCGGCTGCGCTCCGGCGCCGAGGTCGTCGTGAAGGTCCAACGGCCCGGAATCCGCGAACAGGTGGAACGCGACATCGACATCGTCCGCCGCCTCGCCGCCGTGCTGTACGAACGCGCGGCCTGGGCGCGTTCCCTCGGCGTGCTGGAGCTGGCCGACGGATTCGCCGAATCCCTTGAGGACGAACTCGATTTCCGCACCGAAGCCGCGAACATCGAAGCCATCGCCGCGCATCCGATCCCCGGCGTCACCCTGCCGACTGTCCACAAAGCACTGTCCACAGAGCGCGTTCTGGTGATGCGACGGCTCGACGGCAAACCGCTGTCCACCTGTTCCGGGCGCTCCCGCGAAGACCTGGCCCGCACCTTCCTGCGCGGCCTGCTCGACCAGGTGCTGCTGGGCGGGGTGTTCCACGCGGATCCGCACCCGGGCAACGTTCTGCTGCTCGAAGACGGCACCCTCGGCCTGCTCGACTTCGGTTCCGTCGGCCGCCTCGACACCGGGCTGCGCGCCGGTCTGCAAGCCCTGCTGCCCGCCGTCGACCGCGGCGATCCGGCCGGTGTCCGCGACGGACTGCTGGACATCGTCCACCGCCCCGACGACCTCGACGAGCAACGCCTGGAACGCGCCCTCGGCACCCTGCTCGCCCGCCACTTCGGACCCGGCAGGACGCCCGGTCTCGACCTGTTCACCGGTCTGTTCCGCGTCATCGCCGACTTCCGGCTGGCCGTCCCGCCGCCGATCGCCGCCGTGTTCCGGGCGCTGGCGACCATGGAAGGCACCCTCGCGACGCTCGCCCCGGACTTCGATCTGGTCGCCGAATCCCGCGCGTTCGCCACCGACCGCCTCGGCCTGCGCCCGGAAACCCTGCGCCGCACCGTCACCGACGAATTCACCGCACTGCTGCCGGTGCTGCGCCGCCTGCCGCGCCGGATCGACCGGATCGGCGCGGCGCTGGAAGAAGGCAGGCTGTCGGTGAACCTTCGGCTGTTCTCCGACGAACGCGACCGCGACCTGGTCACCGGCCTGGTGCACGAGGTGCTGCTGGCGCTGGTCGGCATCGCGACCGGGCTCATGGCCGTGCTGCTGCTGGCCAGTTCGAGCGGCCCGCAGCTGGTGCCGGGGCTGACGCTGAACCACGTGTTCGGCTACAACCTGCTGATGATCAGCGCACTGGCGGGACTGCGGCTGCTTTTCGTCGTCTTCCGGCGCTCCGGAAGGCAGTCACGAGCAGACCGGCGAACCCGATGATGAACACTCCCGCCCCGGCTCCGGCGAGAATCCGGCCGGTCACCGGCCCGGAATCCGGCTCGGTCGCGCCGGGCAGCCCGGCGTCGGTGAACGCGGTCGTCGGCGGGATTTCCTTGACCCAGAACAGGTTACCGGTCGCCGAGACGACTCCGTGCACTTCGGACAGCGGCACCGCACCGCCACCGGGATTGTTGACGCGCCACCGGGAGTCGTCCGCGAGGTCCCGCTGGTCCCCCGCCGTGAACACCGTGCCCTGCGGCACTTTCGCGTAGAACGGCGTCTGCTCGCCGACCGCGTAAGGCTCGTCGATCGACTTGCCGTTCACCTTGATCCGGTGCTGCAGGTCGCAGCACTCGACCTCATCGCCGCCGACCGCGATCACGCGTTGCAGGAACATCCCGCGCCGTCCGTCGCGGAACGCACTGGCGTTGAAGACGATGACGTCGCCGCGATGGATCTCCTGGCCCTCGCGCAACCCGAAGACCACCCGCTCGCCCGGAACCATGGTGTGCGCCATCGCCTTGCCAGTCACGGTGAGCGACCGGTAGCTGAACACCTTGACGAGCCCGGTCACCGCCACGACCGACCCCGCGATCGCGACCACCGCGAAGACCGCGAGCAACCAGGGAAACCGGCGCGGCACACGCACGGCCGGAGGCGGAGCAGCAGGGAAGCCTTCTGTCACAAAGCGATCATCGGCTCGCACCAGACAGTCGTTACCCGGCGGTGAGCGACCCCGCTGCGGCGCTCTCCCGACGCCGGACAGTCGTTACGCGGCAGGGACCGACCCCGCGGCGACGATTTACCGACGCCGTTTCCGGCCCCGGCGCGCACCCGTCACCACAGCGCCCACGAACCCGATCAGGAACACCCCCGCTCCCGCCCCGGCCAGTACCCGCCCCAGGAACGGCCCTTGATCGGCTTCCGGCGCACTCGGCAATCCCGCCGCCGTGAACGCCGTCGTCGGCGGCAGTGTGCGCACCCACCACCGATTCGGCCCGGCGGCCACGACCACCCCGTACACCTCGGACAGCGGGATCGAGCCGTCCAGTCCGCTGGCCTCCACGTTTCGGGAGTCCCAGCCGAGATCACGCCGATCACCGGCCACGAAGACCGCGCCCTTTGGCACGAGCGCGCGGAACGTGGGTCCGTCACCGCTCGAGTAGGACTCGTCGACGGATTTTTCGTTCACCACGATCCGGTGTTTCTCGTCGCAGCAACGCACGTCGTCGCCGCCGACGCCGATCACCCGGCCCAGCACGGTAAAAGCCCGGTCGCCCTGATGCGCGGGCATGCGCGCCAGCACCACGTCGCCGCGGTGGTAGAGCTGCCGCTCTCGCTTGCCGATCATGATCACCGTCCCGGCAGGCACAGCGGGCGCCATCACGTTCGTCGGCACCTTCACCCAGCGATAGCTGAACACCGTCAGCAACCCAGACCCGCACCCGGCCACCCCGGCCAGCGCGACCACGACGAACAGCGCCAGCACCGCCGAAAACCGGCGAGGGGCGCGGGAACCCGGCGGCGGGGCCGGAGAACCGTCGATCACCTCGCGAGGATCGGCGGCTGCCGAGAATCCGTTACGCGGCCGGGCATCGTCCGGGCGGATTATCCTGATCTGTCCATAATGGACATAGGCAACCCGTGCGGCCGTATAGGTCGTTATACGGTATTCATTCGCGGAGGATCGAATTGAGCGGCCGTCCGCTGTCGCCATAAACGGGCATCAGGCCGGGGCTCACCGTGAACGCGACCGTCCCGGCCAGCGCCACCACCACGGTCAGCCCGCCCAGCAGCGCGCCTTTGCGGGCCAGGTCGCCGCCGTAGCGCCGTCCCCCGCCGAGCATCCCCAGCACCACCGCCAGCACCCCGGCCAGCAGCGCCGCGAACCACAGCGCGCCGAGCACCAGAATGAACACTTCGGCCACGATCGGGTACACCCCGGTCGTCAGAAGCCGGGGCCGGACCAGCAGCCAGGCCAGCCAGGTCAGCACCGCGAGCGCGAAACTCACCGCGGCCACGGACACCGCTCCCACGGCCAAGCCGCGGCTCGGTCTTTCTTCGGCTTCGGACACGGATTCGGGCACGGGTTCGGTCATTGATCAGTGATAGCACCCGGTACCGACAGAATCCGGCGTTCCGCCCAGGTACGCCCGAACGCACCACTCCGGATACGCCGAAGGCCGCCCCCGGCGAACCGGAAGCGGCCTTCGCAAGCGATCCTCAGACCGTGAAACCGAGCGCCCGCAACTGCTCGCGGCCGTCGTCGGTGATCTTCTCCGGGCCCCACGGCGGCATCCAGACCCAGTTGATCCGGAAGTCGTTCACCAGACCGCCGGACGTCAGCGCCGCCGACGTCTGGTCCTCGATCACGTCGGTCAGCGGGCAGGCCGCGGACGTGAGCGTCATGTCCAGCGTCGCGGTGTTGTCGGCTTCCACCCGGATGTCGTAGACCAGACCGAGGTCCACGACGTTGATGCCGAGTTCCGGGTCGACGACGTCGCGCATCGCTTCCTCGACGTCCTCGATCTTGGCGATGTCGGCGGGGACGGCGGCCTGCTCGGGCAGGTCCGCGGCGGTGCGCCCCTCGCGCGGGTCGGTGACCGTCTCTTCGCTCATGCCTTCTCAGCTCCTGTGGTGGTACTGGAGACCGCGTCCTTGAACGCCATCCAGCCGAGCAGGGCGCACTTCACGCGCGCCGGGTACTTCGCGACGCCCGCGAACGCGACGCCGTCCTCCAGTACGTCCTCGTCCGGTTCGACCTTGCCCTTGCCCTGCATCAGTTCCACGAAGGCGTCCATGGTCGCGAACGCCTCGTCGACCGTGTGCCCGACGACCAGGTCGGTCAGCACCGACGCGGACGCCTGGCTGATCGAGCAGCCCTGCCCGTCGTAGGACACGTCCTCGACCTTGCCGTCGCTGACCTTCACCCGCAAGGTGATCTCGTCGCCGCAGGTCGGGTTGACCTGGAACGACTCCGCGTCGAACGGATCGCGCAGGCCGCGCCCGTGCGGGTTCTTGTAGTGGTCCAGGATGATCTCCTGGTACATGCTCTCCAGGTTCACTGGCCCACTCCGAAGAACTTCTGCGCCTCGCGGATCCCGGCGACCAGAGCGTCCACTTCGGACAGGGTGTTGTACAGGTAGAAACTCGGCCGCACGGTCGCCGGCACCGAACAGGCCCGGTGCAGCGGCCACGCGCAGTGGTGCCCCACCCGCAGGGCGATGCCGAGGCTGTCGAGCACCTGGCCGGCGTCGTGCGGGTGCACGCCGTCGATCACGAACGCGACGGTCGCGCCGCGGTCCTCCAGATCGGTCGGCCCGATGATGCGCACGCCGGGGATCTCGCTGATGCCCGCGATCGCCGCGGCGGCCAGCTCGTGCTCGTGCGCCGCGACGCGGTCCATCCCGATGGCGGACAGGTAGTCCACCGCCGCGCCGAGGCCGATCGCCTGCGACGTCATCGGCACCCCGGCTTCGAACCGCTGCGGCGGCGCGGCGAACGTGGTGCGCTCCATCGTGACCAGCTCGATCATCGAGCCGCCGGTCAGGAACGGCGGCATCGCCTCGATCAGTTCGGTCCGGCCGTACAGCACGCCGATCCCGGACGGGCCCAGCATCTTGTGCCCGGAGAACACCGCGAAGTCGACGCCCAGCGCGTGGAAGTCCACCGGGAAGTGCGGCACCGACTGACAGGCGTCGAGGACGGTCAGCGCGCCGACCTCCTTGGCCTTGGCCACCAGCTTCGCCACCGGGTTGACCGTGCCGAGCACATTGGACTGGTGCGCGAACGCGACCACCTTGGTGCGCGGCGTGATCACACTGTCCATATCGGACAGATCGAGCCTGCCCTCGGCGGTGACCTTGAACCACTTCAGCGTCGCCCCGGTGCGCTGGCACAACTGCTGCCACGGCACCAGGTTCGCGTGGTGCTCCATCTCGGTGATGACGATTTCGTCGCCCTCGCCGATCCGGAAGCGTTCCGCCTCCGGCCCGGCGGTGGCGGCGTTGCTCATCGCGTACGCCACGAGGTTGATGCCCTCGGTGGCGTTCTTGGTGAACACCAGCTCCTCCGGGTCCGCGCCGACGAACTCCGCGACCTTCGCGCGCGCGGATTCGTAGGCGTCGGTGGCCTCTTCGGACAGCTGGTGGGCACCGCGGTGCACGGCCGAGTTCGACGTGAACACGTACCGCCGTTCCGCGTCGAGCACCTGCACCGGCCGTTGCGAGGTCGCTCCGGAGTCCAGGTACACCAAGGGTTTCCCGTCGCGCACGGTGCGCGTCAGGATCGGGAAGTCGGCACGCAGTGCCGCCACGTCAAGGGGAACAGAGTTGGTCGGGCTGTTCGAAGCCGTGGTGGTCATCGAGCCAACTCCTCTCTCTCGGTGTCGTCGGGAACGGGGCGCGGAAAGGGTCAGGCCTTGGCCGGTTCGGGAGAGCCGACGTACTTGACGTAGCCGTTCTCCTCCAGCTCGTCGGCCAGCTCGCGGCCGCCGGACTCGACGACGCGGCCGTCGGCGAACACGTGCACGAAGTCCGGGGTGATGTGCCGCAGGATGCGGGTGTAGTGCGTGATCAGCATGACGCCGACCTCGTTGCCCGCCTTGTACTCGTTGACGCCCTCGGACACGACGCGCAGCGCGTCGACGTCCAGGCCGGAGTCGGTCTCGTCGAGGATGGCGAACTTCGGCTTGAGCAGCGCCAGCTGGAGGATCTCGTGGCGCTTCTTCTCGCCGCCGGAGAAGCCCTCGTTCACCGAGCGCTCGGCGAATTCCTGGGAGATGCCGAGCTTGCCCATCTCCTCCTTGACCTCCTTGACCCAGTGGCGCAGCTTGGGAGCCTCGCCCCGGACCGCGGTGGCCGCGGTGCGCAGGAAGTTAGACATCGAGACGCCGGGCACCTCGACCGGGTACTGCATGGCGAGGAACAGGCCCGCGCGGGCGCGTTCGTCGACGCTCATCTCGAGCACGTTCTCGCCGTCCAGCAGCACCTCGCCGGAGGTCACCGTGTACTTCGGGTGGCCGGCGATCGCGTAGGACAGGGTGGACTTGCCGGAGCCGTTCGGGCCCATGATCGCGTGCGTCTCGCCGGACCGGATGGTCAGGTTGACGCCCTTGAGGATCTCCTTGGCGCCTTCGTCGGTGTTCACCGACGCGTGCAGGTCCTTGATTTCCAGGGTAGCCATTCTGCTTTTCCTAAAAGAGTCTGAAGTGGACGGACGACGGGCTCAGGAGCCCACGGCTTCGAGCTCGGCCTCGATCGCGGCTTCGAGGCGCTCGCGCACCTCGGGCACGCCGATGCGGGCCAGGATCTCGTGGAAGAACCCGCGCACGACCAGCCGCCGCGCGGCCTCCTCGCCGATCCCGCGCGACTGGAGGTAGAACAACTGCTCGTCGTCAAACCTTCCCGTGGCGCTCGCGTGGCCCGCTCCCTCGATCTCGCCGGTCTCGATCTCGAGGTTCGGCACCGAGTCGGCGCGCGCGCCGGGGGTGAGCACGAGGTTGCGGTTCAGCTCGTAGGTGTCGGTGGCCTCGGCGGCCGCCCGGATCAGCACGTCGCCGATCCACACCGTGTGCGCGTCGTCGCCCTGCAGGGCGCCCTTGTACATCACGTTGGACTTGCAGTTCGGCACCGCGTGGTCCACGAACAGCCGGTGTTCCTGGTGCTGGCCGGCGTCGGCGAAATACAGGCCGAGCATCTCGACGTCGCCGCCCTTGTCGGCGAAGGTCGCGGTCGGGGACACCCGCACCAGGTCGCCGCCGAGGGTGACCACGGTGTGCTTGAGCGTCGCGTCACGGCCCAGCCGCAGGTGCTGCTCGGACACGTGCACCGCGTCGTCGGCCCAGTCCTGGACGCTGACGACGGTGATCTTGGCCGAGTCGCCGATGACGAACTCGACGTTGTCCGCGTAGGTGCCGGAGCCGACGTGGTCGAGCACGATCACCGCGCTGGCGAACGCCTCGGCGCGCACCTGCAGGTGGCCGTAGGCGACCTTGCCCTCGCCGGGGCCGTGGACGCGCAGCACCGAAGGCTTCGACGCCTCGGTCTCCTTCGGCACGGTGACGATCGTGGCCTTGGCGAAAGACGAGTACGCCTGCGCCGCGATGCGGTCGCTCGGCACGCCCGCCTCGCCGAGGCGCGCGTCGTCGCGGCCGACGGTCTCGATCTTCAGCTCCGGCGCGGCCTCGGTCTCCAGCGTGATCTCGCCGGAGGCGACGGCGGAACCGTCGTGCAGGCCGCGCAGGCGCTTCATCGGCGTGAAGCGCCAGTTTTCCTCACGCCCGCCGGGGACCTCGAAGGCCTCGACGTCGTAAGAGGTGAACCGCTCCGCGCGGGAGGCCGCCGGGACGACGGCCCCCTCGCGGAGGGCTTCCGAAACGTTGTTCTCTGCGACGGACATTTAGCCGACGGACCCTTCCATCTGCAGCTCGATCAGGCGGTTCAGCTCGAGCGCGTACTCCATCGGCAGCTCGCGCGCGATGGGCTCGACGAACCCGCGCACGATCATCGCCATCGCCTCGGCCTCGTCGAGGCCGCGCGACATCAGGTAGAACAGCTGCTCTTCGCTGACCTTGGACACGGTGGCCTCGTGGCCCATGGACACCTCGTCGTTGCGGATGTCCACGTACGGGTACGTGTCCGACCGCGAGATGGTGTCCACCAGCAGGGCGTCGCAGACCACGCTGGAGCGCGAGTGGTGCGCCCGCTTCGCGACCTTGACCAGGCCGCGGTAGGAGGTCCGGCCGCCGCCGCGCGCCACCGACTTCGACACGATGGTCGAGGAGGTGTGCGGCGCGAGGTGCTCCATCTTGGCCCCGGCGTCCTGGTGCTGGCCCTCGCCCGCGAACGCGACCGACAGGACCTCGCCCTTGGCGTGCTCGCCCATCAGGAAGACCGACGGGTACTTCATGGTCACCTTGGAGCCGATGTTGCCGTCGACCCATTCCATGGTGGCGCCCTCTTCGCACTTGGCGCGCTTGGTGACCAGGTTGTAGACGTTGTTCGACCAGTTCTGGATCGTCGTGTAGCGGCAGCGGGCGCCCTTCTTCACGATGATCTCGACGACCGCGGAGTGCAGCGAGTCCGACTGGTAGATCGGCGCGGTGCAGCCCTCGACGTAGTGGACGTAGGCGTCCTCGTCGACGATGATCAGCGTCCGCTCGAACTGGCCCATGTTCTCGGTGTTGATCCGGAAGTAGGCCTGCAGCGGGATCTCGACGTGCACGCCCTTCGGCACGTAGATGAACGAGCCGCCGGACCACACCGCCGTGTTCAGCGCGGAGAACTTGTTGTCGCCCGCCGGGATCACGGAGCCGAAGTACTCCTGGAAGATCTCCGGGTGCTCCTTGAGCGCGCTGTCGGTGTCCAGGAACAGGACGCCCTGCTCCTCCAGGTCCTCGCGGATCTGGTGGTAGACGACCTCGGACTCGTACTGCGCGGCGACGCCGGCCACGAGGCGCTGCTTCTCCGCCTCGGGGATGCCCAGCTTGTCGTAGGTGTTCTTGATGTCCTCGGGCAGGTCTTCCCAGCTGGCCGCCTGCTTCTCGGTGGACCGCACGAAGTACTTGATGTTGTCGAAGTCGATCCCCGAGAGGTCGGCGCCCCAGTTCGGCATCGGCTTGAGGTCGAACAGCTTGAGCGCCTTCAATCGGGCGTCGCGCATCCACTCGGGCTCGGACTTCTTCGCGGAGATGTCGCGGACGACATCCTCGTTCAGGCCGCGGCGGGCGCTGGCGCCAGCCTCGTCGGAGTCCGCCCAGCCGAAGGCGTAGTTGCCAAGGGACGCGATGGTCTCTTCCTGGCTCAACGGCTCGGTGGTGGGAGTGCGCTGCTCGGCAGCGGCAGTCATGCGGGTTTCCCTCCATTCGGGATCCGTGGTGCGTGCCCTTCCGGCGGCGGAACCGCTTTTCCAGGCGTCGTCGTGCGGTCCGGCTCGGGATGGGCCGGGATACCCGCCGGTCCGGCGGGTACGTGTGTGGTGCACGCGTTGTCTCCGCGCGCGATGGTCGCCAGCCGCTGGACGTGGGTGCCCAGCAGCTTCGCGAACGCTTCCGTCTCGGCCTCGCACAGCTGCGGGAATTCCGCGGCGACGTGCGCGACCGGGCAGTGGTGCTGGCACAGCTGCGCGCCCGCGGCTCCCGCCCCGACCTGGCGGGTCGAGGCAGCGTAGCCCTCCCTGCTCAGCGCGGCGGCGAGGGCCTCGGCGCGCTCGACCGGATCATCCGATCCGGTGATCGCCTGCCGGTGCGGCCCGATGAGTCCCTCGACCCGGCGCTCGGCGAACGCGCGCACCGCGTCCGGCCCGGCGTGCTCGGCGAGGAAGCGGATGGCCGAGGACGCGAGGTCGTCGTAGGCGTGCCCGAACCGGGCCCGGCCCGCCTCGGTGAGCAGGAACAGCTTGGCCGGGCGGCCGCGTCCGCGCGGGCCCCTGCGCGGGGCGTCGCGGGTCTCGGCCTCGCCGTCGGCCTGCAGCGCGTCGAGGTGCCGCCGGATCGCCGTGGGACTGATCCCGAGCTGCTCGGCGACCACCGCGGCGGTCATCGGCCCCTGCTCCAGCAGCAGCCGGGCGACCTCGTGCCGGGTGCGGCCCTCGGCCACGTTCGCGGCGCTGACCTGCACGGGAACGCCAGCGGACCCGGTGCGCGGCTGCTCGCCGCGCCCCTCGCCGGTGCTCCCGTTCTTTTTCACAACACAAGTGTGTCTTATTTCCGGCCGCCGGGCAAAGGCGGGGTCTCGCGCAGTGACCCGACTCACGCGGAACCGGAGCCGATCCGCCGATCCGCTCCGGTTCGCCGGATCAGCGCGGCGACCTGCCGCGGCGCGCCCGGACCGATCTTCCGGACGGACCCGCTCCGCCCCGCCGCCCCGATCCGCCGAATCAGCCCGGCAACCCGCCGCGGCACACCCAGAACGATCTTCCGGACGGACCCGATCCGCCTTTCCGCTCCGATCCGCCGATCAGTCCGGCAACCTGCCCCGGCGCACCCGCCCACAGCCCTCCGGCCGAACTCTCCACGCCGTCCAAACCGGACTCGACACGCCCCGCCCCACCGAACCACCCCGCAATCCGCCGCGGCACGCCCACCAGCAGCCTCCCGGCCAGACTCGCCATGCTGCCCGAACCAGACTTGATCCGCGCCCCTCTCAATCCACCGAAACGCCGCACCCGCCCCGCCACGCCCGGCCACGACCTTCCGCCCGGACCCGCCGCCCCGACCCGACTCGATCCACCCTCCGCCCACTCCCGAACCACCCTGCAACCCGCCTCACCGCACCCGGCAACAGCCTTCCGGCCGGACTCGCCACGCCGCCCGGACCGGACTCGATACGCTTCCGGACGTGGCAGTCGGCGAGCACCCGGACCAGCGGGCCCCGGAACCGGACCTTTCCGGCGTCTCCGGCAGCGCTGTCTCCCCTGCCGCCACCGCTGCCCCGCCGTCCCCGGTCGGCCCGCGCCGCACCGATCCGCTGAACGCCGCCGAGACCCGCGGCCTCGACGTGGTCCGGCGCTTCGGCACGGTCGGCTCGCTGTTCCTCGCGCTCGGCTCGCTCGGGGCCGGGGCCGCGCCGGTGATCAACCCGGTGCAGGACCTGCCGGTGCTGCGGCTGTTCATCCGGATCCCGACGGTCTCGCTCGCGATCGCCTTCTCCGGGATGGGCATCCTGGTGCTGAGCTGGCTGATGCTCGCCCGGTTCGCCCGTCCGGCGAGCGCCCGGCTCGCGACCAGCGGCCAGCTCGCCCGCACCGTCGCGATGTGGGTCGCGCCGCTGCTGCTGATCCCGCCGCTGTTCTCCCGCGACGTCTACAGCTATCTCGCGCAGAGCGAGATCGTGCACCGCGGCATGGACCCGTACCAGCTGGGCCCGGCGCAGGCGCTCGGCGTCGCGGACCCGCTCACCGCGGGCGTCACCAACATCTGGCGCGAGACACCCGCCCCCTACGGACCGCTGCTGCTGCGGCTCGGCGGCTGGCTGGCCCCGGTCGGCGGCAACAACATCGTCGTCGGCGTGCTGCTGCAGCGCGGTCTCGCGATGGTCGGCGTGCTGCTGATCGTGTGGGCGGTGCCGCGGCTGGCCCGGCGGTTCGGCGTGCAGCCGGCCACCGCGCTGTGGCTCGGCGCGGCGAACCCGTTGCTGATCTTCCATTTCGTCGCCGGGGCGCACAACGATTCGCTGGCCATCGGGCTGATGGTGGCCGGGCTGGAGATCGGCATCCGGCGGCTGCCGGTGCGGGTCAAAGGCGACAGCCCGCCGCCGCTGGCGAAGGGCGAACTGCTGTTCATCGCGCTCGGCGTCGTCGTCATCACGATCGGCGCCACCGTGAAGATCCCGGCCGTGCTGGCGTTGCCGTTCCTCTCGGTGATGGTGGCGCGCCGATGGCACGGGCGGCTGAAAGACCTGGTGTGGGCGGGCGCGCCGATGGCGGTGCTGTTCGGCGTGGTGCTCACCGCGATCTGCGTCGGCACCGGGCTGGGCTTCGGCTGGATCGGCGCGACGGCGAGCACCCCGGGGCTGGTGCGGTCGTTCATCTCCCCCACCGCCGAGATCGCGAACCTCAGCGGCGTCCTCGGCATCGCGCTCGGGCTCGGCAACCACACGGACGCGCTGGTGCCGATCCTCGGCACGCTCGGCAACGTGATCACCGCGGCCGTCACGGTCAAATTCCTGTGGGCCAGCTTCAAATGGCGCTACCGGCCGATCATCGGCCTCGGCGTCTCGCTGGGCGCGGCGATGATCCTGCAGATCAACCTCCAGCCCTGGTACCTGCTGTGGGCGGTGATCCCGCTCGCCGCGGCGGCCGGGACGTCGCGGTTCCGGGTGGCCGCCACGGTCGTCAGCGCCGGGCTGCCGTTCCTGCTGCCGCCCACCGGCGGCACCTTCGACGGCCGCTCCTACGTCCTGCCGTGGGCCTACGGCGCGGCCGCCCTGGTCACCCTCGGCGGGCTCGCGATCGTGTACCGGGTTTCGCCGCTGCTGTTGTCCAGGACACCTCCGGCGTCCCCAGCACCGCGCGCGCCCGCCGACGTCGTATCGTGAACCGTTGTGGACAACCCCGCCGTCGAGATCTCCGGCTTGGCGAAAAGCTACGGCTCCACCACCGCGGTCGACGGCATCGACCTGCGCATGGAGCGTGGTTCCCTGCTGGCCCTGCTCGGGCCGAACGGCGCCGGAAAAACGACCACTGTCGAGATTTGCGAGGGTTTCCGCAGACCTGACGCGGGCCAGGTGCGCGTGCTCGGCCTCGACCCCGTCGCGGACAGTTCGCGGCTCCGCCCGCGCGTCGGCATCATGCCGCAAGGCGGCGGCGCGTACCCGGGCGTGCGCGCGGAGGAAATGCTGCGGCTAGTGGCTTCCTGCGCGGCGAACCCGCACGATCCGGCGTGGCTGCTCGACGTGCTCGGGCTGGCGGGCGCGAAGCGGACGCCGTTCAAACGGCTCTCCGGCGGGCAGCAGCAGCGGCTTTCCCTGGCGTGCGCGCTGGTCGGCCGTCCGGAACTGGTGTTCCTCGACGAGCCCACCGCCGGCATGGACCCGCAGGCGCGGCGGCTGGTCTGGGACCTGCTCGCGGCCCTGCGCGCGGACGGCGTGAGCGTCCTGCTCACCACGCATCTGATGGAGGAAGCGGAAACGCTGGCCGACCAGGTGGTGATCGTGGACCACGGCAAGGTGGTCGTCGAAGGCACGCCGCACGCGCTGACGCTGGAGGCGGGCGAGGCGGCTCAGCTGCGGTTCCGCGCCCGCACGAAGCTCGACACGACGCTGCTCGAAGCGGCTCTGCCGGAGGGCTACCGGGTCAGCGAAACCGCGCCCGGTTCGTACCTGGTGGAGGGCGCGGTCGACCCGCAGGTGGTCTCCGCCGTCACCGCCTGGTGCGCGCAGCAGGGCGTGCTGCCCGAACAACTGCAAGTCGGGCGGCGGACGCTCGAAGAAGTGTTCCTCGAACTCACCGGACGGGAGCTGCGCGCATGAGTTCTCCGTTCCCCGCGGGCACCTTCGCCCCCGCGCCCGGCCGCGGCTCGCTCGGCAAGATGCTGCGCACGCACGCCCGCGTCGAGGCCGCGCTGACCCTGCGGCACGGCGAGCAGCTGCTGCTCACCCTGATCATCCCGCTCGCGCTGCTGATCGGCCTGAGCTCGCTGGACATCCTGCCCGCGAGCCAGCTCGGCTCGACGTCCAAAGTGGACTGGATGACGCCGAGGATCCTCGCGCTGGCGGTGATGTCGTCGGCGTTCACCGGACAGGCGATCGCACTCGGCTTCGACCGCCGGTACGGCGTGCTGAAACGGCTTTCGGCGACCGCACTGCCGCGCTGGCTGCTCGTAGCCGGACGGCTCGTGGCCGCGCTGGTCGTGGTGGTGCTCCAGTCCGTGGTGCTCGGCGCGGTGGCGGCTTTCCTCGGCTGGTCGCCGTCGGCCGCCGGGATCGGCTCCGCGGTGGTGCTGCTGGTGCTGGGAACGCTGGCCTTCGGCGCGCTGGGCGTGCTGCTGGGCGGCGCTTTGCGCGCGGAAGCCGTGCTGGCGCTGGCGAACATCGTCTGGTTCGTGCTGCTGCTGGCGGGCGGGATCCTGCTGGCTCCGTCGGCGCTGCCGTCCGGGGTCGGCGTGGTGGTGTCGCTGCTGCCGTCGGGCGCGCTGGCGGAAGGCATGCGTGCGGCGCTGGTGGACGGGCAGTTCCCGCTCGGCCCGGCCGTGGTGCTGGTGGCGTGGGCCGCGGCGGCCGGGGCGCTGGCGACGCGGACGACAAAACTCACCTGAGGGGGCGTGCGGGGCGGCTTGGGGCTTGTGAGTGTTCAAGCCGGTTCTAACCGGCATAGACACTCACGAGGTCCCGGCACCCACCCGAACCGCGCGAGTACCGTCCTCACTTCCCGCGCCACCCCGCAACTGTCCCGATGCACGTCCCACCATCCGTACACAAGACGGGCGCGTCCCGCGAGTTCGGCTGCGTTGTCGCGGCGCCGATCGCGAAAGGCGACCCCGGCCACGCTGTGCGTCGCACGGCCGTCCAGCCTGACGACTAAGCTTTCCCCGCCGAGTTCATAGACCACGTCCTCCCACAACGTCTTGCCGTCGACCACTGCCGGAACTTGCCTCCGGCCGTGCGGCAAACCGTGTGCTCTCTCCACCTTGTCGAGATACTCGACCTCCAGCGCGGACATCAGGCCGCCTCCGACAAGCTGCAACGCACGCGCGATCGCCGTCCGATAACGCAGCGGCGGCCGCGCTTCAACGCACTTGAGCATCTCCGGCACGCTCAGCGCCTGACTGCTGACCAAGTCGACTACCACGTATGTCGCCGATCGCGAGTCGGCTGCAGCCACTGCCAGATCGACGATCGTGTCGGCCCTCCGTGTTCGCGGCGGATCGCTCGCGAGCGTCGAGTACCTGAGCGCGCGAGACCGGTGCACCCGCACGAGCGGCATCTGCGACACCGCTGAACTCCCGTACGGCACCGTGATTTCGATCGGGCCGGTACCGACCGGCACCATTTTCCATTCTTCCGCGGCGGTCCGATGGCTCAGCACCGCGTGCTTCCCGCCGTAAAGAACAGCCGCGCGCAGCAAAGCGGCGCGGTCCAGCTTGCCGTTGAATGTCGCGTAGACGCGGGGAAGAACACGCTGCCATCGGCCCGCCGCCAGATTCGACGCTATGTCATGCCGGCTGTGCCCATAGGCTCGCAACTGCGCGAACGACACCACTCCTGCCTGGCTGCGCACCATCGAACGCCAGCCACCGGCGTGTTCCTCGGGAATCCGGTCGTTTTCCGACCATCGTGAATGAAGAGGCATGAATCCACTTTCGCCGCGGCATCGAAGCTGTGGCGGCGGTCTCAGAAAACTGTGGATAAGCAAGCAGGTTGGGGACAAGGGCTCGTGCCTGCCTATGCCGGTGAGAACCGGCTTTGCCACGCACGAGTATCGTGGTCGCGTGTCCCTTCGCAGTTTGATCGCCCGCCTGCCGTATCCGTCCGCCGGGGTCCAGCGCGGCGTCGGGATCGCCGCGGTGGTCACGCAGGCAGGCATCGGCGTCACCGGTTCCGTGGTGCGGGTGACCGGGTCCGGGCTGGGCTGCCCGACCTGGCCGCAGTGCGTCGCGGGCAGCCTGGTGCCGGTGCGGCATTCCGGGATCGACGAGGTCACGCAGTGGATCGAGTTCTCGAACCGGATGCTGACCGGCGTCGTGATCGTGGTGGCGGCGCTGGCCGTGCTCGCCGCGTGGCGGATCCAGATCGACCACCCGGAGCGCAAGCGGCTGGTGAAGCTCGCCTGGACGATGCCCGGCGGCGTCGTGCTGCAGGCGGTCATCGGCGGGATGACCGTGCTGGCGAAACTGGAATGGTGGACGGTCGCGATCCACTTCCTGGCGTCCACGCCGCTCGTGTGGCTGGCGGTCCTGCTGCTGAAGGCGTTCCGCGAAGGAGACGAACCGGCGCGCCCGCTGGTCCCGAAGCTGGGACGGCAGATGCTGGTGCTGCTGACCGTGCTGATGTGGGCGGTCCTGATCGCCGGGACCACGGTCACCGGCGCGGGCCCGCACGGCGGTGACGCCAACACGCACCGCCTGGACGCCCCGATCGAGCAGCTGGCGCGGGTCCACAGCGCGTTGCTGATCGCGTACCTCGTGGTGCTGGGAGTCTTCGGGCTCACGCTGATGCGCGCCGGCGCGCCGAAGAGCGTGTGGCAGCGGTACGCGTGGGTGTGGATTGTGGCGTTGCTGCAGGGCGTTCTGGGGACGGTGCAGTACGCGCTGGGCGTGCCCGAGGCGATGGTGTCCTTCCACGTGCTCGGCTCGGCGCTCGTGATCGTCGTGACGGCGGTGCTGTGGACGGGCACCCGCGACCGCGGTCCGGTGACTTCGCTGGAGCCCGCGCCGAAGCGGGAACTCGCCACCGCGAACTGACGGTCATCCTGGCGTAACTGCGCGTCGGCCCGGCGGACAGATCCGCGGCTTACCGTCGTCGCCGTCCGGCTTTCCGAAAAGCCCGAGGTGCCGCCATGTCGACCGCCCCTGCCCGCCCCGGCAAACCCCTTCTCTCCGGCCGGCGCGGGACCGCCGAGATGCTCGTGCTCAAGACGTTCCTGCTCGTGCCGTTCGCCGCGCTGATCGCCGCCGTGCCGCTGCTGTGGGGATGGGGCATCGGCTGGACCGACCTGATCCTCGCGACCGTCTTCTACGTGCTCGCCACGCTCGGCGTCACCGTCGGATACCACCGCTATTTCACCCACGGCGCGTTCAAAGCGGGCCGCCCGCTGCGGATCGCGCTCGCGATCGCGGGCAGCATGGCGGTGCAGGGTTCGGTGATTTTCTGGGTCGCGAGCCACCGCCGCCACCACGCGTTCTCCGACCGCGAGGGCGATCCGCATTCGCCGTGGCTGTTCGGCACCTCGCCGGCGGCGCTGCTGCGCGGGTTCTGGCACGCGCACATGGGCTGGATGTTCCAGCGCGAGGTCACCAACGCCGACCGCTTCGCCCCGGATCTCGTCGGCGACCGCGATCTGCGCCTGGTGAACCGGTTCTTCTGGCTGTGGATCACGCTCAGCCTCGCGCTGCCCGCCGCGCTCGGCTGGGCGTTCAGCGGCGCCTGGCAGGGCGCGCTGACGGCGTTCTTCTGGGCCGGGCTGGTGCGGATCGCGTTCCTGCACCACGTGACCTGGTCGGTGAACTCGGTGTGCCACCTGATCGGCGACCGCCCGTTCGCGAGCCGCGACCGCGCGGCGAACTTCTGGCCGCTGGCGCTGCTGTCCATGGGCGAGTCGTGGCACAACTCCCACCACGCCGACCCGACCTGCGCCCGGCACGGCGTGCTGCGCGGGCAGGTGGACGTGTCGGCCCGGGTGATCTGGGCGTTCGAACGGCTCGGCTGGGCGACCGACGTCCGCTGGCCCCGAACCGAACGGCTGGCGGCCAAGCGACGTACGGCTTAGGCGAGCTGCTGCCGCACCGCCGACGCGAACCGCAACGGCGCACCCGCGTCCGCGTGCCGGAAGCCCAGCGACGGCTCAGTCAGCTCCAGCTCCAGCACCAGCGGACGCCCGTCGTCCCCGCGCACGAGATCCACTCGCGCGTACAGCAGTTCCGCCCGCAAAATCCCCAGCAGCCCGCACGCGGCGTCCAGCGCGTCCTCCGCCACCGCACGCACTTCCGGAGCCGGAACCGCGGCCGCGAGCCGCTCCTCCCGGTACAGCCCGGAACTGTCCATTTCGGACTCCAGCGGCGCGAATTTCGTGAAAGCGTGCGAATAAACGCCGCCGAAGTACGTCACCGAGATCTCGCCTTGAGCGTCCACACTGGACTGATACGGCTGGACCAGCGCCGTACGCCCGTCGTCGTGCAACGCGCGCAGATGGTGCTCCGCGTCCGCACCGGCGGAGGAGAACCGGGCGGCGCCGCGGCCGCCCGCGCCGATCGAAGGCTTCACCACGAACGGCTTCTTCGGCCAGCGCGGCTTCTCCCCCGGCGGCACGATCTCGACCGGCACCGTCGGCACGCCCGCGTCGAGCAGTTCGCCGAGATACGTCTTGTCCGTGTTCCACCGCACGACCGCGGCTGGATTGCTCAGCCCCGGCACGTCCTCGCACCAGCTGAGAAACGCGTCGCGGCGCTCGGGGTAGTCCCAGGCGGCCCGCAGCACGACGATGTCCGCCGAGGCGAAGTCGGCGGCCGAATCCCAGGCCGCCCAGCTCACTTCGAAGCCGAGGTCGGCGAGCGCGGGCAGCACCGCGGCCTCGTCGCCGTCGCCCTCGGGCAGCGCGGCGCAGCCGACGAAAATCGCCGAGCGGGTCACCGGCCCGCCCGCGGCCCGGCCATCTTGCGCCGGTGCGCGGCGCCGATCTTGACTGTTTTCACGGTCTCGCTGTCCCATTCGGCAGCCTCGAGGTCGTCGACCTGCTCGACCAGCGCGGTCCCGGTCTCGACCCCGGCGACCAGCACGTCGCCCATCGCGCCGTCCGGGCCCACGAGCACGACCCGCGCGCCGGCGCGGCCGATGTTCTCGACCACGGCGCGCGACGGTTTGCCGTGCTTCGCCACGAAGTCGCGAGCAGTCGCCAGCTGGCGGGCAGTCGGCGCGGTCGGCGTGTTTTCGGTCTCCTCAGCCACGTCCGGAGCTTAACCCGAGACCCCCGCCGCCGCGGCGTGACCGTGTTCTCGGCCATAGTGGACGCCAGACGCGCACATCTCGAGGAGGAACCATGCCGACCGCAGTGCAGGTGACCCGGACCGGCGGCCCGGAAGTGCTGGAACTGGCCGAGATCGAGCCGGGTCCGCCCGGCGCGGGCGAACTGCTGGTCGACCTCGCCGCGGCGGGCGTCAACTACATCGACACCTACCAGCGCGAGGGCATCTACCCCATCGACCTGCCGTTCGTGCTCGGCTCCGAGGGCGCCGGGACGGTCGTGGAGACCGGCGAGGGCGTCACCGAATTCGCCCCGGGCGACCGCGTGACCTGGCAGGGCGTGCTCGGCGGCTACGCCCAGCGCGCGGTGGTCCCGGCCAGCGCCGCGGTGAAGGTGCCGGACGGAGTGTCCGACGAGATCGCCGCGGCCACGATGTTGCAGGGCCTGACGGCGCACTACCTCGTGCGGTCGACCTACGAAGTCAAGGCGGGCGACGACATCCTCGTCCACGCGGCGGCAGGCGGCGTCGGTCTGCTGCTGGTGCAGCTGGCGAAGGCGCGCGGCGCACGAGTCCTGTGCACCGTGTCCACCGACGAGAAGGCCGAACTGGCCCGCGGAGCCGGCGCGGACCACGTGATCCGCTACGACCGCGAGGACTTCGCCGCCGCGACCCGCGAGCTGACCAACGGCGAAGGCGTCGCCGCGGTGTATGACGGCGTCGGCAAGAGCACCGTCGACGGCAGTCTCGCGAGCCTCAAAATCCGCGGCACGCTGGCGCTGTTCGGCGCGGCCAGCGGCCCGGTGCCGCCGATCGACCCGCAGCGGCTCAACTCCGGCGGTTCGCTTTTCCTGACCCGCCCGACGCTCGGCCACTACCTGCGCACCCGCGAGGAACTCGACTGGCGCGCCGGAGAACTGTTCGCCGCCGTCCAGGACGGTTCCCTGAACGTCCGCATCGGCGGCCGCTATCCGCTCGCCGACGCCCGCAAGGCCCACGAGGACCTGCAGGGACGCCGGACGACCGGGAAGCTGCTGCTGATCCCGTAGCTCAGGAAACCGAGAGCGCGTCGGTCACGAAGACCAGCGTCTCGTTGGGCGCGATGCCGCGCCCGCCGTCCTTGTAGGCCAGGGCGGGCGGGATGATCATCAGCCGCCGCCCGCCCTGTTTGACGCCGACGAGGCCCTGGTCCCAGCCGTCGATGACCTGGCCGGCGCCGAGGTCGAGGCCGTACGGCTCGCCGCGATCGAACGAGCTGTCCAGCTTCTTCTTGTTCGACCAGGTGACGACCAGGTAGTTCATGGACAGTTTCGCGCCCTTGGCCGCGGCGGGGCCGGTGCCCGCCGACAGGTCCTTGATGAGCAGCTTCTTCGGCGGGGCGCAGTCGTCCGGGATGGTGATCGTCGGCACCTGGCCGAAGTTCCCGGTGGTCTTGACGTCGTCCGCGGTGCACTCGCGGCTCGGGGCCGCCGGGGCCGCGCTGCTGTCGTCGCCGCAGGCCGTGAGGCCGAACGCGGCGACCGCCGCGCACGCGCCGACAACCGCGCTCCTGCCGATTTTCTGCATTCCGGAAGACTAGCCAAGGCCGCCGAGCGCGGGCACCGCCGGACCAGTCCGCACCACGCCGAGCCGCTGCGTCGCCCGGGTCAGCGCCACGTACAAGTCGTTGAGCCCGCGCGCCGACCCCGCCACGATCTCGTCCGGCGACACCAGCACGACTCCGTCGAACTCCAGCCCCTTGGCACGGTCGACCGTCAGCACGCTCAGCCGCTCGTCCTCCGGCAGCAGTTTCCGCGCCTCGTCGAGGCGACCGCCCGGCACCAGCACGGCCACGGTCCCACCGTCCACAGCGGACAGTTCCGCGGCCACCAGCGACGGCAGTTCTTCCTCCAGCGAAGAAACTTCGACGCCCCAGGGCGGCACCCCGGTCTCCCGCACCGACGTGGGCGCGGCCAGGTCCACGTCGAGTTCCGCGAGCACGCCCGCCGCGACCGCCATGATCTCCGCCGGGGTCCGGTAGTTCACCGTCAGCTGTTCGAGCCGCCAGCGGTCCGCGACATACGGCGACAGCACCTCGTCCCAGGTCCGCGCTCCCCCGGCGGCCCCGGTCTGCGCGACGTCGCCGACCAGCGTCATCGACCGGTTCGGCGTGCGGCGCATCAGCAGCCGCCAGTCCATCGCGGAGAGCTCCTGCGCCTCGTCCACGATCACGTGCCCGAACGTCCAAGTCCGGTCCTGCGCGGCCCGCTGCGCCGCGGTCAGCTGGCTGCGCGCCTGTTGCCGTTCGGCGAACAGTTCGGCGTCCAGCACGTCGGACACCCGCAGGACCTCCTCGTCCTGGATTTCCTCGTCCTGATCGAGGATGTCCAGCACGCCCTCGGCGTACGCGCGTTCGACGCGTTCGCGGCGCTTGTCCTCGGCCTGTTCCTCGGAGTCGTCGCTGCCGAGCAGTTCGGCCAGTTCGTCGAGCAGCGGCACGTCGGCGGGCGTCCACTTCGCGGTGCGGCCGCTCTCCAGATGCTTCCGGTCCTCTTCGGACAGCAGTTCGCCTGCCGCTCGATCGAGGTGTTCGCGGTCGGCGAACAGGTCGTCCAGCAAGCCGCCCGGGGTGAGTTTCGGCCACAGCGAGTTCAGCGCGGCGGCGACCGCGGGGCTCGCCGCCAGCTCGACGCGGATGTCCTGCACGTCCTGCGCGTCCAGCAAATCCTCGCCCAGCGCGCGGGCGGCCTGCCGGGTGAGCGCGTCCAGCACGTCGGAGACGAACAGCCTGCGCGCGAGGTTGTGCGGCCGCCGCGAACGCCGCGCCCGAGTGCGAGCTTGCGCACAAGTCTTCCGGTCGAGCTTGAGGATCTCGCGTTCATGCTCGATTTCGATCACCGGATCGGGTACACCTTGCCGATCGCGGACCGCCTTGGCGAGCACGTCGGCCATCACCAGCCGGCCCTTCACCTCGGCCGCTTCCGGGGACTCGACGCCGTCGGCGTCCAAACCCGGCCACAGCTGCCCGATGGTCGACAACAGCACGCCGGTTTCGCCGAGCGACGGAAGCACCTGGCCGATGTAGCGCA
This sequence comes from Amycolatopsis sp. NPDC104775, assembly GCF_055583325.1. Taxonomy (NCBI): domain Bacteria; kingdom Bacillati; phylum Actinomycetota; class Actinomycetes; order Pseudonocardiales; family Pseudonocardiaceae; genus Amycolatopsis; species Amycolatopsis sp. NPDC104775. Next base: position 1,370,400 of record NZ_JBVJOE010000001.1, read on the forward strand.
GGAAGGTCGGGTTCGGGCCGACGACGAGCACGCCGCGCGTGGTCAGCTGCTGGCGGTGCGTGTAGAGCAGATACGCCGCGCGATGCAGTGCGACCGCGGTCTTCCCGGTGCCCGGCGCGCCCTGGACCACCATCACCCCGCCGAGCGGCGCGCGGATGATCCGGTCCTGTTCGGCCTGGATGGTCGCGACGATGTCGGCCATCTCGCCGGTCCGGCGGCGCTCCAGCGCGGCCAGCAGAGCGGCCTCGCCGGCGAGCCCGAGGTCCTGGCCCTGGTCGGCGGCGGTGAGGTCGAGGATCTCGTCGTCGAATCCGGTGAGGCGGCGGCTCAGCGACCGCAGGTGGCGACGGCGGCGCACGCCGTCCGGAGAGGCGGCCGTGGCGAGGTAGAAGGGCCGCGCGACCGGCGCGCGCCAGTCGATCAGCAGCGGCCGGTAGTCGTCGTCCTCGTCGAACAGCCCGAGCCGTCCGATGTAGGCGGTTTCCTCTTCGCTGCCGCCGGGCACGAAGTCCAGCCGCCCGAAGCACAATCCCTGCTCGACCGACCCGAGCTGGGCGAGCCGGTCGCTGTGCAGGGCCGTGGCGGCTTCGCGTTCGGTCCGCGCCTGCGGCGTCCCGCCGGTCTGGCGCAGGGTCTCGTCCAGCCGGCGCTGGGTCTGGGAGCGTTCGGCGTCGAGCTTCGCGAACAGCGCGTCGGTGTAGGCCTGCTCACGGCGCAGCTCGGCTTCGTAGGCCGGTTCCTCGGGCAAGGAAAGGTCCTGCTTTCAGGTCGGGATCGGGGCCGGAAGAGTGCAACCGGCGAGGATCCCGGGCCATTCCTGCCCGGTCACGGAAGGGGTCAGAACGGGAGGCCGAGGACCGGCAAGCCGATCGCCGAGTCGACCGCCAGCGCGACGAACACGATCATCAGGTACGTGTTCGACCGGTGGAACAGCGCCATCGGCTTGGTTTCCTCGCCGCGGTGCACGGCGGCCTGCAGCCGGTGCGCGTAGAAGAGGAACCAGCCGCCGGCCAGGATCGCGAAGGTCGCGTACAGCCAGCTGGTGACCGGGAGCAGCAGCAGCGTCCAGGCGACCATCACCCACGAGTAGATGACGATCTGCCGGGCGACGTGCTCGGCAGTCGCGACGACCGGGAGCATCGGCACGCCCGCGCGCTCGTAGTCGTCGCGGTACTTCATGCCCAGCGCCCAGGTGTGCGGCGGGGTCCAGAAGAAGATCACGCCGAACATCACGAACGCGGGCCACTGCACGGTGCCGGTGACCGCGACCCAGCCGATCAGCACCGGCATGCAGCCCGCCGCGCCGCCCCAGACCACGTTCTGCGACGTCCGCCGCTTGAGGCCGAGGGTGTAGACGAAGATGTAGAACAGGATGGTCGCGATCGCGAGGACCGCCGCCAGCAGGTTCACCGTGAAGTACAGGACGGCGAACGAGGCGACGCCGAGGACCAGGCCGAAGATCAGCGCGTTGCGCCGCGGCACCGCGTCCTTCACCAGCGGCCGCCGCTTGGTGCGGTTCATGACCTTGTCGATGTCGCTGTCGATCACGCAGTTCAGCGCGTTCGCGCTGCCCGCGGCCATGGTGCCGCCGACCAGCGTCGCGACCACCAGCCACGGGTTCGGCACCTCGCGCCCGGCGAGGAACATCGCGGGGATCGTGGTGACGAGGAGAAGCTCGATCACGCGCGGCTTCGCCAGCGCGGCGTACGCGCCGGCCACCTGGCGGAAGCTTCGCCGGGCCCCGTGCGGTCGCCCGCCGTCCGGGGGTACGGCGCTGGTGTCTTCACTGCGTCCGTGCGCAGCGTTCACCAACGACATTTCTCTCCCTGAGTCAGTCCTGGGCCGGGCGGCCCGGAAGAAAGAGGCGATGCTCCTGGAGAACTTCCGTACCTGGCCCGCGATCGATGTTAGACGTGGCGGACTGCTCCGATGCCCGCGGGTCCGGGACACGCCCGGCGATGTCTCGTCCGTCACGTCCGCCGCCGCGCGCCTCGATGAGTCGCGAGGGCCCGCGGCGGGTAGCCGACTACAGACAGGCGGGCAGGATCACCTCACCCGCAGGGCTGTCGCCCGCGCTCGCGCGCACGCGTACGCACTAGGGTGACACCGTCGGGCCGCTCGCTCCGCCTGCACAGCGCCGCCAGCAGGAATATCGTCCCTTCGGGATCGATTGAGATAACTGAGGGCGCACACCGCAGCACTTGAGCGGCACGCACGGAATACAGCCATCACCTCACCGACGCAGGAGTTCGAGTTCAGTGTCCGAAACCTCTAGCAGCGAGACCAACCCCTTGCTCCGGCGCAACGTGCCGGCCGACTGGACCGAGACCGACACCCGCGCCGTAGACACCGCCCGCGTGCTCGCCGCGGACGCCGTCGAGAACTGCGGCAGCGGCCACCCGGGCACCGCGATGAGCCTGGCGCCGCTGGCGTACACGCTGTTCCAGCGCACCATGCGGCACGACCCGGCCGACCCGGAGTGGCCCGCCCGCGACCGCTTCATCCTTTCCGCCGGGCACTCCAGCCTGACCCTCTACATCCAGCTGTACCTGGCCGGATTCGGCCTGGAGCTGGAGGACCTCAAGCAGCTGCGCCGCTGGGGCTCGAAGACCCCGGGCCACCCGGAGTACCGGCACACCAAGGGCGTCGAGACCACCACCGGCCCGCTGGGCCAGGGCCTCGCGAACGGCGTCGGCATGGCGATGGCGGCCCGGCGCGAGCGCGGCCTGCTGGACCCGGACGCCGCTCCCGGCGAGAGCATCTTTGACCACCACATCTACGTGATCGCCTCCGACGGCGACATCGAAGAGGGCGTCACCTCCGAGGCCTCGTCCATCGCGGGCCGCCAGGAGCTGGGCAACCTGATCGTCTTCTACGACGACAACAAGATCTCCATCGAGGACGACACCAACATCGCGCTGTCCGAGGACACCGCCAAGCGCTACGAGGCCTACGGCTGGCACGTGCAGACCGTCGAGGGCGGCGAGGACGTCGTCGCCATCGAAGCGGCCATCAAGGCGGCGCAGGCGGAGACCACGCGGCCGTCGTTCATCCAGCTGCGCACGATCATCGGCTACCCGGCCCCGACGAAGATGAACACCGGCAAGGCGCACGGCGCGGCGCTGGGCGCGGACGAGGTCGCCGGTGTGAAGAAGGCGCTGGGCTTCGACCCGGAGAAGGACTTCGCCGTCGAGGACGCGGTGCTCGCGCACACCCGCCAGGCGATCGAGCGCGGCGAGAAGCAGCGCGCCGAATGGCAGGAGCGCTTCGAGGCGTGGGCCGCGGCGAACCCGGAGCGCAAGAAGCTGGCCGACCGGCTGTCGACCCGCACGCTGCCCGAGGGCTTCGCGGACAACCTGCCGACCTGGGAGCCCGACGCCAAGGGCATCGCCACCCGCAAGGCCTCCGGCGAGGTGCTCAACGCGCTGGCCGAGCCGCTGCCGGAGCTGTGGGGCGGTTCCGCGGACCTCGCGGAGAGCAACAACACCACCATGAAGGGCGCCGACTCGTTCGGCCCGGCCTCGGCCGGCACCGACATGTGGAAGACCAACCCGTACGGCCGCACGCTGCACTTCGGCATCCGCGAGCACGCGATGGGCTCGATCCTCAACGGCATCGCGCTGCACGGCGGGACCCGCCCGTACGGCGCGACCTTCCTCACCTTCTCCGACTACATGCGCCCGCCGGTCCGGCTCGCCGCGCTGATGAAGGCCCCGGTCATCTACGTGTGGACGCACGACTCGATCGGCCTCGGCGAGGACGGCCCGACGCACCAGCCGATCGAGCAGATCGCCGCGCTGCGCGCCATCCCCGGCCTCAACGTCGTCCGCCCGGCGGACGCCAACGAGACCGCGTACGCGTGGAAGGCCGTGCTGGAGGACGTGCACCACCCGTCCGGCTTCGCGCTGACCCGGCAGAACGTGCCGGTGCTGGAGGGCACCAACGCCGAGGGCGTCAAGAAGGGCGGCTACGTGCTGGCCGAGGCGTCCAACGGCGCCCCGGAGGTCGTGCTGATCGCGACCGGTTCCGAGGTCCAGCTGGCCGTCGAGGCGCGCAAGACCCTCGAGGCCGACGGCATCCCGACCAGCGTGGTCTCGATGCCGTGCGTCGAGTGGTTCGACGCGCAGGAGCAGTCCTACAAGGACGCCGTCCTGCCGCCGACGGTCAAGGCCCGCGTCTCGGTCGAGGCCGGGATCGCCATGCCGTGGCAGCGCTTCACCGGCGACGCCGGCGAGAACGTGTCGATCGAGCACTACGGCGCCTCGGCCGACGCCGCGACGCTGTTCCGCGAATTCGGCTTCACCGCCGAAGCCGTGGTCGACGCCGCGCGCCGCTCGATCGCCAACACCAAGAACTGAAAGGAGCGCAATCATGACTGACCGACTCGGACAGCTGTCCGAAGCAGGCGTCTCGATCTGGCTGGACGACCTTTCGCGCGAGCGCCTGAACTCGGGCAACCTCGCCGGGCTCATCCGCGACAAGCACGTCGTCGGCGTGACCACCAACCCGACCATCTTCGCGAACGCGCTGTCGAAGGGCGCCGCTTACGACGAGCAGGTCAACGACCTCGCCGCCCGCGGCGCGGACCTCGACGGCACCGTCCGGGAGCTGACCACCACCGACGTGCGCAACGCCGCAGACCTGTTCCGCGACGTGTACAACGCCACGAACGGCGTCGACGGCCGCGTGTCGATCGAGGTGGACCCGCGCCTGGCGAAGGACGCCGACAAGACGGTGGCCGAGGCGAAGGACCTGTGGAAGACCGTCGACCGGCCGAACGTGATGATCAAGATCCCGGCGACCGAAGAGGGTCTGCCCGCGATCACCGCGGTGCTCGCCGAGGGCATCAGCGTCAACGTCACGCTGATCTTCTCCGTCGAGCGCTACGAGGCCGTCATCAAGGCCTTCTTCGCCGGTCTGGAGCAGGCGAAGGCCAACGGCCACGACCTCAAGGGCATCCACTCGGTCGCGTCGTTCTTCGTGTCCCGAGTGGACAGTGAAGTCGACAAGCGGCTGAACGCGATCGGCACCGACGAGGCCAAGGCGCTGCTGGGCGAGGCGGCCATCGCCAACGCGCGGCTCGCGTACGACGCCTTCGAGAAGCTCTTCGCCACCGACCGGTGGAAGGCGCTCGCCGAGGCGGGCGCGAACGCGCAGCGTCCGCTGTGGGCCTCCACCGGCGTGAAGGACCCGGCCTACTCCGACACCCGGTATGTCGACCAGCTCGTGGTCAAGGACGTCGTGAACACGATGCCCGAGAAGACCATGGACGCGGTCGCCGACCACGCCGAGATCACCGGCGACACGGTTTCCGGAAAGGGCGAGCAGGCGCAGGCGGTCTTCGACAAACTGTCCGCGGCGGGCATCGACGTGCCCGACGTGTTCCGCACGCTGGAGACCGAGGGCGTCGAGAAGTTCGAGAAGTCCTGGCAGGAACTGCTGGACACGGTGACCGGGCAGCTGAACAAAGCGAGGGGCTGAACCAGAGACCATGAGCGGGGACGAAACCGGCGTCGTGATCGTCGACGCCGAACTGGCAGAAAAGGCAGCGCCGCTGGCGCAGCGGCTGGCCGCCGACGGCGCCGCTGCCAAGCTCGCCGCCCAGGACTCCACGCTGTGGGGTCCGGACGCCGAGTCCGAAGCGTCGATCCGATTGTCCTGGACGACGTTGCACAAGTCGTCGCGTCCGTTGATCGGGGAAATCGAAGCGCTGCGCGCGGAACTGCGCGGCGAGGGCGTGGACCGCGTGGTGCTCGCCGGCATGGGCGGCTCGTCGCTCGCGCCGGAGGTCATCACCGCCACCGCCGGCGTCCCGCTCACGGTGCTCGACACGACCGACCCCGGCCAGGTGGCCGACGCGCTCGCGGGCGACCTCGAGCGCACGGTCATCGTGGTGTCGTCGAAATCCGGCGGCACCGTGGAGACCGACAGCCACCGCCGGATCTTCGCCAAGGCGTTCGCGGACACCGGGATCGACGCGGCGCGGCGCATCGTCGTCGTCACCGATCCCGGCTCCCCGTTCTCCGAACTGGCGGAGAAAGAGGGCTACCGCAAAACTTTCCTGGCCGACCCGCACGTCGGCGGCCGCTACTCCGCGCTGACCGCGTTCGGCCTCGTTCCGGCCGGCCTCGCGGGCGCGGACGTCGCGCGGCTGCTCGACCAGGCCGCGTCGGTGGCGGAAACGCTCGCCGAGGACACCGCCGAGAATCCGGCCGTGCAGCTGGCGGCGGCCTGGGCGGCGGCGCACGAAGCGGGCGCGGAGAAGGTCGTGCTGGCCGACACCGGCTCCGGCATCAAGGGTTTCCCGGACTGGGCGGAGCAGCTGATCGCCGAATCCACCGGCAAGCTCGGCACCGGCCTGCTGCCGGTGGCCGTCGAGAGCCCGGAGGCGCCCGGGTTCGCCGACCATGGCAAGGACGCGACCGCGGTCGCGATCGGAGCCCCGGAAGGCGCGGCGCAGATCTCGGTGACCGGACCGCTCGGCGCGCAGTTCCTGATCTGGGAGTTCGCGACCGCGCTCGTCGGAAGGCTGATCGGGATCAACCCGTTCGACCAGCCGGACGTCGAAGCGGCCAAGAAGGCGGCTCGCGCGCTGCTGGACGACCCGGAGAAGCTCAAGGGCGGCGAAGCACCGGCCACTGTGGACGGTGCGGTCGAAGTCTTTGGCAGCGAAGGAGTTTCCACCGACGGCAAGCTCGCCGACGTGCTGCGCGCGTTCTTCGGTTCGGTGGCCGACGGCGGGTACATCGCGGTGCAGGCCTACCTCGACCGCCTGGACGACGCGTCGACTTCCTTGCTGCGCGGCGAAATCGCCAAGCGGACCGGGGTGCAGACCACGTTCGGCTGGGGCCCGCGGTTCCTGCACTCCACCGGGCAGTACCACAAGGGCGGCCACCAGAACGGCAGCTTCCTGCAGATCACCGGCGCGGTGGACGAGGACCTCCCGGTGCCGGACCGCCCGTACACGCTGGGGCAGCTGCAGCACGCGCAGGCGCTCGGCGACGGCCAGGTGCTCGCCGAGCACGGGCGTCCGGTGCTGCGGCTGCACCTGACCGACCGCGCCGCCGGGCTCGCCGAGCTCGTCCGGGCAGTGCAGGAGGCCGCTCAGTGACCACCTGGCGCAACCCGCTGCGGGACCCCCGCGACAAGCGGCTGCCGCGGATCGCCGGGCCGTCGAGCCTGGTGATCTTCGGCGTCACCGGCGACCTGGCGCGCAAGAAGCTCATGCCGGCCATCTACGACCTCGCGCACCGCGGGCTGCTGCCCGCCGGGTTCTCGCTGGTCGGCTTCGCCCGCCGGGACTGGGAGCACCAGGACTTCGGCGAGCTGGTGCACGATTCGGTGCGCGAGCACGCGCGGACGCCGTTCAAGGAGTCGGTGTGGAACCGGCTCGCCGAAGGGATCCGGTTCGTCCAGGGCACCTTCGACGACGACGAGGCGTTCGACCGGCTCGCGAAGACCGTGCGCGAACTGGACGAGGAACGCGGCACCGGTGGCAACACCGCGTTCTACCTGTCGATCCCGCCGGGCGCGTTCCCGGTGGTGACCAAGCAGCTGGCGCGTTCGGGCCTCGCGCAGGCCGACGAGAACACCTGGCGGCGCGTGGTCATCGAGAAGCCGTTCGGGCACGACCTCAAGAGCGCGCGCGAGCTGAACGCGATCGTCAACGACGTCTTCCCCGAGGAGTCGGTGTTCCGCATCGACCACTACCTCGGCAAGGAGACGGTGCAGAACATCCTGGCGCTGCGGTTCGCGAACCAGCTGTTCGAGCCGATCTGGAACGCGAACTTCATCGACCACGTGCAGATCACCATGGCCGAGGACATCGGCCTCGGCGGCCGCGCGGGGTACTACGACGGGATCGGCGCGGCGCGCGACGTCATCCAGAACCACCTGCTGCAGCTGCTCGCCTTCACCGCGATGGACGAGCCGCTGTCGTTCGAGCCGAAGGCGCTGCGCTCGGAGAAGGCCAAGGTGCTGGCCGCGACCAAGCCGATGCTGCCGCTGGACCAGACCACCGCGCGCGGGCAGTACGCGGGCGGCTGGCAGGGCGGCACGAAGGTGCCGGGACTGTTGCAGGAAGCCGGTTTCGCGAAGGACTCGACCACCGAGACCTACGCCGCGGTGACACTGGAGGTGCAGAACCGCCGCTGGGCGGGCGTGCCGTTCTACCTGCGCACCGGCAAGCGGCTCGGCCGCCGCGTCACCGAGATCGCGGTCGTGTTCAAGCGCGCGCCGCACCTGCCGTTCGATTCCACCTCCACCGAGGAGCTGGGGCAGAACGCGCTGGTCATCCGCGTGCAGCCGGACGAGGGCATCACGCTGCGGTTCGGTTCGAAGGTGCCGGGGACCACGATGGAGGTCCGCGACGTCACGATGGACTTCGGCTACGGCCACGCGTTCACCGAATCGTCGCCGGAGGCCTACGAGCGGCTGATCCTGGACGTGCTGCTGGGCGAGCCGTCGCTGTTCCCGGTGAACGAGGAAGTCGAGCTGTCGTGGGAAATCCTCGACCCGGTGCTGGCGCACTGGGCGAAGCTCGGCACCGCTCCGGAGCAGTATCCGCCGGGCAGCTGGGGTCCCAAGTCGGCGGACGAAATGATGGAACGTACCGGCAGGCACTGGAGGCGTCCGTGATCATCGACCTGCCGTCGACCACGACGTCGGCGCTGAACAAGAAGCTGGTGGAGATCCGCGAGCAAGGCGGCCAGGTCGCGCTCGGCCGGGTGCTGACGCTGGTGATCGTCGCGGACGACGACGCCAAACTCGAGGACGCCATCGAGGCCGCGAACGACGCCAGCCGCGAGCACCCGTCGCGGGTGATCGTCGTGGCGAAGGGCGCGCGCACCGCCGCGCCGCGCATAGACGGCCAGATCCGCGTCGGCGGCGACGCCGGCGCGAGCGAGGTCATCGTGCTGCGGCTGTACGGCCCGCTGGCCGCGCAGGGGCAGAGCGCGGTGGTGCCGCTGCTGCTGCCGGACGCGCCGATCGTCACCTGGTGGCCGGGTGCCGGGCCGAAGGCTCCCGCGGAGGACCCGCTCGGCCAGCTGGCGCAGCGCCGGATCACCGACTCCGCCGCGGAGAAGAACCCGATAAGGGCTCTCACGACGCGCGCGAAGTCCTATGTGGAGGGTGACACCGACCTGGCGTGGACCCGGCTGACCCGCTGGCGGGCGCAGCTGGTGTCGGCGCTGGACCTGCCGCCGTACGAGAAGATCACGAGCGCGACGGTGACCGGCGAGGCCGATTCGCCGTCCACCGAACTGCTCGCGGGCTGGCTCGCCGAGTACCTCAAGGCTCCGGTGCACCGGGTCAAGAGTTCGAGCGCGCAGGGCATCATCTCGGTGAAGCTGGAGCGGAAATCGGGCGCGGTGGAGCTGACGCGGCCGGACGGGCGGGTCGGCACGCTGACCCAGCCTGGCCAGCCGACGCGGCGGATCGCGTTGCAGCGGCGCAGCAACCCGGAGTGCCTCGTGGAGGAACTGCGGCGGCTCGACCCGGACGAGATCTACGAGGCGGCGCTGCACGGGCTGCACAAGATCGCCGCGTCCAACGGGTCCAAGCCCGCGGCCGCGAAGGCTCCGGCCAAGCCCGCCGCCGCCAAGCCCGCGACGGCGAAGCCGAAGGCGACCGGCCGCAAGACGGCGGAAAAGAGCGCCTCATGAGCCGGACCGAGGTCGTCGTCTACGAAAACCCGGACCTGCTGGCCGCGGCCGCCGCGGCCCGGCTGGTGACCCGGATCGTCGACGTGCAGGCGGCTCGTGGTGCGGCGTCGGTGGTGCTCACCGGCGGCGGCACCGGGATCGCCGTGCTGCGGGAACTGCGGGAATCCAGCGCCCGGGACGCGATCGACTGGTCGCGTCTGGACGTCTACTGGGGCGACGAACGGTTCGTCCCGGCGGATTCGGACGAGCGCAACGAGAAGGGCGCGCGCGAAGCCCTGCTCGACCACGTGCCGCTGGCTCCCGAGCGAGTGCACGCCATGGCCCCGTCGGACGGCGAATTCGGCGACGACGTCGCCGCGGCCGCCAAGGCCTACGCGAAGGTCCTCTCCGACGCGGCGGGCCCCGGGGCGGACGTGCCGGAGTTCGACATCATGCTGCTCGGCCTCGGCGGCGAGGGCCACACGGCGTCGCTGTTCCCGGAAACCGCCGAGGTGCGCGAAACGCGGCGTTCGGTGGTGCCGGTCCGCGACTGCCCGAAGCCGCCGCCGACCCGGGTTTCGCTTACCCTGCCCGCCATCCGCCGCGCCCGCGAGGTGTGGCTGATGACGGCGGGCACCGCGAAGGCGGACGCGGTCGCGCAAGCCTTGGCCGGTGCGCCGGAAACGCAGATTCCGGTCTCGGGCGCCCGGGGCTACCGGCGGACGCTGTGGCTCCTGGACCGCGAGGCGGCCGGGAAGCTGACGAAGGTGTATCAGCCGCCAGCCGAGTAAGACTGTTGACGGAAAGGGCTCCTCGCGCGGTCGGCGTGAGGAGCCCTTTTCGTTGGCATACCAAAGGGAGTCGCCGCTCGTGCGCGTCTGTCCCGCTTACTCCTCCGCCGCCTCCGCGCCACTCAGCACCGCCGCCGTCGCCGCCAAGTGCTCCGTCAGCAACTTCGCCGCCGCCTCCGGATCCCGGCTCAGCGCCGCCCGTTCCAGCCCCTCGTGCTGAACGAGCACTTCCTCCACCGGCAGCCGGTACGCCGGGTGGACCGACCATCGCCGGGCCAGTTCGCTGGCCATCCACATCCGGTCGAAAGTTTCCAACAGCACCGTGTTCCCGCAGCCGTCGAGCAGCGTGCGGTGGAACAAGCGATGCGCCTCCGCCCAAGCCGCGGAGTAGTAGCTGCCTTCGTCCGGCACATACATCGGCGTCCGGGCGAGCCGGTGCCCCGCCGCGCGCACCCGCGTCTCCCATTCCAGATCCCCGCGCTCGACGGACAACCGCAGCATCGCGGGCTCTACCGTCCGGCGCGCTTCGATGATCTCCTGCCACCGCTGATCGGCGAGCGCGGGCACGGCGAAGCCGCGGTTCGTCAGCCGTTCCGCCAGCCCCTCGCCGACCAGCCGGACCAGCGCCTCCCGCACCACGGCGAGGCTGACCTCGTAGCGCGCCGCCAGCTCCTGCGGTTTCAGCGCCTGTCCCGGCTCGACCTCGCCGCGCATGATCGCGTCGCGGACCTGGTCGTAGATCTGCTCGGACAGCATCTGCTTCATGCCCTCAGGATAGACGATCTGCAAAATCATCGATTATTGTCGATGTCGTCGATGGCGATGCGCTTCCAGTGGGAGGAATCCATGTCCGCCGACTCCCCGTTCTCACGCCTTCCCGACGCGCCGGGCTCCACCGCCGCGACCATCGGCCTGGACCGCTGAGCACCTCTCCGGATCCTTCGGCGCACCCGGAGGCAAGGCCAGGTCGCCGCATTTGCCCTGGTCCAGCGCGTTCGTAGGCGCTTCCAGCGGCGCGGCGACGCGGGAGCCGCTCGCTTCATCGGCGCGGCCCGCCCGCCGAGCACCGCCACTTCGTCGCACACCCGCTGGACCGACTGCGCAGTGACACTTTCTCCCACCCGCACGGGTGATCTCTCCCCCGTTAGCGCGTCCTCGACCTGGGCGGCAAAAGGAGCAACTGTCGCTCCGCCAAAAAGCGGCTCACCAGTATGTGGGAACCGCCGTATGGTGAACATAAGGTGATGTGATCGACACTAGGTGATGTCGCCCGCACTTCGTTCATCCTGTTGGAGCAGTTGTGGAGATTAGAACACCACAAAAACCACTCTGGGTGAAACTTACTGCCAACACACACGTTGTCGTTAGCATCCGCACATTTGTTCACCGCCGCGCGTCCCGATCGGGTGGCCGGAGCATCTCATCACTAAGTCCACAAGACGAATGGGGTCGCCGCGATGAGCACTGAGGGACTCTCGATTCCTGGCATCTCGATGAGCAGCTCCGCCGCGGGAGCCGCCCGGCGGGTCAGGCGCGTCAACCTGACCGGGGCGTTCGCCGTGTTCCGGAAGCCCATCGCCGCGACCATCGCGGTCGAAGCGGTGGTCGTGCTGCTGGCGGTGCTCGACGTGTGGCTCGTCGTGCCGCCGAAAGCACAGCCCTATTCGCTCTACTTGTCGGCCGCCGCGTGCCTCGCGGTCGTGGTGCGACGCCGGTTCCCGTTCCTCGCGGTGCTCGCCGCGGTGCCGGGATTCTTCGCCGGCTGGGCGCAGCTCGCCTCGATGCTCAACCTGGGCATGCTCGCGACGCGGAGGCAGCTGCACTGGCAGACCTGGGTCGGCGCGGGATTGGTGTTCACCTGCCGGTTCGTGCGGTGGCCGCTGCAGGAGTTCGCGGAACTGAGCTGGCGCGAACACGTCCTGGACGGGATCTACGGCGTCCTGGTGGCCGGGATGCCGATCGCGATCGGCCTGCTGATCGGGGCGCGCGCGGAGATCTCGGCGAAACTGGCCGAACTGGCGAAGAGCCGCGACCGCGAACGCCGCTTCCACGCCGACGCGGTGCGCGCCGAGGAACGCGCCCGGCTGGCCCGCGAAATGCACGACGTGGTGTCGCACCAGATCACGCTGATCGCCATGCAGGCCGGCGCCCTGCAGGCACAGGCCAAGGACGGCCCGGCGCTGGAGACGGCGCAGGTCATCCGCCAGCTGTCGACGCGGACGCTTGAGGAACTGCGCTCGCTGGTCAGCGTCCTGCGCTCCGGCTCCGGCGACGACGGCCCGCGCCCCGGGATCGGGGAACTGGACCACCTGATCCGCGAGTGCGACGTCCCGGTGCAGCTGACTGTCGAGCAACTGCCGGACACCCTGCCGAGCCAGGTCTCGGCCGCGGCGTACCGGACAGTGCAGGAATGCCTGACGAACGTCCACAAACACGCCCCCGGCGCGACGGCCACCATCCGCATCCACGCGGCGAGCGGCGCACTGGACATCGAGGTGGAGAACGCCCGCGCCTGCCGCGCCGGGGAAGCGTTCCCGTCCGGCGGCCACGGCCTCACCGGACTCGCCGAACGAGCCCGGCTGCTGGGCGGAAGCTTCGAAACGTCCGGCACGGAGGACGGCGGGTTCCGGGTTCGGGCGCGGTATCCGCTGGACCGCTGAGGCCGGTTCTCACCGGAACAAACGCCTACGAGGCCGGTGCGGCAATCGCGATCGCTTCCGCTCGCTTTCGCGCCTGCCCGCTCCCCGCGGCCGCCACAGGTCCAGACCAGCCGCCAGGGGGTCCGGACCGCCTGACCGGCGCCCCGGTCCCGCCGCGCTGCCGAGCCGAGCCGCCTTGCCGAACAGAGCCAGCGCGCATCTTCCCGAACCGCCCTGCGTCACACCCCGCCGAACAGAGCCAGGCCGCACCTTCCTGAACCCGCCCGCGCCACCCCGCCGAACCGAGCCAGTCCGCGCCGTCCCGAACCGCCGCGCCCTCCGAACAGAACCGCCCGCTCGGCAGTGGTCTGAATCTGTCCCGAGGTCCAGACCACCCGAGCCAGCCGTGGCCCCGGCCCCTCCCCCCGGCCAGGTCCAGCCCCGGGAACTAAAAAACCACCGGCCCTCGTCCTCGCGGACGGGAAGCCGGTGGTTCCGGAGAAAGAACCGTGCCTCAGATCAATTCGCGGCGTTGGCGGAGGCGCTCGAGCGCTTCGGCGAGGATGGCCTCGCCGTCGGCGTCGCTGCGGCGTTCCTTCACGTAAGCCAGATGTGTCTTGTACGGCTCGGTACGAGGCGCGGCGGGCGGATTCTGCTCGTCCTGACCGCCCGGGAGCCCGCAGCGCGGGCAGTCCCATTCATCGGGGATTTCCGCGTCCATCGCGAACGACGGGCGAGCTTCGTGCCCGTTCGCGCACCAATACGACACCCGGCGCCGTGGCGCCGATTCACCCCGCTCCGATTCGCCCGAAGGACCGGCACCCACGCGGGTGCCGCGAATCGCGTTACCGCCAACCATGAATCCTCACCCGTTGGAATCGGCGGCGCGCCCCCCAATAGGCACGCCGATCGCAAGTCCCCTTCCGGGGACCCGGTCAGACCTTGAGCAGGAGGCCGAGACCCACGATGCTGATCAGCCAGATGGCCCCGAGCAGCAGCGTGATCCGGTCGAGGTTCTTCTCGGCGACGCTGGACCCCGCGAGGCTCGACTGCATCCCGCCGCCGAACAGGGACGACAGGCCGCCGCCCCGGCCGCGGTGCAGCAGCACTGCCACCACCAGCAGGACGCTGGAGGCGATCAACAGGATTTGCAGGAACAGCTTCATGTCATCCTCTGTGCTTGTCGGAGCATGCAGGGGTACGGCCGGACCCGCACAGTGTGCGGATCTTCACCGTACCCCTGGACTCGTCCACTGCTCTAGTGACGGACCGAACACACAGGCTACCCGGTAGTGCCCACGATCAGGGCAGCGGGCCACCGGCGGCGAGCGCGCAGAGCTTCGTGAACTCCTCGCCGTCGAGGCTCGCGCCGCCGACCAGCGCACCGTCGATGTTGTCGGCGGCCACCAGCTCGGAGACGTTCCCGGATTTCACCGAGCCGCCGTAGAGCACGCGGACCGCCGTGGCGACCTCGTCGCCGTACTTCTCCGAGAGCGTCCCGCGCAGGGATTTGCAGACCTCTTCGGCGTCGGCGGCGGTCGCGACCTTGCCGGTGCCGATGGCCCACACCGGCTCGTACGCGATCACGACGGCCTGCACCTGCTCGGCCTTGAGCCCTTTGAGACCCTCGATCAGCTGGGTGCGGGTGTGCTCGAGGTGCTCGCCCGCCTCGCGGATCTCGAGCTCCTCGCCCACGCACAGGATCGGCGTGATGCCGTGCTTGAGCGCGGCCTTGACCTTCTTGTTGACCAGCTCGTCGGTCTCGCCGTGGATCGCGCGCCGCTCCGAGTGGCCGACGGTGACGAAGCTGCAGCCAAGCTTCGCCAGCATCGGGCCGGAGATGTCGCCGGTGAACGCGCCCGAGTCCTGCGGCGAGAGGTCCTGCGCGCCGTAGGTGAGCGAGAGCTTGTCGGCGTCGACCAGGGTCTGCACGCTGCGGATGTCGGTGAACGGCGGCAGCACCGCCACGTCCACCTTCGCGTAGTACTTCTCCGGCAGCGCGAAGGCGATCTTCTGCACCAGGGCGATGGCCTCGAGGTGGTTGAGGTTCATCTTCCAGTTGCCTGCCACCAGGGGCTTGCGTGCCACTTAGTTCTTCCCCTCCAGCGCCGCCACGCCGGGCAGCTCCTTGCCTTCCAGGTACTCCAGCGAGGCGCCGCCGCCGGTGGAGATGTGCGAGAAGCCGTCCTCGGGAAGGCCCAGCTGCCGCACCGCGGCCGCCGAATCGCCGCCGCCGACCACGGTGAACGCGTCGCTCTTCACGAGCGCTTCGGCCACCGCGCGGGTGCCGCCGGCGAACGCCTCGAATTCGAAGACGCCCATCGGGCCGTTCCAGAAGACGGTCGCCGCGTCGGCGAGCTTCCGCGCGAACAGCTCGGCGCTGCGCGGGCCGATGTCGAGGCCCATGCGGTCGGCCGGGATGGCGGTGACGTCGACGGCCTCGTTCGGCGCGTCGGCGGCGAACTCGGTCGCCGCGAGCACGTCGACCGGCAGCACCAGTTCGACGCCGCGCTTCTCGGCCTCGGCGAGGAAGCCCTTGACCTGGTCGAGCTGGTCTTCCTGCAGCAGCGACGTGCCGACCTCGTAGCCCTTGGCCTTGAGGAAGGTGTACGCCATGCCGCCGCCGATGAGCAGCCGGTCGACCTTGGTGAGCAGGTTCGCGATGACGCCGAGCTTGTCGGACACCTTCGAGCCGCCGAGCGCGACCACGTACGGCCGCTTGACGTCGTCGGTGAGCTTCTTCAGCACGTCCAGCTCGGCCAGCACGAGGCCGCCCGCGTAGGCCGGGAGCACCGCGGCGATCTCGTAGACCGAGGCCTGCTTGCGGTGCACGACGCCGAAGCCGTCGGAGACGAACGCCCCGCCCGGCACCAGCGCGGCCAGCTCGGCCGCCAGCTCGGACCGGTCGACCGCGTCCTTGCTGGTCTCGCGCGCGTCGAAGCGCACGTTCTCCAGCAGCACGACGCCGCCGTCAGCCAGTCCGGCCACCAGGGCCTTGGCCGACTCGCCGACGAGGTCGCCGGCCAGCGGGACCTCGGAGCCGAGCAGTTCGCCCAGCCGCTTCGCGACCGGCGCGAGCGTGAACTTCGGGTCCGGTTCGCCCTTGGGGCGGCCCAGGTGGGCCGTGACGACGACCTTCGCGCCCGCCTCGGCGAGCTTCTTGATCGTCGGGAGAGCGGCGCGGACCCGGCCGTCGTCGGTGATGGCCGACCCGTCGAGCGGGACGTTCAGGTCGGAACGCACGAGTACGTACCGGCCCTGAACGCCCTCGCCCAGCAGGTCGTCGAGGTTCTTGACGCTCATCCGGTTCAGAGCTTCGAGCCGACGAGCTTGATCAGGTCGGCGAGGCGGTTGGAGTAGCCCCACTCGTTGTCGTACCAGCCGACGACCTTGACCTGGTTCCCGATCACCTTGGTGAGCGGCGAGTCGTAGATGCAGGACGCCGGGTCGGTGACGATGTCCGAGGACACGATCGGGTCGACCGAGTAGCGCAGGATGCCCGCCAGCGGGCCCTCGGCGGCTGCCTTGTACGCCTCGTTGATCTCGTCGACGGTGGCCGGCTTCTTGAGGGTGACGGTGAGGTCGGTGGCCGAGCCGGTCGGGACCGGGACGCGCAGCGCGTAGCCGTCCAGCTTGCCGAGCAGCTCCGGCAGCACGAGGCCGATCGCCTTGGCCGCGCCGGTCGAGGCCGGGACGACGTTCAGGGCGGCGGCGCGGGCGCGGCGCAGGTCCTTGTGCGGGCCGTCCTGCAGGTTCTGGTCCTGCGTGTAGGCGTGGATCGTGGTCATCAGGCCCTGCTCGATGCCGAAGGCGTCGTTGAGGACCTTGGCCAGCGGGCCGAGGCAGTTGGTGGTGCAGGACGCGTTCGAGATGATCGTCTGCGAGCCGTCGTACTTGTCGTCGTTGACGCCGAGGACGACGGTCAGGTCCTCGCCCTTGGCGGGCGCGGAGATGATGACCTTCTTCGCGCCGCCGGCGATGTGCGCCTTGGCGGCGTCGGCGTTGGTGAAGAAGCCGGTCGACTCGACGACGACGTCCACGCCCAGGTCGCCCCAGGGCAGGTTGGCCGGGTCGCGCTCGGCGAGGGCCTTGATGGTCTTGCCGTCGACGACGATGCCCTCGTCGCTGACGCTGACCTCGCCCGGGAAGCGGCCGAGGATCGAGTCGTACTTGAGCAGGTGGGCCATGGTGGCGACGTCGCCGAGGTCGTTGAACGCGACGACCTCGATGTCGTGACCGCTCGCCTTCACGGCACGGAAGAAGTTGCGGCCGATCCGGCCGAAGCCGTTGACACCTACGCGAACGGTCACTGCTGCCACTCCTCTGGTGTTGATCACGGCGGCGGCGCACCGGCCGCCGACCGTTCGGTTGACACTGCGGAAGTTCCCCGGGGCGCCCGCCCCGGACGACTCCTGCGACTTCCGGTTTCGGGCGCAACCCTAGCGTGCGGGCGTCGTTGCCCCGGACTGCCCTGACGAGACTTCCACCACTGCCCGGAGACGTCAAGAATCGATTAAGAACCCAGCTCAGCCGGGTGAGGACCGGAAACGGGGCGGCCGCTGCGGCGGAGGTTCGGGGCGGGGGCGGACCACTCGCTTGATCGGTCTTGGTGCCCCGGTTCACGCTGTCGGGGCGGTTTCGGCGGGCGGCGTGGGGCGGGGGCGTGCCGGGAGGGGCGGAGGGGGGGCGGAGGGGGTCGGCGCGGATCGGTCCGGCGCGGGCTTCGGTGCTTGGCGGGGACCGTCGGTGATCATCCGGGGCGGGGGCAATGGTGACCGTGGGCGCGGTCCGGCCGACGCCGGATGTCTCTGTCTCGGGTGCCTTGAGGTGGGCCGGGTCAGCAGCGGGCACCGGTGTTCTCGCCGTGGGCTGCGCCGGGAGGCGACGGTGAGGAGCCGCGGGGAGATCGGTGGCTGCGGTCCTCTGCTGTTGGCTGATGGATTCGGCTTTGAGAGTCGACGGGGATTCCCGCCTGACCCGGGCGGGCGCGAGATCCCGCAATCGTTGAAGGCGAACTGGCCAGTCTGAGCGGGTAGGCGGGCGGCGAGTTGGCGGGTAGGGGGCAGACGCGGCGGCAGGCGGGCAGGCAGCAAGTTGGCAGGCGGCAGACGGGCAGTGTGGCGGGTGGACCGGGCGGCGGGCAGACGCAGCGGCAGGCAGGGCGGCAGGCAAGCCGAGTGACGGGCGGGCCGAGCGACAGACGGGCAGGGCGGTAGGCGGCAGGCAGGCCGAGCGGCGGGCAGACGCGGCGGAAGACGGGCAGACGCGGCGCCCGGGAGCGGACGGCGAGCGGCGGGCATCTCGGGCGGCAGGCGGGCAGACCGCAGGCAGGCCGAGCAGCGGGCAGACACGGCGGCAGGCAAGAGGGCGGCAGCAGCGGGCGACGGACAGGCCAGGCAGCGGACAGGCGAGGAAGGCGACAAGTTGGCAGACGGGCAGGCCGGGCAGCAGGCCGACACGGCGGCAGGCCGAGCGGCGGGCGGCAAGTTGGCAGCCAGACAGCTTTTGCCCACGCGCGGCGGCCTGGCGTTCCGTTCGTCGAGTCGGCAGCCGGACCGTCGAACCGCTCGACCGCACCCCCCAGTCCGCTACCCGGACAGCTCCTTCTCCGCCGGGGTGCGGAACTTCGGGACCACCCGCGCCTCCCCCAGCCACTCGGTCAGCCGGGCGGCCTCGGCCTCCACCGCGGTGGTCTTTTCCGCTCCGACGTCCTCCAGCAGGCGGACCGCGACCTCTCCCGACGGGCGCTGGGCCCACGCTCCGACGACGCGGCCGTCGCTCCAGATCGTGGGGCCGATGTTGCCGGTCCGGTCGAATAAGGCGGGATCGTGCGCACCGACGTACCAGTCTCGTGACTGCCAGCCCATCGCAGTCGGGTCCAGGGCCGGGAGAAGGGCGACCCACGGCTCTGGAGCGGTGACGGGGGCCAGGTCGTCGGGGAGTGCGATCGCGGGTTCGCCGTCCAGGTCGACCTCGGCCGGGGAGACGGCGGCGAGGGCCTTTTTGGTTTGGCCTGCCGTCCAGCCAGTCCACCAGCGGAGGTCGGCGACCGGCGCGGGGCCGAAGGCGTACAGCCATCGCCGGGCCAGGGCGGCTCGGGCTTCGTCTTCGGAGAGGCCGGGCCAGTCGGTCGAGCCAGGGTCCGACTCGGCGACGACGCCGGAGCCGGAGCCAGGCCCAACCCCGGAAAAGGAGCCGGGAACCGCATCGCTTCCTGCCAGCCAGTCGGTCATGGGAGCCCAGAAGTACTGCGTGCTTTGCCAGCTCCCCCGCGGGCGGCCGCGCACGATATGACCCTCCGCCGCGAGCTGGAACAGCACCCGGCTGGTGACGTTGCCGATCGACTCGTACGGCTTCCCCTTCGCCATCAGCAGTTGCTGCCGCAGGCGCGGTTCGTCCTCGGACAGTTGCTGAGCCGTCGCCGATCCCCTGGCGCGCAAGGCTTTTTCGACGCTCGCCATGACCTCGTCCAGCCACTCGCCGGGACGCGGGACGTTCTCTGGATGCCCCTGGGTGCCCAGCTGCTTTTCCAGCAGGCGGCGCTGGCGGGCGGCGATGTCGTACGAACACGCGGATTGAATCAACCCGGCCGTGGCGCGATCGGCGACGAACATGGTGCGTCGCATGCCCAAAAGGCGCAGGAGGGTGCGCCGGGAGTACAGCGCGTCCTCGACGTCGGCGACCGAGACCGCGCGCACGCGCGACCAGGCGGACAGGTACACCGAAGCCGGATCGGTGGCGTGCAGTGCGACGACGCCGTCGACTGCTTCCTCGACGGTCGTCGCCCGGGCCGCGAGGTGGTGGCGGACGCCGAGGCGGGCCCGGCGCTGGGCGAGGGTCATCTTCACGACTCGATTCCTACCACCAGGGTCCGACAGAAAACGCATCCGCGCTGGTCAGACGACCCTCTCCGAGAGCAGGTCGCGCACAAACGACCGAGTCGGCGGACTGGTCAAGCCAACGCGCGCAGGGCGGTGCGCACGTGGTCGCGGAACCAGAGCTGTGCCGGGTCGGAGGCGGTCCGGGGGTGCCAGGCCAGGCCTAGTTCAACAGCCGGCAGGTCCAGCGGGATGGGGAAGGTGCGCAGTCCCAAAGCCGACTGGAACGTGTCCAGCCAGCCAGCAATGGTGATGGTCACCAGGTCGCTTTCGCTGGCCAGGACGAGGGCGCTCGGATGCCCGGGGACGACGACGGCGACCCGGCGGCGCAAGCCCAGCCGGGCGAGGGCGGCGTCGATCGGGCCTTGCTGCTTGCCGCGGCGGGAGATGCCAATGTGTTCGGCGGCGGCGAAAGCGGGCGGGTCGATGGGTGCGTCGAAGAGCGGATTTCCTTGTCGCGCAACGCCTAGGACTGTCGATCGTACCAAGGGTTCGGTGCGGGCTTCGGGATCGTGATGCCCGGCGGCGCCGATCTCGAGGTCTACCCGGCCGTCGCGCAGTGCCCCACTGTCCTCTGTGGACTCTGGCACGAAAATCACCTCGGCGTGCGGAGCTTCGGCGCGCACGCGAGCGGTCAACGGGCCGGCCAGGCCGCTTACCACCAGATCGGCGGCTTGGACGGTGAAGGTGCGGCGCAGGTCCGCGGGGGTGAAACCGGGGCCGGGGCCCAGGATGCGGTCGGCGCGGTGCACCAGTGCGGCGACTTCGTCCTTCAGTTCCAGGGCGCGCGGGGTCGGGACCAGGCCTTGACCAGCGCGCACCAGAAGCGGGTCCCCTGCGGCACGGCGCAGTTTGGCGAGGGTGCGGCTCACCGCGGCGGGCGAGCTGCCCAGCCTGGCCGCGGCGCGCGTGACGCTGCCTTCCTGCAGGAGGACGTCCAGCACGCGCAAGAGGTTCAGGTCCATGGCCGTCCCGGAAGGTTTGCGTTCAGCGGAAGGATTCCGTGCCGATTCTTGCATCGACGCGCAATCCGCGACCACGCAGAGTGGAACACGCAAGCCACGAAAGGAGAAACCAGTGCACGAAGCGATACTCGCGGTCGCCGGGGCGCAAGGTCCGGCGGTCGCCTTCTTCGACATCGGGTCCGGGAAGCATCTCGGCACCGTCGAAGTGCCCGCGCAGCCGCACGACCTTTGCTTCGACCCGGTCCACCGCCTCGTCTGGACCGCGAGCGCGTACCGCCGCGGCGCCTATCACAGCCACGGCGAACGGGCGACCGAACTGACCGCGATCGATCCGGATTCGCGCGAGATCCTGGAGGTGGTCGACCTCTCGCCGGATCACGCGCCGCACGGGCTGGCGATCGATCCGCTGCGCGGGCTGCTGTACGCCACCGTCGAGGCCGGGCCAGAGCGCGAAGGCGGTCTCGTGGTGGTCGACACCGCGACGCGGCGGCCGGTCCGGCATCTCCCCGCCGGTGCGCCGGGGCCGCATTGGGTCGCGATCAGCCCGGACGGGCGGCGCGGGTTCGTGACCAACAAGGAAGCGCCGTTCGTGTCCTTTGTAGACCTTGACAGCGGCGAGGTCGAGAAGGTTTCGGTGCCGGGCAGCGAAGGACTGGAGATTTCCCGGGACGGCAAACGGCTTTACGTCGCGACACCGTATTTGGAGAACGGCACCGAGCCGGTCCGCGCGGCACCCGGAATCCGCGTGTTCGACGCGGTCGCCGGGACGCCGGAAGGCCTGCTGCCGACGGAACGTCCGGTGCTGCCGATCCATTGCACGACGTCCGGCGAGGTGCTGGCCGCCGAGCTGGGCGGGCGGTTGCTGGCGTTTTCGGCGACCAGCGGCGAACTGCTCGGGTCGATGGAGCTGGCGACGGAGTTCCCGCTCGCGATTCTGTCCGATCCGGACGGCCGGGTCGCCTTCGTGTCCGGAGCGGCGTCGACCGCGGTGGAGGTCGTCGATCTCGAAACCCGCACCGTGGTGACCACTTTGGACACCGAAGCGGCCGGGGCGGCAGGCGGACACGGGCTGGCGTACGTGCCTGTCAGCTGACGGGCCTCGGGGGGGGGGGGGGGGGGGGGAGGGGAGGGGGGGGAGGAGGGGGGGGTAGGGGTTGTTTTCTCTCCAAAAAAGCCACAACAAAAACCCCCAGAAAAGAGGCAGACTGAAACCCCCG
>NZ_JBVJOE010000001.1:1392543-1403763 GCF_055583325.1 Amycolatopsis sp. NPDC104775
GAGAAGGGAGAGTGGTTGCGCCCCGTTACCCCTAGTCCACCCCCTTCGCCCCCCCCCCCCCCCCCCCCCCCCCCCCCCCCCCCCAGCCCGTCAGGCGGGTTTCTCTTCCTCCGAAGGCAGTCCCGAAGGCAGTTCCGGAGAAGCGGTACGGCTGAACATCCGCGTCGCCGACAGCCGCGCCACCCCGTCCGGGTCCCCGAGGTCGTCGAGGGAATTCCGGATCGTCGCGTCCACCGACAGGTACTTCCGCCCGGCGCGCAGATCCGCGTCGTTGCGCAGCCGCACGATCAGCGGGAATTCCGCCAGCGCGCCCGCGTCGAACAAGCCGGTCGTGTAGATCAGCTGCACGCCCAGCGCCTCCGCCACGGCGCGCTGCAGCTCCAGCAGATACCCGGCCGACGCCCGGCCGATCGGGTTGTCCAGGAACAGCACTCCGGAATGCCGGTTCCGCGCCTTGCCCCGGTTGTTGGCCCGCAGCGCGGCGAGCGTGCAGTACAGGATGATCGCCGCGGTCAGCTGCTGGCCGCCGGAGAACACGTCGCGGATTTCCGACACCCGCTGCCGTTCGGTGCGCAGCACGGAGTCCGGCTTGAGCATGTCCACCCGGTACCCCTTGGGCGCGGCGACGTGCACCCCGCGCAGCACCAGCGACAGCCCGTCGCGTTTCACGTCGCGGCCGTCGGCGGTCTTGCCCGCGGCCGCCTCGTCGACGACCTCGCCCAGTTTTTCCGCCAGCACATGGTCTTCCAGCTCGGTGAACCGGATCCGCAGGAACTCCTGCCCGGACCAGTCGCCGAGCCCGTCGGGCAGCCGCGACACCCGTTGCGCCGACCGCAGGGTGCGCAACGCGCCTTCGACCATGCCCTGCAGCCGGGTGATGATGCCGCCGCGGTGCCGGTCGATCTGCGCCAGATCGTCGGAGAGCGTCCGCAGCCGGGGCCGCAGCGCCTCGCTCCATTCCGCCGCGTGCGCGGGAAGCTGGTCTCGTTTCACGGAAATCACCTGCTGCCGCACCGGCGTGCTGAGCTTTTCGAACCGCTTCTCGGTGGCGTACTGCGCCAGCTGGTCCGCCGCCGCGCGCACCCGGCGGTCACCGGCGTCGGCCGCCGACTGCGCGTCGTTCAGGACGGTGTTGAGCTGGTTGTATCGCGTCCGCGCGGACTCGACATCGCCGTCGTAGGCTTCCGCTGGTTCGTCCGAACGCAAGTGCGCCAACGATTCCGACAGCAACCCGAAGCCGGACGCCGAAGCCTTGGCCGCGTCCAGCGTCGCTTCCGCCGCCGCTCGGCGTTCTTGCAGCTCTTCCCATTTCCGGGCCGCCGCGGACACTTCCAGCGAGGCCGCGTCGATCAGCTCGAGGCCGTGCTCGATGTCGCGCGGCCGCTCGGCCGGAGACGCGACGCCGGTCTGCAACGGCAGTACGTCCAGTTCGGCTCGCCGCGTCGACACCTGGCCGATCGCCTCGGTGCGTTCCTCTTCCAATGCGTCGACGACCCGCCGCGCCCGCGCCAGCGCCGCCGCTCGCGTGGAAGCGTCCGAACCGTCCGGCGTCTCCAGCAACGTCGCCGCGCGCACCCGGACCTCTTCGTCCAGCGCCTCCAACGCGGACGACGCGGCCGCTTCGGCGGATTCGGCCTGCTCCAGCTCGGCCCGGAGATCGCTGCCGACCTCGACCTTCGCGTACGCCTCCGAAGCCGACGCGAAGGTACGCCGCAACGCATCCACTGGCTGCGACGGAGCTTCGACATCCTCGGGCAGCTCAGCCGCGCCCGGCACCTCAGCCAGCTCGGACCGAGCGGTGGTCACGGTGCGGCGGTGTCCGTCAGCGGTCCGCTGTTCCTCCGCCGCCTGCTCGCGCAACCGCGCCGCGCGGGCGGACGCCTCGGCCGCCGAAGCCTCCGCTCGCTCCGCGATTTCCGTTGCCCGCTCGACTTCTTCGGTCCATTCCGCGACCCGCGCGGCCCGCGCGGCCAGTTCGCCGAGCCGGCGCGCCTTCTCCTCGGCTTCCGTGGCAGCGGCCCGCAACGCCGGGACTCGCTCGCGGAGCGCGGCGGCTTTTTCGCTCAACCGGGCGAATTCCGCTTCGGCTTGCGCCAGCGCGGTCTGCGCCGTCTCCCGCGCGACGCGCGCGTTTTCCGCCTGCTCGGCGAGGGTCCCGATCGCACCGGCCGGGTAGTCCTCGCGCCAGGTGGTGAGCTTCCAGGTCAACGCCCCATCAGCCGCCAGCGATTCCGCCAGCTGCTCCAGCCGACGCTGCCGTTCGGCATGCCGCTGCGCCACGGCTTCCCGCTCGGTGTCGGCCGCTTCTTCGTCGTACATCGCCGGGTTCGGCGGCACGAGGAACTCGACGCCCGCGGCGGCCGGAACGTCGGAGGCCTGGAACGCCTCGGTGGTCCCGACCGCGATCACCGCGCTCGGCAACAACCGCGAAGCCGCCAGCACCTCTCGTGCCCGCTTCACCTGCGCCGCGTCGTTCAGCAGCACGCCGGCGACGAGTTGCGGCATCCGCTCCAGCACTTCGTCGCGCCGCACCGAGTCCAGTTTGGACAGATACCGCCAACCGGACCACGCGGTGATTCCGGCCTGCTCCAACGCATCCAGCGCGGCCTGGACGTCCTCCGGCGGCGGCAGCAGCCCGCCCGAACCCAGCGCGGCCAGCGCGCGCTCGTCGGCCGACTCTTCCATCCGCAGCGCGGTCTGTTCCTTCTCCACCGCGGCGCTCGCGTCACGCAACCGCTGCAGCAGTACCGGAAGATCGCTTTCCAGCTTGACGTCGTCCGCTCCGAGCAGCTCCATCAACCGCGGTTCGGCGGCCAGCGCGTCGGTCCGCCTGTGCGCCCGATCCAGGTCCTCAGCCGCTCGCACCAGACGGTCCTGAGTGGACCCGGCGAGCTGATGCGCCTCGTTCACCGAACGCTGCGCGGCTTGCAGATCCTCGCCGACCCGGTCGAGTTCCTGTTCCCGGCGAACGGATTCCGCCGCCGCGGCCTCGGCTTCCGCCCGCGCGGACCGCGCCGCTTCCGCGACATCCGCACCGGAGGTCAACAGTCCACTGCGGACAGATTCCGAGATTTCCTCGCGCAGCTCAGCGATCCGCGCCGACAGCCCGCGAGCCTCGGCTCGGCGGCCAGCAGCCAAGTTCGCCGCCTCATCGCGTTCGGCCTGCGCCTTCTCCGCTTCGGCGCGCAATGCGTCCGCGTGCGCCTCGGCTTTGTCCGCCTGCCGCTGCGCATCCCGCGCCAGCGAAAGCAGACCACGCCCCAGCGCGACCGCCGCCGCGTCCCGCGCGGCCAACGCGGGCTTCGCCTTTTCCTCGCGGTTTCCGACCAGCTCGCGCAGGTCTTTCGCCTTGCGCGCGGCGTTCAGCCGGTTCAGCACGGTCGCGGTTTCGCGCCAAGCCTCCGCTTGCGTCTTCGCCTCAGCCAGCTCGGCGTCGACACGTTCGCGTTCGGTTTGCGCTTCTTCCAGGCGCAGCACCGCGACCAGCCGGCGCAGTTCGGTGACGCCCGCGGTCAGCCGCCGATGGTCGCCCTCGGCGAGCTTTTCGGCGGTCCGCACCTCCTCGACGTGGTCCTCCAGCCCGGACAGCCGCGCGTTCTCCAGCTCGTTGCGCGCGTGGATCCGCCCGGCCAGCTCGCCGAGGTCCTCCCGCGCCGATTCGGCGATCCGGCGCGACGCCGCGGCCACGCCTTCTTCCTCGGCCAGCGGACCGAGCAGTTCCAGCGCGCCCTCGACGAACTCCTTCTCCGCCATCAGATCGCCGCGCTGCGAGAGGTTGTTCGCGTACGTCGACACGACCTCGGCGAGGTCCTTCGGCTCGTCCTCGGACAGCACCGCGCGCAGCAGGAACTCCACGAACGCCTCGTCGGTGGAGAACTGGAACGCGTCGGCCGCCTCGCCCTCGCCCGCGTTCATCGCGCGCTGGTAGCGGAACAGCTCGGTGTCGAGGCCGAGCTGGTCGAGCCGCCCGGTCCATTCGTGGTGGCGGCGCGTCCAGAACAGCTCCAGCTCCGGTTCGGCCATCGCCGCCCCGGCGATCCGGTCATGGAAGCCGGACATGGTGAGCAGGCGGCCGTCCTCGGTCAGCGGCAGCGAATCGAGGCCGACGTCGGCGGTCGGGCGGAAGCAGTACCAGGAGTCGACCAGGTTCTCCGAGTCCGCGGACGTCACGTGCCCGCGCCATTCCGACACCTTGCCGGTGATCACCCGCTGCCCGGTCTCGACGTGCAGCCACTCCAGCACCACGTGCGCGACGTCCTTGGCCGTCACGAACTTCTCCAGCACCTTCGTGCTCGTGGTGCCGACGACCTGGCGCCGCCCGGGCAGCATCACCGAGAAGATCAGCTTGATCAGCACGGACTTGCCGCCGCCGTTCTCCAGGAACAGCACGCTCGCCGGCGACGGGCGGCGCACCGGGCCGCCGGCGTGGATGCCCGCGGAGAACAGCGCGTCCTGCTTCGGCGCGGTGATCGTGGCCCCCACGCCGCTGAAGTCCAGCACCACGTCCTGGTACCGGGCGCCCGCCGGGCCCACCGAATGCAGGCGGACCCGCGAAAGCTCGTACATCCGTTTCCCCTCTACCGCGCCTGATCCGCCCGCTGGTCCGTGAAGGCCACCTTTACGGACTCTGATTCCCTCAGGGTTCCCCTCACGGACCTTGATTCCCTCACTGCAGCGTGTCCGAGGCCGTCGCGCGCAGTGTGCCCCCAGCACCGGCGACCGCGACGACGTCGAGCGCGAGCAGGTCGTCGAACGCGGCGTCCGCGGCCAGCTCGCGCACCTGGATCTGATACCGCGGCGTCGTGCGGTAGGTGCCGCCTTGTTCGTCGCTCACCTGCACCAGAAAACCTTGGTCGGCAAGGAATCGCAGCGCCCGCGACACCATGCCGCGCGTGGTGTCGGCCGCCATCCGGCCGTCCTTCGTCGCCGCGGCGGCCGGACGGCGGGCGTACGCGCGCCACGCCTGCTCTAGCTCCGGCGCGTCCGCGAGCGGGTCGTTGT
Organism: Amycolatopsis sp. NPDC104775; assembly: GCF_055583325.1. NCBI lineage: Bacteria > Bacillati > Actinomycetota > Actinomycetes > Pseudonocardiales > Pseudonocardiaceae > Amycolatopsis > Amycolatopsis sp. NPDC104775. The sequence continues at coordinate 1,397,545 of NZ_JBVJOE010000001.1, forward strand.
TCGCCTCGGCCAGCTGCGCTCGCTCATCGAGCACGCGAGCCGCTTCGCGGACCATCGCGTCCACCTGCTCGACGCTCACGCGGCCGATGTAGGTGTCGTTGGCCAGATCGTCCGGCCGCGGGTAGCCGAGCGCGGCCGTCGCGAGGTGGATCAGCCCGTGCAGCACCTTTTCGGTCTCGCGCCGCTCGCGGATTTTGGCTTGCCGCGCATAGCTGTCCATCTTGATCTCGAAGACGGACTCGTCGGTGGCCGCGAGCACGCAGCCGGCCTGCTGCGTCACCTCCAGCACCATCAGCCCGAGCCCGGACGCGACCGCGTGGGTCAGCGCCTTGAACGCGTTGTCCTCGCCGTAACGGCGCACCAGCTCGCCGTACACGACGTCGCGGGCGGGCAGTTGCTTCGGGCGCATCCCGAACGCGACGAGGCGCGCGGCGGCCTCGGCGTCGACGCTCGTGTGCGTCACCGGCATCAGGCGACCTCCTCGGTCTCGTCGTCAGCTCGTTCGACCTCCGCGGTGGTCAGCAGCAGATCCGCCCCGCCGAACTCCGGGTCGTCGAGCAGGGTGCCGTCGTCGACGGCGAGCAGCACGTGGCGTTCCCCCTGCCGGCGCGCCGCGCCGACCTCGGGACTGTAAGCGTGCAGCGCACGCAGCGCGACCAGGGACGCCAGGTTCGGCTGCCCGGAGCGGCGCGCGTCCTCCAGCAACCCGGACAGCCGGCGCGGCACGTCGGGCAGGTCGAGCAGTTCGTCCGCGAGCCGCCACACGTCGTCGCCGAAGCGGTCGGTCACCTCGGCGGGCACCAGTTCCGGCTCCGGCACCTCGCCGACCAGCTGATCCCGTTCCGGCGCGGGCCGCAGCAGCAGCGACACCAGCGAGGACAACGACGGCACGACCGGCGTCGCGATCCCGGCGACGGCGTGGAAGAAGTGCTCGGCGGGCGCGGTGGCGTCGGCGAGCGGCAGCCCGAGCGTCGGCATCAGGAGCTGGCCGAACAGGTCGATCGTGGCCCGCTGCGGCGGTCCGGAGAACTGCTGGCGGTCCTGTTCGGCGCGGAAGACCGCACCGGCGTCGGCGAGCCGCGACTGGAGCTTGGTGTGCCGCCGGATGCAGTCGGCGACGATGTCGACCAGCTCGGCCGCACGGCGCTTGTGGTCGGCGTCCTCGGATTCGTCCCGGGCGGTGGTGATGTTCTTGAGGATCGCGTTCTCCGCGCGGAACCGGGACTCGATGTGCCCGAGAGCCGATTCGATCAGCTCCGGCACTTCCTGCTCCCAGTCGACCGCGCGCACGTCGCGACGGGTGGCGTCGAGCTTCGCGCGCAGCGTCTCGCCGTACTGGACGGTGCGGTAGCGCGCCTGCTCCGCGGCGAGCTTCGCGTCGGCCAGGCGGCCGCGGTTGATCAGGTTCTCCAGCTTCACCTCGGCCGCGATCTGCGCCGACTCGACGTCCGTGTCCAGCGCGCCGACCAGCACGTTGATCGCCTCGTCGGTGGCGCGCAGGTACACCTCGCCGTCCGGAGCGGCCAGCTCGACCAGGAGCTTGAAGTCGAACTGGCGGCGCTGGTAGCCGCCCGGGCCGAGCGAGCCGTACACGCGCCGGAAGCCGCGGTCGGTGGTGCCGACGTTGATCAGGTTGTCCAGCACCCATTTCGCGACGCGCACGTGCTCTTCCGGCATCCGAGAGGGCGCCTGCAGCGAGATGAACGGCAGCAGCCGGTCGATCACCTGGTCGTGCCCGGCCCCGGTGTCGAAGTCCATCGCGATGGTGACCTGGTCGATCGTGTGCAGCGCGATCTCGGCCATCTGGTAGACCGTGGCGTCGGCCCAGTCGAGCTTCGCCTTGCGCGCGTCGAGGTCGTGCAACGGCGCGGTGCAGGCGAGCGCCTTCAGCCGACGGGTCAGCCCCTCGTCGGCGAGCCCGGCCGCGCCCATCTCGTCGTATCGCACAGCAGGTCAGGCTAGTCGGCCTGCCCGAGCGCCCGCACACGCGGACGGCTAGCGTGACCGGTATGCGGGAGATGACCAGGGCGGAGTGGTGGAAGTTCGCGAGCGAGGGCACGCGGACCGGGATGCTGGGGATCGTGCGGGCCAATGGGGCCCCGGTCGTCACGCCGGTCTGGTTCCTGCTGAACGAGGGCCCGGACGGCGACGAGCTGATCTTCACCACCGGCACGGACACGCTCAAGGGCAAGGCCCTGCGCCGCGACCCGCGGATCTCGCTCGCCGTGGACGACCAGCGGCCGCCGTTCTCCTACGTCCAGTTCACCGCCGAGGCGGAACTGCACCACGACCTGGACGAAATGCTGGAGTGGGCCACCCGGCTCGGCGCGCGGTACATGGGCGAGGAGAACGGCCCGGCCTACGGCGAGCGCAACGCCGTCCCGGAAGAATCCCTCGTCCGGGCGAGGATCACCAAGGTGATCGCGCGGGCGGACATCGCCGGATTCTGACCCCGGTTCGCTCCGCGGAACTCGCTGCGGAGCGTAATGCCGCGATCGCACTATTGACACCGCACCTGCCGAGGGTGTGTGATCTGTCCCGATAAATAGGAAAGTTTCCTAACGAAGACCCGTTGCTGAGCACTTCCCCGCCGCCGCCCCGATCCCCCTCAAGCAGGAGGCCCCCGTGGCACGACGCTCGACGTTGAGCGCGCTGTTCGCCGGTACCGCGGCGACCGCGCTCGGCTGCGCACTGCTGACCCCCGTGACCGCGACCGCGGCGACCGGGGACTACGAGTCCGAGGACGCGACGCTCTCCCAGGCCAAGATCGCCACGAACCACTCCGGCTACTCCGGCAAGGGTTTCGTGGACTTCGACAATCTCGTCGGCAGCTACGCCGACTACTCGGTCAACGCGGCACAGGCCGGCACGCACACGCTGACTTTCCGCTACGCCAACGGAACCTCCGATGACCGGCCGATGAAGCTCGTCGTCGACGGCGGCGACAAAGGCACGGTTTCCTTCCCCGGCACGGGTTCCTGGACGACGTGGAAGACGGTCACCGCGACCGTCCAGCTCACCGCGGGCGTCAACCACGTGCGCACCGTTTCGGCGTCCGCGAACGGCGGGCCCAACACGGACAAGATCACCGACAGCTTCTCCGCCCCGGTCGACACCGAGCCGCCGACGCCGCCGAAGAACTTCCAGGCGTCGAACATCCGGCCCACCGCGGCCGATTTCCGCTGGGACCCGGCGACGGACAACGTCGGCGTCACGCGGTACGAGATCAACCGCGGCGGCAACACGCTCAAGGTCGTGGACGGCAAGACCACCTCGGCGACCGTCGACCAGCTGACGCCGAACACGTCCTACGACATCTCGGTGATCGCCTACGACGCGGCGGGCAACCCGTCCCAGCCGAGCAACGTCGTCGGCGTGAAAACCCCGCCCAGCGACGACAAAACTCCGCCGAGCGTGCCTGGTTCGCTGAAGGTCACCGGCAGCACTTCGGACAGCATTTCGTTGTCTTGGAAGGCTTCCACCGACGACAGCGGCTCGATCGCGGGCTACGACGTGTATCAGGGCGGCAACGTCGTCTCGACCACGACGCAGACGTCGGCGACGGTCACCGACCTCAAGCCGAACACGTCCTACACGTTCACCGTGAAGGCGCGCGACCCCAACGGAAACGCCTCCGCGGCGAGCAACGCGGTCACCGCGAAGACCACCAGCAGCACCGGGGCCGGCGGCGGAATCCCGTCGTACGACAAGGACATCGCGAAGGTCGACCTCGGCTGGGCGGTCGGTTTCCTGCCGAACGGCAACGCACTGGTGACCGAACGGGACCGGTTCGAACTGCTGCAGATCACCCCGGACGGCAAGAAGACGACGCTCGGCAAGATCCCCGGCGTGGTCACGACGAACGGTGAAGGCGGCCTGCTCGGGCTGGCGATCTCGCCGCAGTGGAACACCGACCACGCGGTGTACCTGTACCACACCTCGGCCAGCGACAACCGGATCGTGAAGGTCACCTACGACGGCACCACGCTGTCGAAGACCACCACTCCGGTGCTGACCGGGATGTCGAAGAACCAGTACCACAACGGCGGCCGGATCGCGTTCGGCCCGGACGGCAAGCTGTACGCCACCGTCGGCGACGCGAAGGTCAAGGCCAACGCGCAGAACAAGAGCTCGCTCAACGGCAAGATCCTGCGGCTCAACCCGGACGGTTCCGCGCCGAGCGACAACCCGTTCTACGCCACCGGCGGCAACGCGCGGTACGTCTGGAGCTACGGGCACCGCAACCCGCAGGGCCTCGCCTGGGATTCGCAGGGGCGGCTGTGGTCGTCGGAGTTCGGCGAGAGCAGCCAGGACGAGCTGAACCTGATCCAGAAGGGCGGCAACTACGGCTGGTCGGCCTGCGAGGGCACGATCGGCGACTGCAAGGGGACCATCGCGCCGAAGAAGACGTGGCCGACCTCGCAGGCCGGGCCGTCCGGGATCGAGATCGTGAACGACTGGATCTACATCGCGGCGGTGACCGGCAAGCAGCTGTTCGTCACGCAGATCAAGGGCGACAGCGTCGGCGACGTGTCCGCGGTGTTCTCCGGCCGCTGGGGCCGGCTGCGCTCGGTGACCAAGACGCCGGACGGGCACCTGTGGGTGACCTCGACGAACAACGACAAGCTCGGCGGCACGCCGGACACCATCGACAACGTGGTGGTGCAGCTGAAGTTCCCCGGCGCGGCGTTCGCCGGATAAGCCGCGGCAGGGTGACCGGAGCGGCGCCGGTCACCCTGCCGCACCTTTTCATTCCCCGGCGACCAGTTCGTAGCAGCGGATGCGCGCCTTCGCGTCGAAGACCGGCACCGTGACCATGATTTCGTCCGCGCCGGTCTGCTTCGCCAGCTCCGCGAGCCGCGCCCGGACCTGCTCCCGCTCGCCATACGCCTGCGCCGCCCGGAAGTGCTCGAGCTGCGGCACCATCTCCGGCGCGAACTCGTACTCCGCGGCCGCCTCCGGCGTGAGCATCGGCTGGTCTCCCCCGCCGCCGGCGAGCAAATGGGATTTGAGGACGTTCATCGGCCCGGACAGGTATTCGGCCTCGGCCTCGGTGTCCGCGCAGATCGTCTCGACGCACAACAGCACGTACGGTTCCGAACGCCATTTCGAGGGCCGGAACTTCTCCCGGTAGCGCTCCAGCGAGGCCGCGGTGTTGTCCGGCCGGATGTGATGCGCGAACGCGATCGGCAACCCCCGCTCGGCGGCGACCTCCGCCCCCGCCGGGCTGGAGCTCAGCAGCCACGGCTCCGGCACGATCACGCCGCCCGGGAGGACCTTGTCACTGCCGAGATGCGTCAGAAGCTCGTCGACGTCAGCGTGGTAGTCGGCCTCTCCGGCCGGTTCGGCCCCGCGGCGCAACGCGCGGATGATGTCCGGATCGAGCGCCCCCGGCCCGCGCCCCACGCCGAGATCGACCCGGCCGCCGTTGAGCGCGGAAAGCGTGCCGAACTGCTCCGCCAGCGCGAACGGCGCGTGGTTCGGCGCGAGCACCCCGCCGGACCCGACCCGCACCCGGGACGTGACCGCGCCCGCGTGCGCCGCGAGCACCTGCGGAGACGCACTGGCGATGGCCGGGGAACCGTGATGCTCAGCGAACCAAAGCCGGCGGTAGCCAAGGTCGTCGAGCCGCCGAGCGACGGCCGGAAGCGGCTCGAGCGCCGCCGTGGCCGACTGCCCGGCTTCGACGAGCGCGAGTTCGAGTGCGGAAAGCGGCAGATCGATCATGCCCTCTACGGTAGCGAACGCGGCGGTGTGGCGGCGGTGATTTGTCCACTGTGGACGAAGTCTTGACGGTGGGGGCGGGACGGCTGGGCGGGGGTTCGGCGGCGGAGCGGCAGCCGCTCCTTCGAGGAATGGCGGCCGAGAGTGCGGGACCTGCGGAAACCGCAGGAAAGAGCGACAAGCGCGAGGGAAGGCGCAGCAAGCGCTTGCGGGACACGCGATGTGCCAGCAGGGGCCCCCTCCGCCGCCAGCGCCGACGCGACTCTGCCTTCCCGCCCAGCCATCTCGCCAGCGCCTACGCGACGCTCCCTTCCCGCCCAGCCACCTCGGCTGGCTCAGGCAAGCCTCCGAGCACCAGCCCTCCGGCTCGCAAACTGCGACAGTCGTGGGGGGGGGGGGGGGGGGGTGGGGGGGGGGGGCACCCACAAACCCCCACCCACCACCCACCCCCCCCACACACCCCACAGCCTTTTTGCGCCACGTCGGTTCCTCCTA
>NZ_JBVJOE010000001.1:1403773-1470750 GCF_055583325.1 Amycolatopsis sp. NPDC104775
CACCCGCCCCAATACCCCCCCTCCCCCCCCCCACGCCCATAGTTCCCTCCCCCCCCCCCCCCCCCCCCCCCCCCCCCCCCCCCCCCCCCCCCACCGCCGTCAGCACTCACTCACGCGAACCCGCCGCAGGTCTTGGCCAGGCCGCGTCCGTTCCGCACAAGCCGCCGCGCCTGCAGCTCTCACCCTGCTCGCACCGCCACACCCGGACTGGGCGAGCCACCCCGCCCGCGCACGCCACAGCAACCGGGCCCGGCCAGCACCATCTCCCCTGCCCACGCCACCACAGCAGGGCTAGCCAGTCCCCCAAGCCCCGCCAACCAACCGCGTCAGGCTTCTTCCTCCAGCATTTCCGGGGTCACCGCCGATTCGGTGTCCGGGATGCTCAGCTCCTTCGCCCGCTTGTCCGCCATCGCCAGCAGCCGCCGGATCCGGCCGGCCACCGCGTCTTTCGTCATCTGCGGGTCGGACAGCTGGCCCAGTTCCTCGAGCGACGCCTGGCGGTTCGACAGCCTCAACCGGCCGGCGGCGAGCAGGTGATCCGGGGCGGTGTCGCCCAGGATCTCCAGGGCTCGCTCCACCCGGGCGGCCGCCGCGACGGCCGCGCGGGCCGAGCGGCGCAGGTTCGCGTCGTCGAAGTTCGCGAGGCGGTTGGCGGTCGCCCGCACTTCCCGGCGCATCCGGCGTTCTTCCCACTGCAGCACGCTCGTGTGCGCGCCCAGGCGGGTCAGCAGGGCGCCGATGGCGTCGCCGTCGCGGACCACGACCCGGTCGGCTCCCCGGACCTCCCGGGATTTCGCCTGGATGCCCATTCGCCGAGCAGCGCCGACCAGGGCAAGGGCCGCCTCGGGGCCGGGGCAGGTGACTTCCAGGGACGACGAGCGGCCTGGTTCGGTCAGCGAGCCGTGGGCCAGGAAGGCGCCGCGCCAGGCCGCTTCGGCGTCGGCCACCCCGCCGGACACCACGGCGGCGGGCAGGCCTCGCACGGGACGGCCGCGCTGGTCAATCAGGCCGGTCTGGCGTGCCAGGCCCTCGCCGTCCTTCACTACGCGCACGACGTACCGCGTGCCTTTGCGCAGGCCGCCGCTCGCGGTGATCACGTGCACGTCCGAATGGTGTCCGTACAGCTCGTGGATCTCCTTGCGCAGCCGCCGCGCGACCGAACCCGTGTCCAGCTCCGCCTCGACCACCACCCGGCCGGCCACGATGTGCAGCCCGCCCGCGAAGCGAAGCAGCGACGCGACCTCCGCCCGGCGCGGCCCGATCTTCGTGATCTCGAGCCGGCTCAGTTCGTCTTTCACCGCGGCGGTCATCGCCATGTACTGCCCCTCCTGCCTTTCGCTGCGCGCCCGCCGTCACCCACAGTGTTCCCCGCCGAGGCCGAGTGCCTCTCGCATGCACTGGGCGAGCGCACCAGGATCATGCCGTCCCACCACGACCGGGTCGGCCACCGCCCCCAGGCAGGCCCTCGCTCCGAGGCGTTCGGCCGCCCGGCGCAGGCTTGCCGGGTCAGGGACGGAATCACGGTCCGCGACGACGGCGTCGACCCGCAGCGCGGGCGCGTGCTCGAAGAGTACGTCCAGATGGCGCTCCGGGGAGAATCCGCCGGTTTCCCCCGGTTGGGGGACCAAATTCAGCACAACGACCTTCGTCGCCGTCGTGCGCACGAGCGCGTCGTGCAGATCCGGGACGAGCAGATGCGGCAGCACGCTGGTGAACCACGAGCCGGGGCCGAGGAACACGACGTCCGCCTCCAGCACCGCCTCGATCGCCTCCGCGCAGCCGCGCGGCGGGCGTTCCTGGCGGCCGGCCGGGTGCAGCGTGATGCGATGCACCTGGCCGGGCGTGCTGGCGACCGCGACCTGGCCGCGGATGCGCCGGATCGCGTCCGGGTCCTCGCTGTCCAGGCCGCTGACCTCGCCCTCGATCTCCAGCGGCTCCGGCGACATCGGCAGCACCCGGCCGGCGATGCCCATCAGCCTGCTCGCCTCGTCGAGCGCGGCCACCGGGTCGCCGAGCACCTCGAACAGCCCGGCGAGCAGCAGGTTGCCGACGGCGTGCCCGGCGAGCGCGCCGTCGCCGCCGAAGCGGTGCTGGAACACCTCCGCCCACAACTGCCCGCCGTCCTCCGCGGCGAAGGCGGCGAACGCCTGGCGCAGGTCGCCCGGCGGCAGCAGCCCCAGTTCGCGGCGCAGCCTGCCGGACGACCCGCCGTCGTCGGCCACCGTGACCACCGCCGTGACGGCGCGGGTGATCCGCCGGAGCGCGGTCAGCGTCGCGTGCAGCCCGTGTCCCCCGCCCAGCGCCACCGCGCGCACGTCACTCCCGGCCAAGATCCCGGTGCACCACCTTTACTGCCATGCCGTCCTCATTGGACAGTCGCTGGGCGAGCTCTTCGGAGATCGCGACGCTGCGGTGCTTGCCGCCGGTGCAGCCGACCGCGAGCGTCAGGTACCGCTTGCCCTCGCGCTTGTAGCCGGCGCCGATGAGGCGCAGCAGCTGGTGGTAGCGGTCGAGGAATTCCTCGGCGCCTTCCTGCGACAGCACGTAATTGCGCACCTCGCCGTCGAGGCCGGTGTGCTCGCGCAGCTCCGGGATCCAGAACGGGTTGGGCAGGAACCGCACGTCCATCACCAGGTCGGCGTCCATCGGCAAACCGTACTTGTAGCCGAAGGACAGCACGGTGACGCGGGTCTGCGTGCTGGCCTCGGAGCCGAACGCGTCCTCGATTTTCGCGCGCAGGTCGTGCACCGACAGCGCGGACGTGTCGAGCACCAGGTCGGCTTCCTCGCGCAGCGGCGAAAGCAGCTTCCGCTCGGCGGTGATGCCGTCGGCGAGCCTGCCGTCGCCCTGCATCGGGTGGCCGCGGCGGACCGATTCGAAGCGGCGCACCAGCACCGCGTCGGTGGCCTCCAGGAACAGCACGCGCGGCTTGTACCCGCGCGCGTCCAGGTCCTTGATCACCGAGGCCAGGTCGTCGGTGAAGGCGCGCGAGCGCACGTCCATCACCACCGCCACCTTCGTGATCGCCCCCCGCGCCTGCGCGCCGAGCTCGACCATCGTGGCGATCAGCTCCGGCGGCAGGTTGTCGACCACGAACCAGCCGAGGTCCTCCAGGCATTTCGCCGCCGTGGAGCGGCCCGCGCCGGACAGGCCGGACACGACCGCGACCTCCATCCCGCTGCCCCGTTTTTCCTCTTCCGCACTCACGTGTGCTTCCTTCCCGATCACGACCCCTGGTCCCCTCCCGGCACTGCGTGCGGTGCGGCTCCGGTCTCCCCGGCCAGCGCCGCCACCACGGCCTCGGCAGTGCGCCTGCCGAAACCGGGCACCGCTTCGATTTCCTCGACCCGGGCCTGCTTGAGCTTCTTCACCGAGCCGAAGTGCTTGATCAGCGCGGTGCGCCGAGCCTGCCCGAGTCCGGGCACACTGTCCAATTCGGACGCCTGCATGCGTTTGGCGCGCTTTTCGCGGTGGTAGCGAATGGCGAACCGGTGCGCCTCGTCGCGCAGCCGCTGCAGCAGATACAGCGCGTCGGACGTGCGCGGCAGGATCATCGGATCCGGTTCGCCGGGCAGCCACACCTCTTCGAGCCGCTTCGCGAGCCCGACGACGGCGATGTCGGTGATGCCCATTTCGGCGAGCACGTCCGCGGCCGCGGTGGCCTGCGGGCCCGCGCCGTCGACGACCAGCAGGTTCGGCGGATAGGCGAACTTGCGCGGACGGCCGGTCTCCGGGTCGATCCCGGCGCGCACCGGCTGCACCGCCTCGTCGCCCGCCTCAGTGTCTTCCGAGGCGGTTTCCGTTGTCTCCGCGGCGTTTTCGGCCGTTTCCTTGAGATACCGGTAGAACCGCCGCCGCACGACCTCGGCGATGGACGCGACGTCGCCCTCGGTCGCCGCCTCTCGCAGCGCGAACTTGCGGTACTCGGACTTGCGCGGCAGCCCGTCCTCGAACACCACCAGCGACGCCACGACGTCGCTGCCCTGGATGTGGCTGATGTCGACGCATTCGATCCGCAGCGGCGCGCTGTCGAGCCCCAGGTAGTCCTGGAGTTCCTGCAGCGCCGCGGACCGCGCGGTGAGATCGCCCGCGCGGCGCAGCTTGTGCTGGGTGAACGCCTCCTTGGCGTTGCGCTCCACCGTTTCCGCGAGCGCCTTCTTGTCTCCGCGCTGCGCGACCCGCAGCCGCACCCGCGACCCGCGCAGGCCGGACAGCCACTCGGCGACCGCGTCGGCGTCCGCGGGCAGCTCCGGCACCAGCACCTCGCGCGGGACGACCGGGCCGGTCTCCACGTCGTCGCGGCCCGCGCGGTCGGATTCCTCGCCGTAGAACTGGGTGAGGAAGTGGTCGACCAGCGCCTGGACGTCCATTTCCTCGGCCTTGTCGATCACCCAGCCGCGCTGCCCGCGCACGCGCCCGCCGCGCACGTGGAACACCTGGACGGCGGCCTCGAGCTCGTCGTGCGCGAAGGCGACGACATCGGCGTCCGTGCCGTCGCCGAACACCACTGCTTGTTTTTCCATCGCGCGCCGCAACGCGCCCAGGTCGTCGCGCAGCCGCGCGGCACGCTCGAACTCCAGCTCTTCGGACGCCTGCGCCATCTCGCGTTCGAGGCGCTTCACCATCGCGTCCGTGCGCCCGGCGAGGAAGTCGCAGAAGTCCTCGACGATCGCCCGGTGTTCGTCGGCGGACACCCGGCCCACGCACGGGGCCGAGCACTTGTCGATGTAGCCGAGCAGGCACGGCCGCCCGATCTGCCCGTGCCGCCGGAAGACGCCCGCGGAACAGGTGCGGGCGGGGAAAACGCGCAGGAGAAGGTCGAGTGTCTCGCGGATCGCCCACGCGTGCGAGTACGGCCCGAAGTAGCGGACGCCCTTCTTGCGCGCGCCGCGGTAGACGTGCAGCCGGGGAAATTCCTCGTTCAGCGTGACCGCGAGGACCGGGTAGCTCTTGTCGTCGCGGTAGCGGACGTTGAATCGGGGGTCGAACTCCTTGATCCAGTTGTACTCCAGCTGGAGCGCCTCGACCTCGGTGCCGACGACGGTCCATTCGACGCTCGCCGCGGTGGTGACCATCTGCCGCGTGCGCGGATGAAGGCCGGACAGGTCGGCGAAGTACGAGTTGAGCCTGCTGCGCAGGCTCTTCGCTTTGCCGACGTAGATGACCCGCTTGGCGTCGTCGCGGAACTTGTACACGCCAGGCGAGTCCGGGATGCTCCCCGGCTGAGGTCGGTAGGTGGTCGGATCAGCCACGTGCCCCACTGTATGGCGAGGGTCCGACAGTTTCCGTGAGACCCCGGGTGCGGGGCACGAGAAGGCGAATGCTTCGGGCTCTCAGCTGAGCTGTTCCGCCGAGTCCAGCAGATACCGGGGCAGCTTGGTGCTCGCGACCAGGACTTCGACGCCCACCAGTTGCCCGCTCTCGCCGAAGTCGAGATTAATCATTCCGTCGACGGCGTCCTCGTCGCAGGCGTACATGTACGCCGACTTCGCGGAATCGCCCGGGGCCACGAAATAGATGTAGGCCGCGTCGACCGTCCGGTCGTAGGTGACTCTGAGTTCCGCCACGGCTTCTCCCTCTTTCCCGGGGGCAACGAGCCTGCCGTAGCGTAGGGCCTCGCCGACCCGCCGAGCGATCAGGGAGCAGCCATGACCGTCCGCGTCGCCACCTGGAACGTGAACTCCATCGTTCCCCGGCTGCCCCGCGTGCTCGACTGGCTGGACACCACCGCTCCGGACGTCCTGTGCCTGCAGGAACTCAAGAACACCACCGAGGCTTTCCCCGCCGACGAGATCACCGCGCGCGGGTACGAGGTCGCCGCGTACGGCCTCGGACGGTGGAACGGCGTCGCGATCCTCTCCAAGATCGGGCTCGACGACGTGGTGCGCGGTCTTCCGGGCGAACCGGGCTTCGACGGGCAGGCCGAGGCGCGCGCGATCGGCGCGACGTGCGGCGGGATCCGCCTCTGGTCGGTGTACGTGCCGAACGGGCGCGAGCCGCAAAACCCGCACTACGCCTACAAACTCGAGTGGTTCGAGAAGCTCAGCGACCTGGTCGGCGAAGAACTCCGGCACGCGCGCCCGTTCGCGGTGCTCGGCGATTTCAACGTCGCGCCCACCGACGAGGACGTCTGGGACATCGCGGTGTTCGCCGAGTCCACGCACGTCACCGAGCCCGAACGGGCCGCGTTGAAGAAGCTTCGCGACGCCGGGCTGTCCGACGTTTTCCCGCGCCCGCTCAAGTACGACCACCCGTTCACGTACTGGGACTACCGCGCCGGGAATTTCCCCAACAACAAGGGAATGCGCATCGATCTCGTCTACGGGAACGAGGTTTTCGCGAAGGCGGTCACGGATTCCTACGTGGACCGCGAAGCCCGCAAGGGCAAGGGCCCGTCCGACCACGCGCCGATCGTCGTGGATCTGGAGCTGTAAGAATTCAGGCCTCGGTGGCGGCCCGGTGCAGCTTTCGCAGCGCGCGCACTGCCGTCACCGCTCGTTCCCGGTCCACCGCCTGCACGGCCATCACCGAGAAGTACTCGTCGTCCGGCAATTCGAGCCGGGCCCACGAAGCCCCGTCCGGGAAGCTGATCGACAGCACCTGGTCCCAGGTGAACACCCGTCGCGCCAGCACGTTCCTGACCTCGATGCCGGTGGCGTCCGCGCGGACGCGGGCGTTGCCGAACAGCATCGTTCCCGCCGCCAGCGCGACGCCGATGCCGATCATCGCGATCTGGTCCGACGCCTCGAACACGACGCCGGTCCGCGAACTGCGCAGCAGGACCGCCACCACCACGAACACCGCGAGCAGCGCCACCGCCAGCACGCTGCACATGATCAGCGCCCGGCGCGGCCGGATCACGAGGGTCGCCTGCTGCTCGGTCATCACGCTCACACGAATCCCCGCTCGGTCCACGGCTTGCCGAGACTGCGCAGCACGTGCGCGGTGTCGAGCGCCGCCACGGCCGCTTCGTAGCCTTTGTCCTCCACGGAGCCGGGCCCGCCGGAGCGGTCCAGCGCCTGCTGCTCGGTGTCGCAGGTCAGGACGCCGTTGCCGACCGGGGTGCTTTCGTCGAGCGCGACCCGCGTGAGACCGGCGGTGACCGCGTCGCACACGTACTCGAAGTGCGGGGTTCCGCCGCGGATCACGACGCCCAGCGCGACGACCGCGTCATGGTTGCGCGCGAGCGCCTGCGCCGCGACCGGAAGCTCGACCGCGCCCGCCACCCGGATGACCGTGGGCTCTTCCTCTAGCTCGGCGTCCTTAGCCGCGGCGAGCGCGCGCTCCAGCAGCACGTCGGTGATCTTCGCGTTCCATCGCGTCGCGACGACCGCCAGCCGCAGGGACTTGCAGTCGCGCAGGTCGAGCGCGGCGTCCGGCCGCCCCTCGCCGCTCATCGCGTGGTGTCCTCCTCGGTGCCCTGGTCGGCCGCCCCGACCTGGTCGTAGTGCTCGAGCTGGCTGAGGTCGTGCCCCATCCGGTCGCGCTTCGTGCGCAGGTACCGCAGGTTCTCCGGGTTCGGCGAGATCGGCAGCGCCTCGCGGCCGGTGACGCGCAGGCCGTAGCCCTCGAGCCCGACCCGCTTCGCCGGGTTGTTCGTGAGCAGCCGCATCGACCGGACGCCGAGGTCGCACAGGATCTGCGCGCCGGTGCCGTAGTCGCGCGCGTCCGCGGGCACGCCCAGCGCCAGGTTCGCGTCGACGGTGTCCGCGCCCGCGTCCTGCAGCTGATACGCCTGGAGCTTGTGCAGCAGGCCGATGCCGCGGCCCTCGTGCCCGCGGATGTAGAGCACGACTCCGCGGCCCTCGTCGGCCACTCGCTGCAGCGCGGCGTCCAGCTGCGGGCCGCAGTCGCAGCGCAGCGAGCCGAAAACGTCGCCGGTGAGGCATTCGGAGTGCACCCGGACCAGGATGTCCTCGCCGTCGCCGATCTCGCCGTAGACGAAGGCGACGTGCTCGATCCCGTCGAGCAGGCTGTCGTACCCGACTGCCCGGAACGTGCCCGCGGCCAGCGGGATCCGCGCCTCGGCGACGCGCTCGACCTGCTTCTCGGTGCGCCGGCGGTAGGCGATCAGGTCCGCGATCGAGATGATCTTCAAGTCGTGGTCGGCGGCGAACACTTCCAGCTCGTCGCGCCGGGCCATGTCGCCCTCGTCCTTCTGCGACACGATCTCGCAGAGCACGCCGGCCGGGTGCAGACCGGCCAGCCGGGCCAGGTCCACGGCCGCCTCGGTGTGCCCGGGACGGCGCAGCACGCCGCCCTCCTTGGCGCGCAACGGCACCACGTGGCCGGGGCGGCGGAAGTCCTTCGCGGTGGCTTCGGGGTCGGCCAGCAGCCGGGTGGTGTGCGCGCGGTCGGCGGCGGAAATGCCGGTGGTGATGCCCTCGGCCGCGTCGACCGTGACGCTGTAGGCGGTGCCGCGCTGGTCCTGGTTCGTGTGGTACATCGGCGGCAGGTCGAGCCGGTCCGCCTCGGATTCGGTCAGCGCGACGCACACGTAGCCCGAGGTGTAGCGCACCATGAACGCGAGCAGCTCCGGCGTCGCCTTCTCGGCGGCGAAGATGAGGTCGCCCTCGTTCTCGCGGTCCTCGTCGTCCACGACGACCACCGCGCGCCCGGCGGCGATGTCCGCGATCGCGGCCTCGATGGCGTCCACGTCGACCGCCGCGCCTGCTCCGCACGGGGTCCATCCGGTCTGCGGCTCGGCCGCCTTCGTCTCGCTCACGGGTGCTCCTTCGCTGCCGCCGCCGGGTGGATGTCACACATTGTGCGCGTTCGCCGCCACGTGTGGCGCAGTGAGCTTCTCCACGTACTTCGCTACGACGTCCACTTCGAGGTTCACGAGGTCGCCTTCTTCCCGCCTGCCGAGGGTCGTCACCTCGAGCGTGGTGGGAATCAGCGCGACCGAAAACCGGTCCTCGGAGATGCTCGCGACGGTGAGCGAGACGCCGTCCACGGCGATCGAGCCCTTCTCCACGACGTACCGCGACAAGGCCGGGGGCAGCGAGAACGTCGTCACGCCGCGCTCGTCGCGGGAGATGAAGACGCCGGTGCCGTCCACGTGGCCCTGCATGATGTGCCCGCCGAGCCGCCCGCCCGCGGGCGTCGCGCGCTCGAGGTTCACCGCGTCGCCGACGGCCACCTTCGCGAGGCTCGAACGCTGGAGTGTCTCGTTCACCACATCGACGGTGAACTCGCCGCCGGAGACCGTGACCACGGTCAGGCAGACGCCGCTGACCGCGATCGAATCGCCGTGGCCCGCGTCCGAGGTGACCAGCGGGCCGCGCACGGTGAGCCGAGCCGCGTCGGTGAGCTGCTCGACCGCGGTGACCTCGCCGACCTCTTCGACAATTCCCGTGAACACTGCTGCCTCCTCGCCCGGCCACCGTCCTCGGTGGCCCCTCCATCCAACACCCGTCCGGCCCCGGGAGGTCCCCGGGCCGGAAGGTCAGCTGACGCGAAGGCGGGCGGCCTGCTCGCGCAGCGCGGCGACGGCCCGGCCCGGGTCCTCGGCCCCGTAGACGGCCGAACCCGCGACGAAGCAGTCGACGCCCGCTTCGGCGGCCTGTTCGATGGTGTCGGAGTTGATCCCGCCGTCGATCTCGACGACCAGCTTGAGGTGCCCGGTGTCGACCAGCCGGCGCGCGGTGCGCACCTTTTCCAGCACGTCGGCGATGAACGACTGCCCGCCGAAGCCCGGCTCCACCGACATGACGAGCAGCGTGTCGTAGTGCTTGAGCGTTTCGAGGTGCGGTTCGAGCGGCGTGCCCGGCTTGATCGACAGCCCCGCCTTCGCGCCCGCGGCGCGCAGGTTCTTCGCCAGCTTGACCGGGTCCGCGGCGGCTTCCACGTGCACCGTGACGTTGTACGCGCCGGCCTCGGCGTAGCCGATCGCCCAGCGGTCCGGGTCCTCGATCATCAGATGGCAGTCGAGCGGCAGGTCGGTCGACTTGAGCAGCGACTGGACCACCGGGAGGCCGAGGGTCAGGTTGGGCACGAAGTGCGCGTCCATGACGTCCACGTGCACCCAGTCGGCCCGGGTGTCGCCGGGATGTGCGACGGCCGCGATCTCCTCGCCGAGCCTGGCGAAGTCGGCGGACAGGATGCTGGGTGCGATGAGAGGTGAAGCCACGACCCGAGTGTAAGAGGACCGGGTTCCCGCCCGTTCACCGGCCGTGACCGGCCTGGAGTTCGCTTTACGGACATCCCGCGCTCATCCGGATTCTCCGCGTCGAACACATCGTCGAGCACTAATGGGCCACGTCCGGAGGTTCCGGACGAGAGGCACTTCGAGGAGAACCATGAGAACGGTCTTGGCAGGCCGCCGCAAGTGGCTGGCCGCGGGCGCGCTCGGCGTCGCGATGGTCGCCGCCGCCCCGGTCGCGATCGCCGCGCAGGGCAACCAGGACGACCAGGCCGCGCGCGCCGCTTCGGCCGGTTCGGGCGACCGCACGCAGGAAGTCCGCCAGGCGATCCAGGGCGGGCACGCGCGCAACGTCATCCTGTTCATCGGCGACGGCATGGGCCAGTCCGAGATCACCTCGGCGCGCAACTACGAGCGCGGCGCGGCCGGGCGGCTCGCGATGGACGAGTTCCCGCTGACCGGCGACTACACCACGTACTCGGTCGAGAAGGGCAACCCGGCGAAGCCCGACTACGTCACCGACTCCGCCGCGTCCGGCACCGGATGGGCGACCGGCACGAAGACCTACAACGGTGCGATTTCCGTGGACGCCTACGGCAACCCGGTCCCGACGCTGCTCGAACTCGCCAAGCGCAGCGGCCTGCGCACCGGCGACGTGACCACCGCCGAGGTCCAGGACGCGACCCCGGCCGTGCTCGGCGCGCACGTCGTCGACCGCGACTGCAAGGGTCCGCAGGAGACCTCGAAGAAGTGCGCGCAGAACGCCAAGGAGAACGGCGGCGCGGGCTCGATCTCCGAGCAGCTCGTGCAGACCCGCCCGGACGTCCTGCTGGGCGGCGGCGCGAAGTACTTCGACCAGAAGGCGACCGCCGGGCAGTTCAAGGACAAGCCGGTTCTGGAGCAGGCCAAGGCTGCCGGGTACACCGTCGTGAACACCGCGGACGACCTGGCCAAGGCCCGTCCCGGCAAGCCAGTGCTCGGCCTGTTCGCGCCGGGCAACATGCCGGTGAACTGGACCGGGCCGAAGGCCGTGCAGGGCGGCACCGCGCCGTCCCGCTGCACGCCGAACCCGGCGCTGCCGAAGACGCAGCCGAAGCTCGTCGCGCAGACGCAGAAAGCGTTGCAGCTGCTGGAGGACCGGCGCAGCAACAAGGGATTCTTCCTCCAGGTAGAGGGTGCGTCGATCGACAAGCAGGACCACGCGGCTGACCCGTGCGGGCAGATCGGCGAGACGATCGACTTCGATGCCGCGGTGGCGGCTGGGCTGGCTTATGCGCGCAGCCACACTGACACGCTGGTGGTGGTGACCGCGGATCACGGGCACACGAGTCAGATCGTGCCCAATGACGTCAAGACGCCGGGCCAGACTGCGACTTTGGTGACCAACGAGGGGGCGAATATGACCCTCAACTACGGCACCGCGCTGCCCGGCTCTTCGATGGAGCACACCGGGACGCAGGTCCGGATCGCGGCTTATGGGCCGCAGGCGGCGAATGTGGTGGGGCTGACGAATCAGACCGACCTGTTCGGCACGGTGAAGCGGGCGCTTCGCCTGCGCTGACGCTTGGCGAGTGAGGTGCCGGGGGCACCCCGAAGCCCGAGTGTGCTGACGGTTCTGGGGTGGTTGTCAAGGCGGGAAAGCGTGCCTTGACAACCACCCCCGAACCGCAGAGAAGGCTTCGTATCGGGGTGCAGGGCCAGGGCTGGGTGCCTCGATGTCAGGTGGGCGAGGGCAGCAGGTCCAGGGGTTCTGACCACGGGCGTCTTGGGTCTAGGCGGTGCAGGCGGACGCCTGCTTCGGCCAGGGTGTCCAGGTGGCGTTGCCAGGCCGGGTGGTGTTCGCGCGTGGGCTGGATCTGGTACGCCACGACGATCGTGATCCCCGGTGTGCCAAGGACATCGCCGAGCAAGGTGAGGGCCTGGTTGTCCGCGATGCCGAGCGCCAGCTTCGCCACCGAATTCGCCGACGCGGGCGCGAAGAGGAACACCTTCGGGTCCGGATGCGGGCGGGGTTCGCCGGGCAGCCGGGACGCGCTGCGCACCGGAAGGTCCGTGGTGGCTTCGAGTTCGCCGAGGCCGCCGGTCGCTTTCAGCCAGCCCCAGGCGGTCGGGGTGAGGGTGATCGCCAGCCGCCAGCCTCGGGCTACTGCTGGTTTCGCCAGCTCGTCGGTGAACCGGGTGTCCAGTCCGCCGCACGAGCTGGCTACCAAACCTAGATCTGTCACGGTTTGCGCAGCACCGCGCAGAACATCGCGTCGGTGCCGTGTCGGTGGGGCCACAGCTGGACGTACGGTCCGTCGCCGAGTTGCGGGACGTCGGGGAAGAACTCGCGGGCGTCCACGACCTCGGACTTGGTGCGGCGGGCGGTTTCGCCTACCACGCCTTCGGTTTCGGCCAGGTGCGGCGAGCACACGACGTACGTGACGATGCCGCCCGGGCGCACCAGGTCCAGCGCCGCCATCAGCAGTTCGCCTTGCAGCTTGGTGAGGTCCGCGACGTCCGACGGCTTGCGTCGCCACCGTGCCTCGGGGCGTCGGCGCAGTGCGCCGAGACCGCTGCACGGCGCGTCGACCAGGATCCGGTCGTAGCCCGGTTCGAGACCGGATTCGCGGCCGTCGGCGACGTGCACGGTCACCGGGAGACCCTCGGTGGCGTTCTCGATCAGCCGGGCTCGGTGCGGGGCCTTCTCGACGGCGTCCACGTGCGCGCCGCTGATCTTGGCCAGTGCGCCGAGCAGCGCCGCTTTGCCGCCGGGGCCCGCGCAGAGGTCCAGCCAGCGCTCGTCGGAGCCCTCCAGCGGGGCCTTGGTGACGGCGATGGCGCACAGCTGGCTGCCTTCGTCCTGCACCGCGGCCAGGCGTTCGCGCACTGGCTCCACGTCGGCCGGGTCGCCTGCTCCGGCGGGCAAGTGCACGCCGTAGGGCGAGTACGGCGCGGGGTCGCCGCCGGTGATGGCGGCCAGTTCGTCGGCGCTGATCTCGCCGGGGCGGGCGACCAAGTGCACTTCGGGGCGGGCGTCGTCCGCTTCGAGAGCGGCTTTCAGCTCAGCGCCCTTGTCCCCCAACGCTTCCGCGAACGACCGGGCCACCCAGCGCGGGTGCGCGGTGCGGAGCGCGTACGCGCCGATGGGGTCGGACTCCTCGTCCGGAGCCAGTTCGTCCAGCCATTGCGCCTCGTCCTTTGTGGACACCGCACGCAGGATGGCGTTCGCGAAACCCGTGGCCCACGAACCGGCTTCAGCACGCACGAGGTCCACAGTGGACCCTACCGAAGCGTGCTCCGGAATCCGGGTGCGCAACAGCTGGTAGGCGCCGAGCCGCAGCGCGTCGAGCACTACCGGGTCGGTTTTCTCGATCGGCCGGTCGGCGCACGCGGCGATCACCGCGTCCAGCATGCCTTGGGCGCGAGCGGTGCCGTAGGTCAGTTCGGTGGCCAGCGCGGCGTCGCGGCCGCTCACGCGGCGTTCGCGCAGCAGTTGCGGGAGGACGAGGTTGGCGTACGCGTCCTTTTCCCGGACGGCGCGCAGCACGTCGAACGCGACCTGACGGGCCGGGTCGATCTCCGGCGGACGCCGCGGCCCCTGCTTGCGCGGAGCCGGACGGCCCCGCTGCGGCCGTGACGGCCGTCGTTCTCCACGCTCGTTCACTGGAGGCGCTCTCCTTCGTCGATCCTCGTACCGCGCGCCCAGTCGGTGGCCGCCATCCGTTTCTTCCCGGCCGCCTGGACCTCGCCCAGCCGCACCGGTTTCGTCGCCGTGCCCACGAGCACGCGCTTGCGCTCGACCACCAGCTCGCCCGGCCGCGGACCGGGTTCGTCGAGCACGGTGACCGGCCCCAGCTTGAACCGCTCGCCGCGGAACTCCGCCCACGCGCCGGGATCCGGCGTCACCGACCGGATGTGCCGGTCGACCGCGGACGCCGGGTCGGCGAACGACACGCGCGCGTCCTCGACCGTCACCTTCGGCGCGTAGCTCATGCCCTCGCCCGGCTGCTCGACCGCGCGCAGCGTGCCGTCCTCGATACCGTCCACGGTGGACACCAGCAGATGCGCCCCGGACTCGGCGAGCCTGCCGAGCAGCGCCCCCGAGGTGTCGTCCGGACCGATCGTCTCGGTCACCACGCCGAACACCGGCCCGGCGTCGAGCTCCTTCACGATCCGGAAGGTGGACGCGCCGGTGATCTCGTCCCCGGCCCGGATCGCCGCCTGGACCGGGGCCGCGCCGCGCCACGCGGGCAGCAGCGAGAAGTGCAGGTTCACCCAGCCGTGCTTGGGGATGTCGAGCGCGGACTGCGGCAGCAGCGCCCCATACGCGACGACCGGGCAGACGTCCGGCGCCAGCTCGCGCAGGCGAGCGAGAAACGCGGGGTCACCGGCACGCGCGGGCGTCAGCACCTCGATGCCGTGCTCGTCGGCGAGCGTGCCCACCGGGGACCGCAGCACCTTGCGCCCGCGCCCGGCCTGGGCGTCCGGCCGCGTGACAACGGCGACGACCTCATGCCGCTCGGACTCGATCAGCGCGCGCAACGAAGGCACGGCAGGCTCCGGAGTGCCGGCGAAAACGAGACGCATCACCGCACCTCCGAGAGGGAAAAGGGAATTTCAGGCTGGTCGGACATCAGAAGGAAGTCTAGAAGACCCCCTCCCCGACGGCGCGGCGCGGGCAGCCAGCCGCGCCGGGCGCCAGGATCGGGTGCATGAGCACGCTGAAGGCGACCCTGCACGACGACCTGACGACCGCGATCAAAGCCCGAGACCAACTGCGCTCGGCAACCCTGCGGCTGACCCTCTCGGCGATCGGCTACGAAGAGACCGCCGGCGACACCGCCCGCGAACTCTCCGACGACGAAGTCCTGAAAATCATCACCCGAGAGGTGAAGAAACGCCGCGACGCCGCCGAAGCCTTCGACAAGGCAGGCCGCGCCGATTCGGCAGACCGCGAACGCGCCGAGGCAGAGGTCCTCACCGCCTACCTGCCCGCCCAACTGTCGGACGACGAGCTGCGCACCCTGGTCACCGAAGCAGTAACCGAAACCGGTGCCTCCGGAATGGCCGGAATGGGCGCGGTGATGAAGGCAGTAACGCCGAAGATCGCCGGCCGCGCCGAAGGCTCCCGCGTCGCCGCCGAAGTGAAACGCCAACTCTCGGCCAGCTGACCCCACTCCCCACCCGCCGAGGTCCGTGAGGGCCACCCCCACACCCCCTGATTCCCGCAGGGTTCCCCTCACGCCCCCGGCAGTTCCGCGCGGACTCCTTCCGGCCCCCATGAGGTTTTCTTAGCGGCCGTCGCGCGTAACTCCGCCGCAGAGCGAAGAGCATCGCTTACAACGGCTGGCGCGGCGGATAGATCGTGCGGACGTTCGCGTCGTGAACCTCCGGAGACCGGCATTAGAGCGCTAGCCCCACCACCCAACCGCAGCCAGCGCACCCACCCCACCAGCGCACCCACACTCCCCCGCACCCCGATACGAAGCCAAAAATGCGGACAGCGGGTGCTTGTCAAGGCATCTTTCCCGCCTTGACAAGCACCCGCTGTCCGTCATCACAATGAACTTCGGGGTGCCCCCACCACCCCCACAGCAATGTCGCCTCCAGGCGACGAGCCGAAACGAACTTCCAAATCCCGATCCCGCAACCACCCCCGCCCCACCGCGAACCCGCCCCCCACCCTCATTTCGAAGCCGCCATCGCCACCGCAGTCAAAGTCGCCAGACCCCCCACCCCAAACACCGCAACGACCAACCCGGAAACCGCCGCCACCGAAGCAGCCAACCGCACCGCCAGCCCAGCGATCCACCGCAACACCCGAATCACCGCGACCAGAACCACCAGCGCGAGCACCAGCACCCCGGCTGGCACCCCCTGCCCGCCGTCCTGCGCCCCGGCCAGGGCCAGCACGGTACTCACAACCCCACCCGCACCCGCGATTCGCGCATATCCTCACGCCCGAATTCACGCATATTCTCATACGCCCGCCTACGCATTTCCTCACGCATCCGCACCCGCCGGCGTTCCGAACCCAGCTGCCACACCCAGCGCCAGCCGACAACCGTCGCGACGACGGAACCGGCGAGGGTCACCAGGAACGCCTGCCCGACAAGACCGTGAAGCGATTCGAAGCTCAGCAACACCAGCAGCGCCCACACCTGAGCGACGGTGAACGGGACGACCAGAGCTGCCGCGTACACCCCCCGACGCCAGCGAACCGGCTGAGGAGCGGGAAGAAACGGTTCCATGACTGCCTCCCTCGGTGGTGTGTTCCCAGAAAACCCCGGCGGCGCCGGGAAGTCTGTGTCAGCTGACACGTTCAGCGGGCGAGCCGCCGCAATTCCGCGAGCCGGTGGATGGTCACCCGGCCGCGCGCGGTGCTGATCACCCCCTGGCGGCGGAGTTCCCGCGTGACCCTTGCCCACGATTCGCGCGAAATCGCCGCGGTCATCGCGAGTTCCGCTTGCGTGCCGGGCACCGCGACTTCGATGTCCGTGCCGCGCCGCACGCCGTGCTGCACCGCCAGCTGCATCAGCTGCGCGGCCACGCGGCGGGCGCTCGTCCCGCCGCCGAGGTCGAGCCACTGCCGTCCGACGTCGCGCATCCGGTCGGCGAGAACCTGCAGCAGCGCCCAGGAAATCGTGGCCTCGTGCCGGCACAGCGCGACGAATCGCGCGGCGGGCACGACCAGGACGTCCAGTTCGTCGAGCGCTTGCACGGTCGCCGACCTCCGTCCGCCGTCGATCACGGCCAGTTCGCCGATCACGTCGCCCGCGCCGCGGACGCCGATCACGACCTCGCGCCCGTCGGGCGTCGCGTTGGTGATCCGGACGTGTCCGGCCAGCAGGAGAAGCACCACCGAGGCCCGGTCCCCTTCGCGGCAGAGGACGTCCCCGCGCCGATAGGCCTTGCGCACGGACAGCTCTTCGAGCTTCGCGCGGTCCGCCGCGCCCAGCGCCGGCCAGAACCCGGTCGACTCCACGGCGGTCCCCCCTCCTCGTCGCCGTCCGGACAGTTCAGGCGATCAGTCCGGCTCCCGGCTGGACGGCGTCGGTGGTGCGGACCCAGCCGCGGGTCCGCTGCCCGCCGACGCGCACGTGGAAGGCGTGGGCGAAGGAGCTGCGATCGATCCCGGCGTAGCCGTGCCGGACGACCGAGCGATGGATGGCGTTCGAGACGACGAGCGCGAGCGGGCCGGACGAGCCGCGCAGCCTGCGTCTCAGATCCGGAGCGTCGAGAAGGCGGCAGGCGATGTCGATGTCCTCGCCGTAGGGGCCGTGCGCGTCGTAGTGCACCTCCCCGGCGTGCACCGAGACGCGCAGCCGGAAGGCCAGTTCGGGGTCCTGGTCGCCGTGCCGGGCGAGCAGTTCGGTCAGGGCGGGCACGACGCTGGCGAGCAGCACCGTCTTCGGCACCTCGTCGACGGGGCGGATCAGGCACAGCGCGCCGTCTCCCCGGTCCACGAACGGGTCCCGGAACTGCTCGGTGATGCCGCCGGCCCGGAACGCCTCGTCGAGCAGGGCGAACAGGACCGAACGAAGCCCGGCCCGAGCCGGGTTCGTACGCGTGGTCGACCCTTCGATGTCGACCACCACGATGGCTCGGTGTACTGGTGCCTGTACTGCTGAGGTGTCCATGACCGCCCCCCCTATTTCAGGAAGCTACTGAAATCTAGTAGACTTTCACAGCAGCTACTATAAGGGTGGGCCTCGGCTGAAACAATGGTGTCGCGCACACGTCATCTTCGGTTCAGCCATGGGTCCAGTTCGAGATTTCGCAACCCCTCACTGTCCGCCGACCCTCCACCCCGGCCCGTCCGGCCACCCCGGCGTCCCGGGTGTAGAATCCCGCCATTCACGCCTGACTGAACTTCACTGAAGGGTCTGAAGTCGTGTCTCAGCCCAACCCCGCGCTCGCCGCTCGCCTGCGTACCCTGCGCAAGGAGAGCTGGTCCGACGTGGTGCTCACGCAGAAGCAGCTCGCCGAGGCCTTCGGGGTCAGCACCGGCCTGCTGTCGTCGTGGGAGAACGTGGCGAAGCCGGTGACGCCCCCGCCGCCGCGGCTCGAGGCGTACGCGACCTTCTTCGCCACCCGCCGTTCAGTGCAGGGCCCTAAGCTTCACCTCCTCGATCTCGACGACCTGACCGACGACGAGCACACCGTTCGCAAGGAGCTGCTCGCGGAGCTGCAGGCGCTGCGCGGCGACCTCGACGACCCGCCCGCCCAGCCGGTCTTCGCCCCCTCGAGCCTGTGGCACTTCCCGCCGAACCAGGACATCGTGATCGTCTGCGCGCAGCTGCCGGAGAAGTACCGCATCGCCTACACCGACCCGTCCAGCCCGGACTACGTGAATCTCTACACCTACGCCGACCCGGACGCGCTGATCGAGCTCTACGGCCACATCCGCGCGTGCAACCCGGCGAGCGACGTCACCTTCCGCACCACCGACCAGAACACGACGCTGTCGGCGGACGAGTACACCGCGCACCTGGTGCTGCTCGGCGGCGTCGACTGGAACCCGCAGACCCGCGCGCTGCTCGACCGGGTCGACGTGCCGGTCCGCCAGATCAGCCGCAAGGGCGACGAGGACGAGCTGGACAGCGGGTTCGAGGTGACCTGCCCGGACGGCACGACCCGGAGGTTCAGCGCCAAACTGCGAGATGGCACCCTGATCGAAGACGTGGCGCACTTCTACCACGGCGTCAGCCCGCTCAACCGCAAGCGCACCGTGACCGTGTGCAACGGAATGTACGGCCGCGGCACCCTCGGGGCCGTACGAGCGCTGACCGACCGCCGCTTCCGCGACCGCAACCAGGCCTACCTCGACCAGCGCTTCGCGGGCGCGGATTCTTTCAGCATCATCAGCCGGGTCCCGGTCTTCGACAACCAAGGGCTCACCCCTGACTGGACCCTGCCCGAAAACCGGCTGCACGAGTGGCCAGAATCGAGCCTCACATGACCGCGACTGTCGCAGCGCCGGCGCAGCACACGACGCATCAGCGGCTGCTGCATCACGTCGCCGCCGAAGACGCGCCGCAGGCCCGGCTGGACGCGATCGTCGTGCCCAACGGCCGCCCCGCCGCCTACCTCAAGGACGCCTTCCGCGCGGCTCGCGAAGTCGACGCCACGCTTCTGCTGCTGTGCAGCAAAAGCGCACGCGCGACTGACGCGGTGCTCGCCGCGAAGCGCGCCGGGGTGCGCGCCCGCGCGATCGACACCGACGAGGCCGCCGGGCTGGGCGCCGTCCCGCCGTTCGAAACGAGCAAGCTGCTGCAGCTGCGGGCGAAGCGCATGCTGCGCCGGGCCGACACGAGTTTCAAGCGCAACCTCGGCGTGCTCGTCGCCGACCTCGCGGGCTGGCGGCGGATCCTTTTCCTCGACGACGACATCCATCTTTCGCGGCCCCGCGACCTCTTCGCGGCGGCGGGCCTGCTCGACGAATACGCGGCGGTCGGCCTCGCCAACACCGGCATGCCGGACAACTCCGTGGTGTGCCACGCCTACCGCGAGTCCGGCGGGCGGCAGGACACCTTCGTCGGCGGCGGCGCGCTGGCGGTCGGGCGCGAAGCGTTTTCCTCGTTTTTCCCGGACATCTACAACGAGGACTGGTTTTTCCTGCTCAGCGGCACCGGCCTGCGCGCCACCGCGGTCACCGGCACCGCCTACCAGGGCGACTACGACCCCTATCGCGACACGATGCGCGCCCGGTCGGAGGAACTGGGCGACACGCTCGCCGAGGGCATCTACTGCCTGCTGGACAACGGCATGAGCATCGCCGACGCGACCGGAGCGTACTGGGCCGATTTCCTGAAAAGCCGCCGGGCGTTCATCCGCACCACGCTGCGGCAGGTGGAGAACGCGCCCTACCTGACCGGTGCATACGAGGAACGGATGATCGCGGCGTTGAAGGCCGCCCTCGGCCGCAGCCTCCTGATCGAGGCGGACCTGTGCGTCGATTACCTGCACGCTTGGCAGCGGGACCGGGAAACCTGGGAAACGCATCTGCTGTCGCTGCGCGCGCGGCACGGTTCGCCGAGCGACCCGGACGCCGCGTTCGACACGCTGGGAATCTCAGAAATCGTGCACAAGTCCTGAAAAGTCAGCGTTCGCCGCAAGTGCGACTGGCGACCGGCGCGGGCTGGTCGTCCGGCAGTCTCTTCACCAGGACGTGGCATCGCTCGGCTTCGGTCACTGTGCGTCCGTCCGGCGAAACGCGCTCGGCGTAGCAAACGACCGTGCCGTGGCCCCAGTCGCGGTACCCGAGGCGGCGGTACAGCCGCGCCGCGCGAATGTTGTCGGTGCGGACCGCGAGCGCGCCGAGTGCGTGCCCGTGGCCGACCAGATAGTCCTCGGCCGCGTGCACGAGAGCCGCACCGATGCCGCGGTTGCGGGCGTCCGGGGCGACTTCCAGGTGGTTGAGCAGCGGAACGCCCGGGAGATGGCCGCGGATCGGCGGTTCCTCGGCGTCTTCGAGCCACAGGTACACCGCGCCGACCGGCCGCGCGGTGCACCACGCGGTGAACAGGACGCCGAGCCCTTTCAGCTGCCGGGTGAACCGGTCCTCGAAAAACCCGTGGTCGCCGAGGATCCCGGCCAGCGACGCGAGGTCCGCCTGCTCAGCCGGCCGGATCGAGACGCCGCCCATCAACGCCTGCTCCTGTCCGCAGGACCGGGGCACGCGAGCGGGAGGCCCGGGCCGCGGTCCTGATCTTGGCCGCTGGGCCTCAAGGGTAAGTGCGCGCCGCAGAGGCGCGAAGACGGCGAATGCCGCAGCCCGATCCGGCGAACGGAGCAACCAGCCACCCTGCGCGACCGCCGCCCTCCCCCGGTTTTCACGTCCCCAATACACCCCAGGACGAACCGGTTCAAACGGAAACCGTGCAGGAGTGCGGAAAACTGTTTCGGTCGCGAGGTGCATGCTGGAATGCGGGGCGGGTTTGGTTTTGTTCGGTGGATCCCGTTGCGGTCGTGGTGGTTTGGGCGGTTTGCGGGGCGCGGCTGATCCGGGCTGCCCACTTCTGTGCGCAGCTTCGAATGACTGCCTGGATGGGCTAGTCCGGGTGGTGTGACATCGGTTCGGCCATCGGGATTGGACCCGCGACTGGAGCAAGCCCAGTCCGCCAGCCAGGCCCGCACCGAACCACCGGCTAGATCAGGTCCAGCGGATCCAGTTGCACCCGAACCGGCTCGACCGCCTTCCGGGCGTCGCGGCGGGCCACCGCGTCCCGCACCACTGTCGCCAGGGCGCGGCCGTCCGGGCGGGCTACGCGCACCAGCGCTCGCTCTCGTTCCGCGTTGCCCTCGTCGTCGTAATCGCCCAGCGGGACCGGGCCGAGCACCTCGCCGCTGTCCGGCAGCGGGAGGTCGTCCAGCACGCTCGCCACCGCGGCCGGGCTTCCCTCGACGCTCGCCATCCGCGTCGCGGGCGGGAAACCCAGTTCCCGGCGTTGCTCCAATTCCTGGCTCGCGTGCCAGGCCGGGTCCCAGCGCACCAATGCCTGCACCACCGCCAGCCCGGATTCCGCGCCGACGATCACCCGGCCCCCGCTCGACGCCGGGCGGACCAGCGCACCGGCGGCCATCCACCGGCGGAGCGTTTCTTCCGCCGCGCGCAGATCCTGACGGCCGAGCAACGCCCAGCCGTCCAGCAGCAGCGCCGCGCCGTACCCGCCTTCGGCGACCGGTTCCGCGCCCGGCGTGCAGACCACCAGCGCCGGGCGGCCAGGGACGGTCGCGAGGACTTCGGCGGCGCCGGAGGTCCGGACCGGAACCCCGGGGAAGGCCCGGCCCAGTTCTTCGGCAGTGCGTTTCGCGCCGACCACCACGGCCCGCAACCGGACGGAACCGCAAGAAGGACACCGGAAACCGGTCTCCGGGACACCGCACCACCGGCAGGCGGGCGGGCGCGGGGCGCCGTCGGCCGAACCGCCGGGCAACGCGAGCGGACCGGCGCAGCGGCGGCAGTGGGCGGGCGTGCGGCATTGGCCGCAGGACAATCCGGGGACGTAGCCGCGGCGCGGGACTTGGACCAACGCCGGCAGCCCGGCGGCGAAAGCTTGGCGGGCTGCTTCGAAAGCGACCGCGGGCAAGCGGGCGACGCGGGCTGCTTCGTCGCGCGCCACGTCGAAGTCTTCGCCGACCGGGGTCACGCGCGGGGCCGCGGCCCGGAGTTCGGCGCGATCGGCCTGGATCTGTTGCGCCCAGCCGGATTCCACCAGCAGCTGAGCCTCGGCGGTCCGGGCGAATCCGCCGACCAGGAATGCCGATTTCGTGGCGTGGGCCCGATCCATCAGCACATCCCGCACGTGTGGGTACGGCGCATGCGGATCCAGGTGCAGATCGTCGCCGTCGTCCCACACGACGAACAGGCCCGGATCGGCGACCGGCGCGAACATCGCCGCGCGAGTGCCGACGACGACGCGAACCGCGCCGCGCAGCACGGAAAGCCAGCGCCGGTACCGTTCGGCCGGCCCCAGCCCGGCGATCAGCGCGGCGACGCCGTTCTCCCCCACCAGTTCGACGCAGGCGTCGTGCACCCGGGCGAGGTCGCGATGGTCCGGCACCACCAGGACCGCGCCCCGGCCTTGGGCCGCGGCGGTGGCGGCGGCTTCGGCCAGGCGGCGGGGCCAGTCTTCGCCGGGGAGGGCTTGCCAGACCGCGTTCGCTTGCCGGGATTCGGCGATCGCTTCCAGGAAGGCTTCGCCGCGTGGGTAACGCGACCAGGCGGAGACGTCTGGAGCGGCTGGGGCGGGGGCCGGTTCGGCGGGGGGTTCGGCTTCGGCTTTCGCGTGCCGGGGCGGGATGGCCAGGCGCAGGACGTCGGAGAGGGTTCCGGCGTAGCGGTCGGCTACTGAGCGGCAGACGGCGTGCAGCGAAGGGGGCAGAACTGGTTCGCTGGAGGTGACGCGTTCCAGGTAGGCAAGTTTGCGTTCGTATTCCGTCGTGTCGGTGCGTTCGATGAGGTAGCCGTCGACGAGTTGCCCGGCGAAGCGGACCCGGACCCGGCAGCCGGGGACGGCGGATTCGTGGAGTTTTTCCGGGACTTGGTAGTCGAAGGTGCGGTCGAGGTGGGCGAGGGGGATGTCGACGGCGATCTTCGCGACGGGGTGTTCGGGGGCGGGGGTTTGCGCGCCTTTGCGGGAGCGGGTTTTGGGCGCGGGCTTCTTCGCCGGGGTGGCCTTCGGCTCCGGGGCGGAGCGGGAAGGCTCCGGGAGGTCCCATAGGGGGGCGGGTTCGGAGCTGGTCACCAGAAGATCTCTACCAGATGGGTCCGACGGTTCCGGTATCGAGGGAAGGGTGCGGTGGGGCACCCCGAAGCCTGAGTGTGCTGACGGTTCTGGGGTGGTTGTCAAGGCGGGAAAGCGTGCCTTGACAACCACCCCAGAACCGCAGAGAAGGCTTCGTATCGGGGTGCAGGGCCAGGGCTGGGTGCACCGATCGGTGGGTGGGATGGTGCGGCGGACGTGAGAAGGGCTCTGTTGCGGGAAAAATCCCGCAACAGAGCCCTTCTGCTGTGGTGGAGATCAGGCGCCGGCCAGTGAGCGGAGTGCGTCGGCGCGGGCGGTGCTTTCCCACGGGAGGTTCAGGTCGGGGCGGCCGAAGTGGCCGTACGCGGCGGTCGGGGCGTAGATCGGGCGCAGCAGGTCCAGGTCGCGGATGATCGCGGCGGGACGCAGGTCGAAGACCTCGCTGATGGCCGACTGGATCTTGCTCGGGTCGACGGTCTCGGTGCCGAAGGTCTCGACGAACAGGCCCACCGGGGCGGCCTTGCCGATCGCGTACGCCACCTGCACCTCGACGCGTCCGGCCAAGCCAGCGGCGACGACGTTCTTGGCCACCCAGCGCATCGCGTACGCGGCCGAGCGGTCCACCTTGGACGGGTCCTTGCCGGAGAACGCGCCGCCGCCGTGGCGGGCCATGCCGCCGTAGGTGTCGACGATGATCTTGCGGCCGGTGAGCCCGGCGTCGCCCATCGGGCCGCCGATCACGAAGCGGCCGGTGGGGTTCACCAGCAGGCGGGTGCTGTCGGTGTCCAGGCTCAGCTCGGCCAGTTCCGGCTCCACGACGTGCTTGCGGACGTCGACGCCGAGCATCTGCTCCAGGTCGATCCCGTCCGCGTGCTGGGTGGACACGACAACGGTGTCGAGCCGCACCGGCTGTTCGCCCGCGTACTCGATGGTGACCTGGGTCTTGCCGTCGGGACGCAGGTACGGCAGCACGCCGTCCTTGCGGACCGCGGTCAGCCGCCGGGACAGGCGGTGCGCGAGCGCGATCGGCAGCGGCATCAGCTCGGGCGTGTCCGAGCAGGCGTAGCCGAACATCAGGCCCTGATCCCCCGCGCCCTGGCGGTTGATCTCGTCCTCGTCCGATTCCACCCGCGACTCGTACGCCGTGTCGACGCCCTGGGCGATGTCCGGGGACTGCGACCCGATCGCGACGTTCACGCCGCAGGAGTTGCCGTCGAAGCCCTTGGCCGACGAGTCGTAGCCGATGCGCAGGATGACGTCCCGCACGATGGTGGGGATGTCCGCGTACGCCTCGGTCGTCACCTCTCCCGCGACGTGCACCTGGCCCGTCGTGATCAGGGTCTCGACGGCGACCCGGCTGCGCGGGTCCTTGGTCAGCAGGCCGTCCAGGATCGAGTCGCTGATGGCGTCACAGATCTTGTCGGGATGGCCCTCGGTCACGGATTCCGACGTGAACAGCCTTTTCGTGGACGCAGACACGACCTCGTCACTTCCCTCGGTCTCGCTTCGGCGCCCCACCGGATTTCAGGCGCTCCTGGCACAGCCCACCCTACCCAGCGGGCCTGTAGCTAGAGTCGACGTTCGAGCAACGCTGTTACGGCATCCCACAATGTGGCCGCCAGGCGGGCTTTCGCTCCCGGCGAAATGACCTGCTCAGTGCCGTCCGCGGCGAGCAGCCAGCCCGAATTGTCCTCGGTGCCGAAAGCCTTGCCGTCGCCGACCGCGTTGACCACGAGCAGATCCGCACCCTTGCGGCGGAGCTTCGCGCGGGCGTGGTCGAGCACGCTGCCGTTCTCGTCTCCGGTTTCCGCGGCGAAACCCACGACGATCTGCCCGGACCGCCGGGTCTGGACCACTTCGGCGAGGATGTCGGCGTTGCGGTCGAGCGTGATCACCGGGTCCGGACTGTCGTCGGACTTCTTGATCTTGTGGTCGGCGAGCGTCGCGGGGCGGAAATCCGCGACCGCGGCGGCCATCACGACGACATCCGCGTCCGCCGCGGCGGCGTGCACCGCTTTGCGCATTTCCTCCGCGGTGGAGACGCGGTGCAGCGTCGCGCCCGCCGGGGACGGCAGTTCATCGGTGTGCCCGGCGACCAGCGTCACCTCGGCCCCGCGCTGCGCGGCGACCCGGGCGAGCGCGAAACCTTGTTTGCCGGACGAGCGGTTGCCCAGATAGCGGACCGGGTCGAGCGGTTCGCGGGTGCCGCCCGCGGAGATCACCACGCGCAGGCCTTCGAGGTCTCGCGGCAGCGCGCGCGGTTCGGCGAGCAGCAGCCGGGCCAGGTCGACGATCTCAGCCGGGTCGGCGAGCCGTCCCTTGCCGGTGTCGACGCCGGTCAGCCTGCCCGCCGCGGGTTCTGTGACGACCAGGCCGCGCGAGCGCAGCAGCGCCACGTTGTCGCGGGTGGCCGGGTGCTCCCACATCTCGGTGTGCATCGCCGGGAAGAAGGCGACCGGGCACCGGGCGGTGAGCAGGGTGTTCGTCAGGAGGTCGTCGGCGAGCCCGTGCGCGGCCTTGGCCAGCAGGTTCGCGGTCGCCGGGACGACCAGCACGAGGTCGGCCTCTTTGCCGACCCGCACGTGCTGCACCTCGGGCACCTCGGTGAAGACCCCGGTGTGCACCGGGTTGCCGGACAGTGCCTCGAAGGTCGCCGCGCCGACGAAGTTCAGCGCGGCCTCGGTGGGCACGACGCGGACGTCGTGCCCGGATTCGGTGAGGCCCCGCAGGACCTCGCACGCCTTGTAGGCGGCGATGCCGCCGCCCACGCCCAGGACGACCCTGGGCCTGGCGTCATTCACCCTCGGTGTGCTCGAGCAGCCCGCCGTGGATCTCGCGCAGCGCGATCGACAGCGGCTTCTCGCGGGGGCCGGGCTCGACCAGCGGTCCCACGTACTCCAGCAGGCCCTCGCCCAGCTGCGCGTAGTAGTCGTTGATCTGCCGGGCCCGCTTGGCCGAGTAGATCACCAGCGCGTACTTCGAGGACACCTTGTCGAGCAGGTCGTCGATAGGCGGGTTGGTGATGCCTTCGAGCTCTTCCAGCGTCGCCTGTTGCACAGTCACTCGTGCTGCTCCGTATCGTCACATCGATCGGCGGCAGAATCGCCACCGCCGGTAATCAAGTCTAGCAACCGCCGCGCGGCGACCTCGACGTCGGCGTTCACGACCCGTTCGTCGAACTCCCCGGCCGCGGCCAGTTCGCGTTCCGCCTCGGCCAGCCGGGCGGCCACCGCGGCCTCGGTCTCGGTGCCCCGGCCGGTGAGCCTGCCGACCAGTTCCTCCCACGACGGCGGCATCAGCATGACCAGCCGGGCTTCCGGCATCGCGGCCCGGACCTGGCGGGCGCCCTGCAGCTCGATCTCCAGCACCGCCGGACGGCCCTGCGCGAGCGCCTTCTCCACCGGCTCGCGCGGCGTCCCGTACCGGTTGCCCGCGAACTCGGCCCATTCCAGCAGCCGGTTCCCGGCCACCATCCGGTCGAATTCGGCGGAATCCACGAAGTGGTAATGGTTTCCGTCGACCTCGCCCGGCCGCGGCGCCCGCGTCGTCACCGAAACGCTGAAGTACAGGTTCGGCTCGAGCCGGCGCAGCTGTCCCACCACACTCGACTTCCCGACGCCGGAAGGGCCGGAGACGACCGTGAGCCGGGGGCGGGAGATGTCCCCCGCCACCGGCTCACTGCCGCGGTCGGCGCCCCGGGTCACCGGGTAGTCCTGACCGACGCCGCTCACTCGCCGCTGAACTCGGCCAGCAGCGCCTTGCGCTGCCGGTCGCCGAGCCCGCGGAGCCTGCGGCTGGGGGCGATCTCCAGTCGTTCCATCGTCTGCTGGGCACGGACCTTGCCGACGCCGGGGAGCGCCTCGAGCAAGGCCGAAACCTTCATCTTGCCGAGGATTTCGTTCTCCTCGGCCTGCTTCAGCACGTCGACCAGAGTGGTACCGCCCCGCTTCAGCCGCTCCTTCAGCTCAGCACGGATGCGGCGGGCGGCGGCGGCCTTCTCCAGCGCCGCAGCACGCTGTTCCTCTGTCAGCTGGGGAAGTGCCACGTTTTCCTCCGGTAGTTCTCACATCTGGGTGGGTGACGCGACGGTACCCACCCCTGAGCAGGGGCCACAATGCGGGGGTGGCTGGTGGAGCGCGATTCCGGGGCCTGCTATTGGCCTTTTCCGCGCGACCGGTCCAACCGGCCGTTCACCTCTTGGGCCGCACGGCGTAACGCGGCGGTGTCCGGGCCGTGCCGCAGCAGGTCGCGGGAGGACGCCGGGAGCAGGCCGGGGAGCCCGTCCCCGAAAACTGCCCGCAAATCCGCCTCAGTCGCCCCCTGCGCCCCGAAACCGGGCGCGAGCACCGGTCCGTTGAGCCGGCTCAGATCGACTTCCCCAGGAGCCACAGTGGCCCCTACGACCACGCCGACGTCGCCGTAGGGCTCAGCACCTGCGTTGTGGTCCGCAGCAGCGTCTACGACGCTCTGAGCGACCGTACGGCCGTCTTCGAGCCGCGCGCTCTGCAACGCGTTCGCTTCCGGATTCGACGTGCGCGCGAGCACGAAGAGCCCGTTGCCCGCTTCGCGCGCCGCCGCGACAGCCGCGTCGAGCGCACCGAAGCCGAGGTACGGCGACACCGTGGCCGCGTCGGCGGTCAAAGCCGCCTTCTCGGCTACGTACGCCGCCGTATAGGCCGCCATGGTGGAACCGATGTCGCCGCGCTTCACGTCCAGCAGGACGAGCGCTCCGGCGTCGTGAGCGACGTCTACGACGCGTTCGAGCACCGCCACCCCGGCGGACCCGAACGCTTCGAAGAACGCCGACTGCGGCTTCACGATCGCCGCCACCTCGCCCAGCGCTTCCGCGGCGCTGAGCGCGAAACGTTCGAGCCCGCTCGCGTCGAGCGGCAGGCCCCACGCCTCGATCAGGCCCGGATGCGGGTCGATCCCAGCGCACAGCGGCCCGCGCGCGGCCACCGCTTCGGCAAGCCGGGCCCCGAACCGCGCGGTCACGACTTCGCCTTGAGCGCCGCCTGGAGGTCCTGCAGGCTGCGCACGCCGATGTCGCCGCGGATAAGCGCTTCGATGCCGTGCACGGCCGCCGCGGCGCCCTGCACCGTGGTGATGCACGGAATGTCGCGCGAGACCGCGGCAGTACGGATTTCGTAACCGTCCACGCGCGGCCCGCTGTTTCCGTACGGCGTGTTGATGACCATGTCGACGTCGCCGGCGAGGATCACGTCGACGATGTTCGGCTCGCCGGTGCCCGGGTCCGGCTCGGAGTGCTTGCGCACCACCGAACACGCGACTCCGTTGCGCCGCAACACTTCCGCGGTGCCGGTGGTGGCCAGGATCTCGAAGCCGAGATCGGCCAGCCGCTTGACCGGGAAGACCAGCGAGCGCTTGTCGCGGTTGGCGACGGAGACGAAAACCCGGCCCGAGGTGGGAAGGGATCCGTAGGCCCCGCTCTGCGATTTCGCGAATGCTTTCCCGAACGAGGTGTCGACGCCCATGACCTCGCCGGTCGATTTCATTTCCGGGCCGAGCAGGGAGTCGACGCCGTGTCCCTCGGGGGTGCGGAACCGGTGGAACGGCAGCACGGCTTCCTTGACCGCGACCGGGGAATCGGCGGGCATCCGGCCGCCGTCGCCCTCGGCGGGCAGCACGCCGGAAGCGCGCAGATCCTTGATCGTGGAGCCGGTCATCACCAGCGCCGCGGCCTTCGCGAGCGGGACCGCGGTGGCCTTGGAGACAAACGGGACCGTCCGCGAGGCGCGCGGGTTGGCTTCCAGGACGTAGAGGACGTCGTCCTTGAGCGCGTACTGCACGTTCAGCAGGCCGCGGACGCCGACGCCGCGGGCGATGGCCTCGGTGGAGCGGCGAACCGCCTCGAGATCCTGCGCGCCGAGCGTGATCGGCGGCAGGGCGCAGGAGGAGTCGCCGGAGTGGATGCCGGCTTCCTCGATGTGCTCCATGACGCCGCCGAGGTAGAGGTCCTCGCCGTCGAACAGGGCGTCCACGTCGATCTCGATCGCGTCGTCGAGGAACCGGTCCACCAGCACCGGGTGCTCGGGCGTGACCTCGGTGGCGCGGCGGATGTAGCCGGCCAGGGACTCCTCGTCGTAGACGATCTCCATGCCGCGCCCGCCCAGCACGTAGGACGGGCGGACCAGGACCGGGTAGCCGATCTCGTCGGCGATCCGCTTCGCGCCCTCGAACGAGGTCGCCGTGCCGTACTTCGGCGCGGGGAGCCCGGCCTCGGCCAGCACCTCGCCGAACGCGCCGCGGTCCTCGGCCAGGTCGATCGCCTCCGGCGGCGTCCCGACCACCGGCACCCCGGCGTCGGCCAGCCGCTGCGCGAGCCCGAGCGGGGTCTGCCCGCCCAGCTGCACGATCACGCCGGCCACCGTGCCGGACTGCTGCTCGGCGTGCACGACCTCCAGCACGTCCTCGAACGACAGCGGCTCGAAGTACAGCCGGTCGCTCGTGTCGTAGTCGGTCGAGACGGTTTCCGGGTTGCAGTTGACCATCACGGCCTCGAACCCGGCCTCGCGCAACGCGATCGCCGCGTGCACGCAGGAGTAGTCGAACTCGATGCCCTGCCCGATCCGGTTCGGCCCCGACCCGAGGATCAGCACCTTCGGCTTGTCGCTCTGGACCGCGACCTCCGACGTCGCGGCGGGGTCGGTCTCGTAGGCCGAGTAGTGGTACGGCGTCTTCGCCGCGAACTCCGCCGCGCAGGTGTCGACCGTCTTGAACACCGGCCGCACGCCCAGCCGGTGGCGCAGCGCGCGCACGCCGTCCTCGCCCGCGAGTTCCGGGCGCAGCGCGGCGATCTGCCGGTCTGACAGACCGGTGCGCTTCGCCCGCCGCAGCAGGTCCCCGTCCAGCACCGGTGCGTCGCGGACCTCCGCGCCGACCTCGCCGATCAGCGCGATCTGGTCGATGAACCACGGGTCGATGCCGCTCGCCTCGTGCACCTGCTGCACGGTCGCGCCCAGCCGCAGCGCGCGCTCGACCTCGTAGAGCCGTCCCTCGTGCGGCGTGCGCAGCGAGTCCAAAGTGGACTCCAGCGTGACGCCCTCGGGGTCGGGCAGCGTCCAGAACCCGGTCGCCTTGGTCTCGATCGACCGCATCGCCTTCCCGAGCGCTTCGGGGAAGCTGCGGCCGAACGACATCGCCTCGCCGACCGACTTCATCGTCGTGGTCAGCGTCGGGTCCGCGCCGGGGAATTTCTCGAACGCGAACCGCGGCACCTTCACCACGACATAGTCGAGCGCGGGCTCGAACGAGGCCGGGGTCTCGCCGGTGATGTCGTTGCGGATCTCGTCGAGGGTGTAGCCGATCGCCAGCTTCGCCGCGATCTTCGCGATCGGGAAACCGGTCGCCTTCGACGCCAGCGCGGACGAACGGGACACGCGCGGGTTCATCTCGATCACGACCATCCGGCCGTCCTCGGGATTGAACGCGAACTGGATGTTGCAGCCGCCGGTGTCCACTCCGACCTCGCGCAGCACCGCGATGCCGACGTCGCGCATCACCTGGTACTCGCGGTCGGTCAGCGTCATCGTCGGCGCGACGGTGACCGAGTCGCCGGTGTGCACGCCCATCGCGTCCACGTTCTCGATCGAGCACACGACCACCACGTTGTCGTGCTTGTCGCGCATCAGCTCGAGCTCGTACTCCTTCCAGCCGAGCACGCTCTCCTCGATCAGCACCTCGGTCACCGGGGACTCCGCCAGCCCGGTCGAGGCCAGCCGCTCCAGGTCCTCCGGGGTGTGCGCCATGCCCGAGCCCAGGCCGCCCATGGTGAACGACGGCCGGATCACCACCGGCAGGCCCAGTTCCGCGACCGTCGCGCGGACCTCGTCCATGTCGTGGCACACCCGCGACCGCGGGACGTCCGCGCCGACCGTGCGCACGATGTCCTTGAACTTCTGCCGGTCCTCGCCGCGCTGGATCGCGTCGATGTCCGCGCCGATCAGCTCGACGCCGTACTTCTCCAGCACGCCGCGCTCGTGCAGCGCCACCGCGCAGTTCAGCGCGGTCTGCCCGCCCAGCGTGGCCAGCAGCGCGTCCGGCCGCTCCGCCGCGATGACCTTCTCCACGAAGTCCGGCGTCACCGGCTCGATGTAGGTCGCGTCCGCGAACTCCGGGTCCGTCATGATCGTCGCCGGATTCGAGTTCACCAGGCTCACGCGCAGGCCCTCGGCCCGCAGCACCCGGCAGGCCTGCGTGCCCGAGTAGTCGAACTCGGCCGCCTGCCCGATCACGATCGGCCCGGAGCCGATCACCAGCACGTGCTGGATGTCCGTCCTCTTCGGCATCAGGCCTTCTTCTCCATCAACTCAACGAACTCGTCGAACAGCGGCGCGGCGTCGTGCGGACCCGCCGCCGCTTCGGGGTGGTACTGCACGGAAAACGCCGGGACGTCGAAGGCGCGCACGCCCTCGACCGTGTCGTCGTTCGGGCAGTAGTGGCTGATTTGCGCGGCCCCGTAAGGGGAATCGAACCGCTGGCCCGGCTCGCCCTCGAGAGCGAAACCGTGGTTCTGCGCGGTGATCGCGACCCGCCCGGTCGCCACGTCGATCACCGGGATGTTGATGCCCCGGTGCCCGTAGCGCATCTTGTACGTCCCCAAACCCAAGGCGCGGCCGAGGATCTGGTTGCCGAAGCAGATGCCGAACAACGGAATCCGCTGCTCCAGAACGGTTTTCGTCAACGCAGTCGCGTGCTCGGTCGTCGCCGGGTCACCGGGTCCGTTGGACAGGAACACCCCGTCCGGCTCCAGCGCCAGCAGATCCTCCGCGCTCGTGCTCGACGGCAGCACGTGCACCTCGATGCCCCGCTGCGTCATCAGCCGCGGCGTGTTCGACTTGATCCCCAAGTCCAGCGCCGCGACCCGGAATCGCTTTTCCCCTTGCGCCGCAACGACATACGGCCGCTCGGTGGACACCTCGCCCGCGAGGTCCGCGCCCTTCATCTGCGGGCTCGCCAGGACCTCCGCGACCATCTGCTCGTCGCTGCCCAAAGCGTCGCCCGAGAACACGCCCGCGCGCATCGCGCCCTGCTCGCGCAGGTGCCGCGTCAGCGTCCGGGTGTCCACTTCGGAAATCCCGACCACGCCCTGGCGCACCAGTTCGTCGTCCAGCGTGCGCTTGGCCCGCCAGCTCGACGGCGTGCGCGCGGGATCCCGCACCACGTAACCGGAAACCCAGATCCGGGACGATTCGTCATCCTCGTCGTTCCAGCCGGTGTTGCCGATCTGCGGTGCGGTCTGCACCACGATCTGCCGGTGGTACGACGGATCCGTCAGCGTTTCCTGGTACCCCGTCATGCCGGTGCAGAACACCGCCTCGCCGAGGGTCCGCCCGCGCGCGCCGTACGCCGCGCCGCGGAACACCCGGCCGTCTTCGAGAACCAGGGCGGCGGGGCCGCGAGTGCCGGTGCTCACTGGGCACCTCCCTTGATGTCGTGATCGGAAAGCTCTTCGATCCATTGTGGATAGTCGGCCAAGTCGTCGCCGCGGAATCCGGTGTCCAGCGCGACGTCGCCGAGCTGCCAGGTGACGACCAGCAGCACGTCGGTGCCGGTGACTTTCCCGGCGAGCCGGGAATCGCGGCGGATCCCGGTGATCGAGGCGCGCGGGATCCAGAAGTCCGGCAGCCCGCCGCGTTCCACGGCCACCCCGTCCGGGTGCAGCCGCCAGACCGCGCCGGACCGCGGGCCCGCGCCTCGCGTGACGACGCGGTCCTGCCAGTTGCCCGCGGTCGTGGTGCCCACGTACACGCCGGTCGATTCCAGCTGGAACTCGCCGGCGTCGGCGGGGATCTCCGGGAACGGCGCGATCCGCGCGCTCTGGGAACGCGCCTTGCGCCGCCAGCCCACCCACATGCCCCACAGGCACAGCAGGAAGAAGGCGACGATGCCCAGCGTCAGCAGCAACCGCTCCATCAGCAGATCTTCCCCTCGCGCGCGGTGATCCGCCCGCGCAGCAGGGTCGCCGTCACCACGCCGGGCAACCGCATTCCCTCGTACGGGGTGTTGGCCGCGATGCTGGCCAGTTCGGCCCCGCGCACGGTCCATTCGGCGTCCGGGTCGACCAGCGTCAGGTTCGCCGGTTCGCCCGCCTCGATCGGACGGCCGTGCCCGGCCAGGTTCCCGACCTCCGCGGGCCGTTCGCTCATCACGCGCGCGACGCCGCGCCAGTCGAGCAGGCCGGTCTTTACCATCGTCTCGACGACCACCGAGAGCGCGGTCTGCAGGCCGAGCATGCCGGGCCGGGCCGCGGCCCATTCGGTGTCCTTGTCCTGCGGGGCGTGCGGCGCGTGGTCGGTGGCGACGCAGTCCACGACGCCCTCGGCCAGCGCGGCGCGCAGCTTCTCCGCGTCGCCGCCGGTGCGCAGCGGCGGGTTGACCTTGTTGACCGGGTCGTAGGTCTCCAGCCGGTCGTCGGTCAGCAGCAGGTGGTGCGGCGTGACCTCGGCCGAGACCTTCGTGCCGCGTTCCTTCGCCCAGCGCAGGACGTCGACCGTGCCCGCGGTGGAGACGTGGCAGACGTGCAGCCGCGCGTTCGCGTGCAGCGCCAGCAGGCAGTCGCGCGCGACGATCGACTCTTCCGCCGCCGCCGGCCAGCCCGCGTAGCCCAGCCGCGACGCCTGCTCGCCTTCGTGCGCCTGCGCGCCGACGGTGAGCCGCGGTTCCTCGGCGTGCTGGGCGATCACCGCGTCGAGCGCGGTCGAGTACTCCAGCGCGCGGCGCATCAGCAGCGGGTCCGCCACGCACACGCCGTCGTCAGAGAAGACGCGCACCGCCGCGGAGCCCTTGGCCATTGTGCCCAGTTCGGCGAGCTTCTCGCCCTTGAGCCCGACTGTGACCGCGCCGACCGGGTGGACGTCGACCAGGCCGACCTCCTGCCCGCGCCGCCACACGTGGTCGGTGACAAGCGCGTTGTCGGCGACCGGATCGGTGTTGGCCATGGCGAACACGGCGGTGTAACCGCCCAGCGCGGCCGCGGCGGAACCGGTGTCGATCGTCTCGGTGTCTTCGCGGCCCGGCTCGCGCAAGTGCGTGTGCAGGTCGACAAACCCGGGCAGGAGGACCTGGCCCTTGGCGTCGAGCACCTCGGCGCCCTCGGGAACGCTCACCTTGCCGATCGCGGCGATCACGCCGTCTTCGATCAGGACGTCCACCGGCTCGCCCTCGCCGTACGGGCGGGCACCCTTGATCACGATGCTCACGCGGCAGCTCCTTCACTGGCCAGGAGGTGGTAGAGGACCGCCATGCGCACGTGCACGCCGTTGCGGACCTGTTCGGTAATGGCTGAGGAGGGGGAATCCGCGACCGCGGAGGAGATCTCCATGCCGCGCAGCATCGGGCCGGGGTGCAGCACGACGGCGTGGTCCGGCAGCAGCGCCTGGCGACGCGCGTTCAGGCCGTAGGAGATC
The DNA here is from genome assembly GCF_055583325.1 of Amycolatopsis sp. NPDC104775. Taxonomy (NCBI): domain Bacteria; kingdom Bacillati; phylum Actinomycetota; class Actinomycetes; order Pseudonocardiales; family Pseudonocardiaceae; genus Amycolatopsis; species Amycolatopsis sp. NPDC104775. The sequence goes on from NZ_JBVJOE010000001.1 coordinate 1,438,579, forward strand.
GAATACTCGCGCGCGGAGGGGAAAAAGCCCCCGTGCATGCGCTCGGCCTGGACGCGCAGCATCATCACCGCGTCGACCGCGGGAAGCTCGGCGTCGAGGTCGTGCGAGACCGTGACCGGCAGCTTCTCCACGCCGACCGGCAGCAGCGTCGGCGGTGCCACGAGCACCACCTCCGCGCCGAGGGTGCTGAGCAGGTGGATGTTCGAGCGGGCGACTCGGCTGTGCAGGACGTCGCCGACGATCGCGATCCGCCGGTCTTTCAGCGACCCGAGGCGTTCGCGCAGCGTCGCCGCGTCCAGCAGCGCCTGCGTGGGGTGCTCGTGCATTCCGTCGCCCGCGTTGACCACCGCGGTGCCCGGCCCAGCGAGCCAGCCGGACAGCCGGTGCGCGGCTCCCGAGGCGGGGTGCCGGATGATCACGCAGTCGGCGCCCGCGGCGGCCAGCGTGAGCGCGGTGTCCCGCAGGGATTCGCCCTTGTTCACCGAGGAACTGGACGCCGAGACGTTGATCACGTCCGCGCTCATCCACTTCCCGGCGATCTCGAACGACACCCGGGTGCGCGTGGAGTTTTCGTAGAACAGCGTGATCACGGTGCGGCCGCGCAGCGTCGGCAGCTTCTTGACCTCGCGGCCGAGCAGCGTGTGCTTGAGCTCGTCGGCGGTGTCGAGCACGGCGGTCGCGGTGTCCGCGTCGAGCCCGTCGGTGGCGAGCAGGTGCTTCACCGGGTTTCTCCTTCCGGCGCGCGCAGCAGCACCGCGTCCCGGCCGTCGGTTTCGGACAGCAGCACGGAGACGCCTTCGGCGCGCGCGGTGGGCACGTTCTTGCCGACGTAGTCGGCGCGGATCGGCAGCTCGCGGTGCCCGCGGTCGACGAGCACGGCGAGCTGGACGGCACGCGGGCGGCCGTGGTCGCGCAGGGCGTCGAGAGCGGCGCGGATGGTGCGGCCGGAGAACAGGACGTCGTCGACGAGGATGACGACCCGGTTGTCGATCCCGTCCGGCGGCAGCTGCGTCTGTTCGAGCGCGCGCGGCGGGCGGCGGCGGAGATCGTCGCGGTAAAGGGTGACGTCGAGGGCGCCGTGCGGCGGCTCGGCCCCGGCGAATTCGCCGATCTTCCCGGCGAGGCGCGCGGCCAGCGGAGTGCCGCGGGTGGGGATGCCGAGCAGCACCGGGTACTGCTCCGGCGGACCGGCTCCGAGAGCGGTCTTCTCGATGACCTGGTGGGCCATCCTCGCGATCGTGCGCGCGACATCACCGGCAGAAAGCAGCTCGCGCTCTCCCGCCGGCTCCGCCGCGCCACGCGGACGTGACGACAAGGCGGACCTCCTTCCCCGCCTCTCTGGACGGGTCCTTAAAGGACGTCGGCAACCGGCAGCTGCCGGAAACCGCACCGACAGTAGCAGGAGCGGTCAATCAGTCTTCCGGGTGGTACGCGCACGGCCGCCACCTGCGCGGACCGACCTTCTGCTTGACCTGGTGACAACTATGCGTAACCATTACTCTGAGTATTCGACTCGAGGAGTCCCCGGCTCCGGTCCTCCCGGCCGGGCAGGGGCGATGAAACGGAGAACCACCAGATGGGCGATTACGCCAAGGCGCTCGGGGCCAAGCTCCGCGGGATCCGCCAGCAGCAAGGCCTGTCCCTGCACGGGGTCGAGCAGAAGTCCGGCGGACGCTGGAAGGCCGTCGTGGTCGGCTCGTACGAGCGCGGCGACCGGGCGGTCACCGTCCAGAAGCTGGCCGAGCTGGCGGACTTCTACGGCGTGCCGGTGGTCGAACTGCTGCCGGAGGGCCGGGTGCCCTCGGGAGCCGAGCCCGCCACGAAGATCGTGATCAACCTGGAGCGGCTCCAGCAGCTGCCCGCGGAGAAGGTCGGCCCGCTCGCCCGCTACGCGGCCACGATCCAGAGCCAGCGCGGCGACTACAACGGCAAGGTGCTCTCCATCCGCACCGAGGACCTGCGCTCGCTCGCCATCATCTACGACATGACCCCCGGAGAGCTGACCGAGCAGCTCATCGACTGGGGCGTCCTCCCGCCGGAAGCCCGCCCGTCCAAAGAGGACTGAGCACTGATGGCGGCAACGGCCGTGCACGACGCGGCGGGCTTCCCGCACCCGGGGAACCGGGAACGCCCGCCGCGCTTCGGGTGACGCTCCGTCCGCCGGAACTCAGCCGTTTCCACCCTGGCTGACCTCGGTCGATGCCGGTTGCCGCTGACCTGTGTTGTTCTGGCCTGGGGAACCGCCGGAATTCCCCGCGCCCGGTTCTGCCGGGAATGGGATGGATCCGGGGTTCGCCGCATTTCCCGCTCCGGGCCGTGCCGCCGGGGACTATTTCTTCGCTCCGGCCGATTCCCGCTCTGGGCCGCGCCGCCGGACTTGTTTCTCCGCCTCGGCCGCTCGTCGTTTTGAGCCCCGCCACCAGGTCTTTCCCGGCCCGGCCGATTCCGCGCTCCGGGCCGCTTCGCTGGGGACTGTTTCCCCGCCCTGGCTGCTTCCTGCTCTGGCCTGCATCGCCGAGCGGGGTTTCCTCGCCCCGGCCGCTCACCATTTCAGGCCCCGCCACCAGGCCTTTTTCACCACCCCGGCCAATGCCGCGCTCCGGACCGCTTCGCAGGGCACTGTTTCCTCGCCCCTGCTGCTCCTGACCTGGACTGCATCGCCGAGCGGGATTTTTCTCGCCCCGGCCGCTCGCCGTTTCGGCCCGCCACCAGGTCTTTTTCACCGCTCCGGCCAATGCCGCGCTCCGGGCCGCTTCACAGGGCACTGTTTCCCCGCCCCTGCTGCTCCCCGGTCTGGACTGCATCGCCGAGCCGACTTTCCTCACCCCAGCCGCTGAGCCTGCTTTCGCCGCCCAGCAGCTCCCCCGCTCCAAGCCCACTGCCAGGTCTGTTTATCCCCGCCCCGGCTGATTCCCCACCCCAGCCGCACCGCCGAGCCCGTTTCCGCTGCCCAGCCGCTCCCGCGAGCCTGTTTTCGCTGCCCAGCCGCTCCCGCGCTCCAGGCTCGCCGCCAGGTCCGCTCCTCGCCGCCGCAGCCAATTCCTCACCCTAGGCCGCGCCGCCGAACCCGTTTCGTCATCCGGCCACTCCTCAGCTCCGGATTCCGGAGTTCCGGGCGGATTCTCCTGACGTAGCTAGCAATCCCGGCGTCGAGCGATGTCCGCTCCCGGCAACCGCTTTCTCGCGCATCGCCGAAAGCGCTGGCGCCTCAAAGTTTCCACGGATTTCCGTAGCGATTCCCACCGCACCGCACCGGATTCCCCAACCAGGCACGCGGTTCTGCCACAACACCGGGAACGTTCCGGCAGACTGCTCACTCACCGCAGCGAGTCCCGGACGACCGCTCCCCAACACCCGCCGAAACGCCGCGACACCGGCCGCGAAAGACACCCGCCGACCGGTTCTGATTCCGCTCGGTGATCAATTTTCTCCCGGACCGCCCCTCGCATCGGCCGCCGCGGTCCGGCCGTAACTCGATCAGGGAGCGGCCATTCAGGTGCCGCTTTCCCCCAGCCGGGTTACCCCCGGCTACCGAACCCTGGGGTTACAGAACCGCGCGCAGCCGGTCGGCGATCGTGCCGATGCGGCCGAGGACGCCGTTGATGAACCGGGGCGAGTCGTCCGTCGAAAGTTCCTTCGCGAGGCCGACCGCTTCGTCGATCGCGACCGCGTCGGGGACGTCCGCCGACCACAGCATCTCGTAGACGCCGACGCGCAGCACCGCCAGGTCGACCGGTGGCATCCGCTCGAGAGTCCAGCCCTGCGAGTGTTCCGCGAGGAGTTCGTCGATCCGCCCGCGGTGGGTCGTGACGCCTTCCACGACGGCGATCGTGTAGTCCGCGATCGGGTCGACCTCGACCGCGCCGACCCGGTCGGCCAGCAGCGTGACCGGGTCGGCGGACCGCTGAGCGGCCTCGTACAGCATCTCGACCGCGCGCCGGCGCGCCTGGCGCCTGCTGATCGCGCCGCCGCGGTTCGGGTGCGGGGGGAGCTTGTCCGCCATCAGCTGGAGACGCGGCCGAGGTACCGGCCGTCGCGGGTGTCGACCTTGATCTTCTCGCCGGTCGAGAGGAACAGCGGGACCTGGATCTCCGCGCCGGTCTCGAGCGTCGCCGGCTTGGTGCCGCCGGTGGAGCGGTCGCCCTGCAGGCCCGGGTCGGTGTGCTGGATGACCAGCTCGACCGAGGTCGGCAGCTCGACGTACAGCGGCTCGTTCTCGTGCACCGCGACCTGGACCTCGGTGTTCTCGAGCATGTAGTTCGCGTTGTCGCCGACGGTCTCGGCGGGCACGGTGATCTGGTCGTAGGTGTCGCCGTCCATGAAGACGAAGTCCGCGCCGTCCTTGTACAGGTACGTCATGTTCCGGCGGTCCACCGTGGCGGTCTCGACCTTCGTGCCCGCGTTGAAGGTCTTGTCGACGACCTTCCCGGTCAGCACGTGCTTGAGCGTGGTGCGCACGAAGGCGCCGCCCTTGCCCGGCTTGACGTGCTGGAACGCGGTGACGCTCCACAGCTGGCCGTCCAGGTTGAGGACGAGTCCGTTCTTCAGGTCGTTGGTGGTGGCCACGAGTCTTCAGGTCTCCTGTGTTCGATCTCTTCGGCCGCGGCCGTCAGACGGCCACGAGGTCCTTGGTGCTCAGGGTGAGGAGTTCGGGTCCGGAGTCCCGCACGACGAGCGTGTCCTCGATGCGCACGCCACCGCGCCCCGCGAGGTACACGCCGGGTTCGACGGTGACCGCCATACCGGCGGACAGTGTACCGACGCCCGTCGCGGCGAGACTCGGTGCCTCATGCACCTCCAGCCCGACGCCGTGGCCGAGACCGTGCGCGAACTGCTCTCCGTACCCGGCGTCGGCGATCACCGAGCGCGCCGCGGCGTCCACTTCGGACACCACAGCGCCGGGACGGACCGCCTCGGTGCCCGCTGCCTGCGCGCGGTGCACGAGGTCGTAGATCTCGCGCTGCCAGTCCGCGGGCTCGCCGATGACGACCATGCGGGTCATGTCCGAGTGGTAGCCGTCGACCGTGGCGCCGAAGTCGAACTTCACGAAGTCGCCGCGGCGCAGTTCGGCCCCGGTCGGGCGGTGGTGCGGGATCGCCGAGTTCGGCCCGGCGGCGACGATGGATTCGAAGGAGATCCCGGACGAACCGTGCTCCAGCATCCGGTTCTCCAGGTCGCGGGCCACTTCCAGCTCGGTCCGGCCCGGCCGCACTCCCCCGGCCTCGATCAGGTCGGCCAGTGCGCGGTCGGCGGCGGCGCACGCGGCGCGCAGGGCGGCGATCTCGACCTCGTCCTTGACCACCCGCAACTGCTCGATCAGGCCCGGCGTACGGACCAGTTCGACGCGGTCGAAACGCACCTTGAGGTGCTCGTGCTCCTCGACGCTCACGTGCTGGCTCTCGAACCCGGTGCGGCCGTAGTCCGCGAGCTGGTCCGCCGCGCGTGCCGCGAGCGCGCGGGCGCTGGCGCGGTCGAGGACGCGTTCCAGGTCGGGCACCTCGGATTCCGACTGGGTCGTGTAGCGCCCGTCGGTGCAGAACAGGGTCTTCGCGTCGCCGCCCGCGTGCAGCAGCAGCGCGGCGTTCGACCCGGTGAACCCGGTCAGGTAGCGGATGTTGAGCAGGTCGGTGACCAGCAGCGCGTCGACCCCGTTCTCGTGGAGCAGGGCGGCGAGCGCGGCACGGCGATGAGCGTGGATTTCCGGCACCCGGCCAGCTTAACGAGCGCGTTCCGGACCCGGTTCCGGCACGGCGGAAGGACGGCCTACTGGCGGTTAACTTCGGCGCGCCTACACTCCGTCCATGCTGGGTGCCTGGTTGACGCGCGGGCTGGTCATGGCGGTCGTGCACGCCGCCGCGATGACGCTGCTCGCCAAGTGGTCCGTGTTCCACCCGACCGGCCAGACGCTGTTCACGTCGCTCACCATCGCCGTGCTGGTCGGCCTCGCGGCGCTGTGGAGCGCGATCGACGGCTGGCGCGGCCTGCGCGACAGAGGGCGCGCGTGGTTCATCGCCTCCCTGGTCGCGGGCGTGTGCTCGGGCGTTCTCTACGTGATCGGGCGGGCGGTTTTCGTCGATCAGACCGGGGTTTCCGAACTAGGAGCCGCGCTCACCGGCGGGGCGGCGTTCTCCGCGCTGCTCGTGCTGGTGCCCGCCGGGCTGGGGCTGTTCGTCGGCGGCCGGATGCGGCGGCCGGCGGAGGAAGACGATCCCGAGCCTGGACCGGAGCCGGACGACGAGGACGAAGACGGCACCGGCAGCCGTTCCGGCGAACTCGAACTCCCGCCGAGCCCGACCCCGCGAACCGCCCCGAAGCCGTCGCCGGTCAGCCGCCCAGCGGCAAACCGCGCGCGGCGGCGTCCCACTGTTGCGGGTCGATCTCCTGCACCCCGGAACCGTTGAGCGACACGATCGCCGTGTCCGGCAAGCCGTAAAGCAGCCCGTCGAGCACCATGCCGTAGCCGCGGCCGTACGCGTGCACGACGGTCGCGCCCGACCGCAGGCGCGTTTTCACCGGGACTTCCGGCACCTGCGGCAGCGGCCGGTTCACCAGTTCCCCGGCGAGCACCGCGGCGACTGAACGCCGGTCGATCCGGATGCGTTCGCCGCGCCGGTAGAGGTCGATCATGCGGTCCGGGGAAGGCATCGCCACGCCGTCGAAAGTCGCCGTGGTGCGCGACGGGGTCGAGCAGCCGCCCGCGCCTTTCACGTCGAGCCCGAAGTGTTTGAGCCCGGTCGGCGCGCCCGCCGGTCCGATTTCGGTGGCGCGCACGACGTCCAGCGAGACCAGGTCGCACGGATCGCTGACCGAGGTCGGCGCGTGCCCGTCGGGACGGCGGACGAGGCCGGGGCCTTCCTTCCACGCGCCGGGGATCACGACGGGTTTGTACGGCTGCATCGTGAAATCGCGGTCCCAGAACGTGATCGTGGTGCCGTCCGCGGTTTCGTGCGCGATGGCGAAAGCGTCGAGCGCGCCGACCCACTCCAGGTCCACGCTGAACGCGTCGACCACCGACCGGGTCCGCGGCGCGGCGGTCGACGCGGTGGGCTCGAAACCCTTCTCCCCCAACGCTTCCACGCCCTCGCGGAACGCCGGATCGTGCGCCCGGACGACGAACTGGCCCGCCCCGTTCCAGCCCGCCGCGCGGCCGGTGGTGTCGGTGAACATCAGGTAGTACCAGCCGTCGAGGAAGACCACCGAGGGCTGGCCCGCGCCGTAGACGTTGTCGCGGTGGACGTCGTGCGACGCGCCGAGGATCGGTTTGCCGCCGTTCGAACGGGTCCAGTGGATGCCGTCCGGGCTGGTGGCCATGCCGATCGCGTTGCCGAGCGCGTGATCGCCCGCCGCGCCGGTGTAGTACAGGAAGTACGTGCCGCCGACGCGGAGAACGGACGGATCGCAGGTGTGCATGCCGTCGAAATTGCCGGGCGCGCCGGACAGCACCGCCGCGGGAGCGCCGCCACCCGGTCCAGTGAACGGCCCGTCGGCCGAGGGACCTTCGGCGTAGAGGATGTCGTCGCCCGGCGGCGGGGCGCTGCTGTACTGGCTGCACCACCAGATCCGGGTGCGGCCGTTCTCGACCATCACGGTCGGCCCGTAGTTGTAGACCGCGTCCACGGCCCCGGCAGCCACCACGCCGCCGCTCTGCCGGCTGGCTCCCGTGGCGAGCGCGACGTCCGCCGCCCTCGGCGGATCCTGCGAGGGCTGAGGCGCCCCGCCCGCGATGCCGCCGTGACCGTTGCCCTCGGCCTGCGGCTGGGCCATCGTCTGGCTGCACCCGGAAACAAGAGAACCGGCGATCAGCAGCGAGAGCAGCTGACGCACGGGTCGCCGACCCCCACGACGAAACGGGTGCATGATCGCCGAGTGTAGCGACAGCGGCACCGGATGGGTGAACCACGTCGCGCATCCGCCGGTCAGGCGGCGGGTTTGCCAAGGGGTTGCTTTTCGGCACCGGTCTCGTGAGCGGCAATGCCGGTTCTAACCGGCACGAACGTTCACGACCCCGGGGTTACGGCCCTCGCCTCCACCCCCAGCGGCCGCACCCTGGTCGTGATGCCGGAAAGCCCGCCGCGGCACCGGAACCGCCCGGCAGCAGCGTCTAACGCGAGGTCAGGACGAGTGTGCGCGATCCAGCGCAGCGCCAGCCCGTAACCATCCACGCCGAGACCAGCGACCACCCTGGTAGCGACACCGGAAAGCGCGCGGTGCTGCCCGGAACCACACCGGTTCCCAGCCGCCTGCTCAGGACGAATGCGCCGCAATCCAGCGCAACGCCAGCCCGTAACCATCCACGCCGAGACCGGCGATCACCCCGGTGGCGATGTCGGAAAGCACGCTGTGGTGCCGAAATTCTTCGCGCTTGTGCACGTTGCTGATGTGCAGTTCGATCAGCGGCGCGGTGAGCTGGGCGGCGGCGTCGCGAACGGCGATCGAGTAGTGCGTCCAGGCTCCGGCGTTCAGCACGACCGGTGCGCCCGCGTCGGCCGCCTCGTGCAGCCAGCCGACCAGTTCGCCTTCGTGGTCGGTCTGCCGCACCTCGACGTCGAGGCCCAGCTCCTGTCCGGTCTCGACGCACAGCCGGGCGAGGTCGTCGTGCGTGGTGGAGCCGTAGACGTCCGGCTCGCGCTTGCCCAGCCTGCCGAGGTTGGGGCCGTTGAACACGAACGCCTTCACAGCAGCACGCTCCCGCCGTTTTCCTTGGGCTCAGCGGCGATGGCCGAGTACGCGGCGGCGAGCAGCGACGGGTCGGGGCCTTCCAGGCGGCCCGGTTTGCCGAGCCCGTCGAGGACGACGAACCGCAGTACGCCGGAGCGGGTTTTCTTGTCGCCCTTCATGGTTTCCAGCAGCTGGCCCAGCGCGTCCGGGTCGTAGGTGGTGGGCAGGCCGATCAGTTTGAGCACGGCGGCGTGCCGGTCGGCGGTGGCGTCGTCGAGACGTCCGGCCAGCCGGGCCAGCTCCGCCGCGAACACCAGGCCGACGCTGACCGCGGCGCCGTGGCGCCACCGGTAGCGCTCGCGGCGTTCGATGGCGTGGCCGAGGGTATGGCCGTAGTTGAGGATTTCGCGCAGGTCGGATTCGCGCAGGTCGGCCGCGACGACGTCGGCCTTCACCTGGATCGAGCGGCGGACGAGTTCGGCCAGCACGTCGCCCGCCGGGTCGAGCGCCTGCTCCGGGTCGGCCTCGATCAGCTCGAGGATTCGCGGGTCGGCGATGAACCCGGTCTTGACGATCTCGGCCATCCCGGCGACGAGTTCGTTGCGCGGCAAGGATTCCAGCGTCGCGAGGTCGACGAGGACGGCGGAGGGCTCGTGGAAGACGCCGACGAGGTTCTTGCCCGCCTCGGTGTTGATCCCGGTCTTCCCGCCGACCGCCGCGTCGACCATGCCGAGCAGCGTCGTCGGCACGTTCACCAGCCGGACGCCGCGCATCCAGGTGCCCGCGACGAACCCGGCGAGGTCGGTGACCGCCCCGCCGCCGAGCGCGACGACCACGCCGCGCCGGTCCAGCCCGATCCGGCCGAGGACTTCCCAGCAGAAGCTGGCGACCGAGAAGGCCTTGCCGTCCTCCGCGTCGGGAATCTCGACGCGATGCGCGTCCAGCCCGGCCGCGGCCAGCTCGTCGCGCACGGCTTCGGCGGTGGCGGTGAGCGTCGGCGGATGGATCAGCGCGACCTTCGACGCGTCGGCGAGCTGCTCGGTGAGTTCGCCGAGCAGGCCGCGCCCCACGAGCACGTCGTACGGCTGCGCGGTAGCGACCCGGATCCGGACGGGCGGGGTGGCGGACACGGTTCTCCTCACTGCTCCCGGACCCGGCGGTCCTGGGCGGGGTTGTGACTCAGCGGCATCGGCTGGTCGCGGGTCACTGTTCGGGAACTCGATCGGGTTCGAGGGCCGCGACGGCGGCCGCGACGACCTCTTCGGGCGTTCGCTTGTCGGTTTCGATCTCGACGGTCGCCACCTCGCGGTACACCGGCAGCCGCTGGTCGAGCAGGGCTTTGAAGGTGGCGCGGGGGTTGAGGCCGGCGAGCAGGGGGCGGGCGCTGGACATTCCGGTGCGCTGCACGCCGGCGGCGAGCCCGACGTTCAGGAAAACCACCGTGTGGTCTTGGAGCCGGGCGCGGGTGCCGGGGGTGAGCGGAGCGCCACCGCCGAGGGAAAGGACACCGTCGTGTTCGGCGAGAGCGGTGGCGACCGCTTCCTCTTCGAGCGCGCGGAACGCCGGTTCGCCGTCGTCGGCGAAGATGTCCGAGATGGCGCGTCCGGCGCGGGCGACGATGTCGTCGTCGGTGTCGCGGAAGGACACGCCGAGCGCCGCGGCCAGCAGCGGGCCGACCGTGCTCTTTCCGGAGCCCGGCGGCCCGATGACGACCGCGCGCGGGCTCACCAGCGCTCCTCGAGCGCCTTCAAGTACGCCTGCGCGTTGCGCCGGGTCTCGGCCAGCGAGTCGCCGCCGAACTTCTCCAGCGCCGCGTCCGCGACGACCAGCGCCACGACCGACTCCAGCACCACGCCCGCGCGCGGCACCGCGCACACGTCGGAACGCTGGTGGATCGCCACCGCGGGCTCGCCAGTCCGGACGTCCACTGTGGACAGTGCCTTGGGCACGGTCGAAATCGGCTTCATCGCGACGCGCACCCGCAGCGGTTCGCCGTTGGTGATCCCGCCTTCGAGCCCGCCCGCGCGGTTCGACCGGCGCGTGACGCCCACCGGCCCGGTGCCGCGGTCGATCTCGTCGTGCGCCTGACTGCCCCAGCGGCGGGCGGTGGTGAAGCCGTCGCCGACCTCGACGCCCTTCATCGCCTGCACGCCCATGAGCGCGCCGGCGAGCCGCGCGTCGAGGCGCCGGTCCCAATGCACGTGCGAGCCGAGGCCCGGCGGCAGCCCGTAGACGATCACCTCGATCACGCCGCCGACGGTGTCGCCGGCCTTCCGCACCGCGTCGACCTCGGCGACCATCGCCTCGGTCCCCTCGGCCGAGAACGCGCGCACCGGGCTCTCGTCGATCGCCGCGAGGTCGCTCGGCTGCGGGAGCGGGCCGTCGGGCGCGTCCGCACCGCCGATCGAGACGACGTGGCTCAGCACCTCGGCCCCGAGCAGCTGCCGCAGGAAGTTCCGGGCGACCGTGCCGAGCGCGGTCCGCGACGCCGTCTCGCGAGCGCTGGCGCGCTCCAGGACGGGACGGGCCTCGTCGAAGCCGTACTTCTGCATGCCGGGCAGGTCGGCGTGCCCCGGACGGGGCCGGGTCAGCGGCTCGTTGCGGGCGAGCCCGGCGAGCTCGGCCTCGTCGACCGGATCGGCCGCCATGACCTTCTCCCACTTGGGCCACTCGGCGTTCTCGATCTGGACGGCGATCGGGCCGCCCTGGGTGACCCCGTGCCGGACCCCGCCGAGGAACTGGACCTGGTCGGTCTCGAAGCCCATCCGCGGGCTGCGGCCGAACCCGAGCCGCCGCCGCGCGAGCTGCGCGGAGAGGTCCGAGGTCGTCACCTCCACCCCGGCAGGCAGCCCCTCGAGCACAGCGGCGAGGGCGGGTCCGTGCGATTCTCCAGCGGTGATCCAGCGCAGCACCGGACAATCCTGTCACGGCCGGTCCGAGGCGCTGGCAGAGCCCCTGGCCTCAGCCGATGCCCGTTCCAGCGGCTGGGAAGACCGCGCACGCCCAGGTGGCCAGAACCAGGCCGGGACCGTAGGGGACGCGGAGGGGACCGGCGCGGATCCGGGAGCGGGCGGGGTCGCGTGGCGGTGTGGAGGCGGGGCCAGCCGGTGTGGGCGCGAGGCCGGTCGACGTGACAGCGGGGCCGGTTGCAGCGGGAGCGGGGGCAGCCGGAGCGGCAGCGGGATCGGACGGAGCGGAGGCAGCATCGGTCGGTGACGATCCGGAGACCGTGGGCGCAGCGGGCTGCCCGGATCCGCAGGCGAGTTCGGTCGGCGACGGTGTGCGAGCTAGGTCGGTCGGCGTGGACGGCAGGGCGGGATTCCCCGCCGAGGGCATGGAGTCGAGTTGGCTCGACGTGGGCTCGTGGAGTTCTCCTTCGGTTTCGGAGCGCGGCGATGGCGCGACGGTCGCGTCCGCGCCGGACCGGGGCACGGCGGCGCAGGCGGGAGCGAGTTGAGCGGAAGCCCGAAGCTCGCGCGCTAGGCGAATCCGGCGCGCAAGCCACATCGGCACCACGGCCGCCAGGCTCACCGTCGCCGCCAGGACTGCCGCCACTGCGGGAGCCAGCCCGCCGACAGCACCCAGGACGGCGCCGAAGGATCCGGCCAGTTTGACGTCTCCCGGGCCGAGACCGCCCGCCGACAGCCGGTGGACGATCAGATGCGTTCCGCCGAACAGCAGGCATCCCAGGGCGGCACCGGCGGCCAGTCGCCATCCTCCGCCGCTGAGGGAAGCGAGGGTGATCGTCAGGGCGACGACCGGGTAAGCGGGCAGAGTCAGGACATCCGGGAGGCGGTGGTGCCGGGCGTCGGCCAGAGCGAGGGGTACGCCTAGCACCGAGACCAGCCACGCCACCGGTAGCCACCACGCCGGGAAGGCACCCGCGTCGGCACGGGACGCGGCCACCGCGACGGCCGCGACGGCGGTGGTCAGGCCGAGCACGGTGGAGACCGGCGCACCGGCTTTCTTCGTCATCACCAGCAGCACGGGCACCACCACCCCGGCTGCGAGGACTGCTGTCAGGACCATGGAACCAGCCTGTCGACGAAGCCTGGACCAGCGCAAACGAATCAGGGTGCGAGGGGACCCCTCGTGCGCGACACGCCGGAAGGTTCACCCGACGGAGGCACATCGGGATGCTCGGCAGCGGTGCCGACCGGGCTTCCTGGGCGACGGGAACAGTTGGCCGAGGGGAGCAGAAAGCCGACCGGTCACGGCCCAGTCAGCGCTCCCGCCCACTACGGCCGCCAAAAACTCCCTCAACCGCCAGCAGAAGCCAAAACCCCGTCCCCGGCCAGAAAAGCCCTCCGGTACCCAGTCGGACTGACGCCTCGCAACCGCTTGAACGCCGAACTGAACCCGAACGCGTCCGAATACCCCACCGTGCGCGCCACCTCCGCGATCGGCATCGACGGCTGCTCCGCCAGAAGGTCCGCGGCGAGCGTCATCCGCCATCGGGTCAGGTACGTCATCGGCGGCTCGCCCATCAGGTCCGCGAAGCGCTTGGCCAGGGTGGACCGCGAAACCCCGGTCCGGGCGGCGAGCGTGCCGACCGTCCACGGGGCCGCCGGATCTTCGTGCAGCGACCGGAGAGCCGCGCCCACCACCGGGTCCCGCTGGGCCGCCCACCACGGCGGCGGGGTGCCCCCGGGACGGTCGAACCAGTCGCGCAGGAGGCAGACCAGCATCCAGTCGAGCAGGCGGTCCAGGACGACTTGCTGGCCCGGCGCGTCGACGGCAAGTTCGGCGGCCAGGTGGTCCAGCACCGGGTCTTCCGCGTCCGGGGAAGGCGGCCGGACGACGACCGGCAGCGCGTCCAGCAGCGCGGCCATCCGGCTGCGGCTGTGCCCCGGGTACGCCCCGACGATCAGGGTGGTTTCCCCGCGAAACGAGTCGTTCCAGCCCAGGCGGTGCCGGGTGCCGCCCTGGTCGGGAGTGGCGCAGAACTCGCCGCATTCGACCGGGGGCGCGGGGGTGTCCAGGCGGTCCACGAAGGAGAACGGACCGCGGACGAGGATGGTCTCGCGGGCGCGCAGCAACTCGGGCGGATGGTCTTCCGGCACGACCCAGCCCTCGCCGCTCAGCAGCGTGCACAGGGTCAGCGGGGAACCGTCCACAAAGCGCAACGACCACGGCGCGGACAGTGCCGTGCAGCCGAACAGGGACCCGTGCGCCCGGACCCCGCGGATCACATCGCTGAACGCGTCCACTCCCCCGACATTAGACGAATGGACAGGCAATCCGGCGGATCGCCTATGGGATCGTCCGGGAAAACCCGGTTGAATCGCAGCCATGAACACCCTCACCGACCACGATCTCGACTTTCTCCGCCGCCCCCTGCACGGCTTCCTGACCGTCGCCGCCGGACCGCGTCCGCCGCAGCCCCGGCCGGTGTGGTTCGAGGCCACCGACGAGCGCACGGTCCAGCTGTTCACCGCCGCGGATTCGGCGAAGGTCCGGCAGCTGCGCGAGGACCCGCGCGCGTCGATCGTCGTCGCGGCGCCGGTGGGGGAGCCGGAGCGCTGGGTGTCGGTCGCCGGGCGTGTCACGATCGAGACCGACGGCGGACGCGAACTCGCGGGCAGGCTCGCCGCCCGCTATTGGGACCTCAGCACTCCGGAAGGCGAAGCCGGGCTGAAAGTGCTGCAGGAACTCGACCTTTTCCGGGTCGTCATCCACCCGGAAAAGGTGCAGCGCTACGCGTTCTGAGCCGTTCGCGCGCGGATCGCCTGCACGAGCAGCACCAGACCGCAGAGCACGCAGACCGCTTCGGTCACGACGCCCCAGTATTCGTACTGGCTGTTGAACTGGTCGTGCACGCCGTAAAAGCCCACCGTCACTGACAACAGGTAGGCCAGCAGCGTCACGCCGCCGAAGCCCAGCGTGAAGAACGCCGGAAGCCAGTGCCGCCAGACGAGCAACGCGATCGCGATCACCACTCCGGCGATGCCGTTCACCAGAAAGAGCGGTCCGACCACCGGGATGTCCGCGTAACCGCTGCCCCAGTACAGGTAGAAGTGGATCGCGGCCGAGCCGGCCAGGCCCGCCGCGCCCAGCGCTCGCATCCAGGTCGTCAGCATGACGTCTCCCTCCGTCCGGAAAGCCGGATAAGGACTACACGCACGGGCGACCGAGGCGGTTCACCGGAAACCTGGACCGCCTGGATTCGTTGCACTGGGCATGACTGCCGAACTTCACTCCCGCCGTTCCGTTCTCGTCTCCGGAGCGGCTGTCGCAGGGACCGCCGCCGTCGCTCTCACCGCCTGCGGGAGCGGCGACAGCGGGGCCGGACAGGCCGCGCCGAAACCGGGCGGAAAGGTGATCGCGCTGGCGGAAGTGCCGGTGGGACAAGCGAAATCCGCGAAAACGCCGGACGGGCAAGAAGTGCTCGTGGCACAGCCGTCCGCGGGGACGGTCGCCTGTTTCAGCGCTGTCTGCACACACCAGGGCTGCACGGTGAATCCGCCGCAGAACGGCCGGGCGAGCTGCCCGTGTCACGGTTCGGTGTTCGACGCCCTCACCGGCGAGGTGAAGCAGGGACCGGCGAACCAGCCGCTGTCCAAAGTGGCCGTGAAGATCGAGAACGGCGAAGTCGTCACGGCATGACCGGAAGCGCCCTTTGCGGACCACTGTCCACAAAGGGCGTTCGGCTCAATCGTTCCAGGCGAACAGCTGGTCGCCGGCCGCGACCGTGCGCCCGGCGTCGAGGCCGGCGAGCACGTCGGCGGACGCGTCGAGCCCGACGACCGGGACGATCGGCGAGTAGCCCTTGGCGGCGACCGCCTCCGGGTCCCAGCCCACGATCGGCTGGCCGGCCCGCACCTTCTCGCCCTTGACGACGTGCAGGGTGAACCCCTCGCCCTTTTCCTTGACCGTGTCGATGCCGAGGTGCACGAGCACCGCGCGGCCGTCCTCGGTGGCCACGACGTACGCGTGCGGGTGCAGGGTCACCACGGTCCCGTCGACCGGCGCGACCGCGTCGGCGCGGCCGCCGGAGGGCTTGACCGCGATGCCCGGGCCCACCATCGCCTCGGCGAACACCGGGTCGGGCACCTCGGTGATCGCGACGACCTCGCCCGCGACCGGGCTCAGGATCGGCAGGCTCACATCAAGTCCTCGATGTCGCTGGCGATGGTGTCCGCCTCCGGGCCGACGATGACCTGGACCGCGGAACCCATCTTCACGACGCCCATCGCGCCGGCGGCCTTGAGCGCCGCTTCGTCCACGGCGGACATGTCCTCGATCTCGCACCGCAGCCGCGTGATGCAGCCCTCGATCTCGATCACGTTGTCCGCGCCGCCGAGCGCCGCGAGAATCTTTTCCGGCCTGTCATCCGCCATCGCGGCCTCCTCGTATCCCGTTGGTTTTCCACTCGGAACAGGTGCGCTCCGCCACCATTACTACGCCGTTTGCCGCCTTGCCGAGCGAGCCCGGCCACGAACGGATAACGGTGGTTGACACCCGCTCTCGCTGCGGAGCATCCTGCCCCATCAGATCATTGGTCTAGACCGGAACGTACCAATCTTCCGGCGCGGACGCGAGCACCGGCCCCGGTGCGCGAGAGGCGAGGGAGGGCGACACCGAGATGAGTGCGGCCGCGCACGTTCCGCCGTCCGACCCCGCCGACCGCGTGGTCAACGGGCCGACCCCGAAGCACGCCCAGCTGCGGGAGATCCTGCGCCGCCTGGTGGAGCGCGAGCTCCCGCCGGGCTCGCCGATCCCGTCCGAGCGCGAGCTCGCCCAGCACTACGGCGTTTCGAGGCTCACCGTCCGCTCGGCGATCGGGAAGCTCGTCGAGGAAGGACTGCTGGCCCGCGTCCGGGGCAAGGGCACCTTCACCGCCGCCCGGCGGATGGAACTGCAGGTGTACCTGATGTCGTTCACCGACGACATGCGCCGGCGCGGGCTCACCCCGACCACCGAAGTGATTTCGACCTCGACCGAAGTCCCGCCGGTGACTTCGGCGCACGCGCTCGGCCTCGCCGAGGGCGTGCCCGCGCACCGGCTCGTGCGGCTGCGGCGCGCCGACGGCGTCCCGCTGGCCGTGGAGCGCGGCTGGTACCACGCGGGCCGGACCCCCGGCCTGCTCGACCTCGACCTGACCCGTTCGCTGTACGCCCAGCTGGCCGACGCGTTCTCGCGCCGGCCGGACCACGCGTACCAGACGGTGTGGGCCGAATCCGCGGACCGCGAAACGGCGCGCTTGCTCGGCATGCGCACCGGCAGTCCGCTCCTGGTGTTCCGCCGGGTTTCCAGCTCCGGCGGCGAACCGGTGGAGGACATGACGTCCTGGTACCGGGGCGACCACTACCAGGTGACCATGCAGCTGGACCGGAATTCCCCGAGTTCCGGCGACCAACCCCACAATGGAGGTATCCGATGAGCGCCACCACCGCGGCTGGGGCCAGCGGGAAGAAGAAGGGCGGCGGCCTCGCCGGGCTGCAGCGCTTCGGCCGCAGCCTCATGCTGCCGATCGCCACGCTGCCCGCGGCCGGCCTGCTGAACCGGCTCGGCCAGGACGACGTCCTCGGCAAGGACGGGCTGAACTGGGGCAAAGCCGCCGACGTGATCGGCGCGGCGGGCGGTGGCATCTTCGACTGGCTGCCGCTGATCTTCGCGATCGGCATCGCGGTCGGCTTCGCCCGCAAGGGCGACGGCTCGACCGCCGTCGCGGCCGTCATCGGCTGGGTCGTGTTCAACAAGGTGATCCAGGCGATCGCGCCGATCAAGAGCCAGCAGGGCTACAAGCCCGGCTGGGACCTCGCGCCGATCCACTGGCCCTACAGCGTGCTGACCGGCATCGTGTCCGGCATCGTGGCGGCCCTGCTGTGGCAGCGCTACCACCGGATCAAGCTGCCGTCCTGGCTGGCCTTCTTCGGCGGCCGCCGGTTCGTGCCGATCATCACCGCGCTGGCGATGATCGTGCTCGGCGTCGTGTTCGGCCTGGTCTTCAAGTACGTCGACGAGGCGATCACCTCGGCGGGCAAGGCGGTCGTCGGCTCGCCGGTCCTCGGCGGCGGGATCTACGGCCTGCTCAACCGCCTGCTCATCCCGATCGGCCTGCACCAGCTGCTGAACGTGCCGGTGTGGTTCATCTTCGGCGGCGGCGACCTGACGAACTTCTTCAACCACGTGCAGGGCTCCGGTTCCTTCATGACCGGGTTCTTCCCGATCATGATGTTCGCCCTCCCGGCCGCGGCGTTCGCGATCGTGCACACCGCGCGTCCCGCGCAGCGCAAGCTGGTCGGCAGCATCATGATCTCGGCCGCGCTGACCGCTTTCGTCACCGGCGTCACCGAGCCGATCGAGTTCGCGTTCATGTTCGTCGCGTGGCCGCTGTACATCTTCCACGCGGTGATGACCGGCGTTTCGCTCGCGGTCTGCAACGCGCTGGGCATCAAGCTCGGCTTCTCGTTCTCCGGCGGCGCGATCGACTTCGCGCTGAACTCGTCGCTGGACACCGCGCACAAGGCGTGGCTGCTGATCCCGATCGGGCTCGTCCTCGCCGTGATCTACTACGTGGTGTTCCGCTTCGTGATCACCAAGTTCAACCTGCGCACGCCGGGCCGCGAGGACGATTCGGTCGAGGCCGACCTCGAGCGCACGGCCGCGAAGTAACACCCGAGAAAAGCAAGAGAGGTACACCATGCCGGAGAAACGCGTCACCGTGGCCAGCAAGGTGGGGTTGCACGCCCGCCCGGCGGCCCTGGTCGCCAAGGCGGCCGCGGCCCAGCCCGTGGCGGTGCAGATCGCCAAGGACGGCGGCGAACCGGTGGCCGCCGGCAGCGTCCTCAACCTGATGACTCTCGCCGCCGCGTACGGCGACGAGGTCGTCATCAGCGCCGAAGGAGACGGTGCCGAGGCGGCGGTCGAGGCCGTCGCCGAGCTGGTCGCCACCGATCTCGACGCTCAGTAGCGATACCGCTCCACGGGGAAATCACGAACCGTGCGGGGCTCCGGAACTTCCGGAGCCCCGCACGGTTCGTCGCGTCAGGGCACTGCGAAGCAGCCGGCGCACGGTCCCTATTACGCTGGCGGGCATGGAGAGTCTGCGCCTGATCGACGAATGGCCAGTGGACAACGCCGCGGCCGGGGTGGTCTCCGCCTCCGGCGAGGTGCGCGGACGCCACGGCGACCCGGCCCGCCCGTTCCGGCTCGCGTCGGTCACCAAGCTGCTCACCGCCTATACCGCGCACATCGCGATCGAAGAGGGCGTCGTCGAACTGGACACGCCTGCCGGGCCGGAGGGCTCCACCGTCGCGCATCTGCTCGCGCACACCTCCGGGCTCGCCTTCGACGCGCACAAGGCGATGGCCGAACCCGGCACGCGCCGGCTGTACTCCAACGCCGGGTTCGAGGAGCTCGCCGACGCGCTGGCCGAGCACTCCGGCATCGAGTTCGCCGAGTACCAGCGGGAAGCGCTTTTCGAACCGCTGGGCATGACGTCGACCCGGCTGGACGGCTCCCCCGCCGCCGGTGCGGTGTCCACATTGGACGACCTGCTCCGCTTCGCCGCGGAGCTGCAGGCCCCCAAGCTTCTCTCGCCGGAAACCCTGAACGCTGCCACCGAAATCGCGTTCCCCGGGCTGAATGGCGTGCTGCCCGGTTTCGGGCACCAGAAGCCGAATGACTGGGGGCTCGGCTTCGAACTGCGCGATCACAAGAGCCCGCATTGGACGGGCGCGAACAGCTCGCCGCGCACGTTCGGCCACTTCGGGCAGTCCGGCACGTTCCTGTGGGTGGACCCGGAAGCGGGCCACGCCTGCGTCGGGCTCGCCGATCGGTCGTTCGGTCCGTGGGCCGCGGAAGTATGGCCGCCGTTCACTGACGCGGTGCTGGCGGAACTCTCCGCGTGAGAGCCCGGTCCGCTCTGGCCGCGGCGGCGCTGCTGCTCGTCGCGAGTTGTTCCGCACCGGCCGCGCAAACCCAAGCGCCGCAACCGTTGCCCGCGCCGGACGCTCCGCTTCCGTTGGGCACCAATGGGGCCGCGGTGCCCAAACTCGAATGGGCACCGTGCCACGGCGGTTTCCAGTGCGCGACCGCGCCGGTTCCGTTGAGCTACCGCCAACCCGGCGGGGCGAAGCTGAATCTCTCGGTGATCCGCATGCCCGCCACGGATCCCGCGCACCGCGTCGGGTCGCTGGTGATCAATTTCGGCGGACCTGGCACCGACGGGGTCGGCGAACTGATGCGGTTCGGCCAGCGGTATCCCGAGGAACTGCGGGCCAGGTTCGACCTGGTGAGTTTCGATCCACGTGGCATCGGCGGCAGTGCCCCGGTGCAATGTCCGGGAACGCCGCCCGCCGCCGGTTCGCCGTTGCGGGACAGCGCGGCGTTTTGGGCCGCGAGTGCGGCCGTCGGCAAGTCGTGCGCTGCTGGTACCGGTGCCGAGCTGTCGCACTTGTCCACCGCGAATGTCGCGCGGGATATGGATCTGCTGCGGCAGGCGCTCGGCGAGCAGCAGTTGAACTTCTACGGCTATTCCTACGGCACGTATCTCGGCGGCACCTACGCGAATCTGTTTCCCGGCAAGCTGCGCGCGATGGTCCTCGACGGGACGCTCGACCTCGTCGCGAACGCCACCGGACAGCCGGGTCAGCAGCACAAACCGGTCGACGTGCGCGCCGACGTCGCGACTGCGCAGCAACAGGAACTCGAAGCGTTCTTCGCCGCCTGCGACGCGGCCGGGCCGGGCAAATGCGCGTTCGCCGGTGGTGACCTGAAACAGAAATTCGCCGCCGTTTTCGCGCGCCTGACGCACGGTCCGATCGGCGGCATGACGGTGTCCTCGTTGCTGGAAACGATCGACCGGGCGCTGTATCAATCGTCCCGGTGGCCGCGGCTGGCGAAGACGCTCGCCGGGCTCGTGCCGTCGTCGCCGGTATCCCCCGCGCCGGTGCTCGACCCGCGCGTGCCCACGCATTCACCCAGTTTTCTCGCGGTGCAATGCCTGGACAGCGAACTCCCGCAGGACCCCGCCAAGTACGCCGAACTCGCTGCCACAGAAGCGAAACGACAGCCCTACTTCGGCGTCGCGCCAGTGTTTTCGATGGCGCAATGCGTCGGCTGGCCCGCCCGGGACGAGGACCGGTACCTCGGGCCGTGGAACCGGTCGCGCCAGCACCCGATCCTGATTTTGGCCAACCGGAACGACCCGGTCACACCGCTGGCCAACGCCCAAGCCACCGCGCGAGAACTCGGCGACGGCCACGTGTCCGTGGTAGACGGTGCCGGACATACCACGCTCGACGTGCCCAGCACGGCCGCTTCCGCTGCGATGGCACGGTATTTCACCGACCTGACCGTGCCTCCGGACGGGACGGTCTACCCGCCGGAGGTCCGGCCGTTCCCTTAGCCGTTCAGCACGTTGATCGGCTCGCCCGCCTGGAACGCGGCGATGTCCTCCACCGCTCCGCCGTAGAAGATCTCGTACGTTTCCCGGCTCACGTAACCGATGTGCGGCGTGAGGATCGCGTTGTCCAACGTCCGCAGCGGATGATCGGCAGGCAGCGGCTCCACGTCATAGACATCCAGCGCGGCCGCGGCGATCTTCTTGCCCCGCAACGCCTCCACCAATGCCGACTCGTCGACAATCGGCCCCCGCGAGGTGTTCACCAGCAGCGCGGTCGGCTTCATCGCGGCGAATTCGGCGGCACCGACCAGTCCGCGAGTGCGCTCGGACAGGACCAAGTGGACCGACAGCACATCGGCCCGCGCGAACAAGTCCTCTTTGGACACTGCGGCGACCCCGTGCTCGGCGGCCCGCTCCGGGGTGAGATTCTGGCTCCACGCGATCGGTTTCATCCCGAACGCCTGGCCGATCCGCGCGACCTCGGCTCCCAGCCTGCCGAGCCCGAGCAGCCCGAGCGTCTTGTCCCGCAACGCCATCCCGAGACCGACCTGCCAGCCGCCCTCGCGCATCGACCGGAATTCCGCGGGCAGATTTCGCGCACCGGCCAGGATCAGCGCCCACGCGTGTTCCACGGTCGGCGCGGCCAAGGCACCGGTCGCGGACACCACCACGCCGCATCGCTTCGCCGCGTCCAGGTCGATCGCCGCGTTCCGCCGTCCGGTGCTGATCAGGAGCTTCAACGCCGGAAGCCGGTCGAACACGGCGGCCGGGAACGGCGTGCGCTCGCGCATCGCGACCACGACGTCGAACCCGGCCAGCCGCGCCACGACCTCGTCCGGCCCGGCGAACGGCTCGGTGAACACCTCGATCTCCGCCCCGAGCGGCTCCCAGTCCGCACACTGGAGAGCCACGTTCTGATAGTCGTCGAGGATCGCGATCTTCATGCCGCCCACCGTAACCCGGGAGTCAGGCGTTCCGCGCCCGTTCGATGATCTCGTCGATCACCTCGTTTTTGGCGTCGGCGTAGTTCTGCACGTACTCCCAGACCCGCGCGGCGAGTTCGCGTTTCGTCGCCAGGTACAGCGCCAGTTCCTCCGGGTGGCTGCGCAGCCGGTCCCGGAACAGCAGATAACGCTCGGTCTGGCCGTTGCCCGGCGAATGGACGTGCAGGTTGATGTTCGTGTCCGGCCCCTTGAAGCAGCGGTGCTTCTCCCAGTCCGGCTCGCGGATCACCAGCCGGTAGCCCGCCGCTTCGAGGTCGGGGACGTACGCCGCTTCGTCGTCCGAATCGGGCACTTCGAGCAGGATGTCGACGATCGGCTTCGCGGCGAGCCCCGGCACCGACGTGGAGCCGACGTGTTCGAGCAGCAGCACGCGTTCCCCGAGCGCCGCGCGGATCCGCTGTTCCTCGCGGGCGTAGAGCCGAGGCCATTCCGGGTCGTACTCCGCGAGCGTGATGGTAGTGCCGAGTTTAGGAGCCTCGCCTACCCACGCCGCTTGGATTTCTTCCTCGCCGAACTGTTGCCTGGTCACCGTGATTCCCCCTGGTGCTGGATGAAAACAGCCAGCCAGGATATCAGGAAATCGGCAACGGCAGGATGTTTCCGCTCGCCTCGCGCAGTGCCGCCCGCATCGCCTCGCGCGGCGCCGGTTGTCCGGTGAAGTGCTCCGCTTGCCCGAATGCCTGGTGCAGCAACATGTCGAGCCCGGTAGCGAGGCCTCCGCCACGGCGTTCGACCGCCTCGGCCAGCGGAGTCGGCCACGGGTGGTAGATCACGTCGAGCACGCTGCCGATCCGGGACAGCTCCGCGACGTGCGGCACGACCGCGTCCGGCGGCACCGTGGTGACCAGCACCGCCGTGCGGTCCGCCAGCTCCGCGAAGTCCGTTTCGGACCAGCGCAGCACGTCCACGGTCAGGCCCGCGCGCTTGGCCGCGTCCACGGTTTCCGAAGCCCGTGCCGGTTCCCGCACCACCAAGCACACCGTCGTGACGCCCAACGCGGCCAATCCGACCACCGCGGCCGCCGCCGTCCCGCCCGCACCGAGCACCACGGCTTGGTCGCTCTTGGAAGGCGAGTAGCCCCCGGCGTACCGCAAGGCCCCGGTCACTCCGTCGACGTCAGTGCAGTCGGCGAGCCAGCCGTCCGCGCGACGCACGAGCGTGTTCGCCGCGCCGACCGCGGCCGCGCGCGGGGTGACCTCGGCGGCGTGGTCGAGCGCGGCCCGTTTGCCGGGCATGGTGACCGAAAGGCCGACCCATTCCGGGCCGAGGCCGTCGACGAACCCGGGCAGTTCCTCGGCGTCCGTCTCGATCCGGTCGTAGGTCCAGCCGTCCAGCCCTAGCGCCGCGAACGCCGCGCGGTGCAGCACCGGCGACAGCGAATGCGCCACCGGCTTGCCCAGCACCGCCGCGCGGCGCGGCCGGTCACTAGATGACGCCACGCTGCTCCGCCAGTGCCCGGTTCGCGTTGTGCTGG
This sequence comes from Amycolatopsis sp. NPDC104775, assembly GCF_055583325.1. Lineage (NCBI taxonomy): Bacteria > Bacillati > Actinomycetota > Actinomycetes > Pseudonocardiales > Pseudonocardiaceae > Amycolatopsis > Amycolatopsis sp. NPDC104775. The sequence goes on from NZ_JBVJOE010000001.1 coordinate 1,462,067, forward strand.
TCGTTCGTGACCGCGAAGCAGGAATGCCCGTCCTTCTCGCATTTCACGAAGTACGCCCAGTCGCCGGGAGTCGGGCTGACCGCGGCCTTGATCGCGTCCATGCTGGGCACCGCGATCGGCGTCGGCGGGAGACCGTAGTTGGCGTAGGTGTTGTACGGGCCCGCTTTCGCCCGGTCCTCGGGTTTCGTGAGCAGCGTCGGGCGGTCCAGCACGTAGTTGACCGTGGAGTCCAGCTGCAACCGGATGCGCTGCGCGAGCCGGTTGTAGATCACCCGCGAGATCTTGCCGAAGTCCGGCTTGATCGCCTCGCGCTCGATGAGCGACGCGATGATCAGCGTCTGGTACGGCGACATCCCCGGCCCGGTGTTCTGCGCGGTGAGCCCGGCCGCCTGGATCGTGTCGGCCGACTGTTTCACCAGATCGGTGATCAGCTCGGTCGCGCTCCAGCCGGGTTTCACGTCGTACACGCCGGCCGCGATGAGGCCTTCGAGCCGTTTGTCCTTGCTCAGGGCCTTGCCCGCGTCGGCCAGTGCCCACTCGGGCGCGCCGAGCGCCTTGAGGTCGGCGTCGGCGACGGTCTTGCGCAGCTGCTCGACCGGAATGCAGGTGCTCTTGCCGTTCAAAGTCGCGCACGAAGCCTTCGACATCAAGCTGTACACGCCCGGCGTGACCTTGCCGTCGGGCTGCGTGATGTCGTCGAACTGCGTGTACGGCCGGATTTCCAGCCGCCCGACCCGCGCCGTCGGCGAGGTGATCAGGTCGACCGCGCCCTCGCCCGACATGTGCTGGCGCAGCAGGTAGTAGCCCTGCTGGATCTTGCTCAGCGCGGTGTTTTCCGCACCCGCCTTCACAAACGCCCGGGAACTCGCGACCACGCCCGCGTCGGTGAGCTTCGCGCCGATCGCGGACGTCGTGTCGCCCTGTTCGACCTGCACGAGGGCGTCGCCTTCGCCGGGGCCGTCGAAGTCCGCGTAACCGAAGATCTTCTGGTACCCGAAATAGGCGCCGCCGCTGAGCAGGACGAGCACGAGCACCGCGGCGATCCAGCCGATCGCGCGCTTGCGCTTCTTGCGGGGCTTCTTCGCGGGCGGCTCCTCGGCCGGCGGCTCGGCGCCGTCTTCGGGGTAGCCGTCCTCGTCGTACTCGTCTTCGTAGTCCTCGTACTCGCCGTACTCGTCCTCGAAGAGGCCGTCGATCGGCTCGTCGTCCGGGTGCTCCGGTTCGTGCGCGGCGGGCACGGTCGGGATCACTTCGGTGGGCTGCTCGACCGGCTGCCGACGCGGCGGCTGGTGGCGTGGGTCGCGAGGCATCGACGCGTCCGCGAAGCGCGGATCGCGCGGCATGGAAGCGTCGGCGAATCGGGGATCGCGCGGCATCGAAGCCTCGGCGAACCGCGGGTCCGGCGGCATCGAAGCGTCCGCGAACCGAGGATCGCGCGGCATCGAAGCGTCCGCGAACCGGGGATCCGGCGGCATGGAGCCGTCCGGCGGCGGAGCGGGCGCGCGCCGAGCCGGAGGCTGCGGCATCTCCGCTGCCCGGCGACGGCCAGGCGCGGCAGCGTCCATCGGAGCGTCGACGTCGTCCCGGCGACGGCGGCCGGACGGCGGTTCGACATCGACCGGAGGCGGAATGTCCTCGCGCCGACGACGACGTCCGGCGGGCGGCTCGCCCGGCGGCGGAGCGTCTTCGAGACGGCGACGGCCTGCCGGAGGTTCGGCATCCACCGGAGGCGGAACGTCTTCCCGGCGGCGGCGTCGACCGGCTGGCGGCTCGACGTCCACGGGCGGAACGTCGTTCCCGGCCACCGGCGCGTCGCCCGGAGTTATGCGGCGCGGGCGGGCGCGCGGAAGATCGTCGGCCGCGTGCGGCGGCAAGTCCCAGTTCTCCGTCGACCGCTTCGGCCGGTCCTGCGGCGGGGCCGGGCGACGCCGCCGGGTCGGCGGTGCCTCGGCGGCCGGGCGGCGAGGCGGCTCGGCCGGAGGCATCGCTTCCGGTGCGGCGCGCCGGGGTGCTTCGCCAGCAGGGCGAGGCGTTCCCTCTGGTGCGCGTCGGCGCCCTTCCCCAGCGGGAGGACGCTGAGGCACGTCGCCGCGAGGGCGTCGTCGTTCGCCGGACGGCGGCATGCCGTCGGAGGCCGCGCGGCGGGGAGGAGGTTCGCTGTCCGGCTCGCGCCGCCTGCGCCGCCCGCCCGGAGCGCCGGAACCCGCTGCGGGGTCCGGCGGGTCGACGTTGCGCAGCCGACGGCGGCCACCCGGGTCGCCGGGGTCGCGGGGGTCGGTCATGAGTCGCCTTTCCGGGCGCGGTGCGCGGCGGCGGCGTCGAGCCAGGCTTGCAGGATCTCGACTGCCGCGGCCTGGTCGACCACGGCGCGCTGCTTGCGTCCCTTGACCCCTCGCTGGGACAGCATTCGCGACGCGGTGACCGTCGTCAACCGCTCGTCTGCCAGCCGCACGGGCACGTCCCCCACGCGCCCGGCGAGCTTTTCCGCATACGCGAGCGCGATGTCCGCGGCCGCGCCCTGCCGGTTCGCCAGCGTCCTCGGCAAGCCCACGATCACCTCGACCACCTCGTGTTCGGTGACGAGTTCGGCAAGCCGGTCCAGATCGCTGTCGTCCTTCGCATCACGGGAGAGGGTAACGAGCGGGCTCGCGAGGATCGGGGCGGGATCGCTCAGCGCGACCCCCACCCGGACAGACCCGACATCGACCGCGAGCCGCCTGCCCCGTCCCGGATCGGACTCGCCGGGCCGATCCGGGCCTCTCCGGGGGTTAGCGGCCAAGGTCCGCGACCGCCGCGCGCAGCGCCGTCACGGCCTGCTGCGCGCCCGCCGGGTTGCTGCCGCCGCCCTGGGCCATGTCCGGCTTGCCGCCGCCGCGTCCGCCGATCGCCTCGGCGAACGACGGCACGAGCTTGCCCGCCGCGATGCCCTTGTCGCGCGCCGCCGAGGTCGTGGCGACCACGAAGGCCACCTTTTCCCCGGAAGGCGCGAACAGCGCGACCACGCCGGCGCGGTCGCCAAGCCTGCCGCGGATGTCCGACGCGAGCGCGCGCAGGCCGTTGCCGTCGACGTCCGGCACGACCTCGGCGACCACCGAGACGCCGGAGACGTCCTGCGCCTTGTCCGCCAGCGCGCCGGCCGAGCCGAGCACCTGCTGCGTGCGCAGCTGCTCGATCTCCTTCTCGGCGTTCTTCAACCGGGACAGCACGTCCTCGATCCGGCCGGGCAGTTCGTCGGACGGCACCTTGAACGTGTTCGCCAGCTGCGAGACGAGCAGCTGCTCCTTGCGGACGTGCTTGAGCGCGTCCGGCCCGACCAGCGCCTCGACGCGGTGCACGCCGGAGCCGACCGACGCGTCCGACACCAGCTTGACCAAGCCCAGCTGGCCGATCCGGCGGACGTGCGTGCCGCCGCAGAGCTCACGCGAGTACTCGCCCATGTCGACCACGCGGACGTCGTTGCCGTACTTCTCGCCGAACAGCGCGACCGCGCCCAGTTCGAGGGCCTTGTCCTTCGTGGTGGTGTAGCTCTGCACCTCGACGTCGGTCTGCAGGTAGTCGTTCACTTCCTGCTCGACCTCGGTGAGGATGTCGGCCGACACCGCGCCCGGCGTGGTGAAGTCGAACCGCATCCGGCCCGGCGCGTTGAGCGAACCGGCCTGCGCCGCACGCTTGCCGTACGCGCCGCGGACCGCCGCGTGCACGAGGTGCGTCGCCGAGTGCGAGCGCTCGATCGAGAGCCGGCGGTTCGCGTCCACCGATCCGGTGAGCCGGGTGTCGATCCCGACCTCGCCCTGGGTGACCTCGACGCGGTGCACGAACAGGCCCGGCACGATCTTCTGCACGTCGAGCACCTTCAGCTCGACGCCGTCGCCGACCAGGACGCCGGTGTCGGCGATCTGCCCGCCGCTCTCGGCGTAGAACGGGGTGCGGTCGAGCACCAGCTCGGCCTTGTGGCCCGCGGCGACGCTGCGCACCGGAAGGCCGTCTTCGAGCAGGCCGACGACCTTCGCGTCCGCCTGCAGCTCGGTGTAGCCGAGGAATTCGGTTTCGCTGTGCTGCTCCAGCACCTTGCGGTACTCGGACAGGTCGCCGTGGCCGCTCTTGCGCGACGCCGCGTCCGCCTTCGCGCGCTTGCGCTGCTCCTCCATGAGCGTGCGGAAGCCGTCCTCGTCCACGGTCAGGCCCTGCTCGGCCGCCATTTCGAGGGTCAGGTCGATCGGGAAGCCGTAGGTGTCGTGCAGCTGGAAGGCCTTGTCGCCGGCGAGCACGTCGCCGCCGCCCTTCTTCGTCTCGGCCGCGGCCAGGTCGAAGATGCGCGAACCGCTGGTGAGGGTGGCGAGGAACGCCTCCTCCTCGACGCGCACGACCTCGGAGATCCGGTCGAAGCCGCTGACCAGCTCGGGGTAGGTCGGGCCCATGGTGTCGCTGACGACCTTCGCGAACTCCTGCAGCACCGGCTCCTGCACGCCCAGCAGGCGCGTCGAGCGGACGATGCGGCGCAGCAGCCGGCGCAGCACGTAGCCGCGGCCGTCGTTGCCCGGGGTGACGCCGTCGCCGATCAGCAGCACGCCGGTGCGCGCGTGGTCGGCGATGACGCGGAAGCGCACGTCGTCGGCGTGGTTGGCGCCGTAGCGGCGGCCGGAGAACTCCTCGGCGCGGCCGATCACCGGGCGCACCAGGTCCGTCTCGTACACGTTCTCGACGCCCTGCAGGATCGTCGCGACGCGCTCGACGCCCATGCCGGTGTCGATGTTCTTCTTCGGCAGCTCGCCGATCGGCGGGTGGCCCGCCTTGGGGCTCAGGTCGCCGCGGACGTCCTGCATGAAGACGAGGTTCCAGATCTCGATGTAGCGGTCCTCGTCGGCGACCGGGCCGCCCTCGCGGCCGTAGGCCGGGCCGCGGTCGTAGTAGATCTCCGAGCACGGGCCGCCGGGACCGGGCACGCCCATGTCCCAGTAGTTGTCCTTGCCGTCGCGGACCTGGATCCGGTCGCTGGGCAGGCCGGTGAGCTTGCGCCACAGCCCGGCCGCTTCGCTGTCCTTCTCGTAGACCGTCGCCCAGATCCGGTCCGGGTCGAGGCCGAAGCCGCCGTCGTCCTGGGACTTGGTGATCAGCTCCCAGGCGTTCTCGATCGCGCCTTCCTTGAAGTAGTCGCCGAACGAGAAGTTGCCCGCCATCTGGAAGAACGTGTTGTGCCGGGTGGTCTTGCCGACCTCGTCGATGTCCGGCGTGCGCACGCACTTCTGCACCGAGGTCGCGCGCGGGTACGGCGGCGGGGCCTCGCCGAGGAAGTACGGCTTGAACTGGACCATGCCCGCGTTGACGAACAGCAGGTTCGGGTCGTCGAGGATCAGCGGGGCGCTCGGCACGCGCGTGTGGCCGCGGCTCTCGAAATGGCGCAGGAAACGGTCGGTGATCTCGTGTGTGTCCACGGGTGAAGTCCTTGTGCTGAAGACCCGGCTCGGCCGGGAAAGGGAACAGGGGTCGGAGGCGGCGGAAGGCGCGCGGAGATCAGCCCTCCGCCCGGCGAGCTCGCCGGGCGGGGCGACGTGCGGCGTGCCTGCCGGCGCCCGAAGGCGGCGCGAGCACGGCGGTCCGCTCCTCGACCATGTCGTGCAGCTCCTGTTCCCGTTCGTTCATCCCGGCGCGCACCTCCGCGCCGAACGACCCGACGGCGCCCGCGAGTTCCCGCACGGCGTCGCCCAGGTTCGATGCTAACCCGGCGGGCGTGGCCTGACGAGCGGTTTCGCTCGCCTTGCGGCTCAGCGCGACCCCGGCGACGACCCCGACCCCGAGCCAGAACAGCCGCTTCACTTCTTCCCCCGGCGGGCCGGGCGCTGCGCCTTCGAAGCCTTCGCTTCCTGCTTCTTGCGGCGCGCGCGGATGGCTTTGCTGATCCCGTACGAAAGCGCGGCGGTCTTCACCAGAGGGCCGCCGAGCGTCGCGGTGAACACCGACGACAGCGCCGACACGTTGCCGCTCACCGCCTGCGCGTTCGAGGTGATCCCGTCGACCCGCTCGAGCTGGGCGTTGACGTGCGTGATCGTCTCGTTGGCCCCGATCAGGATCGGGTCGCTGTTCTCGTGCGCCTTGCGGATCGCGATCGTCGCCTCGTCCAGCGTGCGGCCGAGCTTGAGCAGCGGGATCGCCAGCAGCAAGACCAGCAGTACGAAAGCTCCTGCGGCGATCAGCGCGGCGATCTGCCCTGCCGACACGGGCCCTCCTCGGGTGGTGCGGGGTCTTAGGTGGAAGTGAGGTTACCGCCTGCGGCGCTTCTCGGCGGGGACCCCCCGCCGCAGCGGTCACCCAGCGCAGTCGCCGTCGCGGAAAACCGTTCGCGGAGAAGCGTCCGGACTGGTCTCCTCGGCTGATGGACTCTTCGAACGGACGAGGTCCGCTGCCCCGCGTCCTCGCCGGACCGGGCGGCCCCGCCGCCGACGTGCTCACTGATCTTTCCGGTGCCGACCTGACGACGCTGCAACTGGAAGTAGCCCGCCGCCGAGCCGCGAAACTGCGCGGACCGGACGTCCTGCGCCGCTACCGCGAGGACCGCTTCACCACCCCCGCACCTCTCGCTTTCGAACTTCTGCGGCGAGTCGAAGACGCCCTGCTTTCCGCCGCGCCACCGGAATTCGAACGGGTGACGCTCTCCCCGGTGACCCCGCTCGGCACGCATTCCGCAGTGGCCGGACTCGCCCAGCACCGTGTGGTGCCGACCGGCCGCGGCACGGAAGTCGCCGCCGACCCGACGAACGGACTGGCCCTGGAAGCCGCGATCCGACGCACCGGTTCCTCGCCAGTCCGGCTCGCCACCGTGCAACGCGTCGTCCGAGCCCAACTGCCGGGCCCAGGCTTCTTCGCGCACTTCTCCCTCTTCGCCGCCATCACCGCCGGTCGCGACCGCGGCAATCTGGCCTTCGAACGGGAACACCTGATTGAGCACGCGCGATTCCTCACCACCGCGGTACGCGCCGCCGGAGCGAGAGCGGCAGGCTTCGAAGTGACCACATTGGACAGCCGCTTCGCCGATTTCACCGCTTCGGTACAAGAAGCCTTGCCCGACGTAGCTGTCTCAGACGCCCCGGACCGCGCCGTCGGCCGCGCCTACTACTCCGGCCTCTGCTTCACCGTCACCGCCGACTTCGGCACCGGCCCGGCCGCCGTCGGCGATGGCGGCTTCACTCCCTGGACCGCACGACTGCTGGGAAACGCGAAGGAACGCCTGCTCGTCTCCGGCATCGGCGTGGACCGGGTCGCGTCTCTGCTCAACTCCCCTTCTTGATGATCCCCTCGTACACCGCGGCCATGTCGTCCTCGCCGTGCCCCGCCTCGACCGCGGCCTCCAGATGCGCCAACGCAGCCGCCGCCCCGCCGACGTCGATCGCCTGCCCAGCAGCCTCGACAACCAGCCGTGCGTCCTTCGCCGCGAGCGACGCCGGGAAACTGGCCGGATACTCGCCGGACAGCATCATCGGCCCCTTCGCTCGCGCGTAAGGAACGTCGAAGCCCGTGCCACTCATGACGTCAAAGAACAACTGCGGGTCGACTCCGAGCACGCGCGCCAATGCAAGACTCTCGCCAGTCCCGTTGGTGAGCGCGAGAACCCAAGCGTTCATCACCAGCTTGAGCCGCGTCGCCGTCCCAGGTTCCGTCCCCAGCCACCGAGTCTTGGAACCAATCGCGTCGAACACCGGCGCCGCACTCTCGTGCACGTTGTCCGGCCCAGCCGCGAGCACCTGCAACTGCCCCTGCTCAGCAGGCCCCTTAGTACCCATCACCGGACAATCGACGAACGGCACCCCCGCCGCGACAGCCGCCTCAGCGAGCCGATCGACCCACTCGACCCCGACAGTGCTGGTCTGCAACCAAATCGTGCCCGGCTCAAGCGAAAGCCCGCGAAACACCTCCGCGACCGCAGGCCCGTCCGCGAGCATGGTGACCAGAAGATCCGCCCCCTCCACCGCTTCACCAGGCGACCCGACAACGGTCACCCCCTCCGCGGCAAGCGGCTCCGCCTTCGCCCGAGTACGGTTCCAGGCCCGCACGGTCACCCCAGCGCGAGCAAGATTGGCAGCCATCGGACGGCCCATGATTCCGGTGCCAAGGAATGCAACTGTGGTCATCCGGCCATCGTGCCGCCAGACGCCCGGATCGGCAGGATCAGCGAGCCACTCCCCGCCCTCGCGACCGAAGACCAACACCACGAACCGGACCAATCCGTCCCCGGCGCCCCCACCACCGCCCGTGAGGGCCACCTTCACAGACTCAGACTCCCGCAGGGCGCCCCTCACTACCCGCCGAGGTCCGTGAGGGCCACCTTCACAGACGTGGATTCTTCGAGGTTCCCTTCACGGCCAACCCCGCCGCCCGCCCCTCGCGCCGCCGCCGGGACGCGCCCCAATGTGGCATCGGGTGCACTCAACGCACCAACCGCCACATTGAGTGCGTCACATGCACCCAATGCCGCATTGGCGTTCCAACCTCCGCCCGCGAGCCCGACCCAACCGAGCACCCAACCCCCGCGCCCCACCCCGCGAATCGCAGCCAGCCAACCCCGCCGACCCAGGCGGCCACACCCGGCCCTGCACCCCGATACGAAGCCTTCCCTGCGGTTCGGGGGGGGGGGTGGGGGGGGGGGGGTGGGGGGGGGAGCCAACCCCAAAAAAGCAGTAAAGCGAGGCGCT
>NZ_JBVJOE010000001.1:1470760-1474172 GCF_055583325.1 Amycolatopsis sp. NPDC104775
TTCCTTGTGGTTTGGGGGTGGTTGTCAAGGCATCTTTCCCGCCTTGACAACCACCCCCGAACCGTCAGCACACTGGGCTTCGGGGTGCCCCACACTCACCCCCGGCGCAATGTCGCCCCCAGGGCGACGAGCCGCCCCCCTCAAGACCTCTCCCCCCGAACAGTCCGCCGCAACCGAGGCACCCGCTCCGCCAAAGTCCGCTCCCCACCCCGCTGCGTCGGCTCGTAATAATCCCGCCCGACCAGCTCATCCGGCGGATACTGCTGCGCCAGCACCCCCTCCGGCACGCTATGCGGATACCGATACCCCTGCGCATTCCCCAACTGCTTAGCCCCCGCGTAGTGCCCGTCCCGCAAATGCGGCGGCACAGTCCCGATCGCCCCCGACCGGACATCGCTCAACGCCGCGTCGATCGCCGTCACCACAGCGTTCGACTTCGGCGCGGTAGCCAGATGGATCGTCGCCTGCGCCAACGCGAGCCGCCCCTCCGGCATCCCGATGAACTGCACCGCGTGCGCCGCCGCCACCGCCGCCTGCAACGCGGTCGGATCCGCCAGCCCGACGTCCTCGCTCGCGTGCACCACCAGCCGCCGCGCGAGGAACCGCGGATCCTCCCCCGCCTCGATCATCCGCGCCAGGTAATGCAACGCCGCGTCGACATCCGACCCGCGGATCGATTTGATGAACGCACTGATCACGTCGTAGTGCTGATCGCCGTCGCGGTCGTACCGCACCGCCGCTTTGTCCACTGTGGACTCGACGACCGCCAGATCGATCGTCTTGTTCTCCGTTGCGGACGCGGCGTCCGCGGCCGCCTCCAGCGCGGTGAGCGCACGCCGCGCGTCGCCTCCCGCGAGCCGCACGAGGTGTGCCCGCGCGTCGTCGGTGAGAGTGAGTTCCCCGCCCAGCCCGCGCTCATCGGTCAGCGCGCGATCCAGCACCGCGACGATGTCGTCGTCGGTAAGCGGCCGCAGTTGCAGCACCAAGGACCGCGACAGCAGCGGCGACACCACCGAGAACGACGGATTCTCCGTAGTCGCCGCCACGAGCAGGACCGTGCGGTCCTCGACCGCGCCGAGCAGCGCGTCCTGCTGGGTTTTGGAGAACCGGTGCACCTCGTCGATGAACAGAACGGTGTTCTCGGTGTTGTACTGCCGGCGCCGCCGCGCCTCCTCGATGACGCCGCGGACCTCCTTGACGCCCGCGGACAGCGCGGACATCGCGACGAACCGGCGTCCGGTCGCGATCGACACCAGGTTCGCCAGCGTGGTCTTGCCGGTGCCGGGCGGGCCGTAGAGCAGCACGGACGCCGGGGCCGCCCCCTCGACCAGCCTGCGCAGCGGAGCCCCTTCCCGCAGCAGGTGCTGCTGGCCGACCACCTCGTCGAGCGTGCGCGGCCGCATCCGCACCGCGAGCGGCGACGTCGCCGGGTCGGCCTGCGGTTCGGCCTGGTTCGCTCCGGAGGGTTCCGGCGGCGGCCCCACGTCGGGGTTCACCGTGAAGAGTTCGTCCTGTGCCACACCGACGACGGTATCCGACCACCCCGACAATCCCGCTCGCCCGGCCCCGCGGCGGCGCCGGAGGGGCAGACTGGGGCGATGGTCTCCTCGGTCGCGGTGCTGTCCGACATCCACGGCGTGCTGCCCGCGCTCGACGCGGTCCTCACCGAGCCCGACGTCCGGGCCGCCGACCTGGTGGTCCTGTGCGGCGACCTCGCCGCCGGACCGCTGCCCCGGCAGACGCTCGACCGGCTGGCGGTGCTCGGCGAGCGCGCGGTGTGGGTGCGCGGCAACGCGGATCGCGAACTCGTCACGCTCGCTCGGGGCGGTCCCACCAGAATTCCAGACCCGATCGGTCCGTGGGCGGCGACGCAGCTGCGACCGGATCAGGTGGCGCTGCTCGACGGGTTGCCGTTGACGGTGACGCTGGAGATCGACGGGCTCGGCGAGGTGCTGTTCTGCCACGCCACTCCGCGCGACGACGAAGAGGTCGCGCTCGTGGACAGCCCGTTGTCGCGCTGGGCGGAGGTGCTGGACGGCGTCACCGCGGAGACGGTGGTGTGCGGGCATACGCACATGCCGTTCCTGAGGCTGGCCGACCGATGCCGGATCGTGAACCCGGGCAGCGTCGGGATGCCTTACGGGACAACGGGTGCGCACTGGGCGCGACTCGGTCCCGGGGTCGAGCTGCGGCGGACTGCCTACGACGTGGAGGCGGTGTGCCGGGAGCTGGCGGAGACGTCGGAGTATCCCGGAATTCAGGGCTGGAACGATGATTACGTGCGGAATCCGGCGTCGGATGCGGAGGCGTTGCGGGTATTCAGCCCACGCGCTCGCGGAACGAGCGCCACATGATGACTGCGGCGTAAGGCAGGAACTCCCGGCCGCGTCGCCATAGCCAGGGGATGCCCTTCGCTACGAGCCAGCCGAAGTGGGCGGCGGCGCTTGGTTCTACGCCGCCGGAGCAGATGAGGCTCACTGGCTCCGGGACGGCGAACCCGGCTGTCGCGGCTAGGTTTGTGAAGCCTTGGGCGAGCATGCGGTGGCCCAGTTCGGACGGGTGCAGGCGGTCGACGCTCCAGACGTTGAGGTCGTACGCGCCGGGCAGGGTGTCCAGGTTCAGGCAGGTGATGCCTTCTGTTGCCGCTACGCGGTCGATTGCCTCGTTCAGTTCTGCTACGCGGGCGCTTAGGGCTCGTTTCAGCGACGGTGGGAGGCGGAAGACCTTGCTGTGGTCGTGGAAGCGTACGGGAAGGACTGTGGTTCCGACCGCGGTCAGCTCGCGGACGATGGCGGTGAGGTCCGCGGCGACGGCGTCTGGGTCGAAGTCGGGGCGGAGGGTGTCGTTCATGCCGACGACGACCAGGGCTACGTCTGGGCGGTGGGCGATCGCCAGAGGGAGTTGTTCGGTGCGGACGCAGGACATGCGGGCACCGGTGAAGGACGGGTTCAGGTAGCCGTCTTCGGTAATGCCCAGTGCCGCCGCGACCAGGGGGCCTACGCCTCGCCATCCGCCGCGGTTGGGGAGGGGGTCGCCTAGGCCTACGGCGGTGGAGTCGCCTAGGACTGCCAGGCGGGTTGCCCGGCGGAGGGTGGGGGTCGGGTGGGGTGGGGTTGGTTCTGCGGCTGGGGTGACTCCGACGCTGATCACGGTCACGACCAAGACCATCCGGTATTGAGGCTCACCGCTGGTGATGGGGAGGTAACGCGGTATGGACGGAGGTGGGAACTTCCGGTTCTTGGGGTCTGGTTTGGGGGGTCTGTCTGCTCGTCGCCCTGGGGGGCGACATTGCGCCGGGGGTGTGGCGTGGGGCACCCCGAAGCCCGAGTGTGCTGACGGTTCGGGGGTGGTTGTCAAGGCGGGAAAGATGCCTTGGTCACCCCCCCCTACCCAACTGGAAGGGGTTTTGTTG
>NZ_JBVJOE010000001.1:1474182-1479101 GCF_055583325.1 Amycolatopsis sp. NPDC104775
GGTGCTGGCGTGGGGTGTTTGTATGGTGTGTGGGGGGGGGGGCGGAACCCCCCCCCCCCCCCCCCCCCCCCCCCCCCCGAACCGCAGAGAAGGCTTCGTATCGGGGTGCAGGGCGGGGGCTGGGTGCCTGGATCGGTGGGTGAGTTGGTGGCGGTTTCGGAGGGGGTGCGCGGGCCTCGGGCGGGTGGTCTCGTTGGGGTTCGCGGATGGGGCTCGCCTCAATGTGGCATTGGTGCATGTGACGCACCCAAATGTGGCGTTCGGTGCGTTGAGCGCACCTAATGCCACATTGGAGGACGCGCGCGGCGGCGGTCGTGAGGGGAACCCTGAGGGACTCTGAGTCTGTGAAGGTGGCCCTCACAGACAGTCGAGGGTCGTGAGGGGAACCCTGAGGGAGTCTGAGTCAGTGAGGGTGGCCCTCACGGGGCTTGGCGGAGGCGCGAAGGTCAGCGGAAGGCTGGGTAGAAGGCCAGGTCGGCGTGCGGGCCCAGGCGGGCGGCCAGGGCGGCGGCTACTCGTGTGGAGTGTTCGGCGACCTCGGTCAGGCGGGAGTAGCCGGCGTGCCTTGCCAGTTCGCGCCACCACGTGACCAGGGCTGCTTCGCGGCTGACTGGGGTGGCGTGCCTGCTCAGGTCGAGGTGCGGGAGCAGGTCTCGGGTGATTTGCCAGACTTGCAGCATTTCGCTGATGGTGAGTTGTTTGGCCAGTTCGACGTCGTCGGCGAAGGAGGGCCAGACGTCGACGATTTCGGCTCGCCAGGCGGCGATCATCGCTTCGCTCATGCCTGCGGGCAGCGCCATCGCGCGGGGGTCCGAAACGAATGGCAGGCGCAGGCAGGAGGCGTCGACCAGCGCGGTGCGGACGCGGCCGCGTTCGAAGTCCAGGAAGCGGACTCCCGCGCCGGTGACCAGGTTGTTTTCCGGGGACAGTTCGACTGGGCTGAAGGCGCGGAAGGCTGCTGACCGAGCTTGGGCGATGGCTTCGGCGATGCGTTCGCGGACGGCTTCGGGGACGGGCACGTCGAGCAGTTCGGCGAGGAGTTCTTCCACGTCGTCGGCCAACCCGGCGAGGCCGTCGTCGTCCGTGCGCACCGGGCCGCCCAGGCGGCGCAGCAGGGCGTTGAAGTCGGCTTCGCGGCTGGCGGTGCTGGCGTGCAGACGGCCCAGCGAGCGGGCCCACGAGAGCAGCGCGCGTTCGGCTGCGCGGGAGTCCCGGGCGGTCAGTTTGTCTTGCAGGGTGGGCGCGCGGCCCAGGTCCTCGATCACCAGCACGCGGTGGCCGCCGTCGTGGGCGAGGAGTTCGGGGCACATTCGCTCGTCCGGGGCCAGTGCGGTGAACAGCTGGTAGCTCACGGCTTCCTGGGCGAACGGATCGACCCGGCCGGGTTCCGGCGGGTCCGGATAGTGCTTGACCACCAGCGTCCGCGGCAGTGCGAACGAGGAAGAGACGACCCTTGCCCGCACGACCGTCGCCGGGCCGCTTCCGGAGAGGTGTTCCGGGGAGACCAGCGTGATCGCGCTCCCGAACCGGCGCGTGAGCACCGCCTCGCCCGCCGCGACGGCCGCGGCGACGGCGAGTTCCCCGGCTTCCGCCCGGACTCCAGCGTCGCCGGCGGAGGAGGTGTCGACTGTCATTGTCACCGACCCTACTCGTGACTGAGCAACCATGACCACAACGTTCCGGGCGCCGGGACGCGCCCCGGATCACCCACGGGAAAGCGGACGCAGCAAGGCGGCGGAACGTTGCTTGCGTCGGCGAACTATCAGCACAATGGCCGCAGCAAGAACGATTCCGAAGAGGTTGACCAGCAGCTGCAGCACCGAAAAACCGGCCCGGTCCCACCGTCCGGCGACCGCCGCGACCATGGCGTACCCGGCCGCGGGCACCGTGGTCACCGAAATGAACACGCCGACCAGCGCGGCCGATTTCGCCGACGTCATCGCGAGCATTCCCGCCGCACCGGCGAGCAATGCCACCACGAACGACGCGGGTCCGACTTGATACACGAAATCGACCTGGTGGTTGTTGACTATCGCGTGCGGATCGAAAAGCCCGGCCCAGCTGCCCAGCAGCACGCCGAGCAGCGTGATCGCCATAGCGACCGGGAAACCGCCGACGAGCGCGACCCCGGCGCGGCGCACCAGGTCCCAGCGGCTCAGCACCACGCCGACCGCGATCGCGGCGAGCGGGCCGAATTCGGGGCCCACCACCATCGCGCCGACGATCGTGACCGACGAGTCGGTGAGCACGCCGACCGCGGCCAGCAGGCACGCGATGGCGAGGAACGCCTGGAACGTGGCGTTCCACCGCGATTCCTCGCCGGTGCGGCCGAGCAGCTCCTGCCACACGACCGCGTCCGCGCCTTCGCCGGGAGCGGCTTCCTCGGCCGCGTCTGCGGCATCGGAAAGCGCCGTGTCCAGCGATTCCATGGTGATGCCGCCGCTGCGGTCGAGACCGAGCGCGCACAAGGCGTCGACGATGTCGTCAGCCGCCTCCCGCGCGACGTCCGCCTCGATGAGGTCGCCCTCGGGCGAGACGGACGCGCCGCGGTGCACGATCAGGTGCGCCGCGCCCGGGTGGGTGCGCAGCAGCTCCAGCGTCTCGTCCGTGCGCTCCGGCGGGCAGATCGCCCTGAGATGCAGCACTACTTCTGCGGTGCGGCAGCCGGTTTGCTCTGCGGGACAGCCGGTTTCGCGTCGATCCCGGCTTCCTTGCGCTGCTGCGCGGTGATCGGCGCGGGCGCGGCGGTGAGCGGGTCGTAGCCGCCGCCGGTCTTCGGGAACGCGATCACGTCGCGCAGCGAATCGGCCTTGGCCAGAAGCATCACGATGCGGTCCCAGCCGAACGCGATGCCGCCGTGCGGGGGCGCGCCGAACTGGAACGCTTCGAGAAGGAAGCCGAACTTCTCCTGCGCTTCCTCCTCGCCGAGGCCCATCAGCGCGAACACGCGCTTCTGGACGTCCTCGCGGTGGATACGGATCGAGCCGCCGCCGATCTCGTTGCCGTTGCAGACGAGGTCGTAGGCGTAGGCGAGCGCGTTGCCCGGGTCCTGCTCGAACTTGTCGATCCACTCCGGGGTCGGCGAGGTGAACGCGTGGTGCACGGCGGTCCACTTGCCGGAGCCGACCGCGACGTCGTCGCCGATGTCCTCGACCGGCGCGAACAGCGGCGCGTCCACCACCCACACGAACGACCAGGCGTCCTCATCGATCAGTCCGAGGCGGCGGCCGATCTCATCGCGCGCGGCGCCGAGCAGCGGCTGCGCGGCGGAAACCTTGCCCGCGGCGAAGAAAATGCAGTCGCCGGGCTTCGCGCCCGCGGCTTCCGCGACGTTCGCGCGCTCGGTCTCGGACAGGTTCTTGGCGACCGGGCCGCCGAGCGTGCCGTCCTCGTTGACCAGGACGTACGCCAGGCCCTTCGCGCCGCGCTGCTTCGCCCACTCCTGCCAGGCGTCGAGCTGGCGACGCGGCTGCGAGGCGCCGCCTGCCATCACGACCGCGCCGACGTACGGGGCCTGGAACACGCGGAACGGCGTGTCGGAGAAGAAGTCGGTGAGTTCGGTGATCTCGAGGTCGAAGCGCAGGTCCGGCTTGTCGGAGCCGTACTTGGCCATCGACTCGCGGTAGGTGATCCGCGGGATCGGGGTGGCGATCTCGTGCCCGATCAGCTTCCACAGCGCCTTGACGATCGCTTCGCCGACCGCGATGACGTCGTCCTGCTCGACGAAGCTCATCTCGATGTCGAGCTGCGTGAACTCGGGCTGGCGGTCGGCGCGGAAGTCCTCGTCGCGGTAGCAGCGGGCGATCTGGAAGTACCGTTCCATGCCGCCGACCATGAGCAGCTGCTTGAACAGCTGCGGCGACTGCGGGAGCGCGTACCAGGAACCGGGCTTGAGCCGCGCCGGGACGAGGAAGTCGCGGGCGCCTTCCGGGGTGGAGCGGGTCATCGTCGGCGTCTCGATCTCGACGAAGTCCTGCGCGTGCAGCACCTCGCGCGCCGTGCGGCTGACCTCGCTGCGCAGCCGGATCGCGGCCGCCGGGCCGCTGCGGCGCAGGTCGAGGTAGCGGTACTTGAGCCGGACCTCCTCGCCGACGTCGACCCGGTCGTCGATCGGGAACGGCAGCGGAGCGGCCTCGGACAGCACGTCCAGCTCGGTGGCCAGCACCTCGATCTCGCCGGTGGCGATGTCCGGGTTCGCGTTGCCCTCGGGCCGCTTCGACACCTCGCCGACGACCTTCACGCAGAACTCCGACCGCAGCGCGTGCGCGCGCTCGGCCATCTCGCCCTCGCGGAACACGACCTGCGCGACGCCGCTGGCGTCCCGGAGATCGATGAAGATGACTCCGCCGTGATCGCGCCGCCGCGCCACCCAGCCGGTGAGGGTGACGGTCTGACCGGCCTGTCCGGCACGCAGAGTGCCGGCTTGATGAGTGCGGAGCACTGCGACTGCTCTCCCTAGGTCCACGAGGTTCGGGCGCGGCGTGGTGTCCGGCTGTTCGCCGAGCACGCATTTCGCCGGATACAGAGGCTAACGAACCCGGTGTCCGGGGGTGCGGGCAGGTTTGGGTCGGGCCGGTGGGCGGCGGGGATCGGCGGTGGCGGGGCTGGCTGGGCTTGGGTGCCGGGAGTGAGGCGGGCCAGAGTGATGGGTGGGGCTCGCCTGGACCGGTGAGTGCCGGGCGTGGCACCCGCGCAGGTGGCGGTGCGGGCTTGCTCAAGCTGGTTGCCGGAGTGGCAGCGGGCTGCGTGCCAGCCGGACCGCCGGACCGGAGGCAGGGCTGGGCACAGCCAGACCGCCAGACCAGAGCCGCGCCAGGCACCAACCAGACCGCCAGACCAGAGCCGCGCCAGGCACCAACCAGACCGCCAGACCAGAGCCGCGCCAGGCACCAACCAGACCGCCAGACCAGAGCCGCGCC
>NZ_JBVJOE010000001.1:1479197-1598460 GCF_055583325.1 Amycolatopsis sp. NPDC104775
CGCCAGGCACCAACCAGACCGCCAGACCGGAGGCGGACTGGGCACCAGCCAGACAGCCGGACCGGAGGCAAATGGCGCGAGCCGGGCTGCCGGGTTAAAGCGGGAGGGCCGCTGCCAGCGGGCGGGCAGCCCCCAGGTCCGCCCGCCCGCGCTGAGCAGGTTCGTCCGGTCTCAACCTTCTCACCATCGTCGATCGCGAGGCTCCGGTTCGCCCGGCCACGGAACCACCGTGGGGCCGCACGGCCGGGCGGCCCTGCTCCACCGCGAAAACCGCCCCGCTCGGCGCGATCGGCTGCGTTTCGCCAAGCCCGGCAAGGTCACAACAGGCGCAACTGTTCCGCCTCCCCCGCTCGTTGCTCCGGGACCTCCGGCTGCTCCGGTTCCGTCCGGGTTTCCGCATGCGCTCGAGGCGCCCGCGGGTCGAGCCCGTGCCGTCGCAGCAACGGGCCGACCACCGTCGCCAGGCGTTCTCGGTAGCCGCGGTCGACGTAGCTTCCTTTCGCGTACAGGCGGCGGTAGCGCGGAGCCAGCTCCGGGTACTCCCGTTTCAGCCAGGAGGCGAACCACTCCCGCGCGCCTGGTCGCAGGTGCAGCGGCAACACCGTCACCCTGGTCGCTCCGGCTTCGGCCAGCTGGGCGAGAAGCGGATCCAGCGCTTCGGGCGAATCCGTCAGGTACGGCAGCACCGGGGCGACCATCACTGAGCACGGCAGACCGGCCGCGGCGGCTTTGCGGATCAGGTCCAGGCGGGCTCGCGGCGTCGGGGTGCCGGGTTCCAGCCGGTGTTGCAGGTCGCCGTCCAGCAGGGCCAGCGACACGGCCAGGCTCACCGGGACGTCGTGTGCCGCCGACTCCAGCAACGGCAGGTCCCGGCTCAGCATGGTGCCCTTGGTGAGGATCGACAGCGGAGTACCGGAATCCGCGAGCGCGCGGATGATCCCGGGCATCAGCCGGTACCTTCCCTCGACGCGCTGGTACGGGTCGGTGTTCGTGCCCATCGCCACGGGTTCGCGTTGCCAGCTCGGCCGTTTCAGTTGCGCGGCAAGCACTTCCGGGGCGTTGACCTTGACCACGACCTGGGTGTCGAAATCGCGGCCCGCGTCGAAGTCCAGATAGGTGTGGGTGTTCCGGGCGAAGCAGTTGTGCGACACCATCCCGTCGGCGATGAAATCACTGGTGCCTGTTGTGATGTCGAACAGCGGCAGGTCCAGCCCCGTCGGCGCGACGCTCGTGACCGTGCGCCGGACGCCGCCGATCACGGTGCCGTCCAAGGAGCGTTTCCATTCGACCGCCGGGTCGACCAGGTGCAGGAACCGCAGCAGCTCGCCGGTGCCGCCGGTGAGCCGGGCCTGCCTGCGGCCGGGGTGCTGGCGGTGGCCGACGGTGTCGTAGCTGAACGAGAACCGGTCCAGTGCGGCGAACAGCATGTCCACCACTTCGTTTTCGTCGTGCGCGATGGAAAGCGTTCCGCGCCGGTAGCCGCCCGCCAGGTCGAACAGCCCGGCCAGGAATCCGCGCGCCCAATGGGCGTCCGGTTCCCTCGGGATGCGCATGAAACCCACCGAGGAACCGAAATCCGGCAAATACGCCAGCGCTCGTGCGGCGGCGTCGGATTCCGCGGCGAACCCGCCGGAGCGCAGCATTCCGCACAGGTATCCGGCGCGGTAGCCGAGCGTGTCGTCCGGCGTGCGCGTGAAACGGCCGGTTCCGACCAGTTCCGTTCCGGGTTCCAGGTGCGGCCGTTGCGCGGTGCCGAGTTTGCTGCCGGTGACGTACTTCCAGCCGCGGGCGCTGAGGAAGCGGTGGTCCGGCCCGGCGACGATCCGCGTGCCGTCGTCGAGCGTGACGCGATAGGCCGGGCGCACCGTGGTCCAGTGCGCGAGCACCTCGGTAGGCACGAGCCTGCGCGCGACGCCGTGTCCGCGCGTGCCCATGATCCGGTCGCCCACGCGCAGTTCGGCGATCGGTTTCGCCCGGCCGTCGGCCATCAGCACCGGCGTGTCGCCTTCGAGGCAGTACGTGCACGCGTGCGAACACCCGCGATAAGGATTGACCGACCACCGGAACGGCACCGCCGACGATTCGGGCACCCGGTTCAGCACGGACCGGGCGCGCACCTCGTGAAAGGTGACGCCGCCGAATTCCGGCGCCCGCACCGAGCGCACGACTTCCCCGAAAGCACCGAGACCGGGGAGCGCCGGCTCCTCCTTCCCCGCTCGCAACTGTTCCCAACGCACCTCCACAGTCGAACACATGTTCTAAAGCGCTGTCAAACATATGTTCGAACACCCCTCGAACGAGCGAGGGCGAGCGGAGGCCGGGGTCAGCCGGAGAACCGCTCCAGCGCGCGGATCTTGTTCGTCGCGTCGAGGGCGGCGACCTTGTACGCCTCGGACAGCGTCGGATAGTTGAAGACCGCGTCCACCAGGTAGTCCACCGTTCCGCCGCAGCCCATCACCGCCTGTCCGATGTGCACGAGATCGGTCGCGCCGGTGCCGAAGACATGCACTCCCAGCAGCTTCCGGTCCGCCGTCGACACCAGCAGCTTCAACATCCCGTAGCTGTCCCCGGAAATCTGGCCGCGCGCCAGCTCCCGGTAGCGCGCGATGCCGACCTCGTACGGCACCGAAGAGGACGTCAGCTGCGCCTCGGTCGCGCCGACGTACGAGATCTCCGGGATCGTGTAGATCCCGATCGGCTGCAGCGCTCCGATGTCGCGGGCCGGTTCGCCGAACGCGTGGTACGCCGCGAGCCTGCCCTGGTCCATGGACGTCGCCGCCAGCGCCGGGAACCCGATCACGTCGCCGACCGCGTACACATGCTCGACGGAGGTCCGGTAGTGCTCGTCGACCTCCAGCCGGCCGCGCCGGTCCGCGCTGAGGCCCGCGTTCTCCAGCGCCAGCGCGCCGGTCATGCCCTGCCTGCCCGCCGAGTACATCACCGCGTCCGCCGGGATCCGCTTGCCGCTGACCAGCGTCGTCACGGTGGCGTCGGCGGAGACCGCGACGTTCGCGACCTTCTCCCCGAACCGGAACGTGACGCCGAGGTCGCGCAGCTGGAATTTCAGCGATTCCACGATCTCCGGATCGCAGAAGTCCAGCATGTGGTCGCGCTGTTCGACCACGGTCACCCGCGAGCCGAGCGCGGCGAACATCGACGCGTACTCGATCCCGATCACGCCCGCGCCGACCACGACCAGCGACGACGGGATCGCCTCCAGCGCCAGGATCTCGTCGGAGTCGAGCACGCGCGCGGCGTCGAAATCGACGTGGTCCGGCCGCGCGGGACGGGTGCCGGTCGCGATCACGACGTACTCGCCGGTGATCGTGCGCCGGTCGCCGCGGTGTTTGCCGTCGACCAGGACAGTGTGCGGATCGGCGAACGAGCCGATGCCGCCGATCAGATCGACGTGGTTGCGCAGCAGCTGCGCGCGCACCACCTGGACCTCGCGCCCGATGACGTGCTGGGTGCGCGCCATCAGATCCGCGATGGTGATGTCCTGTTTCACCCGGTAGCTGGCGCCGTACAACTCGCGCTGGTTCATCCCGGTCAGGTACAGCACGGCTTCGCGCAGCGTCTTGGACGGGATGGTTCCCGTGTTGACGCACACGCCGCCGACCATGTCCTGCCGGTCGACGACGGCGACTTTCTTCCCCAGTTTCGCCGCCGCGATGGCGGCCTTCTGCCCTCCCGGGCCCGAGCCGATGACGATGAGGTCGTACTCGTATTCGCTCACGGCCCTGAGCCTGCGCAGCCGCGCCGGTCAGCGCAAGTCAGCACAAGCCCTCACGAGCGCAAGGCGCCCCGGCGGCGGTGCAGGTCAGTGACCGATCCGAGCGCGATGTCGAGTTCTTCGCGCAGCAACGCGGCCTGCTGCGCGGCGACGTCCTCCCCCAGCAAGGCGGCGACCCGTCCCTCTTCCAGCAACGCCAGCGCCTCCCACGGCGACGCCGCCAGCTGCCCGTGCGGAGCTCCCGCGTCCGGCGGCGACAGCTGTTCGGCCAGACCAGCGGTACCGGCGGCGAGCAACGCGGCCACGACAAGGTGTGGCTGGGCGTCCGCGCCCGCGAAGCGGAATTCCAGCCGCGGCGCGGAGGACGTCCCGCACAACCGGATCGAGGCCGTCCGGTCGTCCGGCCCCCACCGCAGTTCGCGTGGCGAGAACGGCGCGGTGCGCAGCCGGACGTAGCTGTTCCACGTCGGAGCCCACACCGCGGACAGCGCCCGCGCGTCCCGGAGCACTCCGGCCAGAAAAGAGCCCAGCGCGAACGGGAACCCGGCTGGACCGTCCGGAGTGGACAGTGACAGATGGACGTGGCACGAGTTCCCCTGACCGGATTCCGGCGCGGCCAGATAATCCGCTTGCGCACCGTGCCGGGCAGCGACCTGCCGGGTCACCATCTGCAGCAGCAACGCGTCGTCACAGGCCGCGAGCGCGTCCCGATGCCGCAGGACGACCTCGTACTGCCCCGGATGACACTCCGCGCGCGCCGATTCCACACCGAGGCCCGTCGTCGCGGAACGCAGCTCCGCCAGCAGCGGCGCGAGACGTTCGGTGCCGCCGAGGGCGTAGTCCACCCCGTGTCCGGTGAGCGGATCTCCTTCCATGGTGCGGAAAACGACCTCGTGCTCGATTCCGATCGACGGAACCAGGCCGTGTTCCTCCAACCGTGCCAGCTGCGTCCGCAACACTGTCCGCGGCGCGAGCCCAGCCGGTTCGTCGGACGGAAACTCCGCGTCCCCGACCACCGCCCAGGTCCGGTCGCCGAGCGGAAACGCCGTCGCCGCGTCGAGCCGCACGCGCAGGTCGCCAAACCCGCCGAGGTACGGCGTCAACGGACCGGTCTCCGGCAGTGGTTCCCGCTCCGGCGTCCAGGCGAAGACGTAGCTGCACACGCCATATCCGCTGTCCAGAACCTCGGCGGCGAACGGTGCGGCCAGCTCGACCGCCGCGAACCGCGCGTGCGGATCGGGCACCAGAAGCAGCAGCCGAGCACCGTCCTCGGCCAGCACCCGACGCAGTATTTCCGCGGCGGCCGTGCCCGTTTCCGCGCGCACGGCCAGCGATCGCGGCCCGGCCGGACGGTCGAACGGGTTCACCAGGCACCGTCTGGATCGGGAGCGTGCAAGGGGTTCGGCACGCGGCCCCAGCGGACGTCGAACTCGTCGTCTCGTTCCACCTTGTCGAAGCCTTGCCCGGCGAAGTGCTCGCGGTTGAGCGTGACCCGTTCGACGTCCGGCGCGAACAGCAGGCAGGCGTCGAATCGCTCGGCCACGTCGGGGTTTTCGGCGCGGTAGCGGCCGACGACCCCGCGCACCAACGCCCAAAACTTGCCGCGCGGCAGGCCGAGATCGTCCAGCAGCAGTTCCGCCCAGAACCGCAGCTGCCCGGAGAAAACCGAGCTGAATAAGGACTGCGCGAGCAGGTGCGCGGGCCAGCGCAGCATGTCGGCGGCGGCGTCCGGCGGAAGGTCCGCGTAGCAGGGCAATTCCTCGTCCAGCAGGTCGACGCCCTGGGCGAAATCCTTGATCGCGACTCGCAGCGGGAGACCGTTCGTGTCCACCACGAGCACGAGATTCTGGCCATGCGGGCAGAATCCGACGCCGTACTGGAGCAGCCAGTGCAGCAACGGCGTGAGCAGCAGGTCGAACAGCCGCGACAGCCAGGCCTCCGCGCTCTCGCCGGACTGGGTGATCAGCCTGGTCAGCACGGTCTCGCCGCCGGCGTCGCGGTACGGCAGCGCGGCGAACGAGATCGCCTGCTCTCCCTCAGCGAGCCGGGTGGCCAACGGCTCGCGCCACAGCGCACCGAGCGTTTCGTGGAACCGGTACGGCAGTTCCTCCAGCGAGCCGAACAGCGGATGCCGGACCGAAACGCTCGCGATCTCGCCGAGCAGCTCGAAGCGGTACTTCTCGGACAGCAGCGGGTCGGCCGCGTCGATCCGGCGCAGCCATTCGGTGACCGACGGACCGGCAAGCGTCGCCGCGGAGTTCAGGCCGCGGTAGACGAGCGTGTTGCGCACGGAAACCGCGGTTTTCACGTCGCGCCGGTCCGGCCGGGAACGGTTGGCCAGAGTCCGGACCGTCTGATGTGGACGGTAGACGTCGCTGCTCTCCCCCAGCTCGGCCATCCGGCCCGTGGCCAGCTCGGCCGCGTAGAGCGTGCCGATGATTTCGTCGGCCTGCCACGGATGCACCGGTACCCAGAGGTAGTCGGCGAGCGCGCCGAGCTGGACCGTACGCGCGGTGAACTCGGCGCGGGTCTGGTCGTCCAATTCCTCGCGCAGCAGGCTCTCCGCGTCGAGCCCGGCCACGCTGCGGAACTGCGCGAGGTCGCGGTGTACTGCATACCAGCGCAGCCGGATGTCGGCACCGGACTCGGGCGCGTAACGCGCGCGGTCGCGGGCGGAAAACCCGACCCGGCCCTTGTTGAGCACCAGCCGGGGATGGCCGGTGAGGTGTCCGTCGGCGAGGTCGTAGTCCATCGTGGACAGTTCGGCGGCGGTCGGCGCGCGCCGCAATCGGGTCGCCTCGTTGGCTACGGTCGCGGTCAGCTCGGCGAGGACGTCAGCCAGCCTCAGACCGGTGAGACCAAGCCGGTCGCGCGCGTCGACGATCAACGTGCGCGGGTCGTCCGCCGGGGCTTCCGCGCCATCGGCGAGCCGGATCGCGCTGCCGGGCAAGACTGTCCACGATTCGAACGCGCCTCGACGTGCTTCGAAGCGGTAGGAAACACCAGCGGGCAGGTCGAGTTGCCAGCTGCGGTGTCCGGCCTGAGTCGGCTCGCCGGGCTCCGGCACCAGCATCGCTTCGTAGGACAGTTCGCCGAGCATTTTGTGCGTGACGAGCGAGCCCGCGGCCCGCCAAGCGGCGTCTTCGGTCAGGGTCACTGGTCCTCCGTCTGGTCGAGGCCGAACGTGGTGAACGCCGTCCGCTCGGGCAGGTCGTACACCGGTTTTCCGCATACCGCGTTGAGAATCGCCGCCGCCCGCCACGCGCCGAGGCCGAGATCCGGTGCGCCGGGACCGTGCGTGTGCCGTTCCGCGTTCTGCACGAACAACGGCCCGGGCACGTCGAGTTCGACGCGATAATCCGCACCGATCACGAGCCGTCCTTGGGCATCGCGGCGGACCGCGTCGCCGAGCCCTTGCAGCAACGGGCCGGTCGGCGTTTCCGCGTAGCCGGTCGCAGCCACCACGGCGGACGTGCGGTGGCGGGCAGTCGTTCCCTGCTGGACGTGCCGCAGCCCCAGCTCGATCCCGTCGCCGACGGTCGCGGAGACCACCTCGACGCCGGGCGTCAGCACCGCGCCCGGCCAGCCGCCGCCGATGCTCCGCCGGTACAGCTCGTCGTGGATCTCGGCCATGGTCTCGGCATCGATCCCTTGGTACAGCTGCCATTGCGCGGGAAGAAGCTGGTCGCGGACCGGTTCGGGAAGGCGGTGGAAGTACGCCGTGTAGTCGGGCGTGAACTGCTCAAGACCGAGCTTCGAGTACTCCATCGGCGCGAACGCGGGCGTCCTCGCCAGCCAACGCAGACCGTCCACAGTGGATCGAGTACGCAGCAGATCGAGAAACACCTCCGCCCCCGACTGCCCCGAACCGACGACTGTCACCGATTCCGCGGCGATCAGTTCCGGTCGATGCGCGAGGTAGTCCGCGGAATGCAGGGCGAGCACATCGGGTGCAGACACCAAGGGCCGCAACGGTTCCGGAACACTCGGCTGGGTACCGACTCCGAGCACGACCGCCGTCGCGAGCACTGATTCCGCACCGGTGACGGTCAGCTCGAACGCCTCTTCGCGGTCGATCCAGCGCAAACCGGTGACCTCGTGCCCGAACCGGCACGACGGCAGCCGCGACGCTGCCCAGCGGCCGTAGTCGTCGTACTCGGCGCGCGGCAGGTGGAATCGCTCGGCGAAGTAGAACGGCAGCAACCGTCCGCGTTCGCGCAGGTAGTTGAGGAACGAGTGGCGGCTGGTCGGGTCGACGAGCGTCACCAGGTCTGCGAGGAAGGGCACCTGCAGCGTCGCGCCGTCCAGGAGAAGCCCGGGGTGCCAGCGGAACTCGGGACGCGCGTCGAACAGCACGACCTCCAGCTGGTCGAGCGGATCCGCCAGGGCGGCCAGCGACAGGTTGAACGGCCCGATGCCGACTCCGGCGATGTCGTAGCGCCTCACGACGCGACCGGACTTTCCCACGCGACGCTCGCGCGAAGGTCAGCCGCGACCGTCGCCACCGCGTCGAGCAGCGCGCGGTAGTCGGCGGGTTTGGTGTGCGAATGCAGGAGGGTCAGTTTGAGCCACAGCTGGGCCGTGCCGTCGGGACCGGTCGGCAGCGTGCCGCGGCCGATCACCGCAGTGCCGTCTTCCAGCACCCTCCGGCGTACTTGCGCGACCAGGTCGTCTCCGGCCGTTCCCGGCAGCTCGTCCGCCGCCGTCGGGCGGAAGACCACTGTGGACAGTTCAGGCGCACCCCACGACCGCAGCGCTGGATGGTCTTCGACCATCGCGTGCACGCCGGAAGCGTTGGCACAACAGCGTTCCACGAGCGCACCGAGCCCGCCGGTGCCTAGCGCACGCACCGTGACTGCCATCCGGAACGCGTCCGGGCGCCGGGACGTGCGGAGCGAACGGCCGAGCAAATCGGGCAGTCCGGCTTCGGTGTCGTCGTCGGCGTTGAGGTACTCGGCACGGACGGTGAGCGCCTGCAGATCGGACTGTCGGCGCGCGGCGAAGACACCGGCGGCAACCGGTTGCCAGCCGAACTTGTGCAGGTCAAGCCCGACCGAATCGGCTAATTCCAGCCCGTCGACCCGGTCTCGAAGCCTCTCGCTGCAAAGCACGAGGCCGCCGTACGCCCCGTCGACGTGCAGCCGCGCGCCGGTCCGGCGGCAGATTTCGGCGATCTCCGGCAACGGGTCGATCCGGCCGGTGTTGGTGGTGCCAGCGGTCGCCACGACGATCGCCCGCGCACCCAGCGGAGCCAAGGCCTTGGCCAGCGCGGACGGGACCATGCGGTCGTCCACGCACGGCACTACGACCGGCGCGGGCAATCCGAGCAGCCAGGCCGCGCGAGCGACACTGTGGTGCGAATTCGCCCCGCAAACCGGTTGCGTGACAGCGGATTCCCGCGCCAGCAGCAGACCGAGCAGATTGGATTCGGTGCCGCCGGAGGTGACGACCGCGTCTGGGCGGACGGCGTCCGGATAGCAGAGCCGGGCGATGCCGGTGGTGAACTCGCGCTCGATTTCGCTCGCGACCGGGGCCTGGTCCCAGGAGTCCAGAGACGGGTTCAGCGCCGAGGCGACGACGTCAGCCGCGACGGAGACGGCCAGCGGAGGGCAGTGCAGGTGCGCCGCGCACGCCGGATCGGCGGGATCGGCGGATCCGGCGGCGAGCAGGGCGGAAAGCTCTTCCAGGGCTTGTTCGGCGCCCACTCCGTGCCGCGGGAGCCCGTCGGAGGGCTGGGTGCGGGCGAGTGCCGCCGCCACCGCGGCCGGGCCGCCCGCCGGGACCGGACCTCCGCGTTCGGCCGCGCCCGCCGCCATTCCGCGCAGCGCCACGGGAATCAGCCGAGCCAGCCGGTCCGCGCCGCCGGGACCGCCCGCGAGCCACTCCGCCGAAGCCACACCGGGTGGGGAGATCTCCGGCGCTGAGGGCGCATCCGCCATGGAACCGCCTTTCTTAGGGAAAGCTAGCCTTACTTTACCCTGCGCAACAATACGGATACCCAACGGCAGCCGGTAAGCAGGGCGGCACCGCACGAAAAACGGCCGGTGCTCCGCAGTGGAGCACCGGCCGTTCCGGAAAGGGTGAGCGCGGCGGAGTCAGCGGGAAATCAGCTCTCCTTCCCCAGCGCAGCCAGTTCCCGGTGGATCCATTCGACCTGGAGGCGCATGAGGTTCTCGGCGACCTCTTCGGCCTGCGGCGTCATGTGCGTCGCGCCCGCGAGCGGCAGGAAGCCGTGCGGACGGCCCTTTGCCAGCAGCGCCGAGGAAAGCCGGAGGGCGTGCGCCGGGAAGACGTTGTCGTCGGCGAGGCCGTGCACGATCAGCAGCGCCCGCTCGAGCGAACCGGCACTCGCGATGAGCGAGTTGTGCTCGTAGCTTTCCGGTTCGTCCTCCGGCTTGCCGAGGTAGCGCTCGGTGTAGTGGGTGTCGTACAGCGACCAGTCGGTGACCGGCGCGCCCGCGACCGCCGCGTGGAACACGTCCGGCCGCCGCAGCACGGCGAGCGCGGACAGGTAGCCGCCGTAGGACCAGCCGCGGATCGCGACCCGCTCCAGGTCCAGCTCGGGACGCACCGCCGCGGCCGCGTGCAGGGCGTCGACCTGATCGGCCAGCGTGACGTCGGCGAGCTTGCCCGCGATCTCCTTCTCCCACGCCGGTCCGCGGCCGGGCGAACCGCGGCCGTCCACGACCAGCACGGCGAAACCTTGGTCGGCGAGCCACTGCGGGGTCAGGAAAGCGTTGCGGCTCTGGAGAACTCGCTGCGCGTGCGGACCGCCGTACGGGTCGAGAAGCACCGGCAGCTTGCCCTCGTCCGGCTCGTATCCGCGCGGCAGCACCAAAGCCGCGCGCAACTGGCGTTCGCCGAGGGTGAGCCAGGTCAGGTTCGGCACGATCTCCGGGTCCACAGTGGACGATTCGATCTCGCCGATCTCGACACCGTCCCGCAGCACGGTCACCTTCGGTCCGCTGTGGTCGAGACTCCACGAGGAAAGCACCGTGAGAGCCGCGCTTCCCGAACCGACGTGCACACCGTCCGTTGCGGACAGACGGCGCACCGTGCCGTCTTCGGTGCGGTACAGGTGCACCTGCGTCGGGTCGTCTTCCGAAGCGGTAAAAAGAATTTCCTCGCCGACGTGCAGCACCATCCGCAGCTGCATCCCCGGCGGAGTGACCGGCGTGCCGTCCACCAGCAGGCGATGATCACCGTCAGCCGCGCTTTCCACCACCAGCTTGCCGTCCGCGGTCCACGCGGGCACACCCTGGAAAATCTCGACCCAGTGCTCGTCGGTCTCGGTGTGCACCTCGGTGACCGAGCCGTCGGCCGGGTCCAGCGCCAGCACAGTGATCCGCTTCTGGTCCCGCGGCTGCACGGCCAGCAGCGGCTGCCCGCCCGCCGACCAGTGCACGGTGACCAGGTACTCCCAGTCGCCTCGCGCCACGTCGACCCGGCTGCCGTCCAGGCCCAGCACGGCCAGCGACACCTCGGCGTTCGGCGAACCGGCCGCCGGATACGCCACGACATTCGCCGGTTGCTGCGGGTTCGCCGGGTCGCCGATCGTCCAGCGCGGCACCGGGCCGCGGTCCGCGCGCTCGACGATCACGCTGCGTCCGTCCGGCGCCCACCAGTAGCCGCGCGTGCGGTCCATTTCCTCGCCCGCGATGAACTCCGCGAGGCCCCAGGTGATGTCCTCGTTGTCCTCGCCGACGAGCACGCGGTCCTCGCCGGTCGCCAGTTCAATCACGTGCAGCCGACGCTCGCGCACGTACGCGACGTGGGTGCCGGTCGGGTTCGGCCGCGGGTCGATCACGGAGCCGTCGACCAGGATGCGCGTCTCGCCGGTGGCGAGGTCGAGCGTGTACAGCTTGCCCGACAGCGTGAATGTGACGACGGTGAACGCGTCGTCAACGCCGAAGGCCACCACGCCGCCGCCGGTCTCCCGGGCCCGTTCGCGACGCGCCCGTTCCTCCGGCGGCAGGTCCTCGTCGCCGGACACCAGCTCGGCGGCGTCGATCAGCTTCGTCTCCTCGCCGCTGGCGAGGTCGAACGACCACAGGCTGTGCCGCGGATCGGTGCCGGTGGCGCTGCGCAGGAACAACACCCGCGAACCGTCCGGGGCGACCCGGAACTGCTTGGGCGCGCCGAGAGTGAACCGCTGGGTGCGGGCCTGCCGGCGGAGGAACGGGACGTCGTCGAGTGCAAGATCGGTCACGACCAGCACTCTTTCAGATGATCAGCCGGGCACGCCAACACCCTGCAGCGCGGCCCACTGCTCGGCGACGTCGTAGGACGGCTCCGGGAACTGCGGGTCCATCTCGGTCAGGGTCTCCACGAGCAGTTCGGCGACCGCCCAGTTGCGGTACCACTTGCGGTCCGCGGGCACGACGTACCACGGGGCGTGCTCGGTCGACGTGCGCTTCATTACGTCGGCGTACGCCTTCTGGTAGGCGGGCCACTGCCGGCGCGCCTCGATGTCCGACGGGTCGAACTTCCAGCGCTTCTCCGGCCGGTCCAGCCGCGCGGTGAGCCGGCGGAGCTGCTCTTCCGGCGAGATGTGCAGGAACACCTTCACCAGGGCAGTGCCGTTGTCGGTCAGCTCCTTTTCGAACGCGTTGATCTGCGCGTAACGCTGCCGTCGTTCGGCCGCGGGAAGCTGGCCGAGCACGCGCGGCACGAGAACGTCCTCGTAATGCGAGCGGTCGAACACGCCGAGGTGACCCGGAGACGGGAGCTTCTTGCGGATGCGCCACAGGAAGTCGTGCCGCAGTTCGGCGGCGGTCGGCTTCTTGAACCCGGCGTACTGCACGCCCATCGGGTTCACCAACCCGAGCACGTGCCCGACAGTGCCGCCCTTGCCGGAGGTGTCCATCCCCTGCAACACCAACAGGACACTGCGGGTGCCGCCGCCGATGCCCTCCGCGTACAGCGCTTCCTGCAACCCGGCGAGCTGCTCCCCCACCGACTCCAGTTTCTTGCCGCCTTTCGCCTTCTTCTCCGGCCCCACGGGCGACGAAGCCGGGTCCGGCAGCTCGTCGCCCGCCCGGAGCGCGTCGCGGACCCGGTTTCCGTTCTGCTGCTTCTTCGCCATCCCGGGACGATAACCGCGGCGGCGGGCAAACCCGGGGACTTCCCGGTCCGTCCGGCCGGGTGTCATCCGGTCGAGCGAGCCGCGCAGCGAATCGCCGGTCCCACCCCTCGATTGCGCAACGAACGACGGGGGAAAGCAACGTTTCGCGGCTGAACTCCCCGCGAACGGCCTCTAGCCTGAACGCATGACAGCGTCCGTCCAGCCTGCCGGCACCGCGCGTCCCACCTCTCCCGACGGCTTCATCGCGCTCGACGAGCAATGGAGCACGCACAACTACCATCCGCTGCCGGTCGTGATCGCCGAAGCCGAGGGCGCTTCGGTGACCGACGTGGCCGGCAAGTCCTATCTGGACTTCCTGGCCGGCTACTCCGCGCTCAACTTCGGCCACCGCAACCCCGAGCTGATCGCCGCCGCCACCGAGCAGCTGGGCCGCGTCACGCTCACCTCCCGCGCGTTCCATCACGACCAGCTAGGGCTGTTCTGCCGCGAACTGGCCGAGCTGACCGGCACCGAAATGGTGCTGCCGATGAACTCCGGGGCCGAGGCCGTCGAATCCGCGGTGAAGGTCGCGCGCAAGTGGGCGTACCAGGTCAAGGGCGTTCCAGCGGGCACCGCGGAAATCGTGGTCGCGGGATCGAACTTCCACGGCCGCACCACCACCATCGTCTCGTTCTCCGACGACGAAACCGCGCGCGCCGACTACGGCCCCTTCACGCCGGGCTTCGTCCAGGTGCCTTACGGCGACGCCGAAGCGTTGAAGGCAGCTATCACGCCGCGCACCGCTGCCGTGCTGATGGAGCCGATCCAGGGCGAGGCGGGCGTCGTCGTGCCGCCCGCGGGGTTCTTCGCCGCCGTACGACGGCTGTGCGACGAGAACAACGTGCTGATGATCGCCGACGAGATCCAGTCCGGTCTCGCGCGCACCGGCACCGTGCTGGCGCTGGAACACGAAGGCGTTCGCGCGGACCTGTATACGCTGGGCAAGGCCCTCGGCGGCGGCATCGTCCCGGTGTCCGCAGTGGTCGGCAGCCGCGAGGTGCTCGGTGTGCTGAAGCCGGGCGAACACGGCTCGACCTTCGGCGGCAACCCGCTGGCTTGCGCCGTCGGCCGTGCGGTGGTGCGGATGCTGCAGACCGGCGAGTACCAGAAGCGGTCCACCGAACTCGGCGCGCACCTGCACGAGCGCCTGGCGAAGCTGGTCGGCGACGGGGTTTCGGAAGTGCGCGGACGCGGCCTGTGGGCAGGCGTCGACATCGCGCCGGGCGGCCCGACCGGACGGGCGGCGTCCGAGGCGCTGGCCGGGTTGGGCGTGCTGTGCAAGGAAACGCACGACCGTACCCTGCGCGTCGCGCCGCCGCTGGTGATCACCGAAGCCGAACTGGACCGCGGCATCGACGCCATCGCGCAGGTCGTACGCGACTGACTCGCTCGGTGGCCGCCGTTTTCCGGGCGGCGGTCACCGAGTGGGCATCACGGCGACCGTCGATCCGTCCGGCGAGGCGGTCACCGCGATGCCGCGGCCGTACTCGTCCTCGACGGACGTGGTCAGGCTCCACGTTCCGTCGTTCTCCCGGAGCGCCACCGAAACCTTGTCGCGAGGGAAGCCGGGCATGCGCTCGTTCACCTTCGTGAGGATCGCGGGCAGCGCCTTCGGCGACAGCTCCGACAACGCGAACAACGACGCACCCGGCTCCGGCTGGATCGGCGAGGGCCGGTGTTCGACGAGACGTCCGCGGTACCAGTCGTAGTCGTCCGAAGTTCCCGGGCTGGGTCCGGGCACCTGGAACTCGACGTGGTCGGTTCGGATGATCGCTTCGTACACTTCCGGCCGGCCGCTCAGCTTCATCAGCAGCGCCGCGACATCCTGGAAACCCTTCTCCGTGAACGCGTCCGCGGTGAGCGCTGGAACGCCCTTCGCGTCCGCGACCAACGGACGCTTGCTGTCCTTGGCCTTGGTCGACCTGACCGTCATCGTGATTCCGACGTCTTCGCGACGGATGATCACGCGAGCGTCCGCCGGGTCTCCGCCGAAGCTTGCGACGAGACCGGGTATCGCGGCGAAATTGATCTCGCTCGCAGCGAACTGCTTGTCCGACGCACCGACGCTGGCCGAGTCGCGTTTGACCGTGCCGCCGCGGTAGCTGAGATAAGCACCGGGGATGGTGGCGCGCAGCTGATCCGATTCCACGGTCAGATCCGCGAAACGCTCGCTCTCGGCGGACAGTTTCGCCACGCCAGTACGCAAATCGTCCGCAGTGAACAAGTTCGGCGGGAAGACAAGCTGGCCGAGGACGTCGTCGCGGATCGGCAGCAGCAACGCCGCCGCGATGACGACCGTGCTCACCCCGGTCATCGCAAGCCGTCCAGCGGAATTCCCTTGTCGCGCTTGGGGTTCCGGCGTGCGGTCGCCGTGCTGCTGGACGAAACGGGTGCTTCGCGCAGACGCCGTACCGCGCGACGACCGGGCGATGCCGCCAAGGATCAGCACCATGACGGTCAGGCCGATGCCGACCGACCCAGCCGCGACGTACCAGCCGTGGCCGAGGACGAATCCGCCGACGACGCCCGCGATCGCCAGTCCGAGCAGCAGCGCGTACCCCAGCCGAAGGAACCGGATCAGCCGGATCGCCGGAGACCGCCGCGGTTCGGGTGGATTGGGCACAGTTCGCCTGTTTACTGCACCCCGCGCGCGGACACCAGCGGGGGTGCGTGTCCGTTCAGGCGGAAGTGACCTCGACGCCGCTCAGCGCGGTGTTGTCCTGCTGCTGCCCGTCTCCGCCCGGCACGGTGGGGATGTCGCCGGTGCTGAGGCCGGACAGGTAAAGCCCGGCCTCAGCACCGGCTTCCGCGGACTGCCGCTTGCGGCGCGCCGTTTCGATCCTCGTCACCACGACCTGGCGGGCTCCGCCGGGCAGCCGCACCACCGCGTTCGCGCCGACCTGGACGGTGCCGTCAGTGACCGTGCCGGTGACGACGACTCCGCGCAGCGGGATCTGGTAGATCTCGGAGATCCGGAAGCGGAACGGGCCGGACGGGGTTTCGGCCGGACGGCGCGAGAACAGCGACATGGGACCAGCATCGCATCACCGCGGTCCCCCGGCTTTCACCGGCTGACCGCCGCGTGGACGACCGCCGCCAGCCGGTCGTGTTCCGGATACGACCAGGTCGCGGAAAACTGCCGCCGCGTGTACCCGAATGCGACACCGCTGCGCGGGTCCGCGAAGGACTCGGAGCCAGCAGACCCGTTGTGCCCGAACGCGTTCGCACTGAGGAACGGATAACGCAGCCCCTTCGCCTGGAACCCGAGCGCGTACTGGCCCGCGTCCCCGGTCACCAGGTCGCGGCCGGTCGAATGGAGCATCGCGAACTCGCCGAGCGTGCCGGGTTCGAGCAGCGGCGGCCGTCCGTCCAAACCGGACACCGCGGCCGCGTACAGCCCAGCCAAACCACGCGCGCTGCCGACTCCTCCTGCGGAAACCTGCCCGAGCGCCCGCACCCGCCGGGTGTTGGCGAACGCCACCTGGTCAAGCGGCGGCGTCGAATCGAGCCCGTAGCCGATCCCGCCCAGGCTGTGCGGGCTCGGAACGTACGCCTGGAACGCCGCGAGTTCCTCCGCGCTCGCCTCCCCTGCCAGCACGTCGCGATACCGGTGCTCTTCCTGTTCCGGCAGCCCCAGGTACAGATCAAGCTCGTACGGCGCGCGGATCCGCGTCTCGAAGTGCTCCTGCACCGTCCGCCCGGTGACCCGCCGGACCACCTCGGCTACGACCGAGAACCCGGCGAACCCGCTGTAGCCGTAAACGGATCCCGGCCGCCAGAACGGCCGCTGCCCGGCCAGCCGGCGAGCAATCGCCCGGTCGTCCGCGAGTTCCTCGGCGGACAGCCCGCCGTCCGCCCCGATCACGCCGGAGCGATGGCTGAGCACGTCGCGCACCGTGATCCCGCCCTTGCCCGCGGCGGCGAACTCCGGCCAGTGGTGCGCGACCGGCTCGTCCAGATCCAGAACGCCGTCCTGCACGAGCAACGCCACCACCATCGTGGTCGCGCCCTTGGTCGACGAGTAGACGCCGGTCAATGTCTCGCCCGTCGCGTCGCCTGCCCAGAGATCGACCACCAGCCGCCTCCGCACGCGGACCGCCAGCTGCACGCCCGCACTCGCCTCCGCCGCCGCGGCGAACTCGTCGCGAACCGCCTCGAAGCCGTCCGCGACAGTCCCATGGATCGCGATGTCCCCCATTTGTCCCTCCGATCGTCATGTCGAAAGGAGGACCCACGCGCCATCGCGAATGTGACTAGGCTTCGATCCCGTGATCGCCAGGCGGACTCTCGCCCTCTTCGCCGCGCTTTGCGCGCTCGCCACGCTTGGCTTGGGACTGCTCGTCGCGCCCTACCCGCCCAGCGTGTTGGACCAGTGGGCCACGAGGTCCGCCTCGACGCTGAGTCCGAGCCTGCTCACCACGCTGGTGCTGCCCACCGAACCGTACGTGCTCATCCCGGCCGTCGTCGTCATCGCCGGACTCTGCCTCTACCGGCGCAACTGGCTCGACGCGGTGCTCGCCATCGCCGGCCCGTTCGCCGCCATCGCGCTGAACAGCTGGGCGCTGAAACCCGCTTTCGACCGCTGGAAGAACGGCACGCTCGTCTACCCGAGCGGCCACACCGTCAGCCTGGTCGCCGTCCTCACCGTCGTGGTGCTGCTGGTCCGGTACAAGGCGATCGCCGTGGCGGCAGGCGTAGTCCTGGTCTGCTGCGCGGCCGTGGGCATGATCGGCCTCGGCTACCACTACCTCACCGACATCGCCGGCGGCGTCTGCTTCGCTCCCGCCGTGGTCACCGCGCTGCGGGCGGCGCTGTCACCGCGTCGCGCGCGAGAGCCGTCAACCGGCTGATCGCCCGCAAGTACTTCTTGCGGTAACCGCCGTTCAGCATCTCCTCGCCGAACAACTCGGACAGCGGCACGCCGGACACGACCACCGGGATCGCCCGATCGTAGAGCCGGTCCGCCAACGCGACCAGCCGCAGCCCGACCATCTGGTCCGGCACCGGCGCGACGTGCTTGAGGTGCACCCGCCGCACCCCGTCGAGCAGCTTCCCGTACCGCGAGGGATGCAAACGTTCGAGGTGTTTCGTCAACGCGCCGAATTCGTCCACAGTGGACCCTTCGTGCGTGGCAGCGGACTCGTCGATCTCGCCGTCGCTGACCGGCGGCGGCGCATCGGGCAGCCCGCGGTGCCGGTAGTCCGGCCCGTCGACGCGGACGACTCCGAACCGCCGGGACAGCGCCTGGATCTCGCGCAGGAAGTCCTCGGCGGCGAACCGCCCCTCGCCGAGCTTGTCCGGGAGGGTGTTGGAGGTCGCCGCGATGTAGACGCCCGCGTCGGTGAGTTCCTGCAGCAACCGGCTGACCAGCGTGGTGTCGCCGGGATCGTCGAGCTCGAACTCGTCGATCGCCAGCAGCCGGTGTTCTGAGAGCCGCGCGACCGCGTTGGCGAACCCCAGCGCGCCGACCAGGTGCGTCAGCTCGACGAACGTCCCGTACGCCTTGGGCCCCGGAGTCTCGTGCCAAGTCGAGGCGAGCAAGTGGGTCTTGCCGACGCCGAACCCTCCGTCGAGGTAGAGCCCCATCGGCCCGTCCGGGATGGCCGCCCCTCCGCCGAAGAGGGAGCGCAGCCGCGACTTCTTGGCTTTCGCCGCCCCGATCCGCGAAGCGAACGCCGAACACGCCTCGACCGCGGCCGCCTGGCTGGGCTCGTCCGGATTGGGCAGGTAGGTGGAGAACCGAGCCTCGCCAAACCGCGGCGGCGGCACGAGGGACGCGATCAGCTCGTCGGCCCCTAGCTCGGGAAACCGGTCGGTCAGCGCAGCTGTGGGCATGGTCGGAGAGCCTATCCGGACGGCCTCGGCTCCTTCGGCGCGCCTCAGCCTGGTGGCGAACGGCGAATCCCCCGGTCGGAGCCCCCTTCCGACGGCGGCGAAGCGAGCCGGGCCAGGCGCGTGTGGCGACTGTCACCGGGCTGCGACGCTGGCCAGGCACGGTGGCGCTGGAGCGAGCGCAGATCTGGGGCGGGAGCGGCGCTGGAGCGGCATTGGGTCGGGCGCACCACCGGAGCGAGAGCAGCACTGGAGCGGGAGCGGCATCGGGGCGAGCGCACCACCGGAGCGAAAGCAGCACTTGGGTCGAGCGCGCCACTAGGTCGAGAGCGGCACTTGGGTCGGGAGCGGCACCGGGTCAGGTGCGGCACCGGGTCGAGCGCACCGCTGGGTCAGGTGCGGCGTTGGGTCGGGAGCGGTGTTGGGTCGATATTCGCGTCACCGGGGGCGCGAGCTGCGCCGACCGGCCAGCCGCCGACGGCCCCGCTGAACCCGCCGGTCCTCCCGCAGCCGCCCCGCTCGCTCGTGGCCTCCGGGCCCGCGCCCAAGGCGTACTCGCCCAAAGCCGCTGCGTGCGGCGCCGAACGTCTCCTCGCCACCCCGGCCATCCGAGGCGGGCTGGGCCGGTGCGGTTCGTCCCGACGTGGGCTAGGCCGTTGCTGCCCGGACGTCCGGCGGCCGCTCCTCGACTCACCCATTCGAGGGATGCCGCGTGAGTTTTCGCCCGGTCGGGAGGTCTTTCGGACGGGCCCGTCCCCGGCGCCGCGGGCCGCTCGCGGCGACACTGGACGCGCCATGTCCGCAGACAGGGAGCGAGGAACCATGCCGACCCCGAACCGGCCCGATGTGCCCACCGCGGTCCCGACTGCCGCGCTGGCGGCGGCCGAGCAGACGGACACCGCCGGGCGCACCACGATTTCGTCGCTGGTCGTGCAGAAAATCGCGGTGCTGTCGACGCGCGAGGTTCCAGGCGTGCACGCGCTCGGCGGCGGGGTGTCGCGGGCGATCGGAGCGATCCGGGACCGGATCCCGGGCTCGGGCGCGACCTCCACCGCGGGCGTCTCGGTCGAGGTCGGCGAGAAGCAGGCCGCGATCGACCTCGACGTCGTGGTCGAGTACGGCGCGCGCATCGCGGAGGTCGCCCGCGACGTGCGGCGCAACGTCATCACCTCGGTCGAGCAGATCACCGGACTCGAGGTGATCGAGGTCAACATCGCGGTCAACGACGTCCACCTGCCCGGCGAGGAAGACGAACCCGAGTCGAGCCGGGTCGAGTGACCAGCTGACCCGTCCGGAGCCCCGGCCGCGAGGACTCGCACTGCGCTCCGGGCGAGCCGCTCGGACCGCAAGGCACCGGCGGCGGCCAAGCCAGGCAGTCGAGCCCACGGAAGCGCCCAGCGACTCCACCCGTCCCGAAGCACAGGCCGCCACCGCACGAACGCCAAACCGAACGCAGCAGCACCGCAAGACCAGGCATCACCTCAACCACCGCAGCACGCAATCCCAGGAGGGCGCACGTTGAACGCTACGCAGACCGGGATCCTCGCCGGGCTGATTCTCGGCCTGGCCGCCACGCAAGGGTTCACCGCGTTCCTGGTGACCTTCGCGGTCGGCATCATCGGGCTCGTGGTCGGCCGGGTCCTCGACGGCGAGCTCGACCTCGGCGACCTATTCGGGAAGGGCCGGGACAAGTGACCCGGACGGTCGAGGCAGGGCCGACCCGCACCGACCTCCCGGAGCCCGCCGAGCGCGGCTCGCTGACCATCGCGCAAGCCGTGGTGCGCAAGGTCGCGCAGCACGCCGCCGACCAGGTTCCCGGGACGATGCGCACCGAGCGCCGCGTCGCCGGCGTCAGCGCCGGCATGTCCGGTGCGTCCGCGAAGGTCGGCGGCTCGGACAACGACGTCGATCTGTCCCTCGATCTCGCGTTGCGCTATCCGGCGCCGGTGCGGGAAGTGACCGGGCAGGTTCGCGCGAAGGTCGTCGAAGAGGTCGAACGCATCACCTCCTATCACGTGCGTTCGGTCGCGGTGACGGTCACCGCGCTGCTGCCGGACCTGCCGCCGAGGGTGCGATGATGCGCATCCTCGTCCGTCTCCTTTCCACGCTGCTCGGTCTGGCCGTCGCGGCCGGCGGCGCGTTGCTGGCTCTCGAGGTCGGGTGGGCATGGTGGCAGCCGGAGAAGGAACCGCTGCTCGTGCCGTGGCCGCGGTGGAAGTCCGAAATCGCCGAGCTGGACTGGACCAGCACGCCAGTGCGGATCGCCGCCGGAATTGCCGTGCTCGCCGGGCTGGTGCTCCTGGTGCTGGCGCTCAGCGCGGGCGACCGTGCGGTGCGGATGACCGATCCCGCTGACGGCATCACGGTGAACACCTCGCCGCGAGCGCTCGCGCGACTGGTCGGGCTGGCGGTGCGCGCGGAGGACAACGTGCGCGGCGCGTCCGTGACCGCCAGCTCCCGCCGGGTGCGCGTGCGTGCGACAAGCCGGTTGGAAAACGAGGAACAGTTGCGGCCTCGGCTATTGGAAACCGTCGCGGGGGTTCTGGACGACCTCCCGCTGCAGCGTCGTCCGAAGGTGTCCGTAGTCGTCGACTCTCCGAAGGACCGGTGATGAGCGCTTCCGCGGCGCGTCGCGCGCAAGGCCGTTCGTACGGTGCCGAGCGCACGCTGACCTCCTTGGTCGGCGTGCTCGGACTGCTAGCTGGCGCCGGTGCCCTGGTAGTCGGCATGGGATGGCTCGGGCAGTTTCGCGGGCACCGGCCGGTGCTCGACCCGATCGCGATCGGCTGGCTCGGCGACCACACGCTGTACGCGCGGATCGGCGCGGTGGTGCTCGGCGTGCTGCTGCTCGTGTTCGGCCTGTGGTGGTTTTTCCGTTCGCTGCGCCCGGAACGCCATCCGGACCTGAAACTCGACGAGACGATCGGCGCGGAGCTGACTGTCACGGCCGGCGCGCTGGCCAATGCCGTGCAGGCGGACGCGGAGAGCGTCGACGGCGTCACCCGGGCTCGGGTCCGGTCGGTGGGCACGGTGGCCGAACCGGCGTTGCGGATCACGCTCTGGCTGGCCGAGGGCACGGAAGTCCGGCGGGTGTGGGAAGACCTCGACGCGTACGTGCTTACCCGGGCCAGGGAATCGCTCGGCGTCGAGACCCTGCCGACCGCGGTACGGCTCGAACTCGACACGACCGGCTCGGCACGCGTGCGCTGACCCCGCCTTTCGCCCAGAATGCCCGCATGGCCCTCCCTGTGCAGGCACCGATCAAGCCCATGCTGGCGAAGCCGGCGAAAGCCATTCCCGATTCCGGCGGCCTGCTGTTCGAGCCCAAGTGGGACGGCTTCCGCTGCCTGGTTTTCCGCGACGGCGACGAGATCACCCTGCAGTCGCGCGCGGAGAAGCCGCTGAACCGGTATTTCCCGGAGGTTCTGGCCGCGCTGCGGGAATCCTTGCCGGAGCGGGTCGTGCTCGACGGTGAACTGGTGGTGGCCCGCGACGGCAAGCTCGATTTCGACGCGCTGACCGAGCGCATCCACCCGGCCGACAGCCGCGTCCAGCTGCTCGCCGAGCAGTCGCCAGCGCAGTTCGTGGCTTTCGACGTGCTCGCGCTGGGCGACGAGTCGTTTGTGGACGAGCCGACGTCGGCGCGCCGCGAGCGGCTCGAAGCGCTGCCGGGCATCGCGCTGACGCCGGCGACGACTGACCCGGAGACCGCGCGGCACTGGTTCGAGCTGTTCGAGGGAGCCGGCTTGGACGGCGTGATCGGCAAGCCGCTGGACGAGCCGTACGCACCGGGCAAGCGGGTTTTGCTCAAGTACAAGCATTCCCGCACCGCGGACTGCGTGCTGGCGGGCCTGCGCTGGCACGTGGACGGCGAGCCGGGCGAGGCGGTCGGCTCGTTCCTGCTGGGCCTGTACGACGAGAACGGACTGCTGCATCACGTCGGGGTGGTCGGTTCGTTCCCGGTCGCACGCCGCCGCGAGCTGGCGCAGGAGCTGGCCCCGTTGATCACTGACGGCGAAGGGCATCCGTGGCTGGGCGACGCGGTCCGCGAGGGTCAGCGAATCCCGGGCGGCATCACGCGCTGGCGGTCGAAGGAACAGCCGTGGGTTCCGCTTCGGCTGGAGCGCGTGGTGGAGGTCTCGTACGAGCACACGGAGGGCGGCTATCCGTCGCGCTTCCGGCACACCGCTCAGTTCGCGCGCTGGCGGCCGGACCGGGAGCCGTCGTCGTGCGGCTACGCCCAGCTCGACGAGCCGGCGCGGTACGACCTGTCGGCAGTGTTCCGGGGCGAGGTCGTGCGGACCCGCTGACCGGCCCCTGGCCGCCTGGGCCGGTGCGGAGCTGACCCGCCGCAGGACCCGCTCACTGGCTTCCCACACCAGGCGTGCCAAGCTCGACCGAGAGTTCCGCCGAGCAGACGTGAGGACCAGCCCGTGCACCGCCGTTCCCCCAGCCGTTTCCGTACGCGCGCCCGGCTGGTGGCGGCGACGCTGGGAGTGCTCGTGCTGGCGGGGTGCACCAGCGGCCCCTCCGTTCGCCCGGCGGTGATCGACAACGACGGACGCGCCACCACCGCGCCGCCCCCGAGCAGTGCCGCGGTGCCGTTGCCGCCGCTGGCCGAGCCCAAGAAGTCCGCTCTCCGCTGGGCCAACTGCGACGCGGACACCCGGCAGCGGATGGCCGCTCCGGCCCTGCCCGATTCGCTGCACGTCAGCTGTGCGCGGATGACGTCCCCACTCGACGCGCCCGAGGACACGCAGCATCTGCTCGCCCGCATCCTCGTGCTCAAAGCAGGCGACGGACCGATCCCGCTCGTAGTGGTCAACGACGTCAGCGGCGAGCCGGGCTCGCTGTTCGCCGCGCGCCTGGCGACCCAGCTGCCGCCGGAGTTCCTCAAAAAGTTTTCGCTGATCGGCGTGGACCGGCGCGGCACCGGGCTGTCCGGCGGAGTGCAGTGCGTGCCGCTGGAGGTGCGTTCGGACCTGCTGGGCGCGGATCCGGCCGACGGCGGCCTCGGCGAGGTGCTCGACGCGGCGCGCCGGGCCGGCCAGCAGTGCGCGCTCGATCTCGACACCGCGCAGACGGCGCTGGACAGCTGGCGCACCGCCGGGGACCTCGACCAGCTGCGCAAGCAACTCGGCCTGGACCGGCTGAACGCGCTCGGCCGCGGTGACGGCTCGAAGGTGCTTTCGGAGTACGCGGTGCGCTATCCGGCGCAGGTCGGCCGCATGGTGCTGGACGGCATTCCGGACCCGGGCGCCGACCGCGCGGCCGTTCTCGACGCGGTGGCCGCCGGAGCACAGGCGACGTTCGACGCTTTCTCCGCGGACTGCGCTTCCCGCAACTGCCCGATGGGCGATGCGAAGACCGCGCTGAAAACGGTGACCGACCGACTCCGCACGTCCCCTGTGGACACTGACGACGGCGTGACGATGAGCCCGGGCGTGGCGACTTACGCGGTGTACCAAGGACTCGCCGACCGCGCGAACTGGCCCGTCCTCGCCGACGCGCTGAACGCCGCGAAGAACGGCGACGTCACCGCGCTGGCCGGCTTCGCGAATCCGATCGTCGCGGACATCCGCGGCCGCACGTCGCGCATCGGCGGCACCATCGCGACCCGGTGCAACGACTCGACCACCCGGCTGCCCGCCGATCAGCTGGACCGCGCCGCCGCGGGAATGCGCGCGAAGTATCCGCAGTTCGGCGCGGCGGTCGCGCAGGAACTCGCTTGGTGCGGCGCTTGGCCGGTCCGCCGCGAGGCGCTGCCTCCCGCCGGCGCGCCGGGCGCTCCGCCGATTCTGGTGGCCGCCACCGCCACCGACCCAGTGACGCCGCAGGTCGGCACCACCCGCGCGGCGGACCAGATGCCCAGTGCCGTGACCGTCACCTGGCAAGGCGTCGCGCACGGCGCGGTCGGCCAGTCCCCCTGCGTCACCTCCGCCGCGCAGGCCTTCTTGATCGACGGCAAGATCCCGGACAACGGGACTCTCTGCCCGGCGTAGAGATCGATCGCGTTTCCTCCTGCACCGTGCGGTTCCCGCGGTAACGCAGCCGACGAGCGATGCCAGCTGCCCGAGAGAGCGCCGCCATCCAACGCGCACCAGCCGTCCTGTCCGGCCGCGTCGTTCGCCCCGCTGTGGTCTGAGGTGGCGGGTCCGGGGCTGCCCCGCCGAAGTCGTTTCGAACACTCCACCAGTATTTCGAACGCGTGTTCGATATCGCATCACTCGATCCGGCGGAACCCGCTCACCCAGCGCGACCGGAGGATCCGTGCTCCGGCAGTCAGCCCGCGGCCGCCTCCGGGGACCGAAGAAGCAACCGTGATCACCGCCCAAGTCGCGCGAGATGTTCCACGAACTCGAGGACGAAGAGAAGGCCGCCGAGCAGCGACCGCTCTCCACCCAAAAATCGTGCTGTCCGCCGAACACCGGCACATCGGCGGACGGGGCGAACAACACCGTTCCCTCATCGGCACGACCGTACGACGCACCGAACGCGCGGTACGCGACATGAGCAGACGCTGCCGCACACGGAAGTCGGGAATCAATCCCATCGCCTTACCGGTGCTCGGCTTCGACGCGAACTAATTCCGCACCCGTCCCGCGGTTCTAGCGCAGCGGGAGCAGCGCTTGGGCGTAGGCGGTGAGTTCGGCGGTGACGTCGGGCCAGGCAGGGGCATAAACGATCTCCGTCACACCGGATGCGGCGGCGTGTGCCGCTATGTCGCGCAACTGCGCCGGCGTGCCGGTCCAGCCGGGAGTCAGCAGCGCCGGCCCGGCCGCGACGGCCAGGTCGCGGTCCCGTTCGGTCAATGCGGTCAGGTGGCCTTGGTGGACGTCCAGATGCCGTTCCCGAGGCGGGCGGGCGGCTTCGATGTCGGTACGCCAGCGTTTCCCGCCGGGCAGGGCGTCGACCGCACTCGGGCTCCGTTCCCATGCGGCGTGGACAATGCTGGCCCAGCCGGGCCCGATGGCGTCGACAACGCGCGGGGTGGTGTGGTCCTCGCCTTGGCGCAGCACGGTCCCGAACCGGAGCAGAGCGCATTCGGGCCAGTTCTGGTCGGGCAGGCCGGTCACCAGGACGCCGGGCACCGCCAGGTCTCGGGCGGCCGCGGTGGCCCGGGGGCCTGAGGCGGCCAGCCACACCGGGACGTCGAGCGGCCGGGGCGGGCCGAAACCGGGCAGGTGTCGCAGCTGACAGGGGCGCCCGTCGATGTCGGTCACGTCGCCGGCGAGCAGCGACCGCACCTGCCTCACCTCGCGGACGAGGTCTTCGACGCGGACCGGTCGCCGGCCCAGTGCGCGGCGAGCGGTGTGTCCGGTACCGAACGCCAGGGTCAACCGGCCGGGCGCGATCTCGGCCACCGCCGCGGCAGCGGCCGCGGTCACCATCGGATGGCGCAGTCCGGCGACGGCGACGCCGCTGCCCAAGCCGATTCGCTCGGTCGCCGCCGCGATCTGTGCCAGCGCGATCCACAGATCTCCGTGCAGCGCGGGTGAATCGAACACCCATATCCGGTGGTAGCCGAGCCGCTCGGCGTGCCGCGCCTGGCCGACGATCTCGGCCGAGGGCGGCAACGCGCACGACAGACGCACGCCCGTCACTGACGCTCCGCCGACTGCCACAGCGCGAGCGTGGCACCGCCGGGCTCGTCGATGACCACCACGGAACCCTGCGGCAGATCGGTGCGAGATCTGACGATCCGCGCCCCGAGACCCACCGCGCGCTGTACGGCGATGTCCACGTCGGCCACCGGGACGTACGGGATCCATTGCGGGCGCCGGGAATCGCCGTCAGGCAGCGCGGTGAACGCACCCCAGACACCGCTGTCGTCGCCGAACATCGGCCCGGCGGGCGTATCGGTGACCACCCAGCCGAACAGTTCGGTGTAGAAGCGGCGCGAGGCGGCCAGGTCGGTGGTGCGGACGTCGTGAAACACAAATTCTCGGGACATGCGTCCTAACTTTAGGGCGCCTGTCCCATTCCGGCAACGCGGGCGGTAGATTCAGGGCGTGACAACGAACAGGCCCGTGATCGAAGCCAATCGGCGCGGCAAGCGCGAGCAGATCGTCGACGCCGCGAAACAGGTTCTGGCCCGGGACGGGCTCGCCGCTTGCACCGCACGGGCAGTCGCTGACGCGAGCCCGTTGTCCAAGAGCGCGGTGCACTACTACTTCGACGACATCCACCAGATCGTGGACATCGCGATGGGGGAACACGTGGCGGCGACAGCGGTCAAGCTGCGTCAGGCCGCCGAGGGCGAATCCGACCCCGAGGAGAAACTGTGGGCGGTCGTGGAAACCTATCTGGCCACGTTCGCGGCACA
This sequence comes from Amycolatopsis sp. NPDC104775, assembly GCF_055583325.1. Taxonomy (NCBI): domain Bacteria; kingdom Bacillati; phylum Actinomycetota; class Actinomycetes; order Pseudonocardiales; family Pseudonocardiaceae; genus Amycolatopsis; species Amycolatopsis sp. NPDC104775. The sequence goes on from NZ_JBVJOE010000001.1 coordinate 1,506,213, forward strand.
GCCCGACGCCGCGTTCCTGTGGTTCGAGTACTGGATCGACACCGGCCGCCGGAAGTCCACCGACGGCGTCGCCGCCACCGTCGACGACCTGCGCGCTTTGTTCGACGAACTCATCGCCCGGCTACCGGTCGACCACCCCGCCGAAACGGCCAGCGCAGTGCTGTCCTGGCTGCTGGGAACGGTGGTGCGGCAACAGATACGACCTCGGTCCCCCGAGCAGCTCCGCCGCGAACTGAACTCAGTAGTCATGCCACGACGAGATGAAATCGGCGAAAGCGGCCACGCGGCGGGCCGGTGACAGCTGGCCTGGGCAGTCACACCCCGCACGGCAAATCTTGCCGCGAGCGCCGAAACCCCGGCAGCGCACCGAATTCCGCCGCTCGCAGGGAAGAACGCAACCGCGCACGGCAAGCCAGGATCTCAAGCCCAAACCGATACACGACCGTCCTAACGGGACACAGCGGGACTGGCAGCCGCCCAGGCCGCCTCGATCATCCGGAACACCTCGTCCACAGCCGCCTCCGGATCAGCCGACTCGCGAGCCACCGAATAAGCGTCGACCACGAACCGCGCGATCGCCCGGCACGCGGTCGGAGTCCGGCCGAGTCCGGGATCGGCCGCCATCGCCTCCGCGAGCGATTCCGCGTGCCGCAGCCGCATCGATTCCTCGTACTCCCGCAGCGCGGGCGACCCGTCGATCATCCGCCAGACCGGCGCGACACTGTCCGCTGTGCAATGCCGCACCAGCGCCTGGATCTCCCCCCGCAACGCCGGGATCAGCGCCTCGGCCGACTCCCGCCCCTCGACTGCTCCGCGAAGGCTTTCCTCGAAGTTCGAATCCTGCTCGAAGACCAGCGCTTCCTTCGAGGCGAAATGCGAAAAGACCGTGGTCACCGCGACGTCGGCCTCCGCCGCGATGTCGCGGATGCCCACCTCGTCGTAGCCGCGCTCGAGGAACAGCCGGAGCGCGGTGTCGGCGATCTTCTGGCGGGTCGCAGCCTTCTTGCGCTCGCGCCGCCCGGACGGCTCAGTCATCCGCGGATGCTATCAGCCACAAAAGCTGGCCGGTTACCACAAGCTAACAGTTAGCTTGTGGTAACCGCGGCTACTGCCGGTACCCCTCGACCTCGCTCACCGGCCGGACCGCGGCCTCGTCCGGATCGTCGTCGAACTCGACCCGGGCCCGGCGCTGCCGCAGCAGGTCCCAGCACTGGTCGAGCTCCTCCTCGGCCCGGCGCAGCCGCTCCCGGTCGTCCGAGGACAGCCCGGTCCCGATCGCCCGGTCCCGCAGCTGTTTCTCCTCCGCGATCAGTTCGTCGATCCGCCCCAGGATCCCGTCAGCCACATCAACCTCCAAGGAAACGTCGGACACTCACCTGGACGCTACCCCGTCGCGGGGAATTCCCCACCCGGCTCGTTCGTTGGACCACCTATGAGCACAGTGGAACTGACCGCGGACAACTTCGACCAGACCGTGACCGACAACGAGTTCGTGCTGATCGACTTCTGGGCGAGCTGGTGCGGCCCGTGCCGGCAGTTCGCACCGGTGTTCGAGAAGGCGTCGGAAAAGCACGGCGACATCACCTTCACCAAGGTGGACACCGAGGCCGAGCAGCAGCTCGCCGCGGCGTTCAACATCCGCTCGATCCCGACGCTCGCGGTGATCCGCGACAAGACCCTCATCTACTCTCAGCCCGGCGCCCTTCCGGAAGCCGCGCTGGAGGACCTCATCCGCCAGGCCCGCGAGGTCGACATGGACGAGGTGCGCAAGGCCGCGGCCGCGCAAGAAGCCGAGCAGGCCTGAGCCCAGCCCACGCAGGCGCACAACCGGGGAAGCACGAAGGCCCGGCACCCACCAGGGTGCCGGGCCTTCGTCGCGGTTCAGGACCGGGTGACGAGCCCGCGCAGGAAGAACGCGAGGTTCGCCGGCCGTTCGGCCAGCCGGCGCATGAAGTAGCCGTACCACTCGTCGCCGCAGGGCACGTACACGCGCACCGTCTCGCCTTCGGCGGCGAGCCGCTTCTGTTCCTCGGGCCGGATGCCGTACAGCATCTGGTACTCGTGGTCGCCGGTCGTGCGTCCGGCGTCGGCGGCGAGCTTGCCGGCGATCGCGATCATCCGCGGGTCGTGCGAAGCCACCATCGGGTAGCCCTGGCCCGCCATCAGCACGCGCAGGCAGCGCACGTAGGACTTGTCCACTTCGGACTTGTCCTGGAACGCCACCGATTCCGGCTCCGCGTAAGCGCCCTTGCACAACCGCACGCGCGATCCGGGACCGGACAGCTCGCGGCAGTCCTGCTCGGTGCGGTGCAGGTAGGCCTGCAGCACCGCGCCCACCCACGGGTACTCGGCGCGCAGCTCGCGCAGGATGCCGAGCGTCGAGTCCGTGGTGGTGTGGTCCTCCATGTCGAGCGTCACTGTCGCGCCGACCGCGTCGGCCGCCGCACAGATCTTGCGCGCGTTCTCGAGCGCGACGCCCTCGCCGTCGCCCGGCAGGAACTGCCCGACGGCGGACAGCTTCACCGAAACGTCCGCGCCCTTGGCGAGACCCTGTTCGGACAGCGCCGTCAGCAACTCCTCGTACGCCTGCACGGTGGCGGTGGCCTGTGCGGCGTCGGTGGTGTCCTCGCCGAGGTGGTCGATGGTGATCTTCCGGCCGTCGGCGGCCAGTTCCCGTGCGGCGCGCACGGCGTCGGCGGTAGCCGAGCCGGACACGAACCGGCGCACTACGGACCGGGTGACCGGTACCGCTTCGATCAGCGCACGCATCCGCTGCGAACGAGCGGCGGCGAGCAACGGGGCACGCAGCATGACGGTGTCTCCTTCTCAGCCCTGGTGCGGGTAGCGCACGGAGGTCGGCGGCACGAACGTCTCCTTGATCGAGCGCGGGCTCGTCCAGCGGAGCAGGTTGAAGACCGAACCGGCCTTGTCGTTCGTGCCCGAGGCGCGCGCCCCGCCGAACGGCTGCTGGCCGACGACCGCGCCGGTCGGCTTGTCGTTGACGTAGAAGTTGCCCGCGGCGAACCGCAGCGCCTGCGAAGCCTTCGCGACGGCCGTGCGGTCGTTCGCGATGACGGCTCCGGTCAGGGCGTACGAAGCGGTCTCGTCGACCAGCTGCAGCACGGAGTCGAAGTCAGCGTCTTCGTACACGTAGACCGAAAGGATCGGGCCGAAGTACTCGGTGCTGAAGATCTCGTGCTTCGGGTTCGTGGACACCAGCACGGTCGGCTGCACGAAGTAGCCGACGCTGTCGTCCGCCGTGCCGCCAACGAGGATCTCGACCTCGCTGTCGTTCTTAACACGCTCGAAGAGAGCGGCGTGCTTGTCGAAGGCGCGACGATCGATCACTGCACCACCGAAGTGCGACAAGTCGGTGACGTCGCCGTAGCTGAGCGCGGCAGTCTCGGAGGCAAGGCCGTCCTTCAGCTGCTCCCACACGCTGCGCGGCACGTACGCACGCGAAGCGGCGGAGCACTTCTGGCCCTGGTACTCGAAGGCGCCACGGACAAGCGCGGTGCGAAGCACGTCGATGTCGGCCGACGGGTGCGCGAGCACGAAGTCCTTGCCGCCGGTCTCGCCGACGAGACGCGGGTAGCTGCGGTAGCCGGCGATGTTCGCGCCGACAGTGCCCCACAAGTGCTGGAAGGTCGCGGTGGAGCCGGTGAAGTGAATGCCCGCCAGGTCGCGGTGCGTCAGTGCGACCTCGGAAACGGCCTTGCCGTCGCCCGGCAGGAGGTTGATCACGCCCGGCGGCATGCCCGCCTCTTCGAGCAGCCGCATCGTCAGGTGCGCGGCGAAGCTCTGCGTCGGCGACGGCTTCCACAGCACGGTGTTGCCCATCAGGGCGGGCGCGGTGGGCAGGTTGCCGGCGATGGCGGTGAAGTTGAAGGGCGTGATCGCGTACACGAAGCCCTCGAGCGGACGGTGCTCCATCCGGTTCCACACGCCCGGCGAGCTGACCGGCTGCTGGTCGAGGATGCTGCGGCCGAACGCGACGTTGAAGCGCCAGAAGTCGGCGAGTTCGCACGCGGAGTCGATCTCGGCCTGCGTCGCGGTCTTCGACTGGCCGAGCATGGTGGCAGCGTTCAGCGTCGCGCGCCACGGGCCGGTCAGCAGGTCGGCGGCGCGCAGCAGGATGGCCGCGCGGTCGTCGTAGGAGAGCGCGCGCCACTCCGGAGCGGCCTTCGCGGCAGCAGCGATCGCGTCGGTCGCGTCCTGCTTCGTGGCGCTGTGGATGGTGCCGAGGACGTGGCTGTGGTTGTGCGGCTGGACAACGTCGATCTTCTCGCCGCCACCGGCGCGCTGCTCGCCGCCGACGGTAACCGTCAGGTCGACGGGACCGGCCTGACCCAGTTTCTTCAGCGCACCCTCCAGCTCGGCGCGCTCGGCGCTGCCCGGCGCGTACGTCAGCACCGGCTCGTTCTTCGGGGCGGGGGTCTGGGTCACGGCGTCCACGGCGGCTCCCTCGTTGGTTTACTCGTCGGTTGCCCGAAAGATAACGCCGCGAGACGTCCAGGGGTTTGTCCAAGCGGCTAGAATCGCCCATATGGTTTTGTCCGATCGGCCTATCCAATGACAGCCGCCGAACCGTTCGCCGGCGCCTCGCTGCGGCACGTGCTCGCGACGCTCGGCGAACCGCTCGTGCGGGTGCTCGTCGCGCCGCGCGGGCTGGGCGTTCCCGTGCAGGACGTGGTGATCCTCGACCCCGAGGACCCGCCCGAAACGCACCCCGGCGACCTGGTCCTGGTGATCGGAGCCCGGGGCCGCTCGGCAGCCGCGGCGATCCGGGCGGCCGGACGCGCCGGGGCAGCTGCGGTGGCAGTGAAGGGCGAAGGCGGCACAGACGTCGCTGCGGACGCTGGCGTCGCGCTGCTCACCGTCGGTGCGGAGGCGCGGTGGGAGCAGGTCGAGGCCTTGGCACGCGGTGTGGTCGATGCGGCCCGAGCAGGCGGCGAAGCCGAAACCGGCGAGGTGCTCGGCGACCTGTTCGCACTGGCCCAGACAGTCGCGACACTCACCGGCGGTCTGGTCAGCATCGAGGACACCGCGAGCCGCGTGCTGGCGTACTCAAGGGCAGGCGACGAGGTGGACGAGCTGCGCCGGTTGTCGATTCTGGGCCGCGAAGGACCGGAACGGTACCTCGCGATCCTCCGCGAATGGGGCGTCTACCAGCGATTGCGGGCCGGTGAAGGCATTGTGCGCGTGGACGAACGCCCGGAGCTGGGGATCCGCCGCCGCATCGCCGCCGGGATTCACGCCGGATCGCAACCGCTCGGCACGATCTGGGTGCAGGAAGGCGCGCAGCCGCTGACCGAACAAGCCGAGGTCGCTCTTCTCGGCGCGAGCAGAACGCTTGCCCCGCAACTGATCCGCGCCCGAACCCTGCCCGATCCGCAACTTCGACTGCGCGAGGATTTGCTGGCCGGGTTGCTGGAAGGCCGGGTCGACGCGGAGTCCGTCGCGGACGACATCGGCGCCGATCCGGCGCGCCCAGCCCAAGTATTGGCATTCACGCTCTCTCGGCAGCAGTCGACCGCCGCTTCGGACCGCTTGCTGCGCCGAGCCGAACTGGTGCACCTGATCGCCGTGCATACCGCGGCCTATCGGCGAACCGCGCTCGTAAGCGTGCTCAGCGGCCGGGTGTACGCGTTGCTGCCGGATCTGCCAGAACACTCGGACGCCGCCGTGCTGGCGTTGGCGAAGGAAATCGTTGGCGCAGCACGAAAACACCTCGACGCACCAGTCCGCGCCGCGCTAGGCGGCATTGTGCCGAGACTGTCAGATGCCGCGTTGTCGCGCGGCGATGCCGACCGGGTCCTGATGGCGATGTCGCGGGGCCATTGGCCGTCCGACGTCGCGTCGCTGGCCGACGTCCGCGCCGACGTCCTCCTGTCGGAAGTGTTGGCCTACCTGGGAGATCAGCCCCGGTTGCGCGATCCTCGCCTAGCCGAACTACGCGCCCACGACGCCGATCACGGCGACATCCTGGTGCCCGCGGTGCTGGCGTACCTGAACGCTTTCGGAGACGTCCGCACGGCCGCCCGCTCGCTGAACATCCACCCGAACACCGTCCGCTACCGGGTGCGACGAGCGTCGGAAGTCTCCGGCATCGACCTGACCGATCCGGCTCAACGGCTGCTCACTGAATTGTTGCTGCGTCTGTAAAATCGGATGCCGTGGGGGTTCGTGCTCGCTAAAGTGCCGTCGTGGATCTCTTCTTCCGCTCGTGGAACGCCCTGCAGAACGCCGTGAAATCGCTTGAAGGCGGGCAATGGCTGGCCCCGTCGGGCTGCACTGGCTGGCTGGTGCAGGACCTGGTGTTCCACCTGGTCATCGACGCGCAAGACATCCTGATCACGCTCGCGACCCCGAGGGACGAAGAGCCGACGCACACCGCCGCCCAGTACTGGGAACTCAGCACCGACCTGCCGACCGGCCTGGAGCCGGAAAGCCTGTTCACCCGCCGCGCGGCGCTCAGCTACGGCACCATAGCCGGGCTTCTGCACCACTTCGACGACCTGGCCCAGGCAGCCGGACGCGCTGCGGCTCTCGCGGACCCGACGTCGAAGGTCGAAACCCGCGACTACGTGCTGACGGTCGCGGACTATTTCGAGACCTACGTCGTGGAAGCCACCCTGCACCACCTGGACCTGGTCCTGCATCTGTCCGGAGTGGACGGTCCAGACCCGGACTGCCTGGCAGCGACCCGGCGGACGGTAGAGACCGCGCTGGGTGCGCCGCTGCCGTCGGCGCTGGACGACCAGTCCGCACTCCTGATCGCGACCGGCCGCCGCGCCGCGACCGACAGCGAAAAGGCGGCACTGGGATCGTTGGCGAAGAAGCTGCCGATCGTCCTGGGCTAGACCGAAAGCCGTTCCCTAGCGGTCAACTCGGCAAGCGCGGCAAACGATTCGACCCGCGCGGCCGGGTCGTAAGTACTGGTGCTGACAAGCAACTCGTCCGCCCCAGTCGACGCGACCAACTCCGCGAGACGTTCCCCGACCTCGTCCGGAGTGCCGCTGATCTGCCCGGCCAACGTGTCCTCGAGACGACGACGCTCCCGGTCGGTCATCGGCAGCGCCAGAATCTCTTCCGCCGGGGAAAGCGGCGGGAACACGCCATGGCTGCGCGAGTACACAGTGGACCATGCCTCGGGAACCAGCAGCCGCCGGGCTTCCTCCGCGGTGTCCGCTACCGCGACCGCTGTCGACACGACGACATAGGGATCGTCCACATCGGACCGGAACGTGTCGCGATAGCGGGAAATCGCCTCCACCATCGCACGCTGGCCATGCGCCGGAGCGATCACCAGCGGCAACCCCAGGCCCGCGGCGAGATCCGCGCCCGCACCTGTCGCGAGCAGAAACAGAGGCACAGACAGCCCTTCGGCCGGAATCGCGTGCACACCTTCGTGCTCGCCACGGAAGAAGGCGAGAAGCTCGCGAACCTGGCCGTCGAAGCCGTCTGCCGCGTCCTTGCCCTGCCCGAGCGCCCGCCGAACCGGCTCGATGAACCCGACCGACCGCCCGATCCCGAGGTCGATCCGCCCCGGGAACAAGGACTCGAGAATCCCGAACTGCTCGGCAACCACCAGCGGCCGATGATTGGGCAGCATCACCCCGCCAGAGCCAACCCGAATCCGAGACGTCGCCGACGCAACGGCTGACGCGAGCACCGCAGGCGCGGACCCAGCGACCCCAGGCACGCCGTGGTGCTCGGAAACCCAAAACCGGTGATAGCCGAGCGCTTCGATGTCCCGCGCGAACGCGACCGTGTCCCGGATAGCCTGCGCGCTCCCCCGCCCCCGCCGCACAGGCGACCGGTCCAGCACCGAAATCCGAACGTCCACGCTCAGGCCAACACCATCCGCTTAGCCCGAATTCCCGCCCCGAAGTCCACGAAGGCAGCCACCCTGACAGCTCCGTACGTGCGGGACCAGCCCCACGGAATCTGATTCCCCCCGGGTTCCCTCACGACCCACCAACCACACCGCAGCCGCCACACCCAACGATCGAGGCACCCAGCCCCTCCCCCACACCCCGATACGAAGCCTTCCCTGCGGTCTGGGGGTGCTTGTCAAGGCATCTTTCCCGCCTTGACAAGCACCCCCAGACCGTCAGCACAATCAAGCTTCGGGGTGCCCCACGCAACCCCCCGCATGCAATGTCGCCCGCCAGGGCGACGAGCTACCCCCGACCCAGGATCAAGGCCTCCACCGCTCGCTGTAATCCGGATGATCCGCATACGGCAACGCCAGCAACCGCAACGTCAAACACCAATTCGACCCAGCCTCATCCGCGGGCACGTGACACGTCTCGCACCAATACTCGCTGCCATACAGCGGAAACCCGGGCACCTTCTCCGACACCGTGGTCCGATGCGCGAGCATGATCCGCCGCGTCGCCTCGATCTCGTTGATCATCTGGTTGACCACGTCAAGCTCAAGGTCGCCAAGGGACCGAACCCGCTCCTCCAGCCCGACCTTGGCCTCCCCGCGAGTAAGCGGTTCGCCGGCCTTGCCCTTCTGCACCGCCTGCATGATCAGCGCCTGCCGCTGTCCGACGCGCGCGGCGAGGAACGCGATCAGGTCGTCCACGACGTCTCCCTCCTCCGGTCCCGGCCCCCTCCGGTTCCGGCAATAGTCGCACCTCGACCCCGGCGCGTTACCACCTAGCGGCACTCCCCAGGGTAACCGACGTCGAAAAACTGGTGACGACCTGCGGAAACGTCCACGAAATTGCCCGCACTGTTGATCACCGAGAGTGATCACACCCGGCAATCGGCCGATCACGCCTGGTCGGAACGGGCCTTGCTCGGTTGCACCCGCTTCGGTTCGCCGGGCATTTTCGGGTAATCCGGCGGGTAGGGAAGCTCCGCGCCGCCGAGGTCCCGGTCGTCCCGCTCGTACCACTCCAGCAGCGTCTCCAGGCCGAACGCCTTTTCGTCCATCGGCGCGTGCAGGTCGCCGTGCTCGGCGAGGAAATCGGGGACGGTCAGGACGTCGAAGTCGTCCGGGTCGACGTCGGCGAGCAAATCCCAGGTCAGCGGCGTCGACACGGTCGCGCGCGGGGTGCCGCGCACCGACCAGGAGGAGGCGACCGTCCGGTCTCGTGCTGCCTGGTTGTAGTCGAGGAAGACGCGGCCGCCGCGTTCCTCCTTCCACCAGGACACCGTCGCCTTGTCCGGAACCCGCCGTTCGACCTCGCGGCCGAGCGCGATCACCGCGTGCCGCACCGCGATGAAGTCCCATTCCGGGCGGATCCGCACGAGAACGTGCACGCCGCGGCCTCCGGAGGTCTTGGGGTAGCCGGTGAGCCCGGCGTCGGCGAGCACCTCGCGGACGACGCCGGCGACCTCGACCGCGTCGGCGAACCCGGCGCGTTCCGGCGGGTCGACGTCGATCCGCAGTTCGTCCGGGTGGTCCAGGTCGGGCCGGCGCACCGGCCACGGGTGGAAGTCGAAGGTGCCGAGGTTGGCCGCCCAGGCGAACACCGCGGGTTCGGTCGGGCAGACCTCGTCAGCGGTCCGGCCGGACGGGAAGGTGATCCGCGCGGTCTCGAGCCAGTCCGGAGCGCCTTTGGGCACGCGTTTGGCGTAGAACCACTCGCCGGTGACGCCGTCGACGTAGCGTTTCAACGTGGTCGGCCGTTCGCCGATCGCGCGCAGCAACGGGTCGGCCACGGCGAGGTAGTACTCGACCACCTGCCGCTTCGTGATGCCGCGCTCGGGGAAATAGACCTTGTCCGGGCTCGACACCCGGACGGTGCGGTCCCCCACCTGGTACTCGACCGGATCGCCGTTTTTGGCCATGCGGCCACCGTAGCCGCGAGTGCCGTACCGTGGCGGGGTGTCCGGGAGAACCAAGCTGATCGTCGCCCTGGCCGTGCTGGCTCTTCTCGGCGCCGCGGCGCTGTGGCTGCCGATTCCCGGCCCCGCGCAGCTGCGCACCTGGGCCGCGGCGACCGGATCGATGACTCCGCTCGTGCTCCTCGTGGCCTACTCCTTGCTCACCGTCGCGCCAATTCCGCGGACGGTGTTCAACCTCGCCGCCGGGCTGCTCGTCGGCAGCGTCGCGGGAGTGTTCATCGCCTTGGCGGCCACCACGATCGCCGCCGCTCTGGCATACGGGCTGGCCCGGCTGCTCGGCCGGGACTTGATCCTGCGGCATCTGCACCGCGCGCCGGTGCGGGCCGTCAACGACCGGCTCTCCGACGGCGGCGTGCTCGCCATCACATCGTTGCGGTTGATCCCGGTCGTCCCGTTTTCGGCGATGAACTACCTGTGCGGCGTTTCGTCCGTGAAACTCGTTCCCTACCTTGCCGGAACCGCACTCGGGAGCGTCCCCGGAACCATCGCGGTGGTAGTTTTCGCGGACGCCCTCACCGGCGACACGCCACCCGCTTTGCTGGCTTGCTACGCGGTCTTCGCGGCGCTCGGCGCGGCAGGATTGGTGCGGGTGCTGCGGAAGCGCGTCCCGGTCGCCGAGCCGGAGGCTCCCGTGCCGTCCGCACCGGCTGGCTGACGGCGGGCAGGTACTTCCGACCGCTACACTCGTCCGGGTGCGCGAGGGGATCCGCGCTGCGCACGACCACGATCACGGGACATTTGTCAGGAGCGGGCGTCATCGACACCGGGCAGCTGATCGCGGGGCACTACCGCCTCGTCGAGCACATTGGTAGCGGTGCCATGGGCGTGGTGTGGCGTGCCGTCGACGTGCGCCTGGAGCGGTCCGTGGCGATCAAGCAGATCCTGCCGCAGCCGGGCGTCTCCGAGGCCGAACGCGACAACATGCGCCAGCGCGCCATGCGCGAGGCGAAGAACGCCGCCCGCTTCCAGCACCCCAACGCGATCGTCGTGTTCGACGTCGCCGAGCACGGCGGGGACCCGTGCCTGGTGATGGAGTACCTCGACGGCCCGAGCCTGTCCGCGGTGCTGGCCGAAAAGGGCACGCTGCCGGTCGGCCAGGTCGCGCGGATCGGCGAGCAGGTCGCCGCGGCGCTCGTGGCCGCGCACCGCGCCGGGATCGTGCACCGGGACGTCAAGCCCGGCAACATCCTCATCGACGAAACCGGCACCGCGAAGATCACCGACTTCGGCATTTCCCGCGCGGCCGGCGACATGACGCTCACCCAGACCGGCCTCATCGGCGGCACCCCGGCCTATCTCGCGCCCGAACTGGCCCGCGGTGCCGACCCGGTGCCCAGCTCGGACGTCTTCGCCCTCGGCGCGACGCTGTACCAGGCGATCGAGGGACAGACCCCGTACGGCAACACCACGAACCAGCTCGCGCTGCTGTACGCGGCGGCGAACGGCCAGGTCAACCCGCCGACGCAGGCCGGTCCGGCGACCGCGTTGCTGATGAGCCTGCTGCGCAGCGAGGCTTCCGAGCGGCCGAGCATGGCCGAGGCGCGGGAACGGCTGGCTCAGCTGGCGTCCGGGGAGCCGGCCGCGCCGCAGCAGTTGCTGTCGGGCAACCGCGGTCCGGGGAGCAACGGGTCCCGCCCGCCGTGGGCACGCAACGCTGCTCCGGCGGCTGCTGCCGCGGCCGCGCCCAAGGCCCCGTCGAACCCGCCGCGGACGCCGACTGCGGCCTTTATGCCGATGGGCGCGCCTTCGCGTCCCGCTTCCCCGCCCAATACTCCGGCGCGCCCGCAGCCCGCGGTGCGGCCGACGCCGACGGCTGCTGCACCGAACTACTCCGGCGCGGGGTCGGGAGAGCGGGTTTCTCCTGCGGCGGCGCGGAAGAAGAAGATGGCGTTCCTCGCTGGCGGGGCCGTGGCGGTGGTCGCGGTGGCGTTGGTGGTGTTCCTGGTGTTGAGCAACACCCGGGACAAGGGCGGGGCTACGAACGCGCAGCCGCCGGCGTCGAGCTCGTCCGCTCCGGCGACTCCGTCGAGCACGCCGAGCTCTTCGGCTCCGCCGGTCAAGTCCAGTGGCAACGTGCAGTGGGGTCCTGCGGGCAAGCTGGCCGTCGACTTCTACCAGAACGTCGGGTCGCCGACCGGGTGGGCGATGTTGACCCCCTCGGCACAGGCAATCTTCGGCGACCAGGCCGCGTTCGCCTCGTACTGGGGACAGAACAAGCTGTCGTCCTATGGCGGCGCGAACGTATACAAGCGCAAGAACAACCCGGACGGCTCCGTCGACGTTCAGATCACCGTCGTTCCGGAAGGCGGTGCGCCGGCGCAGAAAATCGTCCAGGTCATCGCCTCGGACGACGGCACCTTGATGATCAACAGCGATCCGCGCCTCGGGACCGGTACGCCAGCGCAGTGACGCGCGCGGCGAAATCGCATGCCCGAGCAGCAGAAATGAACTTTCGCGCCCCTGCTCGACGGAATTCCGGACATCGCGAAGAACACCGATGGCGTATTGCTCGCACAAAACTCGATTGACTACCGTACGAGCACATCAAAATATCCGGACACAGGGAGCCCTGGAGCATGCGTCCACGCGCGAAAGCGTACATCCTGGCAAGCCTCCTTCTCGGATTTCTGACAATCTTCCCGGCTGGCGCGTACGCCAGCCCGGCCGCCAAGATCGGCTCCAGCACCTGCAAAAACATCGGGAACGGGCAGATCTGCCTGTACATCTCCCCCGCAGGACAACAGGGGCAAATCGAAATAACGTACGAAAAGTGGGCCGGAAACCCGTTCGTCGGTCATCTCATCTGGAAGAATCCGGCCGGCACGATGTTCGGATCACCTGATATCGCGATGAGCTACCACAATATTTACGGGCAAACCTGGCCCACCTGGGTCGGTCCGGGATGCAACTATGGGTTGCTGAAGAATTCGAGCACCGGCCAGCTCTTCTCCACCGCCGCGCTCTGCGTGTGATCGTCGGCGCTCCGGTCCACGCCCACCCCCCTCACCGAGGGTGCCGACGCGAGCGATTCCGGTAGCCGAAAACGGTTCGTCTCTCCTGGTCCGCTCGCCTCTCGCTTCGCCCGGGCAGCAGTGACACTCGCCGCAGAGGTGGGTCCAGCGGGGCGGATGGCCTACCGTTGAGGCATGGCCGAGAACGGAGCTCTGCCGCCAGGCTGGAATCCTCGGTTCCACGAGGATCTGGTCGGGCTGGATCCGTACGACCCGGAGGCCCGTGCGTTCGCCGCCCATCTCGACCGGATGGAGCGCACCGGGCCGACCTTCACCGTCGAGGCGTGCCTGGACCAGGTCGCCGACTTCGCCGATTCCAGCACCCGCACCGGCGGGCTCCGCTACTGGGTGTCCGCGCTGGTCGTGGTGCTGATCGTGCTCGGGCTGCTGGTCACCGCCTGGGACATCGCGCTGCACACGGTCGCTTTTTTGTCCAGGTAACGTGGGAAGGGTGAAAGGTATGAAACCCGTCGTCGGCACCACTCCGCGCGTGGTGAAGTCCGACCAGGAATGGCGGGAGCAACTGTCCCCCGACGAGTACGCGGTACTCCGGCAGGCGGGCACCGAACGGCCGTTCACCGGCGAGTACACCGACACCAAGACCACCGGCGTGTACGAGTGCCGGGCCTGCGGCGCGGAGCTGTTCCGCAGCGACACGAAGTTCGAAAGCCACTGCGGCTGGCCGTCGTTCTACGACCCGGCGGATTCCGACGCGGTGCTGCTGCGCGAGGACCGCACCATGGGCATGCGGCGCATCGAGGTGCTGTGCGCCTCCTGCCACAGCCACCTCGGGCACGTGTTCGAGGGCGAGGGCTACGCGACCCCGACGGACCAGCGGTACTGCATCAACTCGATTTCCCTGAAGCTCGTCGAGGACTCCGCAGACTGACGCCTGAGTCCCGCAAGACCGCCCTTCCCGTCCCGGGGAGGGCGGTTTTTCGTCCGGCGGCAACCCCGTGCGAGCGGGTAGCGTGGATTGTTCATCCGGAGGGGGACCGTGATGGACTGGACGATCGAACGCGCGATGCCGGCCGCGCTGATCCTGGTGCTGGCGCTGGCCTGCTGGTGGCTCGGACGGCGGGCGGCGGCCCGATTGCACCGGGGCAGACACCCCGAAACCCGGCTGACGTCCGCGGCACAGGTCGCGTTGCTGACGAACGGTCCGATCCGGGTAGCCGAGACGACGGTCGCCTCGATGCTGGAGCGGGAGCAGCTTCGCGCGGATTCCGTGGGACGGCTGTATCGCACGCCGACCGCACCGTCCGACGCGTTGAGCCGGGAGGCCGCCGAACTGGCCGGTACGGGGATCGGGATCGCGACCGTGCTGCGTGGCCTCGTCTGGGGCGAAGCGGTGCGCGAACTGGTCGAGGATCTGACTAGGCGAGGCCTGCTCGTGGACGGCCAAGCGCTGCGGAATGCGTGGAAGTGGACCGCGATCGGGGAAGCAGTGCTGGCCGCGGCCGGGGTGGCGGCGTTCGTCGGCTGGCTGAACGGCTTCGCGCTGCTCTCGGTTCTGCTGCCGGGATGGTTCGCGTTCGCCGCGGTATCCCGCCGCCGGGCTGCTCGGAGGGTCCGGCCGACCGACGCCGGCCGGCAGGCAGCCGAAGCGGCGTGGCCGGACGAGAGCCTGCTCAGCGGCCTGACTGGCAGCGTCGCGGTGGGCGGGCTGGCGAATCATCCGGATCGCGAGTTGCGGGTCGCCCTGCTTCGCGGGCTTCCGGCGACGCGGCGGACCGGGGCGGCGATAGCGGGCGCCGGTGCCGCAGGCGGGTTCGCCGGGGCGGCGGGGTACTGGGCGGCCGGCGCGGGCTGCGGGTCTGGATGCGGCGGCGGAGCGGGCTGCGGCGGCGGCTGCGGGTCGGGGTGCGGCTCCGGATGCGGCAGCGGGTGCGGAGGAGGCGGCTGCGGCGGCGGGAACAGCTGAATCGGGAACGAATCGTGCATCAGGCACGTCAGTTCTGCCGACAGCATCCGGCGATCGGCCGGTTAGGGTTCCGGCAACGCTGAGAAGAGGGGGAAAACCGTGGACGAACCGTGGGGCATTTCGGGCCCGCAATTCCTGCTGATCTTCGGTCTGGCGCTGGCCGTCGTGCTGCTGGTGCAGGTGAGCTGGCCGGCGATCGCGCAGTCCCGGCGGCGGAACGCACCCGCCACCGTCGACGCGCCGCTGCGGCCGGACGTCTACCAGCTCGCCTACCTGGCCGGCGGCTCCGACCGCACGGTCGACACCGCGATCGCGACCTTGCTGGAACAGGAACTGCTGCGGGTGAGCAGCAAGGGCAAGCTGAGCGCGATCGGCAAGCGACCGTCTCGGAAAGGTCTGGAACGCGCGGTGCACGACGTCGCGCAGAGCGGCACGGCGACCGTGGCGATGGTGCGCAGGTCACCGGTGGTCCAGCCGGAGGTGGAGAAGATCCGCGAGGACCTCGAACGGCGCGGGCTGGTCGCGGCCGGCGACGGACTGGGCGGCTTCCGCCTGGGCATCGTGGCGGCGTACGCGGTGCTGCTGCTGATCGGCATCGTCCGCGCGGTCAACGGAGCGCAACTGGGCAGGCCGATCGGCGGGCTGATCGGCCTGCTCTTCGTCGCCGGGACCTTGACGTTGATCGCTTACGTGGTCCGAAAGGGCTCGAAGACGACCCATGCGACCGACGCGGGCCACGCGATCGTGGCGCGAGCCCGCGAGGACGCGAAAGCCGCTGAGGAACGGCCGGAGGAATTCGCCGCTCCGAACCGGAGCGGCAGCGGAGCGATGCTCGTCGGCGCCGCGGCGGTGGTCGCGCTCGGCGGTATCGCGCTGTATCCGGACGAGGAGATGAGTTCGGCCCTGATCAGCGGCGGTGGGAGCACCTGGGGCGGGGGCGGCGGTTCGAGCGGCGGATCGTCGTGCAGCAGTGGTTCCTCGTGCAGCAGCGGGTCTTCGTGCGGCGGAGGCAGCAGTTGCGGTGGGGGCGGCGGCTGCGGCGGATAGCGGCGCGGTCCAGTTCGAGGTGGGAGACGCCGTGCCCGCAGTGCCTGGCGAGCTGCGGACTATGCGACAAGCTTGGCGTTGAAACGTCGTCGGGCGGAGACGGAGGTGGGTGCGGTGGCTGACCGCTTGGGGATCGGCATCGGCTGGCGGCCGGAACTGGACCTGTCGGTCGCGCGGCTGCCGGGCGTCGACTGGGTCGAGGTGGTCGCGGAGAACCTGCACGCCCCGCACCTGCCGGAAAGCTTGCTGGCGTTGAAGGACCGCGGGATGCCGGTGCTGCCGCACGCGGTGTCGCTGTCCTTGGGCGGGGCTGAGCCGCTAGACACCGCACGGGTTGAGCACCTCGCCGAGCTGGCGAGGGCCCTCGACGCGCCGCTGGCCAGCGACCACGTGTGTTTCGTCCGCGCGGGCGGGCTCGACTCCGGGCATCTGATGCCGCTGCCGCGCACCCGCGAGGCGCTGGACGTGCTGGTGGACAACGTCCGGCTCGCGCAGTCCATTGTGGATGTTCCGTTGGCGCTGGAGAACATCGCCGCGTTGCTGGAGTGGCCGGAAAGCGAGCTGACCGAGGAACAATTCCTCACCGAGCTGACCGAACGGACCGGCTGCCTGCTGATCATCGACGTCGCGAATCTGTACGCGAACGCGCGCAACGTGGGCACCGATCCGGTGGCGTTCCTGGACGGGATTCCGTGGGAAAGGCTCGCCTACGTGCATATGGCGGGCGGCGTGGAGCGCGACGGGGTTTATCACGACACGCACGCGCATCCCGTGCTGCCAGAGGTGCTGGAGCTGCTGGCCGAACTGCGTCGACGCACGGATCCGCCGGGCGTTCTCCTGGAGCGCGACGACGACTACCCCACCGATTCCGAACTCGCTGCCGAACTGGTCGCGCTGCGGACCGCGGTGATGCTGTGAGCCGTGAAGAACTGGCTGCTCGGCAGGCTGCACTGTTGGACAGCCTGTTGACCGGGGCCGAGGCGCCGTCCGGCTTCGATGCCACGCGGTTGCGCGTCGAGGCGGACGTCCTGCTGGCTAAGCGCCGACGGCTGGTGGCGTACCTGCGACCGGACCTGCCCGAGACGCTGGGCGCGCGGTATCGGCCGTTGTTCGACGCCTACGCCGCGGAGCGGCCTAAGACGACTTCGATCCGGGCGCGCGAGTACGCCGACGCGTTCGCGGAGTGGCTCATCACCCGCGGTGACCTGCCGAAACCTCGCCGCAGGTGGTTTCGGCGCTGAGCCTGTTCCGGTTTTGTCGGTGGTGCTGGCTACGCTGGCGACATGTCTGGTTACGGCGGTGTTATCCGATCTCTGCCGAGCCGGGAGAGAGGGAACCTGTCGTGAACGGATTCTGGGCGGCCTTGGCCCCGATGTATCTCGTCTACGCGGCCACCGCCGTGGGCATGGTGAGCATTCTGGCCACCGGCAAGGACAAGCTGGCCAAGCAGGCGTCCGTGCCGGAGTCCGCTGCCGTGCCGCGCGATGTGTACGACGTCGCGTACCTGGCCGACGGGCGGCCTCGGGTGGTCGAGACCGCGATCGCGGCGCTGCTCGCGCGGGGCCAGCTGCGGGTCGGCGAGCGGGGTGAGGTCATCGCGGCCGGTCCGCCGCCGGCGTCGCCGCAGCTTGAGCAAGCCGTGCACCAGGCGGCCGGACGCGGCCGCCTGGCGTCGTGGGTCGCGCGTTCGCCTGCGGTCAAGCCCGCGATACGGGCACTCGAAAGCGATTTGGTCCAGCGGCGACTGGTCAGTCGGCGACGACCGTTGACGGGCCTCGGGTACACGCTGGTCGCGGTCGGCGTGCTCGTCGTGGCGGGCGGGGTGGGCCGGTTGGTCTACGACCTCGGCCGGGGTCATCTGAACGCCATGGTGCTGATCGCCTTCGCCGAGGCCGGGCTGACGTTCTGGCTCTGTCTCGTCGGCAGTCAGCGGATCACCAAGAAGTTCGCCGAACGGAAGGTCAGCTCTCTGCCGCCGACGACTGCCGGGGCGACAGTGCTCGCCCAGGCCGGACAGCAGGCCGCTGGCGGCGGTGGGACAGGCCCGGCTGAACTCGTCGCGCTGGGCGGGCTGGTGGCTTATCCGGACAAGCGGATCACGGGAGGGCTTATGCCGATTTAGCCGCTGCGTCGCGAGTGGCGCTCACGAGGGTGACTCGGCACGGCATCCGGCGGTGTTTGCGGGGCTGGCGGCGCTCGCAGGAGACCGACGCGAGGCTCGCGACGGCGGGGCGGCAGCTCCACGAGGCCGTCGCGGCACGCACGCAGCGCTCACGAGGCTGGTGCGCCAGCCCGCACCCGTGGGCCGGTTGCGCTCGCGAAGCCGACGGCACACGCAGGAGACCGACCCGAGGCTCGCGGCGGCGGGGCGGCATCCACACGAGGCCGTCGCGGCACGCCCGGGACTGGCAGCGCTCGCGAGAACTGGTGCGCCACCCGCAAGCCGGAGGTGCGCAGCGACCGGCTGCGTTCGCAGGCCTGTCGGTGCCCGCACGATAACCTCACGGTGCTCGCGAGGCCCACGGCACTCCGGAGGCCGGTGGAGTACTGCGGTGCCTGCGGCCGGACATGCGCACAAACCGGCAGCGTTCACGGGACTGGTGGCACCCGCACGAGACTGGCGCGGCACCCGCGAAGTGCGTCACGGCGAGTCCCGACTCGATCAGCGCGGCACTCGCGAACGCCACCAGCCCGGACGGCGCTTACGAGACCGGCTGAGGCACGACCGTGGACCACACCGCGGTGTCCGTGCCGGGCCGGTGTGACGGGTGGTCCCAGTGCGGCGGCGAGCCTGGCAGCTCTCCGGCCATCCGGACGCGAGTCATCCGGCCGAAGTCGCTGTCGACCGTTTCCAGGAGGTCCGTGTAGTCCACTTCGGACGGTTCGGGATCCTTGCGGCCCAAGGAATCCAGCCACCGTCCGGTACCGGCCAGGGAGAGCCGGGCGTGCCAGGTGCCGCCGTCGGTGACGGTGTGGCGCAGGGCCGTCATGATGGCGGCGGCGGTCAGCCAGCCGGTGGCGTGGTCGAGCGCTTGCGCGGGCAGCGGAGCCGGGGCGTCGGTGGCGTACTCCTCGGCGATGCCGGACGACATCTGCACGAGGCTGTCGAAGCCGCGGCGGCGGGACCACGGGCCGGTCCAGCCGTAGGCCGACACGTCCGCCACTACGAGGCCGGGGCGTAGTTCGGCGAGTTGTTCCGGGCCGAAGCCGATCCGGGCGAGTGCGCCGGGTCGGAAGGTCTGGAGCAGGACGTCCGCGCGGGCGATGAGCTTCTTCAGCTTCGCGCGGCCGCCCTCGGTGTCGAGTGCGATGAACGCGGAGCGCTTGCCCTGGCCGGTGTCCATGGTCAGCACGGGAATCCGCGGCAGGTGCGCGGCGCCGACGTGCAGCACGTTCGCGCCGTGCGCGGCCAGTACGCGGCCCGCGACCGGTCCGGCGAGCACGTGCGTCAGTTCCAGCACGCGGACGCCGCCCAGCGGGCGGTCCGAGTCGAACAGGGCGCGCTTGGGCGCTTCACCGATCCGGTTCAGCTCGACCAGCGGCAGTTCCGCGACGGCCCGGCCTTGCGGATGCGCCAGCCAGTCCTCGCGCGAGCGCATCAACGCTGCCGCGCCGCCCGCGGTCACCACGGCGGATTCGACTTCCGCCGTGGTTTTCCCGGCCACGGCCTTGGTCACCGCTTCGCGGGTCGCCGGAACGCCGAGCGCCCAGCAGACCGCGGCCTCGTGCCGGGTGGTGTTGCAGTGCAGCTTGATCCAGCCGTCGGCGGCGCGGTAGTCGCCCGCGATGCGGCCCCACGGGCTCGGCCCGGGTTCGCCGTCGATGCGCAGCAAATGCTCGCTGCGGAACGCGGCGGCGGCGTGCCGGGTGTCGACCGACACCGTGCCGGGTTCGATGCCGCGCAGCCGCAGCAGTTCACCGGCGGAGAGGGTGGCCGCGGCGATGCTCGCGGTCGCCATCGCGGGGACCCGGAAGTGCCCGGGCAGCACGGATTCGTCGCCGGTCAAGGACACGGCGGGCAGCGGTTCCCCGGCGAGCGACTGCCAGGCCCCGGCGAGTACGTCCTGCACCGGCGGTTACGGCAGAGCCGCGACGAGTTCGGCGGGCGGCACCTTCGTGCCGGTGTAGAACGGGATCTCGACGCGCACGTGGCGACGGGCCTCGGTGTTGCGCAGGTGGCGCATCAGGTCGACGATCCGGTGCAGTTCGTCGGCCTCGAAGGCGAGGATCCACTCGTAGTCGCCGAGCGCGAACGACGCGACGGTGTTGGCGCGCACGTCCGGGTAGTCCCGCGCCTCCTTGCCGTGGTCGGCCAGCATCTTGCGGCGTTCCTCGTCGGGCAGCAGGTACCAGTCGTAGGACCGGACGAACGGGTACACGCAGACGTACTTGCGCGCTTCCTCGCCGGCCAGGAACGCGGGCACGTGGCTCTTGTTGAACTCGGCGGGCCGGTGCAGCGCGGTCTGGCTCCAGACCGGCGTGGACGCGCGGCCCAGCGGCGTGTGCCGGAACCCGGTGTAGGCGGCCTGGACCTGTTCGATCTCCTCGGCGTGCCACCAGATCATGTAGTCCGCGTCGGCGCGGAGGCCGGACACGTCGTACACGCCCCGGACGACGACGCCCTTGGCCTCGAGCCCGTCGAGATACTCGGCCGTCTCGCGGCCCGCGGCGCCGCGGTCCTCCCCCAACTTCCCCGGTTCGATCCGGAAGACCGACCACATGGTGTAGCGGATCGTGTCGTTGAGTTCGTTGTAATTCAGCCGCGCCATGACTCCATCCTGGCACTGCCCGCCGAGCGATCGCCACGGGGCTTCCGTCACCCGAAGAGCTGCTCCGCGATCCGCCGGGCGGCGGCATCGGCCGTGGCCACACAGGCAGGCAGTCCGACGCCGTGCAGTGTGGCGCCCGCCACGGCCAGCCCCGGGACGTCCGCCACGGCCGTTTCGATCCGCGTCACTCGCTCCAGGTGCCCAGTGCCGTATTGCGGAAGGCCGCCGCCCCACCGCGTCACCAAGGTGTCGATCGGCTCCGCGGTGACACCAGCGAGCTGGGCCAGGTCCGCTCGGACTGCCGCGACCAGCGAATCGTCGTCGCCGTTCAGCGCGCCGGGTTCGCCGAACCGGCCGACCGAACCGCGCACCAGCACCGGGCCGGAACCGCCCAGGTGCGCCCATTTGTTCGACGAGAACGTGAACGCCTTGGACGCGTACGGCACGCCTTCCGCGTCCCGCTCCCCCGCACCGATGAGGATTCCGGACGCGTCGGGCAGCTCAGTGCCCGGCGGGAACGCGAACGCGACGACTGCCATCGACGCCAGTTCGACCTCGCCGAACGCGGTCGAAGCCGCCGGGGCCACGCCTTCGAGCAGCTTCCGGGCGGCCGGTGCGGGCACCGCGAGCAGCACTGCGTCAGCGTCCACCGGACTGTCGGCAGGCGCGTGCGCTGGCGCGGCAGCACCGAATTCGAGCCGCCAGCCGGTGGATGTCCGGGTCAGGGCACGGACGGTCGACGCGGTGCGCAGCTCGGCACCGGACAGCTCCAGCAGCCGGTCGAGCAATCCCCGAAAGCCGCCGGTGAGACTGCCGAAAACCGGTGCGGTGCCTGGTGTTTTCGGCAGCAGCGAGGAAGCGGCCTCGGTGAGCGAACCCGCTCCGCCTTCGATCGCGTTGGCCAGGCCGGGCATCGTCGCGCGAAGGCCCAAGCCGTCGGCTCCGCCCGCGTAAACGCCGCCCAGCAGCGGATCGACCAGGCGGTCCACCAGCTCGTCTCCGAAGCGCGTGCGCAGCAACGGCCCGAGCGGGACGTCGCCCTCGCCAAGGTCGACCGGGCCGAGCGAGCGTTCCTTCTCGACCGCGCGCCGCCCGTCTTCGGACAGCACGCCCGCGACCGATTCCGCGGACGCCGGGACTCCCATCACCGTGCCGGGCGGCAGGCTCTGCACCGAACCGCCGGCGTGGATCGTGGCGCGGGCCTTCGTCGGATGCACCAGCCGATCGCCGAGGCCGACCTCCTCGACCAGCGAAAGCATCTCGGGCCGCCGGGCGAGGAACGCTTCGGCTCCGACGTCGTAGCCGACTCCGCCGACCTCCGCCGTGCGCAGCTTCCCGCCGATCGCCGCCGTGCTCTCGAAAACGGTGATCGTCGCCCGGTCGCCGAGCAGCCGGCGCAGCCGGTACGCCGCGGCCAGCCCGGAGATCCCGCCGCCGACGACCGCGACGTGCTTCACAGCGAGTGCACCAGGTCGACGACGCGCTTGAGCACCTCCGGGTCCACTCCCGGCAGCACGCCGTGGCCGAGGTTGAACACGTGCCCGCGCGCGGCGCGGCCCTCCTCGACGATCCGGCGCACCTCGGCTTCCAGGACCGGCCACGAGGCGTACAGCAGCGCCGGGTCGAGGTTTCCCTGCACCGACACCTTGCCGCCGAGCCGGTGGACCGCGACGTCGAGCGGAATCCGCCAGTCGACGCCGACCACGTCCGCGCCCGCCTCGCGCATCGCGCCGAGCAGCTCGCCGGTGCCGACGCCGAAGTGGATCCGCGGCACGTCGTACTCCCCGGCCGCGGCCAGCACCCGGGCCGAATGCGGCAGCACGAACTCGCGGTAGTCGCGTTCGGACAGCGCACCGGCCCACGAGTCGAACAGCTGCACCGCGTCGACACCCGCGTCGAGCTGGGCGCGCAGGAACGTGGCGGCGATGTCGGCGAGACGCGCGGCGAGGTCGTGCCAGACCTCTGGCTGCGAGTGCATCAGGGCTTTGGTGTGCTCGTGGTTGCGGCTCGGGCCGCCCTCGATCAGGTAGCTGGCCAGCGTGAACGGTGCGCCGGCGAACCCGATCAGCGGCGTTTCGCCGAGCCGCTCCACCAGCAGCCGGACGCCCTCGGCGACTTTCCCGACCTGCTCCGGTTCGAGCTTCGGCAGCGCACGCACCGCCTCTGCGTCGCGCACCGGCGAGGCCACGACAGGGCCGGTGCCCGGCACGATGTCGATGTCGAGACCGGCCGCCTTGAGCGGGACGACGATGTCGCTGAACAAGATCGCCGCGTCGACGCCGAGCCTGCGGACCGGCTGCATCGTGATCTCGGCGAGCATCTCCGGGTCGAAGCACGCGTCGAGCATCGGCACGCCCTCGCGCAGCGCGCGGTACTCCGGCAGCGAACGGCCGGCCTGGCGCATGAACCACACCGGGACGTGCGCGGGCCGCTCCCCGCGCGCGGCGGCGAGGAAAGCCGAACCGGGCAGAGCGCGACGGGGCGAGGCGGAGGGGGCGCCGACGGGCGCGGACGAAACCTGAGGCACGAACCCCATGGTCCCACGCGGGTCCGACAGTCCCGGGCCGCCCCGGGCTCAACGAGCCTGGATGCCGCCACGTCGGGCGCGGCTGGCGAGGCGTTTCGCACTCCTCCGTCGCCGGATTCGGCACCGAGCACTCGGTACTACTGCCGTATTCGCTGCTTCCGGCGTGCTTGACGCGGATTTCAGCTGCCTCGGGTTGGCACCTCCCGGTCCACGGCTTTCGTTGCGCGCAATCCAGCCAACGTGACCTTGGGGCGCGCGACGCGGCTTCGAAGCCGACCCAGGCTCCGCTGTCCCTCGCGCACCGGAGACTCAGCAGCAGGAGACGGGCGACGCGGAGGACTGCCGGAGCGGTTCCGCGGGTCGCGGCTGGGTCTCGCTCGGCGCGCCTGCGTCCGGAACCGGGCGCCGCCGCCCTACAGTCGGAGCGTGACCGCGATGACGCCAGTGCCCGATCTCTTCCGCGAAGCCGTCGCGGCGCTGCAAGCCGTCCGGCCGCGTCCGGAGATCCGCCTGGAGACCATGCGCGCGCCGCAGCGGCTCGCGCCATGGTCCTACGCGTTGAGCTGCGAGGTTTCCGGGCCTGCCGACGTGCTGGCGTCCGGCAGGCTGGTGCTGCTGCACGATCCGGACGGCCAGGAAGGCTGGGACGGCGTGCTGCGGCTGGTCATGTACGTGCGCGCCGAACTCGACCGCGAGCTGGCCACGGACCCGTTCCTGCCCGCAGTGGGCTGGTCGTGGCTCACCGACGCGCTGGAGGCCTCCGGCGCCTCGTGGAAGGCGCTCGGCGGCACCGTCACCGAGACGTCCTCGGCCCGGTTCGGCGACATCTCCGGCCCGGCCCGCACCGACGACCTCGAACTGCGGGCGTCCTGGACGCCGACAGACGCCGCGCTCGGCCCGCACGGGCTCGCGTTCTGCCAGGTGATGGCGAGCGTCGTGGGGCTGCCGCCGGTGGGCGTCACGCTGTTCGAGCAGCGGCAGAGCTCCTGATTTCCCAAGTTCACCCGGTCGGGCAGCGTCTCGGCGGCGCTTGCACGCGCACGGACGCGCCTTAGCGGGCGGTTTCGCGCGCCCGGAGCGCTCCGCGAAGATCTTCGGCGGGGCTTCCGGCCGACCTCGGCCGACCGTCCATTGTGGACCGCAGGGGCCGCTGCTCCGGATGCCGCACGTTCGTGGCCGGGCGTGATCACAGCCAGTGAACCCCCGGTCACCAGCTCTGACGCGGTTCCCGGCCCCGTTTCGCCGCCCGCGCCGCCCTCCGCGCGCCTGGGCGGAGCGCGCGGCGAAACATGAAAGAAAATGATCTTGCCCCGGCCGGAGCGCATTTCCGCGCCCGGGTCGCCGGGGCGGCGGCCCCGCTCCGGCAGCACCCGCAGGTGCACGGGCCATCTGCACGCTCGTTTCGATGCCGGTAACTGAGGTGCATCGCGGCCGGATCGCCAGTCGTTAACAGAACTCCAATCGTTAGTCCGATCGTGTTACAACGATCTCGCTGAGTGACGAACTGTTTCGGATAGATACCCATTCGATCCCCCCGCGACGGCGTCCGGGCGGCTACAGTGCCTTGGACGACACCACTTTCGGTCTAAAGCTGGCGCGGCTGAACGGCCGAAGGTCCCGGTGCCGGTCGGGGGGCACGACCGACTCCAGGGAGGTAGTGACGTGGCTACCGTCGGCTTATCTCAGGCCGTCCGATCCACGCCAGCCGGTGCTTTGCCGGCGAGCATGGTTCCGCACCCGCGGGAAGAGCTTTTTTCCGTGTTGGTGGTCGATGACCACCCGCTGTTGAGGGAGGCAATCGCAGCACGACTCGCACAGATGGGTGCGGGCACCGTCCACGAAGCCGCCACGGTGGCCGAGGCGAGGGCGCGAGCACAGGCCACCGGCCCGTGCGACCTGGCGATCCTCGATCTCGGACTGCCGGACGGCAGCGGCATCGAGCTGGTTACGGAACTCCGTAGCCACGGCTGGCCGCGCGTGGTGGTCCTGGCATCCTCCGACGACCCGTACGCGGTGCGCTCCGCGTTCCAGGCCGGAGCTCAGGCGTACCTGCTGAAGTCGGCGTCGCCGGTGGTGGTCACCGACGGCGTGCGCCGGGTTCTCGAAGGCGGCGTCTACGCCGACCCGAGCGTGGCCCCGGTCCTGGCGACCGGCACGCGAGTGGCGGGCACCGACAACACCCCGCGCGAGCTGTCGGCTCGCGAGGTGGAGGTGCTCCAGCTCGTCGCGGACGGGCAGTCGAACAAGGAGATCGGGGAGGAGCTTTCCCTCTCCGCGCTCACCGTCAAGTCCCACCTGTCCCGCATCGGGCGCAAGCTCGGCACGGGCGACCGGGCGCAGATGGTCGCGCTGGCGATGCGAGCCGGCGTGATCCGCTGACGACGACGAACCACGTCCCTGCGGGGCGGGCGGACCAGGCGCGGTCCACCCGTCCCGTAGGGTCGTCGGACATGGGAACTGCACAGGCGGACGGAGCACGGACCGGAGACGAGACCACCGAGACCTCCGGAACGCCGGTGCTGCTCCGCGAACCCGCCGAGGGCACCCCGCCGGTGGTGGCCGATCCGACCGCGCTCGCCGAGGCGTGCGCGCGGCTCGCCGCGGGCACGGGCGCCGTCGCTGTCGACACCGAACGGGCGTCGGGCTACCGGTACTGGCCCAAGGCCTATCTCGTCCAGCTGCGCCGCGAAGGCTCCGGCACGGTGCTGATCGATCCGATCGCGCTCGCCGACGACCTCGCCCCGCTGCGGGACGTCCTCAACGACACCGAATGGGTGCTGCACGCGGCGTCCCAGGATCTGCCGTGCCTGGCGGAACTGGGCCTGCGCCCGCGGTCGCTGTTCGACACCGAGCTGGCCGGAAGGCTGGCCGGGTACGAGCGCGTCGCGCTGGGCACCCTCGTGGAGCTGCTGCTCGGGTACACCCTCGAAAAGGGGCACAGCGCCGCGGACTGGTCGAAGCGTCCGCTGCCGGTCGACTGGCTCAACTACGCCGCGCTCGACGTCGAACTGCTCAACGAGCTGCGCGCGAAGCTCGAGGCCGAGCTGGCGGCGCAGGGCAAGCTGGAGTGGGCGCGGCAGGAGTTCGAGGCCGTCCGCACCGCTCCCCCGCCCGCGCCGCGCGCGGAACCGTGGCGCCGGACGTCCGGCGTGCACAAGATCCGCAGCCCGCGCGGCCTCGCCGCGGTCCGGGAGATGTGGCAGGCCCGCGACGAACTGGCCCGCAAACGCGACCGGGCGCCGAGCCGGATCCTGCCGGACAGCGCGATCGTCAACGCGGTGACCGCGGACCCGAAGACGGTCGAGGAACTGCAAGCACTGCCGGTGTTCAGCGGGCGGGTGCAGCGCAAATACACGGCGAGCTGGCTGCGGCACCTGCAGGCGGCCAAAGCGCTGCCCGCGAGCGAACTGCCCAGCCCGAGCCAGCCGTCCGACGGTCCGCCGCCGGTGAACCGCTGGGCCGACAAAGACCCCGACGCCGCCGCCCGGCTCGCCGCCGCGCGTGCCGCGTTGGCCGCGATCGCGGAGGACCGCAAGCTGCCGGTGGAGAACCTGCTGCTGCCGGACCTGGTCCGGCGCACCTGCTGGCGGCCGCCGGCCGACCTCGCGGAGGATTCGGTCGCGGATGTGCTGCGCGCGGGCGGGGCGCGGCCGTGGCAGGTCGAGCTGACCGCGGCGGCGCTGAGCAAGGCGTTGCACAGCACGGCGTCCTGAGGCTTGCCAGGTGGTTCAGACCTCTAGGTGAGGTTTAGACCTACGCGCGCGCGTCAGGAACGGCGGCGAGCCGGGCGGCGATAGCCGAGCGACCGCGCCACGCCGGTCGCCGTCGTGACCACCGCGGGCACCAGGTGGGCCACCGAGGTTGTTTCCCGGCGGCCCACGACCGCGACCGCTGCGGTGACGCGGGCGGAAGCGTCGCGGATCGGAGCGGCGACGGCGACCGCGTCGTCGGCGAGCTGGCGGTCGGCGACGCAGTAGCCGGTGCGGGCGATGTCGGCGAGTTCGGCGCGCAGGGTGTCCGGGTCGGTCGTCGTGTGCTGGGTTTCCGCCGCGATCGGGCTGGTCAACGCGGATTCGCGGGTGTCAGCGGCGGCGTGCGCGAGCAGCACCCGGCCGGTGGCGGTGGTGGTCGCGGGCAGGCGGCTGCCGGTCGTGGTCAGGATGCCGACCGAGCGGTGTCCAGCCAGCCGGGCCAGGAAGACCACGTCGGTTCCGTCCAGGACGGCCAGGTGCACGTTTTCGCCGGTGGCGTCGAACAGATCGCCCAGGTACGGCAGGGCGATTTCGCGCATCGACGCCCGGGCCAGCGACAGCGAGCCCAGTTCCCACAGTTTCAGGCCGAGGTGATAGCCGCCGTGTTCGTCGCGGGTCAGCGCTCCCCATTCGGCCAGCTCGCCGACCAGCCGGTGCGCCGTGCTCAATGGCAGGTCCGCGGCCTGGGCGATTTCAGTCAGGGAAAGGACCGGCGTCTGTGCGCTGAAGCAGTCCAGCACCGACAGCAGCCGCGCCGCCGCGGTGGGTCTGGCTTCCATGTGGCGGAAGTCTGATTGAGGCCGGGCGGCGGCGCAAGCCACACTGCGGGCGTGGGTCGGCCAAGCGAGAAACACACCGAGTCGGTTTTGATCACGGGTGCCGGATCAGGTCTCGGGCTGGGAGCGGGGTTGACGCTCGCGGCACGGGGGCACCGGGTGTTCGCCACCGTCGAACGGGACGACCAGGTCGAGCCGACGCGGGCGGCGTTCGCCGAGCGCGGGCTCGCCGCGGAGGTTTCCCGGCTCGATCTGCTCGACCCCGCTGATCGCGAGGCTGCCGCGGCGCTCGACGCGTCCGTTCTGCTCAACAACGCCGGATTCGGTGCCGAAGGTCCGTTGTTGCGCACGGATTCCGCAGTGGTTCGCAAGACGTTCGAGGTCAACGTCTTCGGCACGCTCGAGCTGACGCGGCTGGTCGCCGACCGGCTCGTCGCCGCCGGACGCGGCGGGCGGATCGTGTTCGTGACGTCGGTGGCCGGGTTGTTCGTCGCTCCCGGCGCGGGCGCGTACGGGGCCAGCAAGTTCGCCCTCGAAGCCATGGCGCAGGCGGTCCGGCAGGAATTGCGGCCGCACGGGATCGAGGTCCGGGTCGTCGAACCCGGGCCGTTTTCCACCGGGTTCAACGAAAAACTCGTGGAGAACGCTCCCGCCTCGGACCACGACTTCTCGGATTTCCTCGCCATGCAGCGCGATCCGTCGGCGGCGATCGAGACGATCGCGCGGGTGGCGGCCGGATCCGGGTCCTACCGGACGATCGTGCCCGCGGAGTTCGGCGCGGTCGTGCGCGAGCAGCAAGATCGGCTTTGGGAGCAGACCGACCTGGTCGACCCGTGAGAAAGTGCGACAGCACACCAGCACGAGACAGGAGCACATGAAAGTGAAGATCGCGGTTCTCGGGGGCGGACACGGTTCCTGGGCCACGGTGGCGGAACTCGCCGAGCACGGCCACGAAGTGCGCTGGTGGCGGCGGAACGCCGAGGCGCTGGAAGCGGTTCGCGCGGCCGGGGCGGTGGCCGTCCGGGACTACCGGGGCACCCGATCGGTTCCGCTGGGCGACGGCGCCGGGGAAATCAACCCGGTGGCCGACCTCGCCGAAGCGGTGCGCGACACGGCGCTGATCGTGATCCCGCTGCCCTCGACCACCCACGACGACCTGGCTCCCCGGCTCGCCCCGCTGCTGACCGAGGGCCAGGTGGTGTTCCTGCCGCCGGGCACGTTCGGTTCGCTGGTGTTCGCCCAGGCCGTCGCCGCGGCGGGCGGAAGCGCGGAGATCGCCTTCGCCGAAGCCGGGACGCTGCCGTACCTGGCGCGTCGGCACGGCGACGCGGAAGTGGTGATCAGCGGGTACGCGACCCGCTTGCCGACCGGGGTTTTCCCGCTGCGGCTGGCCGAAAGCGCGTTCAAGACGCTGCGCGAGGCGTACCCGAGCGTCGAGGACGCGGGCGACGGGCTCAGCGGGGCGCTGATGAACGCGGGCCCGATCATCCATCCGCCGTTGATCACGATGAACGCCGGTCCGCTGGAGCATTTCGCCGCCTGGGACATCCACAACGAGGGCACGCAGCCGTCGATCCGCCGGGTCACCGACGCGCTCGACGCCGAACGGGTCGCGCTGCGCGAAGCGTTCGGCTACGGCGCGCCGCACTTCCCGCTGGCCGACCACTACGCCACCGACGGCGAGGAGTGGATGTACGGCCGCGCGGCGCACGAGCGGCTGACCGACAGCGGCGACTGGCGCGAGAAGATCGACCTTCACACGCACCGCTACATGGTGGAAGACACCCGGCTCGGGCTGTCGCTGCTGGTGTCCGCGGGCCGGTGGGCCGGGGTCCCGACGCCGGTCGCGGAAGGCCTGCTCGCGCTCGGTTCCGCCATCACCGGCCGCGATTTCTACGCCGAGGGGCGGACTTTCGAGAACCTCGGCCTGGCCGATCTCGACCGGGCCGGTCTGACCACGCTGCTGCGGAACGGGGTTCAGTCGTGATCGCCATCGTCGGAGCCGGGCGGATGGGCGAGGGCATCGCGCTGGCCTTCCTCGCGGCGGGACATCCGGTGCTGCTCGCGGACGTCAAGGACCGCACCGAGGAAGAACGCCAGCTCCGGCGGGACGAGGTCCGGGTGCGGCTCGCGGACCGGCTGCGCGCGATGTTCGGCCACGCGGACGCGCTGGAAAGCCTGACGCTGGGCGACCGTTCGGCGAAGGAACTCGCTGACGCGACCGTGGTGTTCGAGGCCGTGCCGGAGGTCATGGACGTCAAACGCGAGGTGTTCGGCTGGCTCGGCTCGCAGGTGCCGGAGTCCGCGGTGCTGGCCTCGACGACGTCGACCTTCCTGGTCACGCAGATCGCGGAACTCGCCGACCGGCCGGAGCGGGTCGTCAACGCGCACTGGCTCAACCCGGCCGAGCTGATGCCGCTGGTCGAGGTCAGCCGCGGCGAGGACACCGATCCGGCCGCGGTGGACCGGCTTGTCGCGCTGCTGCGCGAAATCGGCAAGGTGCCGGTGGTGTGCGGGCCCGCCGCCGGGTACATCGTGCCGCGGCTGCAGGCGCTGCTGATGAACGAGGCCGCGCGGATGGTCGAGGAAGGGGTGGCCGGAGCCGCCGAGATCGACCTCGCGGTCCGCGCCGGGCTCGGGCCGCGGTTTTCCGTGCTGGGACCGCTGGAATTCATCGACTGGGGCGGCGGCGACATCCTGTACTACGCCTCGCGCTACCTGACCGGCGAACTCGGCGAGCGGTTCCAGGCTCCCGCGATCGTCGAAGAGAACATGACCGGCCGGCGGCGCGGCCTGCAGGACGGGGCCGGGTTCTACCGCTTCGACCCGGCCGGGGTCCCGGACTACCGGGCGGCGCGGATGCGGGAGTTCGAGGACATCTTCCGGCTGCGAGAGCCGCATTTGCGGGACGGCACGCCGGTCCCGGTGCGTCCGGAGGACGATTCGGCGGAGTGATCCGGCCGCGGGCCTTGGCGAACTGGCCAAGGCCCGCGCGTCGTCCAGCCCCGCGACGGCATCCACCGGCTTCGGCTGCTTCCGATCGCTTCCGCCCGACTGGTGTCCACTGTGGACTCGCAGCCGAGTCCGCGGCATGCGCGAGTCCGTGCGCGGCGGCACCGCCCCGCCCGTCGAACTCGCCGGGAAAACGCCCCGTTGCCGCTCTCGTCCCGGTTGACGAGTTCCGGCGCTGGTTCCCCGGGAGTGTGCCGTCCCCCACTCGACCGGGCCACTCCCCTGGTTACCCACGGGTAACAAGGGCTAGGGTGCGGGACAGGAACACTCTCGACTTCAGGAGCATTCGTGGCCGCACCAGCAACGCCGCCGCTCGCGCCCACCGCGCGAGGGGTGCGCAATGTCGTCTTCGTCGAAGGGATACGCACGCCCTTCGGCAAGGCGGGCGACAAGGGCATGTACGCCGGGACCCGCGCGGACGACCTCGTCGTCAACGCCATCCGCGAGCTGCTGCGGCGGCATCCGGAGCTGCCGCCCGAGCGCGTGGACGAGGTGGCGATCGCCGCGACGACGCAGATCGGCGACCAGGGACTGACCATCGGCCGCACCGCCGCGCTGCTCGCCGGGCTGCCGAAGTCCGTGCCGGGCTTCGCGATCGACCGGATGTGCGCCGGCGCGATGACCGCGGTGACCACCACCGCGAGCGGCATCGGCTTCGGCGCCTACGACATCGCCATCGCCGGCGGCGTCGAGCACATGGGCCGCCACCCGATGGGCGAGGGCGTCGACCCGAACCCGCGGATCATCGCGGACAAGCTGGTCGACCCGACCGCGCTCGTGATGGGCCAGACCGCGGAGAACCTGCACGACCGGTTCCCGGAGATCACCAAGGAGCGCACGGACGCGTTCGCCGCGCGCAGCCAGGAAAAGTACGCCGAGGCGGTCAAGACCGGCAAGATCGGCCCCGAGCTGGTTCCGGTGGCGACCCGCAGCAAGGAACTCGGCTGGGGCCTCGCGACCGAGGACGAGCCGCCGCGCCCGGGCACGACCGTCGAGCAGCTGGCGAAGCTCAAGACGCCGTTCCGCCCGCACGGCCGGATCACCGCGGGCAACGCGGCCGGTCTCAACGACGGCGCCACCGCGGCGATCCTCGCCGACGAGGACACCGCGCGCGACCTGGGCCTGCCGATCGGGATGCGGCTGGTCGGCTACTCCTTCGCGGGCGTCGAGCCCGAGGTGATGGGCATCGGCCCGGTGCCGGCCACCGAGAAGCTGTTCAAGCGCACCGGCCTGTCCATCGACGACATCGGCCTGTTCGAGATCAACGAGGCGTTCGCGGTGCAGGTGCTCGCGTTCCTCGACCACTTCGGCATCGCCGACGACGATCCGCGGGTCAACCAGTGGGGCGGCGCGATCGCGTGCGGCCACCCGCTGGCCTCGTCCGGCGTCCGGCTGATGACGCAGCTGGCGCGCCAGTTCGCCGAGCGTCCCGACGTGCGCTACGGCCTCACCACGATGTGCATCGGCATCGGCATGGGCGGCACCGTGATCTGGGAAAACCCGGCCTATAACGGCTCTGAGGGGGCGAAGTAATGACTTTCACCGCTGAAGAGGCCAAGGCCGCGTTCCCGGACGAGGTCGTGACGAACGCGGTCACCAACCTGGTCAAGGTTCCCGGTCTGGACAAGCCGGTCGCACTGATCACTTTGGACAACGGTCACGACCACACCCGGCCGAACACCTTCGGCCCGCAGGGTCTCGTGGCGCTGAACGCCGCGCTGGACGAGGCGTTCGCCGCCGAGCCCGCCGCGATCGCGGTGACCGGCAAGCCATTCATTTTCGCCGTCGGCGCGGACCTTTCCGGCGTCGAGGCGGTGTCGGACCCGAAGCTGGCGCGCGAGATCGCGCAGACCGGGCACGACGTGTTCCGCCGGCTCACCGAATCGAAGATCCCGACGTTCGGGTTCGTCAACGGCGCGGTGATGGGCGGCGGGCTCGAACTCGCGCTGTCCTGCCACTACCGGACGCTGTCGGAGAACACCGCCGCGATCGCGTTCCCCGAGGTGTTCCTCGGCCTGTTCCCGGGCTGGGGCGGCACGCAGCTGCTGCCGAACCTGATCGGCCCGGACGCCGCCGTCACCGTGATCATCGAGAACGCGCTGGCGCAGAACAAGATGCTGAACGTGCGCAAGGCCGCCGAACTCGGCATCGTCGACGAGGTCTTCGGTTCCGCGGACTACCTGGAGCAGTCGCTGCTGTGGCTGGCGAAGGTGGTCAACGGCGAGATCACCCCGGCTCGCCGGGAAATCGACCGCGGCGCGGAGTGGGACGCGGCGATCGCGCGTGCCAAGTCCATCGTGGACGGTCGCACGCACGGTGCCTCGCCGGGCGCGACCAAGGCGGTCGAACTGCTGGAGCTGGCGCGGGAGAACGACCTCGACCGCGGCTACGCGGCGGAGACCGACGGGCTCGCCGAACTGCTGATGTCGGACGTGCTGCGGGCTGGGCTGTACTCGTTCAACCTGGTCAACAAGCGGGCGAAGCGGCCGGCCGGCGCGCCGGACAAATCGTTGGCGCGCAAGGTGAACAAGGTCGGCATCGTCGGCGCGGGCCTGATGGCCAGCCAGCTGGCGCTGCTGTTCGTGCGCCGCCTCAAGGTGCCGGTGGTGCTCACCGACGTCGACCAGGCGCGGATCGACAAGGGCGTGGGCTACGTCCACGAAGAGATCGACAAGCTGCTGGCCAAGAAGCGCGTGTCCCCGGACGGCGCGAACCGGCTCAAGGCTCTGGTGACCGGCTCGCTCGACAAGGCCGCGTTCTCCGACGCGGACTTCGTGATCGAGGCCGTTTTCGAAGAGCTGGGCGTGAAGCAGCAGGTGTTCGCCGAGCTGGAGCAGCACGTCTCCCCCGAGGCGATCCTGGCTACGAACACCTCGTCGCTGTCGATCACCGCGATGGCCTCGAAGCTGCAGCACCCGGAGCGCGTGGTCGGCTTCCACTTCTTCAACCCGGTGGCCGTGCTGCCGCTGCTGGAGATCGTGCGCGGCGAGAAGACCGACGACGCGACGCTGGCGACCGCGTTCTCGGTCGGCAAGCAGTTGAAGAAGTCGAGCGTGCTGGTGAAGGACGCGACGGCGTTCGTCGTGAACCGGCTGCTGCTGCGCTTCCTCGGCGAGGTGCTGGTGGCGGTGGACGAGGGCACGCCGTTCGACGTGGCCGACTCCGCGCTGGAGCCGCTCGGCCTGCCGATGTCGCCCCTGAACCTGATGCAGCTCGTCGGCCCGGCCATCGCGCTGCACGTCGGCGAGACGCTGCACGGCTCGTTCCCGGACCGCTTCACGGTGAGCGAGAACCTGGACAAGTTCGTGAAGGCGGGCAAGAAGGGCGTCTGGACCTGGGACGAGACCGGGAAGCCGTCGGTCGACCCGGAGGTCGCGCAGCTGTGGAAGCAGGGCGACCAGCCCTCCACGGCCGAGCAGGTCCGCGACCGCGCGCTGAACGCGATCGCCGAAGAGGTCCGGATCATGCTCGACGAGGGTGTGGTCGCGGAAGCCCAGGACATCGACCTGTGCCTGATCCTCGGCGCGGGCTGGCCGTTCTGGCTGGGCGGCATCACGCCGTACCTCGACCGGTCGGGCGTGTCGGAGCGGGTCAACGGCAAGCCGTTCCTCTCCCAGGGAGTCGCTTCGGTTCCGGCGTAATGCCCCGGCGGAGCCGCCTTTCACCGGGCGGCTCCGCCGTGAACCGGGACACACCGAGCACTTCGTGACCTTCCGGGCACCAGCCGTTCACCGCTGCCCCATAACGTCCTGCCGAATCATCGGAGCAGGTCAGGAGCAGGATGAACAGCACGAACCCGGACGGCGTCGGCCGTCGCGGATTCCTCAAGCGCGCGGGGCTGGCCGGCGCTGTCGCCGCCGGTGCCCCGGTGCTGGCCTCGGGCCAGGCCGACGCCGCGGACCTCGACCTCGATCTGGGGCTCGACCTCGGGGTTGATCTCGACTGGCTGTTCGGCCGCCGCTATCAGTGGGTCGTCGGCGACCACCACACGCACAGCCAGTATTCGTACGACGCGATGTACACCATCGACCGGATCGCCTCCGGAGCGCGCGAACACGGCGCGAAGTGGATCGTCTTCACCGATCACGGGCACGCGACGCACGAGAAGTCGTCAGTGGAGCCGACCAGCCGCGACGTGCTCGCCGCGCAGCGGAGGCACCCTGATCTGCTGCTGTGGCAAGGCATGGAGTGGAACGTGCCGGGCGCGGAGCACGCCACGCTGTTCTTCCAGGCCGGCCGCGACCAGGCCACCGTGCTGCGCGAATTCGAGCGGAGTTTCGACTGGCGGCTGACCGGTTCCGAATCGTCTAGCCCGGAGCACGAAGCGTTGGCGCTTAAGGGTTTGCGGTGGCTTGCCGAGCAGGAACGCAAGCGCCGGATCCACGCGCCGGTCGTGCTGATCAACCACCCGCTGCGCAATGGGCGCGTGTCACCGCACGAACTGCGCAACTACCGCGACACCGCGCCCGGAATCGTGATCGGCATGGAAGGCGCGCCCGGCGCGCAGGCCGACGGATTCCCCAAGCCGCAAGGCAATGGCGGCGCGCGAGGCGGGTACGGCAACAACCCTGGCGACAACTCCTGGCCCGGCTTCCCGGCCGAGGCGTACCGCACGTTCGGCGGCTGGGACTGGACCACCGCGAAGGTCGGCGGGCTCTGGGATTCCCTGCTGGCCGAAGGAAAACCGTGGTGGATCACCACGAACTCCGATTCGCACTACAACCGCGGCGACCACCTGGTGCGCCCGGCGGTGCCGGACGGCTGGTACGAGCAGACCGGCAAGTACCCAGACCCGGTCGACAGCGGAGTCCCGCAATTGTCCGCGCCGTACGCGGATTTCTACCCTGGCGAGTTCAGCCGCACCGTGGTCGGCGTGCGCCGGCCGGGCTTCGAAGGCGTGCTGGAAGGACTGCGCACGGGCCGGATTTGGCTGTCTCACGGCGGTTTGGTGCAGCACCTGGAAGTCGGCGTCTACGGCAGCGGTGACTGCGCGACCTTCGGCGGACGCCTGCGCGTGCGCCGCGGCTCGACCGTGACGGTCGTCGTGTCCGCAGTGACAGCGTACCGGCCGAATGGATCGGGTTCGGTGCCGCAGCTTGGTCGGCTGGACCTGATCTCAGGTCCGGTCACCGGCCCGGCGGCGGATCGCGACGCGATGACCGCACCGGGTACGCGGGTGGTGGAGTCGTTCACGCCTTCGCGCGGCTATGCGGGACGGCGGGTGACGTTCAAGCACACGTTCCGCAATGTGCGGGAGCCGTTCTACGTCCGGGTGCGTGGAACGGACGGGAAGCGGCACGTCGCTGGCGGGATCGAGCCGATGATGGACGTGATCGGGCAGGCGAATCCGTACGAAGACCTGTGGCTGTACGGGAATCCCACATTCGTGGACGTCTACTGAGGACAGTCGGCAGGCGCGGAGCGATCCGCGCCTGCCGGGTTCAGATCTCGACGACGGTGACCAGCCGGTCCAGTCCCACAAAGTCCTTGAGGTTCCTGGTCAGCAACGGGATTTGCTGCGCCGCCGCCGTCGCCGCGATCTGCAGG
The DNA here is from genome assembly GCF_055583325.1 of Amycolatopsis sp. NPDC104775. Classification (NCBI taxonomy): domain Bacteria; kingdom Bacillati; phylum Actinomycetota; class Actinomycetes; order Pseudonocardiales; family Pseudonocardiaceae; genus Amycolatopsis; species Amycolatopsis sp. NPDC104775. The sequence continues at coordinate 1,542,445 of NZ_JBVJOE010000001.1, forward strand.
TCCATCCGGCGGGGACGCGGATCCCGCCCGAACCGCCGGACCAGTCCCGCGCCCGTGCCGTACATCTTGGCCTCGTCCACGCCGAACGGCAGCACCACGAACTGGTCGAGAACACGGCGGTAGCGTTCGACCCGTTCCGCGAGCCGGACGGGATCGTCGGTGACGAGACCGTAAGCCAGTTCCGCGACGGTCACCGAACTGACCGCGGGCACCGAGGACGCGTACGGGCCCAGGTCGAGCCGTTCGAGATCGATGACCACCGAGGTGTCGAGCAGGACCCGGGACGGAGCGGTCACTGGTCTTCGCCGGGATCGCCGAGGCGGTCCGGACCGAAGACCGCGTCATCGGCTTCCCGCTCCCGACGCCATTCGGCGCTGTCCATCGGCGGCAGCCCGCGGAAGGCTTCCTGGATCTCGCCGAGAGTCCGGTCTCGCCGCGGTTCCTCCTGGCCGCGGTGCGGCACCAGGTCGGCCACCGGCTTTCCGTTGCGGGTCACCACGAACGACTCGCCCGCCGCCACGCGCCGCATGATCTCCGCGTTGTCGTTGCGCAGCTCTCGCTGGCCGATTGCGTACCCCATAACCCGAAGTGTAGCGCTTTTTCGCGAAAGTGCTACCCATGTGCTACACCGGTGCTACGCCGCGGGCAACCGCACCGCCACCGCCAGCCCGCCCCCGACCACCGGCTCCGCCGACACCGTCCCCCCGTGCGCCTGCACCGCCGCCCGCACGATCGACAGCCCCAGCCCCGCCCCCGACCGGGCCGTCCGGGCCACCCCGGCGCGGCGGAACGGCTGGAACAGTTCCGGCACCGCCGCCGGGTCCAGCAGCCCGCCCGACGAGCGCACCCGCAGCGTCGACCACTGCGCGCCCGGCTCCGTCGTCACCTCGATCCAGCCGCCGTCGACGTTGTGCCGCACCGCGTTCTCGACCAGGTTCCCGGCGATCCGTTCCAGCAAAGCCGAATCCCCGATCGCGGGCGACGGCTGCATCGCGAAATCCGCGCGCAGGCCCCGTTGTTCGGCCTCGCCGCGCACGGCGGACCACGCGCGTTCCACGAGCACCGTCAGGTCCACCAGTTCCCGCGTCACGAGCCCGGCTCCGTCGGTCCTGGCCAGCAGCAGCAGCGAATTCACCAGCTGCCCGGCCCGGTTCGTCGCGTCCAGCACCACTCCGGCCATCCGGCGGAATTCGGCCTCGTCGGCGTGCTCGTCGGACAGTGTGACGTCCAGTTCCGTCCGGATCACCGACAGCGGCGTGCGCAATTCGTGGCTCGCGTTGGCCACGAAATGCCGCTGCGAATCGAACGCGTCCTGCAGCCGGTCGAGCATGTCGTCGAACGTCCGCGCCAGTTCGGCCAGTTCGTCGCGCGAGCGGATCTCGCCGATGCGCTCCCCCATCGACTCGACCGACAGCCGGCGCGCGGTCCCGGTGATCTCGCGCAGCGGCCGCAGCACGCGGGAGGTGAACGTCCAGGCCAGGATCGCCGCCGCGGCCACCACGAAGAAGAACGCCAGCGAGCCGAAAATCAGCACCCGGGTGACCGCGTGCGTGCGCAAGTGCTGCGCGAGCGTGGACGCGTCCACGTCGTTCCCGTCGACCCGGACGATCGTGCCCGGCGGCATGTGCGGCACCGCGTCGACCGCGTCGCCGACGAGCGTCCACGCCAGCCACAGCAGCAGCAATCCCGCCGCGGCGACCAGGACGGTCGCCAGGACGGTGACGCGCACCCGCAGACTGCGGGCACCGGGAAGCTTCACTCGGACCGGGCGACCGACACCCGGTAGCCCGAGCCGACCACGGTCTCGATGATGCCCGGTTCGCCGAGCTTCTTGCGCAAGGTCATCACGGTGACCCGGACCGTCGTGGTGAACGGGTCGGCGTTCTCGTCCCACACCCGTTCAAGCAGTTCCTCGCTGCTGACCACGGATCCGCCCGCGGACAGCAGCACCTCGAGCACGCCGAACTCCTTGCGGGTCAGCTCGACCGGCCCGCTCGCGCGCCGGACGGTGCGCTTCGCCGGATCAAGCTCGACGTCGCCCGCGGTGAGCAGCGGCGGCGCGGCGGGCGTCGCGCGGCGGCCCAGCGCCCGCACGCGCGCGACCAGCTCCGGGAAGGCGAACGGCTTGGCGAGATAGTCGTCCGCGCCCAGGGACAACCCGTCCACCCGGTCGGACACCGAACTGCTCGCGGTCAGCATCAGCACGCGCGTCAGCTCGCCCGACGTCACGATCTCGCGGCACAGGTCGTCGCCGGACATCCCGGGCAGGTCGCGGTCGAGCAGCACCACGTCGTACCGCGTGACGGACGACTTCTCGTGCCCGTCGTCGCCCGTGAGCGCGATGTCGACGGCCATGCCCTCCCGCCGCAGCCCGCGGGCGATCGCGTCGGCCAACGGCTCTTCGTCTTCGACTACCAGAACTCGCACGAGACCACAATCCCATAGTTTCCTGAGAACACCTGAGAGACCTGAATGGACACTCGCCTTCACCCCCACCGCAACGCGAACCACAGCCGCATTCGCGTTTCCGGATCGGCCAGCCGGACGTCCAGCGCCCGTTCCACCTGCCCGATCCGGTGCCGCACGCTGTTGCGGTGCACGCCGAGTTCGGTCGCGGTGCGGTCCCAGCTGCCGTGGTGCGCCAGCCAGGTCCGCAGGGTCGGCACTAGCTCGCGGCCGTGCGCGCGGTCCAGTTCCCGCAGCGGGGCCAGGAGACGGTCGGCGAACGCGCCGGCCGCGGCGGGCGGGATCAGGTCGTCGAAGCCGAGCGGGTCGGCGCTGGCCGCCAGCGGACGGGCGAGTGCGCGGGCGCGGGCGAGCAGCAGTTCGGTTTCCGCGACGGCGCCGGGCAGGTCCGCAGCCGGGTGGGGTGGGCTCGCCACCGCCAGCCAACCGTGTTCGAGGAGGCCGTCCAGGGTGCCGAGCTCGCCGGTGATGGCGTAGAAGCGCGGGCCGGGCAAGACCTGGACCAGCGGGGTGTCGAGCCGGGCGCGCAGCCAGTCCGGCCGCCGGGCTAGCGCGTCCGGGCCTCGCCGATGGGCGACTCCGGCGACGAGCCGGGCGTGGTCGCTGCCGACGACTCCGGCGAGTGCGTCCGCACCGGGGCCGCCGAGCAGCAGCGCGGTGGCCGCGGCGCCGAGTTCCGCGCTGTCCGATCCGGCTCGGCCGACGAGTCCCAGCAGCGCCGCACCGACCGCCAGGATCGCCCGGTCCCCGCTGTCGAACCGCTGGGCCCGGCCGACCACGACCAGGTGCGCGGCGGTCGCCTGCGGGTACACCGGCTGCGCGACGACGTGTGTGCCGTCCGGCAATTCGGTGGAGGCGATGCGGATTCCGCTCCGAGAACGCAGGGTCGCGAGCAGATTCTTCACCGGCGACGGCAAGGGCTGCGGCGCGTCGTAACCCGCCGCCAGCACGTCCCCGGCGCCGACCATCGCGACCCATCCGCGCAATCGTCCGGCGAGCGCGGCGACCAGTTCCCCCAGCCCGCCGCCCGCGGCTCGCGTCAACGCTTCGCGGCCTTCCGCCAGCCGTCGTTCTTCGTGCCGCCCTGCCTCGGCGAGCGCGACCGCGACGGCACGGTTGATCGCCAAGAACGGCGTCGCGGGCGGGACGACCAGCAGCGGCAGACCGTGCTCCGCGCAGGCGTCGCGCAGGGAGGTCGGCAGGGTTTCCGAGACCGTCGGCGTGAGGCCGAAGCCGAGCGCGGTGACGCCCGCGGCGCACAGCCCCCGGACGTACCGGTCGGCGTCTTTCGGCAGGTTCACGCCCGCGGTCAGCACGAGTTCGGCACCCACCAGGTACGGCGCGGGGTCGGCCAGTTCGCTCACGTGCGCCCACCGCACCGGCCGGTCCAGCGCGCCCGGACGCAGCGTTTCGGGCACGACGTCGAGCGCCAGCTCCGAGTTGCCCGCGACGGTGCGTAGTGGAACTGTCACCTCCGCGGGCAACAGCACGTCCTGCTGGGTCATTTCAACCAATCCTCCGGGAAGCCTTGGATACATCGTCCCATGCCGCCGCGGGGTCGCCCGACCCTACGGTGTCCCGCAAGAACCCACCCCGTTTCAAGGAGGACCCGTGGGCGGCGACTATGCGGTGATCGCGCTGTACATCGCGGGCATGATCGGGGTCGGCTGGATCGGCCTCCGGCTGGCCAAGACGAAATCCGACTATCTGGTCGCCGGACGGCGGCTCGGCTGGTTCATGTACTCCGGCACGATGTCGGCCGTCGTGCTCGGCGGCGCGTCGACCGTCGGCGGCGTGAAGCTCGGCTACACCTACGGCATCTCCGGCGCGTGGCTGGTGATCACGATCGGCGTCGGCATCCTGGTGCTGCACGCGGTTTTCGCGCGGCGGCTGGTGAAACTGCGCGTCTACACCGTCGGCGAGATGCTCGACCTGCGCTACGGCGGCCGCGCGAGCGCGGTGTCCGGCGTGGTGATGTGGGGCTACACGCTGATGCTCACGGTCACCTCGACGCTGGCGTTCGCGTCGATCTTCAAGGTGCTGTTCTCGATCCCGAGCTGGGCCGGGATCGCGATCGGCGGGTCGATCGTGGTGCTGTACTCGGTGCTCGGCGGCATGTGGTCGATCACGCTGACCGACATCGCGCAGTTCGTGATCAAGACGATCGGCATCCTGTTCGTGCTGCTGCCGGTCGCGCTCGTCTCGGCGGGCGGCTTCAGCGGGATGGCCGAAAAGCTGGACGCGTCGTACTTCGAGTTCACCTCGATCGGCGGCGAGACGATCCTGACCTACTTCCTGATCTACACCTTCGGGTTGTTGATCGGGCAGGACATCTGGCAGCGCGTGTTCACCGCGCGGACCCCGCGCGTCGCGACCGGCGGCGGTGTCATCTCCGGCGTGTACTGCCTCGTCTACGGCATCGCGGGCGCGCTGATCGGTACGGCGGCGAAGGTGCTGTACCCGGATCTCGGCAGCGCGCAGGACGCCTTCGCCACCATCGCCGAACGGCTGCTGCCTACTGGCGTACGCGGCCTCGTGCTCGCTGCCGCGCTGTCCGCGCTGATGTCGACGTCCAGCGGTGCGCTGATCGCGTGCGCCACCACGACGACTTCGGACCTGTTGCGCAAGGTCGGCCTTAAGAGTGGCGAGGTCTTGCGTAACCGAGTGACGACACTTGTGCTGGGCATCGTGGCCATCGGTATCGCAATGCTCGTGGACGACGTCGTCAACGCGCTCACCATCGCGTACGACATCCTCGTCGGCGGCTTGCTCGTCACGATCATCGGCGCGCTGTTCTGGAAGCGCGGTACTCGCGAAGGCGCGTACGCGTCAATGGTCGCCGGGACGGTGTCCGTCATCGCCTTCATGATCATCGACGGCGTCGCGGCCAACAGTCCGATCTATTGGGGCCTCGGCGTCAGCCTGGTCGTGTACGTCGGCGTCAGCCTCGCGACACCGCGTACGCCGGACAGCATTCTTTCCGTGTGGACACAACGTTTGCATGGCTCCGAAGCCGCTGAAGATCTCAGCGCATCCGAAAACCGACAGGAGTTGACCCAGTGAGTGAACAGCGTCCGGTCGGCCCGCTCGACTCGTCGCAGATCCCGCGCTTCGCCGGCTTCGCGACCTTCGCGCGGCTGCCGCGGATTGACGAAGTGCCGAGCGCCGACGTAGCCGTAGTCGGCGTGCCGTTCGACTCCGGCGTGTCCTACCGCCCCGGCGCTCGGTTCGGTCCTTCGGCGCTTCGCGAGGCGAGCCGGCTGCTGCGGCCGTATCACCCGGGTCTGGACGTTTCGCCGTTCGCCGAGAAGCAGGTCGTGGACGCCGGGGACATCGCGGTGAACCCGTTCCACATCGGCGAAGCGATCGAGAAGCTGCAGCAGGAAGCCGAAGCGCTTACTGCGGGCGAGACGAAGCTGGTGACCGTCGGCGGCGACCACACCATCGCGCTCCCGCTGCTGCGCGCGGCGGCGAAGAAGCACGGTCCCGTTGCGCTGCTTCACTTCGACGCTCACCTCGACACCTGGGACACCTACTTCGGTGAGCCGTACACCCACGGCACGCCGTTCCGTCGCGCGGTCGAAGAAGGCATCCTCGACACCAGCGCTGTGTCGCACGTGGGCACGCGCGGCCCGCTGTACGGCAAGCGTGACCTCGAAGAGGACCGACGCCTCGGTTTCGGCATCGTCACCTCCGGCGACGTACTGCGCCGCGGCATCGACGAGACCGTGGACGCGCTTCGGCAGCGCATCGGCGACCGTCCGCTGTACGTGTCCGTGGACATCGACGTGCTCGACCCCGCGCACGCACCCGGCACCGGCACTCCCGAAGCCGGCGGCATGACCAGCCGAGAACTGCTGGAGATCCTGCGCGGCCTGCGCGGGCTCAACCTGGTCGGCGCGGACGTCGTGGAGCTGGCCCCGGCCTACGACCACGCCGAGATCACCGCAGTCGCCGCTTCGCACGTCGCCTACGACCTGGTCAGCCTGCTGGCGCTGGGACGCGACGCATGACCCGGATCGGCGGCGACGTTGTCGTAGAAACGCTGCGGGCGCTCGGTGCGGACACCGTGTTCGGCCTGCCCGGACAGCACGCGCTCGGCCTGTTCGAAGCGCTGCGCCGCGCGGAAGACCTGCGCGTGGTCAGCTCGCGGGTGGAGAACAACCTCGCCTTCGCCGCGGACGGCCACGCGCGCGCCCGGCTCGCCGCCGATCCGCACGGCCCGGTGCCGGTCACGCCGATGATCGTGTCGACCGGCCCCGGCGCGCTGCTCACCTTGGCGTCGCTGCAGGAATCGCGCGCGGCCTCGGTGCCGGTGCTCGGGATCTCCAGCCAGATCCCGGTCGCCGGGCTCGGCGGCGGACGGCACGGCTACCTGCACGAATTGCCGGACCAGCAGGCCAGTTTCCGCGACGTCGTGAAGTCGGTGCACGTGGTCCGCTCGATCAGCCAGATCCCGACCGCGCTGCGCGAGGCGTGGGAATCGGCCGCGACCGCGCCGTACGGGCCGGTGTGGGTGGAAATCCCGCAGGACGTGCTGCTCGCCGGAACCACGCTGCCGCCGCTGACCAGCGTCACCGCGGCTCCGGCCCCGCTCGAACCGTTGCCGGAGCTGGTCGCCGAAGCCGCAAAACTCCTTGAGGCAGCGAAGAATCCGGTGATTCTCGCCGGGGGCGGCGCACTGCGGTCCGGCGCGCACGGCGAGCTGCGCCAGCTCGCCGAAACCCTGCGCGCACCAGTGGTGTCGACGTTCGGCGGCAAGGGCGTTTTCGCCTGGGACCACGAACTGTCCGCGCGATCGTGGCTGGAAGACTGGCACACCACGGAATTCCTCGCCGACGCCGACGTCCTCCTGGTGCTCGGCTCGGGATTGGGCGAGCTGTCCAGCAACTACCGCGAGTTCGCGCCACGCGGCCGGATCGTGCAGGTGGAAGCGGATCTCGGGAAACTGGAGTCGAACTACCCCGCGCTCGCGCTGCACGCCGACGTCCGGCACACTCTCCGCGCGCTGCTGGACCAGCTCACCCCGCGAACCGCGGACGGACAAGCCGAAGCGGCGGTGAAGGACCTGCTGGCGCGCGTGGAGTCCAGATTGGACAGTCAGCCGCTTGCGCTTGAACGGAAGCTGATCGACGACCTCCGCGCCGCGCTTCCCGAAGGCACGCAAACTTTCTGGGACATGACGATCGCGGCTTACTGGGCGTGGTCGGCCTGGAACCCGGACGGCGCGCCGATCCACACCGCGCAGGGTGCGGGCGGCCTCGGTTACGGCCTTCCCGGCGCAATCGGCGCCGCGGCAGCAGGCGTGCGGTCGCTGGCGGTCTCCGGCGACGGCGGCGCGATGTACGGACTGGCCGAGCTGGCCACCGCCGTGCAGCACCAACTCGACGTGACCTGGCTCGTGATCGACGACGGCGGCTACGGCATCCTGCGCGAGTACCTCACCGGTGCGTTCGGCCAGACCACCGCGACCGAACTGCCGCGACCGGATTTCGTCGCGCTGGCCGAGTCGTTCGGCATCCCCGCCCGGAAGACCACTGTGGACAGTGTCCGCACCGACCTCGCCGAAGCGCTGCGCACGCCGGGTCCCTCGGTCGTCGTGCTTCCCGCGCTGCTGAAGATGTTCGCCCCAACCCATTTGGAGCACTCGTGACCCACATCCGCAACTTCGTCGGCGGCGCGCTGGTCGACACCCCCGACACCGAGGCCACCCTCGAACTGACCAACCCGGCCACCGGCAAGGTCTTCGGCAGCAGCGTCGTTTCGCGGCGGAACGAGATCGACCTCGCGATGGAGTCGGCGGCGCGCGCGTTCCAGTCGTGGCGGCGCAGCACTCCCGCGCAGCGCCAGGAAGCTCTGCTCAAGATCGCCGACGCGCTGGAAGCGCGTGCGGAAGAGTTCGCCGACGCCGAGGTCCGCGAAACCGGCAAGGTCCGCTCCGTCATGCTGGACGAGGAAATCCCTGAGTGCGTGAGCACGCTGCGGTTCTTCGCCGGTGCGGCCCGGCAGCTCGAAGGCACCGGCGCGGGCGAGTACCTGCCCGGGCACACGTCGGTGATCCGCCGCGAGCCGATCGGCGTGTGCGCGCAGATCGCGCCGTGGAACTACCCGCTGATGATGGCCGTATGGAAGATCGGCCCGGCACTCGCCGCGGGCAACACCGTGGTGCTCAAGCCCGCGGAAACCACCCCGTCCACCGCCGTGCTGCTGGCCGAAACGGCGGCGGAATTCCTGCCGCCGGGCGTGTTCAACGTCGTGTGCGGCGACCGGGAAACCGGCCGCGCGCTGGTCCGGCACCCCATCACCGACCTGGTGTCCATCACCGGCTCGACGCGGGCGGGCATCGACGTGGCGACCGTCGCCGCGGCCGACCTCAAGCGCACCCACCTGGAACTGGGCGGCAACGCTCCCCTGCTGGTCTTCCCAGACACCGATCTCGCCGACACCGCCGAGCGGATCGCCGACGCCGCGTTCTACAACGCCGGACAGGACTGCACCGCGGGCAGCCGAGTGCTGGTGCACGAGAGCGTCCACGACGAATTCGTTGCCGCGCTGACGAAAACGGCCGCGACCCGGCGTCCGGACGTCGACTACGGCCCGCTCAACAGCCGCGCTCAGCTCGACCGCGTGCTCGGCCTGCTGGAGCGGCTGCCGTCGCACGCCCGCGTCGAAACCGGCGGCACCGCGACCGGACCGGGCTTCCAGCTCGCGCCGACCGTCGTCTCCGGCCTTCGCCAGGACGACGAACTGGTCCAGGAGGAAATCTTCGCACCGGTGATCACCGTCCAGTCGTTCGCCGACGAGGCAGAAGCGCTGGAGCTGGCCAACGGTGTCCCGTACGGCCTGGCTTCCTCGGTCTGGACGAACGACGTCGCCCGGGTCGCCCGGGTGTCGCGCGACCTCGATTTCGGCTGTGTGTGGGTGAATACCCACGGCCCGCTGACCGCCGAGATGCCGCACGGCGGGTTCGGCCACTCCGGGCACGGCAAGGACCTCTCGGCGTATTCGTTCGCCGAGTACACCCGGGTCAAGCACGTGATGACGAGGTTCGAGTGATGGGCGGCAAGGTCACCGAGGTCGAACAGCACGGCATCGCGCCGATCCCGCCCGCCGAGCAGACGTCCCGTCCGCGCGACCTGTTCCGGCTCGCGTTCGGCGGGGCCAACACGTTCGCCACGATCATCCTCGGCACTCTCCCGATCGCCTACGGGCTGAGCTTCTGGGCCGCGCTCGCGGCGACCGTCGTGGGCGTGGTGCTCGGCGCGCTCGTGCTGTCCCCGATGGCTTTGTTCGGCCCGATCACGCGAACCAACAACGCGGTTTCGTCCGGCGCGCACTTCGGCGTGGTCGGCCGGTGCGTCGGCTCGTTCCTGTCGCTGCTCACCGCGATCACCTTCTTCGCGATCTCGGTGTGGGTGAGCGGCGACGCGGTAGCCGGTGCGGCACAACGGCTTTTCGGCATCCACGGCGGCCCCGTTCTGCGCGCGGTCGCCTACGGCGTGATCGCGATCGCCGTCCTCGTCGTGTGCATCTACGGCTACCGCTTCATGCTGCTGGTCAACCGCGTCGCCGTCACGCTGGGCACGCTCATCATGCTGGTCGGGATCTTCGCCTACGGCGGCTCGTTCGACCCGTCGTTCACCGGCAGCGGCAACTTCGCGCTCGGCACGTTCTGGCCGACCTGGATCCTCGCCGTGCTGACCGTGATGGCGAACCCGATCTCGTTCGGCGCGTTCCTGGGCGACTGGTCGCGCTACATCCCCGCCACCCACTCGCGCCGCTCGCTGCTGGCCGCGCCGTTCCTCGCGCAGCTCGCGACGCTGCTGCCGTTCGGCTTCGGCATCGCGACCGCGACCTTGGTCGCCGATCCGGCCGACTACGTCACCGGCCTGACCGCGATTTCCCCGCTCTGGTACGCGATCCCGCTGATCGTGGTCGCGCTCATCGGCGGACTGTCCACCGGCACCACCGCGCTGTACGGCACCGGACTGGATTTCAGCTCGATCTTCCCGCGCCTGTCCCGGGTGCGGGCGACGCTGCTGATCGGGACGCTGAGCGTACTGTTCATCTTCGTAGGCAATTTCGTGCTCGACATGGTGTCCAGCATCAACGCGTTCGCGACTCTGATCGTGCTGTGCACGTCGCCGTGGATGGTGATCATGATGATCGGCTACGTGCAACGCCGCGGCTACTACGACCCGGCCGACTTGCAGGTGTTCAACGAAGGCCGCACCGGTGGCCGGTACTGGTTCCACCGGGGCGTGAACTGGCGCGCGATGGCGGCCTGGATCCCGGCTACCGCGTTGGGATTGCTGTGCGCGAACACCCCGATGATCACCGGACCGCTGGCGGGCATCGCGGGCGGAGTGGACATCAGCCTGGTGGTGACGCTGTGCACGGCGGCGGTGGCGTATCCGGTGCTGGTGAAAGTGTTTCCGGAGCCTCGGGAGGTCTTCGGGCCTTCTTCGGCTATCCCAGCGGAAGTGGTGGCTGCCGAAGCGTGAGGGTGGGGGCGGCGGCTTCCCTGGCCCCGGAGCCCGCCGTCCTTATTCACAAATCAGCTGTCGACCGAGCTGTTTCCAATGCGTGAAGCGATACATATCGCTGGCTCTGCACGAAAGCCGAGCCTCGGCCGCTGCCGCGGTGCGGGAGAGGTGCACTCAGCTGTCGATGGTCCTGATCAGCCGGCTTCGTCAGCAAAAACACCTGGTACCGCCCATGGTGCCAGACGTCAGCAGAAGCTTCGATCACCGCAGCGATCTTACGATCGAACCGGTCGTCAGATGATCGCAGCCGACTGGCCGACTCAGGTGTCCACTCGACACCATCCCGGCGGTGGACAATCGCCGGAACATCCTGCTTGATCTCGCGACCGGAGCAGAAGGCGACCCGCTGAACCGGGCGAAACGAACGGCCGGATTGGCATACGTAAGCACGCACGCCCTCGTAGAGCGGCCAAGCGTGTTTCGCGGGAACCACCACCGTGTCCTCAGCCGCCACCGGGCGCTCGGCATAGATATCCATCGCGGAGCTGCATTGCTCCAACCACCGTGCCACGTCACCGTCGATGTACGAGGCCAGCTCGAAAAGCTTCCGGATCTCGAAGGGGATGTCCACATTGATCGTCGAGTCGTGGTGTGCCAGCCGGTTTCGGAACTTGCGAACCCGTTCGGCCGCGACGACAACCTGCTTGCGGGTGCCATTTGAATGAGGGAAGGCGTGCCGCAAACACTCCCGCCAAAGCTGTTCGTACTTCGGCCCCAGCAAGCCCGTCCAGAAGCCAAACACCGGTCGAGAGCGTTGCGCAGCAACACTTCTAGATGACCGACTGCCAAAAAAGCAGCCGATTACATCCGCGCGCTCCACGCGTACAGGTCGAGCGCGAGGTCGCGATCCCCTCCCGCTTCAGCCAGGTAGGGGGCCATCCTCGGTTCGGACAGCATGTGCCAAACCACGGTTCGGTCTACGTCGACAGACGACACCGCTTGATGCTATCGTCTTGTTCGAACGCCCCAGGGTCGCCTCTGCTTGCAAGCGCCTGGGGCTCCTTATTTTCTTCCGGTCATCGGCATGAGCGACACAGCGGCGGTCAGGACTTCCCCGGAACCACAGGTAATCCCCGGTCAGATCGGCTCCACTGAGCCGACAGGATCGTGTCCGCCAACGCCGCCGCCGAACCCCGCGCCGTTCCCCGGTGGCTCAGCACGAAAGTCACCGATCCCGGATCGGGCAGCCCGCTGATCGGGACCAGCCCGGCCGGGACCACGGACGCCGCGAACAAGCCCACCCCGAGTCCGGCTTCGAGTGCGACCCGCAGGCCGTTGAGCCGTTCGCTGACGCAGCCGATCCGCCATTCGACACCGCCCTGGCGCAACGCGGTCAGCGCGCGGGCGCGGGTGACGCTCGGCTCCGGGTAGAGGACCAGCGGAACCGGTTCGCCCGGGAGGAGTTCCAGCCCGGGCGCGCCCACCCAGACCAGCGGGTCCCGGCGCACTCCCTGGCCGGAATCGCGTTTGGCCAGCACCAGGTCGAGGTCTCCGTCGGCGAGCCGGGAATGCAGCACCTCGCTCAGCTCGACCGACAGTTCGAGGTCGATCCCCGGATGCGCGCCGCGGAAGCGGCCGAGGACGTCCGCGGCGTGGCCGAGCAGGAAGTCCTCGCACACCCCGAACCGGACCCGCCCGCGCGGGCCCGGCCGGGAGAAATACCGCAGTGCGCGGTCCTGCTGGTCGAGGATGCCGCGGGCGAAACCGGTCATCGTCTCGCCGTCGCCGGTGAGGCGCACGCTGTGCGTGTCGCGCTCGAACAGCACGCAGCTGAGCGCCGTTTCGAGACGGCGGACGTGCTGGCTCACCGTCGACTGCCCGAGATCCAGCCGGCGGGCGGCTTCGGAGAACCCGCCCGCCTCGGCCACAGCGAGAAAAGTGCGCAGCAGCACCGGATCGATCACTACTCCGGAGTACCACTCTGGGTACCCAGTCGTGTACCAGGTGTGGGCACTGCCACTACCGGCGGCGCGTGATCACCACCGGCTTGAGGTCCTTCGGGACCGCGGCGAACGCCGACACCGGAACCCCGAACGCGGCGGCGAGGATCTCCCTCGGCAGCGAGTTCAGCGTCCCGACGATGCCGATGTCGTCGTTCGGCTCCCCGGTGCTGGTGTTGAACATGACGAGCACGTCCAGGCCTTCGGTGGTGCTGGAATTCGCGAAATAATGGAAAAATCCCTGCGGGGCGAAAACGAGCTCACCGGCTTTCGCACTGAAAACTTCGTTGTGATAGCTGCCGTCCGGGTGCGTGCCGAGAATGCTCCAGTCAGCCTTGCCGGAAATGATGTAGTTCAGCTCCCACGCGGACGGGTGCCAGTGCGGTTCGCGCATGCCGCCGGGGTCGAGGTGCACCAGGTACACCGAGCCCTGCTGACCGGCCAGCACCGGGAAGTTCTTCTCGTGGGCTCCGCGCAGCGTGCCGCCGTCATGGACGGCCGGTTCGGATGTGGCGAGCGGGAAAACGTACCCCGGTTTCGCCGGTTTCCCGGTGCTCGCCCGCGCCGTTCCGGTCGCGCCCAACGCGGTCGCCGCAGCGATTCCCGCACCCGCCCCGAGCGCGCCCCGCCTGCTGATTTCCGCCATTATTCCGCCTTTCCAGAACCGAGGAAGATCTGCTGCCTCTGATTCTTCCGAAAACGCGAAGAACGGAAAGAGCCCGGCGTGGATCACTGCTATCGCGCATGGCGATGAGCGAACGCGGTACACGCGCTGCGCGGCTGTGGGACGATCTCGATCTCCGAAACCCCCTGTCCGGGAGGCGATCCGTGACGTTCGCAGTCGGCATCTTCGACCTGTTCAGCTTCGCCGTTCCCGGAGCGGTGCAGTTGTCGCTGCTGGTCTACGTGCTCGACCGACTGGGCGTGTTGCACGTCGCCGCGCTGGCCACCGCCCCGGGCGTACTACTGACCGCCGGTGCCGTGATCGCCAGTTATCTGCTCGGGCATCTCTTCCACCCGCTGGCCCGGCAACTGGACCGGCTGCGACCCAGGCAGGACGCGGAGGAAGCTCGACGGGAATTCGCCGCCGAGGTTCCTCAGGCACGCGACCGCGCCTACCTCCAGGCCAACCCGGCACTGCTTCTCGCCGCGGCCGAACTGCACGACAAGGACGCGGCCGGGGAGATCGTCCGGATGCGCGCGCAGTCGGTCATGCTGCGCAACATCGCCTTCGCTTTCGTCCTGGCCACGGTCGTCGCGCTCGTCCAGACCGCGACCGGACCGCACCGGCTGATCGCCGCCGGGGCCGCGGTCCTCGCACTGCTCGGCGCGACCGGTGCGCTGGGCGGCGGCCGGAAGGTGTGGCAGATGTCGAGGATGAAGACCTTGGAAATCTGCTACTGGATCCCGGACATCGACGAGACTTTCACCGGCGAAGCCTCGGAAAAATGAGCACGGCGGGTCCCCGTTCCCGGGAACCCGCCGGTCAAGCGCTCAGGCGCGGGGCTTCGCTCTACGGCTTCCCCACGTGGGAGCACCACCAACCGGAGGCAACTCCACTCAGGCGCGGAGCTTCTCTCAGCGCTTTCCCCACGTTGGAACACCACCGACCAGAGGCAACTCCGCTCAAGCGCGGGGTTTCTCCCCCGCGGTTTCCTCCACGTCGGAGCCGAGGCGGTCCGAAGCCCACTCGGTGATCCGCCGCGCCACGTCCTGCGCGGTCAGGCCGATCCGGTCCAGCACTTCGGCCCGGGTGCCGTGGTCGTGGAATGCCTGCGGCACCGCGAGGTCGCGCAGCGGGACGTCGCATTCGGCGTCCCGCAGCACCGCCGCCAGCGCCGAGCCGAAACCGCCGTGCCGTCCGCTGTCCTCGACCGTCACCACGAGTTTGTGCTGTTCCGCGAGCGCGACCAGCTCCGCGGGCACCGGAACCACCCAGCGCGGGTCCGCGACCGTCACGCCGATGCCCTGGTCCGCCAAGCGGTCCGCGGCCTCCAGCGCCAGCTGCGCAAACGGACCCACCGCGACCAGTAACACGTCCGTCGAACCCGACGGGCGGCGCAGCAGGTCGACCGTGCCGATCCGCTCCACCGCGGGCACGTCCGGGCCGACGCTGCCCTTCGAGAACCGCAGCGCGGTCGGCCCGTCCTGCACCGCGACCGCCTCGCGCAGCTCCTCGCGCAGGGTGCCCGGGTCGCGCGGCGCGGCCACGCGCATGCCCGGCACCATGCCCAGCAGCGACAGGTCCCACATGCCGTGGTGGCTCGGGCCGTCCGGACCGGTGATGCCCGCGCGGTCCAGCACGAACGTCACCGGCTGGCGGTGCAGGGCGACGTCCATCAGCACCTGGTCGAACGCCCGGTTCAGGAACGTCGAGTACAACGCGACGACCGGATGGCAGCCGCCCATCGCGAGCCCGGCCGCGGACGTCACCGCGTGCTGTTCGGCGATGCCGACGTCGAACCAGCGGTCCGGGAAGCGCTCGGAGAACTTCTCCAGCCCGGTTGAGCGCAGCATCGCGGCGGTGATCGCCACGACGTCCTTGCGCTCCTCGCCGATCTTCGCCAGCTCGTCGCCGAACACGCCGGTCCAGCTGGGACCCTTCACCGGCGGCAGTCCGGTCTCCGGGTCGATCGGGTCGGTCTGGTGCATCTGGTCGGCCTGGTGGTTCACCGCGGGCGCGTAGCCGTGGCCCTTCTCGGTGACCACGTGCACGATCACCGAGCCGCCGAACGCCCGCGCGCTCTGGAACGCCTTCTCCAGCGCGACCAGGTCGTGGCCGTCGACCGGGCCGAGGTACTTCAAGCCGAGGTCGGAGAACATCACCTGCGGGCTCAGCGCGTCCTTGATGCCCGCCTTGGCCGCGTGCAGCGCGGCGTAGATCGGCTTGCCCACCACCGGGGTGCTGCGCAGCAGCTCGCGGCCGCCGTCCAGCAGCCGCTCGTAGCCCGGCTGCAGCCGCAGCGACGCCAGGTGGTCGGCCATCCCGCCGATGGTCGGCGAGTACGACCGGCCGTTGTCGTTGACCACGATCACGACCGGGCGGTCCTTGCGCCCGGCGATGTTGTTGAGCGCCTCCCAGCACATGCCGCCGGTGAGCGCGCCGTCGCCGACCACCGCGATCGCGTGCCTGCGCGGGCCGCCGGACAGCTCGAACGCCTTCGCCATTCCGTCCACATAGGACAGCGCGGCGGACGCGTGGCTGTTCTCGACCAGGTCGTGCTCGCTCTCGCCGCGGCACGGGTACCCGGTGGGGCCGCCCTGCTGGCGCAGCTTGTCGAATTCGCCGTGCCGCCCGGTGACGATCTTGTGGACGTACGCCTGGTGCCCGACGTCCCACACGATCGCGTCGCGCGGCGAGTCGAACACCCGGTGCAGCGCCAGCGTCAGCTCGACGACGCCCAGGTTGGGACCGAGGTGCCCGCCGCTGCGGCGGACCTTGTCCACGAGGAAGTCCCTGATCTCGGCCGCCAGCTCGCCGAGGTCCTCGACGCTCATGCGCTTCAGATCCGCCGGTCCGTGCACCGAGTCCAGCATGGTCACCGCTCCACCCCGTCCGTTTCTTCCTCCGCCGGTTCCGGCCAGTCTACGGACGGCCGCCACCCGGGTCCGGCCGCCCGCGTCCCGGATCACAGCTCCAGCCGGGACGCAACTCCACGAGCGGGGAAGATCACGAGGCCGGTCGGTCAAGTCGCGGTCACCCCGAGTGGCCGTGATAATCCCGGACGGACCCCGATCCCGAGAGGACTCCATGGCTGACTTGTACATCGGCGGCGAATGGGTGGACGCGCGCGCGGGCGGGCGGCGCGAGATCCGGTGCCCCGCGGACGGCAGCCTCGTCGCCGAGGTCGCCGAGGCGACCGCGGAAGACACCGAGGCCGCCATCGCCGCGGCGCGCCGGGCGTTCGACACCGGACCCTGGCCGGCTACCCCCGCCGCCGAACGCGGAAACCTGCTGCTGCGCACGGCCGACCTGCTCGACCGCGACGCCGAGGAATTCGCCCGCGCCGAATCGCTCGACACCGGCAAACGCCTGGTGGAAAGCCGGTACGACATGAGCGACATCGCGGCCTGCCTGCGCTATTTCGGCAAGCTCGCGGGCAACGACGCGGGCCGGGTCGTGGACACCGGCAGCGCGGACTCGTTCAGCCGGATCGTGCACGAACCGGTCGGCGTCTGCGGCCTCATCACCCCGTGGAACTACCCGCTGCTGCAGACCGTGTGGAAGATCGCCCCGGCGCTGGCCGCGGGCAACACGTTCGTGCTCAAACCGAGCGAGCTGACGCCGCACACCTCGATCCTGTTCATGCGGCTGCTCGCCGAGGCCGGGCTGCCCGGTGGCGTCGCGAACCTCGTGCTCGGCGCGGGCCCGACGGCCGGTGCTCCGCTGTCCGAGCACCCCGACGTCGACCTCGTGTCGTTCACCGGCGGACTGGCCACCGGACGGGTGATCGCGGCCAACGCGGCGGCGACGGTGAAGAAGGTCGCGCTCGAACTCGGCGGCAAGAACCCGAACGTGGTGTTCGCCGACGCGGACTTCGAGACCGCCGTCGACTACGCGCTCACCGCGGTGTTCCTGCACTCCGGACAGGTCTGCTCGGCCGGGGCGCGACTGATCGTGCAGCAGGAATGGCACGACGAGTTCGTCGACGAACTCGTGCGGCGCGCGGAGCGGATCCGCCTCGGCGGGCCGTTCGACGAGAACGCCGAGACCGGGCCGCTGATCTCCGCCGCGCACCGCGAGAAGGTGGAGCGCTACGTCGCGACCGCCCTCGAAGAGGGCGCGGTGCTGCGGACCGGCGGCAAGCGTCCGGACGATCCGGCGCTGCAGGACGGCTTCTACTACCTGCCGACGATCCTCGACAACGTCAAACAGGGCAGCACCGCGGTCGTCGAGGAATCCTTCGGCCCGGTGCTGACCGTGGAGACGTTCACCGACGAGGACGACGCGGTCCGCATCGCCAACGACACCCACTACGGCCTGGCTGGCGGCGTGTTCACCCAAGACGCCGCCCGCGCCCAGCGCGTGGCGAACCGGCTCCGGCACGGCACGGTGTGGATCAACGACTACCACCCGTACCTGCCGCAGGCCGAATGGGGCGGCTACAAGCAGTCCGGCTTCGGCCGCGAACTCGGCCCGACCGGCCTGGCCGAATACACCGAGGTCAAGCACATCCACCAGAACCTCAAGCCCGGCCCCCAGCACTGGTTCTCCGGCTGATCCCCTCCCCCACCGAAAGGACCCCTGCCCTTGAGCGACACCGGCGATCGCGAACTCGGCGAATTCGGCTACACCAACCAGCTCAAGAGAACGCTCGGCAGTTTCCACACCTTCGCTGCCGGCATCAGCTACATCTCCGTGCTGACCGGGGTGTTCCAGCTGTCCTACCTCGGCCTGTCCGAGGGCGGGCCCGCTTACTGGTGGTCCTGGCCCGCGGTGTTCGTCGGGCAGCTGATGGTGGCGCTCTGCTTCGCCGAACTGGCCGCGCAGTACCCCGTCGCCGGGTCGGTCTACAACTGGGCGAAGAAGCTCAGCAACCCGCACATCGCGTGGATGGCCGGCTGGATGATGCTGCTGGCCTCGATCGTCTCGATCTCCGCGACCGCGCTCGCCTACCAGCGGACGCTGCCGCAGATCGCGTCGTTCTTCCAGTTCATCGGCGACGGCACGGGCACCAGCGACGCGGCCAACGGCGTGCTGCTGGCCACCGTGCTGATCGTCTTCACGACGCTGGTCAACGCGTTCGGCGTGAAGCTGATGGCGCGGATCAACAGCGCGGGCGTGTTCGTGGAACTGCTGTTCGCGGTGCTGCTGGTGGTGTTCCTGGCCTTCCACTTCGTGCGCGGCCCGTCGGTGGTGACCGAGACGAACGGCACCGAAGCCGGGCATTCATCCGGGTATCTCGGCGCGTTCCTGATCGCCGGCATCGCCTCCTCTTATGTGATGTACGGCTTCGACACCGCGGCCTCGCTCGGCGAGGAATCGCTGGACCCGCACCGCAACGCGCCGAAGGCGATCCTGCGCGCACTGGTCGCCTCCTTCGTGCTGGGCGGGCTGATCATCCTGTTCGCACTCATGGCCGTGGGCAACATCCACGCGCCGGAACTCGGCACGGTCGGCCTGCAGTACGTGCTCACCGACGCGCTCGGCCCGGCCATCGGACGCGTGTTCCTGTTCGTCGTGTTCATCGCGATCACCGTGTGCGTGCTGGCCGTGCACACCGCAGCGATCCGGATCGCCTTCGCGATGGCGCGGGACAACGCCTTGCCCGGCGGCCGGAAACTGGCGCGGGTCAACAAGAAGACCGGCACCCCGGTGCTGCCCGCGATCGTGATCGGCGTGCTCGCGATCGCGCTGCTGGTGCTGAACATCAACTCCACGCAGATCTTCTCCGCGGTCACCAGCCTCGCGATCATCCTGATCTACCTGTCCTACCTCCTCGTGACCGTGCCGATGCTGATCCGCAGGCTGCGCGGGCGCTGGCCGCGCGAGGGCACGCCGGCCGGCCGGTTCTCCCTCGGCCGCTGGGGTCTCCCGGTGAACGTGCTCGCGGTGCTGTGGGGCGGCGCGATGACGGTCAACCTGGCCTGGCCCCGCAACGAGATCTACAACGCTTCCCCGCCCTTCCACTGGTACCTGCAGTGGATTTCGGTGCTGTTCGTCGGCGTCTTCGCGGCCGGCGGCTTCGCCTATTACTGGTTCGTGCAACGGCACAAGGTCGGGGTGCTGGCGGACCACGCCGCCGCCCCCGCGCCCGATGAGGAGGTTTCCCGGTGAGCGCAAGCGAGTTCGACTACGTGGTGGTCGGCGGCGGCACAGCCGGATCGGTGGTTGCCGCCCGGCTGTCGGAGGATCCGGACGTGACCGTCTGCCTCCTCGAGGCCGGGCCGTCGGACGCGGACGTGCCGGAGGTGCTGGAGCTGACCCGCTGGATGGGCCTGCTGGAATCCGGCTACGACTGGGACTACCTGGTGGAACCGCAGGAGGCGGGCAACTCCTACCTGCGCCAGGCCCGTGCCCGGGTGCTCGGCGGCTGCTCGTCGCACAACTCGTGCATCGCGTTCTGGGCCCCGGCCGAGGACCTCGACGAATGGGCCTCGCTGGGCCTGCCCGGCTGGTCGGCCGCGGACATTTTCCCGCTGTACCAACGGCTGGAGACCAACGACGGCCCCGGCGACCACCACGGCCGCTCGGGCCCGGTCACCATCCGGTCGGTCCCGCCGAAGGACCCGGCGGGCGCGGCGCTGCTGTCCGCGTGCGCCCAGGCGGGCATCCCGACGACGGAGTTCAACTCCGGCAAGACCGTCACCCACGGCGCGAACTGGTTCCAGATCAACGCCCGCGAGGACGGCACCCGGTCTTCGGCGTCGGTGTCCTATCTGCACCCGATCATGGGCAAGCGGCCGAACCTGGAGATCCGCACCGGCCTCCGGGCGAGCCGGCTGCTGTTCGACGGCCGCCGCTGCACCGGCGTCGAGGTGCTGGAGCCGGACCTGATCCACCACAGCACGATCACCGCGCGCCGCGAGGTCGTGGTCAGCTCCGGCGCGATCGACACGCCGAAACTGCTGATGCTGTCCGGCATCGGGCCCGCCGAGCATCTGCGCGAGGTCGGCGTCGAGGTGCTCGTGGACTCGCCGGGCGTCGGCTCGAACCTCGAGGACCACCCCGAGGGCCTGGTGATGTGGGACGCCCTGCAGCCGATGGTCACCGAATCCACGCAGTGGTGGGAAATCGGCATCTTCACCATGACCGAAGAGGGCCTGGACCGCCCGGACCTGATGTTCCACTACGGTTCGGTGCCGTTCGACCTGAACACCGTCCGGCACGGCTACCCGACGACCGAGAACGGCTTCTGCCTCACGCCGAACGTGACGCGCAGCCGTTCCCGCGGCACCGTGCGGCTGCGCACCCGCGACTTCCGCGACAAGCCCCGCGTGGACCCGCGCTACTTCACCGACGAGTACGACATGCGCGTGATGACCTACGGCGTGAAGCTCGCCCGCGAGATCGCCGCCCAGCCCGCGCTCGACGAATGGGCGGGCGTGGAACTCGCGCCGGGCCGCGACTGCACGACCGACGACGAGATCGCCGACTACCTGCGCAAAACGCACAACACCGTGTACCACCCCGCGTGCACGGCCCGGATGGGCGCGGACGGCGACCCGGAGGCGGTCCTGGACGCCCGCCTGCGCGTCCGCGGCGTTGACGGCCTGCGGGTGGCCGACGCTTCGGTGATGCCGTTCCTCGTCACGGTGAACCCGTGCATCACGACGATGGCGATCGGCGAGAAATGCGCGGACCTGCTCAAGGAAGACCGCGGCTGATCGTCCGGCGGGTGGTGGGGTCCCGGCTGGCCCTACCGCCCGCCGTCGGCGTTCGAGGGCACCGTGGTGCACTAGCGAGGTGGGCAGACTGGGCACATGTCTGGTCTGACCGCCGAACTCGTGGTTGATGGTCGCGCACCGCAGACCCCAGCCCTCGCCCCGAACGGCCACCGGCTCTGCTACGTCCTTACTCCGCTCAGCCGGGCCGGTGACCACCTCGACACCGAACTCTGGCTCGTCGACACCGACGGCACTGCCCCGTCGCGCCGAGCCACTGCGGACACCGCGACGGAATCCCGGCCACGCTGGTCCGCGGACTCGGGCACGCTGTTCTTCCTGTCCGATCGCGCCGACCGCGGCACGCCGCAGGTACACCGGCTCACCCTCGCCGACGGCACAGCGACGGCGGTAACCAGCTGGCGCGGCGGCATCGTGGACCATCTGCCGCTCGCTGACCCCAACCTGCTCGCGCTGCTCGCCGAGGACGAACCCACCGACGAGGACGCGAGCCGCGCCCGGGACGACGCCATCGTCGTCGGCGAGCGGGAACCACGTGCCCGGTTGCGTCTGCTCGACCTGCGCACTGGCCTGGTCGCCACCCCGGAGGTGTTCGGCGACCGACACGTCGTGGAACTGCGGCAGCGACCCGGCGGCGGACCGCTCGCCGTGCTCACCCAGGCCAGCAGCGACAACGACTACGGCCCCCGCACCGGCCAGCTGCACCTGTTCGACTCCGCGACGGGGGCCGCGGAGGACCTCGGACCGGTCGAGGCCGACGCGCGCTCTCTGGCCTGGTGGCCGGGCGAGGACGGCTGGCACCTCGGCTATCTCGCTCTCACCCCGCCGGTTCTGCAAGCTGGCACCGCGGTGTTCGACCTGGCCGTACGCAGCCGGGTGCGCCGCAACCGGACTTCCGGCCTTCGGATGTGCCCCACCGAACTGCACCAGACCGATGCCGCCCCTTTGGTGGTGTTCGCCGACGGACTGAACACGACCCTGGCCCGGCTCGATCCCGCCGGACCCACGATCTTGTCGCGGCGCCCCGGCCGTCTCGACGCCCTCACCAGCACCCCCGAGGGCACGACGATCGCGGCGCTGACCGGCACCCGCTACCAGCCCGCGAACGTCCACGTCGGTCCGCCCACCGGGCCGCTGCGGAAGATCACCGACACCCGCCCCGAACTGAACGGCCTCGCGTTCGGCACCCAGCGACCGCTGACCTACCACGGCGCCGACGGCCTCGAGCTGGACGGCCTGCTGGTGCTGCCGGTCGGCAAATCCGCTTCGGACGGTCCGTTCCCGCTCGTCACGATCGCGCACGGCGGCCCCTACGACCGGTACGCCGATCGCCTCCAGCTGTTCTGGTTCCCCAGCGCGCAGTGGCTGGCCACCGCCGGGTACGCGGTGTTCCTGCCCAATCCGCGGGGCGGAGAAGGCCATGGCCACGAGTTCGCGGCCAGCGTCGCGGGCAGGGTCGGACAGGAGGAATGGACCGACATCCAGGCCGGCATCGACCGGCTCGTCGCCGAGGGCGTCGCCGACCCGGATCGGCTCGGCATCGCCGGCGGAAGCCACGGCGGGTTCCTCTCCGCCTGGGCCGTCGGCCAGACCGGGCGATTCCGCGCCGCGCTCGTTCTCGCCGGAGTCATCGACTGGGGCATGCTCGCCGCGACCGGCGAATACGGCCAGTTCGAAGCCGCGCTCGGAGGCAGCACCGGGTGGGAGGGCATCGGCCCGCATCCGCACGACGCGGTCAGCCCGATCTCCTATGCCAGCCGCGTTCGCACTCCGGTGCTCCTGCTGCACGGCGCCGAGGACACCAACGTGCCCCCTCGGCCAGTCCGTGTACTTCCACCGGGCACTGCGCCATTTCGGCGTCGAGCACGAGTTCGTGATCTATCCGGGAGAGGGCCACTCGATCCGGGAACGCCGTCACCAGCTCGACATCCTGCGCCGGACCCGGGCCTGGTTCGACCGCTGGCTCCGGCCCTGACCCAGGACGCGGGCGAGCGCCCGGATCGGGCCGCCCGCCATATCTCCGTCGGAAGCCGGTCCGGCGGCCCAGCAGAACACCCGCCAGCGACCGTATTGCGCGCAGAATCATGTCCGCCCCTCGCGTCGTCTTCCGGCCTGGTGCCGGAGGACCGCGCATCCTCCGCGATGCACATCCGGTCAGTCGCCAGGGAGCGCGCTGAGGTTCTCGCGTGACCGAATCGTGACCAACGGCGAGGTGTCTCCCGCTCGGGCGAGGTCGCGGATCGCGTTGCGGGACAAGCAATCTGGCTTATGGCAACGGCCACCGTCCCATGCGCACCACCGTCACTGCAGCAGCGCGACGCACTCCACGTGATGCGTCATCGGGAACGCGTCGAATGCCCGCAGATCCGTCAGCGAATACCCGTGCTCGGAGAAGAACTGCACGTCCCTCGCCAGCGCGGCCGGGTCGCACGCCACGTAGACGATCCGGTCCGGCTCGCCCTCGGCGATCGCGTTGACGACCGCTCGCCCGGCACCCTTGCGCGGCGGGTCGAGCACCACCACGTCGACCGGCGTCGGGGCGTCGCCGATGAGGTGTTCCACGCGTCCGGAACGCCAGCTCACCTGCGGCAGGTCGGCGAGGTTGCGCTCGCCGTCGGACACCGCGCGCCGGCCGGATTCGATGGCCAGCACCTGGCCGTCCGGGCCGACCTGCTCGGCCAGGACCGAGGCGAACAGCCCGACCCCGGCGTAGAGGTCCCAGGCGACCCCGCCGCGCGGCGCGTCCGCCCATTCCCGCACGAGGTCCGCCAGCGTGTCCGCCGCGTGCGGGTGGACCTGCCAGAAGCCGTGCGCGTCGAGCCGCCAGTCGCGACCCGCCGCGTGCTGGATGGCCATGCCGCCGGACAGCTGCTTGCCCTGGGTGCGTCCGCGCACCGTCGCGAGTTCGCGCAGGTGGAGGTGATTGTCGGCGTCGCTGGTCACTTCCAGTTCGGTGCCCGGCCGCCAGCGCTTGCTCAACGCGGTGTCGAGCGAGCCCGGCACCGCGATCGGGCAGTCGTCGATCGGAACGACGCGGTGGCTGTGGTGCGCGCGCAACCCGGCCTGGCCGTCGCGTCCGGCGACGAGCCGCACCCGGCTGCGCCAGCCGAGCGGACCGCCTTCGAGCGGTTCCACGACCACTTCGCGGGTGATCCCGGCGAGCCGCTGCAGCTGTTCGGCCACCACCGCGGCCTTGAGTTCACGCTGGTAGGCCGGTTCGGCGTGCTGCCAGTCGCATCCGCCGCAGCCGCCAGGCGCGGCGAGCGGGCAGGGCGGCGTCACGCGATGTTCGGAACCGCTGAGCACCTCGATCGCGTCGGCCCGGCAGAACGAGCCGCCTTTGTCCTCGGTCACCTCGGCCCGGACTCGTTCGCCGGGCAGCGCGTGCCGCACGAACAGCACTCGTCCGTCCACACGCGACACACAGTGTCCGCCGTGCGCGACTGGGCCGACTTCCAGTTCGAGGATCCGGCCTAGCCAGCTGTCGCTCATTCTGATGATTCCTTTGTCGCAGGGGCTGGCTTCTTGGCGTCGGCGGGCCGGGAAGTGCCGGGCGTGAAGCCGCGCCGCACGTCGCCGGCGGACGGGCGCGCCTTGCGCATCCGCGCCGCCGCCTTCTGCGACGACTCCAGCTGCCATGGCACGCTCGCCACGATCACACCGGGCTGGAACAGCAGCCTTCCCTTGAGCCGCAACGCACTCTGGTTGTGCAGCACCTGCTCCCACCAGTGCCCCACGACGTACTCCGGAATGAAAACGGTGACCACGTCGCGCGGGTTGGCGCCGCGGACCCGCTTCACGTAATCGAGCACCGGCTTCGTGATTTCCCGGTACGGCGATTCGACGACCTTCAACGGTACCTTGAACTTGTGCGCGTCCCATTCGTGGGTCAGTGCCCGGGTGTCGGCGTCGTCCACGTTGACCGTGACCGCTTCGAGCACGTCCGGGCGCATCGCCTTGGCGTAGGCCAGCGCGCGCAGCGTCGGCCGGTGCAGTTTGGACACCAGCACGATTGCGTGGTTGCGCGAGGGCAGCACGGTCGGCGCTTCGCCCATGTCCTTGAGTTCTTCCGCGACCCGGTCGTAGTGCTTCCGGATCGCGGTCATCAGCGCGAAAATCGCCACCATCGCGGCGATCGCGATCCACGCGCCGAGCAGGAACTTGGTGATCAGCACGATCACCAGCACGGTGCCGGTCATGGTCAGGCCGATCGCGTTCACCGTCTGCGAGCGCCGCATCCGCCGCCGCGCCGCCGGGTCGGTTTCCTTGGCCAGCAACCGGTTCCAGTGCCGGATCATGCCCGCCTGGCTCACCGTGAACGACACGAACACGCCCACGATGTACAGCTGGATCAGCCGGGTGACCTCCGCGTCGAACGCGATGATCAGCACCAGCGCGAAGATCGCGAGGAACAGGATGCCGTTGGAGAACGCCAGCCGGTCGCCGCGGGTGTGCAGCTGCCGAGGCAGGTAGCGGTCCTGGGCGAGGATCGAGCCGAGCACCGGGAAGCCGTTGAACGCGGTGTTCGCGGCCAGCAGCAGGATGATGCCGGTGGAGAACGAGATGTAGTAGAAGGCGGGCGGGAAGTCGGCGAACACCGCGTGCGCGATCTGCGCGACGATCGTCTTCTGCTCGTAGCCCGCGGGCGCGCCGGCCAGCTGCCGCGCCGGGTCCTCGGCGAAGTTGACCTTCGTGACGACCGCGAGCGTGATGATGCCGACGAGCATCGTCACCGCGAGCACGCCCATCAGCAGCAGCGTGGTGGCCGCGTTCTTCGACTTCGGCTTGCGGAACGCGGGCACGCCGTTGCTGATCGCCTCGACCCCGGTCAGCGCCGCCGCGCCGGACGAGAACGACCGCAGGATCAGGAACACGAAAGCGAAACCGGCCCAGTTGCCTTCCTCGTGCAGCGTGAAACCCGCGCTCTCGGCCCGCATCTCGGTGCCGGTGAAGGTCTGGAACAGACCCCAGACCACCATGATCAGGATGCCCGCGATGAACCCGTAAGTAGGGATAGCGAACGCTTTGCCCGATTCGCGCACGCCGCGCAGGTTGAGCGCGGTCAGCACGGCGACGATCACCACCGCGGCGGTCACTTTGTGGTTGGCCACCCACGGAATCGCCGAGCCGATGTTCGCGACGCCGGACGAAGTGGACACCGCGACGGTCAGCACGTAGTCGACCAGCAGCGCGCTCGCCACCGTCAGACCGAACTTGCCGCCGAGGTTGGTCGTCGCGACCTCGTAGTCGCCGCCGCCGCTCGGGTACGCGTGCACGTTCTGCCGGTACGACGCGACGACGACGAGCATGACCAGCGCGACCGCGATGCCGATCCACGGCGCGAAGGCGTACGCGGACAGGCCCGCGACGCTCAGCGTCAGGAAGATCTCCTCCGGGGCGTAGGCCACGCTGGACAGCGCGTCGGAGGCGAAAATGGGCAGCGCGATGCGCTTGGGCAACAAAGTGTGGGAGAGACGGTCGCTGCGGAACGGACGCCCTAGGACCAGCCGCTTCAGCACTGTCGGGAACTTCGACACCTGCAGAATGTACAGCGGAGCGCGGCTCCCTCGCTGAGGGCGGTGGAGGGGAGGACGGTGGGGCTGGCCGGGTGCGGCAAGGTAGGTTCGGCGCTGGTGTCCGAGGGGTACCCATCAACGGGTCATCCGCACCTGCGAGGAGGCTAAGCGTGCACGTGGTGATCATGGGATGCGGCCGCGTCGGCGCGTCTCTGGCCGCGGCGCTGGAGCGGCTGGGCCACGACGTGGCCGTCATCGACAAGAACCAGCAGGCGTTCCGCAGGCTGGGCAGCGACTTCCACGGCCAGCAGGTCGTCGGGGCGGGTTTCGACCGCCGGGTGCTCGTCGAGGCCGGGATCGAGCGCGCGGGTGCTTTCGCGGCCGTGTCGAGCGGCGACAATTCCAACATCATCTCCGCGCGGGTCGCGCGCGAGAACTTCGGCGTCGAGCACGTGGTCGCGCGGATCTACGACCACAAGCGCGCCGCGGTGTACGAGCGCCTCGGCATCCCGACCGTCGCGACCGTGCCGTGGACGACCGACCGGTTCCTGCGCACCCTTCTCCCCGACGGCGTCGCCTCCGCGTGGCGCGACCCGTCCGGCAACGTCGCGCTGCTGCAGCTGCCGCTGCACGAGGGCTGGGTCGGCCGCAGCGTGCGCGAACTGCAGGAGACCACCGGCGCGCGGGTGGCGTTCATGATGCGGTTCGGCACCGCGGTGCTGCCGGACGCGAAAACCGTCGTGCAGGCCGACGACGACGTGTGGGTGGCGGCGCGCTCGGGCACCGTCGGAGACGTGACGAGCCTGGCCGCTCGCGCCCCCGAGGAGGAGAACTGATGCGGGTCGCGATCGCGGGCGCGGGAGCCGTCGGGCAGTCCATCGCCGCCGAGCTCATCGACGGCAATCACCAGGTGATGCTGATCGAGCGCGACGCCGACCAGTTCGAGCCGGAATCCGTTCCGCAGGCCGACTGGGTGCTGGGCGACGCGTGCGAGGTGTCGATCCTCGAGGAGTCCGGCATCGAGCGCTGCGACGTCGTGATCGCGGCGAGCGGCGACGACAAGGCGAACCTCGTGGTGTCGCTGCTGGCGAAGACGGAGTTCGCCGTGCGGCGCGTGGTGGCGCGGGTGAACAACCCGGCCAACGAATGGCTGTTCACCGACGCGTGGGGCGTCGACGTGGCCGTGTCGACCCCGCGGATGCTCGCCGCGATGGTCGAGGAAGCGGTGAGCGTGGGCGATCTGGTGCGGCTGATGACGTTCCGGCAGGGCCAGGCGAACCTGGTGGAACTCACCCTGCCGGAGGAGACGCCGCTGGCGGGCAAGCCGGTGAGCGAGCTGGCGCTGCCGCGCGACGCCGCGCTGGTGACCATCCTGCGCGGCGACCGGGTGATCGTGCCGCAGCCGGAGGACCCGCTGGAGGCGGGCGACGAGCTGCTGTTCGTCGCGACCTCGGACGTCGAACCCGAGATCCGCACGGCACTGGGCTACTGAACCGCGAAAAGGGGCGGGCCACCGCGGGCCCGCCCCTTTTTCGTGCGTCGGATCAGGTTTCGGGAGTCGGCGCCTGCGCGTACTTCTCCCGCAGCCGCGCTTCGACCTGCGCGTCGGTTTCCGGCTGCGGTTCTTCCTCGGCGAGCGCCTTGAGCCGCTTGTCGGAGCGGCGCACCGCCCAGACGACCACCAGCAGCCCGATCGCGTACAGCGGGTAGCCCATCGCGATCTTGGCGAACGCGAGCCAGCCGGTCTGGTTGCCGTCGTACAGCCAGCGCTGCACCACGAACCGGGCGGCGAAGATGACGGCCATCGCGAGCGTCGCGACGTCGTAGCCGTAGCGCGACGGCTTGTCCTTGCGCCAGGCGGTGCCGTTGCCGTTGAGCGCGTTCCACACGACGCCCGCCAGCGGCCAGCGCACCAGCACCGAGATCACGAAAACCGCGCAGTAGACGAGGCTCGCCCAGATGCCGAAGAGGAAGAACCCCTTCGCCGATCCGGTGCGGAACGCGATGAACGCCGCGATCGCGACGCCGAAGAACCCGGAGATGGCCGGCTGCAGCGGCTCCTTGCGCACGACGCGCAGGACGGTGATCGCCACCGCGCTCCCGATCGAGCCCCAGATCGCCACGGTAAGCCCGAAGAACGCGTTCAGCAGGACGAACACGATGACCGGCACCGAGGAGTAGAACAGGCCGGAAACGCCGCCCATCTGCTCCATCAGCGTCGGCTGCCGCTCTTCGTCGTCCCCGTTTCCGGGCACGTCCTTCTGGTCGCGGGGAGCAGCGGGTTCAGTCACGAGAGTTGATCACCCTACCGGGCTCTGGAGTTCGTAATACGGGTTGTAGAGCACCTTCTGCCCATCCCGTTCGGCCATCCGGCCGCGCACCTTGACAGTACGGCCGGGCTCGATGCCGGGAATCCGGCGCCTGCCCAGCCAGATTAGCGTCACGCCCTGTGTGCCGTCGAACAGCTCCGCCTGCAGCGAGGCGGGCCCGTCGGTCGGCGACAGCTCGACGCTGCGCAGCCTTCCGAGGACAGTCACCTCTTCGCCGGACCGGCAGTCACAGGCGCGCTGCGCGCCTTCGGCACCCGACCTCTCGGACATTTCGTCGGCGTCGAGGTCCTCGACGTCGCTGGTCAGCTTGCGAACCAACCGGCTGAAGTAGCCGCCGTCCTTGGCGGACATGGTGTGCTCCTGTGCTCCGGGGCCCCCGACTTCGTTCGGCCCGTGCGTATTCCAGCGTAGCTGCGGTCCCAGCCAGGGAAACGGGTTTGGGGCAAGATCGCAACGTGACGTCCGCAATCCGTCTCCCGGCCGCCGTCCTCCTGCCCGGTACCGGCTCCGATGAGGTGTTCGTGCGCTCGGTGTTCGGGGGTCCGCTCGCGGCGCTGGGGGTGCCGCTGACCACACCCGCGCCGGTCGCCGGGGCCGGTCTGGCGGAGGGATTCCTGGCCGAGCTGGACCGTCTCGCTGACCGGCACGGGACGGTGCTGGTCGGCGGGATTTCGTTCGGGGCGCATCTCGCGGCGGAGTGGGCGGTGGCGAATCCCGGGCGTTGCGGGGGGCTGCTCGCGGCGCTCCCGGCCTGGAACGGCGAATCCGGCCAAGCACCCGCGGCGCTGGCCGCGACGGTCACAGCGGATCTGGTGGCCGGGAAAGGGGTCGACGGAGCAGTCGCGCACGCCGAGGCCGGGAGTCCGGCGTGGCTGGCGGAGGAGCTGGGCCGGGCTTGGCGGCGGCACGGAGACGGGCTGGAGGCCGGGCTGCGGGTGGCGGCGGGAAGAGCCGCGCCGACGGTCGAGGCCTTGCGAAAGCTGGATGTCCCGGCGGGCGTCGGGGCGTGCGTGGACGACCCGATTCATCCCGCTTCGGTCGCCCGGGAGTGGGCGGAAGCGTTGCCCCGGGGCCAGTACGGCGAGACGTCGCTCGCGGCGCTCGGCCGGGAGCGGGAGTCGCTGGGAAGAGCGACCGTCCTGGCGTTCTTGCGGTCTCTCTGACCGGTTCCCTCTTGCGGGAACGTGAGAGTGGCCCCCACGGAACTGACGTCCGTGAGGGCCACCGGAAAAACGAGCGTGCCTTAGCCCTGCTGCTCGGCGATGTGCTGGGCAACCGCGTCGGGAAGCGTGATGGGAAGCGGAGTGCGCACCGGCATGGGCGAGTTGCCCCGGTCGACGACGGTGTGGCGCACGATCGCCCGCAGCACCTCGGGAGCCTGGGCGGCCGCGGACTGCGGACCGGCGATGACGCCGCGCAGCATCCAGCGCGGGCCGTCCACCCCGACGAAACGCAAGGCGACGTCGCCGACGATCGCGGACAGTTCCATGCCCCATTCGCCGCGGCCGACGTTGACCTTCGCGCCGTCCGCGCGCAGCTGGTCGGCGAGCTCGTTGCTCACCTCGCGCCACAGGCCGCCGGATTTCGGGGCCGCGTAGGCGCTGACGGTGATCTGCCCGACTTCCGTCACGACGTGCACCGCGCGCACGCCGCCCTCTTCCGGGTCCATTTCGACCTGCACCTGCGAGCCGTCGGGCACCGGAACGCGCACCGAGCCCAGGTCGATGCGCGGGATGCCGTCTTCTTCGGCTTCGGCGACGTCGAACGGGCCGTCGGGCGTTTCCGACAGCTGGTCCTCGGGTTCGAGCGCGTCGTCGGTGCCGTCCGCTTCGGCGCTTTCTCCGCGCCGGGAAGCGGCACCCCCGGTCTCGTCGTCGCCGGACCGGCGCTTGCGTCCGAAAATCCCCACTATCGTTCCGTTCCTTCCCCGGTGCCCGCGCCGGTGTCTCCGGCGCCGGGTGCCAGTGTGGCGTGCCCGCCGGTCGAGCCGTAACCTCCCGCGCCGCGTTCGGTCGGCTCGAGTTCGGCGACCTCGACGAACTCCGCGTGCTCGACCTTCTGGAC
This sequence comes from Amycolatopsis sp. NPDC104775, assembly GCF_055583325.1. Lineage (NCBI taxonomy): Bacteria > Bacillati > Actinomycetota > Actinomycetes > Pseudonocardiales > Pseudonocardiaceae > Amycolatopsis > Amycolatopsis sp. NPDC104775. Next base: position 1,573,653 of record NZ_JBVJOE010000001.1, read on the forward strand.
CACCAGCTGCGCGATCCGGTCGCCGCGGGCCAGCACGATCTTCTCGCGCGGGTCGTGGTTGACCAGGCACACTTTGATCTCGCCGCGGTAGCCCGAGTCGATCGTGCCAGGAGTGTTCACCACCGACAGCCCGACGCGCGCCGCGAGCCCGGAGCGCGGGTGCACGAACCCGGCGTACCCGGAAGGCAGCGCGATCGCGACCCCGGTGCCGACGACCCCGCGCTCGCCGGGCCCGAGCACGATATCCGAGGTGGTGACGAGATCGGCCCCGGCATCGCCGGGCCGGGCATAGGCGGGCGGCGGGACTTCGGGGTCGAGCCGCTGAAGGAGGACCTGAACGCTGGACACGGGCGGCGAGACTACCCTTACCCTCGTGGCTGACCGCGTGAACACCGCCGCGACGGGCGTCGTCGCACACTCCGAACGCCTCTACCTCCCGTGGTGGGGCTGGCCCCTGCCGATGGCCGGGGCGATCCTGCTCGGCATCGAGGTCCACCTGGGCTACCCGTCGATCCCGATGTGGATCCCCCTCGCGATCGCCGTCCCGGTCATGGCCGCCCTCCTGCTCTCGATGGGCAGGGCGAAAATCCAGATCACCAGCGGCGACGAGCCAGAACTCTGGGTCGGCGACGCCCACCTGCCCCTGCGCTACGTCGGCGACATCACCGTCGTGGAAAAAGACGCCAAACGCCACGCCCTAGGCCGCGACGGCGACCCCGCGGCCTTCGTCCTCCACCGCGGCTGGGTAGGCCCCGCAGTCCGCATCACCCTCACGGACCCGGAAGACCCCACCCCCTACTGGCTCTTCAGCACCCGCAAACCACAGCGAGTAACAGAACTCCTCCGCAACGCCTAACCAAACGCCTAACCAACCGCACCCCGCACAACCAACCCAACCCGGCAGCCAGCCCCCGCCCTGCACCCCGATACGAAGCCTTCCCTGCGGTTCGAGGGTGGTTGTCAAGGCATCTTTCCCGCCTTGACAACCACCCTCGAACCGTCAGCACACTCAGCTTCGGGGTGCCCCACGCACCACCCCCAGCGCAATGTCGCCCCCAGGCGACGAGCCGCCCCCACCCGGACACGAGTAAGGGGGCCGCCCCGAAGGCCGACCCCCTTGCTACCCGGTCACACCAGACCGCGAAAACGCTGACCCCGTGAATCTCCCCTGGATCTCCCCTCGGAAAATCCCCAGGTCAGGCGCAATCGCGGCAGATCAGCCGTCCGCCGTTGTCCTCGGCGAGCCTGCTCCGGTGGTGCACCAGGAAACACACCGAGCAGGTGAACTCGTCCGCCTGCTTCGGCACGACCTTCACGGTCATGTCTTCCCCGGAGAGCCCCGAGAGGTCCGCGCCGGGAAGTTCGAAGTTCTCCGCGGTCGCGTCCTCGTCGACGTCGACGACGCCGGACTGGTTCTCGTTGCGCCGGGCCTTCAGCTCCTCCAACGAGTCTTCGGCCAGCTCGTCGGCTTCGCTGCGGCGCGGAGCGTCGTAGTCGGTAGCCATTGTCCCTCACCCCTGCGATTCAGCATCTCGTCCTGCACCGGTTCCGGAGGCGCCCGATACCGGTCGTGCCGCTGGTCAACGTTCCAGCGCCCCTGTTTGTGCCCGGCCTTCGAGTGACCCAGGTCTCAACCTGGTTGACCTCGTTCTGCGGCCGGAGCCCGGGAAGGGTAGCTCACCGCCGGGCGCGCCTCGCACCGAGTCGGACATTGCCGGACCAGCGTCACCCGGGAGGGGGAACGCGCAGGTGAGACGCCTGTCCTCCGTTCGGGTTGCCCCGCCGTCGTAAACATCACCTCGCGGCTGAGTCCGCTTGCTCGCGCGGAGCCGTCCATGATGCGATCGGGCCGGAGGGGCATTACGCGGAACGGGTGAAGGTGACCCGCGACACCGCGCCCCGCGGAGAGCGCCTAGGCTCACCGGCTACCACGCCGGTGCGTACGCTGGCGGTTACCGCGAGGCGCGGCGGGGTGACCGCGGCCGGTTCTGCGAGGGGAAGGGACGGGGCAGGTGGCGTCGGGGAACGGGTCGGGGAACCGTGGTGCGCGGCCTTATCGCAAGCACCGTCCGCTGCCCGCGTTGATCGTGATCGGCGTGCTCGCGCTCGGCGCGGTGTTCGTCTGGGTCCACGCCGTGGTCGGCCGCGGCGACGTCGACGAGGCGGTCCGCTGCAGTCCCGAGCCCAAGGCCCCGCCGGGAGTCACCTACACCTCGGTGCCGCACAACGGCCTGGACGACCGCTCGCCGATGCCGCCGGACAAGATCGCGCTGAAAGTGCTCAACGCGAGCAGCACGCGCGGACAGGGCAGCATCGCCACCAACGCGCTGCGGGATCTCGGCTTCACCGCGATCGGCGATCCCGGCAACGACCCGGCGTACCCGAAGGGCGACGCGCGCTGCCGCGGCCAGATCCGCTACGGCGACAACGGCGCCTCCGCCGCCCGCACGGTCAGCCTGGTGGTCCCCTGCGCCGAACTGGTCCACGACACCCGCAAGGACGCCAGCGTCGACCTGGCCACCGGCAAGCTGTTCACCGACATCCTGCCGCGGCCCGAGGCGGTCACGATCCTCAAGCAGCTCACCTCCTGGTCGCAGGCGCACCAGGGCGGCGGCAGCAGCGAGCAGTCGGCCAGCCCCGGCGCGCCGGTGATCGACCAGACTCTCCTGGCCTCGGCCCGCGCCGTCACCTGCTGACCCCCTCGACGAGGTCAGCAGGCCCGGCCCGCCGTCACACGTCCGCCGCGCCGTTTTCGGCCAGCGCCGCGCGCAGTTCCGCCGCGATCCCGGGCGACGCCGCGAACGTCGCGTCCTCCCCCAGATCCGCTGCTTCGCCGGGCAGCAGCACCGTCGCGCCCGCCTCCTGGGCCACCAGCGCGCCAGCGGCCCAGTCCCAGCGGTGCAAGCCATGCTCGAAGTACCCGTCCAGCCAGCCGGCCGCGACGGCGCACAGGTCCAGCGAAGCCGCGCCCCGGCGGCGGATGTCGCGCACGCGCCCGACCAGATCCGCGGTCAGCTTGCCCTGCCGGACCCGGCGTTCCTGGCCGTAGGCGAACCCCATCCCCACGAGCGCCAGCTCCAGCCGGTCCGCCGCGGTCACCGACAGCCGGGCGCCGTCGAGCCACGAACCGCCGCCGCGGACGGCCGTCCAGCGCCGGCCGCTGACCGGCTCGACGACCGCTCCGGCGACCGACACCCCGTCGATCTGCGCGGCGATCGACACCGCGAAAGTCGGCAAGCCGTAAAGGAAATTGACCGTCCCGTCGATCGGATCGACCACCCAGACCACCCCGCCCTCGGCGGCGCTCCCGGCCCCGCCGCCCTCTTCGCCGAGCACCGGTTCCCCGGGCCGGAGGCGTTCCAGGCGAGCGCGGACCAGTTCCTCCGATTCGCGGTCCACCGCGGTCACCACGTCGGTCTCCGCCGACTTCGTGTCCACCGCGACCTCGCCGCCGGACCGCATCCGCACCCAAGCCGTCCGGACCAGGTGCGCGGCCTCGACCGCGACCTGTTCGGCGGTGTTTTTCAGGTCGTTCAGCATCGCCTCGTCAACTCCCACGCCCGCCATGTCATCACATCCGGTTAAAGTCTCCGCAGCAGACTTCTGAATCGTGCGAGAAGGGACCACGTCAGTGACGGCGACCCGAGGTTTCGGAATCGACATCGGCGGCAGCGGGATCAAAGGCGCGCTGGTCGATTTGGAACAGGGACAGCTCATCGGGGACCGGCACCGGATCGAAACGCCGCAGCCGTCGACGCCGGACGCGGTGGCGGACGTCGTCGCCGAGATCGTCCGCGCGGCGGAGTGGGACGGCCCGGTCGGCGTGACGCTTCCCGCGGTGGTGAAGAAGGGGACCGCGCACACCGCGGCCAACATCGACCACAAGTGGATCGGCACGGACGCCGAAGCGCTGTTCGCGAAGCGGCTCGGCAAGAGCGTCGAGGAAGTCACGATGCTCAACGACGCCGACGCCGCCGGCCTCGCCGAAATCCGTTTCGGCGACGCGGCCGCGCGCACCGGCGTGACGGCGCTGCTCACCTTCGGCACCGGAATCGGCAGCGCGCTGTTCCAGGACGGCAAGCTCGTGCCCAACACCGAGTTCGGCCATCTGGAGGTCGACGGCCACGACGCGGAGAAGCGCGCCGCCGCTTCGGTGAAGGACAACGAGGGCCTGTCGTATCCGGAGTGGGCCAAGCGGGTGCACCGGTACCTCTCGGTGCTGGAGAACCTGATCTGGCCGGACCTGTTCATCGTCGGCGGCGGCGTCAGCAAGAAGGCCGAGAAGTGGGTGCCGCTGCTGGACATCCGCACGCCGGTGGCCGTCGCGTCGTTGCAGAACAACGCGGGCATCGTCGGGGCCGCCGCGGCCGCCGCGGAGAGCGCCGGGCGCTGAACGAGCGGTCCGCGCCAGGTCTCGGACCGGTCACCGCGAGGCGCCGGACAGGGGGCCGGAGGGTGATCGCTTCGCGACGCAGTGGGCCGACGTCGTTACAATGGAACACGGCGCAGGAGCTGCGGAGGTAAAACCGCAGGCCGAGGCGTGTTCCCCGAATGTGAGGCAGCTGAGGTGGCGACATCTCGGCTCGTCATGATCGACCGCTGCGAAAGGGCGTAAGTGGCAGCCGCAAGAACCGCAACCCGAAGCGGGACGAAGACAGCGACCGAAGCCGGCGAGCCGGCCGACGAGGCAGCCACCGGAGCGGCGAAGTCCCCGGCGCGCAAGACCGCCGCGAAGCCGGCGGGCGCGAAGAAGACTCCGGCCAAGAAGGCTCCGGCGAAGAAGGCCGCCGCGAAGGGTCCGAAGACCGACGACGGCGATCCCGACGGCCCGGTCGACCTCGACGAGGCCGAACTCGACAGCCCGGACCTGTCCGATCTCGAAGAGGTCGAGGTCGACGTCGTCGACGAAACGGTCAACGACGAGACCGACGACGACGAGGACGACTCCGAGGACGAGGCCGAAGCGGTCGACGAGACCGCGGGCGCGGCTTCCTCGACCGCGGCGCGCCGTCGCGCGGCCGCGGCCGACAAGGGCGGCAAGTCCTCGGACAACCCGGACTTCGTGTGGGACGAGGAGGAGTCCGAGGCGCTGCGCCAGGCGCGCAAGGACGCCGAGCTCACCGCGTCGGCCGACTCCGTCCGCGCCTACCTCAAGCAGATCGGCAAGGTCGCGCTGCTGAACGCCGAGGAGGAGGTGGAGCTCGCCAAGCGGATCGAGGCGGGGCTCTACGCCGCCGAGCGCGTGCGCACCGCCGAGGAGGAGGGCGAGAAGCTCGTCACCCAGATGCGCCGCGACCTCAAGTGGATCGTGCGCGACGGCGAGCGGGCCAAGAACCACCTGCTGGAGGCGAACCTCCGGCTCGTGGTGTCGCTGGCCAAGCGCTACACCGGCCGCGGCATGGCGTTCCTGGACCTGATCCAGGAGGGCAACCTCGGCCTGATCCGCGCGGTGGAGAAGTTCGACTACACCAAGGGCTACAAGTTCTCCACCTACGCCACGTGGTGGATCCGCCAGGCCATCACCCGCGCGATGGCCGACCAGGCCCGCACCATCCGCATCCCGGTGCACATGGTCGAGGTCATCAACAAGCTCGGCCGCATCCAGCGCGAGCTCCTGCAGGACCTCGGCCGCGAGCCGACGCCCGAGGAACTCGCCAAGGAGATGGACATCTCGCCGGAGAAGGTCCTGGAGATCCAGCAGTACGCGCGCGAGCCGATCTCGCTGGACCAGACCATCGGCGACGAGGGCGATTCGCAGCTCGGCGACTTCATCGAGGACTCCGAGGCGGTCGTCGCGGTGGACGCGGTGTCGTTCACGCTGCTGCAGGACCAGCTCCAGTCGGTGCTGCAGACGCTGTCCGAGCGCGAGGCGGGCGTGGTCCGGCTGCGCTTCGGCCTCACCGACGGCCAGCCGCGCACGCTCGACGAGATCGGCCAGGTCTACGGGGTCACGCGCGAGCGGATCCGGCAGATCGAGTCGAAGACGATGTCGAAGCTGCGTCACCCGTCGCGTTCGCAGGTGCTGCGCGACTACCTGGACTGAGCCGCTCAGGTTCTCCCGAGAAACCCCGTCCCGCACTACGCGGCGGCGGGGTTTCTCGCGTTTAACGACAACAACGGCGGCCGGCATTTTCCGCGAAATCCTTCCTTCGCCCGGCACAGTGGACTGGACAAGTCCCGAAATCCCGGAGACACGAAGCCCCGATGCGAATTACGCTGCGGCGCAACGGGAATCCATCGAGTGAATCCCGGAGAGCGAACGTGCACCCGAACGTGCAGTCCCGCGGGGCTTCGGAGTCTCGGGCGTTGGCGTGCGTGTCCGTTTCCCGTTCACAACCGTTCACCCGGAACCCCCGGAACCGTTCCGGAATACTCATCGCGGGTGCACGGTCGCGCACCCAAAGCGACACTGGGACGCGGGCAAGGGGCTAAAGTCGGTTGTTCTCCGCCCACGCGCGAAAATCGTGATTGTTTGGTTGCCTGAAAACGAAGATCGCAACGGCTGATCGCCATTAGGCTGCGCCCACAACGAGCGTCAGTATTGGAAGGCAGCACCGCCCAGTGTTTTCGACGAAAACTCAATCGCGAGCGAGCCAGGGATGCCCGGCGGCGCGGAGCGGATCCTCCGGCCCCGGTGAAGCGAGGCAACTGTGATCGGGTTCCTCCTCCGCAGACTCGTCAACTACATCGCCCTGTGCCTCGTCGCGACCTTCGCGGCGTTCTCCCTGGCGTCGCTGTCCTTCAGCCCGCTGGACGCGCTCAAGCTGCGCAACCCGCCCGCCCCGCAGGCGACGATCGACGCCAAGGCCGCCGAACTGCACCTGGACCAGTCGATCCCGCACCGGTTCATCACCTGGCTGGGCGGCGTCATCCAGGGCGACTTCGGCCGCACCGTCGCCGATCAGGCGATCACCGACGAGCTGTTCCGCCGCGCGGGCGTGAGCCTGCGGCTGTTCCTGCTCGGCATCACGATCGGCATCATCATCGGCGTGCTGGTCGGCGTGGTCAGCGCGATCCGGCAGTACAAGATCAGCGACTACATCGCCACCACGTTCTCCTTCGTGGTGCTGTCGACGCCGGTGTTCGTGATCGCCACGATCCTCAAGGCGGGCGCGCAGTCGGTCAACGACAACCTGCTCGACGGGTACCAGTTCTTCATCGTGCAGGGCGAGGGCGGCGCGATCGACGGCGGCTTCGGCGACGTCCTGCTCGACCGGCTGCAGCACATCATCGTGCCGACTCTGGCGATCGTGCTGACCCAGGTCGCCTACTACAGCCGCTACCAGCGTTCGGCGATGCTCGACGTGCTCGGCTCGGACTTCCTGCGCACCGCGCAGGCCAAGGGCCTCACCCGCAGGCGCGCGCTGTTCAAGCACGGCCTGCGCACCGCGCTGATCCCGATGGCGACGCTGTTCGCGTTCGGTTTCGGCCTGCTCATCACCGGCGGCGTCTTCACCGAGAAGATCTTCGGCTGGTACGGCATGGGCGACTGGCTGGTGACCGGCATCCAAAAGCAGGACACCAACATCGTCACCACCGTGACCCTGTTCATCGCGATCTGCGTGCTGCTCGCCGGCTGGCTCGCGGACGTGCTCTACGCCGCGCTCGACCCGAGGGTGAGGATCTGATGGCCGCCCCATTGAACGAGGCCGACCTCGCCGATTCGGCCGTCGCCGCCACCGAAACGGCCACCGAGCAGCAGGGCGGGAAGTCCTCCAGCCGCGGCAAGCTCGTCGCCCGCCGGTTCTTCCGCAACAAACTGGCCCTCGCCGGGCTCGTCGTGATCCTGCTGTTCTACGTGCTGGCGTTCACCTACACCTGGTATTCGCCGTGGGGCTACGACGAACTCGACCCGGCCTCGACGCTGATGCCGCCGGACGGCACGCACTGGTTCGGCACGAACCAGATCGGCGGCGACATGTTCGCGCAGACCATGCGCGGGCTGCAGAAGTCGCTGACCATCGGCCTGCTGGCCGCGCTGTTCTCCACCGGCGTGGCCTCGATCGTCGGCTCCGCGGCCGGGTACTTCGGCGGCTGGACCGACCGGATCTCGATGTGGGTCGTCGACCTGCTGCTGATCCTGCCGCCGTTCCTGATCATCTCGATCCTGTCGCCCGCCTTCCGCGGCAAGACCTGGCTGATCCTGGTCGGCCTGATCGCGCTGTTCCAGTGGATGATCACCGCCCGCATCGTCCGCGGCATGACGCTGACGCTGCGCGAACGCGAGTTCGTCAAGGCCGCCAAGTTCATGGGCCAGTCCCCGTGGCGGATCATCTTCAAGCACATCGTGCCGAACATGGCGTCGCTGCTGATCATCGACGCGACGATCAACGTCGGCGTCGCGATCATCATGGAGACGTCGCTGTCGTTCTTCGGCTTCGGCGTGCAGGCTCCGGACGTTTCGCTCGGCACGCTGATCTCGGCGGGTTCCGACGCGGTCCGCACGTTCCCGTGGCTGTTCTACATCCCGGCCGGCTTCCTGGTGTTCACCGTGCTCGCGGTGAACTTCGTCGGCGACGGCCTGCGCGACGCGCTCGACCCGTCGTCCAGCCGTTCGCGGCGCAAGGAACGCAAGCGGATCGAAGAAAAGACCAAGTCGAGCGCCTCGACGCAACCTGTGGGAGCAGAAGCATGAGCGCCGCACTCGAACTGAGCGCGGAAACGGGCAAGCCCACCGGCACCGTGCTCGAGGTTTCCGACCTCGAAGTGTCCTTCCCGTCCGAGTCCGGCCGCGTGCACGCGGTGCGCGGGCTGAGCTATCAGGTCGCCGCGGGCGAGGTCCTCGGCATCGTCGGCGAGTCCGGTTCGGGCAAGTCGGTTTCGTCGCTCGCGGTGATGGGGCTGCTGCCCCCGCAGGCGCGGGTTTCGGGCTCGATCCGGTTCCAGGACAGCGAATTGATCGGCAAGTCCGACACCGAACTGTCGAAGATCCGCGGCAAGAAGATCTCGATGGTCTTCCAGGACCCGCTGTCCGCGCTGACGCCGGTGTACACCGTCGGGGCGCAGATCGCCGAAGCGCTGCTGGTGCACGGCAAGGGCACGATCACCAAGCAGCAGGCGAACAACCGCGCGGTCGAACTGCTCGACCTGGTCGGCATCCCGAACGCGGCGGCGCGCGCGAAGGCGTTCCCGCACGAGTTCTCCGGCGGCATGCGCCAGCGCGCGGTGATCGCCATCGCGATCGCCAACGACCCGGACCTGATCATCGCCGACGAGCCGACCACCGCGCTCGACGTGACGGTGCAGGCGCAGGTGCTCGAGGTGCTCAAGACCGCGCAGGAGGTCACCGGCGCCGGCATCGTGATCATCACGCACGACCTCGGCGTGGTCGCCGGGTTCGCCGACCGGCTGATGGTGATGTACGCCGGGCGCGCGGTCGAGCAGGGTCCGGTCGACACGATCTACGCCCAGCCGCGGATGCCGTACACGCTGGGCCTGCTCGGTTCGATCCCCCGCGTCGATGCGCGGGAGAAGCAGCCGCTGGTGCCGATCGAGGGCCAGCCGCCGTCTCTGGTGAACCTGCCGCAAGGCTGCCCGTTCGCGCCGCGCTGCCCGCTGGCGATCGACGCCTGCCGCACAGCCGAGCCGGAGCTGTTCACGATCACGCCGGGCAACCCGAACGCGCCGGTCGACACCACGCACCGGGCCGCCTGCATCCGCACCGAGGAACTCGCCCGTCCCGAGGCGGACGCCGCCGAGGTCTACGGAGCCGAGGTCATCGAAGAGGCCCCGGTCGCTGCCCTGCCCCGCGCCCAGCGTTCCACCGTGCTGGACGTGCGGGACCTGCAGAAGCACTATCCGGTCAGCAAGGGCACCGTCTTCAAGCGCAAGGTCGGCACCGTCCGCGCGGTGGACGGGATCACCTTCGACATCGTCGAGGGCGAAACCCTGGGCCTGGTCGGCGAATCCGGCTGTGGCAAGTCGACCACGCTGATGGAGATCCTCGAGCTGGCGGCCCCGTCGCACGGTTCGGTCGCGGTGCTCGGCAAGGACGTGGCGAAGCTCGCGGGCAAGGACCGCAAGTCGATCCGCCGCGACCTGCAGGTGGTCTTCCAGGACCCGATGGCCGCGCTCGACCCTCGGCTGCCGATCGGCGACATCATCGCCGAGCCGATGGTGACGCACGGGTTTTCGAAGGAGCGCATCGACAAGCGCGTGCCGGAGCTGCTCGGGCTGGTCGGCCTGCGCGCCGAGCACGCCGACCGGTACCCGGCGGAGTTCTCCGGCGGGCAGCGCCAGCGCATCGGCATCGCCCGGGCGCTCGCGCTGGAGCCGAAGCTGATCGTGCTCGACGAGCCGGTGTCCGCGCTCGACGTGTCGATCCAGGCCGGCGTGATCAACCTGCTGGACGAGCTCAAGGCCAAACTGGGCCTGTCGTACCTGTTCGTGGCGCACGACCTGTCGGTGGTCCGGCACATCGCCGACCGCGTGGCGGTGATGTACCTCGGCAAGATCGTGGAGATCGGCGACGTCCGCACGGTTTTCGAGGCGCCGCAGCATCCGTACACGCAGGCGTTGCTGTCGGCGATCCCGATCCCGGACCCGGCCAAGGAGCGCGAGCGCGGCCGGATCATCCTCACCGGCGACCTGCCCAGCCCGGCGAATCCGCCTTCGGGCTGCCGGTTCCGCACCCGGTGTTTCGTTTTCTCTCAACTGTCCGATGAGGACAAGAAGAAGTGCGTCGACGTCGAACCGCCGCGCGAATCCCGCGCCGAGGACCACGACGTGGCGTGCCACTACGCCAAAACCCGCGAAGTCGTGTAGCCACGATCCGTTGGCACACCAGAAGAAGGAAGGTAAACACATGCGACGGAGAATGGCCGCGATCGTGGCCCCCGTTGCCGCTCTGGGGCTCCTGCTCGCCGCTTGCGGCGGCGGCAGCGGCAGCGACGGCAAAGGGCTGCAGGACACCGGCACGTCGAGCGTCAAGACCGCCGACATCAACGAGCAGCCGCTGGACAAGCTGAAGGACGGCGGCGACTTCAAGTGGCCGGTCGACCAGCTGCCGGACAACTGGAACTACTACCAGGTCGACGGCACCGTCCTGGACGGCGCGAGCATGTTCGGCGCGATCCTGCCCTACCCGTTCCCGCAGAACGCGGACTCGACGGTCGGCCTGGACAAGAACTACCTGACATCGGCGGAGATCGTCAGCCAGGACCCGCAGGTCATCGAGTACAAGATCAACCCGAAGGCCAAGTGGAGCAACGGGCGCCAGTTCTCCTGGGAGGACTTCGCCGCGATGGCGAAGGTGCTGAACGGCAAGGACACCTCCTACCAGGTCTCCAGCACCACCGGCTACGAGGACATCTCGAAGGTCGAGAAGGGCACTGACGACCTCGACGTCAAGGTCACCTTCGCGAAGAAGTTCGCGGAGTGGAAGTCGCTGTTCTCGCCGCTGTACCCGAAGGAGGCGATGGCCGACGCCAACACCTTCAACAAGAGCTGGGCGCAGAAGGCGCTGATCACCGCGGGTCCGTTCAAGATCAAGAGCGTCGACTACACCGCCAAGACCGCGGTGTTCGAGCGCGACCCGAACTGGTGGGGCGACAAGCCGAAGCTGGACACCGTGACCTACAAGGTCGTGGACCGTCCCGCGCTGGCGGACGCGTTCGCCAACGGGCAGATCGACTACTACCCGCTGAACAACGACATCAACGCGTTCAAGCGGGCCCAGGCCGACCCGAACGCGGTCGTGCGCCAGTCGGCCTACCCCGACTACACGCACATGACGCTCAACGGCGCCTCGTCCTCGATCCTCGCGGACAAGGACCTGCGGCTGGCGGTCATGCGCGGCGTCGACACGGTGACCATCGCCAAGTCGATCCTCGGCCAGATGCAGAAGGACACCACGCCGATCGGCAACCACCTGTACCTCAAGGGTTCGAAGACCTACGAGGACAACAGCGGGCCGTACAAGTTCGACCAGAACGCGGCCAAGGCCGAGCTGGACAAGCTGGGCTGGAAGCAGTCCGGCGACCTGCGCGCCAAGGACGGCAAGCAGCTGAAGCTGCGCCTGGTGATCCCGACCGGCACCCCGATCAGCCAGCAGACCGCCCAGATCCTGCAGTCGCAGCTGAAGGCGATCGGCGTGGGCATCGACATCGTCGCGGTCCCGTCGACCGAGTTCTTCAAGAACTACGTGAACGTCGGCAACTTCGACCTCACGCTGTTCCGCTGGATCTCGAACTCGTTCCCGATCGGCGGCAGCAAGGGCATCTACTACCTGGACCCGAAGAACATCAACCAGAACTACGGCCGGATCGGCAGCGACAAGGAAAACCAGCTGCTCGACACCGCGGCGCAGGAACTGGACGACACCAAGCGGGCCGCGGACATCAACGCCGCGGACAAGGAGATCTGGGCGCTGGGCCACCAGCTTCCGATCTTCCAGTCGGTCGGAGCCTTCGCCGTGCGCAAGACCGTGGCCAACTTCGGTTCGCCGGGTTACGCGAACAACCCGTACGACTACCCCAAGATCGGGTTCATGAAGTAATCCTCCCCTAGCGGGAATCGAAGGAGCGGCGCGGACTCCCCGCGCCGCTCCTTCCTTTTTGGACGGTCAAGGTGAGTTAAGGTGAGCTCTGTGCGGAATTTCCTGCGATTGCGGCCGGTACGGCACATCCTGGTGACGAGCGCGGTCGTGTTCGTCGCGTGCGCGGCGGTGTTCGTGGTGCAACTGCTGGAGTTCAACAGCACCCGGCCGCGGCTGCAGGGGCTGACCGCGAACGCGACCGGGATCGTCTCCCGGGTCGACGATTCCACTGTCACGGTGCGGTTCCCGGTGCCGAATCAGCCGGAAGCGAGCGCTGCGGTCGAGCTGGACACCACTCCCCCGCGGCTGGGCGCGAAGGTTCCGGTGCGCTACGACCCGGCAGCCCCTTCGCGGGCAGTCACGACCGGGGCGTCGGCGTTGGTGACGGCCGACCGTGCCTCGACGTACGCGACGGTCACTGTGGTCGCGGTGCTGGCGATGCTGGCGGTGAACGGATTCCTGCTCTTCACGCGTTTCGTGCAACCCTCGCGACGGAAGGCGAGCGCTTCGGTGCCGATGCGCCGAGTGAAGGTGCAGCGCGGCTTGCTGACGCGGTCGTGGCTGGAGACCGACACCGCCACGCCGCGCTGGATTCCGGTGTACTTCTCGCCGACGCTGATCGGCCTGCCGTCGCCCTCGCGAGTCGAGGTGCTGGGTGACCTGCGCACGGACCGCCACGTCGCCGTCCGGATCGACGACGAGGTGCTGTACCCGGCGGGATCGGTGCGCACTGGCGAACCTCGCGGCCGTCGCCTCGACAACCCTTCCGAGCCGGACGAAGAACGCGCACTTGCCGCAGCCACGCCGGTACGGCTTGCGCGGCAGTTCCGTGCTGACCTGCCGGTGCTCGCGGTCGCTCCGGTAGTGGGTGCGTTCTGGGCGCTGGTGGACGGGAGCGGCTTCGCGGGCTGGCTGACGGTCAGCGTGCTGATCGCGGCGTTCGGGTTCTGGTGGGCCGCGTTGCGTGGTTCCGACCCGTCACTCTGACTCCAGCGCCGACAGGATCCCGGCCAGCTCCGGATAAGACTCCTCGACCTTCCCTTCCTTGCCGAGCCGGTACCGCTCCAACCGCACCGCGCCGATATGCCGGGCTTCGTAGTACAACGCCCGCCGCCGCGCTGCCGGAGAAGCGTCCGGCTGGCCGTAGGTGTCCCAGAACGCGTCCCGCTCGGTGCCGGGTTTCGCCGACGCCATGCGGATCGTCCAGTCCGCCGCCGGGTCGCCCCACCAGGCGCGGTCGTGGTCGAACACACCGACAATCTCCAGCGATGGCGTCAGCATCACGTTCACATGCCACAGATCCCCGTGCAGCAGGCGCGGTTCGGTGATCTCGTCGAGCAGTTCCGCGTCGCGCCTCACCCAGTCGGCCACCGCGCGCAGGTCTGCCCCGTCGAGGCCGAGGTCTTCGACGTCAGCGGCGTTGTCCTCGAAGTACGCGATCAGCGCCTCGCTCCAGGTCCCGAAATGCGGTCCGGCCACGAGGCCGAAACCGGGGCCGCGCACCTCGTGGACGGCGCGGGTGATCTCGCCGAGCTGGTGGAAGTACGGCGTCCGCTCCCCTGGCGAAACCGCGGACAGGATTTCCGGACCGGGTTCTCCGGGAAGAACGGCCTGCAGTACGTAATCGCGGCCGATGACCTGATGTGTGAAGTCCGCGGCGAGCGTGCGCGGCATCAGCGGCGCGATCGGCGCGAAGTACGGCGCGGCGAGGTATTCGTTGCGCATGAACTGGGGCTCGATCCGGGTCTGCCGCGCGGGTTCCGGGGCGACGCGCAGGATCGCCGAGCCCTCGGCCAGTTCCACTCGATAGGTGTTGTTGTACCCGCCCCAGCCAATTTCGACGGCGGACCGCACGCTGGAGCCGAGCGCGCGGCGGCAGAGCAGTTCGATCTGCTCGGCGGTGAGCGGTTGCTGGAACGCGTCTGAGGGCCGGTCTTTCGGCTGGAAGTCCACCGGGGCATCCTGCCACTCCGCTCAGGACAGCACGAATCCTTTACGGCTCAGCGAATCCTCGATCCGCAGCCGTTCGAGATCCCGGTCGACGCCCTCGCGCAGCCCGTCGAGCCGGTGCGCGACGCCGACCTCGCGGCAGGCGGTGACGAGCAGTTCGTCGTACGCCTGCCGGGTGCCGATCCGGCGCGCGGCGGGCGTTCCGGCGGGCAGTTGCGCGAGTGTCCGGCGTACCCGGCGCAAGTCGGCCGCCACCTGCTCCACTGGCGGTTCGGACGGTACTGGAGCAGCACGTCGCCGACGCAGCCAGCGGCAGAGCGCGGGAACGCGGAGGGCAGCCCAGAACAACGCCGAGGGTGCCACGCTGACCACGGCGAACAGCACAACCGGACCGGCCGCCACGCTCCCGAGTTTAGCCGCGGCGGCGTTTGCGCGCGCGGTTCGCGAACAGCACCGCCACGCCCGCCGCGAGCAGGACGACGCTGGCGATCACGTGCAGCTCCGGCGGCAGCACGTGCAACTGGACGAACCAGCTCGGGTGCTCCGCCCCGGCGATCCGGTTGATCAGCCCGCCCGCGCCCTGCACCACCAGGAGAACGCCGATCAGCTCGATCATCGCGACGCTTCCTTTTTCTGCGCGGAAGAGCCGAAAATCTCCTGCCACAGCGGCCCGAAGACGAACCACAGGCCGGTGAGCGTGCCCAGCCGCGGCAGCCAGCCCCAGAGCGGCTCGACGTGCCCCGATCCGCCGACCACCGCGATCGCGAGCAGCAGCAGCCCTGCGCTGATCGCGGACGCCAGCACGCATTTGCCCCATTCGAGCCATTCCTTGCGGGCCTTCGCGCGGCCGTACAGCTTCTCCGGCCGCGGTGCGCCGGCGAACCGGTGCGCGAACCGGGCATCGGCCCACGCCACCATCGACGGCCCGAACACCACCGAGAAGCCCAGATACACCGCGGCCAGCCCGTGCGTCACGTTCGGCGTCGCGCCATTCATCAGGTCGATCACCGTGATCACCAGCAGCACCAGGTCGACCACCGGCACCAGGGCCAGGAGCACGGTGCTGGCCTTCTGCTTGCGCAAGGCGTACCGGGTCAGCAGCCCGGCCGCGATGAAGACCCAGAACCCGACCTCGCACGCCACGATGGCGGCGGTCATCGGGCTGTTCAGAAGCTCGTCCATGGCTTCACTGTCGCGGGCGCGGGCGTCCGCGCGCGTCAGCGGACGGCACGATCGAGGGTCATCATTTCGTAGGACGACCCCGCTGCCGCGGTGTGCTGTCATGGTCGGGTGCGCCTGCGAGACCTGCGCTCGGCCGTCCCCCGGCCGCGCGACCTGCCCTCTTGGCAGCAGAACGGCCTCATCGCGCTCGCGGTGTTCGCCGGCGGCACGATGCTGTACCTCACCGGCAGCCATCATCTGCTGCCGAAGGGCGACTCGTTCCCGCTCTGGGTCCGGTTCGCCGAACTCGGCGCGGTGTGCCTCGCCACGTTCCTGCGCCGGAACGTGCCGTGGGGGCTGCTGGTCGCCACCGGGATCGTCGGCGTCGACGTCGCGCTGGGCCTGTCGTTGCCGATCGTCATCGCGTACACGGATTTCCTGTACTCCGCGATGCTCTACGGCTCCCGCTGGACGTCCCGGGTGCTGGTCGGGGTGACCGCGACCGTCACGCTCACCGTGCTGTTCGTGTTCCTGGCCGTGGCGGGCTGGCGGACAGCGGCGCTCGGCGCGTTCAGCATGCTGTCGTTCGTGCTGGTCCCGGTGTGGTGGGGCGCGAATGTGCGCCAGCAGAGCGACATCGCGGCCTCCGAACGCGCCAACGCCGAACAGCTCGCGACGATCGCGGCGCTGGACCGCCGGGCGGCGGTGGCGGCCGAACGCGCGCGGATGGCCCGAGACCTGCACGACGCCGTCGCCGGGCATCTGTCGGCGATCGCCATCCAGTCGGAGGCGGCACTGTCCATGGCGGACGATCCGAAGACCGCGCAGACCGTACTCGTCGCGGTGCGGGAGAACAGCGTGCGCGCGCTGGAGGAAATGCGCGCGATGATCGGCCTGTTGCGCTCGGAGTCCCCAGTGTCCTCAGTGTCCGCGGAGGAAGAGGTGACCGCCCCGGCGCGGCTGGCCGAGTTGTCCAGGTTGGTGGAATCGGCCCGGGCGGCGGGCATGACGGTTACTGTGGATTCCACTGTGGACGAAGAACTTCCGCTGCCGACGGCGGTCGACCTCACCGCGTACCGGATCGCTCAGGAGGCGCTGACCAACGCGGTCAAACACGCTCCGGGCAGCCGGGCGACAGTGCGGCTGCACATCGCCGACGGCACGCTGACCGTCGAGATCGGCAACGAACTGCTCGGCGCACCCGCCCAAGCCGACAGCGGCGGGCACGGACTGCTGAGCATGCGCGAGCGCGCGCACGCCGTCGGCGGCACCCTGCGAGCCGGTCCGTCCGGGCCGCGCTGGCTTGTCCACGCCGAACTTCCCCTCGCCGGAGAGCTGTCATGACCATCCGGGTCCTCGTCGCCGACGATCACGGCGCCATCCGCGCCGGGCTCGCGCTCATCCTCGGCAACGCCGAGGGCATCGAGGTGGTCGGCGAAGCCGCCGACGGCGAGGTCGCGCTGCGCCAGGCCCGCGCGTTGCGGCCGGACGTCGTCCTGATGGACGTCCGGATGCCCGGCACCGACGGGATCACCGCCACCCGGCAGCTGATCGCCGAGGGGCTCGCCGAAGTCCTCGTCCTCACCACCTTCGACCTCGACGAGTACGTGCACGCCGCGCTGCGCGCCGGAGCCGCCGGATTCCTCTTGAAGTCGGTCGAGGCGCCGCGGCTGATCGAGGCCGTCCGGCTGGTCGCGGCGGGCGAAGGGGTGCTCGCCCCGCAGGTCACGAAACGCCTGATCGCCGCGTTCGCCAGCACGCCGGCCGCTCCGTCGCCCGCGCCGACCGGGCTGGCGGATCTCACCGAACGCGAGCGCGAGGTGCTGGGCTGCCTGGGAGCCGGGCTCTCGAACGCCGAAATCGGCGCCCGGCTGTACATCGGCGAGGCGACGGTGAAGACGCACGTTTCCCGGGTGCTGGCCAAGCTCGGCCTGCGCTCCCGCGTGCAGGCCGCGATCCTCGCCCAGGACCGCGGGATCGAACCGCCCGGATAGCCGATCTGCGCATCCGGGCGAGACCTTCTAACGTTCCCTCATGGGCGAGCGGAGAACTCTCGACGTCGACGAAGTCCTCAAGCGGCAGGAGTCCGGCGAGCTGAAGCGGCGGCTCAGGGGCCGCGACCTGATCGGCTTCGGCGTCGGCATCATCATCGGCACCGGGATCTTCACCCTCGCCGGGGTCGAGGCGAAGACGCACGCCGGGCCGTCGGTGACGCTGTCGTTCGTGATCGGCGCGGTGGTCGCCGGGCTCGCCGCGCTCTGCTACGCCGAACTGGCCTCGAGCGTGCCGACCGCGGGCAGCGCCTACACCTACGCGTTCGCCACGCTCGGCGAGGTCTTCGCCTGGATCATCGGCTGGGACCTGCTGCTGGAGTTCGCGCTCGGCGCGGCCGTGGTGTCGCGCAGCTGGTCCGGCTATCTCGCGAACCTGCTCGGGCTGTCGCCGGAGTGGTTCGGCGAGGACGCGACGGTCAACGTCGGCGCGGTGCTGATCATCGCGGTGCTGACGGTCGTGGCCGTGGTCGGCATCAAGGAATCCTCGTGGCTGACGAACCTGCTGGTGCTCGTGAAGGTCGCGGTCTGCGTGCTGATCCTCGCCGTGGGCGTGTTCTTCGTGAAGGGCTCGAACCTCACCCCGTTCGTGCCGCCCGCGCAGCCGCCGTCCGGCACCGCGAACGCGTTGCACCAGCCAGTGGTCCAGGCCGCGCTCGGGCTCGAGCAGTCGGTGTACGGCATCGCGGGCATGGTCACCGCCGCGGCCGTCGTGTTCTTCGCCTACACCGGGTTCGAAGCGCTCGCCAACCTCGGCGAGGAAACCATCAACCCGCGCAAGGACCTCCGCGTCGGCATCCTCGGTGCGCTGGCCGTCTGCGCGGTGCTCTACATCGGCGTGTCGATCGTGCTGACCGGCATGGTCCCCTACACCGACATCGACGCGGGCGCCCCGCTCGCGGACGCGTTCGACCGGGTCGGCCAGCACTGGGTCGGCGCGCTGATCTCGCTCGGCGCGGTCACCGGGCTGACGTCGGTGATGATGGTCGAACTGGTCACGATCGGCCGGATCGGCTTCGCGATGGGCCGCGACGGCCTGCTGCCCAAGGCGATCGGCACGGCGCACCCGCGCTGGGGCACGCCGCACCGGATGACCATCGGCGGGGCCGCTCTGATCGCCGTGCTGGCGGCGTTCGTGCCGATCTCGGCTCTGGCCGACATGGTCAGCATCGGCGCGCTGTCGGCGATGATCATCGTCGCGGTCGCGGTGCCGGTGCTGCGCAAACGCCGCCCGGACTTGAAGCGGCCGTTCACCGTGCCGTTCTCGCCGGTGCTGCCGATCATCGCCGCGCTGGCGTGCTTCTACCTGATGCTGAACCTCGACGTGATGACCTGGCTCCGCTTCGCCGCGTGGCTGGTGATCGGCCTGCTGATCTACTTCTTCTACGGCCGCAAGCACTCCCGCTTCGCCAAGTAGGTTCAAACCACCGCCAGATGCACGCGGAGGTGCCGCGGGTTCTCGACCTCGTCGAGCAGCGCCACGGCGAAATCGGCGTACGAGATCTTGACCGAGAGGTCGCCGTGCTCGCCGATTTCGTAGCGGCCGGTCCGCTCGCCGTCGTGATCGAAGTCGCCGACCGGGCTGACGTACACCCAGTCCAGCCCGGTGCCCTCGGCGCGCAGCACTTCGAGCCCCGCCGCGTGCGCCAGGCAGAACGGCCGGAACTCCGCCGGAATCGAGTCCAGCACCGGGGTTCCGTCCGCGGCGGGCAGAAGCGCGGACAGCCCGACCGCGACCAGCCGGTTCACCCCGGCCTGCGCCAAACCGGCGACAAGAGCCCGTGCGGCACCGGTGAAGAACGCTTCCGGGTCGGTGCCCTCGCCGTAGACCGCGGCCGCGTTGATGGCCGCGTCGTGCCCCGCGGCGAGGGCGGCGACGTCCGCCGCGCTGGTGACATCGCCAGCGACGACGTCCGCCAAGTCGCGGTACCGCGCGGGGTCGCGAACCACCGCCGTGACGTCGTGCCCGCGGCGCCGTGCCTCCGCGACCGCTTGCCTACCGGCCCGGCCGCCCGCCCCGAAAATGACGATCTTGCTCATCGTGGGAATACCTCCTGGAGTGTCGATGCTCTGGAAGGTAGCCAGGGGGCCGGTTCCCTCCGGGATACTTGAGAGGAGACCGCGATGACCGTGCGGCAGCCATTGCCTCCCGATCTGTTCGAGGAGCTGTGCCCGTCCTCGCTGGTGCCGTTCCGCTTCGGGGACAAGTGGTCCGCCCTGGTCATCCGCTGCCTGGAAGACGGACCGCGCCGATTCTCCGAACTGCGGGTGCCGCTGCGTCGCGTTACGCCGAAGATGCTGACCCAGACGCTGCGCGGCCTCGAACGCTCAGGGCTGGTGTCCCGGACAGCGCACGCCGACCCCGCGTCGGGGGTGGAGTACGCGCTGACGCCGCTTGGCCGCAGCCTGCTGGAGCCGATGCAGGTGGTGTACGGCTGGGTTGCCGAGCACTGGGAGGAACTGCTGGACGCGCAGGAGCGCTACGACCGTTAGGCGTTGCGGCACAGGCGGTCTTCCAGATCTCGCGGCAGCGGATATACGCGTTCCACGGGCAACAACCGCTGGGCTTGCGCGACACGACCGGTTTGGATCAAGGCCGCGGCCCTGCGGATCTGCGGCGTAAGTTCGGCGATCCCGACGATCCATTCGTCGGCGAACACGCGGATCACCTCGCGGCCGACGCCGACCTGGATGCTGTAGTGATTCAGCGCCGCCCCGCGCCACGACCGTTCCGGATCCCACTGGACATGCACCGCGGCCTTGGCCACTGCTGCCGGATCCGACGTCGTACGCACCGCCCGGGACAGCGCCTCCTCCCATCCGGCCCGGGTGATCCGCACCGCGAGAACACGTTCCTGACCGGGTTTGCGCGCCCAGTTGCTGCGATGCATGAGCCAGCGGAGCGAGGGTTTGATCCACGTCATCCGGTGGAACGAAAACGGCGCGACGAACCGGCCCGCCCGCAGCGCCCCGTCGGCGATGGCCGGAGCGTAGGCCTGGTAGACCACGATCGTGTCTGCGTCGAAGTCCGCGCGGATCTCGTAGGAGGCCGTCACGAACCGAAGGCTGCCATCGCCCGGCCGGCCTCGCCAACTATTTTCGCGGCCTACTCCGTGCGCAACCCAGCGTAGGAAACCGCCTGGGTCAACGCCTCCGCGTACCGGGCGTCCGCCACCAGCAGCACCGATTCCAACCCCGCCGCGATCCATTCCACCGGCTGGTCGTGCACGCCGTCGTCGCCCAGCTCGCGGTAAGTGTCCACAACAGACAGCAAGGTTCCCTCCGCGCCCAGCCGCACTCCGGCGAGCAGCACGTGGTGCGGCGCGGGCGGACGCCACCGGTTCGTCCACAGTGGAGGGATACCGGTGTCGAGATAGTCCAGCAGCGCGCGTTCCGGCGTGTCCGGCGACCCCAGTTCCGCCGGGTCGACCCGCGCCAGCACCACCACCCGCGGCAGTTCCCACAGGCCCAGCAACAGATCCGAGACGGTCGATGGGTTCCATTCCCCCACCGCCGGGACCACTGCCAGTTTCTCCTCGGACAACGTCCGGATCGCCGCGGCCAGGCCGTCCAGCGAAGTGCCCGCAGCAGTCTCGTCGAACGGCACCGAAAGACGGAAGTCGTTGCGGGGCAACGCCCCTGCCGGACGGCTGGCCGGTGCGCGCACAGTCCCGGCAGCGATCGCGACCTCGTCCTGGTCCGGCACCGCGATGTCCGCCGCCCGCAGCGTCACGAGTGCGGTGAAGGCAGCTGCCAAACCGTCCTTCTGCGGAAGTTCCGCCCTGGCTTCGGCGACCAGGCGCGCGCCGCCGGGAAGCCAGTGCACGTCGGAAAGCCCCGTGTTCAATACCGCCACAGATGCGCCGCCACGATCTCCTCAGGCGCCCGTTCGGCGGCCCACGCCGCGTCCGAGGCGCGCACCGCGCGGAACGCGCCGAGCAGCTCGTCCCCCAGCGCCCCGGACACGCGCGGATTCGCCAGCAGCGCAGTGTCCTGTTCGGACGGACTCGCCGGCAGCGGCAGCACGCCCGCGGTGGTCCGTTCCCCTTCGCTCCAGCCGCCCGGGTCCTCCGCGATCGGCTCCGGCAGCGCGGCCGAATCCTCGATCCCGGCCATTCCCGCGGCGAGCACGACCGCCAGCGCGAGATACGGATTCGCCGACGCGTCCGACGTCTTCAACTCGACATTGGCGTGCTCCGTCCCGAGCAGCGCCGTGCTCGGGACGTACCGCAACGGTGCTTCGCGGTTCTCCACTCCCCAAAACGCATATGCACCAGCGAAAAACCCTGGCCGCAACCGCATTGTCGACGGCACGCTCGGCGCCGTGATCGCGGTCAACGCGGGCAAATCTCGCAGCAGCCCGCCGATGTAGGCCGCGCCGTCGCCTTCGGGCACCCCGTTGCCAGCCAGGAGGTTGCGGCCTTTGCGGCGAACGGAAGTGTGCAAGTGCCAGCCGTTTCCGGCCGCGCCAAGCCCGATCATCGGAGCGAAACTCGCCACGAGCCCGTGGGCGTGCGCGGCCGCGTGGATGGTCTGGCGCGCCAGCAGCTGATCGTCTGCCGCGGACACCGGATCCGTGGCGGCGAGCGACAATTCCAGTTGCGCCACGCCGTATTCCGCGTGCAGCTGACCGATCTGCAGGCCGTTCGCGGCGAAATCGTGCAGCAGCGCGGCGACGAACCCGTCCAAGCCGATCAGCGCGTGCGGGCTGTACGCAGGCCCGCGATGCCCGGGCGCGGACACGACGTCTTCGCTGCCCGCTGGCGCGACGGAGAACTCCAGCTCATACCCGGCCCGGAATTCGAGCCCGCGTTTCGCCGCCTCGGCGACCTGCCGCTCCAGCACCGAACGCTGGCAGTACGGCCAGGGCGAACCGTCCGCGGCGAGCTGCCGAACCGGAGCCCAGGCGAGGGCGGGCTGCCCGGCGAGCCTGCGGAGCCGTTCCACGACCGGCACGAGCCGGATGTCTCCGGACGGCGTGGCGAGGCCGGAATGGGCGTAGGTGATGGCGTCGTGGCTGTCGAAAACCGCGAACAGCGAGGTCGCGCCGACGCCGCGGGCCGCCGCGCCGGCCAGCCCGCCGATCGGGACCACGCGCGAGCGCGGGATGCCGTTGTTGTCCGCCCAGGCCAGGTGGACGCCACCGACCCCCGCCGCGGCCAGGTCCTTCGCCGCCGCCGACGCCGCCTTGGTCATGGCAACCTCCTCGGGCTCGGGATCAGTATCGCTGGCCGGGACTGCCCGGGCCATCCGCCAATGTTCACCCGGGCGGCTCAGCGACCGGCCCGGTGTCGTCGCGGCTGCGCAACGCCACCCCGGCGACGACGGCGAGCGTCCCGAGCGCTTCCACCACGCTCGGCACCTGCGCGAGCACCACGAACCCGACGACCCCCGCGGTCACCGGCAGCAACGCCAGCAACACCGCGAACCGCGCCTGCCCGAGCCGGCGCAGGACCACTTGGTCGAGCGCGTACGGCACCACGGTCGAAAGCACGCCGACGCCGATCCCGAGCAGCAGCATGCGTGGCGAACCCCACACTTCTCCGGTGCCGAGCGCGAGCGGCGACAGCACGACAGTCGCCACCACGAACCCGACCGCGAGCGAATCCAGCCCGTCCCCGCCGATCGCGACCCGCTTGCCGAGCACGATGTACCCCGCCCAGGCAGCCGCCGCGGCCAGCGCGAACACGACGCCCAGCGGACTGCCCGCGATCCGCACGTCCGCGATCGCGACCACCCCGAGAGCCACCAGGACCAGCGCGATCAAGTCCCGGCGCGTCCGCGACCCGACCGCCGCCACGACGACCGGGCCGGCGAACTCCAGCGCGACCACCGTGCCCAGCGGAAGCCGCGCGATGGCCTCGTAGAAGACCACGTTCATCCCGGCCGTTACGACCCCGAACGCACCCGCGAGCAGCAGCCGTTTGCCCCGCCAGGCCGCTTTGGGAGGCCGCCGCCACACCACCAGCACGACGGCCGCCCCGAGACAGCGCAGCCACGCGACCCCCGAGGGCGTGGCGTGCCCGAAAAGGTCGACCGCGATGGCCGCACCGGCATACATGGAAATTCCGCTGAGAACGAACAAGACCGGAGCCGGAACCGCGTTCACGCGTTTCCAGGAGAGTGCGATGCCCACTCTCGAATGGTGCCTGACCACGGAAAACACGCTACAGCGGGTGGTCTGGTCCTGGGGGATGGGACACCGTTGCGGCATCCGGGCTAATTCGGCGTGACGCACCTCCCACCGGCGCGGGAACACTTGCGGGCCGCGAAACGTCTGCAAGAGTGGAAGCACGAACACCGCGGAGCCGGAAGCGATCCCCGCCGAAGGCATCGAGACCGAAGTGGGCGTAGCTGGATCGAGGCACCGGGCGACCGGTGCCGGGACGGAGGGAGACCCCCATGACAACACCGACGCTCACCCGCCCCGAATTGACCGCAGCCGACCGATGCGACCGGTGCGGAGCAGCAGCACAGGTACGCGCAGTCCTCAGCTCCGGAGGCGAGCTGCTCTTCTGCGGGCACCACGCCCGTGAGCACGAGGCCAAGCTCAAGGAACTGGCCGCGGAGATCCAGAAGTAAGTTCGCTCACTGACAGACAGTTCCCGGAGGCGGCAGCGCATCGTGCGCTTGCCGCCTCCGGCGTTTTCCGGACGAGACCCCCCGCTCACTGGGATGGAACCGTGCCCCGAAGCTTCGGCTTACCGGGCGCATCGACGGGACAACGCGCCAAGAGCTATCCCGCAGCGAGCGCGTGCGCAAACGACCCGCAAACGCGCACCGCTGCACCCCACGATCCGAGGACTCAAGCCTCGCCTGAAACCCCGGCCGCCGCACCCAACCATCGAGGCACCCAAGCCGCGCCCAAAACCGCAGCCGCCGCACCCAACGACCCGAAGCACCCAAACCGCGCCTGAAACCGCAGCCGCCGCACCCAACGACCCGAAGCACCCAAACCGCGCCTGAAACCGCAGCCGCCGCACCCAACGATCGAGGCACCCAGCCCCTCCCCCACACCCCGATACGAAGCCTCCCTGCGGTTCGGGGGGGGGGGGGGGGGGGGGGGGGTGGGGGTGGGGGGGGGGGGGGAGGAGGAAAGAACAGAGAGAAA
>NZ_JBVJOE010000001.1:1598470-1610863 GCF_055583325.1 Amycolatopsis sp. NPDC104775
CCACACCACTGGAGACGAACCCTCCCTGCGGTTGGGGGGTGCTTGTCAAGGCATCTTTCCCGCCTTGACAAGCACCCCCGAACCGTCAGCACAATCAACCTTCGGGGTGCCCCACGCAACCACCGATTTTCACGTCCAGGTGCGGAACCGCCATCCAACCGGCCCTCAAACCGTGTCCAAAACCACCTCGAACGCCACCTCCGCAGCCCCCAGCAACTTCACATCCGCCCCCAACGCAGAACTGACAATCCGAGTCCCCCCAACCGCCCGAGACACCAGACTCCTCCGCCGAACCTCCTCGGCGACCGCCCGCATCACCGACTCCGGCAGCACCGTCAGCAAATCCCCCAGCACCACCAGCTCAGGCCCCAGCAGATTGACCACGTTGACCAACCCCAGCGTGAGCCACTCCGCGTACTCCTCCAGCCGGGAAGCGGCCGCGGCGGCATCCAGCCCCAGCTCCCGCAGCTCAACGAGAATCACCCCCCGGGGCGTGTCCTCCGGCAGCCCCAGCGCCCGGCACAACGCCGCCTCGCCGATCTCGGTCTCCCAGCACCCGCGGCTCCCGCAGTAACACCCCCGCCCGCCGGGCCGGATCGCCATGTGCCCGATCTCGCCGACATACCCCGCGCCGCCGCGCAGCGACGATCCCTGCGAGATCACCCCGCCGCCGACTCCGACGTCCGCGGACACGTACACCGAATCCGAAGACCCCCGTGCCGCGCCCCGCAAATGCTCCGCGACCGCGCCCAGTTCGGCGTCGTTGGCCACCAGCACCGGAGTCCGCAGCACCGCCGACAACCGGTCCCCGAGCGCGACATCGGTCCACCGCAGGTTGGGCGCCTCGTGCACCAGCCCGTCGGCCCTCCGGACCACCCCCGGCACCGACACCCCGACCGCCACCGGCTCGACGCCGAGGTCTCCGGCCAGCACCTGGGTCGACTCGATCACGTGCGTGATGACCTCGTCCGCGGTCCGCGTCCGGGCGTGCAGGTTCCAGCTGTTGCGGCCGAGGATCTGGCCGCCGAGGCCGACCAGCGCGATCGCGACGTGTTCCACCTGCAGGTCGACCGCGAGCACGACCGCGGCGTGCGGCTGCGGCAGGACCAGGAGCGAGGGGCGGCCCGCCCCTCGCCCCGGCCGCGGCACTTTCTCCTCGACCACGCCTGCCTCGGCGAGGCTGTCGACGAGCGTTTTGATGGTGCTCCGGTTGAGCCCCAGTTCGGTGGCCAGGGCAGCCCGCGTACTGGGCCCGCCGACGTGCAGCAGGCGCAACAGGGTCGTGCGGTTGTGCCGGCGCACCTCGTCCGGGCGGGCGACGGGCGGGCTGCTCACCGGCTCATCTTCCCATCAGCCCTCAGCGTGCCGACGCCTCAGCCCGCCGTCGCGACAGCGCGTCCACCGAAGCGGCCAGCAGCAGAACCAGACCGGTGATGATGTTGACCACCGCGGCCTTCTGCTGGAGCAGGCCGAGACCGTTGTTCACGATCGCCAGCACCGCACCGCCGATCACCGCGTCCATGATCCGGCCCTTGCCGCCGAACAGCGAGGTGCCGCCGATGACCGCGGCTCCGACCGCGAACAGCAGCGTGTTCAGACCACCGGACTGGCCGCTGACGGAACCGACCTTCGACGAGTACACGATCGCGCCGATCGCCGCGAACGCCGAGCTGATCACGAACACGCTGGTGCGCAGCTTCGGCACGTTGATGCCGGCCCGGCGCGCGGCTTCCTTGTTGCCGCCCACCGCGTACAGGTGCCGGCCGTACTTGGTGCGGTTGAGCACGTAGGTGCCCGCCACCAGAAGGACCAGGACGATCGGCACCACGTACGGCACGCCCGCGATCACGACGAGGTCGTTGGACGCCCGGTTGACGGTGAGCAGGTAAGTCGCGACCGCGGCGATGACCGCGACGGCTCCGACCTTCGCCAGCACGATCGGCGTCGGCTGGACCACCAGCCCGCGCTTCAACCGCGAGAAGTGCTGACCGAGCGCAAGCACCGCGTATCCGCCCGCCGCGACGACGAACAGGATCCAGCTGCCCGCCACCGAGAGGTTGCCGTTGGCGACCGCGTTGAGCGTGTCGCTCGTGCTGATCGGCAGCGTGCCGCCCTCGCCGACGAACTGCAGGATCACGCCCTGCCACACGATGAACAGCGCCAGCGTGACGACGAAGGACGGCATCCCGATCTTCGACACCAGGAACCCGGTGATGCAGCCGATCGCGGTGCCGGTGCAGATCGCGATGGCCATTTCGACCCACGCGTTGACCGGCGCGCCGACCAGGATCACCACGATGCCGACGAGCGAAACCGCCGCACCGGCCCAGATCTTCTGCAGCAGCGCCAGCACCACCGCGAGCACGAGGATCGCGATGAACGTGATGAAGACGCCGGTTCCCATGGCGCCCAGCAGGTTTCCGTTGCGGACGTAGTGCAGCGCCATCAGCGACGCGCACACGCCGGACGCGGTGCCCGCGGACAGGTCGATCTCGCCGAGCAGCAGCACGAACACGATGCCCATCGCGATGATGGTCTGCCCGGCCCCCTGCTCCAGCAGGTTGGCGATGTTGCGGAGGGTGAAGAAATCGCCGGAGAGCGCGCTGAACAGGATGGCGAGCACGATCACGCCGAGCACGGCGGGAATCGAGCCGAGCTGCCCGTCCTTCATCCGCGCGAAGTAGTCCTTGATCGCCTCGCCGGTGGACATCGAGGTGGTGTCGATGCCGAAGTCGGCGATCGCCCCGGCGGGCGCGTCCGGAGTCTGCGGCTTCTCGGAAGTTTCGGTCATGGCAGGTTCTTTCTCGCTCACAGCGCGACAGCTTCGGGACGGGCCAGGCCGAGGTCGCCCGATCGGCCCGCGGTGATGAGTTCGACGACCTGGGAGTGCGTCACGTCGCCGGTCTGGACCTCCGCGACCAGCCGGCCCAGGTAGAGCACCGAGATCCGGTCCGCGACCTCGAAGACGTCGGCCATGTTGTGGCTGATCAGCACCACGCCGAGACCCTGTTCGGCCAGCCGGCGCACCAGGTCGAGCACCTGCTTGGTCTGCGCGACGCCGAGCGCCGCGGTCGGCTCGTCGAGGATGACGACTTTGCTGTTCCACAGCACGGATTTCGCGATCGCCACGGTCTGCCGCTGTCCGCCCGACAGCGCGGAAACGGGCGTGCGGACCGATTTCACCGTGCGCACGCCCAGCGACGACAGAGTCTCGCGCGCGGCCTTCTCCATGCTGGCCTCGTCGAGCAGCCAGCTGCTGCCGCGCTCGCGGCCGAGGAACATGTTCTGCACGATGTCGAGGTTGTCGGCGAGCGCGAGGTCCTGGTAGACGACCTCGATGCCGAGTTCGGCGGCGTCCTTGGGGCCGCGGATGTGCGCGTCCGCGCCGTTGAACAGCACGGAACCGGTGTCGTACGGGTGAATGCCGGCGATGCATTTGACCAAAGTGGACTTGCCGGCCCCGTTGTCGCCGACGAGCGCGGTCACTTCGCCCGCCCGCACGGCGAAGTCCACGTCGTGCAGGACGTGGACCGGGCCGAAGCTCTTGTTCAGGCCGGTGATGTCGAGAATGGGCTCGCTCATGGGATTCGCTTGTCTCTCGCGTGGATACCGGGCCGGGACGCGCGTCGGGGGAACGCGTCCCGGCCCGGCTGCTCTTGCGGACAGTTGCTGATCCGGCCAAGCGGGCCGACCCCGAAGCGGCAGGCAGCCGTTGCGGCGAAGTCATCGGCCGTGGCTGTGGCCGGATCAGCGACTTTCGGCACAGTCGGCGTCAGGAGATGCCGTTTTCGGTGCACTTGGCGGCGAGGTCGCCGGTGCAGATGTCGGACGCCTTGACGTAGCCCTGCTGGACGACGGTCTTGATGTCCTTGATCGTGATCAGCTGCGGCTGCAGCAGCACCGACTTCAGGTCGCGGTTGTTCTTCGGGTCGTGCAGCTTGCCGGTGGCGATCGCGTCCGCGGCGGCCTTGTCGTTCTTGGCCAGCGCGGCGGCCAGCTTCGCGGTGTTCTCGGCCTCTTCCTTGATCGGCTTGAAGATCGTCAGCGTCTGGTCGCCGCGCAGGATCGCCTGCAGACCCGCCGGGGTCGAGTCCTGGCCGGTGACCGGGACCTTGCCGTTGAGCCCGTTCTTCTTCAGCACGGTGATGACCGCGCCGGCCAGCTCGTCGTTCGCCGCGACGACGCCGTCGACCTTGCCGTTGACCCGGGTGAAGATCTGCTCGAACGTCGTGCCGCCGACCTGGGCGTCCCAGTTGTCGATGGCCTGCTTCTGCACGAGGTTCAGCGCCTTGGAGTCGTACAGCGGCTTGAGGACCTTGTCGTGGCCGTTGGCGAACAACGTCGCGTTGTTGTCCGTCGGCGCGCCCTCGATCTGCACGACGTTCGCGCCCGGCTTGCTCTTGAGCGCGTCGGCCAGGCCCTGCGCCTGGATCTCGCCGACCTTTTCGTTGTCGAACGAGACGTAGTAGTCGGCCGAACCGCCGAGGCTCGGGCGGTCGTAGTCGATGACCGGGATCCCGGCCTGCTTGGCCTTGGCCTCGATCGCCGCGCCGACCGCCGGGTCGGACGGGGCGATGATCAGCACCTTGACGCCCGAGCTGATGAAGCCGTCGGCGAGGGTGGAGAACTTCTGGTTGTCGCCCTGGGCGTTCTGGATGTCGGCGCTGAAGCCCTGCGCGGAGAGCGCGGCCTGCAGCATCGGCTTGTCGAAGGCTTCCCAGCGGGCCGAAGTGGCGGTCTCCGGCAGGATCACGCCGACCTTGCCGCTGGCGCCGCCGCCCGCCGGGGCGGAGGCGGAGCTCTTGCTGTCCCCCGAGTTCCCGGAGCCCGCGCTGTTGGCGCCGCACGCCGAAAGCGCCAGGCCGGCGCTCACCGTCGCGGCGAGGAGGGTAAGGGTTCTGCTGCGCATCCTCGTTCCTTCTCCGATCATGCTCGCGGGGTGATCGGGAGGAGTCCCCGTGCACCGTCGCGGATATGTTGTGGCCGACAACATATGCCGCGGAACGGCTCTGCGGAAGATGGCGGGATCGAGTAACCGACACCAAATGGACACAGTTCGGCAACACGGCCCTCATCTGGCGGCTCGTCTGACGGAGTGACCCCGGCCACGCACCGAGCGTAACGAGAACTTGTCCGGTCTTGTCCGGTCCGAGGCACGACGGTGCCCGTTCAGGCGCCCGGATCGAACCGGACGAACCGTTCTACCAGGAGAAGGGGCGCACGGACCACGCCGTGCGCCCCGTTGCTCAACCGGAGAACTACCAGGAGCGCAGCGTGACGATGCGCTCTTCGAGCTGCTCCACCGTCGCCATCGCGGTGGGCGGGCCGCCGCACTGACGGCGCAGCTCGTTGTGGATCGCGCCGTGCGGTTTCTTCGTGCGGTGGTGGTACACGCCGACGAGGGCGTTGAGTTCCTTGCGCAGTGCGCCGAGCCGTTCGCTCACCGACTGCGACCGGACCGGCGGCGCGGCCGGCTCCTCGGCCTTCGGCTTGCGCCGCTTCTCGTCGGAGATCTGCTCTTCCTGCCGCTTGCGCAGCAGCGCGCGGACCTGGTCCGGCTCCAGCAGGCCGGGGAGGCCGAGGTATTCCTGCTCCTCGTCGGAACCGGAGAACACCGCGGTGCCGAACGAGTTGCCGTCGTAGATGACCTGGTCGAGTTCGGCCGAGGCGTGCAGCGAGGTGAACGCCTTCTCCTCCTCGCCCGGTTCGTCCTCGGTGCGGTTGGCCTGGGCGAGCAGTTCGTCGTCCCAGCCTTCCTTCTCCCGGTGCGGTTTGCCGAGCACGTGGTCGCGCTGCGCTTCCAGCTCGCTGGCCAGTTCCAGCAGCACCGGCACGCTCGGCAGGAAGATGCTCGCCGTCTCGCCCTTTTTCCGGGCCCGCACGTAGCGGCCGATGGCCTGCGCGAAGAACAGCGGGGTGGACGCGCTGGTCGCATACACGCCGACGGCTAGCCGCGGCACGTCGACGCCTTCGGACACCATCCGGACCGCGACGATCCAGCGTTCCTTGGTCTCGGAGAACTCCTTGATTCGCCCGGACGCCTTCGGGTCGTCGGAGAGCACCAGCGTCGGCGTTTCGCCGCAGATCCGCTCCAGGATCTTGGCGTAGGCGCGCGCGGTATCCTGGTCGGTGGCGATCACCAGGCCGCCCGCGTCCGGAATGCCCTGGCGCACCTGGCTGAGCCGGGTGTCGGCGGCCTGCAGCACCGCCGGGATCCATTCGCCCGCTGGGTCGAGCGCGGTGCGCCAGGCGCGCGCGTTCTGCTCCGCGGTGAGCGGTTCGCCCAGCCGTGCGGTGAACTCCTCGCCCGCGCTGGTGCGCCAGGACGCCTCGCCGGAGTAGGCGAGGAAGACGACCGGCCGGACCACGCCGTCGGCGAGGGCGTCCGCGTACCCGTAGGAGTGGTCGGCCTTGCTGCGCTGGAACCCGCCCGCGTCCGGTTCGTAGGTGACGAACGGGATCGGCGAGTCGTCGCTGCGGAACGGGGTCCCGGTGAGCGCGAGCCTGCGCACCGCGGGCGTGAACGCCTCGCTGGTCGCGTCGCCCCACGACTTCGCGTCGCCCGCGTGGTGGATCTCGTCGAGGATCACCAGGGTCTTGCGGTTCTCCGTGCGCACCCGGTGCAGCGTGGGGTGCGCGGCGACCTGCGCGTAGGTGACCGCGACGCCGCGGTAGTCCGACGACGTGACGCCGGTGGTGTTGCGGAAGTTCGAGTCGATCGGGATGCCCGCCGCCGCGGCCGAGGCCGCCCACTGGTGCTTGAGGTGCTCGGTCGGGGTGACGATCGTGACCGCCTCGACGGTGCGGTCCGAGAGCAGTTCGGCGGCGATCCGGAGGCCGAAGACGGTCTTGCCCGCGCCCGGCGTCGCGACCGCGAGGAAGTCCTTCGGCTTGCTCGACAGGTACTTCGTGAGCGCTCGGCGCTGCCAGGCGCGCAGCGGGCGCGCGGTGGAGTCCGTCGCTGCGGGCGGCGCCCCGAGGACCGGCTGGGTCGTCTCGGACAAAACTCGGTTCACCCCCTCCTCGGGCCGCTCGGCGCGGCCGTGACGTGCGAAAACCCCCACTGTGGCACCGGCTTCGCCGCCGGGCGCCGCGATGAGGGCACGTCGGCCAGCTTACCTTCCGAGTCCCCGGGCGCCCGCCACCGCCACGGGTGGTGTCCTCCGACACGCCCCGTCTCGGCGGGGGTGACGAGCCAAAACCGCGCGCATGGACCATGCTGGGACCCACCATGGGCGAGGTGACACCGGACGCTGGCGAGGCAGCGCCGAACGGCGAGGCGACGCCGAAGAAGAGCGTGCCGGAGAAGACCGTGCGCAGGGGGCCGTGGCGGCTGCTGACCCGCACGCTCGCGAAAGCGTGGGACGGCAACATCTTCTCCGAGGCCGCCGAGGCGGCGTTCTGGCAGACGCTGTCGCTCCCGCCGCTGCTGCTCGGGCTGCTGGGCAGCGTCGGGTTCATCGGCGAGTGGTTCGGCCAGAACGTGGTCACCGCGGTGCACGACCGGATCATCACCTTCAGCCACACCATCTTCAGCGCCAACGCGGTGCAGGAGATCATCGAACCGACGGTGAACAGCATCCTCACCGTCGGCAAGGGCGAGATCGTGTCCGTCGGCTTCGTCATCTCGCTGTGGGCGGGTTCGTCGGCGATGTCGTCGTTCGTCGACGCGATCACCGTCGCGCACGACCAGTACGGCGTCCGCAACGAGGTGTGGCAGCGAATCTTCGCGCTGCTGCTGTACCTGTGCGCGCTCATCGGGCTCGTGATCGGGCTGCCACTGCTGGCGATCGGTCCCGACTTGCTGCCGGAGTTCTTCCCGGTCGACTGGCGGCCGACGGTCTCGTCCTGGGTCGGCACGCTCTACTACCCGGTGCTGGGCGTCATGATCGCGCTGGCGTTGACGACGCTGTACAAACTCGCACTGCCGCGCCGGCTGCCGTGGCATCGCGGACTGCCGGGCGCGATCCTGGCCGGCGTGGTGTTCCTGGTGTCGAGCATCGGGCTGCGGATCTACCTGAACTGGATCACCAAGACCGGCTACACCTACGGCGCGCTGGCCGCGCCGATCGCGTTCCTGCTGCTGATGTTCTTCATCGGTCTCGCGGTGGTCGGCGGCGCGTACTTCAACAGCGCGATCCAGGAGCTGTGGCCGGCGAAGGCGACCCGGCGACAGCGGCGCAAATGGCGGCGGCTGGAGATGGAACGCGCGAACGAGCGGATGCGGGCTGAGGAGGGCCGCCGGCTGTGGGACCGCACGACGATGCCGTTGCGGCGGCCGAAACGGCACCCCGAAGACACTCAGGACACCGAGCACACTGGGGACGCTGGCCGCTCCGAGGCTGGCCGCGACGAGCTGAACCACTCCGAATCGGAGACAGTGCAGCTCGCGCGGCCCGAGCGGGCTTCGGAACAGCGCGGTTCCGGGCGTTCTCCCGGTTCGCAGCAGGGCTGACGTCAGCCCTGGCGGAACCGCCACGTCTTGCTGTCGAAGGCGATGCAGACGCTCGGCGACATCACGACCACGCGCAGGGTGCCGCCGTCGCGCTCGTCGTAGTCGATGCCCTCGACCTCGAAGTTGCCGCCGCAGCCGCTTTGCAGCGGAAGCTGGCCGAGCGAGGTGACGTGCCCGGTGACGTCGGAGCCGGAGACCGAGCCGGAGAGATCGACCTGCAGCAAGGGTTTGGTGGTGCCGAACAGGCTGCCGTCCGGGTCGTCGGACGAGCACATCAGCCGGGTGGCGGAGACGAAATCGCAGCCCTGGACGTCGCGCACCGGATGGTCGAGCCGGATCGCCGACGCGTACGGCAGGTTCTGGCCGGGGTCGGTGGCCGCGACGCCGGGCATCGGGTAGACGAGCAGGCGGTCCATCGTGCCCCACTCGCCGGACACCAGCCAGCGCGCGTCGGGCGACACCGCGGCGAACGAATTGTTGTTGGCCTCCCACGATTCCAGCGCGTGCTGGTAATCGGCGCGGGAGCCGTCCGGGGCCTCGACGCGGAAGAGCTTCGCGCCGCGGTCGTCGCGCTGGTAGGGCTCGACGTACCAGCCCCGCGCGGACCCCGGGTCGCCGATGTGGTTCCAGCCCTTCGCGGCCAGACCGGGGTCGACGGTGCCGATGCCGGTGTAGCGGATGCTGGTGCCCGACGAGCGTTCGACGGTCGCGAGCCCTTGGCTCTCGTCGAGCGGACGGGCGCGGTCTGAGCCGACCGTGGTCCATCCGGTCACCGCGTCGGCGGCGCCCGCCGCGACGGCGCTGAAGGCGGACAGCAGGACGACGAGGGAAAGCACGATCCCGGTTGCGCGCATGCGGGGACACTCCTGCGGGGAGGCGACTGGCCGGACTGCAGATCTACCAGTTCCTCCCCGGGTGCACAGCCACCGAGTGAAGGATTTTCACCTTTGTTCCCGCGCACCGGGGCGCGCGGGAAGCTCAGTCGTCGCCGCCGGGACGGAGGCCCTCGTAGATCTTCTTGCACTTGGGGCAGACCGGGGACCCCGGCTTGGGCGACTTCGTGACCGGGAAGACCTCGCCGCAGAGCGCCACGACGTGCGTGCCCATGACCGCGCTCTCGGCGATCTTGTTCTTGCGCACGTAGTGGAACATCTTCGGCGAGTCGTCGTCGGTCGACTCGGTGCTGTCGGTCTCCGGCTTGGTCAGCGTTTCGGTGCTCACGTCACCATCATGCCTCAGCGCCGCGCCCGCGGTCATGCCCGGCTAGGCTCGCCTGACCTGCCCAGGGACCCCTCAGGAGCCCGGATGCCGCACGATTCCGCACCCCGCTGGCACAGCTGCCTCACCCGGCTCGGCGGCGACCACCAGGTCGGCCAGGACGCCTGGGCCGACCTCGAAACGCGCTACACCGAACCGCACCGCCGCTACCACGACCTCGCCCACGCCACCGCCGTCGCGCAGGACGCCGAACAACTGGCCGCGGACCTGTCTCCCGACGAACGCGCCGTCGTCGTGCTCGCCGCGTGGGCACACGACGTGGTCTACGACGCCGTACCCGGCGAAGACGAACAGCGCAGCGCGGAATGGCTTCGTCGCTGGCTCACGCGCGCAGGGGTTGCCGACACCCACATCGATCGAGCCGAAGCCCTCGTACTCGCCACCGCCGCCCACGAAGCCCCCGAAGGCGACTTAGCTGCAGCAGCCCTCCTCGACGCCGACCTAGCCATCCTCGGCGCACCACCCGCCGCGTACGCGACGTACGTGGCCAACGTGCGCCAGGAGTACGGCCGCGACCCCGACGACGCCTGGGCGACCGGCCGCGCCGCGGTACTCGAAAGCCTCCTCGCCCGCCCCAAGCTGTACCTCACCGAAAGCGCCCGCTCACGCTGGGAAACCGCCGCGCGGGAGAATCTGCAGGCAGAGCTGACCCGATGCCGCAGTGCGCGTGGCGATCACAGATGATGTCCGTTCGTGACCACCCAGACCACTCCCCTGTTCGTCCACGAGGAAGTCGCCTCGGCGTTGCGTGACGGTCACCCCGTCGTCGCACTCGAGAGCACGATCCTTTCGCACGGCCTTCCGTACGGACGGAACCTCGACGTCGGCCGCCGAGTCGAGCAAACCGTGCGGGACGGCGGTGCCGTACCGGCCACCATCGCCGTGCTGGACGGACGGCCAGTCATCGGCCTCTCCCCCGCCGAACTGGAGCGCGTCTGCGCCCCGGACGCCGGCCTGGACAAGCTGTCCCTGCGCGACCTCGGCCCCGCGGTCGGCCTCGGCCGCTCCGGCGCCACCACCGTCGCCGGCACCTCGGCCCTCGCCGCGGCAGCCGGAATCGGCGTCTTCGCCACCGGCGGCCTCGGCGGCGTGCACCTGGGCGCGGCACAGAGCTGGGACGTCTCGGCCGACCTCGGCGTCCTCGCCAAGGTGCCGACCGTGGTCGTGTGCTCCGGCGTGAAGTCGGTGCTGGACATCGCCGCGACGCTGGAAGTACTGGAAACGAACTCGGTGCCCGTCCTCGGCTACCGCACTGATGACTTCCCCGCCTTCTACCTCCGCTCCTCCGGCCACCCCGTCGGCTGGCGCGTAGACGATCCGAAACAAGCCGCCGCAGTCATCTCGGCGCACCGCCGCTACGCGAATTCCGGTGTCCTGCTGGCAAACCCGATCCCGGAAGAGTCCGAAATGGACCGTTCCCTGCACGACCGGCTTTTGCAGGAGGGCCTGGCGAAACTGGCCGACGCCGACGTCCACGGCGCAGACGTCACCCCGGTGCTGCTGGAACATTTCCACACCGCCAGCGAAGGCGTCAGCATCGACGCGAACGAAGCTTTGGTGCTCTCCAACGCGAAACTGGCGACCGAAGTAGCGGTGGCACTGTCGTGACCGGAATCGTAGTAGTCGGCGACGCAGGCCTAGACGTCGTAGCCCGGCACGACCAACCCCTCCCCCACGGCGGCGACGCCCGCGCAGCAATCCGCTTCACCGGCGGCGGCGCAGGCGCGAACACCGCACTGTGGCTGCGTTCCCTAGGCGCGGAAACCACCCTGATCGCCCGAATCGGCAACGACTCCGGCGGCCGCCTGATCCGAGCGGAATTGGAAGCCGCAGGCATCCGTTGCGCCTTCGCGACCGATCCGGAGGCAGCTACCTGCTGCGTAGTCGTCCTAGTCGACGGCGAAGGCCAACGCAGCATGCTCGCCGACCGTGGCGCGAACAAACGCTTCGCCCCCGAAGACGTCACCCCAGACGCCCTTGCCGGTTCGACCCACCTGCACCTGTCCGGCTACGTCCTGCTCGACCCGTCCTCGCGCCCAGCAGGCCTCGCCGCACTAGCCGCCGCCAAAGAAGCGGGCCTGACCACCTCCGTGGACCCGCAAGCAGCAGCCCATATCC
This sequence comes from Amycolatopsis sp. NPDC104775, assembly GCF_055583325.1. NCBI lineage: Bacteria > Bacillati > Actinomycetota > Actinomycetes > Pseudonocardiales > Pseudonocardiaceae > Amycolatopsis > Amycolatopsis sp. NPDC104775. Next base: position 1,610,322 of record NZ_JBVJOE010000001.1, read on the forward strand.
ACGACCCAGCAGCGTTCTTGGACGACGTCCGCGGCACCGACCTGCTCATGCCAAACACCGAAGAACTAGTCGCCCTGACCGGTTCAGCGGACCCGTCCTCCGCCACCGAACTACTGGACACCGTCGGCGCAGTAGTAGTCACCGCAGGCCTAGGCGGCGCGAGCTGGATCGACAAAACCGGCGTCACCTCAGTCCCCGCAGTAGAAACGACCTGCGTCGACTCCACCGGCGCAGGAGACGCCTTCGACGCAGGCGTCCTCACCACCTGGCTAGCCGAAAAGTCCACAGTGGACGTACTACGCACCGGAACCCAACTGGGCGCACTAGCGGTAAGCCGCATCGGCCCCCAACCCTAAAACCGCACCAGCGCACCCAACCGGTCGAGGCACCCACACTACCCCCGCACCCCGATACGAAGCCACAATGCGGACGGCGGGGGGTTTTGGGGGGATCTTTTCCCCCCCTTCCAGCACCCCCCCCCCCTCCCCCCACCCTGGCGTTTGGGTGTCCTCCCCCCCCCCCCCGCGTAACGTCTCCCCCCA
>NZ_JBVJOE010000001.1:1610873-1637022 GCF_055583325.1 Amycolatopsis sp. NPDC104775
GTGCTTGTCAAGGCATCTTTCCCGCCTTGACAAGCACCCGCCGTCCGTCATCACAATTGGGCTTCGGGGTGCCCCACGCATCACCCGGGCGCAATGTCGCCGCCAGGCGACGAGCCGCCACCACCCGGATTCACCCGTCAATCACCCGATGCTGCCGCCCCTCAACCTGCCGCGCGTCCCGCGCATACCGGTTGACCTTCTCCGACTTCCGCGGCGGCCGATCATTAGCGATCAACACCGCGATCCACGGCAACGGCACCGAAATCACCAAAAACAAAATCGCCAGCCACCACGTGTGATACGTCAACCCGGCCAGCACCAGACAGGGAATCCGGCACACCATCATGATGACGTACTTCCGCTTCCGCGCCGCTAACTGATCGTCCAGCGACGGCTCGGCCTCGGTGATCAGCACGGGTTCGGGGCGGGGATCGGCTCCGTGGGGTGCGTTCACAGCACCACCTCCGCGTTCCATCGTCTCACTCACCGCCCTTCCGCGACACCCGGGCGGGCAAACCGGGACAGCGCCGCGACGACCAGCGTCTCCACCCCGGTCCGCAAGGTCGGATGCAACACCGGCGCGAACTTGGACGAATGATTGGACGGCACGTCGGTCTCGAACCGCCCCTCCGTCATCGCCGTGATCACTTCCTGCGGGTCGAACCCGCCGACCAGCCAGAACACCGACGGTACCCCCGCCGCGCGCCCGAACTCGCTGAAGTCCTCGCTGCCGGTGACCAACGGCGCGGGCATCGTCGCCTCCGCCCCGAAGTGCCCGCGAAACACCTCAGTCAACTCATCCGACGCCGCGGCGTCATTCGCCGTGACCGGATACGACGCCACGATCTCCACCGTCGGCGGCTGAGGCGCCCCAGCCGCCGCGGCCTCCCCCTGCACGATCCGCTCGATCGCCTTGCGCAACCGCATCAGCACAGCGTCGTCAAAGGCCCGGGTGTTGACCTCCAGCACCGCATGGTCCGCGATCACGTTCGCCGCGGTCCCCACATGCATCGAGCCGACCGTCACCACAGCAGGCTCAGTCGCCGCGATTTCCCGCGACACGATCGTCTGCAGCTTGAGCACCACAGACGCCGCCAGCACCGCCGGGTCGACTGTGGTCTCCGGCCGCGAACCGTGCCCGCCGCGGCCGTGCAGGGTGATCCGCAGAGTGTCGGTCGCCGCCATGATCACGCCCGGGCGAGTCAGCACCCACCCAGCCGGGCCAGGCACGATGTGCTGGCCGAAGACCACGTCGGGACGGCCGACCCGCTCGAAGAGACCGTCGCGAACCATCCCGGCCGCGCCGTCCCCGGCCTCTTCCCCGGGCTGGAACAGCGCGAGCAGCGTGCCGGACCACTCGTCCCGCGAAGCAGCGAGAAGGTGCGCGGCACCGGAGAGCCACGTCGCGTGCATGTCGTGCCCGCAGGCGTGCATCAGCGGCACGTCGCGGCCTTCGGAGTCGACGCCGCGCGCAGTGCTCGCGTACGAGAGCCCTGTCTGCTCTTCGACCGGCAGCGCGTCGATGTCCGCACGAAGCAGCACAGTCGGTCCTTCGCCGTTGCGCAGGACGCCGACGACGCCAGTGCGACCGATGCCGGTATGCACCTCGAAGCCGTCTTCAGTCAGCCTTCGGGCCAGCTCCGCTGCCGTACGGGTTTCGGTGAACGCCAGCTCGGGATGACGGTGCAGATCGACGTACAGCGCTTCAAGCTCCGGCAACGCCGCTTCAAGCGGAGCCAGGACACGCTTGGTGGTCTCGGTGGTCACGATGCTCATCGTGGCAGGCTTACCCACCGTGAGCACGAACACGCCTCTTCCTGACCTTTCCGACGACGTCTGCGCGCGGCTGCGCGAAGCGTTCCGACGCACCGGCTACGACGCTGACGGCGTCGTCGACGCGCTCGGCGGCGCAGCGCACACGGCGCTGGGCCGCGGCGAGCCCGAACCCGCTCGCCGCGCGAGCCTCGACGCCGGGGACCTCGGCGTCTTCATCCGGCTGTTCCTGCTCGGTCTCGCCGAGCCGGAGAAGACTGTCTCGTCGGCGTTCGCGCCGCTCAGCGCGGACGACGCGGTGGCCGCAGGGATCCTGCGGGCCGTCGGGGACGAGTTCCGCGCCGCGCTCGACATCCGCCCGCACGGCGACGAGGACGGCTCGTGGTGGGTCGTCTCCGACCTGGACGCCGACATGCTCGGCCACGTCGTGCCCGAGGACCACGTGCTCGGCGTCGGGCACGCGTCGCTGAGCCTGATCCGCGCGACCAGCCGCCGTCCGGTCGGCACCCTGCTCGACCTGGGCACTGGCAACGGCGTCCAGGCGCTCCACGCGACTCGGCACGCGCAGCGGGTGACCGCGACTGACGTGTCGGCCCGCGCGCTTGCCCTGGCCGCGGGCACCTTCCGACTGAACGAGCTGGAAGTCGAGCTGCTTCGCGGCGAGTGGTTCGCGCCGGTCGCGCGTCGCCGCTTCGACCAGATCGTGTGCAATCCGCCATTCGTGGTCGGCCCGCCGCGCGTCGACTACACCTACCGCGACTCCGGCCTCGCCGGCGATGACGCGAGCGCGCTGGTCGTCCGTCAGCTGCCGAGTTTCCTCAACGACGGCGGCACCGGACAGCTTCTCGCGTCCTGGCTGCACCGACGCGGCGAAGACTGGGGCGACCGTGTCGCGCGCTGGCTGCCACCAGAGACCGACGCCTGGTTCGTACAGCGCGACGTGGCGGACCCGGGGCTGTACGTCGGCACCTGGCTGCGCGACGAAGGCATCGACCCGCGCTCGCCGGAAGGCCGGGTCAAGGCCGCCGCGTGGCTCGACTGGTTCACCGAAAACGACGTACAGGGCATCGGATTCGGCTTCGTGACATTGCGCCGCGCAAACGGACAAACGCCGACTGTCGTCTGCGAAGACCTGCGACAGGCTTACGACGATCCGCTGGGCCCCGAAGCAGCGAACTGGCTCGACCGCGTCGAGTGGCTGCGTACGCACGGCGACAATGTGTTGGACGTAGCGTTTCGGGTACCCGACACAGTGTTGCTCGAACGCGTCGATTCCCCCGGTGACGAAGGCTGGGAAACAACCGTACGGCGGTTGCACCGCACCGACGGACCGGGTTGGCAGCACGAGGTCGACGAACTCACCACGCGCCTTCTCGCGGGTTGCCGCGGCGCGCTGCCGCTGTCGGATCTGCTGGACCTGTTGTCCGCCGCACAGGGCCTCGATTCGGCCGAACTGACCGCCGCGGCTTTGCCGATCGTCCGCGAACTCGTGCGTCACGGCATGCTCGTGCCGGGTTTGCCGCGGTGAGGGCGGTGGCGGCGCGGGTCACCCGCGCGAGCGTGACCGTCGCGGGGGAGATCGCCGGGGAGATCAAGGAACCCGGGTTGCTCGTGCTGCTGGGCGTGCACCGGGACGACGATCCCGGAAAAGCCGAGACGATGGCCCGCAAACTGCACGAACTCCGGTTGCTGCGCGACGAAGAATCCTGCGCGACAACCGGCGCTCCGCTGCTCGTGGTGTCGCAGTTCACGCTCTACGGCGACACCCGCAAGGGCCGTCGCCCGTCGTGGACCGCCGCCGCCCGGCCGGAAATCGCCGAACCGCTGGTGGACGCCGTGGTCGCGGAACTGCGCGGACGCGGCGCGACCGTCTCGACCGGACGGTTCGGCGCGGAGATGGCCGTGGAAAGCGTGAACGACGGCCCGTTCACCGTTCTCGTTGAGGTCTAGACCACATTGGAGAAGGCCGCGTAACATCGAAGGCACGGAGCGCGATTCGAGCGCATTTCCCGGGGCGCAGCGGTTCTCAGCAAAACCTCAGTTTTGGTGGAGCAACCGAGGGGCGGGCACGGCCGTCCTCTTTTCAGCGAGCCGGGAACGTTTCACCTTCCCGGAGCGTTGAGACCAGTGTCCAGCCAAGCCGGCTGGGCCCGCGGACACGGGATTCCACAGGCCCCGTTCCCGCAGGCGCCGGCGAGACACGTTCAGCCCGTGACCGGGGAGGCAGAATGTCAGTCCAGACTCTCGAACGCGAAGCGCGCGGGATTCGCGAGCGCGGGATTCCAGCACAGCAGACCGAGGAGCGTCCGAGCGTGGGGGCGCTCACCGACGCCGACCTCGACGCCCAGAGCCCCGCCGCCGACCTGGTGCGCGTGTACCTGAACGGCATCGGCAAGACCGCGCTGCTCACCGCGGCCGACGAGGTCGAGCTGGCGAAGCGGATCGAAGCCGGGGTTTTCGCCCAGCACATGCTCGACACCGCGGAAGACCTCACGCCGCAGCGCCGCAAGGAGCTGCGCGCGCTGATGCGCGACGGCCACGTGGCGAAGAACCACCTGCTGGAGGCCAACCTCCGGCTCGTGGTGTCGCTGGCGAAGCGCTACACCGGACGGGGCATGCCGCTGCTCGACCTGATCCAGGAGGGGAACCTGGGCCTGATCCGCGCGGTGGAGAAGTTCGACTACTCCAAGGGGTTCAAGTTCTCCACGTACGCCACGTGGTGGATCCGCCAGGCCATCACCCGGGGCATGGCGGACCAGGGCCGCACGATCCGGCTGCCGGTCCACCTCGTCGAGCAGGTGAACAAGCTGGCCCGGATCCGCCGCGACCTGCACCAGCAGCTTGGCCGCGACGCGACGCACGAGGAACTGAGCGCCGAATCGGGCATTCCGGTGCACAAGATCTCGGACCTGCTCGACCAGTCCCGCGACCCGGTGAGCCTCGACATGCCGGTGGGCACCGAGGAGGACGCCCCGCTGGGCGACTTCATCGAGGACTCGGAGGCGACCGACGCCGAGAGCGCCGTGATCTCCGGCCTGCTGCAGGACGACCTTCGCCGCGTCCTGGCGACGCTGGACGACCGCGAACAGCACGTCATCCGGCTGCGCTACGGCCTCGACGACGGCCAGCCGCGCACCCTCGACCAGATCGGCAAGCACTTCGGCCTGTCGCGCGAACGCGTGCGGCAGATCGAACGCGAGGTCATGGCGAAGCTGCGCCAGGGCGAGCGAGCCGACCGGCTGCGGGCGTACGCCAGCTGAGTTTCTTCCTTCTCCGGGGCCTCGGCACGCTCCGCGTGCGAGAGTCCCGGAGAAGGCGGATAAGCCTGCCTTCGGGCTGATTTCGGGCTGATTTCGGACCGCCGAGGCGCGGCTGACCGGGCGTGGGGTCCGGTGAGCCGGGTCGCGGCGAGCGCGCGGGCAGGCATCGGCCAGGGGTTTTCGTGGGGACCGGGTGGGGCCCGGTCAGGCGGGACGGACGCCTTTGGCCAGAAGATTGTTTTGGTGGGCAGCGGTGTGGGGCCGCTGGTTGCGTTTGCTTCGGTGAGCAGCGGCGCGGGGCCGCTGACCGCGACTGTCTCGGCGGGCAGCGGTCCCTCGCCGCTGGCCACGACTGATTCGGCGGATAGCGGTGCGGGGCCGCTGGTTGCGCCAGAACCCCCTCGGTCCGGATCCCGGGCCGAGGGTTTCTGGCGTGTCCGGCCCCGAATCACACCTGCCTGCCCGCCTCAGCGAACGCCCTCTCGCAGTGCCGACAAACCGCCTCATCGCCACCTTCAAACCCAGGACCCCCACCAGCCCCGCTGAGCCCTTCACTCCCAAAAGAGTGAATATTCCTCCCTCAGTGCCCCCATTTATCCCTTTAACCCTTTTCCTCCTGGCGCCCCCGGCAACCCCGTCACCGCCCCGCGCACCCGATCGTGGAATTCGGCTCTCGGTCGCGTTTGGTGGTTCTGGGCAATGGGTAGCAAGCGTTCGCGATCCCCGCCGTGCGGCGTCCGGTCAACGCGCCGGCGGGGGTCCCGTTGGTCACGCGGGACGGGTGTGTGCGCATCCGGTCCGCTTTCCCCGGGAGGTCGGGTCCGTCGGGGTGGGCCCGGCCTCCCGACCAAGCTGCCGTCCGGATCCGCGGCTGCCGGTCCAAGGCGTGCGCTATCCCACAGCGTCGCCGCGCCCGTGCGACTGGGTGGAACCCGCTGAGTACCGTGGGCCAATCCCGATCAGGGCAAAGGAGCCTCGCTGTGCCGCCCACCACGTTCCAGCACACCGAAGTCCTGCCGCTCGGCAAGGACACCACCACCGAGTACCGGCTGGTCACCGCCGACGGCGTCGAGACCGTCGAGGCCGCCGGGCGGAAGTTTCTGAAGGTCGATCCGGAGGCGCTGACGACGCTCGCGCGCACGGCGATCACCGACATCCAGCACCTGTTGCGTACATCACACTTGCAGCAGCTGCGCGCGATCGTCGACGACCCCGAAGCCAGCGGCAACGACCGGTTTGTCGCGATGGATCTGCTCCGCAACGCGGCCATCTCGGCCGGGGGCGTGCTGCCGATGTGCCAGGACACCGGCACCGCGATCGTCATCGGCAAGCGCACCGAGGGCGTGCTGTCCGGCGGCGACGACGAGCGTGCGCTGTCGGAGGGCATTTTCGACGCCTACCAGCAGCTCAACCTGCGCTATTCGCAGATGGCCCCGCTGAACTTCTGGGAAGAGCGCAACACCGGCACCAACCTGCCCGCGCAAATCGAGCTCTACCACAAAGACTCGGACGCGACGGACCCCTCGTACGAGTTCCTGTTCATGGCCAAGGGCGGCGGCAGCGCCAACAAAACGTTCCTGTACCAGGAAACCAAGGCGGTCCTGAACCCGAAGCGGCTCGCCCGGTTCCTGGACGAGAAGCTGCGCAGCCTGGGCACCGCCGCGTGCCCGCCGTACCACCTGGCGATCGTCGTCGGCGGCATGTCGGCGGAGTTCAACCTCAAGGTCGCGAAGCTGGCTTCCGCGCGCTACCTGGACAATCTGCCTGCCGAGGGTTCCGAACTGGGCCACGCGTTCCGCGACCGCGACCTCGAGCAGCAGGTGCTGGAGATGACGCGCCAGTTCGGCATCGGCGCGCAGTTCGGCGGCAAGTACTTCTGCCACGACGTCCGCGTGATCCGCCTGCCCCGGCACGGCGCGAGCTGCCCGGTCGGCGTCGCGGTGTCCTGTTCGGCCGACCGCCAGGCGAAGGCGAAAATCACGAGCGAGGGCGTGTTCATCGAACAACTCGAACGCGACCCGGCCCGCTTCCTGCCGGACGTCACCGAGGACGACCTCTCCGACGAGGTCGTGGCGGTGGATCTGAACCAGCCGATGGACCAGATCCGGGCGCAGCTGGCGCAACTGCCGGTGAAGACGCGCCTGTCGCTGACCGGCCCGCTGGTCGTGGCGCGCGACATCGCGCACGCCAAGATCGCCGAGCGCCTGGACGCCGGCGAGGAGATGCCGCAGTACCTTCGCGACCACCCGGTCTACTACGCGGGCCCGGCCAAGACCCCCGACGGTTACGCGTCCGGCTCGTTCGGCCCGACGACCGCGGGCCGGATGGACTCCTACGTCGCCCAGTTCCAGGCCGCGGGCGGCTCCCTGGTGATGCTGGCGAAGGGCAACCGCTCCAAGCAGGTCACCGCCGCGTGCAAGGAACACGGCGGTTTCTACCTGGGCTCGATCGGCGGCCCGGCCGCGCGGCTGGCGAAGGACTGCATCAAGAAGGTCGACGTGCTCGAGTACGCCGAACTCGGCATGGAAGCGGTCTGGAAAATCGAGGTCGAAGAGTTCCCCGCGTTCATCGTGATCGACGACAAGGGCAACGACTTCTTCTCCGAAACCAGCGAACCAGTCCTGCAGATCAGCTTCCGCTGAGCCAAGCCGACGCCGAGGTCATCCGGGAAACATCCCGCCCAACCGGGCGAGAGTCTTCTCGATGGCCTCGGCGTTGCGCCGGGGAAACCCCAGCAACCGAATCGCGAGCGGCGACCGAGCAGTAGACCAGTCGAACGTCTCGGTGACCTCAGTGCGCCCGTCCCCGGCCGGCTTGAGCAGCCAACGCCACCGATGCCCGGAGAAATGCCGCCAGGCAATCAGCCGATTCTCCTCGAACTCGACCACGGTGTTCTGAATCCGGTACGGCGCCCCCATCCGCATCTCCATGCCGAACTGCGCCCCGAGCGACAACCGCGCCGGCGCCGACCCCCGACTGGCCCGCACCGTCCCCGACCCGTCAATGAGCGGATGCTGCGCCGGATCGGCAAGCAACGAGAAAATCCGTTCCGGCTCAGCAGCAACAACCGCAGTGCGCGAAACCTGGCGAGTACCCATCACGCAAGCCTAGGGCCGCCCACCCAGCACGGCCATCGACAGCCACGTCAGACCAAAAGTCCACTGTGGACCACAACCAACCCAACCCCACGCCCACCAAACCGCCCCCGCTGCACCCAACCAGCGAGGCACCCAGCCCCTCCCCCAACCCCGATACGAAGCCTCCCTGCGGTCGGTGGGTGCTTGTCAAGGCATCTTTCCCGCCTTGACAAGCACCCACCGACCGTCAGCACAATGAACCTTCGGGGTGCCCCACGCACGACCCCACGGCAATGTCGCCCCCAGGGCGACGAGCCGAACGACCCCCCGACGAAGCCGTCCGACCCGTCCCCAAAACCATCACCGAGGCGGAACCTGCTTCAAAACCACAGTCCTCTCCCCCAACGGCGCCGCCAACGCCACCGAAATCACCGGATGCCGCAAATCCATAGTGCACATCTGCCCGGTCTGCGCCTTGGTCTCGCTCAAATCCACCACAACCCTCTGCGGCGTCTGCTCAACAGCCTCCCCGAGCGCATGCCCGCACCCCCCTTCCTCAGCCCGCACCACCAGCACAGTCCCCCCGTTGTCCGCATAAACCTCCTTCGGAAACGTCTTGGGCAACGCAGCCCCGTCAACCCGCCCATCCGGGACCCGCACCGCCCCCTGCGGCGGATCGAACTGCGGCTTCCCCGGCGGCGGCACCGAAGTCGAGGTGGTGGCGCTGCCACTCGGCGGCGCGGTCTCGGTCCCGGACGCCGGTGCGTTCGCCATGCTCGTCGGACTGCCGCACGCGGCCGCCATAGTGAGCACCAGTGCCGCGCCCGCCAGTCGTGTCGTTCCGATCAGCTTCGTCGAGTACCTCATGATCCCTAGACGGACCGACCACCCCACCGGGTTGCACCCGATCTTCACGAACCCGGCCGCAACACCAATTCCCGCCCGCCGAGCGGCGCGGCCAGCCGCACCGGCAGCGAAATCTCCCGCACGTGCATCGGGCACATCTGCCCATGCGGCGGCAAAGTCTTCGTCACCAGCACCACCACCTGAACGGCAGTCTGCTCCCCCGCCCGGGCACTGAGCTTGTCGCATCCGCCCTCTTCCGCCTGAATCACCACGACCGAGCCACCCTCCGCGAGCGTGACGTCGTGCGGATAATCAGCCGGAAGCGCCGAGGCATTGACCTGCCCGGCCGCGGGCGCGGTATCCCCCGGCGGCACACCCTGCGTAGGACGACTCTTCGGCGGTGCCGAAACCGGCGGCGGCGCGACCGACGGCGGCGGCGAAGAAACCGCCACCGAACTGGTGGGCATCGAACTAGACGCCGGACTGGAGGAACCTGGCGCAGCCACGGTCCCATTGCCCCCGCACGCCGCGACAGTCAGCAGCAGCGCGCTCGCTCCCACGATTTTCCCTGTAGTCCGCATGTATCGCGGACGGAATCGCGGCCCGGAAGGTTGCACCCGGGCCGCGAAAACTCTTTCACCGAGCCGACGCCTTTCCCCGCACCAGTCCCAGCAGCACCACCCCGGCCAGTGTCACCACCAGCAACAGCACCGTGCTGGCCGACGCGAGGAACACCTGGCCCCGGTCGGTCAGGGAGAAAATGGTCGCCGGGAGCGTCCGCCAGTCCGGCGGGTACAGCATCACCGTCGCGCCCAATTCGCCCATCGACATCGCCAGCGCCAAACCGGCCGAAGCCGACATCGCGGGCAGCAGCACCGGCAACCGGACTCGCAGCAGCACCCGCAACGGACGTGCGCCGAGACTTGCCGCGGCCTGCGCGAGCAGCGGATCGACGCGTTGCAGCGCAGCGGAAACCGTGCTGTAGGCGAAGGGCAGCAGAATCATCAAGTGTCCGATTAGCACGATCCACCGCGTGCCGTTGAACGCCAGCGGCGGACGGCTGAACGCCACCAGCAACGCCAGCCCGAGCACCACCGAAGGCACCGCGATCGGCAGGTGGAACAGCGAATCCGCGATCCGGCGCAGCCGCGGCGGGGCCTGGTCGACGGCCAGCGCGGCCCAGGTGCCGATCAGCACCGAGACCAGCGACGTGATCACCCCGGTCTGGACGCTCACCGACAGGCTCGCGAACGTCTCGCCGGAGAGTGCCTCGGCGTAATGCGCCCCGGTGAGGCCGCTGGGCAGCACGCCCGTCCAGCTTCCGGCGAATGACGCCAGCACGATCATCACCAGCGGTGCGGCCACCACCCCGAGGAAAACCACGCCGAACACCAGCCACACCAGCAACCGGCTACGCCGCGTCCACAGCAGCACGACGCTCTCCTCTCCCGACCACTCGCCGGTAAACCGTGTAGAGCACCAGCGACAGCACCACGTTCACCACCGCGACCACCGAGGCCGCCGGGAAGTCGAAGGTGACGATTCCCTTGCCGTACACCAGCATCGGCAATGTCGAGACGCCCTTCGCACCGAGGAACAGCACAATGCCGAACTCGTTCATAGTCAGCAGCAGCACCAGACACGCGCCGGACGCGAGCGATGGCAGCGCTTCCGGCAGCACAACCCGCCACAGCACCCGGCCCGGCCGCGCGCCAAGACTTGCCGCCACGTCCAGTTGCGCGGACGGAACCTGGCTGAACGCAGCGAGCGCGGGACGCATCACGAAGGGCGTGTAGAAGGTGATCTCGGCGAGCAGCACACCCCACGGCGAGTACAGAAACCCAGCGGTGCCAAAGACTCCAGCGCCACCGTAGAGGAAGGTGAAAGCCAGCGCGATCAGGAATGACGGAAACGCCAGCACCGTGTCCACCAGCCGGGCCAGCAGCGTCGCGCCGGGAAACGGGACGAATGCGACCACCAGCGCGAGAAATCCGCCAAGCAGGACGCAACCAGCAGTGGAACCCAAGGCCAGCAGCACCGTCTGCCACACCGCGTGGCCGAATTCCGGCGACGACAGCACTTGCGTCCACACCGAGAGCCCGAAACTGCCGTCCTGCGCGGTTAACGATTGCAGAATCACCAGCACCAGCGGGTAGCCGAAGAACCCGGCGACCACGATCGCGGGCGGGAGCAGCCAGCCGATCCGGTACCGGCGGGGCCGGGTGCGGCGGCGAGCGGGGGCGACCGCGGTGGCACCGAGGGCGAGGCCGGTCATCCGCTCACCCCCACCAGCGGGCATCCGTCCGGAATGGACACTCCGACCCGGTCGCCGACCGCGGGCAGCACCGGGCTGTCGGGCACCTCGGCGCGAATATCGCAGACCTCGTCGGTGAGCCGCAGGTCGAGCCGGTACCCGGAGCCGCGCCACTGCACCCCGCGCACCAGCGCCGGGAAGGTCCCCGGCCCGGGTTCGCCGACCGAAATCCGGTGCGGCCGCACGCCGAGCGCCACCGGCTGCTCCGGCTGGAGCGTGCCGGACGGTTCGGCGGACAGCTCGCGCCCGGCCAGCCGGACCGTCGCGACCGAGCCGTCCGCGCGCACCAATTCGACTGGGATCAGGTTCGCCGCGCCGAGGAAGCTCGCGGTGAACTCGGTGGCCGGGCGACGGTAGAGCTGTTCGCACGGGCCGAGTTCGACCAGCCGGGAATCGCGCAGCACGGCGATCCGGTCGGCGAGCGCGAGCGCCTCGCTCTGGTCGTGGGTGACGTAGATCAGCGTCGTGTCCGGCAATTCGGCCCGCAGCCGCAGCAGTTCCGCGACCATGTCCTCGCGCAGCGCGGCGTCCAATGCGGACAGTGGCTCGTCGAGCAGCAGTACGTTGGGCCGGATCGCGAGTGCCCGCGCCAGCGCGACCCGCTGCTGCTGTCCGCCGGACAGTTCGCGCGGATACCGGCGCGCGTACTCGCTCATCCCGACCAGGTCCAGCACCTCGCCGACCCGCTGCGCGACGTCCGACCGGCGCATCTTCCGCGCTTTGAGTCCAAACGCGACATTGTCGGCGACGCGCTGGTGCGGGAAGAGCGCGTAGCTCTGCACCACCACGCCGAGACCACGCCGATGCGGCGGCAGGTCGGTGACGTCCTGGCCGTCGAGCAGCACCCGCCCGGCGCTCGGCCGGAGGAACCCGGCGAGCGCCTTGAGCGCGGTCGACTTGCCGGAGCCGGACGGCCCCAGCAGCGCCAGCGTTTCCCCGCGCGCCACCGAGAGGTCCAAGGGGGCAAGCGCTTGCGTCGCTCCGAAGTGGACGGATACGCCGCGGAACTCTACTGCCGGAGTCACTGCCCGGTGGCCTTCCGGTATGCGGCGAGGTCGGCGTCAAGGCGGCCGAGGACGGAGTTCCAGTCCGGGGTCCAGATGTCCACTCCGGACATCGCGGCGGTGATCTTTTCCGCCTTCGGGCCCTGCGGCTTGACATCGGATCGGGCCGGGATGCCGTACGCGTCGCTGGCCTTCGCCTGGGTTTCCGGCGAGAACAGGAAGTCGAGCAGCTTGCGCGCGTTGTCCGCATGCGGCGCATTGGTGACCAGACCCGCGAAGTACGGCAGCGCGAAGGTGGATCGCTTGCCCTGTGCGTCAGCCGGGAAGAACACCGAGAAGCCGCCGCTCTTGTCGATCTCGGCGAGGTTCATCTGCAGGTCTCCGTTGGCGACAAGAATCTCGCCCTTCGCGACCTTGGGCTGCAGCTTGCCGGTGGACGAGGACGGGCCGACGTTGTTCGCCTGCAGCCGTCCGAGGTAGTCGAGCGCACCCTGGTCGCCGAAGACGTGCTGGGCCTGCAGCAGCACCGCGGTGCCGTCGCCCGCCTCGCCGGGCGTGGAGTACTGGAGCTTGCCCTTGAACTTCGGGTCGAGCAGGTCGTTCCACGTCTTCGGGGCCGGGTTCGCCTGCTGCGGGTTGTAGATGAAGCTGAGGTAGTTGTTCATCAGCGCGTAGTAGCGGCCCTGCGGATCCTTCTGCGCGGCCGGAACCTGGTCGACGCCCTTCGGCGCGGAGGTCGCGAGCAGACCTTCCTTCGCCGCCTGCTGGACGAACGGCGGAAGCGTCACGAGCACGTCGGCCTGGGTGTTCGCCTTTTCCTTGCCCACCCGCGAAACGACCTCGGCGGACCCGGCGGTGACCGCCTGCACGGTGATCCCGGTCTGCTGCTTGAACTCGGCGAACCTGGCGTTGTACCAGTCCTCGAGCCCGTCCGCGGTGTACACGGTGACGGTCTGATCGCCGGACGCGCCGCCCGCCGTGCCTCCGCACGCGGACAGCAGGGCAGCGAGGGCTGCGACGAGAGCGACGACTGTCGCTTTCCGGATCTTCATGGCTGGATGGCTCCTTCGAGATCGAGCACGGTGGGGAGGGCGGAGACGGAGTCGAGAACGTGGGTGGCGCGCGCGGCTTCCAGCTCGTCGCGGTCGCTGGCACCGGTGAGCACTCCGGCGACGATTCCGGCGCCGGCAGCGAGGCCGGTCCGGACATCAGCGGGGGTGTCGCCGACGACCGCGATGTTGCGAACGTCGGTGACCTGCAGTTTCAACGCGGCAGCAAGGACAAGGTCGGGGTAGGGACGGCCGCGCACGCCCTCGCCGGGAGCGAGCGCGAGGTCGGCGAGGTCATGCCAGCCGAGCGCGTCGAGCAGCGCGCGCTGAGTCGTCGGCGCGAAGCCGGTGGTGAACGCGACCCGCACGCCCCGCTCGCGGAGGTCGCGGATCGTTTCCTCGGCACCGGGGATCGGCTTGCACTCCCCGGCCGCGACCAGACGTCCGTACGAGGCCTCGAATTCGGCGTTCGCGCGCTGGGCGAGGTCCTCGTGCCCGAGCAGCGCGCGGAACACGGTGATCTTCGACTGGCCCATGGTTTCCCGGACGTAGTCGAGCATTCCGGCGTAACGTTCGTCCTCTTCGGACACTCCGGCGGCGGCGATCGCCGCGGTGAAGGCGCGTTCGACCAGTCCGTCGTCCGCGACGGTGGTTCCGGCCATGTCGAGCACGACGAGTTCGGCGGTCACCAGCCCAGCTCCTTTGCGGTGTCTTCGGCGATTGCGGGCGAGCAGGTCATCCCCCGGCCGCCAGGGCCGGTGACGAGGAAAGCGTTGCCGGACAGGCGTTCCCGGTGCACCACGGCAGTCTGGTCAGTGGCCTGTGCGTACACGCCGGCCCAACGGCGGCGGATCTTCGGCAGCGGCCGCCCGAGCAACGCGCCCGCCACTTCGGCGAGGTGTTCGTACGGGTCTTCGGTGACGTCGAAGGAGAACGGCTGCGCGTACTCGTGGGTGTCGCCGATGGTGAGCGAACCGTCGCGACGCTGCACCATCAGCAGTTGCATCGCGTTCCGCGCGGCGATTTCGCCCTGCGGCTGGCCTTCATTCATCACGTCGAGCGCCGCGCCGCGGTAGGCCGGGTAGTACCGGAAGCTGTCGCCGTCCGCGACGCTGGTGGGCAACGGTTCGTCGAGCGGTTCGGTCTGCGCCATCTGCAGCCGGACGCGCCGCACCGGGATCACGCCCGCGATCTCGCGGACCAGCCCGCCGAGCCACGCACCGGTGCAGAGCACCACAACGTCGCCTTCGTGCCGCTCGCCGTGATCGTCCACGACGCCGTTCTCCGTCAGGTTCCGCACCTCGCGACCCGGCAGCCAGCGGTAACGGCCGCTGGCTTCGAGCGCTGCGCGAAGGGCGGGCTGCGCGGTCCGCGGCTCGAAGGCTGCGTCGCGCTCGCACCACAACGCTCCGGCGAAGTTGCCGCGCAGAGCCGGGTTCAGCGCCCGGGTCTCCTTTGCGTCGAGAAGCTTGAAGCCGCGCTCCGCTGCCTCCGGTCCGGCCACGACCTCCTGCGCGACAGCCAGTTCGGCGTCGGTGCGGACGACCGTGAGCGAGCCGTTCGGCCGGAAGCCCAGCGCGGGCACGCGCTCGCCGATCCGCTCCCACAGCTCCCGGGCGCGCACCGCCGTCTCCAGCTCCGGACCGGAGGCGCGACCGCCGACCCAGACCAGTCCGAAGTTGCGGACGGACGCTCCGCGTGCCTCGGGCTCGCGTTCGAGCTGGAGGACTTCGTGGCCGCGTTCCACGGCCTGCCAGGCGTGCTGGGTGCCGAGCACGCCGCCGCCAACGATGAGGATTCGCACGGCCGCAACAGTCGCCGCTCGCGCTCAACGGAGACTGTCGGCGCGGGGAACGCCAGGTGAAGCAGCCTCGAATATTGGACCGGATGAGTTACCGTTCCGTTATCTTCACCATCGGCCCGCGGCCACGAACACGCAGACCGCCAGGATCAGGACATTCGCCGCGACGTTGCGGTACTCCGCCGGCCGGTGTTTGGTGACAGCCAGCCGCGAGTGCCCCGCCATCGCTCCGACCATCACCACTGCCAGCCCGATCGCCGCCCACGCGGTGAGCGCCGGAGCGATCCCGGTCAATCCCGGCAGGAGCAGCCCGGCCACCGCGGCGAGTTCGCAGATCGCGGCGAAGCGCACGACCGGCATCGGATACGCGGCCACGCCGGTGTGTCCCGTTTCGAGCAGCCGCTCCCGCGACCTCGTCGACTTGAGCACGCCGGAGAAAGCGAAAAGCGCGGCCAGAGCCGTCTGAGCAGTCCACAGTGCGATTTCCATGGTCGTCCCTCCGTTCGGATGCTGAGGGAACGAACCGGCGGCACTGGATGTGACAGCTACTCGACGCGGTTCAGTCGCGTGACGAAACTCAGCCGGTCTCCGCGGTAAAGGGACCGGACCCGTTCGAACGGCTCACCGTCCGGACCCCACGACACGCGGTGCATCAGCAGCATCGGCAAGGCCGGGTTCGTGCCGATCAGCAGCGCCTCGCGGGGGGTGGCGAGCACGGTCTCCACGCGTTCTTCGGCTCCGTCGAAGACCACGCCCAGCTCGTCGCGCAGGTAGGCGTACAGCGACTGCTCTGGGTCGAAATCCTCGAGCAGCGTCGGGAAGCGGTCCGCGCGCAGGAAGGTCGATTCGAGGCCGACCCGCTCGTCGTCGGCGAGCAGGACCCGTTCCAGGTGAATCACCTCGGCGGCCGGCTCGATCCGCAGGTCGGCGGCCAATCCGGTGCCCGCGGCCCGGCGTTCGAGGGTGATGAGCGTGCGGCCGGGCCGGATGCCCTGGCGGCGCAGGCCCTCGGTGTAGCTGACGAGCGCGAGCGGCTGGACGAGCTTCGGCGGGGCGACGTAGGTGCCGCTCCCCTGCCGCCGGGACAGCCTGCCTTCGAGGACCAGTTCGCCGACCGCCTGCCGGACCGTCGCGCGGGAAACCTCGAACCGTTCGCACAGTTCGCGTTCCGTCGGCAGCGCGCTGCCTTCGCCCAGTTCGGCGATGACGGCCAGCAGTTCGACCTTCACCGCGTAGTAGCGCGGCACGCGGCCGTGATCCGGGATGCCGTCGCGGACCGGTCCGTCGGCGGACAGGCGGGACAGCGGCGAAGACGTGGGCACGAGACCCGAGCCTATGCCAGACGCGCGGCGCGTGGTTCGCTGTCTCGCGAACTGACCCTTACGGGAGGAACCCGCAATGCCTTTGGCCCGCAGGCTAGGCCTCGCCGACGCCGTTTTCATCGGACTCGGTTCGATGATCGGTGCTGGCGTTTTCGCCGCCTTCGCCCCGGCCGCGCGCGCTGCGGGATCGGGATTGCTGCCCGCCCTCGCCGTGGCCGCGCTGGTCGCTTATTGCAACGCGACTTCTTCCGCCCGGCTCGCGGCGTTGTATCCGGAATCCGGTGGCACCTATGTGTACGGACGCGCTCGCCTGGGTGAATTTTGGGGATACATAGCGGGCTGGGGTTTCGTCGCGGGGAAAACGGCGAGTTGCGCGGCGATGACGCTGACCGTCGTCGCTTACGCCGCGCCCGGACTCGGCCAGCCTTGGCGCAGCTTGCTCGCGGTGGGCGTGATCGGCTTGATCACTGGCGTGAACTACCTCGGCGTGCACCGATCCGCTTTGGCTACGCGGGTGATCGTTTGTCTCACTCTCGTGGTGCTTACCCTGGTCGCGGTTTTCGGGTTCTCCGGCCCGCACGTTTCCCCGTGGACCCCGTTTCACGGCGGCGGAGTGCTCGAAGCGGCCGGATTGCTGTTCTTCGCCTTCGCCGGATATGCCCGGCTGGCGACGCTTGGCGAGGAAGTCCGAGACCCGGCGCGCACGATTCCGCGCGCGATTCCCCTCGCTTTGGGACTGACGCTCGTCGTGTACGCCGTGCTGGCGGTGGTATTGCTGGTGACCTTGGGGCCAGACGGAATCGGTGCGAGTCCTGACCCGCTCGCTTCGGTGGTGCCCTGGCTGTCGCCGGTGGTTCGAGTTGGCGCGGTGGTGGCCGCGTCGGGTTCTTTGCTGGCCTTGGTGCTGGGCGTTTCACGGACGACTCTCGCGATGGCGAGGGACGGGCACCTTCCGCGGTTCCTGACCGCGGTGCACCCACGGTATTCGGTGCCGCACCGGGCTGAACTGACGGTGGGCGTGGTGGTCGCGGTGTTGGCCACAACGACGGATTTGCGTGGCGCGATCGGGTTTTCGTCCTTCGCGGTGCTGGCTTACTACGCCGTGGCGAACGCTGCCGCGCTGACGCTGCGCCGGGACGAGGGAGCCGCGCCGAAGATCGTCGCCGCTGGCGGACTGGCGGGGTGTGCGGTGCTGGCGTTCAGTTTGCCGCTCGCTTCGGTGCTCAGCGGGTGTTTGGTGCTGGGGGTGGGCGCGGCGGCGTACTTCGCGCGCCGCCGAACGATTGCCCGCTGACGCGGTTTTTGTTCTCTGCCACGGATTTCGGGTCGGCCCGTATCGACCGGTGCGCGAAAGTCCCCCTCGCTCCGCACCCGCCGGTTACTCCGATAATCACACATCCCCAGGTCAAGGCCGCTTTTTATCGGCTTCCCTCCTGCCAAAAACTGCCGGATCAGGTGAAGAATCCGAAAGATCCGAAGAAAGTTGGTTGTCCACTTACCGCTGCTCTGGTGTAGTCGATCCGTCACCGCACGACACCTCCCCGCCCCCGGGAGCGGAAGCTCCATTGTGGACACCGGAAGGACAATCCCCTTGGCCGACAAGAGAAACTTCAGCATGCTCACGCGAGTTCTGGCAGGCGCGGCAGCACTCGCGGCCGCCGCCGGATTCGCGACGCCCGCCGTAGCGTCGACGCCGTCGCCGGGCGCGGAGCCGCAGATCGTCGGCGGGACTCGTGCCAGCCAGGGAGAATTCCCGTGGATGGTCCGGCTTTCGATGGGCTGCGGCGGTGCGCTGTACACGGACCAGATCGTGCTCACCGCCGCGCACTGCGTCGACCGCACCGGAGCGGACTCGTCGATCACCGCGACACTCGGCGTGGTCGATCTGCAAAGTTCGAGCGCGAAGAAGGTGCGCTCGACCTACGTCTACCGCTCCCCGACGTACGACTCCACCGGCGGCGACTGGGCGTTGATCAAGCTGGCGAGCCCGGTGAGCGGCATCCCGACCCTGCCGATCGCGAAGAACGCCGACAACAACTCCGGCACCTTCACCATCGCCGGCTGGGGCGCGGCCCAGGAAGGCGGCGCGCAGCAGCGCTACCTGCTGAAGGCCGAGGTCCCCTTCGTGGACGACTCGACGTGCCAGTCCCAGGGCGGCGACTACGCCGACCTGAAACCCGACGCGGAAATCTGCGCGGGCAAGGTCGACACCGGCGGCGTCGACACCTGCCAGGGCGACTCCGGAGGCCCGATGTTCCGCCGCGACGAAGCGGGCGAATGGGTCCAGGTAGGCATCACCAGCTGGGGCGACGGCTGCGCCCGCGCCCACGCGCCGGGTGTGTATACCGAGGTGAGCTCGTTCGCGTCCGACATCGCGGAGGCGGCGGGGAAGATCTGACCGGCGTTTCGCCGAGCCCGGCGCGGGACTCGGAGGTGAGCACGTTCGCCTCCGACATCGCCGCTGCGGCCGGGAAGATCTGACCCCGCTGTGACGAGCCAGGTGCGGAACTCCGCTGGGGTTCCGCACCTGGCTTGTGCGGCGTTTTCCCGGGCGAGGCGCAGGCAGGCCGCGCGAGGACCAATCGGATCCACGCCGCGATCGAACACGCCCGCGCGTCTCGCGGGCCTCGATGGTCTCGGCCCGGGACGCGATGCCCGTCGCAGACGAGCCGCCGGATTCCGCCTCTCCGCGCACCAGAGAGGCGGCAGGTACCCCTATCAACGCGGGATCCGTACCGCCGGAACCTGCGGTTCAGGCAGCCAGCCCGCAGTCTCCCGTCGCCGGGTTCGCAATGCCGGACGGGGCGCTGCAGCCGTCAGGTCCGGCAGGGCTTTATCTTCCAGGTACAGCCATGACCGACCGCTGGCAAAGCTCCGTTCTCGCTGAGGTCGGGCAGCCCTGATGGCGGACGGGGACGGCGGCGCTCGGAGTCAGAGCAGCGCTCTCCGCGCCTCTCTGGTGCGGCAGTGCCGCGGCCGCACCGGTGCCACCCGCGCGGTGATCTGCCTGCAAGCCGGCCGGTCACTCGTCCCTTCGCGCACTCTGCGTGGGGTACCCCTTTCCCCGAGGCTTCCGGGCTTCCCGCCGGCGTCGGCTTCGTTCCTGGCGTTCCCGCTCGCGGCGGCCGTAAGTCGCGTTCCGGACGGTCTCTTCGTCTTCCAGGCTCGATCCGAGTGCGCCGGCGACGATGCCGACCGAACTGCACAGCCACACCAGGTTCAAGTACGAACCCACACCGACCGGATGCCCCAGCGCCTGCGCGAAATACCCGCTGTCGATCAGGACGGCCGCGGCCAGCAGCGCGAGCACGTAGAGGATCCCGTACATGCACGCCACCCCGATCGCCAGAGTGGTGGCCGTGGAAACGTTGTACAGCAGCGCTTTGCGTTGCTCGGCGGCTTCGACCGGCCGATCCCAGAGGTGGTTGTACACCGTCAGCCACACCGTCATGACCAGGACGGTGACCATCATGATCGCCGCCAGCCGCAGCGGGGACAGCGCGTCCGCGAGCTTCCAGAACGAACTGGTGATGATGCCGTAGGCGGCGGTGCCCGCCGCTGCCGCGGTGGCGCCCGCGAGGTGCGGGACCAGCTGCCACGGCCGGTTGTCCCGGACCATCCCGGCCAGCAGCCGCAACCGGCCGCGCAGACCGACCAGCGCGAGCTGTGTCGCGGACGGCTGGCGCTCGTCGGGCACCCGCCGCGTCGGGGCCAGCGCTTCGCGCAGCCGGGCCAGCACCCCCTGTCCGCCGTGCTCGCGGTCGATCCCGAGCCAGCGCGCCGCCAGCTGCCGCACCACGCGCACCAGCAGCGCCCGCGCCCGGCGGCGCACCAGTACCGCTCCGAGGGCGGGCAGCGAGATCATCGCGACCCCGTGCTCGACGTCGATTCCGGCGACGACAGGATCGGTTCCCGCGCGCCGAGGCAGGTCGGTGACGAGCACCAGCAGGTCCCAGCCCCGGTCCCGCCGGTGCCGCTCCGACAGCGTGCGCATCGGAATGTCACCGTCTTCGTCCAGCGGGAGCTGGTCGACTTCGTACTCCACCCGCCACCCTGTCCGCCGGTTCACCCGGGTGGCGAGGATTTCCGGGAGCTCGCCGGCGATCGCGGTGATCACCTGCTCCGGCAGCCCTCCGTCGGCCAGCACCCCGACGGCCACCTCGCCTGGCGCGTCCATCTGGTTCACCTCGCTCGTCGGCTCCTGCCGGTTTCCCCGCGCGATCCCGGCCAAACCCGGCGAGCCGGACAGCGAGGAACCGGATGCCACGAGACGCCCTGAGCCGAGCGGCGCGACCAGCACCAGCAGCCCGCCTCACTGCGTTCGCGGCCCCGGACGGGGGGACCGCGGCCCAGGTCCGACACGGTTCCGCCCTCGGTCGCAGGCAAGATATCTAGCCCGCCGGAAGCCCGACCCCGCGCTCCTCCAGCACCCCCCGCAACTCGGCAAGCACCGCGATGACCCCCGCGGCCCGGTCCTCCCCCACTACCGAGCCGATGAGCACGTCGAGCTGGTTCCGGAACGTCTTCTCCATCGCCTCGGTCAGCTCCCGCCCGGCGGGGGTCAGTTCGACGAGCGACGACCGCCGGTCCTCCGGGTTCGGCACCCGGCGCACCCAGCCGCGTGCTTCGAGCCGGTCGACGCCCTTGCTGGTCGCTCCGATCCCGACGGCGAAGTTCACCGCGAGGTCCGCCACCCGCGACTGCGGATGCCGCGCCAGGTATTGCAGGAACTCGAACTGCGCCGCGCCGATCCCGTGTTCGGCCTTGAGACTGTCGCTCAGCGCGTTGTAGATCCGCGTCTCGCAGCGCACCAGATGGTCGAAGAGCTGCTCGTTTGCCGAAGTACCTGCCATGGCATATAGTCTAGCATTACATGCCTCGGCATATACTTCCACAGAATCTTCAGGAGAGCAGATGAGCAGGGAACAACGCCGCGCGATCGCCGAGAAGCTGCGGCAGGCGCCGGAGCAGCCCGAAGCGACGTCGATTGATCAGATGCGCGCCGGGTTCGCCGCGTTGATGAGTCAGTACCCCGTCCCGGCCGAGCATCGCGAGACTCCGACGACCCTCGCCGGGAGACCGGCCGTCCTCGTCGAACCGCCGACAACACCGCTGCCGGGAACGATCCTCTACTTCCACGGCGGGTCGTTCTCGCTGGGTTCGCCGCACACCGCGATGGCGCTGACCGCGAATCTGGTCCTGCGCACCGGAATCCGCGCGCTTTCGCTGGATTACCGGCTCGCGCCCGAGCATCCGTTCCCGGCCGGGATCGAGGACGGCCTCGCCGCCTACCGCAATCTCCTGGAAGACAACGACCCGTCCTCGATCGTCTTCGCGGGCGACTCCGCGGGCGGCGGCTTGTCCGTAACCACAACCCTCGCCGCGCGCGACGCGGGGCTGCCGATGCCCGCCGGGATCGTCGCGTTCTCGCCGGGGCTCGACCACACCTATTCCGGCGCGTCCATGGTGACGAAGGAAGCCGCCGACCCCTTCTTCACCAAGGAAGGCATGAGCAAGACCGGCGAGCTGTACCGGGCGGACGCGGATCCCGCCCAGCCGCTCCTCGCCCCGGCGGTCCACGCCGACCTGACCGGCTTCCCGCCGATCCTGCTGCAGGTCGGCACGAACGAGGTCCTGCTGGACGATTCGGTCCGGCTGGCGGACCGTGCCCGCGGGGCGAACGTCGACGTGATCCTCGATATCACCGCCGACGTCCCGCACGTCTTCCAAACCTTCACCGACACGCTCGACGAAGCCGGACAAGCCCTGGATCGGGCCGCCCTGTTCATCAAACAGCGCCTCGCCTGAACCTCAGCGAATCTTGTCCAGCCGGGAAACCGTCTCCTCGAACCCCTGGACCAGATCCGCCATCACCTCGGCCACCGGGCGGACCCGGTCCATCCGGCCGACGATCTGGCCCACCGGCATCGACACCACCGACGGGTCCGCGGCGGCGTGGATCCGGTTGTGCGCATGGGAAACCAGCAGGTTTTGCAACGGCATCGGCAGCGGTTCCGGCGCACCCGGCGCGGCCCACGCCTCCGTCCACCGGGTTTTCAGCAGGCGAGCGGGTTTGCCGGTGTAGATCCGAGTCCGCACGGTGTCCGCGGAGGTCGCCGCGACCAGGGCGTTCTGCATCGCCTCCGATTCAGGCATTGTTTGGAGGTATTCCTCCGTCGCGAGCCAGTACGAACCCATCCACGCGCCCGACGCGCCCAAGGCCAGTGCTGCGGCGACCTGGCGGCCGGAGCCGATTCCTCCGGCTGCCAGGACCGGGGCGCGGTCGCCGACGGCGTCCACGATTTCCGGGACCAGCACCATGGTCGCGATTTCGCCGGTGTGGCCGCCTGCCTCATGTCCTTGTGCGACAACGAGATCCACGCCGTTGTCGACATGACGAGCGGCGTGCGACCCCTTTCCGGCGAGGGCGGCCACCGGGACGCCCGCGTCGTGCGCGCGGGTGATCACGTCGACGGGAGGCGAGCCCAGGGCGTTGGCGATCAGGCTGATCCGGTGGTTGAGCGCAACGTCCACATGGGACCGGGCGACCGAGTGCAGCCAGCCGAGGACGCCCGCCCGTTCGTCGGTGTCGTCGGGCAGCGGCGGGACCGCGAGGTCTTTCAGCACTTTGTCGACAAATGCCCGGTGGCCCGGCGGGATCAGTTCGTTCAGGTCGGTCTGGGTGCCTTCGGAAGGGATCTTCGCCGGCATCACGATGTCGACGCCGTAAGGCTTTCCGTCGGTGTTTTCGTCCATCCAGGACAGCACCGCGTCGAGTTCGGCGGCGTCGTTGAACCGGACGCAGCCCAGCACGCCCATGCCGCCCGCGCGGCTGATCGCGGCCGCGACGTGTTCCGACGGGGTGAATCCGAAAATCGGCACCTCGATGCCGAACCGGTCGCACAACGATGTGCGCATGCGCCCTCCTAGGCGGGTTCGTGTTCGGCGGCGTACCGCTGAGCCCACGGATAATCCGGCTTCCCGCTCGGCGAGCGGCCGATTTCCTCGGCCAGCCACACCGTGCGCGGCACCTTGTATCCGGCGATCTCGGTGCGCACGTGCGCTTCCAGCGCGGCCAGATCCGGCCGCACGCCGGGACGCGGCTGGACGACGGCGGCGACGCGCTGGCCGAGCCGTTCGTCCGGGATGCCGATGACCAAGGCGTCGAAGACGTCCGGATGCGATTTCAGCGCGCCCTCGACTTCTTCCGGATACACCTTTTCGCCGCCGGTGTTCACGCACTGCGATCCCCGGCCGAGCAAGGTGACCGTGCCGTCTTCCTCGTAGCGAGCGTAGTCGCCGGGCACGACATAACGGACACCGTCGATTTCGGTGAAAATAGTGCGGCTTTTCTCCGGATCGCCGTAATAGCCGAGCGGGACGTGCCCGCGGCGGCCGATCAGCCCGATCGCACCGGGTTTCGGTTCGACCAGCTTGCCGTCGTCGTCGAGCAGGATGGCGTCCTTGCCGAAGTTCACCCGCGGGCCTGCGGAATGGTCGGAATCCTTGCCCACCATGCCGATTCCGGTGAAACCGCTCTCCGACGAGCCGATCGCGTCGGTGATCACGACGTTCGGCAGCATCTCCAGGAATTCCTGTTTCACCGAATGCGAGAACAGCGCCGCGTGGCTCGACACCGCGACCAGCGACGACGCGTCGTAATCGCCGGAGCGGTACGCGTCCACGAGCGGCCGCGCCATCGCGTCCCCGACAATGGTCAGCACCTGCACTTTGTGTTCCTGCACCGCGCGCCACACGTCGTGCGCGTCGAACTGCGGGACGAACACCACCGGACTGCCGGTGAACAACGCGCCGAACGCGGCCCACTGCGCCGCGCCGTGGATCAGCGGCGCGGCCGGAAGGCGCACGAGCGAACCGGATTTGCCTTGTTCGCTGAGCGTCCATTCGTCCGGCACGTATTCGCCGGTGACGAAGTTGATGCCGCCGCCGAGCGCGCGCCAGATGTCCTCGTGCCGCCACAGCACGCCCTTGGGATAGCCGGTGGTGCCGCCGGTGTAGAGGATGTACAGATCGTCGGCGCTGCGCTCGCCGAAGTCTCGTTCGTCCGACTCGCCCGCGAGCGCCGCCTCGTACTCGACGCCCGTCTCGTACGGCGTGTCCGAACCGTCCTCGACGACTACAACGTGTTTCAGTTTTGGCGTTTCCGGGAGCACCGCCGCCACCCGGTCGGAGTAGCGCCGCTCGTGCACCAGCGCCACCAGGTCGGCATTGGTGAACAGATAGCGAAGCTCCCCGTGGACGTAGCGGTAGTTCACGTTCACCGCGATCGCGCGCAGCTTGTACGCGGCGAACATGGCTTCCAGCGCCTCGATGGAGTTCCGGGAATAGACACCGATGTGGGAACCGGGTCCCACGCCGTGCGCGGCCAGGTGGTGCGCCAGCCGGTTCGCGCGCTTCTCCAGTTGCGCGAAGGTGACCTGGCGCTGTCCGCACACGACCGCGACGCGTTCCGGCACGGCGTCGACGGCGTGCTCGAGTAGATCCGCGATGTTGAGTGCCACGCACCCAAAGTAGAACATGTTATCGTTCTGGGCAATGACCCCGGCCAGCTGAGAAGGAGGCCCCGGTGGCCGAACCCCACGCGCTCGTCACCCTCGAAGGCCGCACGCTCGTGGTGACGATGAACCGCCCAGACGCCCGCAACGCCCTCACCGGCGAAATGCTTTCGATCATGGTCGAGGCCTGGGACCGGGTGGATTCGGACGACCAGGTGCGCAGCTGCGTCCTGACCGGAGTGGGCGGCGCGTTCTGCGCCGGAGCGGACCTGAAATCCATGTCCCGCAACGCCCCGGACAAATCGTTCTCGAACGGCTCCTTCGACCCGAGCCGCATCGAGGGCCTGCTGAAAGGCCGCCGGCTCACCAAACCGCTTATCGCCGCCGTCGAAGGCCCAGCCATCGCGGGCGGCACGGAAATCCTGCAGGGCACGGACATCCGGGTAGCCGCCGAAAGCGCGAAATTCGGCGTCTCCGAACCCCGCTGGGGCCTGTTCCCGATGGGCGGCTCGGCCGTGCGACTGCCCAGGCAGATCCCGTACACCGTCGCCGCCGACCTCCTCCTCACCGGACGGCACATCACCGCCGCGGAAGCACGCGACATCGGCCTGGTGGGCCACGTCGTCCCCGACGGCCAAGCGCTGGCTCGCGCACTGGAACTCGCTGAACTGATCAACGACAACGGTCCGCTGGCGATCCGCGCGATCCTCAAGACCATCCGCGACACCGAAGGCATGCACGAGGAAGAAGCCTTCAAACTGGACGCCAAATACGGCATCGAAGTCTTCGCCTCCGCCGACGCGAAGGAAGGCCCGAAAGCCTTCACCGAAAAACGCAAGCCGAACTTCCAGGGCCGCTGACGAGGGTCCGCGAAGACGAACCCAAGTCCAATATCAGGGACTTAAGGAGCACGATCGGCGCAGCTGAGGTGCGGCTGCCTGGTCGAGCGACGTCGCAGGCCCGAACTGACTGGTGCCGGGCCAGCCCGATGGCCGGGAGCGGAGTCGTTGTACGTGAGGGGAACCCTGAGGGAACCTGATTCCCTCAGGGTTCCCCTCACGGCTTTAAAACCGCACCAGCGCACCAAACCAGCAAGGCACCCACACCCCCCACAACCCCGATACGAAGCCAAAAACACGGCGCGGGGGTGCTTGTCAAGGCATCTTTCCCGCCTTGACAAGCACCCC
>NZ_JBVJOE010000001.1:1637030-1744384 GCF_055583325.1 Amycolatopsis sp. NPDC104775
CTATTGAGGGAAAGAGAAAAGAGCGGGGGGGGGGTTTCTTCCCCCCCCCCCCCCCCCCCCCCCCCCCCCCCCCCCCCCGCGCCGTAGTCACAATCAGGCTGAGGGGTGGTGGCCCCCACCCTCACGACACGTACCGCTCCCGCAACTTCCGCTTATACAGCTTCCCATTGGGATCCCGAGGCAACTCCGCCAAATAATCCACCGACCGAGGCAACTTGAACCGAGCCAACCGAGTCTCCGCGTAGGCAAGGAGTTCCGCAGTCAATTCCGGCGACCCCTCAACCCCCTCCGCAGGCTGAACCACCGCCTTGATCTCCTCCCCCCAGTCCTCATGCGGAATCCCGAACACCGCCACATCCGCCACCTTCGGATGCATCACCAGCTCACCCTCGATCTCCGCCGGATAAATATTCACCCCGCCGGAAATAATCATGTCAGCCTTGCGGTCGTGCAGGAACAAATACCCGTCCTCGTCAAGATGCCCGACATCGCCGAGGGTGAACAAATCCCCGACCCGAGCCTTCTCCGTCTTGGCCTTGTCCCGGTGATACTCGAACTTCGAGTCCCCCATCTTCATATACACCGCACCGGTCTCGCCGGTCGGCACTTCGTTCCCGTCGTCGTCCAGAATCCGGATCGTCGACCCAGGCCACGGCAACCCGACCGATCCCGGCTTGCGCAACCAGTCCTCCCCGGAAATCACCGTCCCCCCACCCTCAGTCGCCGCGTAATACTCGGTAACCACCGGCCCCCACCACTCGAGCATCTGCCGCTTGACCTCAATAGGACAAGGCGCCGCCCCATGAATCATCACGCGCAACGAACTGAGGTCATACTTCGTACGCACGTCCTCCGGCAAAGCCAGCAACCGACGGAACTGCGTCGGCACCATATGGCTGTGCGTAACCCGATGCCGCTCGATCAACCGCAGCATTTCCTCGGCGTCCCACCGGTCCATCAACACCGCGGTATGCCCCAACTGCAGCGAAATAGCCACAAAATTCAGCACCGCCGTGTGATACAGCGGCGACCCGCACAGATGCACGTGATCGTCAAAAGGCTGCAGCCCGAACACCCCGAAAAACCAGGTCGACGCGGCAGGCACCTGATCCGGGTCCGCCCCGGTCAACGGCCGCTTGACGCCCTTGGGCCGCCCAGTCGTGCCCGAGGTGTAGAGCATCGGCGACCCGGCAGTCCGGTTGTCCGGCCGCGCGTCGCCAAGCCCCGCGCCCAGTTCCTCGACGCGGCGGAAGCCCGGCACCGACCCGACCGAGAACCGCGCCGAAGCAGGTAACCCGGCCTCGTCGGCCGCAGCGACCGCGACGTCGGCGAATCGTTCGTGCGCCAGGAACGCCTTGGCGCCGCTGTCGGAGAGGATGTACGCGACTTCCGGTCCGACGAGATGCCAGTTCACCACCACCACGTACAGCCCGGTCTGGATCGCCGCGAAGTACGCCGCGACCAGGTCGTCGCCGTTCGGCAGCAGCAGCACCACCGCGTCGCCGACGCCGAGGCCCAGCTCTCGCAGCCCCGAGGCGTACCGGTTGGCTTTCGCCGTCAGATCGCCGTAGGAGATTTCCCGCCCGTCCGGATCCACCAGCGCCACCCGGGCGGGCTCGGCCGCGGCGATGGTCCACAGTCCCAGGTCCATGGTTCCCAAATCTAGAACGCGTTCCACATAGACACAACAGGTTCCTTGCCTCGGATTCGAGAACGTGTTTCACTCGGAGCCGTGACGGTTTCGGATGCCCCTCTGTCGGCGCCGCTCAACGTCGGCTTCGACTACACCCGTTCGACCGGCCCGGTGCTCGGCCGGTTCGTCAACGCGCTGCGCGAACGCCGGATCGAAGGCGTGCGCGGCAGCGACGGACGCGTGCACGTGCCGCCGGTCGAGTACGACCCGGCCACCGCGGACCCGTTGACCGAGTTCGTCCCGGTCGGCACGGAAGGCACTGTGGTTTCCTGGTCCTGGTGCGCGGATCCGCTCGACGGCCAGCCGTTGTCGCGCCCGTTCGCCTGGGTGCTGGTGAAACTCGACGGCGCGGACACCAGCCTGCTGCACGCCCTCGACGCCGGCTCCCCGGACAATGTCCACATCGGACAGCGCGTCCGCGTGCGATGGGCCGACGAAACGGTCGGCCACATCCGCGACATCGCGTACTTCCTGCCCGCCGACGCGCCGGACACCACGCCCACCGAGAATCCCCCGCCGGTGGCCGAACGCGAGGAAGGCGCACCGGTCAGCGTGATCATCACGCCAGTGCACCTGAAATACCAGCATTCCGCCTCCCCGGAGGAAAGCCGGTACCTGCGCGGTCTCGCCGAAGGCCGGATGCTCGGCCAGCGCTGCCCCGAATGCGGCAAGGTCTACATTCCGCCGCGCGGCGCGTGCCCGGTGGACGGCGTGCCGACCACCGATGAGGTGGAACTGCCTGACACCGGCATCGTCACGACGTTCTGCATCGTCAACGTGCCGTTCCTCGGCCAGCGCATCAAACCCCCGTACGTCGCGGCGTACATCCTGCTCGACGGGGCCGACATCGCCTTCCTGCATCTAGTGCTCGGCTGCGCCGCCGAGGAGGTCCGGATGGGCATGCGCGTGCGCGCTCATTGGCGGCCGCGCGAGGAATGGTGGACGTCGCTGGAGAACATCAGCCACTTTGAGCCCACCGGCGAGCCGGACGCGGCGTACGAGACCTTCGCCCACCACCTGTGAGGAACCATGCCTGAAGTAGCCGTAGCCGGTTTCGCGCAGGCGCCCAACGTCCGCAAGACCGAGGGCACCACCAACGGCGTGGAAATGCTCGTGCCGATCCTCGCCGAGGCGTTCGCGGCCACCGGACTGTCCAAACAAGACATCGGATTCTGGTGCTCCGGCTCGTCGGATTACCTTGCCGGGCGCGCGTTTTCGTTCATCGCCGCGGTGGACGCGCTGGGCGCGTTCCCGCCGATCCACGAGTCCCATGTGGAAATGGACGCCGCCTGGGCGCTGTATGAGGCCTGGCTGAAAATCCGCACCGGCGAAGTCGACACCGCGCTGGTGTACGGCTTCGGCAAGGCCAGCGCCGGACAACTCCGCCGCGTCATGGCGATGCAGCTGGACCCGTACCTCGTCACTCCACTGTGGCCGGATTCGCTGGCCATCGCCGGACTCCAGGCCCGGCTGGGTCTCGAAGGCGGGCTGTGGTCCGAAAAGGACTTAGCCGAAGTCGCTGCCCGATCGCGCGCGGACGCGGTGAAAAACCCGGCCGCCCAGCTGTCCGGAACCGTTGACGTGGCCGAACTGCTCGACAGCCCTTATGTCGCCGATCCCCTTCGCGCGCATGACATCGCGCCGGTGACGGACGGCGCGGCGGTGATCATTCTGGCGTCGGAGGAACGAGCCCGCGACCTAGTGGAGCGGCCCGCGATCATCTCCGGACTGGAGCATCGGATCGACTCGCCTGTTCTCGGCGCGCGCGACCTCACGCGCTCCCCGTCCACCGCGGCAGCCGCGGCACGGCTGGATCTCGACGGCGTCGAACTGGCCGAACTGCACGCGCCGTTCACGCACCAGGAACTCATCCTGCGCCGCGAACTCGGTCTCGACGACGGCGTCCGGATCACTCCGTCCGGCGGTGCGCTCACCGGGAACCCGATGTTCTCCGCTGGTCTCGCGCGGATCGGCGAGGCCGCCGCGCGGATCCATCGCGGCGAGGCGGCCAAGACGCTCGCCCACGCGACCAGCGGACCCGCCCTGCAGCAGAACCTCCTCGCCGTGCTGGAGGCACGATGACGAAACAGCTCGCCGCGGTGCTCGGGACCGGGCAGACGCACCACCGCGCGAAGCGCACCGACGTGTCGATGCCCGGTCTGCTCCGCGAAGCGATCGACCGCGCGATGGTGGACGCCCAGGTCGGCTGGGACGACATCGAGGCCGTCGTGATCGGCAAGGCGCCGGACCTGTTCGAGGGCGTCATGATGCCCGAACTGTTCCTCGCGGACGCCTTGGGCGCGAACGGGAAACCGTTGATTCGCGTGCACACCGCGGGTTCGGTCGGCGGTTCGACCGCGCTGGTCGCCGCTTCGCTGATCCAATCGGGCGTGCATCGGCGCGTGTTGACCGTGGCCTTCGAGAAGCAGTCCGAATCGAACGCGATGTGGGGCCTGTCGATCCTCCCGCCGTTCCAGATGCCGGTCGGCGCCGGAGCCGGTGGCTACTTCGCGCCGCACGTGCGGTCCTACATCCGCCGTTCCGGCGCGCCCGAACACATCGGCGCGATCGTGGCGGCGAAGGATCGGCGCAATGGCGCGCTGAATCCGTTCGCGCACTTGCGGCAGGCCGACATCACGGTCGAGTCAGTGCAGGCGTCGCAGATGTTGTGGGACCCGATCCGGTACGACGAAACGTGTCCGTCCTCCGACGGCGCCTGCGCGATGGTGCTCGGCGACGAAGCCGCCGGAGACGCCGTGCCCGGCGGCGCGGCGTGGATCCACGCGACCGCGATGCGGACCGAGCCCACGACGTTCGCCGGACGCGACCAGGTCAGTCCGCGAGCCGGTCGGGACGCGGCGGCCGCGTTGTGGCGCGACGCGGGCATCGCCGACCCACTGTCCGAAGTGGACGTCGCGGAGATCTACGTGCCGTTCTCCTGGTTCGAGCCGATGTGGCTGGAAAACCTCGGCTTCGCCGCCGAAGGCCAAGGCTGGAAGATCACCGAAGCCGGCGACACCGCGATCGGCGGACGGCTGCCGGTGAACCCGTCGGGCGGCGTGCTGTCGTCGAATCCCATTGGGGCGTCCGGAATGCTGCGCTTCTCCGAAGCGGCGAAGCAGGTGATGGGCCGCGCTGGCGACTATCAAGTAGACGGGGCCCGGATCGCGATGGGACACGCCTACGGCGGCGGCTCGCAGTATTTCAGCATGTGGGTCGTCGGGTCGGAAAAGCCCGCTTAGTCCCGCCGCCGCCCGCGCAAGGCGAACAACGTCCCCAGCGCCCCGACGACCGCGCCCAGCAGTGCCGCCTTGCCGCTGTTCTGCTTGGGCGCGATGATCGGCCGCAGCTGCGTCGCCGCCGGGGGCTGGATCGGTTTGCGCGGAGCGTCGCGGGCGGTGGCGGTCCAGGCGGTGATGTAGACGAGCATGCGCGCGATCAGCGAGATGAAGAACAGCAGACCGATCACCGAACCGAACGCCACGCCGGACGGCGATTTGCTGATCAAGTTCAGGTAGAACCCGCCGGCCAGCTTGAGCAGCTCGAAGCCGACCGCCGCGGCGACCGCGCCGCGCATCGCGCTGCGCCAGCCGACCCGTTCCCGCGGCAGCCGGGTGAGCACCCACAGGAACACCAGCCAGTCGGCGAGCAGCGCCAGCGGCACCGAGACGAACGACAGCAGGTTGTGTCCCCAGCTCGTGTCCTCGACGCCGATCAACCCCAGCAGCGAGCGGCCGACCGCCGTGCCGGACACCGAGATCCCGAACGACACCAGCAGCGCCGCGGCGAGGCCGAGCAACGCCAGGACGTCCATGAGGATCGTGCGCAGCAGCGGCCCCTCGGACCGGTTCTGGCCGTACATCGCGGTGAGCGCGTCCCGCAGCGCGTTCATCCAGTTCCAGCCGGAGTACAGGCCCACGACCAGACCGGCGACCCCGACGCCGGTGCGCTGCTCCACGAAGCCGGTCAGGATCGACGACACCTGCGAGCCGATCGGACCGGGCAGCGAACCGGAAATGCCGCGGACCAGCGCGTCGAGCAGATGCGGCTGCGACGCGAGCACGAACCCGGCCGCCGACGACGACACCATCAGGATCGGCACCAGCGAGAGCAGGCTGAAGTAGGTGATCGACGCGACGTAGTGGTAGCCGCCGTAGTCGATGTACCGGTTGGTGGCCCGGGCGAGGTGGTCCAGCCACCGGTACCGGGCACGCGCGCGGGCCCATCTGCTCGGCCCGGGGGTCTTGCGGGAACGCTTCACTGTGACTGTCTACCCAGCGGACGCGCTGTTTGTCGCAAAAGACACGCGTTCAGGCCAGTACGACCGGGGCGTGCCCGTCGTCACGCGGCAGCGGCTCGTCGGTCGTGGCGAAGACGGTCGCGCCGAGGAAGTCGAGTTCGCACCCCAGTGTCGCGAGGAACGGGGTGTCGGCGGCGTCGCGGCCAGTCGCGATGCGGAGCATGGTCTGGCGCGGGGCCAATCGGGTGGCATCGAAGACGTACCAGCGGCCGTCGATGCCCGCTTCGAAGACGGCGTGGAAGTCCATCGGCTGCAAGCCTGGCGCGTACACCGAGGTGTAGCGCGCGGGTATGTCCACGAGTCGGCACAGTGCGACGCATACGTGCGCGAAGTCGCGACACACACCTTCGCCAGCGAGGAGCGTGTCGATCGCGTCGTAGGTCGGGCCGCCGGAACCGACGACGTACGCGAGACGGTGGTGTACGTGGTCGACGATCGCCCGCACTCGCGCTCTCGCGTCAGGCAGATCGCCGATACCCGGCGGCAGCAGACCGCCCATCCGGTCGGACGGGCAATACCGGCTGGGTCGCGTGTACCGCGCGATATCGGCGAGCGTGACCGGTTCGGCGTTGCCGCGGTGCAGCACGCGTTCGCCGTGATAGGTGACGCGATGCTCGCCCTCGGCGAGGTCGTAGACCTCCGCGCGGGTGCCGTGTTCGAACTCGGCGGTGCGCGCGGAACCGGCGTCGGACACGGTGAGTTCGCCGGCGTCCGCGCGCACGGCGGCGACCGAGATCGCGGCGAGACCGGGTTTCGTCACCCGGACGCCGAATTCCGCGTCTACCGTCGTGCGCACGGGGCCATCATGCCGGTGCGTGGTGCTCCTTGCCGCTCAGACCGGGGCGTTTCGCCTGCTCAGGCGTAGCGGACCTGGTAGTGCTTGATCCCGTTGAGCCAGCTGGACCGCAGCCGCTCGGGCGGGGAGACCTCGGCGATCGCGGGCATCACGTCGGCGATCGCGTTGAAAATCAGGTCGATCTCCAGCCGGGCCAGGTTCGCGCCGATGCAGTAGTGCGAACCGGTGCCGCCGAAGCCGACGTGCGGATTGTCCTCGCGCAGGATGTCGAACTTGCCGGGTTCGTCGAAGACTTCGGGGTCGAAGTTGGCCGAGCTGTAGAACATCCCGACGCGGTCGCCCTTGCGGATCTGCGCGCCGCCCAGTTCGGTGTCGCGCGTGGCCGTGCGCTGGAAGGCGACGACCGGCGTCGCCCAGCGGACGATCTCGTCCGGCGCGGTCTTCGGACGCTGCTCCTTGAAGATGTCCCACTGCTCCGGATGGTCCAGGAACGCTTTCATGCCATGCGTGATGGCGTTGCGCGTGGTCTCGTTGCCCGCGACGGCCAGCAGGATCACGAAGAAGCCGAACTCGTCGGAGCCGAGCGATTCGCCGTCGACATCGGCCTGGACGAGCTTCGTGACGATGTCGTCCATCGGGCAGCGGCGGCGGTCCTCGGCCATGTTCCAGGCGTAGCCGACGAGTTCCGCCGACGCGGCGATCGGTTCGAGGTCGTATTCCGGGTCGTCGTAGGCGATCATCTGGTTGGACCAGTCGAAGATCTTGAGCCGGTCCTCCTGCGGCACGCCGATCAGCTCGGCGATCGCCTGCAGCGGCAGCTCGCACGCGACGTCGGTGACGAAATCGCCGGAGCCCTTCCGCTTCGCCTCGTGCACGATCCGCTCGGCGCGGTCGCGCAGGGTGTCCTCGAGTTTCGCGATCGAGCGCGGGGTGAACCCCTTCGACACGATGCGGCGGAGCTTGGTGTGCTGCGGCGCGTCCATGTTCAGCAGGACGAGCCGGTTGGCGTCGAGTCCCTCGGCGGTCATCTGGTCGTCGAACCGGATGATCGCGGTCTTCTCCCTCGACGAGTAGAGCTCGCTGTCGCGCGAAATCGCCTTGACGTCGGCGTGGCGCGTGACGACCCAGTAGCCGTCGTCGCCGAATCCGGCGGTGTTGTGCGGCTGCGGGTTCCACCAGACGGGCGCCGTGCGGCGGAGTTCGGCGAACTCCTCCAGGGGCAGCCGGCTGGCGTAGAGGTCCGGATCGGTGAAGTCGAAACCGGCGGGCAAAAGCGGAGCTGCCACGGCTTGGCCTCCTGCGCGGGATCGGCGGTGATACCCAACTGCAACGCGTTCTATGACCCCAGTAGAGCATACGGTGTTAACCAACGGAACCCGCGTGAGTGAAACCTGTTTACTTTACCGTTCCAGAAGCCGTTGGCGCAGGTGAGCGCTTGCTCAGCGGCGCGTGATCAACTTCCGCGCCGCCGTGCGCTCGCTTGTCAAAAATAGGAACGTGTTCTAGTTTTGCGGGAGTACGGAGCTTCGGAAGGGGACACTCGTGGGCGAACCGGTGATCGTGGCCGCGGCACGCACGCCGATCGGCAAGCGCGGCGGCTGGCTGTCCGGCCTGCACGCGGCCGAACTGCTCGGCGCGGCGATGCGCGGGGTGGTCGAACGGGCGGGCCTCGATCCGGCCCAGGTCGAGCAGGTGATCGGCGGAGCGGTCACGCAGGCGGGCGAGCAGTGCGGCAACCTGACCCGCACCGCGTGGCTGCACGCGGGCCTGCCGGAATCGACCGGGGCCACGACGATCGACGCGCAATGCGGTTCGGCGCAGCAGGCCGCGCACCTGGTCGCGGGTCTGATCGCGGCGGACGCGATCGGCGTCGGGGTGGCGTGCGGGGCCGAGGCGATGAGCCGGGTTCCGTTGGGCGCCAACCGAGGCGAGGGCGTCGGGTCCCCCAAGCCGGACTCGTGGTCGATCGACATGCCCGACCAATACGGTGCGGCGGAACGGATCGCGATCCGGCGAGGCATCACGCGCGAGGACGTCGACGCCTTCGGCGTGCGGTCCCAGGCCAACGCCGCGGCGGCTTGGGCAGCCGGGCATTTCTCGCGGGAGATCGTCCCGGTGACGACGGAAGCCGGTGTGGTAGACCGGGATCAGGGTTTGCGAGAGACCACAATGGACGGTCTGGCCCGGTTGAAGCCGGTGGTGCCGGACGGAGTCCACACCGCCGGGACGTCGTCGCAGATCTCCGACGGCGCGGCGGCCGTGCTGATCATGGACGCGACGCTGGCCCGCTCGCTGGGCCTGCGCCCGCGAGCGCGAATCCGGCGGCAGGCCTTGGTCGGTGCGGAGCCGTACTACCACCTGGACGGTCCCGTCCAGGCTACGACGCGGGTTCTCGACGCGGCCGGGATGAAGATCGGCGACGTGGATTTGTTCGAGGTGAACGAGGCGTTCGCGTCGGTCGTGCTTTCGTGGCAGCGCATGCACAATCCGGACGAGTCGCGGGTGAACGTCAACGGCGGCGCGATCGCGCTGGGACATCCAGTGGGATGCACCGGGGCGCGGTTGCTGACGACGGCGCTGCACGAACTGGAGCGCCGGGACCAGACGACAGCGCTGGTGTCGATGTGCGCTGGCGGGGCGATGGCTACGGCGACGATTCTGGAACGGATCTGAGCCCCGGTTCCCTGCCCGCAGTTCTGCCGCTGTCGAGCGGGAAACCGCCGCTACGGCCGGTCGGCAGTCCAGAAACAGAACGGATGCCCTACCGGATCCAGCAACACCCGCACGTCCCGCTGCGGCTGAAACGCCGCCACCCGAGCTCCCGCGGCGACCGCCTGCACGACGGCAGCCTCCAGCGCCGCGCGCCCGTCGACCTCGAAGTCGAGGTGGAGTTGCATCTGCTGCTTCCCGGAACCCGCTGGCCACTCCGGCGGGACGTACCGCGGTTCCAGCTGGAAGGACAGCCCTGCCCCGCCTCCGGGCGGGCGCAGGGTGACCCATTCCGGCTCGTCGGAGCCGATCGGCCAGCCGAGCAGGGTTCGGTAGAACTCGGCCAGTGCCCGGGGATCGGGAGTGTCGAGGACGGTGGAGGTGAGTTTCATCAGGCCAGGTTAGGGCGGTCGGCCTCTGCGCTCGACGCTTCGCCAGGTCTGGATTAGGGCTGTGTGGCTGTCCTGCAGGCCGTTTCCGCTACCGGACTCGCCTTCGCACTGCTCAGCGCTCGTCGCCCTGCCCCGCAGCTCCGCCACACCCGCATGACTCAAGGCGCGCGGGCGCACGACAAGCCGGATGGCACGGCACCCATCCAGCTCGTCGCCCTGCCCCGCGCCTCCCGCCACACTCGCGTACCTCAAGACGCGCGGGCGCACGACAAGCCGGATGGCCCGGCACCCCCATCCAACTCGTCACCCTGCCCCGCCCCTCCGCCACACGCGCATGACTCAAGCCGCGCGGGCGCACGACAGGCCGGATGGCACGGCACCCATCCAGCTCGTCCCCTCACCGAGCCCGCACCCGAACCGCGCAGCACTCGTCGCCCTGCCTCAGGCAACACCCGCGCGCTTTCCAGCGCTCAGGCGAGTAACAAAGCCCCTCAACCCCTCTCGTTCCTCCCCTCCCCCAGCTCCAGCTCCGTCCGCACCACCGGACCGTTGTCCGGCCTCGCGAAGCGGACCCAGCTCCCCGGATGCCACGCTTCGACCCACAGCGTGTTGTCCTCCACCCACGTCACCACCGCCTCCCGCAGGTCCAGCCGGAACAGGTGGCTTTCCTGTCCCTCCTGGATCCGGGCGACCTCCGCCGGGTCGGTGATCTCCACCGCGTGGCCGGCGATTTTCGCGTCGCCGCCTTCCTCGATGCCGGGGTAGGCGTGCAAGGCGAAGCGGTCGTCGCGCTGGAGGTCGCGGGCCTTGCGGGCGTCGAGCATCGACCCGACGTAGGCCTCGCCGTCGCGGAAGTCGATCTCCGAACCGCTTACCCGCGGCGAACCGTCGGCCCGGAGGGTGGCCAGTACGTGCGAGTCCGCGGCGGCGAAGCGGGCTCGGACGCGCGAGGCCAGTGACGGGGCGGCGGCACTGAACTCATCCCAACTCGTCATTCCCGGAGTCTCGCACCCGCCACCGACAAAAACCGGCGTCCCGGAAGCGATCGGGTGACCCGGGTTGTGCTTGACTCTCGGCATGATCGCGGAAGACGCGGAGACTGCCGAACATCGCTGTCCGGTCGAAGGCGGCGAGCTGGCCGTCCGCACGACCGGCGAGGGACCGCTGTTGCTGCTGGTCCCCGGCGGGACCGGCGCGGCGGATTCGTTCCGGGCGCTGGTCAAGCTTCTGCGCACGGACTTCACCGTGGTCACTTACGACCGTCGCGGCCATTTTTCCAGCACCGACACCACGACCGGTCCCGTGCCGGTGTCGCTGCAGGCGGACGACGCGCTCGCCGTGCTCGACCACGTCGGCGGGAGCGGGCCGGTGTCGATGTTCGGCACCAGCGCCGGTGCGCTGATCGGGCTTGATCTCGTCGCGCGGTACCCGGACCGGGTCGCCACTTTCGTCGCACACGAACCGCCCGCGATCCAGTTGATGCCGGACGCGGCGGGGATTCTCGAGGCCGCCGCGGCGCAGGTCCGACTGGCCCGTTCGGGTGACCTGATGGGCGCGGTCACGCGGTTCGCGGACGGGATCGCCGGCGCCGCCCTTCCCGACCTGCCGCATCTGCGGCTGCCGAACGAAAGCGACTGGCTCCGGTTGTTCGACCGCGAGCTGACCCCGTTCTTCGACTACCTGCCCGACTTGCGCGCGCTGCGCCGGACGAGCACCGAGATCGTGCCGGTCGCCGGGGAGGCCAGCCGCGGCTGGTACCACTACCAGCCCGCCAAAATCCTCGCGCTCGAACTCGGGCTGCCGTTCGTCGAGACGCCGGGCGCGCACCTGGCGCCGCAACGCAATCCGGCCAAGTTCGCGGCCGCGCTGAAGGATCTCCTCGCCACCGGCTGAAAGCCGGGAGGGGAACCCTCACGGAGTCTGATTCAGAGTTCGTTCCGCGCGCTTCCGCCGGGGCAGCTGCCGCACCAGGCCCGGGATGATCGCCAGCACCAGCAGCCACAGGAACCTCGCCGGAGTCAGCTCCCCGCCGGCGAAGCCGAGCGCGGCCGGAATCCCCACCCCGGCGAGCACCGCGACGTAATCCCACGGTTTCCACGTCCGGGAAGTCACCCGCGCCACCACGCCCACCGCCGTGAACGCCGCGACGCATCCGCACAGCAACCACCGCGTCCCCGCGGCGACGTGCCCGTGCGCGACCGACTCCACGGCGTCCCCGAACCCCGCCGCCAGCGCCGCCAGCAACCCGGCCACCAGGCAGTGCACCGGCAGAAGCACCCGCGGCCCCCACACGGTCTGCGACAGATACGGAATCCCGCCGAACCCCTGGAACAGCGCCGCTCCCCACAAAGCCGCGAGCAGCGCCAGAACCCCGAGAACGGTCGAGATGAGCGGCCATTCCCAGTCCGGGACCTCGGTCATCGCCTCGGTGACTGTCAGGACGCCCTCGCCCAGCACGATGATCGTGAACAGCCCCAGCCGCTCGCCGAAGTGCGCGAGATCCAGATGCGCGAACGCCAGTCCCGGCACCGGCCGCTGGGACTGGGTAGCCCGCTCCGCCACCCTGGCCGCGACCCGCTCCCCGGACATGGTCAGCCCGGCGAACAGATCGATCGCCAGTCCGAGTGCCCACAGCGCGTACTTCCACGGCGCGTCGACCCAGAACGAAACGACCCACGGCACCACGCCCATCCCGGCGTGCACGACCGGCCAGTCGACGATGATCCGCTGGTTTTCCCGGCCCTCCCAGACCCGGCTCGCGAGCGCGCGCACCGCCACGTAAGCCGTGGCGAAGCCTTGCGCGTGCTCGCCGAGGTCATGCACCGAACCGGCCATGAAAACGAGTCCGGCCATCGCGAGCAGCACTGGCATGACGCGGGCCGCTTCGCCGGTGACGTTGCCGTACACGGTGAAGCACATCCACGCGGTCCAGAACGCGAGGAAGCACACGACGTAGAGGCCGGCGTCGCTCCAGGAAGTCGTTCCGCGCACGAGGTGCGAAAGCTGGGCGACGCCGGCGACCGCGACCAGGTCGAAGAAAAGCTCGAGCCAGGACGCGTGGCGCTCCTCGGTTTTCATGATCACGGCGGCCAGTATGCCGTGCTCCGGGAACGCCGCCCTAAACTGCGCGCGCTCCGTCCTGCCACACTTCCCGAATGTTCCCCGCCAGGGCCGGGAAATCGTATATATCACCCGAAACGACCACGAGGTCCGCGCGATACCCCGGGGCCAACCGGCCCAGTTCAGTGTCTTTGCCCAGCAGTTGCGCGGCCGACGACGTGGCGGCGACCAGCACGTCCGCGGGGCTCATCCCGGCCGAGCGCATCAGCTCCAGCTCTTCGAGATTCGTCCCGTGTGGACCGACTCCGCTGTCGGTGCCCATCGCGATCCGCACCCCCGCTTCGACTGCCCGGCGCACCGAATCCAGATGCACCTCCGCGACCTCTTTCGCCTTCTGCACCACCGCATCCGGCAAAGCCGCGCCCGCGGCCGCCGCGCGAATGACGTTCACCGGCGCCACTAGCGTCGGGACGAGCCAGGTACCGCGCGCGAGCATC
The DNA here is from genome assembly GCF_055583325.1 of Amycolatopsis sp. NPDC104775. Lineage (NCBI taxonomy): Bacteria > Bacillati > Actinomycetota > Actinomycetes > Pseudonocardiales > Pseudonocardiaceae > Amycolatopsis > Amycolatopsis sp. NPDC104775. Next base: position 1,650,478 of record NZ_JBVJOE010000001.1, read on the forward strand.
AGTTCGATCGCTTCGTCATCGAGAAAGATGCCGTGTTCGATCGACCGGATTCCGGCGCGGACGGCGTTCTTGACTCCTTCCGCGCCTTGGGCGTGCGCCATCACCGCCCGTCCCTGCATGGTCGCTTCGGCGACCAGGACGGCCAATTCCTCAGGCGTGAACTGCGAATGCCGAGGATCGTCCCGAGGCGACAACACGCCGCCGGTGGTGCAGACCTTCAACACGTCGGCTCCGGCGCGCAACAGCGTGCGCGCGACCCGGCGCATCTCGTCGGGCCCGTCAGCCAGCGCGCTCGGCCGGCCAGGGTGCGGAAGCGACAGCGGAACGCAATGCCCGGACGGCATCCAGCCGTCGCCGTGCCCGCCCGTCGGGCTGATCAGGCCGATCGCGATTTCCAAGCGGGGACCGGGAATTAGGCCGTCCGCGACCGCCTGTTTGATGCCGAGGTCGGCCCCGGCGGCGTCGCGCACCGTGGTGATGCCGAGTTTCAGCGTGGTCCACAGATTCCGGGCCGCCTCGTAGAACTGGTACGAAAACGGCTTCTGCACCCGCTGCAGCAATCCGAGCTCGGACACCGTGACGTGCACGTGGCAGTCGAACATCCCGGGCAGCAGCATCGCGCCGGAGCAGTCCACCGCGCGGTCGCCGTCGAGGCCGGCGCCGACCGCGACGATCCGGCCGTCCTCGACCACGACGTCCGCGGGCGCGGGCGGGCTGCCTGTCCCGTCGAACACCGTGCCGCCGGTGAAAAGGGTCCGCGTCATACCGGTTCTCCTGTCTGCACGACATCTCCGGACCGGGTCACGGCCCGTTCGATGGCTGCCGCGATCGCGAGCACGACCACGTTAACCGCCAGCCCGACCAGCCCGACGTTCACCGTGCCGACGAGCTTGGTGTCCACGAAGGTCAGCCAGATCACCACGACCTCGCCCGCCAGCAGCCCGGCGAACACCGGGGCCTTGCCGACCGGGACCTTCTTGAGGAAGCCCAGCAGGTTCGCCGGGGCCAGCTGCACCGACCCGGAATAGGTGAGCAGCAGCAGGTTCGCGAGCAGATCCGGCCGGAAAATGCCGAGCACCAAGGCGAGCGCGCTGGCCAGCACGACCGTCCCGTGGTTGATCCAGAACTGCTTGCGTTCGCCGCGCACCCGGGCGATGTTCCTGGCCACCAGCGAGGAAATGCCGATCAGGATGCCCGCCGCGGGCACCATCGCGGTGGCCGTCGCGGCGACGACCACGAGCCCGGTCACCCAGCCCGGCAGCGCGTCCTTGCTCAACGTCAGCAGCACGCCGTTCGGGTCGCTTCCCTTAGGCACCACCAGAATCGCCGCGAATCCGATGATCATCGGCAGCAGCAGGCACAGCTCGTACACCGGCATCCAGGTGTAATTCCGGCGGAGCACCTTCGGATCGCGCGCGGACATCAGCGCCGGCCACGTGTGCGGCAGCGTCATCAGCCCGACGCCGATCGCGCTCACCAGCATGCTCGTGATGAACCACGTGTGGTCGTTCGCCCCGGCGTGCACGAACAGCTTCTCCGGATGCAGCTCGTCGATCTTGTGGAACACCCCGGACACGCCGCCGGCGAAATGCGCGGGCACCGCGATGATCAGCACCACCAGGACGACGAGCATGATCGCGTCCTTGAAATACGACGTCGCCGCGACGCCGCGCAGCCCGGCCCACAGCACGAACGCGACCACCAGCACGCTGCCCGCGATCATGCTCAGCGTGCCGGACGCGTGGTCGCCGGTGACCAGCCGGACGATCAGCCCCAGCCCGGTGATCTGCAACTGCAGGTACGGCAGCACGAACACCACGCCGAGGATCGCCGACACCGTGCCGAGCGCGCGGCTGGAGTAACGGTCCTCGAGGAAATCTCCCTGGGTCAGGTAGCCGCGCTCCTTGCCCATCCGCCAAATCCGCTTGGCGAGGAAAAACAGGACCACGTAAGCGATCGGGACGTACGGCAGCGCGTACATCGCGGCCACGCCGCCGGAGAACGCCAGCCCGGCCATGCCGAGGAAGGTGAAGGTGGTGAAGACTTCCCCGGCCTGCAGGAACCACATGGTCAGCGCACCGAACTTCCGGCCGCCGACGGTCCACTCCGCCAGATCTGCGGCGGGACGGCGGCGGCCGACGAAACCCAGAACGCCGATCAGGACGATGCCGACGAGAGTGAAGGCGAGGATCATCGTCAATCCTCCTCGCCGCGACGCGACATGAGCCGTTCGGACACCAGCAGAGCCGGAGTGAACATCAGGCACCAGAAAGCGCCCCAGACCATCATCTTCGGAAGCCCCAGCCACAGGCCGGAAGAGTTGACGAACGGGAGAAACGGCATGAGGACCAGAGCGGCGACGGGGACGATCGGGGGGAGGTAGTAGCTGCGCATGCGCACACGCTGCCAGAAGAAGCTGCCATCGGCAGTGCTTGTTTGCGCGGTGTTTGATTGCGCCGACTTCGTCGGCGCGGCGGGATCGCCTTGAGGTCGGCGTGTGGAGAAGCAGCACGCCCGGCCTGGGGGCCGGACGCACTGCTTCTCCACACGCCGACGCGATCCCGCGTTTGGGGCGGGGTTAGCGGTCCCGCGCTTGGGTCGGGGTTAGCGATCCCGCGTTTGGGGCGGGGTTGGAGGTGGGGCGGGAATTCGTTGCGTATGGCGGGTGTTGCCTTAGTGGCCGGGCATCCGTGCGGAGTGGGAGCCGGACTAGCCGGGGGACTCGGACGCGGGGCGTTCCGCCGAAGGGTGGCAATCTGGCTGGCAGTTAGCCCAATTGCCGCGTCGCCAGGGTGCGGCGGCGGGTCTGCTCGGCGCCTCGCTACCCGCCTGAGCAGCGGAGCTTCCGGAATGCACAAGCCGGTGGTGGGGACAACCCCAGCACGGACCGTCGGGTCTGCTGGTTTCCCGCCGGGGCGCCGCGCCGCAATACTCGCCCGGGTGACCACCGAAAAGCTCGTCCTCGCCTCGCCCCCGCGGCCGGGAAGCGACTTCGCCCGGCTGTGCCGCCGGATCGCCGACGCCGGTCTGCTCGACCGCCGCCCCGGCTACTACACCGCTCGCATCGCGCTCGTGACCGTGCTGTTCGCGGGAGGCTGGGTCGCGTTCGCGCTGCTCGGCGACTCGTGGTGGCAGCTGGCCGTGGCCGCGTTCCAGGCGTTCATGTTCGGGCAGATCGCCCTGCTTTCGCACGATCTGGCGCACCGGCAGGTGTTCCGCACCCGCCGTCCCGCCGAGATCGCCGGACGGCTGGCGGGCAACCTCGGCATCGGGATGAGCTACGGCTGGTGGATGGACAAGCACACCCGCCACCACGCCAACCCCAACCACGAGGAACTGGACCCGGACGTCGACCCGGACATCCTCGTCTGGTCCCAGCGCCAGGCCCGCGAGGCGCGCGGCGTGCCCCGGTTCGTCGGCCGCCACCAGGCGGTGCTGTTCTTCCCGCTGCTCACCCTCGAAGGCCTCAACCTGCACTGGTCCGGCATCCGCGCTGTCGCGCGCCCCGGCCTGCGCGCCCGCGGGCTCGAAGCGGCGTTGCTGTTCACTCACTTCGCGGTCTACCTCGCCGCGCTGTTCATCGTCCTCCCGCCGGGCCTCGCGCTGCTGTTCTTCGCCGTCCACCAGGGGTTCTGGGGCGTCTACATGGGTTCGATTTTCGCGCCGAACCACAAGGGCATGCCGACGCTGACCGGCAAAACGGACCTGGACTTCCTGCGCAAGCAGGTGCTCACCTCCCGCAACGTCGCGGGCGGGCCGGTGATCGACGTCCTGCTCGGCGGCCTCAACCACCAGATCGAGCACCATCTGTTCCCGAGCATGCCGTCGGTGCACCTGCGGCGCGCCCAGCCGATGGTCGAGGCGTACTGCGCTGAGATCGGCATCCCCTACCTGCGGACCGGCCTGGTGTCGTCGTACCGGCAGACGCTGCGGCACCTGCACGAAGCTGGGGAGCCTCTCAGGAACGCTTCGTAGACTCGGTGGCATGACGTTCGAAGCACTGACTCCGGCGGCTTTCGGCGCGAAGGCCGCCGGAGCGCGTGCCGAGCGGATGCGCCAGTCTCCGCAGTACGCCGACGGCGTGTTCCGCAACGCCGCCTCCACGCGCGCGACGCCTTCCTCGCCCGGCGCGCTCGTGCGCGAATTCCTGTTCGGCGAGGACCGCGCCCGCCGCCGTCCGGGCGGTGCGGTGCCGCTGGTCGCCTCGCCCGCTGATTCCTCCGCCGACGGTCTTTTCCTTACCTGGTACGGACACGCGTCCACACTGGTGGAGATCGACGGCACCCGCGTGCTGTGCGATCCGGTGTGGGGCGACCGGGTTTCGCCCGCAGCCTTCGCCGGGCCGCGGCGGCTGCACGCGCCCCCGGTTTCGCTGCGCGAACTGGGCCGCCTGGACGCGATCGTGATCTCCCACGACCATTACGACCACCTGGACCTGCCGACCGTCCGCGCGTTGATCGCGCTGACCGACGCGCCGTTCCTCGTCCCGCTCGGCGTCGGCGCGCACCTCGAACGGTGGCACGTCCCGGCCGCGCGGATCGTCGAACTCGACTGGCACGAGGACGCTGTCGTGGCCGGGATCCGGTTCGTCGCCACGCCCGCGCAGCATTTCTCCGGCCGCGGCCTGGCGAACGACAGCACGCTGTGGGCGTCGTGGGTGCTCGCAGGTCCCGAGCATCGCGTCTACTACAGCGGCGACACCGGATACTTCCCCGGGTTCGCCGAAATCGGCGCGAAATACGGCCCGTTCGACGCGACCCTGATCCAGGTCGGCGCCTACGCCCCGAACTGGCCGGACATCCACATGACGCCGGAGGAAGGCGTCGCCGCGCACCTCGACGTGCGCGGCGGGCTCCTGGTCCCGGTGCACTGGGCGACGTTCACCCTCGCCATGCACTCCTGGGCGGATCCGGCCGACCGGGTATGGCGGGAGGCGAAGGCGAACGACCTCGCGCTGGCGATCCCGAAACCGGGACAACGGATCGACGCCGCCGCCCCGCCGCCGGTGGACGGCTGGTGGCAGACCCTGGGCTGACGGACGGCCGCCCCGTCCGTCCCCGTCCAGACCCGGCCGCACTGGTCCGCGCCGTCACGACCGGGCCCGACTGGCGCGCCGACGACCTGGTGCGCGCGTCCGAACGGACCCAGTTGCGCGTGATCCGGGCGGGCGGTCCGCCGGATGCCTTGACGGTGCTGGGATTGCTCGGCCGAACCGCCCTCGTGCGCCGGTCCGCGCTCGGACGTCTCCGCTAAACCGAAGCGCCAGCGGGCGCGAAGTCGATCCGGTGCCGATGCAGGTCCCCGAACATCTTCTCCGGCGACATCACCGCTCAAAATTAGTCGATGTCGACTATCAAGACGTGCGGTAGGAAGGAGGCATGAAGCTCAAGCTCGACCTCCACGACATCTACAACCGCGGCGGGGAGATCGACCGGGCGCTGCGCGCGGTCATCGACGAGGCGGTCGCGAAGAAGGCGCCGCTCGTGGAGATCATCCCGGGCAAGGGGTCCGGGCAGCTGAAAAAGCACGTGCTGCGGTTCCTGGAGCGCAAGGACGTGAAGGCGCTCTACCACCGCGTGGAGAAGGACAAAGACAACTTCGGGCGGGTGTTCGTGCACTTCCGCTGGAAGTAGCGCGAACACCCGCGCGAGGTCAGAGCCAGTCGTCCGGGCGGGGCCAGGGCATCAGCGCGGTGAGCGCGTCCGGCACCGGTTCGGTGACGGTGTAGCGGCCGCGGTGGAACAGCAGCGGGCGGGCGTCGGACGTCTCGCCCAGCGCGGTCACCCGGCCGACCACCACGTAGTGGTCCCCGGCCGGGTGGACCGCCTGCACCTCGCAGTCGACCCAGGTCAGGGCTCCGTCCAGCAGCGGCGCGCCGGACGGGGCGGGCCGCCAGGACACTCCGGAGAACTTGTCGCCGCCGCGGCGGCCGAACTCGGCGCAGACTGCCTGCTGGTCCTCGGCGAGCACGTTCACCGCGAACGTGCCCGCGGCGGCCAGCGCTGGCCAGGTGCGCGACGTCCGGGCCACGCAGAACAGCACCAATGGCGGGTCCAGCGACAACGCCGCGAAGGACTGGCAGGCGAACCCCACCGGTCCAGCCGGCGAGAAAGCCGAGGAATCCTCGACATAACCGGTCACCACGGTCACCCCGGTGCAGAAGTGGCCCAGCACCTCGCGAAACCGGTCCGGCACCGCCTCCGGGACGGCGGCTGTCATTGCGCGCCCACGGAAAAGTCGTGGCCCCACAACGAAACCGCAGTGCTCTCGCGAGCGATCCAGGCCTCGTCCTCGACTTGGCGGCCCTCGCAGCCGAACTCGACGTCGAAGCCGCCCGGTGTCTTCATGTAGAACGACAGCATCAGGTCGTTCACGTGCCTGCCGAGCGTCGCCGACATCGGGACGTTCTTGCGCTTCGCGCGGTCCAAGCACAGCCCGACGTCGTCGGTCTCCTCGACCTCCACCATCAGGTGCACGATCCCGCTTGGCGTCGGCATCGGCAGGAACGCCAGGCTGTGGTGGCGCGGATTGCAGCCGAAGAACCGCAGCCACGCCGGCTCGCCGTCGGCCGGGCGGCCCACCATCTGCGGCGGCAGCCGCATCGAGTCGCGGAGCCGGAAGCCCAGCACGTCCCGGTAGAACCTCAGGGCGGCCTCGTCGTCGTGAGTCGACAAAACCACGTGCCCCAAACCCTGCTCGCCGGTGACGAAACGGTGGCCGTACGGGCTCACCACGCGCCGGTGCTGCAGCGCGACCCCGTGGAACACCTCCAGGGTGTTGCCGGACGGATCGGCGAAGCTGATCAGTTCCGCGACGCGGCGGTCCGCCAGTTCTTCGGGCGTGCCTTCCTTGTACGGCACCGAAGCCGCGTCGAGCCGGGCGCGCACGTCGTCCAGTTCCGCGGCGTTGGCCGCTTCCCAGCCCGCTACCGCCAAGCGGTCCTTCTCCCCCGGCACGATCACCAATCGTGCCGGGAAATCGTCCATGCGCAGGTACAGCGCGTCCGGGTCGGCGCCCGAACCCTCCACCATGCCGAGCACCTTGAGCCCGTAGACGCGCCAGGCGTCCATGTCCGTGGCTTCGATGCGCAGATATCCCAGCGAACGGATAGCCATCACGAACTCCCGAGGAAGTCGAGGGCGAGTCGGTTGAACTCGTCGAACTTCTCCAGCTGCGCCCAGTGCCCGCAGCCGCCGAACACGTGCAGTTGCGCGCGCGGGATCGTCTTCAACGCCAGCAGCGCGCCGTCTAGCGGGTTGACCCGGTCCTCCCGGCCCCAGACGAGCAAGACCCGTTGCCGCAGGCGGTACGCCTCGCGCCACAACATGCCTTCCTCGAAGGAATCCGGCAGGCTGAACGATTTGCCCATCGCCCGCATCGCCGCCAGCGATTCCGGCGTGCGCGCGATCTCGAAGCGTTCGTCGATCAGCTCGTCGGTGACCAAAGCCTGGTCGTGCACCATGATCCGGAGGAAGGCTTCCATCCGTTCCCGGGTCGGATCCCCGGCGAACTTGGACAGCAGCCGCACGCCTTCGGTCGGGTCCGGGGCGAACACGTTGACGCTCAGCCCGCCCGCGCCCATCAGCACCAGCCGTCCGGCGCGCCCGGGGTGGTTCAGCGCGAGCCGGACCGACGCGCCCGCGCCGAGCGAATTGCCGACGAGGTGCGCCTTTTCGATGCCGAGCCGGTCCATCAGGCCGACGACCGCGTCCGCGCTGTGCCGGAAGTACTGCGGGTGCTCAGTCGGCTTGTCGGATCGGCCGAACCCCGGCTGATCGATCGCGAGCGTCCGGTAGGACTTCCCGAACACCGGCAGGTTGCGGCCGAAGTTGCTCCAGGCCGAGGCGCCGGGGCCACCGCCGTGCAGCAGCAGCACCGTCTCGGGGTGTTCCGCGCCGGATTCGTGGTAGTGCAGGCGGATGCCGCCCGCGGTGTCTACATAGGAACCTTCGGGAGCCATCAGACCATCGCATTCTCGACGGGCAAGCCGAACTCGCCGGTGCCGAACATGACGTACGCGCGCTCCGCGTCGTTCGCCGCGTGCACCCGGCCCGCGTGCGCGTCGCGCCAGAAGCGCTGGATCGGCGTGCCCCGCTGCAACGCGCGGCCTCCGGAGTTTTCGAAGAGCCGGTCGATCGCGGCGATCGCGCGTTCGGTGCCGCGCACCTGGTCCCGGCGCACCCGCAATCGCGTGCTGAACGGCAGCTTCTCGCCCTTGCAGGCCAGCTGGTACAGCTCGTCGATGTTGTGCGTCAGCTGCAGCCAGGCCGCGTCGATCTCGCTGCTCGCCTCGGCGATCCGCACCTTCGAAAACGGGTCCTCTTTGGACTGCTCGCCCGCGTACGCCGCCCGCACCCGCTTGCCCTGGTGCTCCACGTGCGCGTCGTACGCGCCCTGCGCCATCCCGATGATCGGCGCGGTGATGGTGCTCGGGTGCACCGAACCGTAGGGCAGCCGGTACAACGGGCCGGGATTGACTTCCTGGCCCGGGGTCTTGCATTTCGACGTCGCCATGAAGCTCAGCGCGCGGTGGCGCGGCACAAACACGTCCTCGACGACGATGTCGTTGGACCCGGTGCCGCGCAGCCCGACCGTGTCCCAGACGTCCACAATGGAGTAATCCGAGATCGGCACGAGATACGTGCAGAAGTCCACCGGCTTGCCGTCGGCGAACGCGGGCCCGCCCAGCAGCACCCACGTGCAGTGGTCGCTTCCGGACGAGAAGCTCCACCGCCCGGACAGCCGGTAGCCGCCCTCGACCACGGTCGCCTTGCCCATCGGCGCGTACGACGAAGAAATCCGCACGTCGTGGTCCTCGCCCCACACGTCCTCCTGGGCTCGCGCGTCGAACAACGCGACGTGCCACGGGTGCACGCCGAGAATCGACGCGACCCAGCCGGTGGACCCGCAGGCGCTCGCGATGAGCTTGACCGCGGTGTAGAAGGTGACCGGGTCGGCTTCGAAGCCGCCGTACGGTTTCGGTTGCAGCAGGCGGAAAAACCCGGTCTCCTGCAGCGCTTTCACTGATTCGGCGGGGATCCGACGGGCGTCCTCGGTCTCCTGTGCGCGTTCCCGCAGCACGGGAAGAAGGTCGCGCACCCCCGCGATCACGGCAGCCAGCTCGCTCATCGGCCGTCCTCTCTCGCTCGACACGCTCAAGACTAGAACACGTTCTCGTTTTTGTCGACGCGGTCCGCCCCGCGCGCGCCGTGCAACCCCGCCCGGCGGCCGGAAAACACGCAGTCAGCCAGCGAAAGACCGCTCACATACGACCTGGAACAGATTCCCACCGCGGTGCGCCCAGCCGCGTAAAGACCGCGTACCCCGGCCACCGCGCCGGTGTCCTCGTCGACCACCAGGCCGCCCAGCGTCAGCATCGGGCACGGATAGCCGAGGTTCGGTTTCACCGACACGTCGATCAGCGAGTACGGCGGCGTGTCCAGCGGACGCGCGAAGTCCAGCGGCTTGCCCGCCGGGTCCGGACCGCGCTGGTATTCGGCGTACGTCGCCGCCAGCCCGTCCGGATCGATTCCGGCGCGCGCGGCCACTTCCTCGATCGTCCCGGCGGTCACCCGGCCCTTGCCGAGCAGATACCGCAGTTGCAGCGTCGCGAACCACTGGCCTTGTTTCCGCCCGTCGCGCCGGGCTTCGGCGACGATCGGCTCGTCGACCAGCAGCCAGCCGCGTCCGCCGTGCTCGGTGATCATCCGCTCGCCGATCGCCGCGCCGTACCGGGATTCGTCGATGATCCGGCGGCCGTCCGCGCCCACCAGGAGTCCGCCGAGAAACGCCGACGGCGGCGTCAGGAACCGCCACGCCGACACCCGGCCCAGCTCCGCCGTGCGCCCGCCGACCTCCACGCCCATCCGGATGCCGGAACCGTCGTCGGCGGAAGTTCCCAGATCGAGCCCGCCGCGAAACGCGGGCGCGTGCTCGCGCACCATCGCCCGGTTCACGATGAAGCCGCCCGCCGCCAGCACCACCCCTCGGCGTGCACTGATCCGCAGCTCACGCGCGTGCTTGCGCTCAATCCGTTCCACCCGCTGATGCAGCGACCGGCGCATCGCGGGAACGTAAATGCCCGGCTTCGCCGCCCAATCCGCGAGCCGCGCGTGCCGTGCCCGCACCCACGAAGGGGCGTCCCGCAAAGTGCGTGTGAGCACTCCGGTGACCGTGCCCGAGTCGTCGGTGACCAGGTTCGCCGCCTGCGTCTGCGGCAACAGCCGCACGCCGCGCTCCTGGGCCGCCGCCAGCAACTGCTTCATCAGCAGCTTCCCGGACGTGCCCGGCCCCTTGACCCGGTGTCCGCGCGGCGCGGGTTTCGCCACGTCCCGGAACCCGCCGGACAGTTCGCTGCCGGAGTAGTAGAGATAGTGCTTGTTGCTGGGATACGACGTCTTGTAGTCGCACATGCTGCCCTCGAACGGCACGCCTTGCCGCTCCAGCCACGCGACCATGTCGACGCTTTCCTCGCAGAACCGCCGCAAGGTCCGTTCCGACACGACATCGCCGGTTTCCATCCGCAGGTACGCGTACATCGCGTCCACGCTGTCGTCCACGCCCGCGGCGCGCTGCTGCGGCGTCCCTCCCCCGGCGTAGACCACGCCGCCGCTCACGCGACTGGCCCCGCCGCCGGAAAACCGGTCCACTAGAAGCACGTCGGCGCCCGCGTCGGCCGCCTCGATGGCCGCGCACACACCGGCCGCGCCGGCTCCGATGATCACGACGTCCGCCCCGAGCTCGTCCATAGTCCGCCACCCTAGAACTGGAACACGTTCTCGTCTATGGTGACGGAAGTGGCCCCGAGCAGGCCAGCTTTAGCCGATAACACGTTGCATGTGAGGTGGCATGTCGGACGAGTACGACGTGGTGGTGGCCGGCAGCGGCGCCGCCGGGATGACCGCCGCGCTCGCCGCCGCCCATCGCGGCCTTTCCGTGGTGGTGCTGGAAAAGGCAGCCTGCTTCGGCGGTTCGACCGCCCGCTCCGGCGGGGGCGTCTGGCTGCCCGGCAACCACGCGCTGCGAGCCGCGGGGATCGAAGAACCACCCGAACGCGCGAGGCAATACCTGGAGTCGATCGTCGGCGACGTCGTGCCGGAGCATCTCCGCACGACCTTCCTCGACCACGGCCCCGAAGTGCTGGAGTTCGTCACGCGGCACACGCCGCTGGAGTTCAAGTGGGTGCCGGGCTACAGCGACTACCACCCCGAAGCGCCCGGTGGACGTCCCGGCGGCCGGTCTGTCGAACCGAAGCCGCTCGACGGCAAGCTGCTCGGCGAAGACCTGGCGAAGCTCGAACCGCCGTACAGCGCGCCGCCGCTCGGCGTGCCGATCACCCAGTCGGACTATCGCTGGCTGAGCCTGATCGCCCGGCATCCGCGCGGGGTCGCCCGGATGCTGGCGCTCGGGATGAAGTGGCTGGTCGGGCGGGTCCGCGGCCAGCAACCGCTGTCCATGGGGCAAGCGCTTGCGGCCGGTTTGCGGAAGGGCCTGCGCGACGCGGGGGTCGAGGTCCTGCTGGACACGCCGCTGGTCGATCTCCAAGTGGAGAACGACGTCGTCACTGGCATCGTGGCCCGCCGCGACGGCACCGAAACGCTGTTCCGCGCGCGCCGCGGAGTGGTGCTGGCCTGCGGCGGCTTCGAGCACAACGAAGAGATGCGCACCAAGTACCAGCGCGCGCCGATCGGCACCGAATGGACCGTCGGCGCGGAGGCGAACACCGGTGACGGCATCAACGCCGGGCTCAAGCTCGGCGCGGCGACCGACCTGATGGACGACGCCTGGTGGGGACCGTCGTTCCCGCTCACCGGCGGTCCGTGGTTCGCGCTCGCCGAACGGTCGCGGCCCGGCTGCCTGATGGTTGACGCCCGCGGCACTCGGTTCGTGAACGAATCCGCGCCGTATGTCGAGGCCGTGCACGCGATGTACGGCGACGGCGACGGCCCCGGCAAGCACGTCCCCGCGTGGCTGGTGTTCGACCAGCGCTACCGCGACCGCTACCTGTTCACTGGCCTCGGCCCGCGGCAGCCGCTGCCCGGGCGCTGGTACAAGGCCGGGATCGTGGCGAAGTCCGCGACGCTGGCCGGGCTCGCCGAGAAAATCGACGTGCCCGCCGACGCGCTGGAACAGACCGTCACGCGGTTCAACGGCTTCGCGCGCAAGGGGGTCGACGACGACTTCCAGCGCGGGCTCAGCGCCTACGACCACTACTACGGCGACCCGCGCAACCGCCCCAACCCGAGCCTCGGCGAACTGGCCAAGGCCCCCTACTACGCGGTCCGCGTGGTGCCCGGCGACCTGGGCACCAAGGGCGGGCTGCGCATCGACGAGAACGCCCGCGTCCTGCGCGAGGACGGCACGGTCGTGCCCGGCCTCTACGCAGCGGGCAACACCAGCGCGCCGGTGATGGGCCGGACCTACGCCGGACCGGGCGCGACCATCGGCCCGGCGATGGTGTTCGGCTACCTTGCGGCACAGGCGCTGGCGAACGAAGATCAGACCGGCACGGGAGGCAGGCAGTGACGCCGAAGACTGAGGGATCGCAGATCCGCACGATCGACGCCGGGGCGCCCCCGGCGCGGTACGCCCGCGGCTGGCACTGCCTCGGGCTGGCCGAGCACTTCCGCGACGGCAAACCGCACGCTGTGCAGGCCTTCGGCACGAAACTCGTCGTGTTCGCCGACACCGCGGGCAAGCTGAACGTGCTCGACGGGTACTGCCGGCACATGGGCGGCGACTTGACGCAGGGCTCGGTGAAGGGCGATGAGGTCGCCTGCCCGTTCCACGACTGGCGGTGGGGCGGCGACGGCAAGTGCAAGTCGATCCCGTACGCCAAGCGGGTCCCGCTGCGAGCGCGCACCCGCGCGTGGCAAGTGCTGGAGGAGAACAAGCAGCTGTTCGTCTGGCACGACCCGGAGGGCAATCCGCCGCCGGAGCACGTGGTGATCCCGCGCGTCGAAGGCGCGTTCAGCGACGAGTGGAGCAACTGGACCTGGGACTCGATCCTGATCGAGAACGCCAACTGCCGCGAGATCATCGACAACGTGGTGGACATGGCGCATTTCTTCTACATCCACTACGCCTTCCCCACGTATTTCAAGAACGTGTTCGAGGGCCACATCGCCACCCAGTACCTCAACACCAAGGGCCGCCCGGACATGGGCATGGCGTCCAATTACGGCGGCGAGGAAAACCTGCTGCGCTCGGAGGCCTCGTACTTCGGGCCGTCCTACATGATCAACTGGCTGGTGAACTCCTTCCAGGGCTTCGAAATCGAGAACGTGCTGATCAACTGCCACTACCCGGTTTCGCCGACGTCGTTCGTGCTGCAGTGGGGCATCATGGTCAAGAAGATGCCCGGCGTTTCCGACGAGCACGCGGACAAGATCGCCGCGAAGCTCGCGAAGGGCATCGGCGTCGGCTTCCTGCAGGACGTGGAGATCTGGAAGAACAAGACCAAGATCGACAATCCGCTGCTGTGCGAGGAGGACGGCCCGGTCTACCAGCTGCGCCGCTGGTACGAGCAGTTCTACGTGGACGCCGCGGACGTCACCGAGGACATGACGCGCCGGTTCGAGTTCGAAGTGGACACCACGAAGGCGAACGAGGCGTGGACGGCCGAGGTCCAGGAGAACCTGGCCCGCCAGCGGGCGGAGGCCGAAGCGGCGGCTCAGTCGGAGGAGGCTGGGGTGTGACCGCCGAAGCCGCCGAATTCCTCACCGCCGGGCTGCGACCGCACGAATGCCGCAGCTGCGGAACCTGTGTGCTGGTCAAGAAAAACAGCCTGAAACACACCAGCATCCAGTGGACCACCGACGCCGCGGCCAGCTGTCCGGTGTTCGCCGCGCACGCCGCTTCCGGCGGCAACACCGCGTTGCTGGACACCTGCGAGAAACTCGCGGACAGCATCGACAACGCGGTGCGCGACGGAGATTTCGGGCAGGTGCGCAATGACTGACGTCATCACGCTCACAGTGGCCGAGGTGATCGAGGAAACCGCGGACGCCCGGTCCATCGTGTTCACCGTCCCGGAAGAACACGCCGCCCGGTTCGCCTACTCCCCCGGCCAATTCCTCACGCTGCGGATTCCCAGCGACCGAACGGGTTCCGTCGCCCGGTGCTACTCGCTTTCGAGCGCACCGCACGAGGGCCGGGTGCAGGTCACGGTCAAGCGGACAGCCGACGGATACGGCTCGAATTGGGTGTGCGACGAGCTTCGGGCGGGCGCGACGATCGACGTGCTGCGGCCGTCCGGCGTGTTCTGTCCGTCCTCTTTGGACGCGAACTTCCTGTTGTTCGCCGCGGGCAGCGGGATCACGCCGGTGATGTCAATTCTGAAGTCCGCGCTGGAAAAGGGCGGCGGCCAGGTGGTGCTGGTCTACGCAAACCGTGACGAGCAATCGGTGATCTTCGCCGCCGAACTGCGCGAACTGGCCGAGCGATTCGGCGACCGGCTCACTGTGGTGCATTGGCTGGAAAGCTTGCAGGGCTTGCCGACGGTCGCCGCGTTGCGCGCGCTCGCGAAGCCTTATCTGGCGCATGAAGCGTTCCTTTGCGGTCCCGCGCCGTTCATGGCCGCCGCACAGGAGGCGTTGCGCGAATTGGGTGCGCCCCGGGAACGCGTGCACGTGGAGAAGTTCCACTCGCTCACCGGGAATCCCTTCGCCGACGAGCCGGAACCGGAGGAGGACACCGGCGGCGAGACCACCGCGCTCACCGTCGAACTGGACGGCGAGACCCGGCGGATCGCCTGGCCGCGGCAGCGCAAGCTGCTCGACCACCTGCTCGCCGAGGGCCTCGACGCGCCGTATTCCTGCCGCGAGGGCCAGTGCAGCGCGTGCGCGTGCCGCATCACCTCCGGCGAGGTGAAAATGCTGAACAACGAGGTGCTGGACGCCGAGGACATCGCCGACGGGATCGTGCTGGCCTGCCAGTCGGTGCCGTTGACCGACGAGGTGTCCGTCAGCTACGAGTGAGTGGAGAGCCCGTGCCCATCGACCCCGCGGTTGCGATCGGAGCCGATCTCGGCGAGGTCGCCTTCGCTTGGACCCCGTCCGACGTGCTGCTGTACCACCTGGCGGTGGGTGCGGGCGCGGATCCGGTGGCCGAGCGCGAACTGCGCTACACCTACGAGCGAGACCTGCGCGTGCTGCCGACCTTCGCGACCGTCGCGGCCAACCTGCGCACCTTCGAGCCGCCCGCGCTGAACTTTCCCGGCGTCGACATCGACCTGGCGAAAGTGCTGCACGGCAAGCAGGAGATCGAACTGCACCGGCCGATCCCGGTCGAAGGCAAGGGGCTCGCGCGCACCCGGATCGCCGACGTCTTCGACAAGGGCAAGGCCGCGGTGCTGGTGCAGGAAACCGAGGTCGCCGACGAGTCCGGCGCTCCACTGTGGACAGCCCGGTCCAGCATCTTCGCCCGCGGCGAGGGCGGCTTCGGCGGCGAACGCGGGCCGTCGGACAAGATCGCGTGGCCGGACCGCGAACCGGACGCCGTGCTCGACGTGCCGACGCTGCCCCAGCAGGCGCTTTTGTACCGGCTGTGCGGCGACCGCAACCCGCTGCACGCCGACCCGGCGTTCGCCAAGGCCGCCGGTTTCGACCGGCCGATCCTGCACGGGCTGTGCACGTACGGCGTGGTCGCGAAAGCCGTCGTCGACGCGTTCCTCGACGGCGATCCCGAGCGCGTCTCGGCATTCGGGACGAAGTTCGCCGGAGTCGTGTTCCCCGGCGAAAGCCTGCGCGTGCGCGTCTGGCGCGAAACCGGACGTCTGCTGGTCACGACCACCGCGCCGGAGCGCGACGACGCGCCTGTGCTGGCCGACACAGTGCTCACGCCCCGCTGACCACCGGCACCGTTATACGGTTGTCCCATGGCGGACGAGCGAGACGGCACCTTCTTCGTGGTGCGCGGGCCAGTCGAGCCGGGCGACAAGCGCGGCCGTGAGCTGGGCTTCCCCACCGCGAACATCGCGCTGCGCGACCAGCGCGGCGAACTCGGCGACGGGGTCTGGGCCGGCTGGGCGGAGCGCGCGGACGGCACGCGCGTGGCCGCCGCGGTGTCCGTGGGCCGCCGCCCGACCTACTACGGGGCCGACGGCTACCGGCTGGTCGAAGCCTTCCTGCTCGACTTCGAGGGCGACCTGTACGGCGAGCGCCTCACCGTCTGGCTCGGCAAGCACCTGCGCAACCAGCAGGCTTACGGCTCGTCACAGGAGCTCATCGACGCACTGGGCCGGGACGTCGCCGCGGCTCGCGAATGGGTCGCCGCACATCCGGCGGACGCACTGCCGGAACTGACGGAACTCCCGCCGGACGGCGAGGTCCAGCGGATCGGGTAAATCAGACGGCCGTCAGCAGCATGACTCCCATGCCCGCGCCCATCGCGGCACGGCACAGCGTGCGCGAGGCGTGCCCCGGCACCGTCGTGCCGCGCGCCCGCATCGCCAGCACGCCGGAGCGGACCGAGTCCACCGCGAAGTAGACCGCCCCGGCTATCGCGACCACCGGCCACGCGAGTCTGGTGTCCATTGTGGACATGGTGAGCCACGGCCCGTGCACCATTCCGCCGTGCGGCATCGCGGTGACCATGTACAGCATCGCCGCCGCCGACAGCGCGTGGTGCGCACAGCTGTGCCCCTCGGCCCGGCCTCGCCAGGCAGACCAGGCGAACCAGCCCGCGGTCAGCACCAGCACCGCCTGCCAGCCCGCCGCCGGGATCGGGCCGCCGACCGGGGACAGCATGGCGACCATCGCCACCACCAGCAGCAGTTCGGCGAGGTCGCCGTTGCGCACCCGGTGGCCGAGGCTGACGTAATCGAGCTTCACCAGGCGCAGCACGCACGGCAGCGCCAGCAACGCGAACAGCACGGTGAACAGCCACGCCAGCGGGACAGTCACCTCGGCACCTCACTCCTCCGCACACGCTGCGTCACCCGGGCCTTACTACCGTGACACGCAGGCGGCCGGAGGCACCAGCCAGCAATGAGGTGATCCGCGTTGACCCACAAGGACTACGCGCGCACCGACAAGCCCAGTTCAGACCTCCCGGTCCGCAGCTCGAAGACCAGCCCGGCGCGCCGTAGCGTCGCGCTACGGAGCGGTCAACACCAGCCCGCTCGTCGGGACGCCGGTTCCGGCCGTGACCAGGGCGGTACCGGCGTCGGAGACCTGGTTCGCCGCGGTGCCGCGCAGCTGCCGGACCGCCTCCGCGATGCCGTTCATGCCGTGGATGTAGGCCTCGCCGAGCTGGCCGCCGTGCGGGTTGAGCGGGAGCTTCCCGCCGAGGGTCAGCGTGTCGCCCGCGATGAAGTCCTTCGCCTCGCCGCGGCCGCAGAAGCCCAGTTCCTCCAGCTGCATCAGCACGTACGGGGTGAAGTGGTCATACAGCACCGCGACGTCCACATCGGACGGTCCGAGTCCGGACTGCGCCCACAGCTGCCGCCCGACCACGCCCATCTCCGGCAGCGCGGCGAGATCGTCGCGGTAGTAGCTGGTCATCACGTACTGGTCCGGTCCGCTGCCCTGCGCCGCCGCCGAGACCACCACCGGGGCCTGCCGCAGGTCGCGCGCGCGTTCGAGGCTGGTGATCACCAGCGCGACGCCGCCGTCGCTTTCCTGGCAGCAATCGAGCAGGTGCAATGGTTCCGCGACCCAGCGCGAGGCTTGGTGTTCCTCCAGCGTGATCGGCCTGCCGTGGAACCAGGCGTTCGGATTGGTCGCCGCGTGCGCCCGGTCGACGACCGCGATCTTGCCGAAATCCTCGCTGGTGGCCCCGTATTCGTGCAGGTACCGCTGCGCGACCATGGCCACGGTCGCGGCCGGGGTCGCGATGCCCATCGGGTAGTGGAACGCATTGTCCACTCCGGACGTGTTCACCTGCTGTGCCGCGGCCGCCGACACGCGCCCGAACCGCATTCCGGAGCGTTCGTTGAAGGCCCGGTACGCCACCACGACGTCGGCGATCCCGCTGGAGACCGCCATCGCCGCCTGCTGCACGGTCGCCGCCGCCGCGCCGCCGCCATAATGCACGCGGCTGAAAAACGTCAGCTCCGGGATGCCCAGTTCACGGGCGAGCGCGATTTCCGCGTTGCCGTCCATGGTGAACGACACCATTCCGTCCACATCGGACGGATTCAGCCCGGCGTCGGCCAGTGCGTGGCTCACGCATTCGGCCGCCAGCCGCAGCTCACTGCGTCCGGAATCCTTGGAGAACTCGGTCGCGCCGATCCCGGCGATGGCGGTGGTCCCGGTGAACGTCATGCGTCCTCCTGCGGCAGCGTCAGCGAAACCGTGCCGGTCACGTGCGCACCCAGACTGTCCATCGCGGACACTTCCAGTTCGACGTCCGCGCCGTCGCGGGCGGTGACCCGGCCGGTGAAGGTCAGCGTGTCCCCGGCGTAGCACGGAACACCGAGCCGGATCTTGATCGAGCGGATGAGTGCCTGCGGACCGGCCCACTCGCTCACGTACCGCTGCACCAGGCCGGTGTCAGTAAGGATGTTGAGGAAGATGTCCTTCGACCCCCGCGCGACGGCGGCGTCCCGGTCGTGGTGCACGTCCTGGAAATCCCGGGTCGCCAGCGCGGTGCTGATCACGAACGTCGGCGTCGCCTCGATCACCATGGACGGCAGTTCGGTCCCGACTGCGGCAGTCATCGCGCCACCTTCCACGCGGGGAGGGTCAATTCGTCGTCCACGCGCACGAAGGCGGCGACGACCGGCAGGCCGATGCGCACCTCGTCCGGTTCGGCGTCCAGCAGTTCGGCCATCACCCGGACGCCTTCCTCCAATTCGACGAGCGCGACCACGAACGGCAGCTTCTTGCCCGGCACCGCCGGATGGTGGTGCACGACAAAGCTGTAAACGGTCCCGCGTCCGCTGGCGACGACGTAGTCCGGCACCGTGTCGAGCGATCCGTCCGGCGGCATCGGGCCGGGCGGATGCCGCAGGACCTCACCCCACCGCTGGATGCGCAATTCGCCTTCACGGAGACCGTCCCAGAAGAATTGGGTGTCGTGGCTGATCACCGGCCGCAGCACCGGCGACGGCGGCGGTTCGGGTTCGCGCGGCCGGAACTTGAGCACGCGGAAGACCATGTCCGCCACTAGTTCCCCGTCGACGTACCAGTTCGTGCGCGTGGTCACGAACCAGCCTTCGCCGAGCCCGGTGCGCTTGGGACCGGTGACGTCTTCCAGCGTGTTCGTGGTCGAAACGTGTTCGCCGGGCCGGAGGTAGCGGTGGTAGGTCTGCTCGGAGTTGGTGGCCACAATGGACGTGTATCCGGCTTCGTCGAGCACCTTGAGGATCGCGCCGAGCGGGTCGTCGTCCCCGCGCACGCCGTGCAGGCCCGGCATCGTCCACACCTGCGCCATCGCCGGCGGCGCGACGAGTCCTTTGTGGACGCTCGTCTCGGCGAAGTCCGCGTCGGTGTAGACCGGGTTCGCGTCGCCGATCGCCTCGACCCAGTTGTTCACCATCGCCTGGTTCACCGGATCGCGCGCATACCTCGGCGCGCTTTCGCCCTGTGCGGCGATTTTCGCGGCGGCTTCCTCGATCGTCATCGCGGCACCCTCGGCAGTTTGAGTCCGGCGGAGGCGATCAGTTCGCGCTGGATCTCGCTGACGCCCCCGCCGAACGTCAGCACCAGATTCCGTTTGGCCAGCACGTCGAGCCATTCGGCGAGTTCCGCGGTGTCCGGGTCGGCGAGGTCACCGTGCCGCCCGAGAAGTTCCTCCAGCAGCCGCCCGATGCGCTGGATCCGCTCGGAGGCGAACACCTTGGTCGCCGAGGCGTCGGCGATCTCCACCGCTCCGTGCGCCGCTGCCGCCGCGACCTGCCAGTTCAGCAGCTCGTTGACCCGCGCGACCGCGAACGTCTCGGCCAGCACCGCGCGCACGTCCGGAAGGTCGAGCAGTGGCGTGCCGTCCGGGGTCCGGCGCGCCGCCGCCCACGCCCACACGCGGTCGTGCAGTCCGCCGATCCGCCCGGCCGGGCCGAGCATCACGCGCTCGTGGTTGAGCTGCGTCGTGATCAGCCGCCAGCCGCGGTTTTCCTCTCCCACCAGCATGTTCGCCGGCACCCGGACGTTCTCGTAAAAGGTCGCGTTGACGTGGTGCGCGCCGTCGCAGGTGATGATCGGCGTCCACGAGTAGCCGGGATCGCGGGTGTCCACGATCAGGATCGAGATGCCCTTGTGCTTCGGCGCGTCCGGGTCGGTGCGCACGGCGAGCCAGACGTAGTCCGCGTCGTGGCCGCCGGTGGTGAAGATCTTCTGGCCGTTGATCACGTACTCGTCGCCGTCGCGGACCGCCCGGGTGCGCAGCGAGGCGAGGTCCGTCCCGGCTTCCGGCTCGGTGTAGCCGATGGCGAAATGCACTTCCCCGGCCAGAATCTTCGGCAGGAACAGCGCTTTCTGTTCCTCGGTGCCGAACGCTTGCAACGTCGGCCCGACCGTCTGCAATGTCACCGACGGCAACTGGACGTCCGCGCGAGCCGCTTCGTCCACGAAGATGTGCTGCTCGATCTCGCCGAAACCGCCGCCGCCGTACTCCTTGGGCCAGCCGACGCCGAGCTTCCCGTCCCGGCCCATCCGGCGCACGACCTCGCGGTACACCTGCCCGTGCCGCTCCCGCAGCAACGCCCGTCGCTCGTCGGCGGTCAGCAGGCCCGCGAAGTACTCACGCAGCTGGGCTCGCAATTCCTGTTGCGCGGCCGTCAGTTCGATGTGCATGCTCATCCCGCCACTCGTTCGCCCAGCCGGCCGAGCCGGTGCGCCGCTCCGCCGACCGCGCGGCCGAGGTCCTTGATCGCCGACGAATACCGGTGCAGCGGATACGTGCGGTCGACCCCGACGCCGCCGTGCAGGTGATGACAGATCGCCAGCGCGGACGGGGCTTCTTCGGTCAGCCAGTACGCCGCGATGTCCAGCTCGGTGTCCGCGTCCAATCCGGACGCCAGCCGCCAGACCGCCGACACCGCAGCGAGGTGCACGGTGCGCGAAGCGACATAGACGTCCGCGATTTGCTGTGCCACCGCTTGGAAAGTCGCCAGCGGACGGCCGAATTGCGTGCGCTCGCCGACGTGCTGGGCCGTCAACGCCAACGCTCCGGCGAGCAGTCCGTCACCCAGCGCGAGCGCGCCTGCCAACGCGTAACGGTGCAACGTCTGCACCGCGTGCCCTGCTGAACGGTCCCGCAGGAAATCGGCTTCGCTCACTCGCGCGCCATCGAAGCGCACCGTGTATTCCGGCGTCCCAGTCGCGTTGTAGGCGGGAAGGACCTCGACGCCGTCGGCGCGCGGATCCACCAGCGCGACACCGGTACCGCCCGGCAACGCGATCGGCGTGAGAATCCGCTCCGCCTCCGCGGCGTAGGGCACGTGCGTTTTGACGCCAGTCACCGACCACGCGCCGTCCGCCGCCACACCGCTGGTTCCGGGGATGGCGGTCAGCGGTGCGGACGGCTCGTGCAACGCGGCAGTGAGAATGGTCTCCCCCGCCGCCGCGGGCGGCAGGAACTCCGCGCGCTGCGCCGGGGTGCCGAGCGCCTCGATCGGCAGGATCCCGAGTGCCAGCACGGCATACGCGGGCACAGCCGCCGCGGCCCGGCCCACCTCGGTGAGCACCGGGGCGACGTGCTCGACGCCCAGCCCGTCGCCGCCGAGGTCGGCGGGCAGGGGCAGGGCGAGCAGGCCCGCGTCGGCCAGCGCCCGCCACTGGCCGGCGGGCTCGTCGGCCTTCCCGAGCACTTGCGCGGCGAGCGCGGTGATCTCGCCCTGCGTATCGTCGGGGGTGAAGTCCACTCCGGTCTCCCTCCACCTAGGTGGAACACGTTCTATTTTTAGCCGGAATGGGCTGGCTCGGCAACCCCCAGAAACCGGGTTCCGGGCTGAGGATCGACCAGGCGAGCGAAGAGGGGCGGCACGCCGACGTGGGTGCGGAACAAGTTCTCAAATCAGCGCTGGGCGACGTCGGCTGGCAGGCCACGCGGAAACTCGCGACCATCCCGTCGACCGCGGGCGTCCCCGACCCGAAGCCGCTGCCGCTGCCCGGCCGAGGGCAGACCGTCGTAGTCGACGTCGGCCCTCGGCACGCGCCCGCGGTGATCCTGCTGCACTCGGTCGCCTGCACCGGACTGCTCACCTGGTACCCGGCGCTGGAACGGCTCGCGAAGAACCACCGGGTCGTCGTGTTCGACCAGCGCTGGCACGGCCAGGGCATCCGCTCGCACGAGTTCAGCCTCGAAGACTGCGCGGACGACGTCGCGGCGGTCGCGGACGCGCTCGGCATCGACCGGTTCCTGGTCGCGGGCTACTCGATGGGCGGCATGGTCGGCCAGCTGACCGCCCGCCGCTTCCCGGACCGCGTCACCGGCCTGGTCCTGTGCTCGACAGCGAGCAACTTCCGCCGCGGCGTCCGGCAACGCGTGGCACTCGACCTGTTCGGCCGCACCCTGCACCTGCTGCGCGACCAGGCCCGCATCGGCCTGGTTCCCGGCGAACCCCGCCGCGAACGCCTCGCCCGGCTGGAGGACCACCGGTGGGCACTGGAGGAATTCCGCTCGACCAGCCCGTGGGCGATCGCGGTCGCACTGGACGAGATCGGCCGCTTCGATTCGACCCCCTGGCTGCACACCCTCACCCTGCCCGCGGCGGTCGTGGTGACCTCACGGGACGGGTTCATCGCACCCGCGCACCAGCGGAGCCTGGCGCGGCGGATCCCCGGGGCGGCGACGTATGAGATCCCGGCCGGGCACACCGCGTGCGTGTTCGCGGCGGACCAGTTCGTGACGGCGCTGATGGCGGCGTGCACGTCGGTGCAGGCGGAGGTCGGCGGGCGGGAGCGGGCGGCGGAGATCGCGGATTCGGCTTAGGGCTGGGTTCTCGTGAGTGCTGCTGCCGGTTAGAACCGGCAGCACAACTCACGAGTACGTCGAAACCAGATCCGCCGGCCGAAGCTCCAGCCGGTACGGCTCCTCCAGCCGCACCACCTCGTCCCCCGTCGCCTCGCCGTCCAGCACGTACTCGCCCTCGACCAGGCGGAAGCAGCTCAGCGTCGGCTCGTTCGGCTCGATCACCCAGTAGTACGGGCAGCCCGCGAGCGCGAGGCGGGCCGGTTTGAGGAAGCGGTCGATGTGCCTGCTCGAGGGCGACACCACCTCGACCGCCAGCACCGGGACGCCGACCAGGGCGCGTTCGGTGAACGTCTCGCGCCTGCCGACCACGACGTCCGGGATCATCACGGTGAACTCGTCGAGCACCACGTCCACCGGCGCGGGGAGGACCTCGCAGTCGGCAGGGCACACCGGGGTGAGCGCGGCGAGAAGGCGCGCGACCACCCGCTGGTGCAGCGGACGCGGGGACGGGCTCACCAGAAGCGTCCCGTCCACCAGTTCGTACCGGCGGCGTTCATCCGAGATCGTCTCCAGGTCCCGACGCGTGAGACGGTCGCCGTGCGCGAACATCGGGACTGTCATCATGCTGCCCCCGCAGGCGGGCCGACCGGAAACGACTCGGCCAGGGTAGTCGGGCACGCGCGGCAGCGCGAACCGTCCCGCGAACGGCCGCCGACCCGGCTAGCCCATTCGCCGCGCGCTTCGTCCGCCGGATTGCTCACGATGCGTCACCGAAACGCGGGGATACCGCCCCGGTCAGCCCAGCCGTGCCCAGCGAACAGGTTCTTTCCCGACCTCCGGGCAATTTATTCGAATCGCAATTCCGCGTCCAGTAAACGGCCATCACGAGATCACTTACCCGTTGCCTGGCCTCGTCAAACCCCCACTGGCACATCCCGGAAGGAAACCCTATCATCGGCCGTGCCCGCGTCCCGTGAATGGGTGATTCAGCGGAATTTCATCATTTCGCACGCCATTCGCGCTCCGTGATTAACCGGCCGGACCGGCACGCCGCCTAGGCTGATCGGACGTCCAGGAATTACGTCCTCCGGTGGTGGTCATGCCTGCCCCCAGCCGCCCGGCGTCCCTCTTCCGTCTCGACGGCTCCGCGGCGGAATCCGACCTGCTGACCCCGCTTTCCCCCGAGCAGATCAGCGCCGACCGCCCGGTCGACCTGCCCGGAGCCCGCGCCCGGATCGTCGCGGGCGCGTTCCGCACCGAGGCCCCGCAGTGGCTGCAGCACGCCGAAGCGCTCGGCGGCGGCCCGCTCGACCTGCCCTCGACGCTGCCGTTCGCCGTGCTGCTCGTGCCGCGCCCGCCGTGGACCTACGCGGTCACCTGGGGCGCGGGGCATCTCGTGCTCAACGACGAACACGTCGAGCAGGGTTTCGGGCTGCGCTTCGGGATCCGCCGCCTCGACCCGTTCGACCTCGGCCTGGTCGCGAGCGCCGCGCTGGACGTTTCCGCGCGGGCCACGCAGATCTCGATCCCCGGCGGCGGCGAACTGTCCGCGTTCCGGCTCGAACCCTACGGCGACCTCGTGCACCGGCTCGCCGGTTCGGCGGATCTCACCGACCTCACCTACGGCCGGGTGACCGGCAAGCGCTACCGCATCCGCGTCGGCACCTCGCTGTGGGCACCGCTGGCGAAGGATCCCGAAGCGTTCCTGGCCGATCTCGACGCCGTCGGCGCGGTGGTCGACGAGCCGGACGCGGATTCCGCACTGCGGTTCATCGCCCAGACCCGCCCGATGGACCGGCACCATCCGCTGGTACCCGAATTGGAACGGCAGCTCGCCGAAGCGCTCGGCGGCAGCGACGCGCTCGGCCTGGCCTGGCCGTCCAGCGCCGCGCACGACGCGGAGAACGCCGGTTCGTTCCGCGTCACCGGCCTCGGCCCCGGCGGCCCGATCCCCGTGCCTGGCCGCCTGGAACTCGAACACCTGACCACGCGCCTCAGCGGAATTCCCGTGGAACGACGGCTGAAAGCCCTGCGCGCGGGCCGCATCACGACCTGCGCCGACGAGGCGGGCGCGGAACCCTCCGGAGCCCCGCTGCCCGCCGCCCGGTGGCTGGTGTTCGAGACGACTGTCGACCACACGCGGTACGTCTTTCATCAGTCCCGGTGGTACCGGATCGGCGAGACTTACGTGTCGCAGATGCGCGATCAGGTGCGAGACCTGCTGGCGCGCAAGCATATCTGGCCGGAGGTAACCTGGAAACCGAGCGGCCAGCCCGATGACGAGCATCGCTACTGTCAGCGGGTCGCCGCCCTGGAGCCGGGATATTTGTGCCTGGACAAGGATTTCGCGAGCACTCCCCTGCATCCCCGGTTCGAGCTGTGCGATCTGCTGGGACCCGGCGACGAGCTGATCCACGTCAAATGGCTCGGCCGCGCCACCGCGGCCAGCCACCTTTACACCCAGGCGCTCGTGTCCGCCGAGGCCCTGCACGACGAACCGGAGGCGTTGGCACAGCTGGCCGACAAAGTGTCCACAATAGACCCAGGTCGGATGCTGGGCGGCGCGCCGGACACGGTCGTGCTCGCCGCCGCCGGACGGGCGTGGAACGTGGACGAGCTGTTCACGCTCTCGCAAGTCGCCCTGCTACGGCTGGACCGGGCGGTGCGCGGCCTTCGTGCGACGCTGAAATTCGCCGACATCCCGCACACGGCGAAGAAACGCCGTCGTTAAACCGGCGCGGCCTTGCTCAACTCGTCCAGCGCCTCCGGCAGCGCGTCCGCCAGCGGCCACAGATCCTTCACCAATTCCTTGGCCCCCAGCAGCCCGACCCCGACCTTGCCGTCGTTCGACAGCACCGTGATGTTGAGCCCCGCCCCGTGGAACACCGGCCCCAGCGGGTACAGCCCGGTGATCCGCGCGCCCAGCAGGTACAACGGCATCGGCGGGCCGGGGACGTTGGAGATGATCAGGTTGTGCACCACCGGATGCCGTTCGGCCAGCCGCAGCGCCGAATACGCGCGCACGCCGAGCCCGAACACCGTCGCCGGGGAGAACTGGGCCCAGTCGGCGAGCATGTCGGCGTCGATGTCGTAATGGTGGTCCTTCGCCCGCCGGTTCGCCTCGGCCAGGAAGAACACCCGCGCCGCCGGATCGGGCAGATGCGTGGGCAGCGAAGCGAAAAAGGCGGACACCCGGTTGCTGCCGCGATCGCGTTCCGTGCGTTCGTGCACCGACACCGGAACCGTCGCCACCAGCGGATCGCCCGGCAGCTCGCCGCGACCGAGCAGGAATTGCCGCAGCGCGCCGGAGACCAGTGCCAGCACCACGTCGTTCACGGTGACGCCGAAAGCGTCCTTCACCTGCTTCACCGCGGCGAGGTCCAGCTGCGCGAACGCGACTGAACGGTGCCCGGTGATGGTGCCGTTCAGCGAGGTCCGCGGTGCGGTGAACGGCACCGGCATTCCCTTGCCGCGCAACGCTTTGCCGAGCCATCGCGGCACCAGCTCAAGCAGCTCCGGCAGCAGCCGGGCGACCTCGAACGGCCGGTGCAGCAGCGAATCGGCGCTCTCGCGCAGCAGCCGCAACCGGGTGGGCAGACCGTCGTTGTGCTGTTCGCCGGCAGGCAGCTCCGGCAGTGGCGCGTCGGGTTCCAGCCCGGCGAGGTAGCCGATCAGGCTGGCCCCGCCGACGCCGTCGACGCTCGCGTGGTGCATTTTCAGCAGCACCGCCAGCCGTCCGTCCGACAGGCCTTCAATCACATAGAACTGCCACAGCGGATGCGAGCGGTCGAGCCGCTGCCCGGCGATGTGCGCGCACAGCTCGGCGAGTTCGCGGTCGTCGCCCGGTGCGGGAAGGCCAATCCGGTGCACGTGGTTGTCGAGGTCGAAATCCTCGTCCTCCACCCACACCGGATGGTTGAGGTTCCAGAGCGGATTGTGGAGTTTGCGGCGGAACGCCGGGATCACCGCGACCCGCTCGGCGAGGCGGCGCTTGAACTCGGCGAAGGTGTACCCGCCGGGCATGGTCGAACCGTCGAGGGTGAGCAGGCCGCAGACGTGCAGGACCTGCGAGGGCGTCTCCAGGTAGAGGAAGCTCGCGTCCAGCCCGCTCAGTCGCTGCATGTCTGCCAGCGTAAGGCAGAACCCTGGCCGGGGCGCTCGGCGGAGGTAGCATCGGGAAGGTGAAACCGGACTTCGTGACCCGCCGGGCGGCACAGCTCGGCCTCGCCGCGCTCGCCCTGCGGCCGCCGAAACCGCGGCCGACCTCGATCCCGGTGTTCTTCGCCGGCTGGCTCACCGGCGAGCTCGCGCCGCACCTGCTCGCGCTCACCGCGGCCGACACCGCGCAGCACGTCGCGCGCCACGGTGTGCGCCGCCCCGGCGACCGGGTCGGGCTGGCCCTGGCCGGGCTGTCCGCGGCCGGTTTCGCTTCGCTCATCGGAACCTCGGTGAAGGCGCGCCTCGAGGTCGAGGCCGCGCTCGTCGAAGCGCTCGGCGAGGACTACAAAGACCGGCTCGAGAACCCTTCGGACTTCTCCACGCCGTGGCGACGGCTGATGATGCCGTTCCGGATGCACGAGCCGGACGTCGTGCGCGACCGCGATGTCGCCTACGCCCCTGGCGGCAAACGGTTCCTGCTGGACGTCTACCGTCCGCGCGAGACGGTCCGCGACGCGCCGGTGCTGCTGCAGATCCACGGTGGAGCGTGGACGATCGGCAACAAGGAACAGCAGGGCCTGCCGCTGATGCGCCACCTCGCCCGCCGCGGCTGGGTCTGCGTGGCGATCAACTACCCGCTCTCCCCCGCGTCGCGCTGGCCCGCGCACATTGTGGCGGCCAAACAAGCGCTCGCCTGGATCCGCGAGCACATCGCCGAATACGGCGGCGACCCGCGCTTCGTCGCGGTCACCGGCGGTTCGGCGGGCGGGCACCTGGCCGCGCTGCTCGCACTGAGCCAGAACGACCCGGCGCTGCAGCCCGGGTTCGAGGAAGCGGACACCAGCGTGCAGGCCTGCGTGCCGCACTACGGCGTGTACGACATCGCGGCGTCGACCGGCGAGGCGGAAAGCCGGTACCGCTTGGAAAGCCTGATGGCGCGGCGGGTGTTCGCGCCGGAGCACCGGCTGGACGACTACCTCGCGGCGTCCCCGCTGGACCGGATCGCCGAGGACGCGCCGCCGTTCTTCGTGATCCACGGCAAGCACGATTCGCTCGTGCCGGTCGCGGAGGCGCGGGAGTTCGTCGCCCGGCTGCGCGCCAAATCGGCTCATCCGGTCGCGTACGCGGAACTCGCCGGGGCACAGCACGCGTTCGACGTGTTCCCGTCCATCCGCAGCACCCACGTGGTGCGCGGCGTCGAGCACTTCCTTGACTGGGTCCGGCTCGACTGGGCCCGTACTCAGGCGTTGACGCCGGTCAACGCGAAGAACTCCTGACGCGACCGGGCGTCCTCGCGAAGCGTCCCGATCAGGGTGGACGTCACCGTGGACGAACCGGTCGCCTGCACGCCCCGCAGCGTCATGCAGGTGTGCTCGGCCTCGATCACCACGCCGACGCCCTTCGGCGACAACTGGTCATCGAGCCAGCCCGCGACCTGCTTCGTCAGCCGCTCCTGCACCTGCGGACGGCACGCGAAGTGCTCGACGACCCGCGCCAGCTTCGACAGCCCGAGGATCCGCTCGCCCGGCAGGTACCCGACGTGCGCGACGCCGGTGAACGGCAGCAGGTGGTGCTCGCAGACCGACCGGACCGGGATGTCGCGGGCCAGCACCAGTTCGTCGTAGCCCTCGTCGTTCGGGAACGTGGTGAGGTCGAACGAGCGGGGCGTGAACAACTCGGCGTACGCGCGGGCCATCCGGCCGGGGGTGCCGCGCAGGCTCTCCGAGTCGAGGCTGATGCCGAGCGCGCGCAGGAAATCCCCCGCCGCGCTCTCGGCCGCGGCCAGGTCGAAACCGGGGACGGGCTCGTGGACGACGCGGAGGGCGGTTCCGGACGACTGCATGGGCGATCCTCGGGCTTCGGCGGGCGGCGGGACAGGGTTTCGCCGATAAATCTTTGTCTTATTGCCCGGCGGAGTCAATGTGACCAGGTGAACAAGCCAGGTGGCAGGTTCGGGGAAGCTCGCTGGGCGTTATCGTGGGTGTGTGACGAGTGACCTGGCGACCATCCGCGCGGTAGCGGCGCTGGACGAGGACCTGCGCCGGGGGATGTACGCCTTCATCCGCGACGCCGGCCGCCCGGTGACGCGCGAGGAGGCGGCCGCGGCGGTCGGCATCTCGCGCAAGCTGGCCGCCTTCCACCTGGACAAACTCGTGACGGCCGGGCTCCTGCGCGCCCGCTACGAGACCGTCGGCGGCGTCCGCAAGGTGGGCCGGGCCCCGAAGGTGTACGAACCGGCCGCGACCGACTTCGCGATCACCATCCCGCCGCGCCAGCCGGACGTCCTGGCCGCGATCCTGATCGACGCCGTCGCGTCGGCGGCTCCC
The DNA here is from genome assembly GCF_055583325.1 of Amycolatopsis sp. NPDC104775. Lineage (NCBI taxonomy): Bacteria > Bacillati > Actinomycetota > Actinomycetes > Pseudonocardiales > Pseudonocardiaceae > Amycolatopsis > Amycolatopsis sp. NPDC104775. Next base: position 1,679,820 of record NZ_JBVJOE010000001.1, read on the forward strand.
GGCGAACCGGCCCGCGACGCTGCCCTGCGCGAAGCCGGACGGCACGGTTCCGCGGCCGGTGCGGCCGAGCGCGAACGCTCCCGGCCGGGCCGGCTGGGCACGGAACGCGGGCTGACGCTGACGAGCACGGTCCTGGCCCAGCATGGTTTCGAACCGAACCGCGAGACGCCGGTGTGCCTGCGGCTGCGGAACTGCCCCTTCAAGCCGCTGGCGAAGCGCGCGCCGGACCTGGTGTGCGGGATGACGGACCGGTTCTTGAACGGAGTCGTGGAAGGACTGCAGGTGCCGGGCGTGTCGACGGCCCGGGTCCCGCCGCGCGACGGCGGGTGCTGCGTCGAGCTTCGGGGAACGGAGTCAGCCGGAAGCTGATCGAGGCTGGGTCAGCCTGCGTTCGAGGTAGGCAGGGATGTCTTCGAGCTTGACGTGATCGTCGAAGAGCCCGGTGCCGTCTTCGAAGGCGGCGACGGAGAGGTCGTGGGCCACCAGGGCTTCGAACTCGGCGCCGTCGAGGTCGAAGGAGAGGAACCAGTTCCAGCTGCCGTCCGAAGCTGACTCCGGATCCAGCTCCACGGCGGCGGTTCGCACCAGGCCGCGGCCTTCGAGGTCGGCTCTCCAGGCTCGGCCGAGGCCGAGCAGGACCGGGCGTTCCCGCGTCCATCTGCCGGAGCCGGACTCCACCGCGGCCATCTCGCCGCGAAGCATTTCCCGCCACTTCGCCAAGCAGCCCGGCGGCGGGTGAATCTGCTCGAGAGATCGTATGACTTGCGCCAACCCCGCCGCATCGAACTTGCCGTGGTTCACCGCGGTGGTCAGCGTCCCCGCGAACGCCGACTCAGCCTCGACAAGCGCCGCCCAGGCCTCGAAGCCTGCCTCGTCATCGGGTTGTGCGGGAGGCCGGAACCTCGTCAGCCGGTCGAGCGCCCCGCGGTACGCGGTCTCTTTCGCCACGCCCGCAAAGCTAGCGGCCGGACGACACCGCGCGCAGCACCCGTTCCACGTGGGCTGCGGACCAGTCCTCCGCGAACGGCCGGGTGCGCAGCAGCCAGCGGTGAAAAACCGGGCCCAGCAACAGTTCCGCGCCGTCCTCCGGGCTTTCGACCCCGGCGCGGGCCAGGCGGCCGGCGATCGCGCGCAGTTGCGGGCCCAGCAGGCGGTCCAGGACTTCGGCGCCAATGGCCGGGTCCGTTTGCAGTTCGGCCGTCACGGCGCGGAGCAAGCGGTCTGAGGCTGGATCGGTCAGCTCGGCGATCATGCCCCGGACCAAGATTTCCAAGTCCGCGCGCAGATCGCCGGTGTCCGGGATGGCGACTTCGCCGGAAGCGTCCAGGCTTTGCTCCAGCAGCGCGTCGAGCAGGACCGCGGCGGGCGAGGACCACGTGCGGTACAGCGTTTGCTTCCCGGCGCCCGCGCGGGCCGCGATGCCCTCCATCGTCAGACCGGCGAAACCGGACTCGGCGGCGAGGGAGAGCACCGCGGCGTGCACGCGGGCTCGGGTGCTGGCGCGCGCCACGTCAGATCTCCGCGTCCGAGAAACGCTTGTCCTGACGGTAATCCGTCAGCCTGCCCGACAGCGCGGTCGCGACCATCGCGGGGGCGTCAGCACCCGCCAGGACGCGCAGCCGCTGGTCGGCAGGATCGTTCACGTGCCGCAGGATTTCGGCGGCGATGTCCGCGGGCGGAGTGCCGCCGCCGGTGCCAGTCGCGGCCCACGGCACGGTCGCCGTGCCGAACATCCGCTCGCGCAGCCCGTCGTACGCCGGGTCCGGGGCGGCGAACCGCATGCTGCCGGTGGCCCATTCGGTGTCCATCCCGCCCGGTTCGACGATGCTCACCCGCACGCCGAACTCCGCGACCTCCTGCGCGATCGCCTCGCTCATTCCCTCCAGCCCCCATTTGCTCGCGCTGTAGAGCCCGAATCCCGGCACCGAACCGGCGCCGCCGACCGACGAAATCTGCACGACGTGCCCGGACCGCTGTTCGCGCAGCACCGGCAGCGCCGCCTGGGTCAGCCACAGCGCGCCCAGCAGGTTCGTCTCCAGGATGTCCCTCGCTTCCTCCTCGCTCGCTTCCTCAGCCATGCCGACCAGCCCGTACCCGGCGTTGTTCACCACGACGTCCAGCCGCCCGAACTCGGCCACTGCCCGCTGCACGGTCTCCCGCGCCGCGGCCCGGTCGCGCACGTCGAGCACGTGCTCCACGACGTTCCGGTGCTCCGGCGCGCTGCCCGGCGCCCGGACGGTCGCCAGCACCCGGTCGCCCGCTTCCGCCGCGGCCAGCACCAACGCCCGGCCCAGTCCTCGGCTCGCTCCGGTGATCACCCATGTTCTCGTCATGCCGCACAAGCTAGCACGAAACGAGACGGTCCGTCTCGTTTCACTCCGCGCACGTGACTCAGCTCTCCGCCGGATAGGCGAGATCGACCGGCTGCTCGGCCGGCGGCCCGTCCGGCCACCATTGCCCCGCGACCCGCACGAACCGGTACCACCGGCTGTCCTGTCCGTACCGGAGCTGCACCGGCCCGGCCGTGACGCGGTTGCGCCATGCCTTCACCTCCCCCGCCAGCTCCGCCAGTTCCGCGCGCGCCGCCGCCATCGGCCCGGGGCCGGGACTCCACACGTCCCGCAACGCCGCCAGCCCGCTCCGTCCCGCTTCCCGCCACGCCTGCGCCGCCACGATCAGCTCCGACGGCGCGACCTCGGCGGCAGCGGCCAGCCCGAACACGTCCGCCCCCGGCCGGGCGGCACGACGGGCCAAGTCCTCGGCAAAAGTCAAGTCCGCCAAGGCCTCCCGGGTACGCAAGAGATCGAGCGCGAGCGACGCGGCGTCCGCCGCCAGCGCGGCAAGCGCGGCGGAGGTCAGGCCAGTACGGGCTGGCGGGTCTAGGTCGAGCACGGCGGGCGGTCCGGGTTCGCCGGGGATCGCGGGCCTCGGCGGCAGCGGGGCGATCCGGCGCGAGTACGCCTTCTTCGGCGTCAGGCCGATCTCCGGTGCGCGGACCGTCCGAGCGGCGCTGGGGGTCCGCAATTCGCGCAGCTGAGCCAAAACCTCGTCCCGGCCCCGGCCGCGCAGGGTGAACAGCACGAACGGATCGGCGTCCACCTCGTCGGCGACCAGGTAGTACACCGCCGCCACGTGTTTGCACGGATTCGCGCTGTCCGGGCACGAACAGCGCGGCCGCAGGTCGCCGGGCCCGGGCAGCAGATCGGCCCCGGCCTCGCGGGACTGGACGGCCAGTTCTTCCGGCAGCTCTCCGTCGAGCAACGCGGCGGCGTGTCCGAGCCGGCGGCCCGCGACGTCGAGCAGCTTGTCCCATTCCTCCGCGCTGAACTCCCGCATCCGGATCCTGACGCGGTACGGGTCCGGGCGGCTTCCCCGCACCCACGCGGCGATCTCGCCTGGGCTGATCGCCAGCTCGTCCACGACGCCCTTGCGCGCGTACGTCCGCCCGCGCGGCAGCCGGTTCGGGTCGAGTTTGGCGCGCTGCTCCAGCGCTTCCACCCACGCCCGGCCCCACCACCGGTTCCCGAACACGCGCCGCGGCGGCATCAGCCGCTCCCGAGCCGGACGAGGTCGGCGAGCTGGTCGTCGGACAGTTCGGTGATCCAGTCCTCCCCCGCGCCGACGACCGCGTCGGCCAGCCCGCGCTTCGTTTCCAGCACCGCGGCGACGCGTTCCTCCAGCGTGCCCTCCGCGATCAGCCGGTGCACCTGGACCGGCCGGTCCTGCCCGATCCGGTAGGCGCGGTCGGTGGCCTGGTCCTCCACCGCCGGGTTCCACCAGCGGTCGTAGTGGATCACGTGCGTGGCCTGGGTGAGGTTGAGCCCGACGCCGCCTGCCTTGAGCGACAACAGGAACACCGGCACCTCGCCGGACTGGAACGCGGCCACCATCTCGTCGCGCTGCTTCGGCCCGACTTCGCCGGACAGCAGCGCGGTGGGCAGCCCGCGCTCGGCGAGCCGCCGCTCCAGCAACCGGCACAGCCGCACATACTGGCTGAACACCAGCACGCTCTCGCCCTCGTCGAGGATGACGTCCAGCAGTTCCTCGAACGCGGCGAGTTTGCCCGAGCGTCCGCTCAACGCGCCGGTGCTTTCCTTGAGGTAGTGCGCCGGGTGATTGCAGATCTGCTTGAGTTCGGTGAGCAGCTTGAGCACCTGGCCGCGCCGCTGCACGCCCTGCGCTTCCCGGATTTGCGCGAGGTTTTCCCGCACTACCGCCTCGTACAACGTGGTCTGCTCGGCGGTGAGCGGGACGTACCGGTCGGTCTCGGTTTTCCGCGGCAGTTCCGGCGCGATGTCCGGGTCGGTTTTGCGGCGGCGCAACAGGAACGGCCGGACCGTCGCGGCGAGCCTTCCGGTGACGGTCTCGTCCCGGTCCCGCTCGATCGGGCGCGCCACCGTGCGGCGGAACTTCTCCAGCGGGCCGAGCAGCCCCGGCGTGGTCCAGTCGAGCAGCGACCACAGTTCGGTGAGCCGGTTCTCCACCGGCGTGCCGGTGAGCGCCACGCGGGCCGCCGCGGGCACTTGCCGCAGTTCTTTCGCGGTGGCGGACAACGGGTTCTTGACGTGTTGCGCCTCGTCCGCGGCGACCATGCCCCAGTCCACTTCGGACAGCAGCTCCCGGTCGCGGCGCAGCACGCCGTACGTGGCGAGCACGACCTCGTCCGGGGCCAGGTCGTCCAGGTGCCGTCCGCCGCCGTGGAAGCGGCGCACCGGCACGTCCGGCGCGAACTTGCCGAATTCGCGTTCCCAGTTGCCCAGCAGCGACGTCGGGCACAGCACGAGGGTCGGCCCCGCGGCTTGGGCGCGCCGGTGCAGGTGCAGGGCGATGAGCTGGATTGTCTTGCCCAGTCCCATATCGTCGGCGAGACAGGCGCCGAGGCCGAGTTCGGTCATGGCGACGAGCCAGCCCAGTCCGGCTCGTTGGTACGGGCGCAGGGCGGCGGTGAGGCCAGGCGGTTCCGCGACGGGCGCGGGGTCCCGTTCGCGCAAGCGTTCGGCGAGACCGGACAGAGCCGGCTGCGGGGCGAACTCGACTCGCTCGCCGTCGATCTCCAGTTCGCCGGTCAGCGCGGCGGCCAAGGCTTCGGCTCCGGTCAGCCGCGAACGCCGGGCCCGCATGCGGGCCAGCAGGGCGGGGTCGAGTTTCACCCACTGGCCGCGGAGCCGGACCAGCGGGCGTTTGGCTTCGGCGAGCGCGGCGACTTCCTCGTCGGTGAGTTCGCTGCCGCCGAGGCTGAGCCGCCAGCGGAACTCCAGCAGGCCGTTGAGCGGGAAGGCGGGGCCGGATTCGCTCGCCGGGGCTTGGGTGACGCTTGCCTTCGCGCGGATCTCGCCGGAGAACAGGTCCTTGGGCCAGAGGACTTCGATGCCCGCGCCGCCAAGGTCGCGGGCGCCGGCGCCGAGCAGGTCGACTATTTCGTCGTCGGACAGCGGAAGGGTGGCCGGGGCTGGTTCGGAGAGGATCCGGGACAGGGGCGGCCAGGCTCGCGCGCCTCGGCGCAGGCCCAGAAGCAGCTGGGTTTCCACCTGGTCGCCTAGCCGGTGGAGGACGGCTTCCGGGGCGTCCCAGAGGGTGGCCGCTTCGACGATCAGGCTGGGTTCGAGCGTGGAGCGGACGGCCAGGACTCCGGAGAATTCCTCGTCGGTGGCTTCGATGCGGAGCAAGAGCTGGGCGCCGTCCGGGCGGCGGGTTTCCAGTTCGGCGAGCCAGGCCACGCCGTCCGGGTCCAGCAGCGTGGGCGGCGATTCCGCGAAGGCCGCTCCGCCGGATCCGACCGCCGCCGCCGGACTGCGCACGAGCACGTCGGCGGCTGCGTCCCATACTGCGCGGACCAGGGATTCCGGGGAGTGCAGGCGAATTCGCTTGACGCCGGACAGCGGGAGGGCGTGGGCTTCGGGCGGCAACGCCGCCGCCAGCCCGCGCAGGAGTTCTTCGTCGGAGGCGTCCAGGGGGCCTACTCGCCACGTGCCGAGGCCGCTGGGGGTGGCGGCGGGACGCAGCCGTCCGCGCGCCACGAGGTTGACTCCGGCGTTGACGACCGCCGACCAGGCCGCCACGGCGGGGCTCGTTTCGTCCGGCACGACGAGCAGCCGCGGGATGGCGTTCGCCAGGGGGACGAGCCGGGCCATGACCTCGGTGCGGGCGAATTTCCCGCCGCCGGGCAGGACGAGCTGGATCGGGGTGTCTCCCTCGATTTCGTCGCCCCACAGCGCCAGGACTCCCTCTCGCGGGGGATCCGAGGGGAGGTAGGTGGCCTGGGTGGTCTGGTCGAACTCCACCCGCGCACGGTAACGCGCCGGTCCGACAATTCCGCCGGCGCGGGAGCCGGACGGGCCGTGAGGGGAACCCTGGGGGAATCAGATTCCGTCGGGGTTCCCCTCCCGGACGGCTACTTGTCCAGAAGCAGGTGCACGGAGAGCTCCAGGCGGGTGGCCACGTCCGCGGCGGAGGCGCGGCGGGTCACCCAGGCGACCAGGTTCGCCATCCAGACGTCGGCGACCACGTGGAAGATGTCGCGGTCGGCTTCCGTCGGGTCGTCGATGCCCATGGCGCTGGCGAACATGTCTTCCATCAGGCGGCCGACCAGTTCCACTTCGGCGGCGGCGGAGGTGTCGGCGAACATGAACGCGCGCACCATCGCCTCGGTGAGGTGCGGGTCGCGCTGCATCAGGCGGGTGTTGCGGCCCAGGACGAACATCAGGCGTTCGGCGGGGGTTTCGCCGGGAATCGCGCTGCGCTGGATCTTTTCGTGCGCGGCCTCGAACTGCTGGGCCAGGCCCGACACGAGCAGGTGAATCTTCGACGGGAAGTACCGGTACAGCGTGCCCAGCGCGACGTCGGCCTTTTCGGCCACTGCGCGCATCTGCACCGCGTCGTAGCCGCCTTTGGAGGCCAGTGCGAGCGTCGCGTCGATGATGCGGCGGCGGCGGTCCCGCTGGGCTGCCGAGCCCAGTTCTTCGCCCATCGCGCCGAGGCCGTTCGCCCGCGCTTTCGCCGGCGTCTTCGCCTTCCCCGGCATCGCCCTTCCCCTCTGTCGGCACGCAAGCAGGCTTGCGGAACTCGTTCCAGTTTCCGGCTAAGCGTACCTGCCCTGGAGAAAGGTTCAACTCGCGACCGCCTGGCGGAAAAACTGTAACACGTTCTACACTCGCCAGTAGCTCTGAACCCGCGAGGAGGAGACCGATGCCGGTCGCGCTCACCGAGGAACAAACCGCGCTCGCCGCCGCTGTGCGGGATTGGGCGGCGGCGCACGATCCGGTCGCCGCGGTGCGTGCGGCCGAAACCGCCGGGGCCAAGCTGCCGGACGGATTCGCGGCACTCGGCCTCACCGGCATCGCGTTGCCGGCGTCGGTGAACGGGGCGGACGGGACTGTCGCGGATCTCGCGGCCGGGCTCGCCGCGGCGGCGGAAGCTCTCGTGCCGGGGCCGTTGCTGAGCACTGCGCTGGCCGGGTTGGTGCTTGCGGAGCATTCGAAGGAACTCGCCGCGCAGATCGCCGACGGCAACGCTCAGGTCGCGGTGCAGTTGGAAGAATCGGCGACCGTACCTGGGGCGGACGCCGAGTCGTGGTTGCTTGTGCCGCGCGGCGAGCAATACGTCTTGGTTCCGCCTGGTGCGGCGATGGAACCGTTGGCTCCCTTCGACTTTTCCCGATCGCTAGGGCGCATCAGCGCCGACGCGACCGGCGAGGTGCTGAACCTGCCGGACGTCCACGACCTCGCGGCGACACTCGCGGTCGCGGAGGCGGCGGGCGTGGCGCGTTGGTGCCTGACGACAGCCGTCGAGTACGCCAAGGTCCGAGAGCAATTCGGACAGGTGATCGGCGCTTTCCAAGCGGTGAAACACCTCTGCGCGGAGATGCTGTGCCGCGCCGAAGCAGCCGAAGCGCTGGCGTGGGACGCGGCTTCGTCGGTCGGTGAACCGCTGGCTGTCGCGAGTGCTGCGGCGGTGGCGTTGGACGCTGCGGTCGAGAACGCGAAGGACTGCATCCAGGTGCTCGGCGGGATCGGGTTCACCTGGGAGCACGAGGCGCACCTGTACCTGCGGCGCGCGTTGGCACTGCGGCAGTGGCTCGGCGGTTCGCAGCGGTGGCGGAAGCGGGCCGCGGACCTGGCTATGGCTGGGAAGCGGCGGACGCTCGGGGTGAACGTCGGCGAGGACGCCGAGGTGACCCGGCTGGTCGCGGAGATCGCTGCGCTGCCGGAAGAAAACCGCCGCACCGCGCTCGCGGACTCGGGGTTGCTCGCCCCGCACTGGCCAAGGCCGTACGGGCTGGGTGCGGACGCGGCGGCACAACTGCGGATCGACGCCGCGTTGACGGCAGCGGATATCCGGCGGCCGGACCTGGTGATCGGCGGCTGGGCGGTGCCGACGATTCTCGCGCACGGCACCGACGATCAGCGGGCCCGCTTCGCCAAGCCGACACTGCGCGGCGAACTGACGTGGTGTCAGCTGTTCAGCGAGCCCGGCGCTGGCTCCGACCTCGCCTCGCTGCGCACCGTGGCCCGCAGGACGGACGGCGGCTGGCTGCTGACCGGGCAAAAGGTGTGGACGTCGCTCGCCCACGAGGCGGATTGGGCGATCTGTCTCGCTCGGACCGACCCGGAGGTGCCGAAGCACAAGGGAATCACGTACTTCCTGGTCGACATGCGCGCCGAGGGGATCACTACCCGACCGCTGCGCGAGATCACCGGGCGGAGCGTGTTCAACGAGGTTTTCCTGGACGACGTCTTCGTACCGGACGCCGATGTCGTCGGCGAGCCCGGCGCCGGCTGGAAGCTGGCGCGCACGACGTTGGCGAACGAACGCGTCGCGCTGGGCCGCGGTTCGGCGGTGGGCGAGAACGTGGAGGCACTGCTGGAATCCGCGCCCGAGAACGTGGATCGCGACCGGCTCGGCGCGTTGATCGGGCAAGGCAGCGCGTGTTCGGTGCTCGACCTGCGGGCGACCCTGCGGCGGCTGGACGGCCTGGGTCCAGGTGCCGAATCGTCAGTGGCGAAGCTGCTCGGGGTGCGGCATCGGCAGGAAACGGCCGAGTTCGCGCTTGATCTCGCCCCGGAGCTGGTGGCGGAAACCCCGGCGGCACAAGAATTTTTGCTGACCCGCTGCCTGTCGATCGCGGGCGGCACCACGCAAGTCCTGCTCTCCGCCGCCGCGGAACGCGTGCTCGGCCTCCCCCGCTGAAAAGTCCGTGCGGGGAACCCCGATCCCCTCGGGGTTCCCCGCACGGAACGCTATTCGGCCCGGTGCGCGGCGGCGAGGCGGGCGTATTCGTCCAGCAGCGCCAGCGTTTCCGCCTCCGGCAGGGTCGGCAGCATGAACCCGTACCGGTCCAGCCCGGCCTCGGCGTACTGCTTGATCGCGTCCGCGTCGGCCGGCCCGCCGAACAACGTCGACGGCATGTTCCCGCGGCCGGCGTCAGCCAGCTGCTGACGCACGCGGCGCACCTCGTCCGGCGTCACCGCCGGGTTCGGGATCCAGCCGTCGCCATACTTGATCAGCCGCTTGAGCGCCGCGTCGCTCGCGCCGCCGACCAGGATCGGCGGATGCGGCGTCTGCACCGGCTTCGGCCACGCGAAGATCGGGTCGAAGTCGATGTGCTTGCCGTGGAACTCCGCCTGCTCCTGGCCCCAGATCGCCTTCAGCGCGGCGATCTGCTCGTTCAGCAGCGCGCCCCGGGTCTTCGGGTCGGTGCCGTGGTTGACCATTTCCTCGCGGTTCCATCCGGCTCCCACGCCGAAGGCGACCCGTCCGCGCGACACCAGGTCGAGCGACGCCACCTCCTTCGCGGTGTGGATGATGTCGCGCTGGATCAGCAGCACGACCCCGGTGCCCAGCACGAGGTTCGAGGTGTTCACCGCGGCCGCGGTCAGCGCCACGAACGGGTCGAGCGTGCGGTAGTAGACCCGCGGCAGCTCGCCTCCGCTGGGGTAGGGCGTTTCGCGGCTCGCCGGGATGTGCGAGTGCTCCGCGAGGAAGAGCGACGCGAAGCCGCGCTCCTCCGCTGCCTCGCCCAGCACGTCGGGCCGGATGCCTTCGTCGGTCACGAACGTCGAGATCCCGAAATCCATGCCTCCTTCTACTCCGGGGAGCGGGCAGGTATTCCCGCCGGCTGTTGACAGATCACCGGGATGATCCGCTAGCGTGAAATCATCACCTGTTGAATAGGAGGCTCCGGATGGACGTGACGGACGTCGACTTCGAGGAGATGTACCAGGGCAAAACCCCGATCGGGGAAAAGGTTCCGTGGGATATCGAGGGTCCGCAGCCCGCGGTGGTCGCGCTCGAGGCGGACGGCGGATTCCACGGCGAGGTGCTCGACATCGGGTGCGGTCTCGGCGAAAACGCGATGTTCCTCGCGTCTCGCGGACACCGGGTGACCGGTCTCGACGGCGCGCAGACCGCGCTCGCCCGTGCGCGCGAAACCGCCGCGAAGCGCGGTCTGGACGTCACCTTCGCCCAGGCCGACGCAACCCGGCTCGATGGCTACGAAGGCCGCTTCGACGCGGTGCTCGACAGCGCGCTCTACCACTGTCTCGACGAAGAACAGCGGCACGCGTATGTGGCGGCGCTCGTGCGCGCGACCAAGCCCGGCGCACGGCTGAACATTTTCTGCTTCTCCGACGCGGTACCGGCGGAGTTCCCGATCCCGTACCGGATCACCGAGCAGAATCTGCGCGAAACGGTCGGCAACGGCTGGAATATCGAAGTGCTCGAACCAGCCGTCTACACCACCGCGATGACCCGCGAAGGCCTCCTCGCCGCGGTCGCCGCCGTTTCGGAGGGCGCACCGCCGGACCCGACCGCGCTCGACTCGCTGGACGTCGACGAGCAGGGCCGGGTCCTCGCCCCGGTGTGGCGGCTGGCCGCCCGGCGGGCGTGATCAGACGTTGCGCCGGTACTGGCCGCCGACCTCGAAGAACGCCTCAGTGATCTGACCGAGCGAGCACACCCGCGCGGCATCCATCAGCACGTCGAACAGGTTGCCGCCGCGGGTGGCCGCGTCGCGCAGCGCCTTGAGCGCCTGCTGGGCCTCTTCGCGGTGCGCCTGCTGGAAATCGGCGAGCCTGCGCAGCTGCGACTGCTTCTCGTCCTCGGTCGCGCGGGCCAGCTCCACCTCGACGTCGTCCTCGCCGGCCTTCGGGTTGCGGAAGGTGTTGACACCGATGATCGGCAGCGATCCGTCGTGCTTCTTGCGTTCGTACAGCAGCGATTCGTCCTGGATCCGGCCGCGCTGGTAGCCGGTCTCCATCGCGCCGAGCACGCCGCCGCGTTCGGAGATCCGGTCGAACTCGGTGAGCACGGCCTCCTCGACCAGGTCGGTCAGCTCGTCGATGACGAACGAGCCCTGCAGCGGGTTCTCGTTCTTCGACAGGCCCCACTCCTTGTTGATGATCATCTGGATGGCCATCGCGCGGCGCACCGACGATTCGCTCGGCGTCGTGATCGCCTCGTCGAACGCGTTGGTGTGCAAGGAGTTCGCGTTGTCGTAGAGCGCGCACAACGCCTGCAGCGTGGTGCGGATGTCGTTGAAGCTCATCTCCTGCGCGTGCAGCGAGCGGCCGGAGGTCTGCACGTGGTACTTGAGCTTCTGCGACCGGTCGTTCGCGCCGTAGCGCTCGCGCATCGCCACGGCCCAGATCCGCCGCGCGACCCGGCCCAGCACCGAGTACTCCGCGTCCATCCCGTTGGAGAAGAAGAACGACAGGTTGGGCGCGAAATCGTCGATGTCCATGCCGCGCGCCAGGTACGACTCCACGTAGGTGAACCCGTTGGCGAGCGTGAAGGCCAGCTGCGAGATCGGGTTCGCCCCGGCCTCGGCGATGTGGTAGCCGGAGATCGACACCGAGTAGAAGTTGCGCACGCCGTGGGAGATGAACCATTCCTGGATGTCGGCCATCATCCGGAGGCTGAACTCGGTGGAGAAGATGCAGGTGTTCTGCCCCTGGTCTTCCTTGAGGATGTCCGCCTGCACGGTGCCGCGGACGTTCTTCAACGCCCATTCGCGCAGCTGCGCGGCCTCGGTTTCGGACGGCTCGCGCCCGTTCTCCTCGCGGAACGCGGCGAACTTCTGGTCGATCGCGGTGTTGAGGAAGAACGCGAGGATCGTCGGCGCGGGGCCGTTGATCGTCATCGACACCGAGGTGTTCGGCGCGGTCAGGTCGAACCCGTCGTAGAGGGCCTTCATGTCGTCCAGCGTCGCGATGGAGACGCCGGAGGTGCCGACCTTGCCGTAGATGTCCGGGCGGGTGTCCGGGTCGTGACCGTAGAGGGTGACCGAGTCGAACGCCGTCGAGAGCCGCTTGGCCTCGGAATCGGCCGACAGCAGCTTGAACCTGCGGTTGGTGCGGAACGCGTCGCCCTCGCCGGCGAACATCCGCGCCGGGTCCTCGCCCTCGCGCTTGAACGGGAACACGCCCGCGGTGTAGGGGAAGTAGCCGGGCAGGTTTTCCCGGCGCAGGAAGGAAAGCAGCTCGCCGGACTCGGTGTAGCGCGGCAGGGCGACGCGGGGGATCCGGTTGCCGGACAAGGTTTCCCGCCACAGCTGGGTGCGCAGCTCCTTGTCCCGGATCTTCACCACCAGCTCGTCCTGGCGGTAATCCTCGGCGAGCGCCCGGAAGCGTTCGAGAAGCTTGGCCGACTCGCCGTCCACATCGGACTCCGCGGCGGCGAGCAGCCCGTCCAGCGCGTCGGTGCTCGCGTCCGCTTCGGACAGCGCGGCCTTGGCCGCGGCCAGGTGCTCGCGCTTGCGGATCGCGGCGACCTGCTTCTCGGTCTGCTCGTGATATCCGCGCACCGTCTCGGAAATCTCCGCGAGGTAGCGCGCCCGGTTGCCCGGGATGATCGTGCTGGCGTCCGTCGACACCTTGCCCGAAACCTCCGGCAGCGTACCGGCCGACACCGACAGCCCGCGGTCGGCGAGCAGGTCGCGAAGATGCTGGTACAGCGCGGTCACGCCGTCGTCGTTGAACTTCGCCGCGCTCGTGCCGTACACCGGCATGTCCTCCGGCGCGGAGCCGAACGCCTCGCGGTTGCGCACCAGCTGGCGCGCGACGTCCCGACGTGCGTCCTCGGCGCCGCGGCGCTCGAACTTGTTGATCGCGACCACGTCGGCGAAGTCGAGCATGTCGATCTTCTCCAGCTGCGACGCGGCGCCGAACTCCGGCGTCATCACGTACAGCGACTCGTCCACGTAGTCGACGATGCCCGCGTCGCCCTGGCCGATACCCGGCGTCTCCACGATCACCAGATCGAATCCGGCCGCCTTGCAGGCCAGGATCGACTCGCTCAACCCGGCCGGAATCTCGCCGCTGGTGGTGCGCGTGGCCAGCGAACGGAAGTACACCGGCGACCCGTCGAGGCAGTTCATCCGGATCCGGTCGCCGAGCAGCGCGCCGCCGCCCTTGCGCCGCGACGGGTCCACCGCGAGCACCGCGATGCGCAGCTTGTCTTCCTGGTCGAGGCGGAAGCGGCGGATCAGCTCGTCGGTCAGCGAGGACTTGCCCGAACCACCGGTGCCGGTGATGCCCAGGACCGGCGCCTGTCGCTGCCCGGCGGCCTCGGTGATCGCCGACAGCCATTCCTCAGGCAGATTTTCGCGCTGCAGCTGAGTAATCACCCGGGCAAGCGCCTGAACGTCGCCGGAGAGCAGCTTGTCGACCGAGGCGGGCGGCTGCGCGGACAGATCGCTGTCGCAGGCCTTGATCATCAGGTTGATCATGCCCGGCAGGCCCATCTCGTAGCCGTCTTCCGGCGAGAAGATCCGCGCCACGCCACGCGAATGCAGCAGGTCGATCTCCTCGCGCACGATGACGCCCCCGCCGCCGCCGAACACCTTGATGTGCCCCGCGCCGCGTTCGTTCAGCAGCTCCACGAGGTAGCTGAAGTACTCGACGTGCCCGCCCTGGTAAGCGGAAATAGCGACGCCCTGGACGTCCTCGGCGATCGCGGCCGTGGCCACCTCGTCGACCGAACGGTTGTGGCCGAGGTGGACGACTTCCGCGCCCTGGGACTGCAGGATCCGGCGCATGATGTTGATCGAGGCGTCGTGGCCGTCGAACAAGCTGGACGCCGTGACGAACCGGACCGGGTTCGCGGGACGGTACAGGTCGCTGCCGCTCATCCTCTCAATTTACTAGGACTTCCTACTATTGGAAACCGGAGCCCGAAGTGACCCGGCTCTCAGGGCTTGACGGCCGGGCTATATTCAACCTGTAAGTTAATTAACCAAGTGATTGAGCACCGATGCCGACAGATCAGCTGAGCACCACCTTCGCCGCGCTGGCCGACCCGACCCGGCGTGCGATCCTCGCCCGGCTCGCCGAAGGCGAGGCCACGGTCAACGAGCTGGCCGCACCGTTCGAGGTGAGCCTGCAGGCGGTGTCGAAACACCTGAAAGTGCTGGAACACGCCGGGCTGATCAGCCGGGGCCGCACCAAGCAGTGGCGGCCCTGCCGGCTGGAAGCGGGACCGCTCGCGGACGTCGCCGGATGGGTCGCCGAGTACCGGCGGTTCTGGGAGTCCGGCTTCGACCGCCTGGACGAGCACCTGCGGCAACTGCGGGAGGGGACCGAATGACCGAGCTGACCATCGTGCGGGTCTTCGACGCGCCGCGGGAACTGGTTTTCCAGGCCTGGACCGACCCGGCGCACTTCGCGAGCTGGTTCGGCCCGCACGGCTTCGTCGCTTCCGAGACGAGCACGGACCCCCGCCCGGGCGGCGCCTGGCGCAGCCGGATCACCAACGCCGACCAGAACATCGACCGCCGGGTGTCCGGCGTCTACCGCGAGGTCGCGGCTCCGTCCCGGCTCGTGTTCACGTTCCGCTGGCAGCACCCGGAGGACGAAGTCGGCGAAACGCTCGTAACCATCGATTTCGCCGAGCTGGCAGGCAAAACCTCGATGACGTTCCACCAAGCGCCGTTCCCGAACGAAGCCGAACGCGACGGCCATTCCGATGGCTGGCAGTCCGGTTTCGAAGATCTCGACCGCACCCTGGAGGCAAGGAAATGACCGCCGCACTCCCCCGCGTCGTAACGCCCGAAGAATGGGCCGCCGCCCGAGAAGCCTTGCTGCGCAAGGAAAAAGAACACACCCGAGCGGGCGACCGCCTCGCCGCCGAACGCCGCCGGATGCCGATGGTCCGCTACCCGAAGCACTACGAGCTCACCGGCCCGGACGGCCCGCGAACCCTGCTGGACCTCTTCGACGACCGCCGCCAGCTGATCGTCTACCACTTCATGCTGCACCCCGGCGACGAAACCGGATGCCCTGGCTGTTCCTTACTGGTGGACAACATGGCTCACCCCGCGCATTTGCACGCCCGGGACGTGACGCTCAAGGTCGTTGCGCCCGCGACAGCGCCGGAGATCGAGCGCTACTGGACCCGGATGGGCTGGACCATCCCCTGGGTTTCCGCCGCGGGCACGGATTTCCCGGCGGACTGCGGCGTCAACGGCGGCTTCGGCGTCAGCGTGTTCCTCCGCGACGGCAACGACATCTACCGCACGTACTTCACCGACGGCCGCGGCGGCGACCAGTTCATCTCGACCCTGCGATAC
This sequence comes from Amycolatopsis sp. NPDC104775, assembly GCF_055583325.1. Taxonomy (NCBI): domain Bacteria; kingdom Bacillati; phylum Actinomycetota; class Actinomycetes; order Pseudonocardiales; family Pseudonocardiaceae; genus Amycolatopsis; species Amycolatopsis sp. NPDC104775. The sequence goes on from NZ_JBVJOE010000001.1 coordinate 1,695,382, forward strand.
CTGGACGTCACGCCCTTCGGACGGCAGGAAGCGTGGGAGGAAAACTCCCCCGGCACCGACGGCCCGAGCAGCTGGTGGCGCCGCCACGACGAGTACTGAGGCAGAGAAAAACCGGGTCACCCCAACCGTGACCCGGTTTCCGCTTACTGGTGCGCTTTCGCCGCGCGCAACGCGATCCACTGCCGCATCGCGTACTCGACCAGCGTGATCAGCGTCTGCTTCGTCGATTCCCGCTCCCGGGCGTCGCACCGGACGATCGGGATGCTCGCGTCGATCGACAACGCCTCGCGCACGTCGTTGATGTCGTGCTCCAGCACGCCGTCGAACGTGTTCACCCCGACGATGTAGGGCAGCCCGCGGTCTTCGAAGAAGTCGATCGGCGCGAACGAGTCCGCCAGCCGGCGGGTGTCGGCGAGCACGACCGCTCCGATGGCGCCGCGCACCAGGTCGTCCCACATGAACCAGAACCGCTGCTGCCCGGGCGTGCCGAACAGGTAGAGGATCAGGTCCGCGTCGAGGGAGACGCGGCCGAAGTCCATGGCGACCGTGGTGGTCGTCTTGTACGGGGTCTGGTCGAGGTTGTCGATGCCCCGGCTGGCGTCGGTCATCATCGCCTCGGTGGTGAGCGGAACGATTTCCGACACCGAGCCCACGAAGGTCGTCTTGCCCGCTCCGAAGCCGCCCGCCACCACGATCTTCGCCGATGTCATGGTCGGGGGTGCGGTTTCCCGCGGTGCCTTAAAGCCGACGGAGTCCACTCAAAACCCTTTCCATCAACATCAAGTGTGCTTCGGCGCCGTCCTGGCCCGAGATCGTCCGGTGCACGGTGACGAGGCCGGCGTCGGCCGCGTCGCTGATCAGCACCCTCGCCACCCCCAGCGGCACCGACAGCACCGCGGCGATCTCCGCCACCGAACGCGGGGTCCGGCACGCCTCCATGATCGAGATGCTCTCGATCTGCTCCGCCGCCGCCTGGGGGAAGCCCCCCGCGGCGACATGGTCTTTGGTGGAGATCAGAGTCTCCAGTTCGAGCGCGTAGTTCGCCCGCGTGCGCCCGCCGGTGAGAGCGTACGGGCGCACGATCGACGTCTCCTCGGCCGGGTCCACCCGATCGTGGCGCTCGGGCCGGACGATCGCCGACGGCATCGAGAACTCGCCGCTCGGCGGTCCCGGGTCGAAGAGCCCGCCTGGTCTGGGGCCGTCGGAGTCCGTACTGCCCGGTGGAGAGACGAGAGAGGTCACACCATCTCCTTGGTCGGCCGGCGGCACGGGTGCCGGCGGCGGGTCCGCTGCCGCGTGCGCTCCCGCGGCGGGCGGCGCTGGGGACTGGGATTCCTTCTTTTCTTTGCCGCTCTTCTTCCGTTTTCTGCGCGAGCGGCCCGAATCCAGGCTGAACCCGTTGAGGACGTCGGCGAACGTGCCGTCGTCCCCGGCGGCGGGCTCCTCCCCGCGCGGGGGTTCGCCGCCGGTACCGGGCTCTTCGCCGAACAATCCGGACCCCTGGCTCATCGCGCCATCATCCCACCGGTTCGCCGATCAGCGAGCCCCCGGCTCCCTGCAGCTGCGCGCGCAGCTCGGGGGTCAGGATCTGGCCGACGCGGTCGACGAGCATCGTCATCTCGTAGGCGACCTGCCCGATGTCGCAGTTGGGCGCGGCGAGGATCGCCAGGCAGGAGCCGTCGCTGATGGACATCAGCACCATGATGCCGAGTTCCATCTCGACGACGGTCTCGCGCACCGCGCCCGCCTCGAAACAGCGGGCGGCGCCCTGGGTGAGGCTGACGAGCCCGGACGCCACGGCGGCGAGCTGGTCGGCGCGGTCGAGCGGCAGCCGGTTGGAGGCCGTCAGCAGGAGACCGTCGGCCGACACGACGACCGCGTGCGCGACGCCCGGGACGCGGTCGGCGAAGTCGTTCACCAGCCAGCCGAACTGGTTCTGCTGCGGCTGGGCCGCATTCGGCGAGGTCATTCACCCTCCAATGTTTCGTGGTTCTTCTCAGCGGCCTGCGCGGTGCGGTGCCTGCCGCGCTGGATCCCCTGCTGGAAACTGCTCAGGCGACCGCGCACGTCGTGCGCGTCGCGGGACGGACGGGGGCTCGCCGACCCGGCGGGCGGCGGTGCGCTGCCGGGAAGTAGCTGTTCTCCTCGGCGGCGCCGAGGCAATCCTGCCGAAGTGAAGGAAGCGGGTGCCGACTGGGACACCGACTGGACCGTCCGCCAACCTTCGTCGGAACCGAAGTTCCACTCGGCGGCGCCTTCGGCGGGAGTCGTGGAGGGGCTTGCCGAACCGTCCGAACCGGCAGGAGCCGACGGTGCCGCCGGGGTCCCCGCGACGTCCGGTCCGGTGGACTGCGGCGCCTGCCCCGGCGCCAGCGGTTGTCCCCACAGCCCGGTCTGCCCGGGAGTCCCGGACTGGCTTGGGAGGCTCTGGCCGGGCACCCGGGTCTGCCCCAGTCCCCCGGCCAGCCCTTGCGCCGAAGCCGTCGAGGCCGGGGCTTGGTCCGGCGTCGCACCAGACTGGCCCGGAAGGCTCTGGCCCGGAACCCGGGTCTGACCCGATCCCCCAGCAAGACCCTGCGCCGAAGCCGAGGTCTGGTCCGGGAGGCTCTGGCCGGGCACCCGCGTCTGGCCCAATCCCCCGGCAAGACCCTGCGCCGAAGCCGTCGAAGCCGGGGCCTGATCCGGCGCCGCACCGGACTGGCCGGGGAGTTTCTGGCCCGGTCCCTGAGCCTGATCCGCTTCCGTGCCGGGCTGCTCCGCCTTCTCCGCCGCCTGGCTCGGCGCGGCGGCCGAAGCCTGCGCGGCGCGCCAGGTCGTCAACGGCGAAGCCTGGCCCGGATTCTCGGCGGGCTTGTTCCAGAACGAAGTCTGCTCCGTGCCCGGCGACGCGTCCGCGCTGTCCGTCTTCTCCGGTGCCGCGGTCTGGCCGTTGGCCGAAGCCTGGGCCGCGGGAGCCTGCCCGGTTCCGGAGACCGCCGCTTCGAGCCCGGCCACGGCCGCCGGGACCTGGTTCGGGTCGGCGGTCGGCGGGGCGGGCGGGAGGCTGCTCGCGCCCTTGCGCCGGGTCGGCAGGCTGTCCGGCTTGTCCGGCCGCACGGTCCGGTTCGGTTGCGGCGCGGGCAGTTCCGTGCGCGCGGCGGGTTCCTGGCGGGGCCAGCCGCCGTCCGGGTCGAACGCCGGGGGCACGGCCGGGACGGGAGCGGTCTCGTCCGGCGAGTCCGCGTCCGCGGGCCGTCCGCCGAACCCGGCGGGCGCGTCCGTCCCGCCGAACAGGGAGGCCGAACCCGCGGTGCGCTGCGGCATCCCGCCGGGACGGTTCTGGTCCGCGGGAACGCCGAACGCGCCCGCGACCGTCTGCCGCCGCCGGAGCGCCGCGTCGTGAGCGCGCGCCCGCTCCTGCGTCGTGCTCGAGGTGTCCGTGGCGTTCGAATCCGCAGTGCTGCCAGTAGTTTCCGCCGCGGTCCCGCGAACCTCCTGGCGGCCGCGGGTGACGCCGCGCTGGAAGCTGTTCAGCCGGCCCCGCACGTCCGCCGGGTCGCGGACCGGGAGGTCCAGCAGGCCCTGGGGACCGCTGCTCGGCGTTTCGGCCGCGGGAGCCGCCGGTTCCGGCGTGGCGCTGCCCGGCATGAGCTGTTCGCCGCGACGCCGGCGGGGCAGGCCCGACTTGGTGAACGCGGTCGGCTCCACTTGGGACAGTGCCTGCACCGTCCGCCAGTTTTCGTCGCTCGCGAAATCCCAGTTCCGCTGCTGCTGTTCGGTCTCCGCTTCCGGTTCCGCGGCGGCTTTGCCGGACGCGGACGCGGCGGCGGGCGGCTGCGCGGGCGAACGGAACCAGGCCGACAGCATCTCGTCGAAGATCGGCGTGTTCTCGATCGTCGTCTCGGCCGCGGACGGCGGCGGGACCTCCGGAACCTGCTGTGCGGCCTGGTTCCACCAGTCGCTCAGCGTCGTCGCGTTGGCCGCGGAGAAAAGGTCCTTGCCCGAGGGCAGTTCGCCGTCGCGCTCGTCGCGGGTTTCCGCGGACGGCTCCGGTTCGGGCTCCGGCCGAGGCGGCGGGACGTCGAAGGTCTGCGGCAGCTTCGGAGCCGGGGCGGGCGTCTCGTCGTCGCGCGGGATCGGGCTGAACAGCGCGGTGCCGGAGACCTCGAGGTCGGACGGCGGACGCGCGACCTGGTCGCCGGAGAAGCCCGCGAGATCGCCCGCCGAGGGCCAGCGCTGCGTCTCGTCGGAGGTGCCCTGCTGCGGGACGAGACCCGGCACGGCCGATCCGTTGGCCGGACGCTGGCGCCGCGGCAGTCCGCCCGGCGCGGCGGGCGGGGCGGCGAGGCTCGCCTGGGGACCGGGCAGCTGCCCGGGTTCGGACCGGTCGCCCGGTATCGTGGCCAGCCCGGTCATCACCAGTTCCGGCGGCACCACCACGGTGGCCCGGACGCCGACGATGTCCTTGCCGCCGTGCAGCGAAACGCCGATGCGGTGGCGGCCGGCGAGGCGGCCGACCACGAACAGGCCCATCCGGCGCGAGGTCGCGAGGTCGACCGAGCCCGAGTCGGTGAGGCGGCCGTTGGCCTCCACCACCTCGTACTCGTTCATGCCGATGCCCTTGTCGAGGATGTCGACGTTGAGCGAACCGTCCTCGGCGAGCCGCGTCGCGACCGTCACCTGGGTTTCCGGCGCGGAGAACGCGGTCGCGTTGTCCAGCAGCTCCGCGATGAGCCGCTGGACGTCGCTGGCGGCGAACCCGACGATCTTCACCGCGGGCGGGTGCTGCACCGAAACCCGTTGGTACTGCTCGATTTCCGACACCGCGGCGCGCAGCACGTCGTGCGTGGCGACCGGCTGCCCGGAACGGCGGCCCGGCTCGGCGCCGGAGAGGACCATCAGGTTCTCGTTGTTGCGCCGCATCCGGGTGGCGAGGTGGTCGAGCTGGAACAGCGTGGCGAGCTGGTCGGCGTCCTCCTCGTCGCGCTCCAGCCGCTCGATCAGCTGCAGCTGCCGCTGCACGAGGCTCTGGCTGCGCCGCGACAGGTTGACGAACACGCTGGAGTAGCCGGCGCGCATGGCGGCCTGTTCGGTCGCCAGCTTCAACGCCTGGCTGTGCACCTTCTCGAACGCCCGCGCGACCTCGCCGACCTCGTCCTGCACCTGGAGGGGCACCGGCTCGACCTCGACGCTCTGCGCGCGGCCCTCCTGGATGTTGCGGACCGCCTCGGGCAGGTCCTTCTCCGCGACCTCCAGCGCCGAGCGCCGCAGGACTTTCAGCGAGCGCAACAGCTGGCGGGCGATGACGAACACGACCGCGGCGGCCGCGGCGAGCGCCGCGAACAGCAGCACGGCCAGCAGACCGGCGCTGCTGCCTGCGTCCTCGACCAGCTGGGACGACGCCGCGGTGAGGTCGGCGCTGATCCGGCCGGAGACGTCGGCCAGCTGCGCGGTCACCGCGTTCGAGGCGTTGTTCCACTCCTGGGCCGAGAGCCGCTTGAGCGCGTCGTCGGTGGAGACGCCCTGCCCGCCGAGCACGGTGCCGAGCATCCGCTTGCGGTCGTAGGAGGTGTCCGGCTTGATCGTGCTCTCGAAGTCGAGCCGCTGCGGTGCGGTGGCGGCGGCGTTGAAGTCGGCGACCCGGTCGTCGAACCGCAGTTCCGCGTCGCGCACGTCGCTCAGCTGTTGCGGGGTCAGCGTGCCCGCCGAGATGCCGTAGGCCACCAGGGATTGGGTGACCGACACCTGTTCTTTGGCGGCTTCGAGGTCGTGCAGCGCGCTCGGGGTGCTGCCGAGCGCGTCGGCGCTCGCGCCCGCCGACACCGCGGTGTCGGCTCCGATCAGCGCGGTGGTGACGGCGTTGTAGTCGCCGACCGCCTCGGCCGCGTTCAGCAGGCCCGCCCCGACCTGCTGGCGGATCACCGCGATCTCGTTGACCTGCGCGGTCGCCGAGTTCACCGCGCCGGACACGCTCGAGCCGTCGGCCCCGACCCGGGCGGCCGCCTCGGTGAACGGCGCGACCGCCGCGTCGGTGGCCGCGCGGGCGGCCTTCAGTTCGGGGGTGACGCCCGAGGTGCCCGCGATGAGCTGGGCGGCGGTCTGGGTGCGTTCGCGCTGCAGCCCGTCGGTGAGCGCGCGCAGCTGGGTGCTCAGCGCGACGAGCCGGTCGATCCGCTGGTAGTCGCTCGACCGCGAGACCTGGCCCGCGATGGCGGTGATGCCGAGGACGAGCGCGAGCACGATGGGGACGATGGTGACCGCGGACAGCTTGACCGGCAGGCTCCAGTCCCGCCAGCGCAACGCCGCGCGCCAGCCCGACGACCAGCGCGGCCGCTTGGGCGGGCGGCCGAGCAGCTTCTCCACAGGCACTTGGCCTTCTCCTGCAACGGTCACGAAAGTGACTCCCTGTCCGGCGTCGTGGCGGCCCGTCGGCGGTCCCCTCGGCTCTCCGCGCTCCCGGTGCGCAGTGCGCTCCCGGCGCGGAATGCCGCGGTCCGCCTGCCCGCGCGTCCGATCGCGGGACACGACCGGGCCGATCCGTCACCGGCCCGGGAGACGATCGGCTTCCCGGGACTATGCACGTGCACGACGCAACTTGCGGACTGCACGGCGGTGGTCGAGATCAACTTGTCTGTGCCTTATCGATCGCTGCGGGCGGCTGGGGCCAAAGAATCGTACACCAATCGCCGCCGGTGTTATTGCGTTCCGCATCGGGGTGCTGACCTGGGAAAATAGGCGGCCCGGACAAACTCGGAGCCGGGGATTCGGCACGGAACGCCCGGCACGGGAATTCCGGTTACCCGGCGCTCTCGGCTCCGGCGTCCGGCCGTCACCCGATTAGCCCACACAGGGTAAGCAGCACCCTCGATGGGACTACGCTCCGTGCCCCCATCGGGTGGGCGCCCCCGGAAGTTGAACCCGATGTTGTGGAGATGCAGCGACGCGCCGCTCGACCCGGTGATTTTTGCCAGCCTCCCTTCCCAGCCTGGGAATCCCCGCCCGGAAGCCGGCCTGCCCGCCGAAACGGAGCGGCCGCCCCGCCCGGCGGCTACGACCGGTCACCGTAATGGATCTTGACCGGCCCCGTCACTCCGCCATCTGCCGCAACCCGGCGAAAACCGGCGACTTTCCGTGACATCGGCGCTCACTATTCCGAGTGATCAGCCTGTGATCTGCCCGGACGCGCCGTTTCGCGCTATTTCCCGGGCGAAAAGGAATTTCCGGCGCCCTCCCGAACCGGCTTTTTCCGCGTTCCGGCGCCGTCGTTACTATGGCCGCCTCCCAGTCCGCAAGGGCGATCCGGGCGCTTTCCCGAGCACTGCCCGCCGCCATCCACCGCGCAAGTTGCCGGAGGCAGCCATGCACAACGTCGCGCGCACCACCGGGCCGGCCGCCTCGGCCGAGGACACCGGCCAGATGCCCGCGCTGTTCGACCGCGAAGGAGGCGGCGCCGCCCCGCGCGGCAGGCGCCGCAAGCCCGGTCCGGACTACGAGCAGATCCAGCGCAGCCCCCAGTTCCGCTCGCTGCGCGGCCGCTTCCGCCGGTTCGTGTTCCCGATGAGCATCGGGTTCTTCGCCTGGTACCTCGTCTACGTCGTGCTCGCCGCCTACGCGGGCGAGTTCATGAGCACGCCGGTCTTCGGACTGGTCAACGTCGGCATGCTGCTCGGCCTCGGCCAGTTCGTCACCACCGCGGTCATCACCGCGCTGTACGTCCGCTTCGCCGACCGCGAGATGGACCCGCGCGCCGCCGAGATCCGCGCGCAGGCCGCCGCTGTCCCGGAAGGAAAACCTCAGTGACTACCGCTTCGCTCGCCGAAGGAGTTTCGGCGAGCAACCCGCTGATCAACACCGGGGTGTTCGCGCTGTTCGTCGCGATCACCCTCTACGTGGTCTACCGCGCGGGCAACCGCCGCTCGTCCACGTCCGGCTACTACACCGCCGACAGCGCCTTCACCGGCAGGCAGAACGGCGTCGCGCTGTCCGGCGACTTCCTGTCCGCGGCGTCGTTCCTCGGCATCGCCGGCGCGATCGCGATCAACGGCTACGACGGCTTCCTCTACTCCATCGGCTTCCTCGTCGCGTGGCTCGTCGACCTGCTGCTGCTCGCGGAGCTGCTGCGCAACACCGGCCGCTTCACGATGGGCGACGTGCTCAGCTTCCGGATGAAGCAGCGTCCGGTGCGCGCCGCGTCGGCCACCTCGACGCTGGTGATCTCCTTCTTCTACATGCTCGCGCAGATGGCGGGCGCGGGCGGCCTGGTCGCCCTGCTGCTGGACGTCCACTCCAAGTGGGGCCAGGCGCTGGTGATCACCGTGGTCGGGCTGGTGATGATCTCCTACGTGCTGCTCGGCGGCATGAAAGGCACCACCTGGGTGCAGATCATCAAGGCCACCATCCTGCTCACCGCGGCCTCGCTGATCACGGTGTTCCTGATGGGCAAGTACGGCTTCAACTTCTCGAACCTGCTGCGCGCGGCCGCCGACCACAGCCCGATGGGCAAGGACCTGCTCTCCCCTGGCGGTTCCTACGGCAAGAACGGGACCACGAAGCTCGACTTCGTGTCGCTTTCGCTGGCCCTGGTGCTCGGCGTCGCTTCGCTGCCGCACGTGCTGATGCGCTTCTACACCGTGCCGAACGCCCGCGAGGCGCGCCGCTCGGTGGTGTGGGCGACCGCGTGCATGTTCGTGTTCTACCTGTGCACGCTGGTGATCGGTTTCGGCGCGGCGGCGATCGTCGGCCCCGACGAGATCAAGGCCGCGCCCGGCGGCGAGAACTCGGCCGCGCCGCTGCTGGCCCTGCACGTCGGCGGCACGGTGCTGCTCGGCATCATCTCGGCGGTCGCGTTCGCGACGATCCTCGCCGTGGTGGCCGGGCTGACGCTGACCGCGTCCGCCTCGTTCGCGCATGACGTGTACGCGAACGTCATGAAGCGCGGCAAGGCGGATCCAGAGGACGAGGTCCGGGTCGCCCGGCTGACCGCGGTCGTGATCGGCGTGTTCGCCATCGTCGGCGGCATCCTCGCCAACGGCCAGAACATCGCGTTCCTCGTGGCGCTCGCGCTCGCGGTGGCGGCGTCGGCGAACCTGTCGACCCTGCTGTACTCGCTGTTCTGGAAACGGTTCAACACCACCGGGACGCTATGGAGCATCTACGGCGGGCTCATCGCCTGCGTCGTGCTGGTGCTGTTCTCGCCGGTGGTGTCGGGCGCTTCGGACTCGATCTTCCCGAGCGTCGACTTCCACTGGTTCCCGTTGAAGAACCCGGGCCTGGTGTCGATCCCGGTGTCGTTCCTGTGCGGTGCGATCGGCACGTTCGTCGGCCGCTCGAAGAGCGATCCGGCCAAGCACGCGGAGATGGAGGTCCGGTCGCTGACCGGCATCGGCTTCGGTTCCTGACCCCCTGGCACGAAAAAACCGCGGCCCCGAGTTTTCGGGTGCCGCGGTTTTTTCGCTGCTCAGAAGATGTCGCGGCCAGCCTGCACGCGGTGGGTCACCCGGCGCTCGACGACGAAGGACACGAACGGGACGCATCCGGCCAGCAGCACCAGGACGGTGCTCTTGATCGACCAGCGGGCCTTGATCGCGAGGTCGATGGTGAGCACCAGGTAGATCATGTAGAGCACGCCGTGGATCGGCGAGTACACCTGAGCGGGCGTGGCGTTGCCGAAGCCGTACTCGATGATCATCGTGGCGCACAGGGCGAGCAGGCCGACACCGGTCACGTACGCGCTGGCCCGGAACCGGGTCAGCGAGCCGGACACCTTCGACTGGCGAGCGGGGGCGGCACCGTCGGTGCTGGTCGTCATGGGAGCGTCCTCACTTCCGCGGGCGTTCAGGACTGCTGGTCGCGGGCGTTGAGCTCGCGCAGGTAGCGGTTGTAGGCGGCGAGCTCGTCGTCTTCTTCGTCGACGGCCGCGGCCGGTCGCGGTGCGGGCACGCGGACCGGCGCCGGGGCGGGTGCCGCCTGCTCGCCTTGCCCGGCGGCTTGCTCCTCGCGTTCGCGCAGCTTCTTGATGCGCCAGAACATGAACGCGGGGAACAGCCCGAAGAGCGGCCATTGCAGCACGTAGCCGAGGTTCTGGAAGGTGCCGGTGGCGGACGTGAACCGGTCCCACTGCCACCAGGCCAGCCCGCAGCACAGCGCCAGGCTCACGACGCTCGTGGCGACGATCAGGAGCCGTCGCCCGAGCGGGGACACGGCCGGGCCGGGATCTGCGGGCACGGTATCGACGCTAGCACTGGCCGGGGAACGCGTTGCTGAGAGGCGGCGAGGTCGTGACCGGGGCCCCACCTGGCGCGGTCAGCCGCCTCATGCCACATCGGGGTGCGGCGGGCGAGGTCGCGACCGAGGCACACCGGCGCTCCGCTGCTCGCCCGGGCAGCAGGGCGCTGTCTTGTTCTCCCGCACGCCGCTGAGTCCGGACGGCGGTTGCCCGGCTCGGTCAACCGCCCCAATGCCACATCAGAGTGCGGCAGGAGAGGCCGTGACCAAGGCCCACCCGGCGCTCCCCTGCTCGCCCGGGCAGCAGGGCGCTGTCCTGTTCTCCCACACGCCGTTGAGCCCCGGCTGCCCCTGCCCGGCGCGGTCAACCGCCGGGCGAGGTCGTGACCGGGGACCTTGAGGGAAGCCCTGTCCGTGAAGGTCCCCCTCACGACCGGGCCGGGGAAGCAGCGGCGACGTGCGGCGAAGGCTCGGGCGTCAGCCCGCTTGCACCTTCTGCGCCGCCTTCGCGTAGCCGTCGGCCAGGCCGAAGACCTTCTGCGCGTACTCCGTCGAGTTGTTGTACGACAGGATCCCCGCCCACCAGCCCGCCGGGCTGGCCATGTCGCGGCCGCCCGCGCACAGGTAGCGCGCGGCGGTGAGGGCGGCGTCGTCGATCTGCTGCGGGTCGGCGCGGCCGTCGCCGGTGGCGTCGGAGGCCCATTTCCGCCAGGTGCCCGGGATGAACTGCATGGGGCCGACCGCGCGGTCGGCGACCGGGTCGCCGTCGAGCTGGCCGCCGTCGGTGTCGCTGATCGCGCGGACGCCGGAGGAGCCGTCGAGCGGGACGCCGATGATCGGCTTCGAGGGGCGGCCGTCCGCGCCGAGGACCGCTCCGCCGTACTGGCCGTGGTTGGACTCGATGCGGCCGATGCCGGCGAGGGTCGCCCAGGAGATGTGGCAGCCTCGGTCGACCTCGCGCATCGCGAGTTCCGCGTTGCCGTACGCGCGCACCGCACGGGCCGGGATGCCGGTGACCGGCGCGACCTTGTCCGCCCAGGCCTGCAGCGGGTCGCCGCCGGTGGGGCGCGCCGACTGCGGCGCGGTGCCCTGGTCCGCCGCCCCGCCCGCGACGACGGCGTTGACCGGCGCGATCGAACCGGGTTTGACGTCGACCGCCTTGACGCTCAGCGCCGGGATGTCCGTCGTGGTGGGACTGGCTTCCGGGGCGGCCGCCCTGGTGACGATCCAGACCCCGCCGCCCGCGACCGCGAGCACCGCGACGACGACGGCGAGCCGCACCGCGAGCGCGGCGCCGTGGCCGCGACGGGCGGGCGAGGGGGCGGCAGCGGGAGCCGCGGTCTCGTCCCCGGTCGGCGCGGTGTCGGGGGTCTGTCCGGTGGCGGGCACGAAACTCCGGTCCTCCAGCATGGCTTGGGGTTCGCAACACACAACGAGCCCGCGCAGGTTAGCGTTACGCGCACATCGCCATGGGCCCCGCCACGCCGGTTCACCCGGCCGGGTAGTCGAGGTTCCGTCAGGTGGACGGCCGACGCGGCACAAAGCAACTCGCAGCTTGCCCGCAGACCTTTCGCCGACGAGTCATTTGTCCTGTTCGTGGCCCGGACGAGGCTGTCCAGCCGGTGTCGCAGCTCGTTCACGCCGCGATGAAAACTGTCGAGGTCGGCGCAAGCTGCTGCAGCACTTGGCCCGCGACGACGTCGCTCGGGGGAAAGCGCTCCAACGCGCCATAACCCGCCTGGTGAGCGCCTTAATCGCGCTCAGCCCGCAGCGACGCGGTCAGCGCGTGGACTGCCGCCGACCAGTTCGACGCAGCGCTCGGATTCTTCGTGCGAACCTGGCTCAGCAACTCCTGACGCCAGGTCGGCAATCGGCATCTGACCTCGCCTAGTCCGCGGCCTCGCCGAAGAATCAGCGTGCTCGCGAACCTGAGCGGCGAAGGAGAGAGCGAGGCCCGGCCAGCCGCTTCGCCGTGTTGCCTGGCCGATTCACCGACCAGGCAACACAGCTGTCAAACAGGCTTCCAGGCGGAGAACACCCCGGTCCAGCGAACGATCAGGCAGGCTTCTGCTGCCGTGCCAACCGCGCGACGCACCACGCGGGCGCGCTGCCGCGGCGGAGGTGCTGCAGCACGGTCATCGGGCCGAGCCGCCGGGCCAGGTCGGACGGCGCGAGACCGGCCGCCCGGTAGTCCAGGGCTCGCTGGTCCAGCGGGCTGATCCCGGCGTCCCACCACTGCTGCGCTTCGGCGACGTCGCCCACCATCTGCCACCAGCCGGCGGCGGCGACGAGCAGTTCTTCCGGGACCTCCGGCAGCCGGGCGCGCATCGCGTCGAGGTAGCCGGGGTCGGCGGCCTCGACCGGGGCCCAGCGGGCGGGTCCGGACCGGGCGCGCTGGCCGGGGATGCCGGGCGGAGCGGCCGGCGCGTCGGCCAGCCAGGCCGAGGCGATGCGGTCGACCTCCTGCTCCTCAGGGGTCTTCTCGCGCTCGGCCGACCACTGCCGGATCAACGCGTCCACTCCGGGATCTCCGGTCATCCCTGCCTCCTCATCGGTCCCCGACGGGCAGGCGTTTCGACCGCCTGCCCCGTTGCGCGTCCACGATTGGCTCCCCACGCGTGACCGGGCCGAATACCCGCCGTGACCCGGTTCCCGGGGGACCGGAGAACCGGCTGATCACGCAATGTGAGCACCGTAGGGCGGCACCTGCTTTCTCCGCCATACCCCGGACCCCGGAAATTCCGTGACCAGGCGATTTCAGGGGCCAATCCACCCGGATGGTCGAGCGAAGTGCCCGAATCCCGGGATCCGGTGACGATGCGTGACTAGTTGGCCGGACGGCGCGCGGAAGCGGCCCGGCGAGCGAGAAACCCGGGTCAGGCGAAAAGGCTCTTGAAGAAGGTGACGATCGCTTCGGCGCCCTCCTTGAGGCCGCCGAGCACGCGGTGCACGAAGGCCGCGGAGTTGGTGGGCTGCGTGATCAGGAAGAACAGCACGAGCGCGACCACTCCGACGACGATGATCTTCTTCAGGCCGCTCGACATGGTTTCGTCCCCTCCGCTCCCCCGGCGCCCGGTCGGGAGCCGGCCCCGCCTCGGCAGAGTCGGTTCCCACTCTAATGACGACCCGCCGGGATGGCCCGTCGCAGGCCCGGATCCCAGCCAGAAGGCTCACGGCCGGGTGACCCCGGTCACCATCGGGTGAACGGGGTCCGGCGGGCGCCCCCGGTACGCTCCGGCGATGGACGACGGCGCAGTGACTCTCCGCCCGGTGCGCGAGTCCGATCTCGGTCTGCTGGAGGCGCTGACCAACGACCCGGAAACGGTCGGCGAGCACCAGTGGTTCGGCTGGCACGACCCCGGCTACCTCGGCCGGCTCTGGCGCGAAAACGGCATGCTGACCACCGACAACGGCATGCTCGTCCCCACGCTCGACGAACGCGCGCTCGGGCTCGTGTCCTGGCATCGCACGCGGACCGGCCCGCACACCTACTGCTGGAACATCGGCATGGTCCTGCTGCCGGAGGCGCGCGGACACGGCCTCGGCGCGCAGGCGCAGCGGGAACTCGTGCGCTACCTGTTCGCGCACACGCAGTTCAACCGCGTCGAGGCCAGCACCGAGGTCGGGAACCGGGCCGGACAGCGTTCATTGGAGAAGGCCGGGTTCACCCGCGAAGGGATTCTCCGCGGGTTCGACTTCCGCGACGGGCAGTGGCGCGATCACATCCTCTACTCGGTGATCCGTTCCGATCTGCCGCTGTGACGGTGTTCGCGGCGGCAGATCGGCGCGAACAGCCTCGTCCGCGCCGACCGGCCTAACGGCTCGGGCGGGCATTCGCACGGAGCGATCAGCCCCGCGCGAATGCCGCCCTGCCGACCGGTCCGCGCCGATCTGCCGTTGTGAGCGTTCAGCCGATCGCTCCGGCCTCCTGCAGCGCCGTGACGCCCGCGGCGTCGTAACCCAGCTCCGCCAGCACTTCCGCGGTGTCCGCGCCCTTCTCGTGCGGAGCTTCCGGCGTGGCGGCGGGCGTCCGGTCGAATCGCGGCGCCGGGGCGGGCTGCACCGTGCCGCCGATGTCCACGAACGTCCCGCGCGCCGCGTTCTGCGGATGCTCGGCGGCCTCCCACGGCGAAAGCACGGCGGTGAGACACGCGTCGGTGCCGTCCGCCCGCGCGACCAGTTCGTCGCGCGTGAACCGGCCGACCGCTTCCTCCAGGATCTTCCGCAGCCGCGGCCATTGGCTCTGGTCGACGTGCAGGGGCAGGTCTTCGTTCTCCAGCCCGAGCACCTTGACCAGATCGGCCCAGAACCGCATCTCGATCGCGCCGATGGCGACGTATTTGCCGTCCGCCGTCTCGTAGGTGTCGTAGAACGGGGCACCGCCGTCGAGCAGGTTTTCGCCGCGCTCCCCCGGCCACACGCCGGCCGCGCGCATCCCGTGCAGGCTCGTGGTCAGCAGCGCCGCGCCTTCGACCATCGACGCGTCCACGACCTGCCCGCGCCCGGACGTCGTGCGCTCGTGCAGTGCGGCCAGCACACCCATCGCGAGCATCAGGCCGCCTCCGCCGAAGTCGCCGACCAGGTTGAGCGGGGGCACCGGACGTTCGCCCGCGCGGCCGATCGGGTCGAGCGCACCGGCGACGCCGATGTAGTTGATGTCGTGCCCGGCCGCCGACGCGAGGGGGCCGTCCTGGCCCCAGCCGGTCATCCGGCCGTACACGAGCCGCGGGTTGCGGGCGTGCACCTGCTCCGGCCCGATGCCCATCCGTTCCGCGACCCCCGGGCGGAAGCCTTCGATCAGCACGTCGGCGCGTTCGGCCAGTTTCAGCACCAGTTCGACGCCCTCGGGCGTTTTCGTGTTCACCCCGATCGACCGCCTGCCGCGGGCGAGCGGGTCGTTCGGGATGCCGAGCACGTCGGCGCCCGGGGTGGCGCGGTCGACGCGGACCACGTCCGCGCCGAGGTCGGCCAGGATCATGCAGGCGAACGGAGCCGGCGCGAGCCCGGCCAGCTCCACCACCCGCAGCCCGGCGAGCGGACCTTGTTTCACGGGAAAATCCTTTCTCCGTCGGACACCTGCGGCGCAGCCGCTCCGTTGAGGGTGGCGGCGGGGCGGCAGCTGGGGAGATTCAGAGCGTGCGGGAGATGATTTCCTTCATGATTTCGCTGGTGCCGCCGAAGATCCGCGAGATCCGCACGTCCGCCCAGGCCCGCGCGATCGGGTATTCGGTCATGTAGCCGTAGCCGCCGAACAGCTGCAGGCAGTCGTCCACGACCTTGTTCACCCGCTCCGTGGTCCACAGCTTCGCCATCGCCGCGCCCTGCACGTCGAGTTCGCCGCGCAGATGCCGTTCGATGCACTGGTCGAGGAACGCGCGCGACACCGCGGCTTCCGTCGCCGCCTCGGCGAGCTTGAACTTCGTGTTCTGGAAGTTGAAGATCGGGCGGCCGAACGCCGTGCGTTCCTTGGTGTAGTCGATGGTCAGGTTCACCGCGGCTTCGAGCCCGGCCACCGCGGTCACGGCGATGATCAGCCGTTCCTGCGGCAGCTGCAGCATCAGCTGGATGAAGCCCTGGCCCTCGGCGTCGCCGAGCAGGTTGGCGGCGGGCACGCGGACGTCGTCGAAGAACAGCTCGGCGGTGTCCTGCCCCTTGAGCCCGACCTTGTCGAGCACGCGGCCGCGGCGGAAGCCCGGCGTGTCGGTCTCCACCACGATCAGCGACACGCCCTGCGCGCCGGCGTCCGGGTCGGTCTTGCACGCGACCACGACGAGATCGGAGTGGAAACCGTTGGTGATGAACGTTTTCGCGCCGTTGATCACGTAGTGGTCGCCGTCGCGGACCGCGCGGGTCTTGATGTTCTGCAGGTCCGAACCAGTGCCCGGTTCGGTCATCGCGACCGCGCCGACCATCTCTCCGGTGGCCATCTTCGGCAGCCACTCGCGCTTCTTCTCTTCCGACGCGTACGCCAGGATGTAGTGCGCGACGATTCCACTGTGGACAGTGACGCCCCAGGCGCTGTCCCCGGCGCGGGCCTGCTCCTCGTACAGCACGGCCTCGTGCGCGAACGTGCCGCCGCCCCCGCCGTATTCCTCCGGGATCGACAGGCACAGCAGGCCGAGTTCGCCCGCCTTGGTCCAGATTTCCCGGTCGAGCTTCTTCTCCGCCGCCCAGCGCTCCTGGTTCGGCACGAATTCCTTCTGCAGGAACGACCGGGCGAGCTCCCGGAGGTCTTCGAGTTCGGTGGTGCTCCACGAGCTCTTCTGGATCTGCAACGGCACGGCTGGGCCTCCCGCGAACTGGAAAACATGACGCTTGGCAGGTAAGTTCTGAGCGGAATGTACATCCCATCCGTACGGCAGGTAAAGCAGGAGCCGCGATGACTGAGGTCGCCCGGGGACACCGCACCCAGGCCGAACGCCGCGAGCAGACGCGCACCGCCCTGCTGGACGCGACGATCGAGTGCCTGGTCGACATCGGCTACTCACGCACGTCAGTGCAGGAAATCTGCACCCGCGCAGGCGTCTCGAAGGGCGCGGTGCAGCACTACTTCGCCACCAAGGCCGAACTGATGGCAGCCGCGGTCGAGCACCTCACCACGAAGCTGCGCACCCAGCTGGCCGCCTCGCTCGGCTCGCTGCCAGGCGGCGCGTCGGGCGTCGCAGCGGCGATCGACCTGCTGTGGGAGGGCTATTCGGGCACGCTGTCGACCGCGGTCACCGAGCTGTGGGTGGCCGCCCGCACCGACCCCGAGCTGCGCGCGGCGATCCGGCCGGTGGACCGCGCGCTGGGCCGAGCGACACTGGGGCACATCAGCGAAGTCGCCGGTGAGCTGCCGAAAGAGCGTGCGGAGATGCTGTTCTGGCTCACCGTGAACCTCACCCGCGGCCTCGCGCTGGACGCCGAGCTGGGCGGCGACCCGCGACGCCGCCGTCAGCTGCTGGAGGAGTGGAAGCGGATCGCCGTGCTGCTGTATTCGGGCGACTAGTCTCCATACCGCCGGTATGGTGTACTCGTCGGTAACACCCGGCCCCGCACGGAAGAAGGTGCGCTCGATGACGAGTACGACCCCGGCGAACCTCACCGGCCAGCCCCTGCCCGCGACCGTCGGCGGCGTGGCAGGCGCTCCGTCCGCGGCCCGCGCCGCAGCGCTGGTGGCCCGCGTGACCGGCGGCGCCGACAACGCACCAGTGCAGATGACCGCGCCCTTCACCGGGCAGCCGATCGCCTCGCTCCCCCAGGCCGACGACGCCGAAGTCCGCGCCGCGTTCGCCTCCGCGCGCGAGGCCCAACGCGAGTGGGCAGCGCTGCCGGTAGCCCGGCGGCAGCAGTTCCTCATCCGCCTGCACGACCTGGTTCTCGCGCGGCAGGCGGAAGTCCTCGACCTCGTCCAGGTCGAAGCAGGCAAGGCCCGCATCGACGCGTTCGACGAGGTCAGCGCCACCGCACTGGTCGCGGCCTACTACGGCAAACACAGCGCGAAGATTCTGTCGCCGCGACGCGCCCCCGGTGTGATCCCAGGCCTGACCCGAGCAGGCGAACTGCGGCACCCCAAGGGTGTCGTCGGAATCATCTCGCCCTGGAACTACCCGCTCGCGCTGACCGCGATGGACGTCTTCCCCGCACTGGTCGCCGGAAACGCGATAGTGCAGAAGCCGGACAACCAGACCGCGTTGTCCGCGCTGTGGCTGCAAGAACTGGCCGAGGAAGCCGGACTGCCCGCTGGGCTGTGGCAGATCGTGCTGGGCCGAGGCTCGCAGATCGGCGACGCGCTGCTGGAGGAATGCGACTACCTGTGTTTCACCGGCTCCACCCCGACGGGCAAGAACCTGGCAGGCCGGATCGCCCAGCGCCTGACTAGCTATTCGCTGGAACTGGGCGGCAAGAACCCGATGATCGTGCTGCCAGACGCGGACATCGCCAAGGCCGCCGCAGGCGCGGTCACGGCATGCTTCTCGTCAGCAGGCCAGCTCTGCGTTTCGGTGGAGCGCATCTACGTGCACGACAGCATCCGCGAAGAGTTCACCCGCGAATTCGTGGCACGGACGGCAGCCCTGCGCCTCGGCGGCTCCCTGGACTACCACGCCGGAATGGGCTCGCTGACCTCGCAAAGCCAACTGGAAACCGTGTCAGCGCACGTAGAAGACGCCCGAGCGAAGGGTGCCCGAGTACTCACCGGCGGACGACCACGGCCGGACCTCGGACCGCTGTTCTACGAACCGACCGTTCTGACGGACGTACGCCCGGGAATGACGCCCTTCGCTTCGGAAACCTTCGGCCCAGTGGTGTCGATCTACGGATTCAGCGACGTCAACGACGCCATCGAGCAAGCCAACGACACCCCGTTCGGACTGAACGCAAGCGTATGGACCCGAAACGGCCGAGCAGGCTGGGAAATCGGCGCCCGCCTGAAAGCAGGCACGGTGAACGTGAACGAGGGCTACGCGGCAACGTTCGGAACAGTCGCGGTACCCATGGGCGGCATGAAGGAATCCGGTGCCGGGCGGCGAAACGGCGCTGAGGGCCTGTTGAAGTACACGGAACCGCAGTCGATCGCCGTGCAGCGCGGCCTGGCTTTGCGCCCGCCCAAGGGAGTGCCGGGCTCGATGTGGGCCCGGTTCATGACGGTCAGCATGAAACTGCTGCGGCGGCTGCCCGGCCGGTGAGGTGTCCGTGAGGGGAGTCCGCGCGGACGCTGAGTCCCTCAGGGGTTCCCCTCACCGCCCTTACTCCGGCGCGGTGAGCAAGCCTCGGTCGTAAGCGATCGCGACAGCTTCCGCTCTCCGACTAGCCCCCAGCTTCGCCATCACCCGCGAAAGATGCACACTCACCGTCTTCTCGCTGATGTACAGTTCCTCCCCCACCTGGCGATTCGTACGGCCGAGCGCGACCCGCTCCAGCACATCCCGCTCCCGGTCAGTCAGCGGATTCACCTGCTGCCGCACCGGTGCCGCCGCCTCCACTCCAGACAACTCGACCCGGGCCCGATGCGCCACATCCCGCACCGCGTCCCGCAACGGCACCGCATCCAGCTTCACCGCGACCGAATGCGCCGCTTCCAACGCTTCCGCCGCGCCCGGCCGCCCGGTGGCCAGCAACGCCTCCGCCTGCCGCCACCGGCACACCGCCTGCTCATAGATCGCACCGTAGGAATACGCCTCAGCCGCCTCGGCCCACAGGTCCGGATCCGCGGGCCCCTCCAACCCGGACGCGGCAGCCTCCATCCGGGCCAGCCAAGCCCGCCCCTCCGGCCCCATCGTCCCGGAACGAGGCTGCCCCTCTGCGGCACAACGACGGCCATGCTCCAAAAACCGCCGCCCAGCAGCCACAAAGCCCTCCGCCGCGGCGTGGTCGCCCCTGGCCCGGGCCTCCGCGGCCAACGCGACCGCCGACGGAATCGCCAAGGCCACGATCCGAATGCCGCCCAGCAAAGCGGTCTGGACCTTCTCCAGCCACGCCACCAATTCGTCGGCGACCCGCAGCGCCTCCGCATGCTCCCCACGCCAGGCAGCCAATTCGATCGCGGCGTCCCCCGCCGCCAGCGCGATCTGCAGATCCGCCATCCACTGCTGCCGAAGGCGGGGCATCGCCTTGGCCGCGTCCTCGAACCGCCCACGACCGACCAGGAACAACACCCAGTTGGCCAGAATCCGAGCCGCGACCGCGCTGGACACGCCTCGTCTCGCGCGTCCCGCAGCGTCTTCCTTCGGCCAGTCTCCACTCAGGTAGCGCAGGTAGAGCAGCCGAGCGCGCAACTCCAGCCCGTACGTGCTCCAGGTGAGCCCGGTTTCCTCCGCCCGCGCGACCCCGCGTGCGGCATGGGCGAGCGCGAGGTCCATTTCGGCCTGGTCGTCGTAGCTGAGGGCAAGGAAGTACATCGCCCGGATCTCGACGTTCAAAGCCCCCGCGTCGTGCGCCTTACGCTCGGCTTCGCGCAAACGCTCCCGGGCTTCGTCGGCATCCCCCGCACTGTCCGCGAGCGTGCCGAGCGTGACCAACGCCGACGCCTCGGCCCCCACCGCGCTGACCGCCCGTGCGTCAGCGACCGCGGTATGCGCGCTGGCCAAGGCCTCGGCAGGTTGATCGCGCAACCGCTGAAACCCAGCCCGGGAAGCCAATACCCAGGCCCGCGCCCCGCTCGGTTTCCGATCAGCGACCAGTTCCCAGGCCCGCTCGATCGCCCGAACCGCCTCGTCGAACGTGCCTTCCAGCGTGAGAAGCGTTTCAGCCAGCCGACGCCAGACTTTCGCCGCGTGCTCCGGCGACGCGTCCGGTTTGAGGGCTTCGGTGGCTGAACGCGCGTACGCCACCGCGCGCTCTGGCTCGCCCGAAGTGCCCGCGAAGTACGAGGCCTCGCTGAGCAGTTTCAGTTCGTCGACACCCTCCGGGCGGTTCTCCGGGGCCACGGCGTCCCAAATGGACTGTGCTTGCTCGATGTGCCGCAAAGCAGCACCGGGCGCGCCAAGCTTTTCCGCCTCGTCGGCGGCTCGCAGCAAGGCGGACAGGGCGGTGTCGAAATCCCGGCTTTCCAGGCTGTGGAAGGCGAGCTTCGCGTCGTGGCCACGACCCTGCGGCATCGACTTGATCCGCGCGGCGTATCCGGCGTGCATCCGCGTGCGCTCGCCGGGAAGCAGGTCCCCGTACACCGCTTCCTGCAGCAGGGCGTGGCGGAAGGTGTAAAAACCGCGCTCGATGACCAGGATGTGGTGCTGCACGGCTTCGCGCAGCGCCTCGTCCAGCTCCAGGTCGCCGATGCCCGCCACTTGCGCGAGGGCGGCGTGCGACACCGATTCGTTGGCCACCGAGATGACGCGCAGGACCCGCCGCGTTTCGGCCGGGAAGCGTTCGAGCCGGGCGAGCAGGACTTCGGCGAGCCCGGCGGGAAGATCCCGGCAATCCGCACCGGTGGCGAGCAGCTCTTCCACGAAGAACGGATTGCCCTCGGATCGCTCGGCGATGTCCGCGATGATGTCCGGCGACAGCGGTTCCTCCGCCAGCGCCGCGACGAACGCCCGCGCGTCGGCCGGGCCGAACGGGGCCAGCGAGAGCTGCTCCACCGTGTTCAGCCGGACCAGTTCGGACAGCAGGCCGCGCAGCGGATGCCTGCGGTGGACGTCCTCCTCGCGATAGCTGCCCACGACCAGCAGCCGCTGCGCGCGCAGGCGGCTGAGCAGGAAGGACAGCAGATTGCGGGTGGAGGAATCCGCCCAGTGCAGGTCTTCGAGCAGCACGACCACCGGCTGCTCCTGGCCGACCTCGGTCAGCACCCCCAGCACCGCGTCGAACAACTGGAGCTGACCCAGGTCCTGCTCAGGCCGCACCTGCCGGACGCCCTCGCGCTCCCCTTCCGAAACCTGCCCGTGGTCGCCGGTGGCCGCCGGCCGCGGATCGCCGCCCTGCGGCAGCAGCATCCCGAGCGCCGACCGCGCCCGCACCGCGGCCGCGATCGCGGGATCGGCCGACGATCCCAGCGGAGCCAGCGCCTCGGCGAACGGCAGGTAGGGCAGACCGCCGTCGCGCACGTCGATGCACCGGCCGGTGAGCACCAGCCCGCCGCATCCGGCGACATGTTCGCCGAGCGCGGTGAGCAGGCGGGTCTTGCCGACCCCGGCGTCGCCCGAGATCAGCACCGCACCCGCTTCCCCGCGTTCAGCGCGCGCGAAGGCCGCGCGCAGCCGACGCATCTCTTGCGTGCGGGCGACGAGCGGAATACCGGAACCGAGACGAGGCACGAGATGCATTCTCACCTACACCCCCGACAGTTCCGGCATGGATTTGCTCGTGGCGGCCGATTCGGCCAGTGATCTCCGTCCGATCGACGGGCGGGACCGCCGAGGATCGCGGGCTTCTGGACGGAAGGGCCAGGCAACTCGCGAGGCTGGGCGGCCCTTGGCTCACTTTTCCCGCAGAGGTCCGTGAGGGTGCCCCTCACAGACGTCTCGTTCGTGCTGAGCACGGGAGACTTCACTCCGGCAGGCGAGACGACGCCGATTAGCGCCGATCCCGGTCCCGTCAGCCGGTTCCGCTCCCCCTTGCCGAAGCAGAGAGAGGCCGCCCGGCGAGCGAAACGGCCTCCAACGCCGTTCGGCGGGCACCGGATCCGTCCGGCGCCCGCCGCGGTTCCGGCGGGCGGAGCGGCCGCACCGGAACCCCGTGTTCCGGTCCGTCCGCCCCGCCCGACCCCCTTGCCGTCCCCGGCCCCGGAAGGCTCAGGCGTGATGTCGCGCCCGGGCCTCCGGTACTGTCGCCGTGCGCCTTTCCTGGCGAGGCACCTCGACGTTCGTGATGCGGTGCGCCCGCACCCAGCGGACCACGCGGTTGCCCCGGGCGAGGCGGGCCTGGCGGGCGGCGCGGCGCAGTTCGGCCATCCGGTAGTCCACCTCGGCGCGGGTCGCGTCCCAGTTGTAGTCGCTCATCGTGTTCTCCCCAGCGGGTCGTCGTTCCTTGATGACGTCCACTTTCGTGCTGAGGGGCCGCCCCGGGCATCAGGTGATCGCCTACACCCCGGCGCGAAAAGACCCCTTACCCGCGCTTTCGACTAGGGATGTCCTGGTCGAGCGGGGTAAGGGGTCTCAGTGCAGCGATCAGTCGAGCGAACGGGTCAAGCCTGGCCCTGGCCGTCGGCACGCACCGCGTCCAGCAATGCCCGCCAGCCGGCGGCGGGCAGGCGGAAGGCTCCGCCTTCGGGGTCTTTCGAGTCCCGCACCGCGGCGCCGCCCGCGACGAAGGCGACCTCGACGCAGTCGTTGCCGCCGCCGCTGTAGCTGCTCTTGCGCCACTGGGCCCCGGAAAGGTCGGCCATCATGGTCCCCACATCCTCACTGTCTCGGGTTGGTGTTCCTCGGTTCCTGAACCGCGGCGGCCTGTTCGGCGAACCGGCCGGCCGCGTCGGTGATCAGCGCCACCGAATCGTCCGGTTTGAGCGCTGCTGCGCGCAGGTGGTCGAACATCAGCGCGTAGCGCCGGACGTCGTCGGGCTGTTCGAGGTACAGGCCGCTGGAAGTGCTGTCGTCGACGTAGACCACGTCGGGATCGGCCTGCTCGGGGAAGCCCATGATGAGGAACGGTCCCTCCATGCCGGGGTGCGCCCCGGCTCCGAACGGCACCACCTGGACGGTCACGTTCGGCTTTTCGGCCATCGCGGTCATCCGGAAGAGCTGTTCGGCCATCACCTCGGCGCTGTCGACCACGCGGTGCAGCACCGCCTCGTCGATCACCGCCCAGTATTCGACCGGCGGGTTCTCGGTCAGCAGCTGCTGGCGCGCCATCCGGGCGGCGACCCGGCGGCGGGTCTCGGCCTCTTCGGCGTCCGGGCGCAGCGCGCGGATCACGGAGAACGCGTAGCGCTCGGTCTGCAGCAAGCCCGGGACCAGCAGCGCCTGAAAAGCGCGCAGCGAGCTCGCGTCGGCTTCGAGGCCGACGAAGGTACCGGTGAAGACTTCGTTGTACGCGTGCCACCAGCCGCGTTTGCGCGCTTCCCGCGCCAGCTGGACGAGCGCCTCCTGCTCGTCGCCGGTGATCCCATACAGCGCGAGCATGTCGCGCGCGTCGCGCGGGGTGACGCCGACGTGACCGGTCTCGATGCGGCTCACTTTGGACGCCGAGCACTCCAGCTTCTCGCCGACCTCGTCGATGGTGAGATCGGCGGCTTCGCGCAGCCTTCGCAGCTCGCTCGCGAGGCGCCGGCGGCGAACGGTCGGTCCCTGGCCTCTCGCCACGGCAGCACCTCCGGTCCGTATTGTTGCCCGCACTGCATATCTAACCAGGTGATCGACTTGTCAGTGGAGTAATAACACCGGCGAATTCCCGGCGGCTCGCCGGGGGCCGCCGATCGCTGGTTCCGCCGTGCTCCGACCTGCATTGTGCAGACTGCGCTTGTACTCTGGCATCCTGCGGGCCAAGACGCGAATCCAGCCGCGCCGACGGGCCCTGAGCAGCGTAGACGACGACTGTCCCCGGCTATTCGCGGACACCGCGGGAAAACGGACGACCACGGTGTCCGGGACCGTCCCCCGACCGGTCCCGGGCACCTTCCTTTGCTTCCCGGTATTACTCAGACGGGTTTTCCCGCGCAATTTCGCCACGGCGGTGTGACGGTTTCCGGTGATTTCTTCTGCAGACAGCCACTCTGAGTGGTCATCGGCCGGACCGGGGTGTCCTCACCGGACTCGCAGCAGTCCTTCTTGGACCACGGTGGCGACGTGCAGGCCGTCGCGGGTGAAGAACCGCCCGGTGGCCAGTCCCCGGGCGCCCGAGGCGCTCGGCGAGGTGCTGTCGTAGAGGAACCACTCGTCCGCCCGGAATGGACGGTGGAACCACAGTGCGTGGTCGAGGCTCGCGCCGAGCACCTTGTCGACGTCCCAGTACACGCCGTGCCGCGCGAGCACCGAGTCGAGCAGCGTCATGTCCGAGGCGTAGGTGAGCACGCAGACGTGCAGCAGCTGGTTGTCGGCCAGGGTTCCGTCGGCCCGCATCCAGACGCGGTGGTGCGTCGGGCGTTCGCCGGTGGTGCGGGTGACCCAGGGCGGCTCGCCGATGTAGCGGATGTCGATCGGCCGCGGGACCTCGCTGAACCGCAGGCCGTAGCCCGCGGTCAGCTCGGGAAACGTCGGCAGCGACTCGGGATCGGGCACGTCCGCCGGCATGGTCTCGGCGTGATCGATGCCCGGCTCGTCCTTCTGGAACGACGCGGACAGCGAGAAAATCGCCTTGCCGTGCTGGACCGCGACCACGCGCCGGGTGGTGAACGAGCGGCCGTCGCGGATGCGGTCCACTCCGTACACGATCGGGACGCTCGGGTCGCCGCCGCGGATGAAGTACGCGTGCAGCGAATGGACCCGCCGCTCCTCCGGGACGGTCCGGCCCGCGGCGACGAGCGCCTGCCCGGCGACCTGCCCGCCGAACACCCGCACCGACGAGTGCGCGGGCGAGACGCCGCGGTAGATGTTCTCTTCGATCTTCTCCAGGTCCAGCAGCGCGACGAGCTTGTCCAGCACCGGCTGCCCGCCGCCACCGGGGCTCGTGTCGAGTTCGGTGGCGGCTTCCCTGGCCATCTCAGTCATGCCGGAACACTATGCGGGAAGGTTCCGGCGTGTCCCTTATGCGTGGTCGTCTTCACCGAGCCGGTGGACGTGGATCAGGTTGGTCGACCCGACGGTCCCCGGCGGGGAGCCCGCGACGATCACCACGAGGTCGCCGCGCTGGTACTTGCCCATTTCGAGCATCGCGTGGTCGACCTGCTGGATCATCTGGTCGGTGGAGTCCACCCTCGGCACGATCTGCGTCGTGGTGCCCCAGGTCAGCGCCAGCTGGCTGCGGACGCTCTGCTCCGGCGTGAACGCCAGCAGCGGCAGCCGGGTGTGCAGCCGGGCGAGGCGGCGCACGGTGTCTCCGGACTGGGTGAACGCGACCAGGGCCTTGGCGTTGAGCCGCTCGCCGATGTCGCGGGCGGCGTAGGAGATCACGCCCCGCTTGGTGCGCGGCACGTGCGACAGCGGCGGCACGACCGGCGAATCCGTCTCGACGGCCTCGACGATCCGGCCCATGGTCTGGACCGTTTCGATCGGGTACCGGCCGACGCTCGTCTCGCCGGACAGCATCACCGCGTCCGCGCCGTCGAGGACCGCGTTCGCGACGTCAGAGGCCTCGGCGCGGGTCGGGCGGGAGTTGTTGATCATCGACTCCAGCATCTGCGTGGCGACGATGACCGGCTTCGCGTTCTCGCGGCAGATCTGGATGGCGCGCTTCTGCACCAGCGGGACCTGCTCCAGCGGCAGCTCGACGCCGAGGTCGCCGCGAGCGACCATCACCGCGTCGAAGGCCAGCACGATGGCCTCGAGGTTGTAGACCGCCTCGGGCTTCTCGATCTTCGCGACGACCGGGAGCCGCCCCTTGCCGACGCGGTCCATCACCTGGTGCACGAGGTCGATGTCGGCGGGCGAGCGCACGAAGGACAGCGCGATGAAGTCGACGCCCAGCTGCAGCGCGAACTCCAGGTCCTCGATGTCCTTCTCGGACAGCGCGGGCACCGAGACGTCCATCCCGGGCAGCGACACGCCCTTGTTGTTGCTGACCGGGCCGCCCTCGGTCACCTCGCACACGACGTCCTGGCCCTCGACCTCTTTGACCACCAGGCCGACCTTGCCGTCGTCGACCAGCAGCCGGTCGCCCGGCTTGGCGTCCTTGGCGAGTCCCTTGTAGGTGGTCGAAACCCGGTCGTGGGTGCCGGCGACGTCCTCGACGGTGATCCGGACGACGTCCCCGGTGTGCCACTCCGCCGATCCGCTGGCGAACGTGCCCAGCCGGATCTTCGGTCCTTGCAGGTCGGCGAGGATCCCCACCGCCCGGCCACTTTCGGCGACCGCGGACCGGACCAGGTCGTAGACCTGCTTGTGGTCGCTGTGGCTGCCGTGGCTGAAGTTCATCCTCGCGACGTCCATCCCGGCGTCGACGAGTGCCCGCATCTTCTCCGGCGTGGAGGTCGCGGGACCCAATGTACAAACGATCTTCGCGCGTCGGCTCACGTCCGGAGAGCCTAGTCGCTTGAGCCGCTCGCGTCTGTACCGATCCCGAAACTCCGGGGGAAGAACACGGGAAGGATTCAGTTCCGGTCACCGGCGTGCGCTGCGCGGCGAGGCCGGGCGGAGCGGCCTGAAACCACCCGTGCGGGGGATGCCCGGATCAGCGCCGCGGCTGCTCGCTCGGGCCGACGTGGTCGCGCGCCCATTCGTTGAACTTCCGCAGCTGGCGCCACGATTTCCGGACCCTTTCCAGCGCCTCGCGCTCGTGCAGGAAATCGTCCGGCTCCCAAGTGCGCGCGGCGTACACCGAACGGTGCCGCAGCAGGTCGAGGCGCGGATGGTCCTCGGCGAACCCGCGCGGCTTCGATTTCAGCCGGTCGCCGAGGATCTCCCAGCCCGCCCGGCGCAGGCTCGCCAGGATCTTCTCCAGCGCGGGGCCGTGCAGTTCGGTGTCGACCGCAGTGCGGTAGCGGGCCAGCTGGTCCGAGGCCAGGTGGAAGCAGCCGCCGCCGACGCGCAGCCCGGCCGGGCCGACCTCGACGTAATACGCTCCCCCGCCGCGGCCAGCCTCGATCACGCCGCCGCAATGCGTCTTGTACGGCGTCTTGTCCTTGGCGAACCGGACGTCGCGATACGGCCGGAACACCTTCGCCTCGCCGAAGCCCGCGCCGAACTCCGGCTCCAGTTCGGCCAGCAGCGCCTCCATCGGAGCCCGGACGTGCTCCTTGTAGATCGCGACGTGGTCGTCCCAGTAGGCCTTGGTGTTGTCCGCGAGCAGCCCGTCGTAGAACTCGACGGCGTGCTCCCCGAATCCGCTGAACTTCACCCGCAGCACGATAAACCGGGGCACCGACAGAATCGGCGCCCCGGCCGTGGTCACTTCGCGAGTGCCGTGATCAGTTCGCCGTTCGAGGTGTCGCCGGACAGCTCCCAGAAGAAGGTGCCGCCGAGCCCCTGCGACCTCGCGTACGCGGTCTTGCCCGCGATGGTCGACGGGGTGTCGTAGCTCCACCAGTTCGAACCGCATTTCGCGTACGCGGTGCCCGCGACGGTTCCGGTCGCCGGGCAGCTCGTCTTGAGGATCTTGTAGTCCTCGATGCCCTGCTCGTACTTGCCCGGAGCCGGTCCGGTCGCGGTGCCGCCCGGCGCGCTCTGCGTGACGCCGGTCCAGCCTCGGCCGTAGAAACCGATGCCCAGCAACAGCTTCGAGGCCGAAACGCCCTTGGACTTCAACTTCTGGATGGCCGCGTCGGAGTAGAACCCTTGCGTCGGCAGGCCGTTGTACGACGTGAGCGGCGAGTGCGGCGCGGTAGGTCCTTGGGCCGCCCAGGCACCGAAGAAGTCGTACGTCATCACGTTGTACCAGTCGACATACTGCGCGGCGCCCGCGTAATCGGTGGCGTCGAGCTTGCCGCCGTTGCTGCCGTCCGCGGAGATCGCGGCGGTGACGAGCTTCGACGAGCCGAACTTCGCCCGCACTGCCGCGAGCAGCTTCTTCAACGCGTCGGGACCGCTGGTGTCGCAGGTGAGACCGCAGGCGTTCGGGTATTCCCAGTCGAGGTCGATGCCGTCGAACAGCCCGGCCCAGCGCTTGTCGTTGACCAGGTTGTAGCAGGAGTTCGCGAAGGCTTCCGGGTTCTTCGCGGCCTGCCCGAAGCCGCCGGACCAGGTCCAGCCGCCGAACGACCAGAGGATTTTCAGCCCGGGATGCTTGGCTTTGAGCTTCTTGAGCTGGTTGAAACTGCCCGCGAGCGGCTGGTCCCAGGTGTCGGCGACGCCGTCGACGCTGCCCGCCGCGTCGTAGGTTTTCTGGTAGTCGGCCCACGCGTCGCCGATCGCGCAGCCTCCGCCGGTGACGTTGCCGAAGGCGAAGTTGATGTGCGTGAGCTTGTTCGCCGATCCGGACGTCTCGATGTTCTTCACGTGGTAGTTGCGGTCGTAGATGCCCCAGTCGGTGAAGTAGCCGACCACCTTCCCGGCCGCGGCCTCCGTTCTCGCGGGCGCGGCCGTCGAGGCGGCCGGGACGAGCGCGGCCGCGGCGGCGAACGCCGCGGTTGCCAAGCCGGCTAGGGCCAGCAAGCGTTTTCTGCGCAAGCGAAGCATCGTTGCTCCCTTCAGGAGTCACCGTCGGTGACGAAGCCGTAACGGTGGGGACGAATGCACCGTAAGTGGACTAGACCACCAGGTCAATGGTTTAGACCACAAACCGGACATTCGGCGGTAGTCGCATTCCTTGACAGGCATATGCCCGGCGAGGCAAATTTCCGGGGTGATGCAGACCTTCGACGTGCTCGCCGAACCCCGCCGCCGCGCGCTGCTGGACCTGCTGCTCGAGGGCGAGCGGTCGGTCGGCGAGCTGGTGGCCGAACTGCGGCTCAGCCAGCCCGCGGTGTCCAAGCACCTGCGGGTGCTGCGCGAGGCGGGACTGGTGACCGTGCGGGTTTCCGCGCAGCGCCGCTGCTACCGGCTGCGTGCCGAACCGCTGGCCGAAGTGGACGCGTGGCTCGCGCCCTATCGGCAGTTCTGGGCGAACCGGCTCGACGCGCTCGAACAGCGGCTCGACGAAACCGAGTGAGGAGCACGCCATGATCCGAGTGGACGGCCGGACTTTGCGGTGCGCCGACGTGGTCGCGGCGGCGCGCACCGAAGGCCCGCTGGCGATCGACGTGTCCATCGCCGCGCTGCGCGCCGCCGAGCACTCGTGGAAGCTGGCCGAGGACCTGAGCACCCGGCGAGTGGTCTACGGCCGCACCACCGGCGTCGGCGCGAACAAGGACGACGCGGTGGACGAACCCGTCGAGCACGGCCTTCGCCTGCTGCGCAGCCACGCCGGCGGCAGCGGCGAACTGCTGCCGGCCGGGCAGATCCGCGCGATGCTGCTGATCCGGCTCAACCAGCTGCTGGCCGGACGCTCCGGAATCAGCCCGGAACTGATCGGCGCGCTCGCCGAAGCCGTCCGCAGCGGGGCGTTGCCGGTGGTGCACCGGCTGGGCGCGATCGGAACCGGCGACCTCGCTCCCCTCGCGGAAGCCGCGCTCGCCTTGGCCGGAGAACGCGAGTGGAAGATCGGTGCGGTGCCGCCGGTTCCGGTGCGCGCGGGCGACGCGCTGGCGTTCATGAGCAGCAACGCCGCGACGCTCGCCGAAGCGACTCTCGCCGCGATGAGCCTGGACACTCTCACACGCGCAAGCCACGCCGTCGCCGCACTCACGTACGTGGCTCTCGACGGCAACCCCGAGGCGTACGCGACGCCTGTGCACGAAGCGCGTCCGCACGCCGGACAGGTGGCGTGCGCGGCCGAGATGCGTCGACTGTTGGGCATGCACGGCACGCCTAAGCCGGGGCGTCGGCTTCAGGATCCTTTTGGACTGCGCGCTTTTCCTCAGGTGCAAGGCCCCGCGCTCGACGCGATCCACTATCTGCGCGACGTGCTCGCCGTGGAAATCAATGCCAGCACGGAAAACCCGATGATCTCCACAGTGCACGGCGACGCGTACCATCACGCGCACTTCCACACCGCGTACGTTTCGACCGCGCTCGATCAGGCCCGCGCGACGGTGCATCAGGTCGCGGAGCTGTCCGTGGCTCGGCTTGGAGACTTGGTGGAACCGGAATTCACCGGGCTGCGACCGTTTCTCGCGGTCGGCCCGCCGGGAAGTTCCGGAGTGATGATCCTGGAGTACGTCGCGCACGACGCGCTCACCGAACTGCGGCAAGCGGCGTTGCCCGCGACGCTCGGGACAGCGGTGGTGTCGCGCGGGATCGAGGACCACGCGAGCTTCTCGACCCAAGCCGCACGAGCGGCTACGGCGGCCGCGGCCGCTTACCGGCAAGTGCTGGCGTGCGAACTGGTGGCGGCGGTGCGGGCGTTGCGGATCCGGAAGGCGGAACTGGTGGACCTGCCGGTACGGGCGGCGTTCGAGGCCGCGGTGGAGGTGCTGGACGAGCGGCTGGAGGATCGCCCGCTGACCGAGGACATCGCGGAGGCGGCTGGGGTGCTGGACGAGCTGGCGCGGATCTGACTGGCCACAGTGGACACTCGCGGCCGAGCCGCGCCGCAGGGCTCCGCTGCGGCAGGTCCGGCCGGGCGACACCGCCCGGATTGTCACCGCACTGGCGCGGCTCTATCCGCCCGGCCACGCTCCGCGATCGTTGACCGCGAGTACCAACGCGGCGATGTTCCACGCGTCGTCGTCGCCGCGATGGTGGCGGCCTTCCAATGGGAGGCCCGCGACGGCGAGCGCCTGCGCCATGCCGGGGCGGCGACGCAGGCCGTAGGCCGCGGTGAACGAGACCTTCGCGTTGGTGTGCATGGTGGTGAACGGATACTCGGTGCCGGTGCGCAGGCATTGCCGGGCAAACTGATTGCGGTCGTAGTCGCCCCAGCTCGCCCACGGCATCTCCGCGGTGCGGTGCTGAACCGCCAAAGTCCGGCAGGCGTCCCGAAACGACAGGCCGCCATCCACCTCGGCCTGGGTCAGCCCCGTCAGCTCCGTGCAGAACGGGCTGACCGCGGACCGGGCCGGGCGGACCAGTATCCGGTGCTTGGCCAGCCGCTCGCGAGCCCGCAGATCGACGACCGTGAGTCCGATTTCGACGATCTCGCTGACCTGGCCAGGCGGCGGCTGCTTCTCCCAGCAGGTCGCTTCGACATCGACCACGTTCAGGAGGAAGCTGTCCATGACAGCGAGTGTAGAAACCGAAGTCAGCCGAGGCACCTGAGTTTCCGCACCGCCCTATGTGGACAGTCTGCTCAACCCTCCGCCAAAGCATCCCTCCGCAAAGCCGCGAACAACTCCCCCGCCCTCTCCCGATCCCGAGCCGCAGCCCCAGAATCACCGCGCCCCTCCGCCAAACGAGCACGCGCCGCACTCACCCGGGCCAGCAGATACGGCGACCCCACCCGTTCCGCCAGCGAGTGCGCTTCCTCCATGCTCTCCTCCGCCGACGCCAGGACTCCCCGTCGAAGAAAAGCCAACCCCTGCACCCGAAACGCGTCCGTGCGGGCGAGAATATGCTCGATATGCTCAGTGCAGGCAACAGCTTCCGCAGCGGTCTCCCCGGCCGCCATCGGATCCCCGGAGGCCAGTTGTGCCTCGGCGAGAAACGGCAGCGCGTCGGTCATCTGCCAGCTGCGTTCCCCTTGCAGCGCAAGCAATGGCAGCAACCGGCTCACGCCCCGCTCAGGACGGCCCGCGCGCACGTCGTTCTCCGCCAGTTGCGCCGAAGCGTTGCAGACGATGTCGGCATTGTCGCTTTCCCGACCCAGCCGGATGACCTTGGTCAAATCATCGGCCGCCACCTCATAACGACCACAGGCCGACCACAACGCGCCCCGGCCGATCAGAGCCATCGCGCCGCACATCGGCGACCTTCCATGTCCCGCCAGCTCCAATGCCTGGCTGAATCGCCGCAGTGCGTCTCCCCACCGGCCGACATAGACCGCGCTCGCGCCGACGTTGCACACGGCTCGGCTGAGCAGTTCCCGGTCGCCGAGTTCCTCTGCCAGCCGGAGGATTCGTGCGAACTGGCGGTCGGCCCGGGCCAGTTCGCCGCGGTAGTGGTGCAGCACGGCGACGCCGGTCAGGGCACGGACGACGATCTCCCGGTCGCCGCACAGTTCCGCGGTCGCCGCAGCGGTGTGCAGGTCGGCCAGTGCTTCCTCGTTGCGGCCGAGCAGCCGTAACGCGAGTCCGCGGCGCAGGTGTCCGCCCGCGAGGCCGTGCTCGTCCCCTACCGCCTCGGCAGCGACGATCGCGGCGGTGGAGACCTCGACGGATTCTCGATAGCGCGTGCTCTGGTAGAGGTTGGCGGCACGGGCCAAGCGCAGCTGTACGGCCGATTCGCCGGGCCGGTCCTCGGTCAGGGTCGGCGCGATCCGGGCCAGGCCCTCGCGCGGTGTGCCGCGTTGGTAGTGCAGGTAGCCGATCCTGGCGATCACCAGGCGTTGCCGTTCCTCGTCGCCTTCCTTGCGGTACACCAAAAGCGCGCGTTCGGCGGCGGCGAGCGCGGCGTCGTACCGACCAGCCGCGGCGAGGGCGTCTGCCCAGGATTCGGCGGCTTCGGCGACGGCTAGCTGGGAACCGGCGCGGTCCAAGAGGTCGACGAGCGCGCCCCAGTGTTGGGCGGCGGTGTCGTGCGCGGCTTGCCTGCTGGCTTTTTCCGCGGCGTGCCGCAAAGTCTGCGCGGCGCGCTCGGTGTCCTGTGCGTGGGTGTAGTGATATGCCGCCGCCGCGCCGCCCAAGGCTTCGGCGAGTCTGCGGTGAAGCACGTGCCGGTGGCTCGGGGGCAGGTCGCCGTTCACCACCTCGGCAACCAGTTCGTGGGTGAGCCGGACGCCCTCGGCGTTCTCGTCCAGCAGCCGCGCGGTGTGCGCGGGAGCCAGCACTTCGGGCAATTCGGCCGGATCCAGCCCGGCGGCCGCGGCCAGGACGTCCGGATCCATCCGCTGCTGTCCCACCGCGAGCAGCGTCAGCACCTCGACGGTGCGTTCGGGCAGCGATCCGACCTGCCGCCGCACCGCGTGCGCGAGCCCCCACGGCAGTTCCGCGGGCGCTTTGCCGGACTGGCCCAGCACGTGTCCCAACTGGACCAGGAACAACGGAAGCCCGCCCGCCAGCCGAAGCACCCGTTCGCGGGCGGACTGCCCGACCTCGGTCCCGGCGCTGTGGTGCAACAGCGTCGTCGCGTCTTCGTCCGCGAGCGGGGCCAGGGAATGCTGGACAAGCAAGCCTTTTCGGTACAAATCGAGCAGGGTGTCGGCCAGTGTTTCAGCCGCGGCGAGTTCGGTGTCGCGATAGGCGGCGAGGAAGCGGACGCGGTCCGGCCGGACGTCCTGCACCAGCGAAGCCAGCAAGGCGAGTCCGTCCGGACCGGCCCATTGCAGGTCGTCCAGGATCACGAGCACGCCGCGGCGCCGCGCGAGCGTGTCCAGGAATTTCGCGGCTTCGGCGAACATCAGCCAGCGTGGCGGAGCTGGTTCGGCGGTGCGTTGTTCCGGCAGCAGGAACGCCAGGCCTGGTCCGGCAGGATGCTCGGACGCGTGCTGGGCGAACGCTTCCGAAAGCGGCGCGTACGGCTCTCCGCCGTGCCGTGAACACGCCGCGGAGAGCACCGTCGTGCCCCGGACCTCGGCCAGGGACGCGGCTTCGGCCAGCAGCCGGGTCTTGCCGATGCCGGTCTGTCCGGCGAAGACCAGAAACGGCCTGCCCGTGCCGGAAATGTGCTTGTCCAGCAGGGCGTGTTCCTCGGTGCGGCCGATGAGATCCGGTGCCGGACGCGGCGGCGGGACCGGGTCGTCCGGCGGCCGCTGCCTGCCGCGCCGGGCGGCGGCGAGCAGTTCGGCCCGGCCGTCCTCGGGCAGCGCGAGGCCGTCGGCGAGCAGCTGCACGGTGACCCGCCGCGGATGCCGCTGCCCGCGTTCGAGATTCCCGACGCCGCGGGTGCTGAGCCCGCAGCGCTGCGCCAGTTGTTCCTGCGTCAGCCCGGCCGCCCGGCGCAGCCGGACCAGCGTCCGGTCGAACGTCTCCGTCGCGCCGTCCGGCATGTCCCGCACCTCCCGCCGGTCCATCGTCGCTCGCCCCGGGGCGGGGAACATCCTCCGAAGGTCGGGTTCCTCGCTCCGGCACAACAGCCGGTTGTGCCGGTTGTTCCTGGTACCTCACCGCCTCGGTGAAATCCAATGGCGGCACCGCTTTTCGCCCCTCTCCGGGCAGCGGCGTACGAGGAAGGACGCGATGATGCGTGCAGGAATGACCTTGAGACGGCTGGCCGCCGCCGGTGCGGCGCTCGCTCTCGGAGCGGGGGTGTCGGCGGCCTTCACCCCGGTCGCCGAGGCCGCCGCCGGGCCGCAGCTGAGCCCGGCGTCGTGTGCCAGCGCGCCCGCCGGATACGCGAAATGCCAGGCGGTGCAACTGGTTTCGGCGGGAGCCCGCCCGGCCAGCGCGATGAGCCCGGCCGACCTCCAGAAGGCCTACGGCGTCGCCGGGATGAAGAGCGGCGGGACCACCGTCGCCATCGTCGACGCCTTCGACGACCCCGGCATCGAGAAGGACCTCAACGACTACCGGTCGCACTGGAACCTGGGCTCCTGCACCAAGGCGAACGGCTGCCTGACCGTGGTCGGCCAGGACGGCACGAGCACGCTCCCGTCCAAGACCGACTCGGGCTGGGCGACCGAGATGGCCATCGACGTGGACGCGGTCAGCGCGCTCTGCCCGGACTGCAAGATCCTGCTGGTGGAGGGCAACAGCAACGAGGACAGCGACCTCGCGGCGGCCGTCGACAGCGCGGTCCGGCTCGGCGCGAAGATCGTGTCCAACAGCTACGCCGACCACGAAAGCGCGATCCCGTCCGACGCCGAGCAGCACTACAACCACCCGGGCGTCGCCATCCTCGGCGCCACCGGCGACTGGGGCAGCGAAAGCGGTTCGCAGGCCGAATACCCGGCCACCTCGCCCGAGGTGGTCGCGGTCGGCGGCACCACGCTGAGCGCGTCCGGCAGCGGCTACTCCGAAACCGCGTGGAACAAAACGGGCAGCGGCTGTTCGAGCAAGTTCAGCAAGCCCGCCTACCAGAACGGAATCAGCACCGCCTGCGACAATCGGGCCACTTCGGACATTTCGGCCGACGCGGATCCCAACAGCGGCATCACGATCTACGTCAACGGCCAGCAGTCGCAGTACGGCGGCACCAGCCTCGCCACCCCGATCGTCGCCGGCATCTGGGCGCTCGCGGGCACGCCGAAGGACGGCGACAACGCCGCGACCTACCCGTACGCGCACCCCGGCGACTTCAACGACGTCACCTCGGGCAGCAACGGCAGCTGCGGCACGGTGATCTGCAACGCCGGCACCGGCTGGGACGGCCCGACCGGCCTCGGCACCCCGCACGGCGTCACCGGCCTGACCCCCGGCGGCGGCACCAACGGCAAGCTGAGCGTCAGCAACCCGGGCAACCAGAACAGCGTGGTGGGCAAGGCGGTTTCGCTGAAGGTCACCGCCTCCGGCGGCACTTCGCCCTACACTTACAAGGCGGATGGCCTCCCGGCCGGGCTGGCCATCGACGGCAAGACCGGCTCGATCACCGGCACGCCGACCACCGCGGGCACCAGCAACGTCACCGTGACGGCCACCGATTCCGCCGGGGCGACCGCGCAGGCTCCGTTCACCTGGACCGTCACGACGGCCCCGGTGGGCAAGCTGACCGCGAAGTTCACCACCGACTACGACTACGGATTCGGTGCCTTCGCGCACTTCACCATCGCCAACGGCGGTTCGTCGGCGGCGAACGGCTGGACGCTGTCGTTCGACCTGCCCTCGAACGAATCGCTGTCGACGACGAACCCGGGCACCGCGTCCGGATCCACCGGGCACGTCGTGGTTACCGGCCACGACACCATCCCGGCGGGCGGCAGCCTCACCGTGTCCCAGATCTACCAGGTGTCGAGCGGCTCGTTCACCGCTCCGGCCAACGTTTCCGTTTCCTGACGCACTGAGAGCCGCCGTGCCGCGACCGATCCGCGGCACGGCGGCTTCGGGTCAGTCCAGGCAGAACTCGTTGCCCTCGACGTCCTGCATCGGGATGCAGGACTCGTTCACGCCGTCCGACTCCAGCACCTGCACTACCGACGCGCCCAGCGCCGTCAGCCGTTCGGCCTCGGCCTTCAGCACCGCCAGCCGTTCCTCGCCGACCAGCCCGCTGCCGACCCGGATGTCGAGGTGCACGCGGTTTTTCACCACCCGGCCCTCGGGCACGCGCTGGAAGTACAGCCGCGGTCCTACCCCCGTGGGATCGACGCAGGCCGCCCACGAACCCTGTTCCTCGGGCGGCTGGGTCCGGTCGAACTCGGCCCAGTCGGCGAATCCTTCCGGCGGCGGCGGTTCGACGTACCCCAGCGCTTCGCACCAGAAGCGGGCGACGCGCGCGGGCTCCGCGCAGTCGAAAGTGACCTGGAACTGTTTGACCGACCCCATGCGCTCACCTTACCGGCGGGCGGCGGCCAGCGCCGGATCTCGTCCGGCGGCGAGGTCGTCCGGGTCGTAGACCGGGACGAGAAGGTCGGGGCCGATGCCGGTGCCGTCGTAGGTGCGGCCGTGCGGGTCGAGGTATTCCTCGTTCGGCAGCGCCACCTTCCAGCCTGGTTTCGGCAGCGTCCGTTCCAGCATGTCGGAGAAAGCGCCCTGAGTGGACTGTCCGATCAGGACTGGCCGCGGGTGCCGGTTCAGGAGCGCCTGCAGGAACGCCTCTCCCGCGGAGACGTCCAGGCTGCCGGTCAGCACCGTCAGCGGGCCGGTGTAGTGCGGCGCCGCGGCGGGGTGGACGAAAAACGGTTGCGGCACAGTGAACTTCGCCGGGTCGTCCGGATCGTTGCGCGCGCGCTTGGCGTAGGCGAAATGCGGGACGTCGGTCAGCCGGGCGGCGACCTGCAGTCCGAGCGGATCGTCCCCGCCTCCGTTGACGCGCAGATCGAGGATCAGGCCGCGCAACGTGCGCACCCGGTCGGCGGTGAAGATTTCGTCCAGCGCTTTCTCCAGGACCTTGCTGCTGGCGGCGAAAGTGTCGGCGTAATCGTGAAATCCGCTGATGCGCAGGTATCCGCGTCCTTCCGGCAGATCCGCGTACGCGATGGCCCCGCCGGCCCAGCGCTGGATCCGCTCGATCGGCACGCCGAGGTTCTCGTCGGCTACGGCGATCATGCGCGGCACGGTCGTTTTCATGTCCGGGGTGCCCGGCCGCGGCGAAGAGCAGTGCTGGTTCGCGGCGAGCAGGCCGACATGAGCGTCGTGCAGCGGACGGATCAGTCCACAAAGGATGTCGAAGAGCCGTTCGGGATGCGCGGCCGCCTCGCGGCGGGCAGCGTCCCCTTCGGACTTCCAGTCGACGCCTTTAGCTTGAAAAAACGGGTAGTTCTCGGCAAAAGTGTGCCAAAAGACGTCGAACAAGTCTGCGGCCGAAGCCTGACACGCGGGCGGCAACCCGCCGGGAACGCGACGCAACGACCGCACGCCCAGGTTGTTGTCGAAACTCATCCTGCCCGCGCGGATGGTGACGACCGAGCCTTCGTTCGTCGTGAACCGGGTCCCGTCGCCGGTTCCGGAAAGCGAGCCGGGCAGACAGCTGACCTCGGTCTCGTCGTAGGTCGTCAGCTTGCCGCCGGACACTTGGACCAGTTGCCCGTAGCCGTCGGTCCGCCAGACGCCGTCCACAGTGGATGGAGGAGCCGCGGTCACCGAGAGCATCGTCAATCCCGCCAGGAAGATTCGCACGAGCCGAGGGTAGGAAAACGCCGGGGGCGCGCGGAATACCGCACGCCCCCGGCACCGTGGTGGGGTTGCCCCTACCCGGGCTCAGCCGAAGAAGACCTCGGCTTCCTGGTACCGCTCCAGCGGAACGGTCTTCAGCTCGGCCGTCGCCTCGGACAGCTTCACGCGGACGATGTCGGTGCCCTTGAGCGCCACCATCACGCCGAAGTCGCCGTCGGCGACCGCGTCCACCGCGTGCAGGCCGAAGCGGGTCGCGAGGACCCGGTCGTACGCGGTCGGGGTGCCGCCGCGCTGGACGTGGCCGAGCACGACCGCGCGCGATTCCTTGCCGGTGCGCTCGGAGATCTCGTCGGCCAGCCAGTTGCCGATGCCGCCGAGCCGGACGTGCCCGAAGGCGTCCTTCTCGCCGGTCAGCAGCTTCTCCTCGCCGCCCTCGGGCAGCGCGCCCTCGGCCACGACGATGATCGGCGCGTACTCCTTCTCGAAGCGCCGCTCGACCCACTGCACGACCTGGTCCACGGAGAACTGCCGCTCCGGCACCAGGATGACGCTCGCGCCGCCGGCGAGGCCGGAGTGCAGCGCGATCCAGCCCGCGTGCCGCCCCATGACCTCGATGACCAGGGCGCGGTGGTGCGATTCGGCCGTGGTGTGCAGCCGGTCGATCGCCTCGGTGGCGATGGAGACCGCGGTGTCGAAGCCGAACGTGTAGTCGGTGGCCCCGAGGTCGTTGTCGATCGTCTTGGGCACGCCGACCACGCCGATGCCGTCGTCGGTCAGCCGCTTGGCGACGCCGAGGGTGTCCTCGCCGCCGATCGCGATCAGCGCGTCGACCCCCTGGTCGGCGAGCACCTGGCGGATCTTGTCGACGCCGCCGTCGACCTTGTACGGGTTCGTCCGCGACGACCGCAGGATGGTGCCCCCGCGGGTGAGAATGTCCTCGACGTCGGCGAGGCCGAGCGGCCGGCTGTCGCCGGTCAGCGGGCCCTGCCAGCCGTTGCGGAAGCCGACGAACTCCCAGCCGTGCACTTCGACGCCCTTGCGGACCACCGCGCGGATGACCGCGTTCAGGCCGGGGCAGTCGCCGCCCCCCGTCAGCACACCGACACGCATCTGTTGCCTCCGTCTTCCTCGCAGGGAGAGTGCAGTCACAGTCCGCGGACAGCGTAGCGGCTCGAATCTGGATCGGTGCAGGGCGGACCACCTGCCGAATCCGGTCCGGCTCGGGCTGGTCCGGAGGTGTGTTACCGTGGCGGCGTGCAGCGCTATTTCTGGTTTACGAAGCCGGCCCCGGGTGGGCACGGCGGCGTGAACCTGCGCTGACCTCCACCCGAGCCGGATCTCGAACCGGCTCGGCGAGTCCCCCGCGGGTCGGTGTCCACCAGGAAGGAACCACCCGCTCATGAGCACCCGCCTCGTCGCTGCCCCCGCCGACGCGAGCACGCTGGACAACCGCCGCACCACGTCGGTCAGTCCCCTCATCTCGCCCGCCCTGCTGCGCGAAGACCATCCCGTGGACGCCGCCGTGGCGAAAGTCGTGCAAACCGGCCGCGCGGAAACGGTCGACATCCTCGACGGCCGCGACGACCGCCTGGCCGTGATCGTCGGCCCCTGCTCGGTCCACGACCCGGAAGCCGCCCTCGACTATGCCCGCCGCCTGGCCGCCAAAGCCGAATCGCTGCGCGAGGACCTGCACATCGTGATGCGGGTGTACTTCGAAAAACCGCGCACCACGCTGGGCTGGAAGGGCCTGATCAACGACCCGGACCTGGACGGCACCTTCGCGGTCAACAAAGGCCTGCGCCTGGCGCGAAAACTGCTGCTGGACGTCTCCGCGCTGGGCCTGCCGGTCGGCTGCGAATTCCTGGACCCGATCACCCCGCAGTTCATCTCCGACATCGTCACCTGGGGCTCGATCGGCGCCCGCACGGCGGCCAGCCAGGTCCACCGCCAGCTGTGCAGCGCCCTGTCCATGCCGGTCGGCATCAAAAACTCGACCGAAGGCGACATCCAGGTAGCCGTGGACGCCACCCGCGCCGCCGCCGCGTCGCACGTCTTCCCCGGCATCAACGTGGACGGCCTGGCCGCCCTGGTGACAACCTCCGGAAACCCGGACTGCCACGTCATCCTGCGAGGCAGCTCCGCAGGCCCGAACTACGACCCGGCCACCGTCGAGGAAACCCTGGCCCGCCTGGCGAAATCCGGTCTCCCGGAACGCCTGGTCATCGACGCGAGCCACGGCAACAGCAACAAGGACCACGTCCGCCAAGCCGAAGTAGTCCGCGACCTGGCAACCCGGATCTCCGCAGGCGAACGCGGAATCACCGGCCTGATGCTGGAAAGCAACCTCATCGGCGGCCGCCAAGACCTGGTGCTAGGCCACGCGGCAGAGCTGACCTACGGCCAGTCGATCACCGACGCCTGCATGGACTGGGACACGACAGAAGACCTGCTGGAGACCCTGGCCTCCGCCGTCCGCACCCGCCGCGGCTAGCCAGGCCGTGCGCGAGGGGAACCCTCACAGCCCCAAACTCCCTCAGGGTTCCCCTCACAACCAGCCCAGATCCCGCGAGCGCGAGCCCACCCGCAACAACCGCTGCCACACGCTGCCGGTATGCCCAGCCCAACCGCACCAGCACACCCAACGAGCGAGGCACCCACACCACCCCCGCACCCCGATACGAAGCCACAAATGCGGACGGCGGGTGCTTGTCAAGGCATCTTTCCCGCCTTGACAAGCACCCGCCGTCCGTCGTCACAATCAACTTCGGGGTGCCCCCACCGAGGACCACGCGCAATGTCGCCGCCAGGCGACGAGCCGCCCAAAATCACCGAGCCGCGAAAGCAGCCCCAGCCCGAACCACCCCAGGCTCATCCCCCAGCCCGGGAGCCTCCGGCTCCCACGAGGGACCCGTCGTAGGCACATTCATCCGAGCAGGCAGCAGATTCGCATTGGGCGTCCGCTCACCCCCGCCGGTCCCCTCCCCGCTGTCCGCCGCCGTCCCGACGAGCGCGAGCGCGCTCAGCACGAGCCCGGACACCACGACCCCGGCCCCTTGCGCCGCCCGCTTCCGGCTGAACGCGAACCTTCCGCCGCCGAGCACGGTCGCCGACTGCCCGAGCGGCGCGGTTGTTCCCAACGGTGCGGCACCCCCGAGCACTCCCGCGTCCCGCAGTCCAGCCACCCGCTCCGGCCGCTGGATCGCCACCAGCTGCCCGTCCGCGGTGACCGCGAGATTATCCGGCGTACCCGGCAACTCAGTGTGCTCCGGAATGGACCGAAGACTGGCCAGGAACCCCGCCGACATCGACGGCGCGCCAGCGTCCTTCACCGCCGCGACCGCTTGCCGCTGCGAGGTGACCTCGGCCGCGCAGTCCGGGCAGCGCGCGACGTGCGCGAGGGCCCGGTCGTGGGCGGCGGGCGTCAACTCGCCGTCGACCAGTGCGACTACCGCGTCGGGCATGAGGTGGGATTCGGCGAAACGCCAGCCGGTCATACGGGCACCTTCACAGATTCCTCCCGGGTCGCGCGACGGCGCTCGAGCGACGCGCGCAGCGCCGAGCGGCCGCGGTGGATGCGGCTGCGCACGGTGCCGAGCTTGACGCCCAGCGTCGCGCCGATCTCCTCGTACGACAGTCCTTCCACATCGCACAGCACGACCGCGGCCCGGAACTCCGGGGGCAGCTCGTCGAGCGCCTCCTGCAGGTCGGGGTCGAGGTGAGTGTCGCTGTAGTGCTGCTCTGGGCTCGGGTCGTCGCCGACGATCCGGTCGGTGTCCTCGGGCAGCCCCTCCATGCGCACGCGCGAGCGGCGGCGCGCCATGTCGAGGAACAGGTTCGTGGTGATCCGGTGCAGCCAGCCCTCGAAGGTGCCGGGCTTGTACGACGCGAGCGACCGGAAGACGCGGATGAACGTCTCCTGGGTCAGGTCCTCGGCGTCGTGCGTGTTGCCGGTGAGGCGGTAGGCGAGCCGGTACACGCGGTCGGCGTGTTCGCGCACGACCTCGTCCCACGAGGGCGGCGTCCAAGCCGCCTCGGCTGCGTCCACGGTCACCGGAGCGGCTTCCGGCAGTTCGGCGTTCTGCATCAGGGGAGCAGGCACCTCCATCTGGGTCAACTCCTCTTCACCTCTGCCAACGCGGGCCGGGCACACGGTGTTCCCGTGTGGTTGAGACTCAGTCTGTCGGCCTTCCTTATGGAACTCATGAGACCGATCTGAGAGCAGCCTGAGAAGTTGGCCCGCGTGGTCCTTTCCTGGGTTTTCGCGGGCTTTCCCCGGACCGGGGGTCGCTAACCAGGGAGCCTTCGCTGATTTATCGACAACCAGCGCTAACCTTCGCGCGTGAGTTCGGGGACAGAGGCGGCGGCCGAGACCGGGGCGGTCGGAGCCGAGCAGGTCGACGGGTACCTGCCCGACGACGACGTGCTGGCCGCGGCACGGCTGCGCGCGGTCGACCTCGGTTGCGCCCCGCTGGCCCCCGGAGCAGGCACGACGCTGCGTTTTCTCGCCGCGACGGTCGCCGCGCGGGCGGTCGTGGAGGTCGGCACCGGCTCCGGCGTGAGCGGGCTGTACCTGCTGCGCGGGATGGCTCCCGACGGCGTGCTCACCTCGATCGACGTCGAGCCGGAGTACCAGCGCGCGGCACGCAAGACCTTCCTCGAAGCGGGCTATCCGCCGGGCCGGATGCGGCTGATCGTCGGCCGCGCGCTGGATGTGCTGCCGCGGCTCACGCCGGGCGGCTACGACCTGGTGTTCGTCGACGCCGCGCGGATCGAGTACCCCGGCTACTACGAGCAGGGCGTGGCACTGCTGCGCCGCGGCGGGGTGATCGTGTTCCACCAAGTCCTGGCGGGCGGACGGCTCACCGACCCGGCCCGGCGGGATCCGGAGACGATGGCGTTGCGCG
Organism: Amycolatopsis sp. NPDC104775; assembly: GCF_055583325.1. Taxonomy (NCBI): domain Bacteria; kingdom Bacillati; phylum Actinomycetota; class Actinomycetes; order Pseudonocardiales; family Pseudonocardiaceae; genus Amycolatopsis; species Amycolatopsis sp. NPDC104775. Next base: position 1,738,273 of record NZ_JBVJOE010000001.1, read on the forward strand.
AGGTCGCGCGCGCGGTCCGCGAAGACGACCGGCTCATTCCGGCCCTGTTGCCGGTCGGCGGCGGACTGCTGGTGGCCACCGCTTGCCAGTGAGCGCTCAGCTCCGCACCAGCACCCGCTCGGCCCTAGCCGCCCTGGTGCCCGCGGCGACCGCCGCCGCGGCGATGCCCAGCCAAGCCACGACGACCACGATCAGCCAGCTCCACCCGGCGCGCCCGTAGACCACGCTGCCGATCCCGCCGCCGACGCTGCTGCCCAGGTAGTACATGAGCATGTACAGCCCGCCGACCTGGCCGCGCGCGTTCTCCGGGGCGTCGGCCGCCGCCCAGCTGTTCGCGATCGAATGCGCGGCGAAGAACGCTGTCGTCAGCACGAGGAAACCGACGACGATCAACGGCAGCGAGTCCGGGATCGTCAGCACCGCGCCAACCGCGGTCAGCAGCAGCACGCCGACCAGTGCTTGCCGACGGCCGAGCCGCGCGGACAACCGGTTGGCGGTGGCCGACGAGACCGAGCCCAGCGCGTACGACACGAACACCAGTGACGCGATCGCTGGCGACAGGTTCAGCGGTTCGCCGGTCAGCCGGAACCCGGCCGCGTTGTAGAGCGCGACGAACGACCCCATCGCCAGCAACGCGACGGCATACTGCACCAGCAAAACCGGCTTGCGCACCGCGGAAAGCAGGCCGACGCCGATGTCGTGCAAGCCCTGCCGCTCCCCCGTTTTGACCGGCGAAGGCGGCAGCATCACCACCGTCACAACCGCGCAGACCAGCGAAACGCCGGCCACCACGTACAGCGCGCCGCGCCAGCCGAACGGTCCGGCGGCGAACCCGGTGGCCAGCCGTCCGGTCATGCCGCCGATGGTGTTGCCCGCGATCATCGCCCCGACCGCGGCCGCGACGCCGGTCTTCCCGAGCCGTTCCATGAGGTAAGCCGTGGCCACGCCGGGAAATCCGGCGATCGCGACGCCTTGGACCGCGCGCAGCACCAGCAGCACCGGGTAGTTCGGCATGAGCGGCAGCAGGAGCCCGAGCACCGAGGAGATCACGACGGACGCGATGATCACCGGCCGTCGTCCGACCACCTCGGACAGCGCGGCGATCGGCAGCACGGATATAGCCAGCGCGCCGGTCGCCACGCTCACCGTGAGCGCCGCGCCACCGGGGTCGAGGTGGTACTGCCCGGCGAGCTGCGGAAGGACCGCTTGCGGGGCGTAGAGCAGGGCGAACGACGTGAAGCCCGCGGCGGCGACCGCGACCTTCACCCGGCGGGCGGAAGAGAGCATGCCCTTGAAGCTAAGCTTCGCTAATCAATACGTCTAATACGCATATCTGCGATGATTCATACCGTGCCGAATGAGAGCCTCACCGCGCAGCTCGTCCCGCACCTTTCTCTGCTGGCCACGCTGCGAAGCACGGGAAACGTCACTCGCGCGGCCGAGATCCTCGGAGTGCCGCAACCCACAGTCAGCAGGCGGCTTGCAGCACTCGGACAGGCTCTGGGCGCGCCGCTGACCGTGCCCGACGGCCGTGGCGTCCGGCTGACCCGGGCCGCCGAACTGCTGGCCGACGCGGCGGAACGCGCGCTGCCCGCAGTCGACGCTGGGGTCCGCCTCGCCCGCGAAGAAATCGAACCGGCGAGCGGCCGTGTCGTGCTCGGTTTCCTGCACCTGCTCGGCCGTTCGCTGGTGCCGGAGTTGCTGCGTGCGTACCGCGAACAGGCCCCAGCCGCCCGGTTCACCCTTGTCCAGGGTTCGCTGCAGGACATCGCCGACCGGCTCGTGGCCGGGGAACTCGATCTCGCCCTGCTCGCCCCGGTCGTCGAGCACGAACGGCTGGAAACGGTCGTGCTCGACCAGCAGCCGATCTGCCTGTCGGTGCCGTCCGGGCACCGGCTGGCCGGACGGCGCGGCGTGCGCGTGGCGGAACTGGCCGACGAGCCGTTCGTCCTCCTCGAACACGGCTACGGCCTGCGCAAGATCACCGACGACCTCTGCGCCGCCGCCGGCTTCACCCCGAAAGTCGCCTTCGAGGGCCAGGAATCCGACACCGTCCGCGGACTCGTCGGAGCGGGCCTGGGCGTCGCGCTCCTGCCGCGCTTCGAACCCGGCTCCCCCGCCGGGGTCGCGGAGGTGCCGCTGGAGCCGCCGGTCCACCGGACGATCGGGCTCGGCTGGCGCGCCGGGGAACCGCTTTCGCCCGCGGTTCAAGTGTTCCGGGACCACGTGCTCGGCAGGAGCGGCTGACGGCCGGGGTGGTATTTGTATCCCGGTGCCGTGCTACCGTTTCCGGTATAGAAATACCGGAACTTGAGGACGCGAGGTAGTCGTGATCGAGCTGAAGACGCCTGCGGAGATCGACCGCATGCACGTGACCGGGCGGTTCGTCGCCGAGGTGCTGACCGAGGTCGGCAAGCTCGCCGACGTGGGCGTCAATCTGATGGACCTCGAACACCACGTGCGCGGCATGATCAAGCGGCGCGGGGCCGTCTCGTGCTACTGGGATTACGCGCCGTCGTTCGGCGAGGGCCCGTTCCGCAACGTCATCTGCCTTTCGGTCAACGACGCTGTCCTGCACGGCCTGCCGCACGACTACACCCTGCGCGACGGCGACGTGCTCACCGCGGACATCGCGGTCACCATCGACGGCTGGGCGGCCGACTCTGCGCGCACGGTCATCGTCGGCACGCCCGCCGAAGAAGACCAGCGGATCATCCGGGCCACCGAGGAAGCGCTCGAAGCCGCGATCGAGGCGTCGCGCGCGGGCAACCGGCTCGGCGACATCTCGGCCGCGATCGAGGCGGTCGCCACCGGCTACGGCTACCCGGTCAACACCGAGTTCGGCGGGCACGGCATCGGCCGCACCATGCACGGCGACCCGCACGTGTCCAACCGCGGCAAAGCGGGCCGCGGCATGAAGCTCCGGCCCGGCCTGACGCTCGCGCTGGAACCATGGCTGGCGCGCACGACGGACAAGATCGTCTACGACCCGGACGGCTGGACCATCCGCTCCGCCGACGGCTCGCGCACCGCGCATTCGGAGCACACGGTGGCGATCACCGACGGCGATCCGATCGTGCTGACCCGGCGCGAGGAAGAGCTGGCGGGGAAGCAGTAGGCCGGGCACTGCCGCGGCGGCGACCTCGCCGCGGCAGAATCGTCAGGCTCTCGCACGAGGCGGCGAACCCTCGCACGACCGCCGCCCGCCGGACTGCACTCGCACGAGGCGGCGAACTCCCCTCGGCGCGCCGGAACCCCGCAGCCCGATCAGCTCTCGTACGAAGCCGCGAACTCCACCAACGTCCGCGCCGCGAACCCGGACGCGCCGGGCACTACGTCGTCGTACGCCTTGTCCGCGCGCGCCGGGCCCGCGATGTCCAGATGCGCCCACGGCAATCCCGCCGTGAACTCCCGCAGGAACAGCGCGGCCATGATCCCGCCGGGGCCGCCGGGAGCCTGCTTCACGTCACCGAGTTCGCCCTCGATACCGGTCGCGTAATCCTCGACCAGCGGCATCCGCCACCACGCCTCCCCGACGCGGGCGCCAGCCTCGATCACTCGCGCGGCGAGGTCGTCGTCGGTCGCGAAGACGCCGCCGGTGCGCAGGCCGAGCGACACCTTCATCGCGCCGGTCAGCGTGGCCGCGTCGACGATCAGATCCGGCTTGAACTGGGCGATTCCGTACGCGAGCGCGTCGGCCATCACCATCCGGCCCTCGGCGTCGGTGTTGCCGATCTCGGTGGTCTGGCCGCCGTAGTGCCGCACGATGTCGCCCGGCCGGTACGAGCCGCCGGAGACGTGGTTTTCCGCCGCGGGCACCAGCGCCGTGACGCGCACCGGCAGCTGCAGCTCCGCGATCGCGCGCATCGCGGCGATCACGGCCGCGCCGCCCGCCATGTCGGTGCGCATCAGGTGCATGCCGTCGGCCGGTTTCAGCGAAAGGCCGCCGGTGTCGAAGGTGATCCCCTTGCCCACGAACAGCAAGTGCTTCTTCGCGCCGCGCGGGCGGTGCGACATTTCGATCAGGCGCGGCGGCGAATCCGAACCGCCGCCGACTGCCAGCACTCCGCCAAAGCCCTTGTCCGCGAGCCATTTCTCGTCTCGCACGGTCACGTCGACGGTGCCGCCCAGCACCTTCGCCGCAGTGTTCGCCAGCCATGCTGGGTTCTTGACGTTCGAGGGCGCGTTCGCGAGATCGCGCGTAAAGGCAGCAGCCGCCGCGAGAACGCGTACACGCGCCACTGCGTCCGCGTACGCGGGCACAGCACGCTCGTGCGCGACGACGAGACGCACGGCGGGCACTGCCGGCTTCGGCTCTGTCGTGGTGACCACGAACCGATAGCCGCCCAGCGACAGTCCAACCGCAAGCTCGGCCGCGTGCTCCGCTGTCGCGTCTTCGGGCAGTACTACCTGGACTGTCCGGATCGGACGGTTCTCGGCCGCGTCGCGGAACGCCCGGGCCAACGCGGCACCAGTCTGTCGAAAGTCCTTCGACGCGCCTTCGCCGATACCGGCGACCCACCGCGGACCATCGCCGTCTTCAGGCACTTCGCGCACTTCGGCGGCGCGCCCGCTCGACCCGTACGCGGCACCTTCCTCTGCCTCGACCAGCACTGCTCGCGGGACTCCGCGGCGCGTCGCGGCGACGACCTCGATCTCGGGCAGCTTCGTGGGAACGGGTGGTAGCGAGTTACGCACAGCGAGCAACCTTAGGGCGCAGACGAACCGACCCCGGCCTCCAGAAGGAGACCGGGGTGCACAGTGGACAGAGCGGGGAGAGCGCAGGTCAGCCAGTGACCTCCTGCAGTGCGGCGCCGAGGTCCTTCGCTTCCTCCGCGGAGAGCTCGACGACCAGCCGGCCGCCACCCTCCAGTGGCACCCGCATGACGAGGCCCCGCCCCTCCTTGGTCACTTCGAGGGGACCATCTCCGGTCCGGGGCTTCATGGCCGCCATAGCGTGCTCCCTCCGTCTCAACCGGCGCGCCCGGGTCGCGCACTCCCATGCCAGCCGGGTCTCGTCCCCCATTGTCCCTCATCAGCGCCCGGGCGCGAACGCGGACCGATCATTTGCCGCCGCATCGGTGCTGGTATGCCGCCCGCCGAGGGTGCGAGACTCAGTCCCGAGAACCCGAGCCGCCGCTTCAGAGGAGCATTTCGTGACCACATCCGACGTCCTGTTGACCGCCGACGCCGACGGCGTGCGCACCCTGCGGCTGAACCGGCCGGAGGCGTACAACTCGCTGACCGTCGAGCTCAAGGAGCGTCTGATCGCCGAGCTGCGCGCGGCCGCCGAGGACCCGGACGTCCGCGCGGTGGTGCTCACCGGCACCGGCAAGGCGTTCTGCGCCGGACAGGACCTCAAGGAGCACGTCGGCCTGCTGCAGGCGAACGACCCGGCCCCGCTGCACACGGTGAGCGACCACTACAACCCGATCGTCAAACTGATCACCGAGATGCCGAAGCCGGTCATCGCGGCGGTGAACGGCACCGCGGCCGGCGCGGGCGCGGCCTTCGCGTATGCCAGCGACCTGCGGATCGCGGCGGAGTCGTCGTCGTTCCTGATGGCGTTCGCGAATGTCGGGCTCGGGCCGGACTCGGGGGCGTCGTGGACGTTGCAGCGGTTGATCGGGTACGGCCGGGCGGCGGAGCTGATGCTGATGGCGCGGACGGTGGACTCGGCGGAGGCGTTGCGGATCGGGCTCGTCGGGGAGGTCGTGCCGGACGAGGAGCTGGCGGCTCGGGCGCAGAAGGTGGCGGCGAAGCTGGCGGGTGGGCCGACGGTGGCTTACGCGAAGATCAAGGGGGTGCTGGCGGTGGCCGCGGAGTCTTCGCTGGAGGAGGCGTTGGCTGCGGAGGATGCGGCGCAGACGGCGTTGGGGGGAACGAAGGATCATGCGGAGGCGGTGGAGGCGTTCGTGGGGAAGCGGCGGCCGGTTTTTCGGGGGGAATGAGGTCGGGGCTCGTCGCCTGGCGGCGACATTGCGCCTCGGGGGGTGAGTGGGCACCCCGAAGCTGAGTGTGCTGACGGTTCGGGGGTGGTTGTCAAGGCGGGAAAGATGCCTTGACAACCACCCCCCAACCACAGGGGAGGGGTCGCCTCGGGGTGTAGGGC
>NZ_JBVJOE010000001.1:1744394-1987134 GCF_055583325.1 Amycolatopsis sp. NPDC104775
GGTGGGTGGGGTGGGCGTTCGGTGCGTCGTGGACAGGCGCCACCCCCCCCCCCCCCCCCCCCCCCCGAACCGCAGGGAAGGCTTCGTATCGGGGTGCAGGGCGGGGAGTGGCTGCGTGGGCCGGTTGGGCGGGGCGGTGGCGGTTTTAGGGATTGGGGCTAGCGCCCCGAAGTGGCATTAGGTGCGTGGGATGCACCCAATGCCACATTGGTGCGGCGCGGGGCGTGAGGGGAACCCTGAGGGAATCTGCGGCTGTGAGGGTGGCCCTCACTCGGATCAGGCTGCGCGGAAGCAGCCCGTTACGTGGTCGTCGACCATGCCGGTGGCTTGCATGAGGGCGTAGCAGGTGGTGGGGCCTAGGAAGGCGAAGCCGCGTTTTTTCAGGTCTTTTGCCATGGCTTTTGATTCGTCGGTGATCGCGGGGACGTCGGCCATGGTGCGGGGGCGTCGATGTTTCTCCGGGGCGAAGGACCACAGGAGTTTGTCCAGGGGGAGGTCCAGGTTGGCCACTGCGCGGGCGTTCTTGATCGCTGCTTCGATTTTCGCGCGGTTGCGGACGATTCCGGCGTCTTGCATCAAGCGTTCGACGTCCTTCTCGCCGAAGCGGGCGACCTTCTCGGGAGCGAAGCCGCGGAAGGCTTTTCGGAAGTTTTCGCGTTTGCGCAGGATGGTGATCCAGGACAGGCCGGACTGGAAGGATTCCAGGCACAGCCGTTCGTACAACTCCGCTTCGCCGTGGAGCGGGACGCCCCACTCCTCGTCGTGGTACGCGGCGTAGTCCGGGGCCGAGTTGCCCCAGGTGCAGCGGGCGATGCCGTCCTCGCCCAGCAGTTCCGTCATTGTTCCCCCATTGAATAGTTTTCCGCGAACCTCGCGAACTGCCGCAGCGAATGCCGTACCCCCAGGGCGAACGCCGGGCGCGCCAGTGGCCAGCCCGCGCGGCCGAGGAGGCCGAACGGCAGTTTGAGGTGCTCGGCCCAGACGAATGTGCAGTGTCCGGCTCCCTTGGACAGCACCTGGAACACCCCGGTTCCCTGCACCAGGCTGCCCAGATGGCGCACCGTGCAGCGCAGGGGCGGTTCCCAGGTGGTGATCTCCATGGTGTCGGTGAAACCGATGCCGCCGAAGCCGGTGAAGGCCGCCAGCTTCGAGCCGACGCTGCGGCCGTTGCCCTCGATGACTCGCACCGACGTGCCGAGCATCCACTCGCCTTGCCTCGCCCAGTCGGTGAGCGCGAGCCAGGTCGTGCCAGCCGGTGCCGCGACGTCGACCGACAGCACCAGGTCACTCACCCGACTGCCTCCGGTGCGCGCCTTCGCGCGGCTGCAGCGCGGCCTCGAGCCGGGCGACCCGTTCGCGCAGTTCGTCCAGTTCCACGCCGGTCCTGCGCAGCACCCAGTCCACTTCGGACATCTTGTAGCCGCGGAACACCAGCTGGAAGCGCACCTGGCGGACGTCCTCGCCGGTGATGTCCTCGGCGGGCAGACGGGTGGGCGAGCTGCCCGGCGGCAGCGGCGCCAGTTCCTCGCCCCGGCCGAACACCACAGCGGCCAGGAGGAACACCACGGCGGCCACCAGCAGCATGACTACGAGGTAGATCAGCGCGGTCGTCACGCGACGATCGTGGCACACCGTCGCCAGGAACGTCGCGCTAGCACGACAAGTCGGAAGGAGAGAACCACCCACGCGACCATGAGCAGCCCGCACGGCCCGCTGAGGAACAGCCGCGCCGCGTCGACCGCTCCGGTCGCTCCGATCAGCAGCAGCACGGAGAACAGGTTGAGGCCGACCCCGATCGCGCCGAGTGCCCTGCTGATCCGCGCGGTGCGCACGCCGTCGAACCGGCGGCTCAGCCAGCGCGTGCCCAGCAACGCCAGGAGCCCGAGCACCGGCACGGCGTAAATCGCGGCGTGGGTGAACTGCGTGACGTACAGGTACCAGCCGGGGTTCGGCGTGGTCAGCCGCGACCAGGCGCCGTAGGTGAAGATGCGCGCCAGCTGCCACGACGTCTCCATCGCGGGGACCCCCAGCACGAGCAGCCACAGCGTGCGTACGCCGTTGTGCAGGCTCAGTTCCGCTTGGTAGTCGTCGGCGATCTCGCGGACCTGACCGAAATCCGCTATCGCGCGGCGCTGCGCTTCGGTCTCGCTCCAGCCGCCCTCGCGGTACGCCTCGGCCGCGTCTCGCAGACCGTCGTGTGCCTCGGCGAGCAGATCCGCCTTCGCGCCGCGGCGGCCGACCAGCGCGCGGTCCAGTTCGGCCAGGTACCTCTCAATGGGACTCGTCCTGGCCTGGCTTGTCGTGGTCATGATTCCAGCACTCCGCCGATCACCGTGGTGAACTCCCGCCACTGTGCCCGTTCCGCGGCCAGTGCTTGCTGACCGGCGCGAGTGAGCCGGTAGGTGCGCCGTTTGCGGCCGGACACCACGTCCCATTCACTGGCCAGCCAGCCGGCGCGCTCGAGCCGGCGCAACGCCGGGTACACCGTGCCGGTGGGCAGGTCGAGCGCTCCGTCGCTGCGCAGCGCCAGTGCCTCGATGATCGCGTAGCCGTGCAGCTTCCGGCCGTCGAGGACGGCCAGCAGCAACGCGTCGAGGTGTCCGCGCAACGTATCCGCTTTCATAGGTGGGCAGTCTACTCATCTTGACCTCGCCAGGCTAATGTCCGCGACCTCCGGAACCGTCCGGGGAAAACCCTGAGATCACCCTGATCTCATAGGTTCTTCCGCTACATGTAGCCGCGCTACCTATAAGCTCTGTCGGCATGGACCCACTGCCGATCGCGAGACTCCAGTTCGCGACTACCACCTCGTTCCACTTCCTGTTCGTGCTGCTCACCTTGGGTTTGGTGACCATGGTGGCGATCATGCAGACCCGCGCGACGCTGCGCGGCGGCGAGCAGCCGCACCGGATGACCGCGTTCTGGGGGCGGTTGTACGTGGTCAACTACGCGCTCGGAATCGTCACCGGAATCGTGATGGAATTCCAGTTCGGGATGACCTGGACCGGGCTGTCCGCGTTCGCCGGGGACGTTTTCGGCGCGCCGCTCGCGATCGAGACGCTGGTGGCGTTCTTCCTGGAATCGACGTTCCTCGGATTGTGGATCTTCGGCCGCGGGCGGATGAACAAGTGGCTGCACCTGGCCGTGCTGTGGCTGGTCACGCTGACCGCGTACGCCTCCGCGCTGTTCATCATGGTCGCCAACTCCTTCCTGCAAAACCCGGTGGGTTCGCGGATGGAGAACGGAGTGCTTCGGCTGGACGACTTCGGTGCGTTGTTCACCAACCCGGCGCTGGTCGCTTCGCTGCCGCACGTCATCGGGGCCGCGCTGCTGACCGGCGGGTTCTTCGTGACCGGGGTCAGTGCGTACCACTTTCTCAAGCGCACCAGCGAGATCGACTTCTTCCGCCGGTCGCTGCGGATCGGTGTCGTGACGTCGTTGCTCGGCAGCGTGCTGGTGGTGCAGGCCGGGTTCGCGCAGTTCGCCGAGGTGGCCGGGTATCAGCCGGACAAGTTCAAGAGCGCGGTCGGGCTGCCGCTGGGGTTGATGATCATGGTCGGCTTCTTCGCTTTCTTCGCGGCGCTGATCGGCACGCTGCTGTTGTTCCGCGACCTGCTGCTGCGGGCGCGGCCGGTGCTCTTCCTGATGGTGCCGGGAATCGCCGTGCCGTTCGTCGCGGCGATCCTGGGCTGGCTGGTCCGCGAAATCGGCCGTCAGCCGTGGCTGGTGTGGGGCAAGCTGCGCACCGCGGACGCGGTCGCCCACGTCAGCGGCGGGCAGATCTTGTTTTCCTTCATCGCTTTCACGCTGTTGTTCGCCGTGCTGGCCATCGCGGATTGGGTGCTGCTTGCCCGGATCGCCAAACGCGGTCCGGCAGTCGCGGCGGTGGAAGCCGAACTTCCGGTCCTGAGTGGAGTGTGACCCGTGGTGACGATCTGGTGGGGTGTGCTCGGTGTGCTGCTGGGCGGCTACTTCGCGTTGGCGGGCTACGACTACGGCGTGGGGATGCTGCTGCCCGCGCTCTCTCGCGACGAGGCCGGGCAACGGCGGGTGCTCGGCGCGGTCGGTCCGTTCTTCCTGGCCAACGAGGTGTGGCTGGTCGCGGCGGTCGGCGTGCTGTTCGGCGCGTTCCCGCATCTGGAAGGGCGGGTGTTCGCCGGGGCTTACGTGCTGGTCGTGCTCTTGCTGCTGGGGTTGGTCACGTTCACCGCGGCGGTGCAGCTGCGGAGCAGGCATCCCGAGGGGAAGCGGCGCGGGTGGACCTTCGCCATCACCGCGGGCGCGCTGGTCACGGCGGTCTCGTGGGGGTTGTTCCTCGGCAACCTCGTGCGCGGGCTTCCGCTCGACGCGCAAGGACGTCCGGTCGACGACGTCCTGGCGTTGTTCAATCCGTACGCGGTGCTGTGGGGACTCGGGTTTGTCGCACTGTTCTGCTTGCAGGGACTAGTTTTCCTCACCGTACGCGGTCCGGCGGAGATCGCTGGCCGGGTTCGGCGGCTGACTCGGTCGTTCCTGCTTCCGGTCGGGGTTTTCTTGGTGGTAGCGACGGTTTGGGGAGCTTTCTCCGGCGGATCCTGGGCCGCGTTAGCAGTCACCGCGCTTGCCTTCGCGGCTTACTTGACCGTCCTTTTCGGACTCGATCGGCCGCGTTTGACACTGCCTGCCGCCATGCTTCTGAGCGCCTGCCCGGCTTTGCTGGTCGGCGTGCTGCGCTTCCCGGTCGTCCTCTCGTCCACCACCGGTTACCAGCTGACGGTCGACCAGGCCGCGACCACGCCGGATACGGCGGCGGTGCTCGGGTGGTTCGCCACGCCCGCGCTTCTCGTCCTCATCGTCGTGCAATGGCTGACCTGGCGGGCACATCGACGTCCGGTTGACGAGAAGTCGTTGCTGCATTTCTGAAAGAGGTCTAGCCATGCCCGCTCTCCCTGGCCTTCGCGGCTATCTCACGGCGCTTGCCGTGCTGGGCGCCATCACCGCAGTCGCCGTGCTCGTCCAGGCCGACGGGCTGGCGACCTTGCTCACCGGCGGCGGCGTCTCGGTCGCGCTGTGCGTCGCCGTCGGGGCACGGCTTCTGCTCGCCGTCGGCCAAGGCCTGCTCACTAGTCGCTTCGCGGCCTCGGCACAGGCAGGACTGCGCCGCAGGCTGCTCGACGCGACCGGCGACCCCGGCGTGACCGCCACCCGGATCACCAAGGGCGTCGACGCCACCGCTGCCTATCTCACCGGCTACTTGCCCGCGATGGTGCTGTCCGCGGTGGTCCCGATCGCGGTACTGGCAAGGCTTTTCACCGCCGACCTGACGTCCGCTTTGCTCGTCACCGCGACCGTTCCGTTGATCCCGCTCTTCGGCGCGTTGATCGGCGCACATACGAAAGCACGTACACAGTGGACACTTCTGACTCGACTGGGCGGCCACTTCCTCGACGTGGTCCGCGGCCTGCCCACACTCAAACTGTTCGGCCGCGCGCAAGCCCAGACTCGCATCGTGCGCGAGATGGCGGACGCGCACGCCGACGCCACCATCCGGACGCTGAAGGTGGCCTTCCTGTCCGCGCTGGTGCTGGAAATCGTCGCCACACTGTCGATCGCGCTCGTCGCGGTACCGATCGGATTCCGGCTGTTGTCCGGTTCGATGACCGCACACACCGCGATGCTGATCCTCGTTCTCGCCCCCGAGGCATACCTGCCGCTGCGCGCCGCCGGAGCGAAATTCCACGCCGCCGCCGAAGGACTCACCGCGCTGAAAGAAATCCTGGCCGCGCCCATCGCGGTCCGCCGCTCCGGTACGCAAACACGTCGACTGGGCCCACCGGAGGTTATTTTCGAGCGTGTATCCGTGCGTTACGGCGAAACCTGCGCGCTGTCCGAAGTAGACTTAACGATTCGCCCGGGTGAACACCTCGCCCTGGTCGGGCCGAGCGGCTCCGGCAAATCCACTTTGCTCGCAGTACTGCTGGGATTCGTCACGCCGACCTCCGGCCGGGTCCTCATCGACGGCGTCGACCTGCGTGCCCTCGACCACTCGTCCTGGTTGCGCGACACCGCGTGGCTGCCGCAACGCCCGACGCTCTTCCGCGGCACCCTCCAGGAAAACACCGGCGGACATCCGGTCGACGACATTGTCACCGACCTCGCCGACGGCTACGCGACGCAGATCGGCGAATTGGGTGCCGGATTGTCCGCCGGGCAACGGCAACGCGTCGGCCTGGCCCGCGCCTTGTCCCGCACCGACGCAGGACTCGTCCTGCTCGACGAACCCACCGCCCGCCTCGACGCACGCACGGAAGCGACAGTGCTCGCCGGAGCGAAGGAATTACTGCCCGGCCGCACCGCGGTCCTGGTCGCGCACCGACCGGCGCTGGCCGCCCTCGCGTCGCGAACGGTTGAACTCAAGCATGGGGTGACTGTATGAAACTCGTCCGCGCGACCCTGCTCGCCGTCGGCGCCGAACTCGCCGGACTCGGGTTGACCGGCACCGCGGCCTGGCTGCTCCTGCGCGCCGCCGAACAACCCCCGCTGGCCGCACTCACCCTCGCGATCGTCGCCGTCCGGGTCTTCGCACTGGCCCGCGGCGGACTCCGTTACGCCGAACGTCTTGCCGGACATGACGTTGTCCTCCGCTACCTCGGATCCCTGCGGACCCGGGTGTATCAGGCGCTTCTCCCTCGCCGCGTCGCCGAACACTCGGGTGCGGATTTGGTGACGCGCCTGGTGTCCGATGTGGACGCAGTGCAGGACGCCATCCTCCGGCTCGCGCTACCGGGCGTCGTCGCGGGCACCGTCGGTCTAGCCGTGGTGATTTTCGCCGGTCTGGTAAGCCTTCCGCTCGCCGTGATCGTCCTCATCGGACTCATCGCGACGGGACTTCTGCTCATTCCCCGAGGAACTCCTGGCGAACGGAGGGAGCTTGCCGAGCGCACCGTCGAACTCGTCCTCGGCCGCCGTGAACTGATCGCCTACGGCTGGGAACAACGAGAAAAGGACCGCGCCACCGCAGTCATCGAAGAGCTAGCGGAAGAATCCCGCCGCTCGGGCCGCCGCCTCGCCCTGGTCACCACCGCCGGAGTAGCCGTGCAATTCGCGACCACCGGCGCGGTCGCGCTGCTCAGCCCGGCGAGCATCCCGGTCACCGCCGCCCTCACCCTGACCACGATGGCGCTGTTCGAACTGGTCCTGCCACTGCTCCCCGCCGCTGAACGGATCCCCGAAATTCGGGCTGCGCTGAGCCGGGTACGCGCCGTCCTCGCCGCACCGGAACCCATCCCGGAACCGACCCCTGGGCCAGGGCATTTCCGGCTGACCAACGTCAGTGTCCGCCATCCCGGCCGCCGAGCCGCACTTGAAGGCATCGATCTCGACCTGCCGCCCGGCACCCGGCTGGGCATCCTCGGTCCGTCCGGCGCCGGAAAAACCACCCTGCTGCACGTCCTGCTCGGCTTCGTCTCTCCGACGTCCGGCTCGATCACCGTCGACGGCAGGTCGCTGGAAGGACCGCATCCCGCCGTCATCTCCGGAGCCCTCGCCGACGCACACGTCTTCGCCACCACCGTCCGCGACAACCTGCTGATCGCCAAGCCCGAAGCCTCCGACGACGAGCTGCGCGCCGCCTGCGAAACCGCGGGCTTCGACCTCCCGTTGGACCGAGACACCGGCCAGGACGGCGACGCCCTCTCCGGCGGCCAGCGGCAACGGCTGATCCTCGCGCGCGCCGTACTCGCCGCACCGCCGGTCCTGGTCCTCGACGAACCGGTGGAAGGTCTCGACCCCGCACACGGCGACGAAGTACTGGCCCGGGTTCTCGCTCAAGCACGGGGAACCGTCGTGCTGGTAACGCACCGGCCCGAGCACGTCGCCGGATTCGACCAGATCATCACCCTCGAAGACGGGCGGCTAGCACCACAGCGCGCCGCGCTCACCGCGCACGGGTGAGCTGGATCGGTGCGTCCATCGGAGTTCGCGGTCGGGACGTCCTCCCAGCTCGTCGTCACCGACCATGCTTCGGAAACCGCGCCCGATCACGTCCTATGTGGACATTAAGACTGCCGAGCGGCCAGCACGTCCCGCATCGGCGGCCGATCCACCACCGGCACCTCCGTCACATCCGGCACCCACTCCCCGGACACCTGGACGAACTGCGTGAACCGTGCCGCCTCCGCGCTCGGCATTCCGCAGCGGGCCAGTGCGGTGCCGAGGATTTGCCGGGCCATCACGCCAAGCTGCAGCAGCGACCGGTTGCGGTGTTTGCGCACCCCGAGGTTGACCTGCGCCAGCCCGTCGAGGCCGTAACGTTCTTCGGCGTCAAGGAGCAGGCCGATCTCCACGCCGTACCCCCCGGCGAACGGCACCGACTCCAGAAACTCGCGCGTGCCCGCGTACTCGCCGCCCAGCGGCTGCACCAGTTCCCCCAGCGTCGGGCGCAGCGCGGACAGCACTGGCCGCGCCAGCAGTTCGGTGACCCGGCCACCGCCGGTGCTTTCCAGTCGCAGCGGGCGGCGGTAGAAGCCCTTCACCAGGTGTACGCCGTCCTCGGTGAGCAGCGGGCCGAGCAGTGACGGCACGAACGCCGGGTCCGGGTCGACCAGGTCGGAGTCGAGGAAGACCACCACGTCGCCGGTCGTCGCGGCGAGGGAGCGCCACAGCACCTCGCCCTTGCCGGGACGCGGGGGCAGCTCCGGCACGACGTCCTCACGGCGCACCACGCGCGCGCCGGCGGCCGCGGCGACCTCGGCCGTCGCGTCCGTCGAACCGGAATCGACCACCACCAGCTCGTCGACGACCCCGCCGAGCAGCGGGCGCACCGACGCGACCACCGCGGCGACCGTTTCCTCCTCGTCCAGCGCCGGGAGCACGACCGACACGGTCCGGCCGCGTTTGGCGGCGAGGATGTCCTCGGCGCTCCACCCCGGCTCCTGCCAGGTGCGACGGTGAAACCAGCTCATGGAGGCGATCGTGCCATGCTGGAGCCGGTGCCCGATCCTCCGGAGGGAGAACCCTTGCTGCCGCTGCTCGTCCGTTTCGTGCTCGGACCGCTGGTCCGCGCGCTCTACCGGCCTCAGGTCGAGGGCGTGGAGAACATCCCCGAGGACGGCCCGGTGCTGCTCGCCTCCAACCACCGGGCGGCGCTCGACACCGGTGTGATCACGTTCACTACCCCGCGGCAGGTCCGGTTCCTCGGCAAGGCCGAGTACTTCACCGGCAAGGGGCTCAAGGGCCGGTTCATCGCGAAATCGCTCGACGCGCTCGGCTACGTCCCGGTCGAACGCGGCAACGCCCAGGCCGGGCTCGCCGCGCTCGAGGCGGGCCGCAAGGTGCTCACCGACGGCGGCGTGTTCGCGATCTACCCCGAGGGCACCCGCTCGCTCGACGGACGGCTGCACCGCGGGCACACCGGCGTCGCCGCGCTCGCGCTGTCCACCGGGGCCAAGGTGGTCCCGGTGGCGTTGTTCGGCACCGAGGGCATCCAGCCGAACGGCGCGAAAATCCCGCGGCTCGCCAAGATCCGGGTCCGGTTCGGCGAACCGCTGGACTTCTCGCGGTACGAGGGCCAGGACTCGTCCTCGGCGATCCGCCGGTCGGTGACCGACGAGATCATGTACGCGATCCTCGAACTGTCCGGGCAGGAATACGTCGACACCTACCACAAGCGGCCGGACGAAAAAGCGTCGTAGCCGCCTTATCCGGCCGAGCGGCTCATGATGTCGACCAGCTTTTCCGCGTCGGCGGCGACGGTGATCAGCTGCCGGGTTTCCGGCCGCAGGAATCCCTTTTCCACCATCTGATCGGCGAACGCCACCAGCGGCGAGTAATACCCGGCCACGTCGAGCAAGCCGATCGGCTTGCGGTGAATGCCGAGCTGCGCCCAGGTCCACACCTCGAACAATTCCTCGAGGGTGCCGACGCCGCCGGGCAGGGCGACGAACGCGTCCGACAGCGCGGCCATTTTCGCCTTGCGCTGGTGCATGTCGGCGACCACGTGCAATTCGGTGAGCCCGCCGTGCGCGATTTCCACATCCGACAGCACTTCCGGGATCACACCGAGCACTTCGCCGCCCGCGGCGAGCGCGGCGTTGGCCACCACGCCCATGGTGCCGACGCTCGCGCCGCCGTAGACGAGGCCGATTCCCCGCTGCGCCAGCAGTTTCCCGACACCGGCCGCCGCCTCGGCGTACTCCGGCGAAAATCCCTGCGCCGAACCGCAGAACACACAAATCCGCATCAGTGCGTGTCCTCCCAAGCCTGATAGGAATCCTGCACAACCCGCACCGCGTCGTCGATGTCGTCGGTCAAGTGCAGCAGAGCGAGATCCTTCTCGCCGATTTTCCCGCTGCCCAGAACGGATTTCTCGATCCAGTCGTACAGCCCGCCCCAGTATTCGGTGCCGAACAGCACGACCGGGAACTTCGTGACCTTCTTGGTCTGGACCAGGGTGAGCGCCTCGAACAGTTCGTCGAGCGTGCCGAATCCGCCGGGAAGGCAGATGAACGCCTGCGAGTACTTGACGAACATGGTCTTGCGCGCGAAGAAATAGCGGAAGTTCACGCCGAGGTCGACCCACGGGTTCAGGCCCTGCTCGAAGGGCAGCTCGATACCCAGCCCGACAGAGAACCCGCCAGCCTCGTTCGCGCCGCGGTTCACCGCTTCCATCGCGCCCGGGCCGCCGCCGGTCATCACCGCGAACCCAGCCTCGGCGAGCGCGGCTCCGATCTTGCGGCCCAGTTCGTACTCCGGGTTGTCGCGTTTGGTGCGCGCCGAACCGAACACGGTCACCGCGCGCGGAACCTCGGCGAGCGCGCCGAACCCCTCGACGAACTCGGCCTGGATGCGCAGCACGCGCCACGGGTCGGTGTGCACCCAGTCGCTCGGACCCCGCGAGTCGAGCAGCCGCTGATCGGTCGTGCTGCCCTGATCGCGCCGATCGCGCCGGAGCACCACCGGGCCCTTGTGCCGCTCCACCGGACGTTCGGGGTACTGGCCGTCGGGAAATTCAGACTGTTCGCTCACCAGCCAAGCCTACGGGCCGATCGGCCGCCGCGGGCGCCCGCGTCGGCACCAGAGCGTGACGGGTCGGTTGCCCGCGGCTGAACGGCGGAAAAGCGGACCACCAGCGGGTTCCGGTCCTGCTACCAACGGCCGGTTGTCAGCAACTACCTACGAAAGTCGCCCGGCCCGTCCCGAATCGGTGTTTTCCCTGCTACGAGGCCGCTTGCGGGGAATAGTCCTGATCGCGCCCGGGGTCCCGCTGGTCCGTTCAGCGCATTGACCACCCCCGTGAGCGCTTTTTTACTCACGGTGTCCGCGGCCTGATCAGCCCAGCTCAACGCGTTGCGCTTTTCCCCATCGTGTACCCCGAAAGGACTGTCGATGACGTCCAGAAGAGGGCTCGCCACCGGCATCGCAAGTGTCGCCGGTCTCGCCCTTTCCCTGCTCGCGCTGCCGGTGACCCCGGCATCCGCGGCCCCCGCCCAACCTTCCGCAGACCCGCAGGCCACCGCGATCGCGGCCGCCGACCGGGCCGCCGCCGGCGCGACCGCGCTCCGCAAGAGCTCGGCCGAAAGCCTGCACCGCGTCAGCACCACCTTGGGCGACGCCGGGTTGTATTACAACTCCTACGAGCGCACCTACGACGGCCTGCGGGTCGTCGGCGGGGATGCGGTGATCGTCGCCGACGGAACGGGCCGCGTGCGCGGCACCGACTCCGCCGAGGGCGCGGCCATCACCGTGGGCACCACTCCCACTGTCGACGCGGGTCGCGCGGCTTCGGTCGCCCGCGCCCAGCTGCCGACGGTGAGCGCGGTGAGCAAGCCTGATCTGGTCGTTCTCGGTGGCGCACAGCCGAAACTGGCCTACGAGGTCGTCGTCAAGGGCCGCACCGCGAAGGCGCCGAGCAACCTGCACGTCTTCGTCGACGCCGCCACCGGCAAGGTCCTCGACCAGCGCGACGACGTGAAGGCCGAGAGCCCGGCGAAGTCCGGCGCGAACGCCGCGGCCCCCGCCGCGGCGGGCAACGGCAACAGCTACTACGTCGGCCAGGTCAACATCGACACCAGCGGCTCCGGCGGCTCGTACTCGATGCGCGACCCGAACCGGCCGGGCATCAGCTGCGGCCGCGAGGGCGGTTCGGTGTTCACCAAGTCCAGCAACAGCTGGGGCAACGGGCAGGGCACGGACCTCGAAACCGGCTGCGTCGACGTGCTCTTCACGGTGCAGACCGAGTGGAACATGCTCAAGGACTGGCTGGGCCGCAGCGGCATCGACGGCAACGGCAACGGTTTCCCGGCCTCGGTCGGCCTGAACGACGTCAACGCCTACTGGGACGGTTCGTCCACCCACTTCGGGCACTCGCAGGACAACCAGCGCCAGGCGACGTCGATGGACGTGGCCGGCCACGAGTTCGGGCACGGCATTTTCCAGAACACGCCGGGCGGCGCGGGCTCGGGCAACGAGAACGGCGGGCTCAACGAGTCCACCGGCGACATTTTCGGCGCGCTGACCGAGTTCTACGCGAACAACCCGGTCGACACCCCGGACTTCACCGTCGGCGAGGGCGTGAACCTGGTCGGCAACGGCCCGATCCGCTACATGTACGACCCGAGCCGCGAGGGCGACCCGAACTGCTACTCGTCGTCGATCCCGAGCACCGAGGTGCACGCCGCCGCGGGCCCGCAGAACCACTGGTTCTACCTGCTGTCGGAGGGCACCTCGCCCACCGACGGCCAGCCGACGAGCCCGACCTGCAACAACAGCAGCATCACCGGCATCGGCATCCAGAAGGCAGGCAAGATCTTCTACAACGGCCTGCTGCACAAGACCTCGTCCTGGAACCACAAGGCGGCCCGCAAGGCCACCCTGCAGGCGGCGGTCGACCTGTTCCCGGGCAGCTGCACCGAGTTCAACGCCACCAAGGCGGCGTGGGACGCGGTTTCGGTCGGCGCGGTCTCCGGTGAGGCCACCTGCACCGGCAACCCGCCCGCGGGCAACGACTTCTCGGTCAGCCTGTCGCCCTCGACCGCGACCGTCCAGCCTGGACAGTCGGCCACTTCGACGGTGACCACCAAGATCACCAACGGCAACGCGCAGTCGGTGAAGCTGACCGCGAGCGGCCTGCCCTCGGGAGCCACCGCGACGTTCAACCCGGCGACCGTGCAGTCCGGCGGCACCGCGACGCTGACCATCGCCACCACGGCCAGCACCGCCAACGGCACCAGCAAGGTCACGATCACCGCCACCGGCGCGAACGCCACCCACACCGCAGACTTCACGCTCACCGTGGGCTCCGGCAACCCGGGCGGCTGCGGCGGCGTGACGGCGTGGGACGCGAACAAGTTCTACGGCCCGGGCGACGTGGTTTCGTACAAGAGCCACAAGTGGACCTCGTCGTGGTACTCCGTCGGCGCTGAGCCGGGTGCGCCCGGTTCCTGGGCCGTCTGGACCGACAGCGGAGCCTGCTAAAGCAGCAACCGCACCCGTAGCTTGACCCCCGGACCAGCCGGGCACGGCGCCTCGTGCCCGGCTGGTCTGCGTTTTTCAGCTTGTCCAGACCACCCTGTTTTCGAATTTGTCTAGACCATACGATCGGGGGTAGGCATCCCCCGCCCCGCCGCTTACCGTTGCGGCAACACCGTTATCGGGACGGGAGCCGTGATGAACGGACGGAAGTCACGCTGGTTCGGGACCGCCGTAGCGGCCCTGCTCGCACTGCCGCTAGCGGGAATCGCCCCCGCCTCAGCGACCGCCGCACCACAGTCGGACACCTGCGCGGTAAAGCCGAGACCTTCCGGCCCGGTCCTGCAGGGCTACTGGGAAAACTGGGACGGCTCGTCGAACGGCGTCCACCCCGGCATGGGCTGGGTCCCGATCAACGACCCCAGCATGGCCGCACACGGCTACAACGTCATCAACGCCGCGTTCCCGGTGATCCTCTCCGACGGCACCGTGGAATGGGAAGACGGCATGGACTCCACGGTGAAGGTCTCGACGCCGGCTGAGATGTGCGCGGCCAAAGACGCCGGAGCCACCATCCTGATGTCCATCGGCGGCGCGGCGGCAGGCATTGACCTGTCGTCCAGCTCGGTAGCCGACAGGTTTGTGAGCACCATCGTGCCGATCCTGAAGAAGTACAACTTCGACGGAATAGACATCGACATCGAAACCGGCCTGTCGAGCAGCGGCGACATCAACTCGTTGTCCGCCTCACAGGCAAACCTGGAACGCATCATCGACGGCGTACTGTCGCAAATGCCGTCCGGCTTCGGCCTGACCATGGCCCCGGAAACCGCCTACGTAACCGGCGGCTCGGTAACCTACGGCTCAATCTGGGGCGCATACCTGCCGATCATCAAGAAGTACGTCGACAACGGCCAACTGTGGTGGCTGAACATGCAGTACTACAACGGCTCGATGTACGGCTGCTCCGGCGACAGCTACGAAGCCGGAACAGTACAAGGCTTCACCGTGCAAACCCAGTGCCTAGACAAGGGCCTCACCGTACAAGGCACCACCATCCGCGTCCCAGTCGACAAGCAGGTCCCCGGCCTCCCCGCCCAACCAGGCGCAGGCGGCGGCTACATGGACCCCGGCTCGGTTTCCCAGGCCTACCAGAGCGTCCCCGGCCTCAAAGGCCTGATGGACTGGTCAATCAACTGGGACGGCTCCAAAGGCTGGACCTTCGGCGACAACGTAAAGTCGCTGCAAGGCCGCTAAAAACCGCTGTGGGCCGGGGTGCTGCGCACAGCGCCGCCCCGGCCTCAGCCCACGCGCCTGCCGTGAGGGTTCCCCTTGCGCCCCAAAACCGCACCAACGCACCCCACCGGCCCAGGCACCCACACCCTCCCCCACACCCCGATACGAAGCCTTCTCTGCGGTCGACGGGTGCTTGTCAAGGCATCTTTCCCGCCTTGACAAGCACCCCCGAACCGTCAGCACAATCAACCTTCGGGGTGCCCCACGCCGGACCAGGCGCAATGTCGCCGCCAGGCGACGAGCCGCCGCCCCCTCAGCTCAAAAACCGCCTCAAAACCGAAGCCACTTCCCGAATCTCCCCCACCCGCACACACTCCTGCTGCGTATGCGCCAACGTCGGATCCCCCGGCCCGAAATTCACCGCAGGCATCCCCAACGCAGCGAACCGAGCCACATCCGTCCACCCCAACTTAGCCGCGGCAGACCCCCCAGCCGCAGCCACCAACTCCGCCGCAGCAGGCGCCGACAACCCCGGCAACGCCCCCGGCGACATATCCACCAACGTCACATCAAACCCAGCAAACACCTCACGCACATGCGCCTCAGCCTCATCCGCCCCACGATCCGGCGCAAACCGATGATTCACCGTCAACACAGCAGAATCCGGCACCACATTCCCAGCCACCCCACCGGAAATCGCAGTAGCCTGCAACCCTTCCCGATAAGTCAGCCCGTCAATATCCACCACCCGAGGCGAATAAGAAGCCAACCGCTGCAACGGCTCAGCAAGAGCGTGAATCGCGTTCGACCCCATCCAAGCCCGAGCCGTATGCGCCCGAACCCCAGCCGTCCGCACCTCGACCCGCAACGTCCCCTGACACCCAGCCTCAATCACCCCATTAGACGGCTCCCCCACCACAGCGAGATCCCCAGCCAGCCACTCCGGCAACTCCCGCTCAATCCGCCCCAGCCCATTCCGAACAGCCTCAACCTCTTCATTGTCATAAAACACAAACGTCACATCATGCCGAGGCTCCGGCAAAGTAGCGGCCAGATGCAAAAACACCGCATCCCCGCCCTTCATGTCCACCGACCCCAACCCATGCAACACCTCGTCATCCCCAGTTCCAGTACGACGAGAAGGCAAATTAGAATTCTCCGGAACAGTATCCAAATGCCCCGCAAGAATCACCCGCGAACCCCGCCCAAGATTCGTCCGCGCCAAAACAGCGTCCCCATTGCGCACGACTTCCAAATGCGGAGCCTGCTCACCCAACGCCGCCTGCACCAAGTCAGCCAGCTCCCCCTCCTCCCCGGAGACGCTGAACACATCCACAAGGGCAGCGGCAAGCTCGGCCGGATCGGCGCGCAGGTCAAGGGAGGTCATACCGGCACCGTACCCAGCCAGCGCGGGGGCTACCGTGAGGACGTGCGCACGCGAAGCTCCCTGGTCGCTCTCGGCGTCCTCGCCCTCGTCCTCACCGGCTGCAGCAACGAGGCCGGGCCCAAGGCCCGCCCTGGCGCGGGAGATCCGGGGCCGGACGCCCTGCCGACCAAGCTCGAGGCGCTGTCGGCCGACTCGTGCTTCACCGGCCCGCAGACGCAGCTGCCCAAGGGCTGTGAGAAATACGTCACCGAGGTCGGCAACACCGCCGGTTCGGTGCACAAGCTGGCGAAGGCGGGCAAGACCGTCAACGAGCCGCTCGACCACGACGCGACGGCGATCGACCAGGCGGTCGGGGCGTTCCGCCAGGCGGGCTGCACCACCGTCGACACTCCGGGCGGCGCGTGCACGCAGGCGCTCGTCTCCATCTCGACCGCGCTGACCGAGGTCAAGCACAAGGTGAACCAGCTGGCCACCACAGGTTGATCCGGCCAGCTTCGGCTACCGTGACCGGCGTGAGCGAGCAGACCCCTGACCCCGAAACGACCGGCGCCGTCGGCGTCGGGCTGGCCACCGTCACGTCTGACGGAACCGTGCTGGACACCTGGTACCCGCACCCCAAGCTGGTCGAAGCAGGCACCAGCGGCACCGAACGGCTGACCGCGGAGCAGACGACCGAACTGCTCGGCGAGGCCGCGGCCGCGCTGCTCGGCCCGGACACCGACCGCGGTGTCGAGGTCGTCGCGGTGCGCGTCACCATCGGCAGCCTTGCCGCCGCGCCCGCCGACGCCCACGACGTCTACCTGCGCCTGCACCTGCTGTCGCACCGGCTGGTCCGGCCGCGCGGGCAGAGCCTCGACGGCATCTTCGGCCTGCTGGCCAACGTCGTGTGGACGAACCACGGCCCGTGCCCGGTCGAGGGCTTCGAGCAGACCCGGCTGCGGCTGCGGTCGCGCGGCGCGGTCACCGTGTACGGCGTGGACAAGTTCCCGCGGATGGTCGACTACGTCCTTCCGACCGGAGTCCGCATCGCCGACGCGGACCGCGTGCGGCTCGGCGCGCACCTCGCGTCCGGCACCACCGTGATGCACGAGGGCTTCGTGAACTACAACGCGGGCACGCTCGGCGCTTCGATGGTCGAGGGCCGCATCTCGGCGGGCGTGTTGGTCGGCGACGGCAGCGACATCGGCGGCGGCGCGTCGATCATGGGCACGCTGTCCGGCGGCGGCACCGAGGTGATCTCGATCGGCGAACGCTGCCTGATCGGCGCGAACGGCGGCGCGGGCATCTCGCTCGGCGACGACTCGGTGATCGAGGCCGGGCTGTACGTCACCGCGGGCACCAAGGTCGAGGTCGACGGCAAGACTGTTAAAGCGCGTGAGCTTTCCGGCATCTCCGGCGCGGTCTTCCGGCGCAATTCGGCGACCGGCGCGGTCGAGGTCGTGCCGCGCGGCGGTGTCGGCATCAAGCTGAACGAGGCACTGCACGCCAACTGATCCACGCCTTCGAGAGGGTGCGCTCCCACGACGGGAGGGCACCCTCTCGCCGTTTCGACCGGCGCCGATCTCAACGTCGTTCACCTACCATTAACCAGGTGACTTCCGAAGCGACCAGCCGCCGCCGCATTCCGGAACCGACGACGCCGGCCGCACTCGGGCTCCCCGCCGAACCGGTGAAAGCGGAGCCCGAAGCCCCGGCGGCCGCGCACGTACGCGCCAAACTCGATCACGAACTGCGTGAACTGCTGTCCCGCGAGCCGGGCACCCGGGCCGGCACCGATCCGGAAGACCTGCACCAGATGCGCGTCGCGCAACGGCGGATGCGGAGCGTGCTGAAATCCTCCAGCGCGCTGATCGGGCCCACCGCGGAACCGGTGCGCGCCGATCTCGGCTGGCTGGGCCAGGTGCTCGGCGAGGTCCGTGACTACGACGTGCTGATCGGCCACCTGCGCGAGGTGATCGCCGAGTTCGACGTCCGCGACCAGCCCGCCGGACGACGGCTGGTGTCCCGTTTCGTCTCCGAGCGCACCACCGCCCGCCGCCGGCTGAACCGCGCGTTGTCGAGCCCGCGGTACGCGACCCTGTTGCAAAGCATCGCCCAGCTGTCCCGCACCGCCGAGCACGAGATCGACGAGACGCCGTCCGAGAAACCCGGTCTGGCCGCGGACGTGCGGAAGCCGTACCGGAAGCTCGCCCGCGCGGTCGCCGCCCTGCCGCCGAATCCCCCAGACGACGATCTGCACGCATTGCGCATCCACGGCAAGAAACTCCGCTATACCGCCGAATTGGCCCGGTCAGCGGCGAAAAAGAAGCAGGCCGCGAAGCTGGCCGAACTGATCAAAGCGACCCGCAAATTTCAGAACGTGCTAGGCGATCACCAGGACGCCGTCTTCGCCGCGGAGAAGGTGCGCGGCGTGCTGACCAACGCGGACGCCGAGGTCGGTTTCGTGGCGGGCCGGATTGTCGAGCACGAATTGGCGAAGCGTGCTCAGGCCCGGGCCACGTGGCTCGAAGTGTGGCACCGCATCGAAAAGGCCGTCAGCTGACCGACCAGACGTAGCCGTCCGGCCGCACCAGCACCCGCTTCCCCGGCGCACCCTCATACGCCGCGTACGCGTGCCCGCCAGCGTCAACGAATTCCCCAATGGTGCCCTGCGGCAGGATGCGGTACGCCGGATGTTCGGTCCCGAGGGGGCCGTCGCCGAAGACCAGTTCTGTCGCATGTGGACCCCGGAACAGCTCGAACAGCCGCACGGTCTTGCCATTCGCGTCCACGAGCGGCGCGTCCGGCGCCCGATCGCCCGGCCGCAACGTCCCCGTGCTGACCGGCGACAGCGGTCCGCCCCGGTAAGTCACATCGAGCTGCTGCGTCTCCGGGCCGCGTTCGTGCGCGTCGTCCGCGCCTTCCTTATACTTCTCCAGCAACGCACTGCTCACCCCGAGCACCCGCGCCGCGACCGCACGCCGTTCCGTCTCGTAGCTGTCCAGCAGCGCGGGCGATCCGTCGGCGAGCTTCCAGCCGAGGTTGTACGCGTCCTGCACGCCGGTGTTCAGCCCCTGCCCACCCGTCGGCGGGTGCGCGTGCGCGGCGTCCCCGGCGAGGAACACCCGTCCCTGCCGAAACGACGCGGCCAAGCGGATATTCGGCCGCCACACCGTGGACCACGCCAGGTCGAGCAGCCGGATCCCGCCGCCGGACACCCGGTCCAGGTGCTCCTGCAACGCGCCTAGCGAGGTCCCCGCGTCGCCGTCGCCGAGCGGGGAGGCGAACTGGAAATACGGCGTCCCGGCGAGCGGCGTGAACGCGACGCCGGACATCGGCTCGTCCGCCTTCGCGAACCAGTACCCCGAACTGTGGTCGAGCCCTTCCGCCGAGACGTCGCCCAGCAGCATCCGGATCGATTCGTCAGTGGTCCCCTCGAACGCGATCCCCAGCGCCTTGCGCACGAAGCTCTTCCCGCCGTCCGCGCCGACCAGGTACTCCGCCCGCACCGTCTCCCCTGTCGACAGCTCCGCGGTCACCCCCTCGTCGTCCTGCGCGAAACCGGTCAGCGCCGTATTCAGCTCCACCCGCACGCCCAGTTCGGCCAGCCGGTCGCGAAGGATCCCCTCGGTCTGCGACTGGCCGAGGAACCAGGCGTTCGGATACGGCACCGCCGGCGTCGGCTCGACCGGCTCGGCCATCCGCCGCACCATGACGAACTCGCCGTCCAGGTACACCCGCATCGGATACGGCGGCGCGCCCGCGGCGAGCACCGCGTCCAGCACGCCCAAATCCTCGAAAACCTCCAGCGTGCGCGGCTGCAGCCCGTCGCCGCGCGAACCGACGAAGTACTGCTCCGCCTTGTCCACCACCCGCACGCCGACCCCGCGCCGCGCCAGCTCGATCGCCAGCGTGAGCCCCGTCGGGCCCGCTCCCGCCACCAGTACCGTCATCGCCCTCGCCCCTTCGGTGAATTGAAATTCAGTGAATCTGGATTCAGAATGCCCGCTGATAGCGTTCCGCGTCAAGGGAGGTGCCGGATGACAGCCACGAGCCGCCGGGACAAAGCGGCCGAAACGGAAACGGCGCTGAAGGAAGCGGCCAAGCGCGTGTTCGCGGCCAAGGGCTACCTGAACACGAAGATCACCGACATCACCCAGGAAGCCGGCCGTGCCGCGGGGTCGTTCTACAACCACTTCGCGGGCAAGGAAGAGCTGCTCATCGCCCTGCTGGCCGACCTGGCCGAGGACAGCGACCGGCAGGCCGCGGGCGAGGACCATTTGTCCGATTTCAGCGATCCGGCGGCCGTCCGCTGGCACGTGCGGCAGTACTGGGATTTCTACCGCGACAACGCGCCGACGATGCTCGCCCTGCGCCAAGCGGCGATGGTGAACGACGACTTCGCCGCCGCCTACGCGAACTTCGGCGTCACTCAGGCCGCGGACGTCGAGGACCACCTCGAACACGTCACCGCGGCCGGACTGCGGCTCCCGGCGAACACTCAGCTCACCATCGCGATGATGTACCAGCTGGTCGACAACTTCGCGCAGATGTGGCTGCTGACCCCGTCGCCCGCGGGCTGGAATCCGCCCTCGGACGAGGAAGCGGTCGAGGCGCTGACGCGGTTCATCTACCGCGGTTTCACCGGCCGCGACTACTAGCCGCGGTCACCTTTCCGGAGGGTGGGCCGTCAGGGAAGTGAGACCTGACGAGCACCACCGGAAGGAGCGGCGATGGAAATCGGGCTTCTCGTGGCCACCTTCGCCTGCATCGCGATCAACGCCTTCGAGGTCGCGGCCAAAGCCGTCCGCGCGCGGTTCGTGCTGCAGAACTCCGCTGAGGTCGGCGTCGGCCCGCGATGGATCCCCTACCTGGCGGTCCTGGAAGGCGCGGGCACCGCCGGGCTGGCAGTCGGCCTGCTCGGCTGGCCCCGGCTAGGGCTGGCCGCCGCGATCGGGCTGACGCTGTTTTTCGTGGGCGCGGTCAGCGCCCACGTCCGCGCGAAGGTGTTCCACAACATCGCGTTCCCGGCGATCTTCCTGCTGCTGGCGGTCGCGGCGACCGGGCATTTCGCCTGGTCGGCCTGACCGTCAGCCCTGCGCCAGCCGTTCCGCGGCCGCTTCGATGCGCTCGTCGGTCGAGGTCAACGCGACCCGCACGTGGTCCTTGCCCGCGGGCCCGTAGAACGTGCCCGGCGCGACCAGGATCCCGCGCTCGGCCAGCCATTCCACCGTGGCCTGCGCGGATTCCCCGCGCGTCGCCCAGAGATACAGCCCAGCCTCGGAGTGCGTGATCTCGAACCCGTTGTCCTCCAACGCCTTCCGCAGCACCACTCGCCGCGCGCGATAGCGTTCGCGTTGCTCGGCAAGGGCTTCGTCGTCGGTGAGCGCGGCGACCATCGCCTGCTGCACCGGGCGCGGCACGATCATGCCGGCGTGCTTGCGCACCTCCAGCAGGGTCTTCACCAGCTTCGGGTCGCCGGTCACGAATCCGGCGCGATAGCTCGCGAGGTTCGCCGACTTGGACAGCGAATGCACCGCGAGCAGGCCGTCCGTCTGTCCACCGTGGACGGACGGATGCAGCACCGACAGCGGTTCGGCCTCCCAGCCGAGCGAGAGGTAGCACTCGTCGGACACCACGACGGTGCCGCGTTCGCGCGCCCATTCGACCACCTTGCGCAGGTGGTCCACGCCGAGCACGCGGCCGGTGGGGTTCGACGGCGAGTTCAGCCAGATCATCGCCGGGCGGCGCGGGCCGAGCTGGGTCAGCCCGTCCGCGCGCACCACCTCGGCCCCCGCGAGCAGCGCGCCGACCTCGTACGTCGGGTACGCCAGCTCCGGGATGACCACCACGTCGCCCGGACCGAAGCCGAGCAGCCGCGGCAGCCAGGCCACCGCCTCTTTCGACCCGATCGTCGGCAGCACGGCGTCCGGCTCGACGCCGGTGATCCCGTACCGCCGCTCCAGCGCCTCGACAGCCGCTTCACGCAGCTCAGGCGTGCCGTGCGTGGCCGGGTAGCCAGGGATCTCCGACACCGACGCGAGCGCGGCGCGGATCGAGTCCGGCACCGGGTCGACGGGCGTGCCGACGGAAAGGTCGACAATGCCCCCGGGATGCGCCTGCGCTCGGGCCTTGACCTCGGCGAGCGAATCCCAGGGGAAGTCGGGCAGCCGGGTCATTCGCCCTGCGGGGGCAGAGCCTTGATGAACCCCGGGTCGTGCGCGGTCTTGCCGACCTTCGACGCGCCGCCGGGCGAGCCCAGCTCGTTGAAGAAGTCGACGTTCGCCTTGGTGTAGTCGGACCAGTTGTCCGGGACGTCGTCCTCGTAGTAGATGGCCTCGACCGGGCAGACCGGCTCGCAGGCGCCGCAGTCGACGCACTCGTCCGGGTGGATGTACAACATCCGCTCGCCCTCGTAGATGCAGTCCACGGGGCACTCGTCGATACACGCCTTGTCGAGCACGTCGACGCAGGGCTCGGCGATCACGTAGGTCACTGCGTACTCCTGGCTTCTCCTGCTGGGCCGGTCGGTGCGGACATTACGCGCTTCCCTGGCCCCCGGTGGTGGTTAGGCGACCCTTATCCCACCCCTGGAAACGGGGCGGATCCGCGCCGCTCAGCGGTCCCGGCGACGCGGTTTCGGCGCGTTCCGGGCATCGCCGGTAATGGCGAAAGCGGGACCGGCGGGTTTGCCGTCCTCGCGTTTCTCCTCGAGAGTCCGCTTGAACCCGTCGGCGATCTCGTCGACAAGCTCATCGTTGTGCCGGTCGTCCTTGCGCGCGTAGCTCATGGGTTCTCCTGCGGAACGGGACAGCTCTCTCCGTCACAATCTAACCGTGAACTCCCGGGAAAAGCTCGAAATCGTGTGCTCGAAAGCCTGGCCGGCGGTGGTCGAGGAGCCGCTCGGGGAATGGACTTTGCGCTGGGCGGACGGCTTCACCGGGCGCGCGAACAGCACACTCGCCGTCGGCGACCCCGGCCGCGCGGTCCCGGACGCGCTCGAGGCCGTATGTGACTTCGCCCACGCCCGCGGCATCCCGCCCGCGGTCCAGGTGCTGGAAGACAGCGAACTGGAGCGCGCGGTGGCCGCGGCGGGGTGGCGCGAGCAGGTCGAGCACGCCGCCGGGCACCAGGTGTCGGTGCTGACCGGGCCGCTGCCCTCCGGGCCTTCGCCGGACGCGGAGGTCCTCGACCAGGCGACGCCGGAATGGTGGGAGTTGGCCCTGCACACCACTGCGCCGAGTTCCGCCCAGCGGCACGTCGTGACCACCGGAAAGGTCGGTTACGGCGTGGTCCAGGCGGACGGCGTGACCGCGGGCGCGGTGCGCGGCGCGATCGTCGACGACTGGCTGCACGTCGCTCGGCTCGCGGTCGCGCCGGAGTTTCGCCGCCGCGGCCTGGCCACCACGGTGCTGCACGCGCTCGCCGATTGGGGCCGCGCGCATGGAGCCGAGAAGTGGGTCCTGCAAGTGGCGGTGGGCAACACCGGCGCGCTCGCGTTGTATTCCGCGCTGGGCTGTTCGGAGCACCACAGGTACCGGTACTGGGGCCCGGCGCCGCGGACGTGCGAGGATCGCCAGTCGTGAAGATCGTCGTACTGGTTGGCGGGGTGGGCGGCGCCCGCTTCCTGCTCGGGGTCAAAACCGCACTCGGACTGCCCGCGATCGGCTCGGAAGGGTCGTCCGAGTCCCCGCACGAGATCACCGCGCTGGTCAACACCGGCGACGACGTGTGGATGCACGGCCTGCGCATCTGCCCGGATCTCGACACCTGCATGTACACCCTCGGCGGCGGCATCGACTCCGAACGCGGCTGGGGCCACGCGGGCGAGACCTGGACGGTCAAGGAGGAACTCGCCGCCTACGGCGCGGAGCCGACCTGGTTCGGGCTCGGCGACAAGGACATCGCGACGCACCTGATCCGGTCGCGGATGCTGCGCGCGGGCTATCCGCTGTCCCAGGTGACCGAGGCGCTGTGCGACCGCTGGCAACCCGGCGTGCGGCTGCTGCCGATGTCGGACGACCGGGTCGAGACGCACGTCGTGATCGACGATCCGGATCAGCCGGAGCAGCAGAAGGCCGTGCACTTCCAGGAGTGGTGGGTGCGCTACCGGGCCGGCGTGCCCGCGCATTCGATCGTCGCGGTCGGCAACGACGAGGCCAAACCCGGCCCCGGCGTGCTCGAAGCACTGGCCGAGGCGGACGTCGTGCTGTTCGCGCCCTCGAACCCGGTCGTGTCGGTCGGCACGACGCTCGGGGTTCCCGGGGTGCGCGAAGCCCTGCGGAAGTCTCGCGCGAAGGTCGTCGGGGTGTCGCCGATCATCGGCGGGAAAGCGTTGCGCGGCATGGCCGACGCGTGCCTCACCGCGATCGGCGTGGAAACCTCGGCGGAGGCGGTCGGCCGCCACTACGGCGCGCGAACCGACGGCGGAGTGCTCGACGGCTGGCTCGTCGCTCCGGAGGATCACGAGGTCACGGTGCCCGGCGTGGACGTGCGCTCGGTGCCGCTGCTGATGTCCGATGTGGACGCGACGGCGGACATGGTCCGCGCGGCGCTCGACGTGGCTGGAGTTTCCCTTGGCTGATCACGCTTCCCAGAAGATCGAGATTCTGCCTGTTCCGGGTCTGCCGGAGTTCCGTCCCGGCGACGACCTGACCGGCGCCATCGTGTCTGCCGCTCCGTGGCTGCGTTCCGGCGACGTGGTCGTGGTGACCAGCAAGGCGTTCTCGAAGGTCGAGGGTCGGCTCGTGCGCGTGCCGAGCGATCCCGAGGAGCGTGACGCGGCCCGGCGCAAGCTGATCGAGGAAGAGTCGGTGCGGGTCGTCGCCCGGATCGCACGCACGCTGATCACCGAGAACAACCTGGGCATCGTGCAGGCGGCGGCCGGGATCGACGCGTCGAACGTGCGCGGCGACGAGGTGGCCTTGCTGCCCGCGGACCCGGACGCGTCCGCTTTGGCTCTGCGCAACGGTTTGCGTGAACGGCTGGGCGTCGAGGTGGCCGTGGTCGTCACCGACACCATGGGCCGGGCCTGGCGGGTCGGCCAGACGGACGCCGCGATCGGCGCGTCCGGCCTGCGCGTGCTGCACGGCTACGCCGGACAGATCGATTCACAGGGCAACGAGCTGGCCGTTACGGAAATCGCGGTCGCGGACGAAATCGCCGCGGCGGCGGATCTGGTGAAGGGCAAGCTCGGCGGCCTGCCGGTGGCAGTCGTGCGCGGCCTGCAAATCCATGATGACGGCTCCACCGCGCGAGACCTGATCCGCCCGGTCGACACCGACCTCTTTCGCTTGGGCACCAACGAATCCATCGCGCAGGGACGACGGGAAGCGGTACCGCACCGACGTTCGGTCCGGCAGTTCAGCGACGAGCCGGTGGATCCGGAGGCACTGCGGCGCGCCGTCGCGTCCGCGCTCACCGCTCCCGCGCCGCACCACACGCACCCCGTGCGGTTCATCTGGCTGCGCGACGAAGGCCTGCGCCGCAAACTCCTCGACGCGATGCGCGCCTCCTGGGAAGCCGATCTGACCAGCGACGGATTCACCCCCGAGCAGATCGCGAAACGCCTGTCCCGCGGCGACATTCTGTACCGCGCGCCAGAACTGGTGATCCCGTTCCTGCTTCCCGAAGGCGCGCACACCTATCGCGACGACCGGCGGAACCGGCACGAGCGCACCATGTTCACCGTCGCCGCCGGGGCGGCGGTGCAGGGCCTCCTGGTCGCGCTAGCCGCCGAAGACCTCGGCTCGTGCTGGATCGGCTCGACTATTTTCGCCGCCGACCTGGTCCGGTCCACTTTGGACTTGGATGAACGGTGGCATCCGCTCGGCGCCGTCGCGATCGGGCACCCGGCCGAACCCGCTCCCCCGCGCGGACCGCTCTCCACCGGCGATTGGCTGATCGAACGATGACCCTGCACGAATCCGCCGTCGCCGCGCTGACCGAATGGAAGCCTGAGGCCCCGGCGCAAGAGTCGCTGCGGCAAGCGTTTCTCGGCTTCCTCGCGTCGCGTGCGGACACTTGCCAGCGTTCCTGTGAGGCTGGGCACCTGACCGCGTCCGCGGTGGTCCTCGACTCGACCGGCACGCAGGTCTTGCTGACCCTGCACCCGCGCGTCGGCCGCTGGCTACAACTCGGCGGCCACTGCGAACCGTCCGACGCGTCGCTGGCCGACGCCGCGCTGCGCGAGGCGACCGAGGAATCCGGCATGGCGGGCTTGGTGATCGGCGAAACGCCGGTGCACCTGGACGTCCACCCGATCACCTGCTCCCTCGGCGTCCCGACCCGGCATTTCGACGTCCGGTACGTGGTGCACGCCCCGCCCGGCGCGGAACCCGTGCGCAGCGAGGAGTCCGACGACCTGCGCTGGTGGCCAGTCGACGCGCTGCCCGCGGGTTCGGAAGATCTGGCCGAACTGATCGCCGCCGCCCGTTAACCTGGGCGCATAGACCCGGCGGTGAGCATCCGGAGGAAACGGCGGCAACGATGAGCATCAGCTACGACCCGGCTTCGCCCGTTCCGCCGTTCGAACAGGTCCGGGCCTCGCTGGCCACTCAGATCAACGACGGCACCCTCGCCGTCGGCACGAAACTCCCGACCGTGCGCGGTCTGGCCGCGGAACTGGGCATCGCGCCGAACACCGTGGCCCGCGCGTACCGCGAACTGGAGGAAGCCGGGCTGCTGGAAACCCGGGGCAGAGCAGGCACTTTCGTCGGCGCGACCGGCGACGAAACCCTGTCCCGGGCCCAAGCCGCCGCGGCCACGTACGCCGAGGTGATCCGAGGGCTGGGTCTGTCCGCGGAACAAGGCGTCGCGATCGCGGCGGCTGCCCTGCGCTGACCGCGGCGAGGAATTAGCATCGACGTCCAGAATCCGTGCCCGATCCGAGGGGAAACCCCATGCTGAACTACATCCTGCCGGGCGCGCTGATCCTGTTGCTGGTAGTGGTCCTGGTCCTGAAATTCACGGTGGGGCGGCCCAAGCAGCCGCCGCAGGCCGGGCCGGGCGCTCCGTACGGTCAGCAGCCGCAGGACCAGTACCCGCCGCAGCAGTTCCCGCCGCAGGGCCAGTATCCGCAGCAGGGGCAGTATCCGCAGCAGCCTGGTCAGCAGCAGTACCCGCAGCAGCCCGGCCAGCAGTACCCGCCGCAGAATCCGCAGGGCTGAGCCGCTTTCCGGCCTGCGTTACAACTTCGACCAGGGGAGGGTCTTCACCGTGGCTGTCCGGCCGTGGCATCTCATCGTTCTGCTGTTGCTGGCCGGTCTAGTGGTCGCGATCGTGCTGGCGGTGCAGGCTTCGAACAAACGCAAACGGAACAACCCGCCGCCGGGCTACTTCCCGCCGCAGCAGGGCTTCCCGCCGCCCGGCCAGAACTACCCTGGTTACCCGCCGAACGCGGGGCCGCAGGGCTACCCCGGCCAGCCGGGCTACCCGCCGCCCGGCCCGCAGTATCCGAACGCCCAGTACCCGCCCGGCACCCAATACCCGCCCGGCGCCCAGTACCCGCCGCAACCCGGGGTCCCGCCGCAGGGCCAAAACCCGGGGAATCCGTACCCGCCGCGCTGACTCACATCGCCCGGTAATCCCGCAGCTCGATCCGCGGCCCGAACCGCGGCCGCCGAGCCCCGGCCGCCCCCAGGTACCGGATCGCCCGCTGCCGCTGCGGCGCATACGGCTCCAGCACCTGAGCCATTTCCTCGTCGTCGATCTTCCGGCCGAGCAGCGTGTGCCCGACCATCGCCGGGATGTTGTAGTCGCCGAAACTGACCGCGTCCGGGTCGCCCCACGCGCGCTGGGCGATCTCCGCCGCCGTCCACACGCCGATGCCCCGCACCTTCCGCAGCCACGCGCGCCCCTCGGCCCCGCGCAGCCGCACCGCTTCCTCCAGCCGCGGGGCCACCCGGGCCGCCTCGATCAGGGCAGTCCTGCGCTTGACGTCCACCCCGATCTTGTGCCAGTTCCAGTCCACAATGGACCGAATGGCCGCCGGATCCGGCGGCACCCGCAGGTAGTCCGGCCCCGGCCCGGGGGCGCGCGTGCCGAACCACCGGCACAGCTCCGCCCAGGACCGGATCGCTTCTTTGCCGCTCACCTTCTGTTCGAGGATCGCCAGCACCAGCGCGTCCCACACCCGCCCGGTCGAGCCGATCCGCAGTCCCGGCGCATCGCGGCGGGCTTGCGCGATCACGTCGTGGTGCGCGACGAACCCGGTGTCGTCATCGTCCGCGCCGAGCAACGCGGGCACGCCCTCGAGCAAGAACTCCGCGCCGTCGCCCCAAGCTTCGGCCTCGACGACGCCGTCCGGCCGGTGCAGCAACGCCAGCGTTCCCTTGCCGCCGGGCGTGTTCGCGGCCAGCCACCAGACGCCGCGGTCGCGCCGGAAGTTCAGCGAGCCGCGCCCACGGCTCAGCGGACCCAGCACTTCGGCCAGATCCACCGGAAACCCCGGCCGCCACTCCATCACGCGTCGCTCGAAAACCGGATGCCGCCGTCCGGCACCGAAACGCCGGGCCAGATCCGGACGCCGTCGAGCAGTTCGCAGCGAGCCCCCACCGACGCGCCGTCGCCGAGCACCACGCCGCGCAGCACCGCGCCCTCGCCGACCCGCGCGCCGCGGCCCAGCACCGAGTTCTCCACAATGGCGCCCGGGTCGATCACCGCGTCGTCGAACACGACCGAACCGGACACCGTCGCGTCCTTCCCGACCACGGCCCGCGCACCGATCGTCGTGCCGCCGGTGAGTTTCGCCCCAGTAAAGATGGAAGCCCCATCCAGCGCGAGAAAATCGCCGGTCGGCCCGGCCAGCGCGGACGTGGGCGCGATACCCCGGACCAGATCGGCGCTGCCCCGGACGAACGCCTCCGGGGTGCCAACGTCGAGCCAGTACGAAGAATCGACAAATCCGTGCAGATGCGCCCCGTTTTCGAGGAGCCCGGGGAACGTCTCGCGTTCGACCGACACCCGCCGCCCGGCCGGGATGGTCTCGATCACCGGACGGCGGAAGACGTAGCAGCCAGCGTTGATCTGGTCCGTCGGCGGGTTCTGGGTTTTCTCCAGGAAGGCGGTGACCCGGCCGTCGGAGTCGGTCGGCACCGAACCGAACCGGCTCGGGTCCGGCACGCGCTGGAGGTGGAGGGTCACGTCCGCGCCGGCGTCGAGGTGGGTGCGCAGCTGGGCGTTCAGGTCGGCGCCGGAAAGGATGTCGCCGTTGAAGACGATCGCGTGGTCGGCGCGCAGCCGGTCGTAGACGTTGCGGATGGCGCCGCCGGTGTCGAGCGGCTCTTCCTCCACCACGTACTCGAGTTCCAGGCCGTGCGCGGACCCGTCGCCGAAGTACTCCTCGAACACCTCGGCCCGGTACGACGTGCCGAGCACCACGTGCCGGATCCCGGCCGCGCGGATGCGGGAGAACAGGTGGCTCAGGTAGGGCGTTCCCGCCGTCGGCAGCATCGGCTTCGGCGCGGACAGCGTGAGCGGGCGCAGCCGCGTGCCCTGGCCGCCGACCAGTACGACGGCGTCGACCTCGACCTCGGACGTCACAGAAATCTCCTTTGTATCACGCACCGCTGAGCGACAAGCCGCGGGAAACGTGGGCGGCGCGGGCCCCGAGGGCCTACCCTAGACAGGAAACAGGCGGGCCTTTCCCTAGAGGCCCCGGGTCAGTCGGGAGGCCGAGGGGAATGGACCCCCGCGATCGCGCGGACGCTCTGCTCGCACGCGCACGATCCCGCGGCGCCTTCGTGGTGACGCCGGACAACATGACGTCACCGATGGATTCCTCCAGCACCCAGCAGATCTCCGCCTCGGTGGTCTCCGGGCTGGACCCCGATACGACGACGCAGCTGCCCGCGTCGCTGATCGAAGAGAACGACCATCCGCTGGCCGCGGGCACGCGCACCCAGCCGTCGCCGCATCCGCTGGCTCAGCCGACGCCGACGCGGCCGCTCGAGGTCCCGGGCCCGCAGAACACCGGCTCGCAGAACACCCTGCCGCAGCCGACGGTGCCGAACCCGGCCGGTCCGCAGACGACGACGCCGCTGGTCCCGCGCCCGCAGGCGAAGCCGGTGGCGAGCCCACTGAAGGAACCGGCCGAGGAGGAAATGACCGGCCTGGTCCCGACGATCAAGCAGACCAGCGGACGGTCCAATCTGTCCCGGCGGCTCGACGGGCTGTGATCTCCCCGCCCGGGGAAGCTCCCCCAGGCCCTGACGAAGATCTTTACGACCGCAAAGTGTTGCGGCCGCTGAGCATCCGGACGGCCCCGGAGGCAGTCCGGTTGCCCGGGTGTCCTTTGCGGACTCCTCAGCCCTTGCGGGTCTCCCGCTTCACGCGCAGCGCCAGCCCGAGCTTCACCGCCGCCAGCACCGGCTTCCACAGCAGCCCCTGGTGCCGGTCGGCGAGGTAGCGGTAGGCGCTCGCGTGGTGGGCGCGCAGCATCTTCGCCGACGCGCGCGCCGTCGAGTGGCCGCCGATGTGCATCACGCTCGACGACGGCGCGTAGACGTTCTGCCAGCCCGCCTTCGCGAGCCGGTCGCCGAGGTCGACGTCCTCGAAGTACATGAAGTAGCGGGTGTCGAAGCCGCCGACGGAGTCGAACGCCTCGCGCCGGAAAAGCTGGCAGGAGCCGGACAGCCAGCCGGACGTGCGCTCGGTCGGCGCGGCGTTCTCCTGGCGGTATTCGCGGGTCCACGGGTTGCCCGGCCAGATCTTGCCGAACACGGCGTGCCCGATCCCGCGCCCGAACGACGGCAGCAGCCGCGCGGACGGGTAGACGGTCCCGTCGAGGTCGTGGATCAGCGGCCCGAACGCGGCCCCGCGCGGCCAGCGCTGCGCGACTTCGAGCAGCGCGTCGAGCGAACCCGGCTCCCATTCGAGGTCCGGGTTGACCACGACGACCCAGCCGTAGCTGTCGTCGAGCGCCGCGACACCGCGGTTGGCGGCCGTCCCGTAGCCGACGTTCTCGCCGATGCTGACGAGCGTGACGTTCTCGCGTTCGGCGGCCTTCTCCGGAGCGCCGTCGGTGGACGCGTTGTCGGCGACGACGACATGTACGTCGCGGTCAGTCGCCTTGTCGAGCGTGTCGAGGAACTTCTCGAGCGTTTCGCCGGGGAAGTAGGTCACGGTCACGACGCCGACGCGGTCACCATACGTGCGCTGCTCAGTCACCGCGCCATTGTCCACTGCTCACGGACGGCTACGTCAGCCCACCGACCCGGTCACCCAAGGTGACTCTCGTTCACGCGTTCAATCCGGCCAGTTCGTCGTCGATCAGCAGGCCCGGATCGAACTTCATGCCGGTGAAGTGGCCAGCCAGTTCGAGCGAGAGCACCCCGTGCAGCCGGGTCCAGAAGGACAGCGCCCGCCGCGCCGCGCCGGTCTCGACGGCGTCGTCCGCCACCCACTCGCGATGGGTTTCCAGATGCTTGTGGAACGCCGTCTGGGGCTCCGGCTCTCCGCCGCCCGCGCTCGCCTCGATCAGGACTTCCATCACCTCGTTGGAGATCGCCGTCGTGTCCGGCGGCGCGTGATAGCCGGGCACCGGCGTGCCGTAGATCAGGAAGTACCGCTGCGGATCGGCCTTGGCCCAGTCCCGGATGACGTGCGCCAGGCCCAGCAGGTCCGTCCCGGAATCCGCCGCGGCCCGGACGGTGTCGGCGAGGCTCCGGAACGCGTCCCGGATCAACGCGGTGATCAGTTCGTCCCGGCCGCGGTAGTACCGGTACAACGCGGGCACGGTCATGCTCATCTGCTTGGCGATCGCGGTGAGCGACAACGCTGGCAGCCCCGCCTCGGCGATCTGCTGCCGGGCGTGCTGCTTGATCTCCTCGCGCACCTGCTCGCGGTAGCGCTCCCGCGGTGCCTTTTCGGTCATCGGCCGTTCCCCTTCGTTCCTCTCCGCCCAGTGTAGTTAAGCCCCTTCACTCCCGCTATTGACGTTCACGGCAGCGGCCTTGTACGGTATTAACCAGAGTTAATACTATTAACTAACACTAGGGAGTATTACTGATGTCGAACACCACGCCTGGCCGCCGCAGCCTGCGGGCCGCTCTCCTCGCCCTCCCGCTTGCCGCCGGACTGCTGGGGGCCGCCGCGCCCGCCCAAGCCGCCTCCGCGCACCCGGCTTCCGGTTCGGTGACCTGCCAAGGCAAAGGCATCGATCCGGCGGCCCAGATCCACCACCGCGCGGAGACCTTCATCAAGGCCCCGCTGAGCACCGTGTGGCGGCTGCACACCGACGTCGAAAGCTGGCCTTCCTGGCAGAAGCCGGTCATCAGCGTGAAGCGTCTCGACCACGGCCGGCTGCACCCGGGTTCGCAGTTCCGCTGGACGACGCCCGCCCCGGCCACGCCCTCGACCCCGGCCACCACGCTGGTCATCACGTCGACCGTGCACCAGGTCAAGCCCGGCCAGTGCGTCCGGTGGTCCGGCCCGGCGATCGGCCAGGGCCTGCGGATCGACAAGGGCACGCACGTCTGGACCTTCGTCCCGGTGCGCGGCGGGGTCGTCGTCCGCACCGAAGAAAGCTGGACCGGGCAGCAGATCGAGGCCGATCCGGCCACCGCGATCAAGTACCTGGCCCCGGGACTGGATCTCTGGCTCGCCGATCTCAAGACCGCCGCCGAAGCCCACTGCCACCGCTGAACCGCGAATCCAAACCCGCGAAGGAGAATCGTCATGTCCGCGTCTCGTGCCTCGCTGCCCGTCCTGATCACCGCCTGGTCCGTTCCCGCGCTCGTCCTCGGGCAGTTCGCGTTGCTTTCCGGCCTCCCGCTGATCGCGCTGGTCCTTTCCAGCCTGCGCACATCCCAGCCGCACGCCCTGCGCTGGTGGTCCGCCGGACTCGCCGCGGTTTATCTCGGAGTGCTCGCGCTTTGGGCGTTAAGTCCGGAAAGCGCGCCGAGTTTGTCTAAATCCATGAATCCGGCGGTCACCGCGTTTTTCGTCGCGAGCGGAGTCGCGGTCGCTCTCGCCCATCACGTACGCGCGAGAGTCGAGGTGGGGTAACAGAAAACTGGTAGCTTCGAAACCACCAGCCGGGAAAGAGGGGGCCGATGAAAACCGTCGCCATCGAGGAACACTGGACCACTCCCGGCATCGACCGGATGCTGCGCACCGAATCCGGCGACCCGAGCATCGCGCTGAACGACCGGGGCGACCTCACCGAGCGGCTGCTCGACATCGGCGACCAGCGCGTCGCGTGGATGGACGAGGCGGGCATCGACGTCCAGGTCCTCTCGATCGCGCCGCCGGGAACGCACGGATGCCCGGCCCCGCAAGGCATCGAGCTGAGCCGCGAGGCGAACGATCTCGTCAGCGAAGGCGTCGCTAAGCACCCCGATCGCTTTCGGGCCATGACGACGCTGCCGATGTCCGATCCGGACGCGGCACTCGCCGAACTCCAACGGACGGCGAAGGATCCGGCGCACGTAGGGGTCATGTCGTACGGCCGCAGCGGCGACCGTCCCCTCGACGATCCCGCGTACGACGAACTGCTCGGCGCGGCGGCCGCACTCGGACGGCCGGTGTTCGTGCACCCGCAGATCCCGGTGGAGCCCGTTCGCCAGGCTTCCTACAGCGGATTCAGCCCGGAGCTCGACCTCGGGCTCGCCACC
The DNA here is from genome assembly GCF_055583325.1 of Amycolatopsis sp. NPDC104775. Classification (NCBI taxonomy): domain Bacteria; kingdom Bacillati; phylum Actinomycetota; class Actinomycetes; order Pseudonocardiales; family Pseudonocardiaceae; genus Amycolatopsis; species Amycolatopsis sp. NPDC104775. Next base: position 1,778,058 of record NZ_JBVJOE010000001.1, read on the forward strand.
TACGGCCTCGGCTGGCATTACGAGGCCGGGCTCGCCGTGCTCCGGCTGATCCTGCGCGGAACCTTCGACCGGCATCCGGATCTGCAGGTCGTCCTCGGGCATTGGGGCGAGGTGGTCCTGTTCGCGCTCGACCGCATCGACAGCCTGTCGCATACGGCCACGCATCTCGAACGGCGCGTCTCCGAGTATTTCCGCACGAACATTCACCTGGCGACCAGCGGAATGCTCGTCCCTCGAATGCTGCGCAACGCTCTCGAATACACGACCGCCGACCGCATCCTGCTCTCCGGCGATTATCCGTTCCACCGGCTGCAAGCCGCGGCCATCACGGAATTCCTGGAGAAATTGCCTCGCGAGGAAGACCGGGAAAAGATCGCGCACGCCAACGCGGAATCCCTTTACGGTCTCCGCTAACGATTGCGCAAATGCTGATGCCAGGCTTTTCCGTAAGCCTCGCGGTGCCGATCCGCCGTTGTCGCCCACGAAAATTCCTTGGCGCGCCGCTGCGCCGCGGAAGCCAGCACTGAGCGACGCGACGGATCGGCCAGCAGTTCCGTCAACGCCGCGGCGACATCGCCCGCGCCGACCCCGCAGTACGCCACCGCGTCGCCGCCGACTTCCGGCAGCGAAAGCCGGCGCGTGGTCAGTACCGCGGCACCGCAGGCCATCGCTTCGAGCACCGGCAGCCCGAAGCCTTCACCGAGGCTCGGATAGGCCACGAGTTCCGCGCCGCCAAGGAATCCGGCGAGCGTGCCGAACGGGAGATACCCCGCGCGAATCACGCGTAGCCGGTGCGGCACCGCGTCCAGCGCCCGCTCCACCTGGGTGTCCCAGCCGGGCTGACCGGCGAGCACGAGCGCCGGGGCGTCCCGCTGCCCGGCGACCGCACGGGCGTAACCGCGGATCAGCGCGGGCACGTTTTTCCGCGGTTCGAGCGCGCCGAGGAACGCGATATACGGCGTCGCGCCGAGCCCGATCGCCTTCCGCGCCGCCGCGACCTCCTCCGGGGACGGCGGATGGAACCGCTCACTGTCGACGCCGTGATGGATGATCTCCAGCTCCGCCCGCCGCACCGGGCTCACCCGAGCCAGTTCTACCGCTGTCGCGTGACTGGGAACTACGCAGAGTGTCGCCCGGCGAAGCGCGGTGGCGGTCCACGCGCGGAAGAACCGGGCCTTGACCGACGAGTGCAGGACCGCGTCGGTGAAGAACGTCGCGTCGTGCAGCGTGACCACCGAGGCGGCCCCGCTGGCGAGCGGCATCGTGTAGTGCGGCGAATGCACGACGTCGGCAGCGAGCCGGCGCACGAGCCGCGGCAGAGTGGCTTGTTCCCACGTCAGCCGAGCCGTGCGCGTCGAGGTCGCGGGCGATGCCGCGACGACCCGGGACCGAGGCGCGAGCTGCCCGTAAAGCGGCAGGTCACGCGGCTGGCAGACCACCGTCAGCCGGGCCCCGTCCTGATCGAGCGCACCGACGAGCGAATCCACGTAACGACCGACCCCACCCCGATCCGCGGGCACCGCGGTCGCGTCGATCAGCACACGGGGATCACCGGTCACGAGTGCAGCGTACGGCGATCACCCACCGCACAGGTCAGGAACCGGCAAACTCCCGCCGCCTCCGGGCGCCGCCACCCTCGCCCACCTGCGCTCACCCGTCTGGGTTCACCCATTCGTGTCACGCCTCGCGGCCTGAACTCCGTCGGCACCCGGCTGCCGATACCCCCGGGTCACCAGCCCTGCGTGCGCGCTCCCGCCTATGCGACCGCCAAGCCGTTCAAGCCCCTACCCCCGACACCGACCGACCCCCTCCACTGCGGCGTCGACTGCCAGCTCAGCAGCCAACGCGCGGCCACGCGCCTCACCCTCAGCCCGGCCGCCGATGCGCCGCCCACACTGCCTCCGCCGCGGCCCGCCAGGTGAACGTCCGCGCCCGCTCGCGCCCCAGCTTCGACAGCTCCGCCGCCTTGTCCGGCGACAGCAGCACCTCTTTCAGCGCCCGGGCCAGCGCGTCCACGTCCCCGCGCGGCACCACCACTCCCGCCCCGCCAGCCACCTCGACCAGGGCTGGGACGTCGGTGTGCACCACCGGCACCCCGATCGCCATCGCTTCCAGCAGCGGCAGCCCGAAGCCCTCGGCGAGGCTCGGCATCGCCAGTACGCTCGCGCCGCGCATCGCTGTCGCCAGTTCCGCGTCGGTCACCTTTCCCAGCACCCGCACCGATTTCAGGCCGCGGTCGGCCGCGAGCCGCACCGGGTCGATTCCGCCCCAGCCGGGCTGGCCGGCGAGCACCAGGCCGACGTCACCGACCTCTTCGGCACCGTCGAGCTGCGCCACCGCGTCGACCAGCACGTCCATGCCCTTGCGCGGTTCGATCGTGCCGACCGCCAGCACGTACCGCGACGGCAGATCAAGCCGAGCGGCTCCCTCCGGCACGGTCACGCCGTGGGGCACGACCCGCACCGGAACGTCCAGTTCCAGCAGCACCGCCAGCTCGTCGGCGACCGCTCGGGTCGGCACGATCAGCCCGGACGACCGCCGCGCGGCCCGAGCGATCATCGACCGGTGCCAGCTGACGCCGCGCGCGGTCAGGGTCTCCGGATGCGTCCACGGCACCGTGTCATGCACGGTGACGGTGAGCGTTCGGCCAGCCGGGGCACGGGGCGGCGCGAACGGGGTCGGCGCGTGCACTGCGTCACCGCCCGGCCACCAGCGCAGACCCAGCTGCCACAGCGCGACCAGCGCTCGCGGCGGCAGCGGCAGCACCCGCGGGCCTTCGACGCCTTCGATCCGGGCCGCGGAGACGTCCGCGTGCCGCGCGACCACGCTGGACACGGTCCAGCCGGGCGGCGCGGTGCGGGCGAGCGCGGGCAGCAGTTCGGCGGTGTACCGGCCGGTGCCACCCGGAACGGGGGCGAGCAGCTGCTCGGCGATCACGACCAGTTCGGGCACGCCGCTATTCTCTCCCAGGTGACCAGCGGGGAATCCGGCACCACCGTCGTCGTGGTGACCTGGCGGGGGGCCGACCACCTCACCGCGTGCCTCGACGCGCTCGCCGCCCAGGACCGTCCACATCGGACACTCGTGGTGGACAACGCCTCAACCGACGGCAGCGCAACGATTCTGGCCGGGCACCCGAGCCGTCCGGAGGTCCTCCGGCTGCGCCGCAACACCGGTTACGCCGGTGCGATGGCCCACGCGCTCGACCGGATCGACACCCCGCGCGTCGCCTGGCTCAACGACGACGCCGCGCCCGAACCGGACTGGCTCGCCAACCTCGAAGACACCCTCGACAGCCAGCCGCTCGCCGCCGCCGTCACGTCCCGGCTCGAACGGCCCGACGGAAGCACGCAGTCCACCGGCGTCCGGCTCACCGCCGACGGCCACGGGGCCGATCTCACCGAACCCAGCGACGAGGTCTTCGGCTTCTGCGGCGGTGCCGCGCTGCTGCGCACTGACGCTGTGCGCGCGGTCGGCGGGGTCCCGGCGAGCTTCTTCTGTTACTACGAGGACACCGACACCGCGTGGCGGCTGCGGCTGGCCGGATGGCACGTCGTCGCCGCGCCGAAGGCACGCGTTCAGCATCTGCACGGTGCCAGCACGAAGCCTGGTTCACCGCGATTTCACCGCTGGAACGAGCGCAACCGCCTGCTCATGCTGGTGCGCTGCGCACCTGCGAAAGTCGCCCTTCGCGAGCTGGCCCGCTTCGCCGCGATCACCGCTTTGCTTCCGCTGCGCCGGCACCGTCCGGACGCGGCGAACTTCGATCCGGCGCAGCGGTCGCGGGTGCTGGCGGAGGTTGTTCTCCGGCTCCCCCGCACGCTGCGGGAACGCGGTCGCGTGAGCCGGATCTCGGCGCTGGGCCGAGGCGCGATCTGGGATGCCTGGGCTGGCCTTTAAGCTGGGCGGAAATTCGACGGAGGAGCTCGTCTTGGCAGTGGGGGACCCGCAACCGCTCGTCTCGGTGATCGTGGTGAACTACCGCGGCGCCGACGACACCATCACCTGCCTGCGGGCGCTGCGAACCGACCTGGACTACGCAAATGTCGAGCTGATCTGCGTCGACAACGCGTCCGGCGGCGACGACGTGGCCCGCATCCGCGCCGCGGTGCCGGAAGTTCAGCTCATCGAATCGCCGGTCAACACCGGTTTCGCGGGCGGCTGCAACCTCGGCGCGCAGCACGCGAACGGAACCGTCCTCGGCTTCCTCAACAACGACGCGCGCCCTGCTCCGGCGTGGGTCTCCGCGGCTGTCGCCGAACTGCGCGCGCAGCCGACCGTCGCCGCGGTGGCGAGCAAGGTCCTCGACTGGGACGGCACCGGCACCGACTTCGTGGACGCGGGTCTGACCTGGTTCGGCATGGGCTACAAGCGCCACGCCGGCAGCCCGCTCGCGGAGGTGCCCGAAGCCGAGCACGACGTCGCCAAGGACGTCCTCTTCGGCACCGGCTCGGCGATGTTCGTCCGCGCCTCGGTATTCGCCGAACTCGGCGGCTTCGACGAGCGCTTCTTCATGTTCTACGAGGACGTCGACCTCGGCTGGCGGCTCAACCTGCGCGGCTGGCGCGTCCGCTACGTGCCGGAATCGCTCACCTACCACCGCCACCACGGCACCATGGCCGCCGTCGACGCGCCGGACACCGGCCGCGAGACATTCCTGCTGGAACGCAACGCACTGGCCGCGCTGTACAAGAACCTCTCCGACGAATCCCTGGCCCGCGCCCTCCCCGCGGCACTCGCCCTGGCCGTCCGCCGAGCGACCGCGCGCGGTGGTATCGACCCAGAGCAGCTCAATTTGGAAAAGGGTGTCGGCCCGGTCGACACTTCGGACGTCTCGGTCCCGCGCACCACGCTCGCCGGAGTGCTGGCGGTGGACCGGTTTGTCGAGATGATGCCTTCGCTGGCGGAGTCCCGCGCGGTCGAGCAAGCCGCGCGCGTGCGCACCGACGCCGACCTGCTTCCCTTGCTGCGCAAGGCACTTGAGCCCGCGTACCCGCTGCCGGACTATCTGCGCGCGCACGAAATCCTCGTCGAAGCCTTCGGTATCAAGGACGTCTTCGGCCAGCGCCGCAAGATCCTCGTGCTGACCGGCGATTCGATCACCGAGCGGATGGCGGGGCCGGCGATCCGGGCGTGGAACATCGCCTCGACGCTGTCCGCCGAGCACGACGTGCACCTCATCACCACCAACCCGCTGGTCTCCCCTCCGCCCGCGGCCTTCCAGGTCAGCTCGGGCAAGCACCGCGACCTCGACGGCCCGATCGACTGGGCGGACGTCGTGATCCTGCAAGGGCATGTGCTGGAGCTCGCGCCTTCGTTGAAGAAGCAGCACGAGCACAAGATCGTGGTCGCTGACGTCTACGACCCGATGCACCTGGAGCTGCTGGAACAGGGCAAGGACGCCCCCGACGACCAGCGCGCGCTCGACCTCGCCGGCGTCACCCGCGTCCTGGACGCCCAGCTCGAACGAGCCGACTTCTTCCTCTGCGCCTCGGAACGCCAGCGCCATTTCTGGCTGGGCCACCTCGCCGCACTCGGCCGGTTGTCCCCTCGGCTCTACGACGCCGACCCGACCACTCAGTCGCTGCTCGCCGTCGTCCCGTTCGGCCTCTCCCCGCAAGCCCCGACGCGCACCGGCCCCGGCCTGCGCTCCGCGCTGGGCATCGGCGAATCCGACCGCGTGGTCCTGTGGGCGGGCGGCGTCTACAGCTGGTTCGACCCGCTGACCCTGATCCGCGCGTTCGACCTGCTCCGCCACCGCCGCGACGACGCCCGTCTCGTGTTCCTCGGCATGAAGCACCCGAACCCCGAGGTCGCCGAGATGGACATCGGCGCCAAGACGGTGCGGCTCGCGGATTCGCTGGGCCTCACCGACAAGCACGTCTTCTTCAACGAGCAGTGGGTCCCGTACTCGGACCGGCAGAACTGGCTTCTCGACGCGGACTGCGGCGTAACCACGCATTACGAACACGTCGAAACGACTTTCGCTTTCCGCACCCGGGTTCTCGATTACCTGTGGGCCGGTCTGCCAATCGTGACAACGGACGGTGACGCGTTCGCCGACCTCATCCGCGCGGAAGACCTCGGCGTCGTGGTCCCCGCCGAAGACGCTGGCGCGCTGGCGGATGCGTTGGAAAAGTCCTTGTACGACCGGGAATTCGCCGACGCGTGCGTCGAACGAATCCGGGTGGTCGCGCAGCGATACGCGTGGCCGGAGGCACTGAAACCGCTGGTGGAATTCTGCCGCAACCCACGTCCGGCCGCGGACCGATTGCCCGGCAGCGCGGATCTGACGGTCAGCGACCCGGTGCGCGGCGCGGCGATGGTGCGCCGGGATTTGGCTCTGGTGCGCGAATATCTCGCCGCTGGCGGCCCGGGCGAACTGGCGAGGCGAGCAGCGGGACGGGTCACGAAAGTGGCGCGGGAGCGGTTGCGCCGTGGCTGATCGTCCCCTGCGCGTCCTGCTGGACGGCACTCCCCTGCTCGGTTCCCGGACCGGCATTGGCCGGTACACGGCGGCACTGAGCGAAGAGCTGGCCTCGATGTCCGAAGTGGACCTTCGCGCTGTCGCGTTCACCTTGCGGGGCTGGCGAAAGCTACGGCATGTGTTGCCGCATGGGGTGCAGGCACGCGGAATGCCGGTTTCCGCCCGCCTGTTGCGGGCGACCTGGCTGCGCAGCCAGCTGCCACCGGTGGAGCTGTTCGCTGGGCCAACAGACGTGGTGCACGGGACGAACTTCGTGTTGCCTGGCCGTCTTCGAGCCGCTGCGGTTTTGACCATTCACGATCTGGCCTTTATCGACGCCCCACAGGAACTGGCCCACTCGGACCGAACCCTGCCGGAGCTGGTCCGGCGAGGCGCACATCGGGCGAACGTCATCTGTACGCCCACCGAGGCCGTCGCGGATTCGGTTGCGGAAAAGCTGGATGTGAATCGGGACAAGATCATCGCCACTCCGCTAGGAGTGAATCCGGCTTGGTTTACGGCCCGACCGCCGGACGACGGAGTACGGGCGAAGTTGCGGTTGCCGGAAAAGTACCTGCTGTTCGCCGGTGCCGCCGGACCGCGCAAGGGTTTGGACTGGCTAGCCGCCGCCCACGCCGCCGCACCGGACCTACCGCCATTGGTCTTCGCTGGCCCCGGCCCATTCCCGCGCCTGCCAAGGTCCGGACAGACCGGCTATCTGTCCGATGTGGACCTGCGAACCGTCGTCGCCGGTGCCGCCGCCCTAGTCCTCCCCTCCCGCGACGAAGGCTTCGGACTCCCAGTCCTGGAAGCAATGGCCTCGGACATCCCCGTCGTCTGCACCGACATCCCCGCCCTCCGCGAAGTCGCCGGAGACTGCGCCACCCTAGTCCCCTACGACGACGTAGACGGCCTGGCAGAAGCCCTGCGCCAAGCCGTAACCGACCCCCACGGCCTAGCCACCTCCACCGCCCGCAGAACCCACGCAGCAAGCTTCACCTGGCACAACACCGCATTACGCACACTGGACGCTTACCGCCAAGCGACCGAAGCGACCGAAGCGTAAAGAAAAACCCGCGCGTAAAAACATAACCCGCGCAACCACCCAGACCCCTCCCCGCAACCCCGATCCCCGCCGAGCACGCGGTCTGAGGTGCTTGTCAAGGTACTCTTTCCCGCCTTGACAAGCACCTCAGACCGTAGTGACAATCAAATAATCGGGGTGGGGCCACCTAAAAGCCAGACCCCGGCGAAGCCGGGGAAAAGAAGCACAGGAGAAAGGCACCCCGAAGCTGTCATTGTGACTACAGTCTGGGTCGTCTTGTCAAGGCGGGAAAGAGTACCTTGACAAGACGACCCAGACTGCGTTTTGGCTTCGTATCGGGGTGCGGGGGAGGGGTGGGGCTTTCTCTGGTTAGGCCTGGAGGTACGAGTTTAAAGCCGCGCGCCAATCCCTCAGCGGAGTTAGTCCTGCGTCTCGCCAGGAGGCGTTGGAGAGTAGGGAGTAGGCGGGGCGGGCTGCTGGGCGGGGGAATTCGTCGGTGGTGCAGGGTTTGACTCGGGTGGGGTCTGCGCCGATTTCTTCGAAGATGGCTTTGGCGAAGCCGTACCAGGAGGTTTTTCCGCCGCCGGTGCAGTGCAGGATTTTTCCGGCGGGGGGTCGGCCGTCGGCAATCGCTTCAGCTAGCTCCCACAGGCCTTGGGCCAGGTCGGCTGACCAGGTGGGTGCGCCGATTTGATCGTCTACTACGGACAGTTCGTCTCGTTCCGATTCCAGGCGTCGGATGGTTTCTACGAAGTTGGTTCCGGTTTTTCCGTAAATCCAGCTGGTTCGCACTACCCAGGCCGACGCTCCGGAGCCTAGGACCGCATCCTCCCCCGCGGCTTTGGTCCGGCCATAAGCGTTCTTCGGGCCTAGTGCGTCATCCACCTCGTACGGGCGGTCCCCGTCTCCGGGAAAAACGTAATCCGAAGAGAGGTGAATCAACGGCACTCGCCGGGAAGTGCAAGCCGCTGCCAGGACCCTCGGGCCGTCGACGTTCACCGCGAACGCGCGGGCCTCGTCGGTCTCCGCGGCGTCGACCGCCGTGTAAGCCGCGGCGTTGATCACCACTGGCGTCGCCCCGGCCGCGCGCGCTCGCTCGGCCAGTTCGCCGACCGCGCTGATCACCTGGCCCGTCGCCGTGACATCCAGGTCCGCCGACGAAGGTGCCAGCACCTCCGTTTCCGGGCCCGCGGTATTCACCAGGTCCCGGCCTAGCTGACCGGAACCGCCGGGCACGAGCACTGCCAGCCGCACCGGCGTACCTCCTACTGCGAAAGAGTTTTTCAGGACGTGCCGAGCGCGGCGCGGGCCTTCAGCGGTTCCCACCATGCGCGGTTGTCGGCATACCAGCGCACGGTCTCCGCCAGACCGTCCTCGAACGACACCCGCGGAGCGTAACCGAGTTCGCCGCTGATCTTCGCGATGTCGACCGAGTACCGCCGGTCGTGGCCCTTGCGGTCGGCTACCGGTTCGACCATTTCCCAGCCGACGCCGACCGCGGCGAGCAGGCGTTCGGTCAGTTCCCGGTTGGTCAGTTCGGTGCCGCCGCCGATGTTGTAGATCTCGCCGGGACGGCCGCCGTCTGCGACCAGCTGGATGCCCTGGCAGTGGTCGTCCACGTGCAGCCAGTCGCGGACGTTCAGGCCGTCGCCGTACAGCGGGACCTTCTTGCCGTCCAGCAGGTTCGTCGCGAACAGCGGGATGACCTTTTCCGGGAACTGGTACGGGCCGTAATTGTTCGAGCACCGCGTGACGCACACCGGCAAGCCGTGCGTGCGGAAGTACGAGCGGGCGATCAGATCCGACGAGGCCTTCGACGCGGAATACGGCGAATTCGGCTCCAGTACGTGGTCTTCCGACCACGAACCGTCCTGGATGGACCCGTACACCTCGTCCGTCGAGACGTGCACGAACTTCCCGACCCGCGCCTCCAGCGCCGCCTGCAGCAACGTCTGCGTGCCCAGCACGTTGGTCAGCACGAAGTCCGCCGACCCGAGGATCGAGCGGTCCACATGGGACTCCGCGGCGAAGTGGACGACCAGGTCGACGCCGTGCATCAATTCAGCGACCTGCGCGGTGTCACAGATGTCGCCGCGCACGAAGCGCAACCGCGGGCTGTCGGCGACCGGGGCGAGGTTGGCCTCGTTGCCCGCGTAGGTGAGCTTGTCGAGCACCACGACCTCGGCGTCGGCCAGGGTCGGATACGCCCCCGACAACACCTGCCGCACGTAGTGCGAACCGATGAACCCGGCACCGCCCGTGACCAGGACCCGCATGCTTATCCACCCTTCCGCCCGACCGGGCACTCTCGCCACCAGCCTACGGGTGGCTTACTTGAGAGTCGGTAGAGTTCGGCAAAGCGCGAAACGCGCGGGGCATCCTGGGGAGGAACAGTGGCCGAAGGGCCGGCTACGCCGCTGCCGGTGCACCGCGGTCGCGGCGCGGTCGTCGTGCTGCGGCGGAGCGGGAAGATCCTGCTGTCCGTCGTGTCCGTGGTCGTGCTGGCGCTGACCTGGTACGGCTGGCAGTTCATCGGCGACCCGCAGTCCGGTTTCTCCACCACGGCGATCTTCGGAGAACAGCAGCCGCACGCGAAACCGCTCGACGGCGCGATCGACATCCTCCTGGTCGGTCAGGACAGCCGCACCGACGCGCAGGGCAACCCGCTGCCCCGCGAGGTGCTCGACATGCTGCACGCCGGCGAGTCCGACGGCGAAAAGCAGACCGACACGATGATTCTCGTGCACATCCCGCAGAACGGGGAGCACGCGATCGCCATCTCCTTCCCCCGCGACTCCTACGTCGAAATCACCGGCGGCTTCGGCAAGCACAAGCTGAACAGCGCGTACGTCTACGCCTACAACGACACCGCGAAGACCCTGCAGGCCAAGGGCAACACCGACCTCAAGAACGTCGACGAGCAGGCCAAGCTCGCCGGCCGCAAGAACCTGGTCGCGACGCTCGAGAAGTTCATCGGCAAACCGGGCATGATCGACCGCTACGCCGAGGTGAACCTGGCCAGCTTCTACGAGGTCACGAAGGCCATCGGCGGCGTCCAGGTGTGCCTCAAGAACGCGGTGAAGGAAAAGAAGTCGGGCGTCGACCTGCCCGCCGGGAAGCAGACCATCGAGGGCGTGCAGGCGCTCGCGTTCGTCCGGCAGCGCTACGGCCTGCAGAACGGCGACCTCGACCGGATCGCCCGCCAGCAGGCGTTCCTGTCCGGGCTGGCGAACAAAGTGCTCTCGTCCGAGGTGCTGGCCAACCCGGTGCGGGTCGCGCAGCTCATCGAAGCGGTGAAGAAGTCCGTGGTGCTGTCGGCGGGCTGGGACCTGTCCGAGTTCGTCGAGCAGATGCGCGGGCTGACCGGCGGAAACGTCGAATTCCACACCATCCCCACCGAGGGCAACGCGGTCATGGGCGGCGCGGACGTGCTGCGCGTCGACCAGGCGAAGGTCCGCGCCGAGATCAACCGGCTGATCTCCGACGGCAGCGAGCCGGCCCCCAGCGACGCACCGCTCGCCGGTGCCGGGCAGGTCACCGTCGAACTGTTCGACGGCTCCGGTTCAGGTGCCGCCGACCAGCTGCGAGGTTTGTTGCAGAGCAAGGGTTTCCAGCTCGGCACGAGCACGAAGCTGTCCACCCGCGCGACGACCGTGCTGCGCTACCACCCGTCGGACGAGACTGCCGCCGATCTGGTCCGGCAAGCCCTCGGCGGCACCGCACAGGCCGAACCGGACGCCGACGTCGCCGCTGGGCACGTCCGGGTGATCCTCGGCAAGGACGCGCGGGACACCGCCGCGGCGTCGGCCACGACGTCCTCGGCTCCGCCTGCGACACCGCCCGCGGCACCGCCTTCGTCCGCACCTTCGACCTCACCCGCACCGCTGATCACGGCGGGCGATGTCCCCTGCATCAACTAGAGTCGAGCACCCAGCGTGGCGGCGCACCGCAGGCCGTACGCTGGTGAGCGGGGAGGTAGCCGGGGTGAGCGAAAACCAGGACAAACCGGACCGGACGGCGGATTCCGCCGACAGTCCGGCGGTTTCCGACGCCTCCGACACCTCGGGCCGTCGATCCGACGGAACAACGGAGCCGAAACACGCTGCCGCTGAGCCAGCCGCGGAGACGGCCGAGCCGGTTTCCGAAAGTTCAGCCACCGACGAAGCCGAACCGGTTACCGAGGGTGCCGCAGCCGAGGACGAAGCCACTTCCGAGTGGAAACCCTCGCCGCACCCGCGCCTCGACCTCCCGCAGCCGTCGAACCCGGCCTCGGCGGAGGAACCGCGCCGCCGCACCGGCCGGGCCACCCGAATCACCCGCCGCGTCGCGATCGGACTGGTCTCCCTGGTCGCGCTGGGCGCGACCGGCTACGCGTACGTCACCAAGGACAAACTGCAGGACAACGTCGCCACCACCGACGTCCTCACGCCGCGCGCGGGCGAACCCCCGGCCCCGCCCGCCGACGACGGCGGCACCGACATCCTGCTCGTCGGCAGCGACGCGCGCACCGACCAGCAGGGCAATCCGCTGCCGTTGAGCATGCTGAAATCGCTGCGCACCGAAAGCACGTCCGGGATCAACACCGACACCATCATCCTGGTGCGGATCCCGAAGAACGGCGGCAAAGCGTCCGCGATGTCGATCCCACGCGACACCTGGGTCGACATTCCCGGCCGCGGCAAGGCGAAGATCAACTCCGCGTACGGCGTCGCCAAGGCGCACGCCGCCGAAGAGGAACGCGCGCGGGGCGAGCACGACCAGGCGAAGATCGCCCGCGATTCCGACGGGGCCGGGCGCCGGGCATTGGTCCAGACCGTGCAGGACCTCACCCAGGTCCGCATCGACCACTACGCCGAGGTCAACCTGCTCGGGTTCTATCTGCTCACCGAGGCCGTCGGCGGCGTGCCGGTGTGCCTCAACCACGCCACGTCGGACAAGGACTCCGGCGCGAACTTCCGCCGCGGCGTGCAGACCGTGACCGGCGGCGAGGCGCTGTCCTTCGTGCGCCAGCGCAAGAACCTGCCGAACGGCGACCTCGACCGGATCAAGCGCCAGCAGGCGTTCCTGTCCTCCGCGGTGCACAAGGTGCTCTCGGCGGGCACGCTGACGAACCCGGCCATGCTCAACAGCCTGATCGACGCGGTGCACCGGTCGATAGTGCTCGACGACAACCTCGACGTGCTCGAATTCGCCCAGCAGATCAAGGGCATCGCGTCCGGCGACCTGACCTTCGCCACGATCCCGGTGATCACCACGAACGGCCGCAGCGAGGACGGGCAGAGCATCGTCGAGGTCGACCCGGCGACAGTGCAGAAATTCGTCGCGGGACTGGCCGGGCGCACTAGCTCCGGGGGCGGCGGCGCGGCGGCCGGGGCGGCGGTGCAGGGCTTGGACTCCGGAATCCCGGGCGTGCCCTGCGTCGACTGACGCCGCGACTAGCCTGGGGAGCATGAGCCTCACCGAGCAGCTGCTGCGTCCGCTTCTGGCCTCGCCGGCGAAACCGCTGATCACGCACTACGACGACCGGCTCGGCAGCCGTGTCGAGCTGTCCGTGGCGACAATGCAGAACTGGGCCGCGAAAACGGCGAACTGGCTGGTCGACGAGTTCGACGTCGAGCCGGGCGACGCCGTCGCGGTGCGGCTGCCCGCGCATTGGCAGACCGCGGGCGTGCTGCTCGGCGCGTGGTGGTGCGGAGCCCGCGTGGTCGCGGAGCCGGACGGCGCGCGAGTGGTGTTCACCAGCCCGGACGAGGAGATCGACGCCCCGGCGGTCGCCGTGGTGTCGCTCGACCCGATGGGCCGCGGCCTGTCCACGCCGCCGTCCGGCGGAGCGCTCGACTACCTCGCCGAGGCCCGGATGTCCGGCGACCAGTTCGTCCCGATGCAGCCGACCCCCGGCGACACCCCGGCCCTCGGTTCCTCCACTGTGGACGAAGTGTGGGCGGAAGCCACTGCGCGCGCGGCGAAACTCGGCCTGACCGCGGCGGATCGAGTTTTGTCCACGATGGACTGGACGGTGCCGGAGGGGGTGCTGGACGGCCTGCTCGTCCCGCTCGCCGCCAGCGCGCACCTGGTCCAGGTGACGAACGCCGACCCGGCGAAGCTGTCCGCCCGTCGCGAGGCCGAACGCACCACCGCCGACCTGACTGCCTGACCGCGTGAGCGCTGACCGCGGGGTCAGCGCTCACCGCGACGCTCAGGCGTTCTGCAGCTCGGCCGCACCCTGGCGGCGACGCCGGAACAGCACGTGGTCCAGGGACAGCCGACCGCCGTTGAAGCCCAGCGCCAGCGCGGTGAGGCCGAGCACCAGCACCAGCTCGTAGCCGCCCTCGCCGGTCAGGCCGTGTGCCGCGTGCACCGAGATCAGCGCGCCGGCCATGTCGATCGCGTAGCCGATGGCGACCACCGGCAGCAGGAAGCCCACGACGAAGGCGATCGACCCGAGCAGTTCGAGCACGATCACGAGGAACGCGGAGACGCTCGGCAGCGGGATGCCGATCTGGCTGAACATGTCGGCGGTCGCTCCGACACCGCTGTTCCATTTCTGCAGGCCGTGGGCGAAGAACACCACCGCGACGCCGATCCGGCCGAGCAGCAGCGCGACGTCCTTGACTCGAGTCAACATGGAGACAGCTCCCCGATAGGTGAAAATTCAACTGACCCGGCCCACGGTAAGGCACCGAACACCGCCGCGGGGGTGTCAGCCAGTGATCGACAGGAAACCGACAGGCACCGAAAACTCGCTGTACACCGCGCCCGGTCCAGCGCTACCGTGCCGGTGACCGCGGGTGCGCGCTGCTCGCGGTCGTGTTTTCGTGTTGCCGACCCGCGAGGAGCCCCGATGCGCCGACAGTCCGATCGACCCCAGTTCGGCCTGTCTCCCGCATCTGAGGACTTCCGCACGCATGAAAGCACTGACCATCGGCATTCTGGCGCACATCGACGCAGGTAAAACCAGCCTCACCGAACGTCTGCTGTTCGAGACCGGCGTGATCGACCACGCCGGCCGGGTCGACGACGGCGACACCCAGACCGATTCGCTCGAACTCGAACGCCGGCGCGGCATCACCATCAAGTCCGCCGTCGTCGCGGTCAGCACCCCCGGCCACCGGCTCAGCCTCGTGGACACCCCCGGCCACCCCGATTTCATCGCGGAGGTCGAACGCGCCGTCGGCGTGCTCGACGGCGCGGTGCTCGTGGTGTCCGCGGTGGAAGGCGTGCAAGCCCAGACCCGCGTGCTGATGCGCACGCTCGTCCGCCTCGGCATTCCGGTGCTGGTGTTCGTGAACAAGATCGACCGCACCGGGGCGCGGGAAGCGTCGTTGCTGGACTCCTTACGTACCAAGCTTTCGCCGCAGTGTGTCGCGATGAGCACGGTAACGGGAATCGGCACCGCCGACGCGCGCCCGACATCGCTGCCCTTTGACGACCGCCTAGCCGACGCTCTCGCCGGAGACGACGCCTTCCTTGAGTCCTATGTAGCCGGTACAGCCTCTGTTACGGATTACCGAAAAGCACTGGTGCGCCAGGTCTCCGCCGCGTCGGTGTATCCGGTCTTCTTCGGCTCGGCAGTCACCGGAGCTGGCGTTCGCGATCTCATCGCCGGGGTTTACGAACTGCTGCCGTCCCGCGAACGCCGCGGGGACGGGCCGCTCGACGCCAGTGTCTTCAAAATCGAACGCGGCCGCTCCGGCGAGAAAATTGCCTACGTGCGAATGTTTTCCGGCACCCTGGCAGCACGCCGGCCGGTGCCTTTCCGACGCTTAGGAACGGAAGGCGTCGGCCGCCCGTCCGCCGTGCGCGTGTTCGAGCACGGCGCGACCCCGGTGTCCGGCGAGGCGCTGGCCGGTGATGTCGCGCGAGTCTGGGGTCTGCCGGAAATCCGGATCGGCGACCGGCTAGGCGAAAGCGCCGACCTTTCGCAGGACCGGTTCTTCGCTCCGCCGAGCCTGGAAACGCTGGTGTACCCAGTCGATCCAGACCAGACCAGCGCGCTGTACACCGCGCTGACGCGACTGTCCGAACAGGACCCGTTGATCAGCATCCGCCGACAGGACCAGGAAATCACCGTCCGCCTGTACGGTGAAGTGCAAAAGGAAGTAATCCGCACGACCCTCGCCGAAGAGTTCGGCATTGCCGCCGAATTCGAAGAGTCGCGACCGCTGCTGGTCGATCGTCTACATGGGACTGGACACCGCGTACGACACCCCGCACCCGGCGAGCGCGTGTTCTTCTGGGCCACCGTCGGTCTGCGCGTCGAACCCGGACCGCCCGGCTCCGGCACCGATTACCGGCTGGAGGTCGAACTCGGTTCGCTGCCGCTTTCCTTCCACACGGCCATCGAGGAAACCGTGCACGAGGTCCTGCGCGAAGGCTTGCACGGCCGGGAAATCATCGACTGCGTAGTCACGCTCACCGATACCGCGTTCTATCCACCAGTCAGCACCGCTGGGGATTTCCGCGGCATGACCCGGTTGGTGCTGCGGGAAGCCCTTCGCCAGGCCGGAACCAGGGTGTACGAACCGGTGCACGCGTTCGAACTCGAAGCACCGGCCTCCGCGATCAGCGCGGTGCTGCGCAAGCTCGTCGAACTGCGCGCGGTGCCCGGCGAGCCAGTGATCGCCGGTGACCGGTGCACTGTGGACGGTCATCTCCCGGCCGCCTCCGCACACGAACTGGAACAGGCCTTGCCCGCGCTCACCCAAGGCGAGGGCACACTCGTCACCAATTTCGCCGAATACCGGCTCAAGCCGGGTGGCGGCGGGCCAGGTCGAGTTCCGTCCAGCCGCCGTGGGCGGACAACAGCGTGAGAACGCGCTCCGCGAGGGCCGAAAACCGGCGTAGGTCCTCGTGGAGCGCCTTCGCGCGCGTGGCATCGAGCGGTGCGTGGTCGTCCCACCACAGGCAGATCACCGCACTCGCACACAACACCACCGGCTGGACGAGGTCCGAGAACTCCGCGGACGGCTCCGCCGTTTCGCGGCACGTGCGTTCGATTTCGTCGCACGCGTCGAGCAGCTCGCGCAACGGACCCACCGCGCCGGACGGGGTGCCGTCCC
Organism: Amycolatopsis sp. NPDC104775; assembly: GCF_055583325.1. Lineage (NCBI taxonomy): Bacteria > Bacillati > Actinomycetota > Actinomycetes > Pseudonocardiales > Pseudonocardiaceae > Amycolatopsis > Amycolatopsis sp. NPDC104775. Next base: position 1,794,628 of record NZ_JBVJOE010000001.1, read on the forward strand.
ACGACGCGGTGGGCCACGCGCGGTCGCTCAGCTCGAGCCAGAGCCGCCATCCGGCGACCAGCTCGGCCTCGTCGTGCGGCGTCCAGGTGTCGGGGAGCAGCCAGAACATGTCACCGACTGTGACATCGACGCCGGAGTCCGCACAACCAAGTCGGCGGAAGTGTTCGCGTTTATACCCCGCGGCGGGGGTATCTCAGCTGATCACCGGGGGCACGAACAGGCAGTTGGGCTTTTTCGCGTGCTCCGGGTCGAGGGCGTTGAGCACCTCGCGCTGTGCGATCGGGTCGTAGGTGATGCCGAGGTGGTCGGTGTAGTCGAGCCCGCAGACGTCCTGGAGGACGAGGTTTTTCACGTTGGGCGCGGGCTTGAGGAAGGCGTTGGTATACGGGGTGACAACGTCGTCATACCGGGTCTGGATGACCGTGTAGTCGACCCCCGGAACGGTGTCGCCGCCCGCGTTGAGGTCGGTGAGGAACGCGGACCCCGTGGACTGTTCGTTGCAAGCCGCACAGGCCGCGCCGACGAGATCCCGGGCAGGCGGAATCGCCTGGATCGCGGTGAGCAACCCGAACAGGTTGGTGCCGTAATTGGACGGAGACAGCCCGATCAGCTTGCCGATCTTGCTCGCGCCGCCGAGATACCTGATCCAGTAGCGCGGGTTCATCCCGCCCTGCGAATGCCCGACCACGTCAAGCTTCGAGGCTCCGGTGGCCTGGAGAATCTTGTCCCCGAAAGTCGCGAGCTGCCCTGCCGTCCCCGCCACCGGCCCGACCGTCTGCAGGAACGCCCCCGGCGACCCGCCGAAGTTCCCCGCGAACACGCAGTACCCCTCGTCGGCGAGCCGCTGGGACAGATTCGCCCAGTTCTCGTACGCGTTGGCCGTGGTGCCGTTGGACAGCAGCACCGGATTCGGATGCTCCGCGGAGGGTTTGCAGTTCCAGTCGTTGGCCCCCGGCGGCGCGATCGTCGGCTGCCCAGCTGAGTAGATCGCCGCGGCGATGATGTTCGGCTGCACCGGACCACTCGGGTCTTTCCCGGTCGCGGCCACCGCCGTGCCGCCGCCAAGCGCGACCACCGTCGCCGCCAGGAGGACCATGCCCCGTCCGAACGCGCGTACGCCCATTCCGTTTCACCTCTCTGTGAACCCGACGCCTTGGTTAACGCGGAACACGAGAAAGGGAAACGCGGTTATTTGTTTTTATCGCAAACTGACGAGTTTTCGGTTCACCGCATCGATCAAGGAGGCCCGGTTTCCCGGGTGGACACTGATCCGCGCCTCCCCGCCGCGGGTGGTCTGGAAGCTCACCATCCGCCCCCGCCCGCTGAGATCGATCACCGACAACGGCGAGCTGTACCGGCGATTGCCGCGCTCGTCCCGGACCGCGGCATGCAACTGATGCACCGCGTCCCGCGGCGCCCGCATCAGATACCGCAACTCATCCGCCTCGCCGCCTTCCTCGGCCAGCGGATCCGCCCCGCCGTTGTCGTAGTACTCCCGGCTGATCTGCATCGCCCGGATCGCCGCCGGAGGACACTCCGGCATCGCCATGACCAAACAAGCCGCGAGCTCGTCCGGCGACACCGGGTCGAGCTGAACGAACTCGGCGTCAGTGATCAGCCGGACGGCGTCTGGTTTGGTCGCCGCGACGAGAATCGCCCCGTTGTCTTCCTGATGGGTGCCGAAATCAGTCCACCCGTAGACCTCATGCCGCGCGGTGGCGAGCAGCTTGAGCGTCGCGCGCAACGCCTCCGCCGTGTCGCCAAGCTCCCTGAGCAGCTCCCGCGTCCGCTTCGCCCGCTCGGCCGCGCCTTCCTCGGTCAAGTACATCGGAGTGTCTTCGACGACTACCGGTGCTTTCCCCAGATTTTCCTCGTGCCAAAGCGCCAAGAACACCGGCCGCGGCATGCGCAACGGCCTGTCGATGATCGTCATCGAGCCCCTCAACCACCAATCGTCGGAGGCGTCGGAGGCAACCCGGTGCGGGGGTCGAGGGCGCGCTCGCCGTTCTCGTCGACCAGGGAGAAGGCCGAGTCGTCGTCGATTCCGTACTTGCGCTGGTGTTCTTTGTCTTCCTCGCCTTTACCCTTGCCGCCGCCGGCCATCCCGCCCATCCCCGGGCTTCCCTTGGCTCCGGCCGCACCCTTCCCCGCCGCACCTGCCGCCCCGCGGGCCGCAGCTTCCTCACCCGCGCCGGTTCCCGCGCCTGGTGCTCCGCCTGATCCGCCGCCTAGCCGCGCCGCAATCCCGCCACCGCGCCCCGCGCCGGTTCCAGCTTCACTCCCACCACTGCGCCCCGCGCCGATCCCAGCTTCACTCCCGCCGCCACCCAGCGGCCCAAACCCAGCCGGTGTCCAACCGCTGCTGCTGTTGCTACTCCCGCCCCCAGTCCCGAAGGAGGTCGACGGAGTCCACTCCGTCCCGCCCACCCGATCAACCGACGGCGGAGTCCACCCAGCCGTCGACGTCCGGTCACTGTCTCCCGGGTGATACCCCGGCACCACTCCGCCTGGCGGCACTGAGCCGTTACCGCTGCTCCCGGTACTCCCGCTGCTCCCGCCGCTCCCCGGGTGAAACGCTCCAGGCCCACCAACGCCCGGCCCACTTCCCCCCGACCATCCGCTGGTCCCCGGGCCGTTCCCCAACCCTCCGCTGGCCCCAGGCCCACTCCCCGGCCCACCAGTTTCCTGCCCCGGCCCGCGATAAGCCCTCTCATGCGACCCGGTCTTGCCTTTGGAGTGATCGCCACCAGAATCGATCTTGAGATTCTGCCCATCGAACGCGGAAACCTGGCCGTAATTGCTACTCAGCCCTTGACCGTTGGTCTTGGCCTGATCAGCGTACTTCTGATACCGCTCGACGTTGTGATTGGCGGCTGCGTTGTACTCGTTGATCTGCTTCTCGGTATCGGTGTCCCACGGAGTCCCCTGATCCCAGAGATTTTTGTGCGGAGGGACCGGAGGCATGGCCTGCAACGCGATCTTCATGTCGTTGTAGCCGTGCGTGGTGTCGACCAGCTTTTGCCCATTGACCACATAAGCCTGCGCGGAAGTGGACGACGCGTCCGACAACGGCCTGAGCCGAGCCCGCGCCGCGTCCGCACCATCGCCAGTCCAGACGGATTCCAGCATGGTGGTGATCTGCTGCGCGTCGTCGCTGTTCTGGTTGTGTTCCTGGGTCACGTCCCGCACGGTCGCACTACCGCTGTCCCACGACGAGGTACCCGGCCCCTCCTGCACCTGCTGCACGATTACCGGCGCTGGCACCGCCTGATCGCCAAGATTGCCGTGGTAGAAGTCGGAGAACCAACCCCCGGCGTCCTTAAGCCGATCATTGACCCAGTTGTCCGCGTCATCGATCCGGTCGCCGATCCACTTCGCGCCTTCTCCGATGAAATCGAAGAAACCCATCGGTCACGCACCGGCCTTCTGCTTCAAGTTAGTGACGACCATGTCCGCCACCTGAGCAGTGACGTCGCATGGGTCCGGCCCGCCCACTTTCGACTTGCCGAGGGTAACCGAGACATCAACGTCATGCTGGTCGCTGATTCCGACACTGACCTGACAGAATTCCTTCGCCGTATCCTTGCTCAAATTAGAGTGGGCAACTGCGGGAAATCCCTGGATAGACGGGAGCTCACGCCACAACGTGGACTGCGGCTTCGAATTCGCGTAAACCGCGCTCAGACCGTCTGATACTTTTGTGACGTACAAGACCGTAGCGACTGCCCCGGCATCGCTATTGAGCCAGTGGCATTGCGGGCCAAGCGAAGGCTCGTCGTCGTGCTTTCCTTGCGGCTTCTGCACCAGAATCTTGCCCACCTGGTCAGGAGTGAGCGCGCCATCGCAGGGGTGCCCCGACAACACTGACGCGGGCAGCGGATTCTCTACCTTGGGAGCGCCCGCGTACGGCAGAGTTTTCCCGGCCGCTGACGTAGGCACGGAAGCACTAGCCGAACCGGGAGTGGGTTTTGGCGTCGAACCACCAGAGCACGCCGTGGCCGAAGCGATCACCGCGACCACGCCCGCGGACACAAGAAGCACTCGAGTCTTCATACCGCGAGCCCCCCGCCCTGGCCGTCGTGTCCTACAGCCTTCATATCTCCCGCCGCTTGACTATCCGACTCACTGACAATGCCCAACGCCTTTTCCAGGCGATCAATGAGTTCCACCATGTACTTATGCATATTGTCGTTCGCGTCCTTGCCATCCGCGAAGGTCTTGACCACCTGCTGGTTGAACCCCATGCTGCCCGGGTCTTGCGCCGGTGGCGTGAGCTGCGTCAAGGACACCGTTTTCGGTCGCATCATTGCCAGGTTGTCGCGAAGTCGCTTCGCCCGCTCGAGCAGGGAGCGCGCTTCATCAGGACTCAGCGTGAACCCGGCCCCCGACTTCACGGCAGATGCCACGGCAGCGGCGTCCGACACCCCCTTGGCCACGTTCATCGCCGTGCCCACCACCGTGATCGGCAATCCGGTCAGCCAACCTGCTGTTTCCAGGGCTTTCCCCGGTTCGTTCTCAGCCACGCCCGTCCCTCCCGTGCACCCCGCACCGTCTCTCGACCAGGCAACCAGTCCCGAGACCCCTCCGGCCGTCACTGTAACCAACTGCTCACAGCGGGGTGGCGGAATCAGCCAAACTCACTCCAACGCGCACCTGCCGAGCAGCGCGAACCGTGACGCCTCCAGAGACTCGAACCGTCAGGCCCTCCACGTCCTCGACTCAACCGAAGCCAAATCGCGGCCCCCGGACACGGCTAGTTCGAGCATAAAAAGGAGCCCCACCACCCGATCCGGGCAGTGGGGCTCTTAAGCCAAGCCAGCGAAGACTCAGCCCTTTAGCAAAGCCCGGGCCATGACGACCTTCTGGATCTGGTTCGTGCCTTCATAAATCTGGGTAATCTTCGCGTCGCGCATCATCCGTTCCACCGGGAAGTCGCGCGTGTAGCCCGCCCCGCCGAACAGTTGCACGGCATCTGTCGTCACTGACATTGCCACGTCGGACGCGTATGCCTTGGCTGCCGACGCGGTGAAGCTGGCGCGCTTGTCTCCGCGCTCGGAGGCCGCGGCGGAGGCGTACACCAAGTGGCGGGCGGCTTCGATTTTCGTTCCCATGTCAGCCAGCATGAACTGGATTCCTTGGAAATCTGCGATTGCCTTGCCGAACTGCTTGCGTTCCTTGACGTACGCGATGGCTGCGTCCAGGGCGCCCTGGGCGATTCCCAGTGCTTGTGCGCCAATGGTCGGGCGGGTGTGGTCCAGGGTGCGCAGGGCGGTTTTCAGGCCGGTGCCCGGTTCGCCGATGATGCGATCGGCGGGGATGGTGCAGTTTTCGAAGTAGATTTCACGGGTCGGGGAGCCCTTGATGCCCAGTTTCTTTTCCTTCGGGCCTACCGAGAAACCCGGGTCGTCCTTGTGCACGACGAAAGCGGAAATGCCGTTGGCTTTCTTTTCCGCGTTCGGATCGGTCACGGCCATCACCGTGTACCACGACGATTCGCCGGCGTTGGTGATCCAGCATTTGGTGCCGTTGAGGACCCAGTGGTCGCCGTCGAGGCGGGCGCGCGTGCGCATGGACGCGGTGTCCGAGCCGGCTTCGCGCTCCGACAGTGCGTACGACGCCGATGCGTCGCCCGAGGCGATCGACGGCAGGACCAGCTTCTTCAAGTCTTCCGAACCGGACAGGACGATCGGCTGCGTGCCCAGCTTGTTGACCGCCGGGATCAGGGACGCGGATGCGTCGACGCGGGCTACCTCTTCGATCACGATGCACGCGCCGATGGCGTCGGCGCCCTGGCCGTCGTACTCCTCGCCGATGTGGACGGCGTTGAACCCTGCCTTGACGAGCGCTTCGTTGGCCTCGACCGGGTAGCGCTCCTGCTCGTCGACCTCGGCCGCGTACGGCGCGATCTCCTTTTCGGCTAGAGCCCGGACCGCGGCCCGCAGTTCCTCGTGCTCCTCGGCCAGCTGATACAGGCCCTCGGCCACCTTCAGTCACCTCTTCTGCAGCGAAACGGGAGAAAGTCCCCCGATGTTAGCCCGCGTTCACTCCCAGCGCGGCGGCTCGCTGCTTGTGTCCTCGGCCTCACCGTTCGTATGGTCACGTGATGGCTCCCACAGCATCGACCCCGCCGCCCGGATTGCCCGCTTCCCTCGACTACCCCGAGGTGCCGATCGGTTCGCTGCTCGCCGGTGCCGCGACGCGCTACGGCGACCGGGTCGCGTTCGCGATGGGCGACGACCAGCTCACGTTCGCCCAGACCTGGCAGGCGGCGTGCCGGTTCGCGCAGGCGTTGCTTGCCCGCGGCATCGGCCGGGGCGACGTGGTCGCCGTGCATCTGCCGAACTGTCTCGCGTATCCGATCGCCTACCACGGCATTCTGCTGGCGGGGGCGACGTTCAGCCCGACGAACCCGCTGCTTCCGCCGGACGACCTCGCCTTCCAGCTCACCGACTGCGGGGCCACCGCCGTGGTGACGTTCGGACCGGTCGCGGGCGCGCTCGCAGCGGTCGCCGACCGGATTCCGGCGCGGCTCACGATCGTCGTCTCGCCTGCCGGCGAGCTCGGCGAGAGGAGCGTGGAGTTCCGCGAGTTTTTCGCTGACCAGCCCGCGACCAGGCCGGACGTGACGATCGACGTGGACCGCGATCTCGCTCATCTCTCCTACACGGGCGGCACGACAGGACGGTCCAAGGGCGTCGAGCTCACGCACCGCAACGTCGTCACGAACACGCTGCAGCACACCTGCTGGTCGACCGGCTCGATACCGGCGCTCGACGCCAACGGCGACCTGACGATCGACCAGATCGGCAGCCCGGACGAATGGCCGACCCGCCTTGGCACCGGCACCGCGATCAACCTGATGCCGTGGTTCCACGCGATGGGCGTGATCGCGGGGCTCAACGGTCCGCTGCTGGGCGGTGGGACGACCGTGCTGCACGCCCGGTTCGATCCGGCTGCCTACGTCGCTGACGCTGAGCGCTTGCGGGTCACGCTGATCGGTGGAGCTCCCGCTCTGTTCGCTGCGCTGCTGGCGACGCCTGAGTTCCACACCGCCGACCTGTCCTCGGTGCGCAACATCGGCTCCGGTGCGGCACCGATGAGCCACGAAATGATCCGCGCGCTGCGGCAGCGATTCCCGGACGCCGTGATCGCCGAAGGGTACGGGCTCACCGAGGTGACGATGGGTGCGGTGATCTCTCCGAGTTACCGGTCCGGCGTCCGCAAAGTCGGGTCGGTCGGCAGGCCGATCTTCGACACCGAGGTCAAGCTCGTCGCGGACGGCAGCGAGGAGCCGGTGCCGCCCGGGCAAGAGGGCGAGGTGTGCTTGCGCGGGCCGCAGGTGATGCGCGGGTACCGGAACCGTCCGGAAGAAACCGCTGCCGCACTCGTCGGCGGATGGCTGCACACCGGCGACATCGGCGTGCTCGACGCCGACGGCTATCTGTCCATTGTGGATCGCAAGAAAGACATGCTGCTGTACAAGGGATACAACGTCTTTCCGCGCGAACTGGAGGAACTGCTCAGCGCCTCGCCGGGCGTGCTGTCCGCGGCGGTGGTCGGCAGGCCGAGCCCGGAGGTCGGTGAACTGCCGGTGGCGTTCGTGGTGCGCGAGCCGGATTCCTCAGTGGACGCCGAGCAGCTGATGGCGGCGGTGAACGAGAAGGTGCTGCCGTACAAACGCCTGCGAGAACTGCATTTCGTGGCCGAGATCCCGGTGTCGGCGGCGGGCAAGGTGCTCAAACGCGAACTGCGGAAGCAGCTGCCCGACCCGGCTTGAGCCAGCGGTGTGCGCGGATGCCGGTGCGAGAGCGGCATCCACGCGCCCGACCTATTTGCCTGCTTTTTCGCGGAGTTTGGCGTCCTTGTCGAGCACCAGCTGCTCCAGGTCTTCCTGGAACTGCGTCAGCTTCGCCTGGAGCTGCAGGTCAGCCGCGGCGAGCATGCGGACCGCGAGAAGACCGGCGTTGCGCGCCCCGCCGACGGAGACCGTGGCAACCGGGATGCCGGCGGGCATCTGCACGATCGACAGCAGCGAGTCCATGCCGTCCAGGTACTTCAACGGAACCGGCACCCCGATCACCGGCAGCACCGTCGCCGACGCGACCATGCCCGGCAGGTGCGCGGCACCGCCCGCGCCCGCGATGATCGTGCGGATGCCCCGGTCCGCCGCGGACTTCGCGTAGTCAAGCATCCGCTGCGGGGTACGGTGCGCCGAATACACGCCGACCTCGTACTCGACGCCGAACTCGTCCAGCGCTTGCCCCGCGGCCTCCATCACCGGCCAGTCGGAGTCGCTGCCCATGATCACGCCCACCTGCGGCGCCATTGTGTTCCCTTTCAGTGGATCTCGTAGCCGTCGAGCCAGACGGCGTGGGACAGCCAGTGCGCGGACAGCAGCGCGCGGTTGCGCAGGTCGTCCATGCGGTCGCCGATGAAGTTGACGTGCCCGAGCTTGCGGCCGGGCCGGTCCTGCTTGCCGTAGAGGTGGATCTTCACCTCGGGGAATCGCGCGAACAGATGGTGCACGCGCTCGTCCGGGCCCATCTGCGGCGAGACGTCCGCGCCGAGCACGTTCGCCATCACGCACGCCGGGGCGATCAGGTCGGTGCGGCCGAGGGGGTAGTCCAGGACGCCGCGCAAATGCTGTTCGAACTGCGACGTGCGCGAGCCGTCCATGGTCCAGTGACCGGAGTTGTGCGGGCGCATCGCCAGCTCGTTGACCAGCAGACCGGACTCGGTCTCGAACAGCTCGACCGCGAGCAGGCCGGTGACGTCGAGCGTCGACGCGATGCGCAGCGCCAGCTCCTGCGCCTCGTGCACCCGCGACTCGGCCAGCCCCGGAGCCGGAGCGAGGACCTCGGTGTTGATGCCGTTCGTCTGCACGGTCTCGACGACGGGGTACGCCGCGCCCTGGCCGAACGGGGAGCGCGCGACCAGCGCGGACAGCTCGCGCTTCATCGCGACCTTTTCCTCGACCAGCAGTTCGGTGCCGGCTTCGAGAAGTTCGGGCACGGTCTCGCGGGCCTGCTGCGCGGTGTCGAGCATCCAGACACCCCGGCCGTCGTACCCGCCGCGCGACGCCTTCAGCACCACCGGCCAGCCGTGCTCGCCGCCGAACGCCACCACGTCGTCCACTTTGGACACTTCGGCGAACGCGGGACCGGGCACGCCGAGCCCGGCCATCATCTCGCGCATGACGAGCTTGTTCTGCGCGAACCCGAGCGCGGTGGGCGCGGGGCGGACGACGAAGCCCTCGGTGGCGAGGGTGAGCAGGTGCTCGCCGGGCACGTGCTCGTGGTCGAAGGTGACCACGTCGACCTGCCGCGCGAAGTCGATCAGTGCGTCGAGGTCGGTGTGGTGGCCGATGACGACGTCGCTGGCTACGAGGGCCGCCGCGTCGCCCTCGTCGGCCGCCAGCACCTTCAACGACTGGCCGAGGGAAATCGCCGCCTGCTGCGTCATGCGGGCGAGCTGCCCGCCGCCCACCATGCCGACGATGGGAAGACCGGTTCGTTTGTCCATAACGCCGCCCAGGTTACTGGGCGAGAACTGGCGGACCACCGGCGACCTGCGGCGGAGGCGGGTGGTTGGCGGGGGATGGCCGGACGGCTGGGGTTCACGCGCTGGGCTCGGGAACCGGGCGAACCTGGTGCGGGGAGCCAGCCGAGCCGGGCGACCTGGGGAACCGGCCGGGCCAGGGCACACCCAGCGAACGCCCGGCAAAGGCGGGCGCTGGTCGAGGCGAGATGGCCGAACGGCTGGGATGCACGGACTGACATCGGGAACGACCGTGCCCGGGCGAACCCGACGCCAGGGACCGGCCGAGCCAGGGCGACCCGGAGAACCGGCCGGGCCAGGGCACACCAACGAACGCCCGGGCGAAGGCGGGCGGTGATCGGCGGCGAGATGGCCGAACGACCGGGATCCGCAGACTGACATCGGGAAAGGACCACGCCCGGACGAACCCGGTGCCGAGAACCAGGCCGAGCCTGGACGCACCCAGCGAACGCCCGAGGCAAAGGCGGGCACTGGCCGGGGCGAGATCGCCGAACGACTGGGATCCACGGACCGACCTCGGGAACCGGCCACGCCCGGACGAACCCGACGCCAGGGACCGGCCAAGCGGAGCGCCCCGGAGAACCGGTCGGGTCCGGGCACCCCCAGCGAACCGGCCGGGCCGCGCACCGGGCGAATCGGACTGGGGACAGCCATCCAACGGCACCTCGACCACCCAGCAGCCAACACCCCGGGAAGCCAAACCCCACCCCAAACCGCCCCCGGCAGGAGAATGGCCGGATGGACTCTGTCACCCTCCCGCGGCCGGTTCTGCACGCTCTCCGCCAAGCGAGTCTCCCCGGGGTGGCCACCGGGATGCTCACCGGCGCACCCCGGCCGCTGGCCTTTCCCCAGGGATTCGGCGACGTGCTCGCCTGGCTCTGGACCACCGACTCCCACTCGGCCGTGATTTACCTCGCCGAGCTGATGAAGCAGCTCCGCGAACGGCACCCGCTCGCCCAGGCCGTCACACCGCCGTATCGGTTCGACGAGTTGCTCGCCGCGGCTCGCGAATGTCTTCCGGACGACTTCGCGCACGCCGAATTGCTGATCCAGTACACCCGCACCGCGCTGGGCGACTTCTACGGCGGTTCAGCGGACTGACAAAGCACACTATTCGGTTGATCTGCCCGCATCACGCACCGGATCAGAACGATGGCCGTGCCCGCCCGCGAGCCGAGGCTCCGGACGGCCGCGTAACCACCGCGATCCAGACAGTAACCGCCGCCACCGACAAAAACCGCAAAAAGCCCTCTGGCCAGCTAAAAAGAGAGGCTAGGAAGGCTCCGGCTCCGCCCGGTTGCGAGCCCGCCGTTGCAACCCCCACCGCGCCGCCAGTGCGACGGCCAGCACCACCGGCGTCAGGATGTACGCGTCGCCGAGAATGTTCTGCCACACCTTCCAATGCAGCTCGACATTCCGCCCATTCGGCAAGATCAGCAACACGCAACTGACGAACACGAACGCCACCAGGAACGTGCCCAGCCACCGTTTCCAGGCGGTCGCGGGAGTGGTTTTCGGCAACCTGGACACCAGCAGCACGACCAGCGGCGCGACCCAGACCCAGTGGTGCGACCAGGAAATCGGCGAGATCAGCAGAATCCAGAACGCCGTGACGAGCAGTGCGGCCAGCGCCTGTCCGCGCCGGTGGAAGCGGAACATCAGCCACAGTGCCGGAATGGCCAGGACGAGACCGATTGCGGTCGCCGCGCTGGAGGCCCAGGGGGCGAGGTCCGTGGCGCGGTTCATCAGTGCGTTCAGCGACTGGTTGCCCGCCCAGTGCACGGGGCCGATGCGGCCGGTGTCGGGGAGCGTTTTGGTCCAGTATTTCCACGAATCGTGCGGGTTGATCAGGAATAGCAGCGCCTGCATCCCGACAAAAGTCGCCAGGCCGCGCAGGGCGTCTTTCCAGCGGCCGGTCACCAGCAGATGGCCGATGAACACGATCGGGGTCAGTTTGACCGCCGCGGCGAGGCCCACCAGCACTCCGCCCCAGCGGCTGCCGCGCGCGCAGATCACGAGCAGGTCCAGCAGGACCATCGCCATCAGGATCAGGTTGATCTGGCCGAGGAAGATCGTCCGCCACACCGGTTCGAAACCGAGGAAGACCAGGAAGAACACGATCGTCGACCGGGCGGGCGAGGCCCACCAGCGGGGGCCGTCGGCGGCCGGGCGGGGCAGGGCGCCGATCGCGATGCGGATCGACAGCGCGAGTGCGCCGAGCGAGACCACGGTCAGGAAACCCCAGGCCACCTGCACTGGCACTAGCGCGAGCGGCGCGAACAACAAGGCCGCGGTCGGCGGGTAGGTGAACGGCAGCAGGGCCCAGCCCGGTTCGGTGGGCAGGGTGTTCGCGTCGTAGAGGTTGTCCCCGCGCAGCAGTTGCAGCGCGCCCGCCCGGTAGACCGCGCTGTCCACGCCGAGGTTCCAGTCGTGCGTCCAGCCCCAGAACCCGATCGCGATCGCCAGCACCGGGAAAACGGCGAAGATCAGCATCGACCGCGGGCGCACGGACAGCCGTGCCAGAGATCGGCGGAGAGCCAGCCGGGGCTGCCCGGATCGATTCACCGGAGCTTCGCTGTCGGAAGCGGAGGGTACGGTCCTGGTCACCACACCAGGAAAGCACGAGTGCGGGAATGCTGGTCAGGAAGGGTGACCGGGGCTCAGCTGTGCGCCAATTCCGTCAGCAGCTCGCACGCGCGGTCGTGCGTCCCGGGCAACCGCACGGCCGAGACGAGCGGACGGGCGACGTCGCGCAGCTGTGGGTCCACGGATAGGCGTTCGTTGAGCGCCCTGCGCAGCGCGACTCCGCGCGTGGCCAGGCGTTCGTCGCGTTCGGCCAGCACCGCGACCGCGGACGGGCCGATCGTCGCGTAGCACTCGCCGGTGTCGAAGACGGCCCGGACGGCGTCCGCGGCGAGGATCATCGCGGTCAGCCGGGGCCAACCGGAGACCGACGTCAGGTCCAGCGACACGGTGAGCAGCACGTTCGCTTCGCTGGCACCGCCGCGGTAGATCTCGGCGAGCCGGGTTCGCAGGTACGCCGCGGACGGCAGGCCGGTGAGCGGGTCGGTGACCTCGGTGTGCACGAGCTGGTCGGTGGCGACGTCTGCCCAGGCCAGTGCGGTCAAGCGAAGCAGCCGTGCCGGAGTTGCGTCGACATCCGGCGCGACGAATCCGTCGACCGCATCCGGGTCGGCGAGCACCGCGTGCAGAGCGGCCAGGTCGGAGAGCGTTTCCGACAGGCCCGCCCCGGCCGCTGCCCGCGCCCGGCCCAGTCCGGCCAGCGCGTTTTCCGCGCCCGTCGAGCCGTGCCGGACCACCGCCGCGCACACCGCGTCGACTTCGGGCAGTGCCCAATCGCTCGGGAAACGCCAGCCGGCCGCGAGACTGGCTGTTCGCCAGCGAGCTCGCAATGCCCGCAAATGGCGGTCCCGCTCGAACCGCGCACGCGTCTCGTCCCCCGACGAGTCGCCTGCGGAGCCGAACCGCGCCCCGGTCGCCGGTACGTCCACCGAACCCCCAGCTCCTTCCGGTCCCTGTCGATCTTGTCCCCAATCACGGAGGGGACGCGCGGGGAGCGCGCTCGTGACGCGTTTTCCCCCGATCTTTTTCGCTTAATCCCCAGACGAGAAGGTGAAACCGCTGCGCCTACCGAGGCATGTGCCGGACCACGGCGTGACGAGTGTCGCCGCATCCGTCACACTTGGTGTGCGTTGTAGCGAGTAAGGCGCGTGGAGTCCGCCGCGCGCGCAGCCTTGAAGGAGCCCCGTGTCCACCGTTCCCGCCGATCTCTCCGGTAAGAGCGACGCCGAGCTGATCGCAGAGGTGCGCGCGGGAAAGATCGCGTCCTACGGTCCGCTCTACGAGCGGCACAGCGGGGCCGCGCACAACCTCGCCCGCCAGCTCGCGCGGTCCAGTTCGGAGGCCGACGACCTCGTGTCGGAGGCGTTTTCGAAGGTTTTGGACACGCTGCGTGGCGGGAAGGGCCCGGACAGCGCCTTCCGTGCGTATCTGCTTACCGCGCTGCGCCACACTGCGTATGACAAGACGCGCCGCGACCGCCGGATCGATCTCAACGAGGACATGACCGACGTCGGCGGCGCTGCCGGCGAGGCGCTCACCGTGCCGTTTTCCGACACCGCCGTCGCGGGCCTCGAGCGCACGATGGCCGCGAAAGCGTTCGCGCGGCTGCCGGAACGCTGGCAGGCGGTGCTGTGGCACACCGAGATCGAGCAGCAGAGCCCGGCCGAGGTCGCGCCACTGCTCGGGCTGACCGCGAACGGCGTCTCCGCGCTCGCGTACCGCGCCCGGGAAGGGCTTCGCCAGGCGTATCTGCAGGTCCACCTGCAGGAAACCAGTGCGGACCGCTGCCGGGCGACGGCCGACCGGCTCGGGGCCTGGACGCGCGACGGACTGTCCAAACGCGAGCGTTCCCAGGTGGAGAACCACCTCGACGAATGCGAAAAGTGCCGGGTGCTGGCGGCCGAATTGGCCGACGTCAACGGCAGCCTGCGCGCGATCATCGCCCCGATCGTTCTCGGTGGTGCCGCACTCGGCTACCTCGCCACGATCGGCGCGGCCAAGGCGAGCGCGGCCACTGCCGGTGCCGCCGCCGTCAGTGCGGGAGCCGCCGCGGCAGGCGGGGCCAAGGCGGGTGCGGCAGCCGCTGCTTCCGCGCCTCGTCAGTTCGCCGGGGTCGCCTTGTCCGGGGCGGCGATGGTGGCCGCCGTCGCGGTCGCGCTGGCCGCTGGCGGTGGGACGCAGACCATCCCGGCTGCTCAGCAGGCACCCGCGCCTCCGGCCGCCCCGGCCGCACCTGCGCCGCCGCCCGCTCCCCAAGCTCCTCCGGCCGCACCGCCCGCTCCCCCGGCACCGCCGCCTGCCCAGCCCGCACCCCCCGCTGTGCCGCCGCCCGCCGCACCTCCGGCGGCTCCGCCGGCGCAGCCGCCCGCCCCCAATCCGCCTCCCGCTCCGAAGCCGGACCTGTCCGCGGTCATGCCGCCGGGCGGGGTCGTCCTCCAGCCGGGCGGGAAGCCGGTCGCCTTGCCGATCACGGTGCGCAACAACGGAAACGCGGTGTCCGATCCGGTCCAGGCGACGCTGAACCTGCCGCAAGGCGTACGGGCCGTGCAGGCGAACGGCGGCGGCGCGGTCGGCACGTACTCCAGCGAAGCGGCCGCGCAGTCCGGGCCGATGCAGGTCGCGTGCCCGGGCGGCACGGGCACAGTCACGTGCAAGACCGGCAGCGGTTTGCAGCCGGGCCAGTCGGCTGTGCTGATGTTCCGGCTGGAGGCGGACGAGAACGCGACGGGCGGCGCGGTGACGGGAACGGTCACCGCGGGTGTTTCGGTGAAGGTCGAAGTCAATGTCCAGGTGAAGGTCAATCCTCCGAAGGACGCGCTGTCGCTGTCGGTCGACAAGCTCGGCCTTTGGTTCCATCCTGACCTCAGGGCCAACGTGCGGAACACCGGACAGAGCACGAAGCCCGTCACGATCACCTTCGACCACGGCACCACCTGGCAGCTCGGCTTGAAAAAGTTCAACTGCTCAACCAGCGAGACGAGCACGAGCTGCACCAGTGCCAAACCGCTCGCTCCGGGCGAGATGGCGTACCTCTTGGTGGAGGTGGACCGCAAGCCGTTCGACGGCCCGCTCACAATCACCGTCAACGCGTCGCTGGGCAGCGCCTCGGCCGCACCGGTGTCGGTGCCGCTCGGCTGCTGGTGGAACATGTGCCACGACCCGACGATCGGGCCGCTGTCGACCACGTCGGTTCCACTGCCGCCGACCTCGCCGACCACGACCTCGAAGAGCCACGCGCCGAGTTCGTCGAAGCACCACAAGCCCAGCGTCACCCCGCCGAGCACGCCGTCCTCCGATGACGAAGAGACCTCGGACCCGACGTCGAGCAGCCCGGCCGCGACCACGAGCGCGCCGCCGAACCCTGGTTCGAACGGCAAGCCGGGCAATCCCGGTAACCACGGCAAACGTCCGCCGTCGGTCGAACCCCGGGGGTTCTTCGGCTGGTTCACGGAGTAGCGTCCGCGAGGTGCGCGAACTCCTGGCGAAGCACCGTGAGCTGGCCCGTTTCGCCCTGGTCGGCGGCACGAGCTTCGTCATCACGATGACGATCACCTACGGCCTGAAATTCACCGTGCTGCGGACCCATCCGGTCACGGCGCTGATCGTCGGTGTGCTGATCGCCACGATCTTTTCCTACGTCGCGAACCGCGAATGGGCGTTCCGCACTCGTGGTGGCCGGGAACGCGCCCACGAGGCGACGTTGTTCTTCCTGATCAGCGGGGTCGCGCTCGGGCTGAACGCGTTGCCGCAGTGGGTTTCGCGCTACGTGCTGCAACTGCAGGCGCCGCACGTGAGCCTGGTCGGGCAGGAGGTCGCCGACTTCGTCAGCGGGATGATTCTCGGCACCCTGCTGGGGACGCTGTTCCGCTGGTGGGCGTTCAAAAAGTGGGTGTTCCCCACGGAGGGCGCCCGGCCGGAATCAGCGCGGAATGACAATCCGGATATTCCGGACCGTAAGGCCGCCTGAGACCTGGCGTGACCTCGAATTCTCTAGACTGCGTTACGTGACCGTCGTCGAAACCGTGCTCGCCCGCACGCCCGAGCCATTGCGCTCCGTGCTCGTGCGGCACCGGGAGCTGCTGAAGTTCGCGATCGTGGGCGGCACGACCTTCCTGGTCGACAACGGCGTCTGGTACCTGCTGAAGCTCAGCGTGCTGGAGTCGAAACCGACCACGGCGAAGGCGATCGCGATCATCGTCGCGACGATCGTGTCGTACGTGCTCAACCGCGAATGGTCGTTCCGCACCCGCGGCGGCCGGGAACGCGCCCACGAGGCGACGCTGTTCTTCCTGATCAGCGGGGTCGCGGTGGTGGTGAACCTCATTCCGCTGCTGATCTCGCGCTACTGGCTGCACCTGGAAGTGCCGCACGTGTCGCGGTTCGTGCAGGAGGTCGCGGACTTCGCGAGCGGGTCGATCATCGGCATGCTGCTGGCGATGGTGTTCCGGTTCTGGGGGTTCAAGAAGTGGGTGTTCCCGGACGAGCTGGGGGAACGGCGGAAGGACGGGGTGACCCGGCTTCCCCGGTGACGCGGCTGGCGCTGTTCGATCTGGACGACACGCTGACCGATCTCAGCGGTGCGTTTTCCCGCTGGGCCAGGGAATTCGCTACGCAGTACCGCCTTCCCGGTGACGCGGCGGATTGGCTGATCGCCGCGCGGCGCGAAGGGCCGATGGTCCGGTTTTTCGCCGAAGTCCGGCAGAAGTTCGGCTTGGCCGAGTCAGCGGGGCAGTTGTGGGCGAGCTACCGCGCGAGGATCCCGCAGCTGGTGCAGCTTTACCCGCACGCGTTGGAAGGGCTCGACGCCCTGCGCGCCGCCGGATGGCGAATCGGCATTGTCACCAATGGAATGCAGGACAACCAGCTGGCGAAGCTCCACCGCACCGGCCTCGCCAAAGCAGTTGACGGCTACTGCATTTCCGACACCGTCGGTCTGCGCAAACCCGATCCACGCATCTTCCATCTCGCCGCGCAAAACTGCGGAACCACGCTGACGCCCGACGATTGGGTCATCGGCGACAGCCCGAGCCTCGACATCGCAGGCGGGCACAACGCCGGACTGCGCACGCTCTGGATCAGCCACCACCGCACGTGGCCGCCTGGTCAACCGCCGCACCGCGTCGCTGCTGACCTGGCGGAAGCCGTCCAGATTCTCAGCGAGGAACCGGCTCGGCGGGCCATCGCACTTCGCCCACCTCGTCCGGGCGCGGCACCTTCAAAAACAGGCTGAAAATCGCCGGACGCTTATTCGACAATTCCAGCCGTCCGCCATCCGCCTCGACCAGAGCGCGCGCCAGGGCCAAACCCACCCCGGTCGAACCGCCACCGGAAAAACCGCGTTCGAAAATGTGCGGTGCGATGTCATCGGGCACCCCAGAGCCGGTGTCGGCGACCTCGATCACCACGGTTCCCTCCGCGTCGCCGCGGCGGGCGGACAGCGTGACCGTTCCCGCGCCATGGCGGAGGGCGTTGTCCAGCAGCACGCCGATCACCTCGCGCAGCCGCGCTGGGGTCACGCGCACCATCAAGCCGTCCGCGACCTTGAGTCGCAAATTCCGGCCCTCGACCCGCAGCAGCTGCCGCCATTCCTCCGCGACAGCGGGCAGCGTCACCGGCAGATCCACCGGCTCGGCGTCTACCTCGCGTGCGGCTCGGGCGGCGGCCAGCAGTTCATCCAAAGCCTGGGCGAGGCGGTCCGCCTGTTCCTGCGCTGCCCGGGACTCCTCGGCGACATCCGGGTCCTCGTGGCCAGTCAGCGGTTCCAATCGCAGTTGCAGCGCGGTCAACCGGCTGCGCAGCTGGTGCGAGACATCCCCGACCAGCTGCCGTTCCCGCTGCACGAGCTGCGCCAAGGCGGATCCCGACGTGTCCAGGGCCTCCGCGACCATGTCCAGCTCGGCCACGCGGTAACGGCTCGGATCGGGACGGAAATCGCCGCCGCCGAGGCGGGAGGCTCGGTCGGCGACGTGCCGGAGCGGTTTCGCCAGACGGCGCGCGGTCACGGTCGCCACCACGGTGCCGGTGCCGACCGAGAGCACCACCAGCAGCACGACCAGCAGCGTCACCTGCGTCTGCTTCGTGCGCACCGGACCGCTCGGGATCGCCAGCAGCACCGTGCCGCTGCGAGCGGTCGGCACCGATTCGACCACCGGGTCGGGGCCGGGGTTCGCGCCGAGGTGTTTTTCGCTGAAACCCTCGGCGCGCACGATCAGCATGCCGCCGTCGGGAACTCCGACCCGGAATTGCTCCAGGTCGATTTCCTGGCCGTTCGCGACCTGGGTGTCCACTGTCGCGGCGATGTTGCGCGCGCGTTCGGCCAGGCTTTCCCGGTTGAGGTTCTCCACCAGCCGCCACGCGGTGACGCCGAGCGGGATGCCCAGCACGGCCGCGGTGACCAGCACGGCGAGGAGGATCGCCAGCAGGATCCGGCGGCGCATGCTCATCGGCGGCTACTCGACATTGAACCGGAACCCGACGCCGCGCACGGTCGCGATGCGCCGTTCGGCGTCGGAATGCGCCGGTTTCGCCTGCCTGCCCGCCGCCTCGTCGGCGGCGACCGCGAGTTTGCGGCGCAGCCAGGACATGTGCATGTCGAGCGTCTTCGACGTCTTGGACTCGAGGTCGTTCCACACCTCGGCGAGGATCTCGTCGCGGCTGACGACCTGCCCGGCCCGGCTCATCAGCACGCGCAGCAGTTCGAACTCCTTGTTCGCCAGCTGCACCTCGTGCGAGTCCACAGTGACCAGTCGCGCGCCGAGGTCCATCCGGACGCCGCCTGCCTCCAGCACCTCCGGCACCCGGCGGCGCAACAGCGCGCGGATCCGCGCGAGCAGTTCGGCGAGCCGGAACGGCTTGGCCACGTAATCGTCCGCGCCCGCGTCGAGGCCGACGACGAAATCGACCTCGTCGGTGCGCGCGGTGAGCATCAGCACCGGCAGTTCGGTGCCGCTCGCGCGCAGTCTGCGGCACACCTCCAGCCCGTCCATCCCGGGCAGCCCGAGGTCGAGCACGAGCAGGTCGACCCGGTGCGCGGCGGTCGCGGCCAGCACCGCCGGCCCGTCGGTGACGACCTCGATCTCGTACCCCTCCCGGTGCAGCGCGCGGGACAGCGGCTCGGCGATGGCCGGATCGTCTTCGGCAAGTAGGACCATGCTCACCTGGCCAACCTTACGGCGAACGGGCGTGAAACCATCGTGACCGTGCCTGCCTACTCGGATGACCTCGCTCTCGCCACCCGGCTGGCGGACGCCGCCGACGCGCTGACCACTGCCCGTTTCCGTGCGCTCGACCTCGCGGTGTCCGCGAAACCGGACCGCACTCCGGTGACCGACGCCGACACCGCGGTCGAAGACGCGATCCGCGAAATCCTCGCCGCCGAGCGGCCTGGCGACACGGTCGCGGGCGAAGAACGCGGCGGCTCCGCGGGCAGCCAGGGCCGGGCGTGGGTGATCGATCCGATCGACGGGACCAAGAACTTCCTCCGTGGCGTCCCGGTCTGGGCGACGCTGATCGCTCTCGTCGAGGACGGCACGCCGGTGGTCGGCATGATCAGCGCACCGCTGCTGGGCCGGCGCTGGTGGGCGGCTCGCGGCGAAGGCGCGCACCTGCGCGACGCGGCGGGCGAACGACGGATGTCGGTGTCGAAGGTGGCGACGCTCGGCGACGCCTATCTGTCCACGACGGACTTGAACAGCTGGACCGAGTACCACTCCCGCGAGAAGTACCTCGCGCTCACCGAGGCGTGCTGGGAGTCCCGCGCGTTCGGCGATTTCTGGAGCCACTGCCTTGTCGCCGAGGGCGCGATGGATGTCGCGGCCGAGTGCGTCGTGAACCCGTGGGACGTCGCCGCCGCGCAGGTGATCGTCACCGAGGCGGGCGGCCGGTTCACCGATCTTTCCGGTGCGGAGACCTACGAGGGCGGCTCAGCGCTGTCCACGAACGGCCTCCTGCACGACGAGGCGCTGGCTGTTCTGCGCCGTCAGTGAGCGCCGGGCAGCACGCCGACCGCGCCGCGCGCCACCTGTGACCAGGTCAGCCTGCCGAAGAGGTAGTGGCAGGCGACCTGCTCGGAGGTGAACGCGGCCCAGTCGTAGCGGTTGCCCTGCTCGCGCCAGAACACTTCCCAGCCGCCGTCCGAGGTCGGCAGCAGGCACCACGTGTTGTCCGCCTCGCGGCCGATCGACACGACTTCCTCGGGCACTCCGATGACGTCGAGCCACTTCCGAATCGAGTGGGCGTTCATCGTGCCTCCCGCGTGACGTCGACCAAGAATCCCAGCGTGACCAGTTCGTCCGCGGAAAGCACCGCACGGTAGCGGATTCCGCCGCCCGGTCCGTCGAACCATTCCGCCGACGTGGCCTGCCATACCGGCATCGGCTTGGCCACGCGGTAGCGCCGGTAGCCGGAACGCAGTGCGGCGGGCGGCAAAGCCCGCTTCGCGAACGGCGTGCCGTCCGGCGCGAACACCCGGCCGTGGTCGCTGCCGAAGCGGTCCAGCGACGTGTTTTCCGGCAGTACCACCGGATTCGGCTCTTCGACGCAACCCTCCGCGGGCGGCCACACGTACTCGGCGCCGACTACGAACCGGCGCTCCCATTCAGGACCCTCCGGCGGCACATAGCCGTCGACGACCGCCGCGGGCGGCTCCGGATCCACCGGCGGCGCGGGCGAACGACGGAAGCCCTGCTTGACGTACCCGAGCACCGCGGTGTCGTCCAGCAACGCCGATTCCGGATGGTCGAACAGCGGACGCCGAGCAGCCCCGTCCGAGGGCAGCGGCAACTGCCGGTCCGGACGGTCCGCCGCCACCGGCAAATGCCCGAGCGGGAACATGTGCACCGCGAACAACGCCAGCACGCTTTCCCGGTCGGTGCGCGGAGAACCGACCGGCGGACGGCTTTGCGCGGGCAGCACTCCGGTCCCCGAGGGCGGGGTGGGCACCTCGTCGAAGCCGCGTTCAAGCAGCCCGCCGTACTGGGCGGGCACGCGCACCGGGCCGGTAGCGACGTCGGTGTCTGCCGGTTCGGGCTGGTCGGACACTGGCACCCTCTTCTCGGTCGTGCCGGCACCGGATCGGACGCTCCCCCGCACCAGAAGGTTCCGGGCGAGCGGGAAACCCACCTTATCGGGCGACG
The DNA here is from genome assembly GCF_055583325.1 of Amycolatopsis sp. NPDC104775. Classification (NCBI taxonomy): domain Bacteria; kingdom Bacillati; phylum Actinomycetota; class Actinomycetes; order Pseudonocardiales; family Pseudonocardiaceae; genus Amycolatopsis; species Amycolatopsis sp. NPDC104775. The sequence continues at coordinate 1,815,903 of NZ_JBVJOE010000001.1, forward strand.
GTGATCCGCCGCCGCACCAACGCGCGGGCCAGGCCGCGCTTCTCTTCCACCTCGAACCCCGCGTCGGCGAACATGCCGATCGTGCCGTGGTAGAGGTCCGAAGACGACCGGGTCCCGGCCTCCACCGGATACCCCTCGACGCTCTCCGCGCCCTGCTCGGCCGCGTAGTCCACGGCAGCCCGCAGCAACGCCGTCGCCAGCCCGCGCCGACGGCCGCGCCGGTGGATGTAGAAGCAGGTCACCGACCAGACCACGCCGGGTTCATCGGACGCCATCACGCGCGACCGCGCCAGCCGCGGATTGTCCTTCCGCGGCGACACGGCCACCCAGCCGAGCGGTTCGCCGTCGACGATTGCCAAGAGCCCCAACGGTTTCCCGCCCTGAGCCTCAGCGCGAACGTGTTCCTTGCGGCCCTCGCGACCGGCTGCTTTGTAGTCCGGCCCGGTGAGCCGGAAGAACGAGCACCAGCAGCCGCCCTGCACCCCGCCCGGCCCGAAGAGCCGCTCGAACAACGGCCAGGTCTCCGCGTCGAGCGGGACGAATTCGGGAGCGTTATCCGGCAAGCGCGTTCACGACCCGCGAAGGCGACGGGCGGCCCAGCTGCCCGGCCATCCACACGCTGGTCTCCACGAGCTTGCCGAGGTCGACGCCGTGTTCCACGCCGAGCCCTTCCAGCAGCCAGACCAGATCCTCGGTCGCCAGGTTGCCGGTCGCCGACTCGGCGTACGGGCAGCCGCCGAGCCCGCCGGCCGACGAGTCCACAGTGGACACCCCGGCGCGCAGCGCGGCTTCGGTGTTGGCCAGCGCCTGGCCGTAGGTGTCGTGGAAGTGCACGGCCAGCGCCGACGTGTCGCCGAACGCCTCGATCAGCCGGGTGACCTGGTTCGTGGTCGCGACGCCGATGGTGTCGCCGAGCGAAAGCTGCGAGCAGCCGAAGTCGAGCAGCCGCTTGCCCGCCCGCACGACCTGCTGCACGTCGACCACGCCCTCCCACGGGTCGCCGAAGCACATCGACAGGTAGCCGCGGACCTCGAGCCCCTCCTTGCGGGCCCGCGTGACGACCGGTTCGAACATGCCGAACTGGTCGTCGAAGGTCGAGTTCAGGTTGCGCTGGGCGAAGGTCTCGGTAGCGCTGGCGAAGATCGCGATGTGGTCAACGCCCGCGTCGAGCGCGCGGTTGAGGCCGCGGTCGTTCGGCACCAGCACCGGGTAGCGGACGCCGTCGTGGCGGTCGAGCCCGGCGAGCAGCTGTTCGGCGTCGGCGAGCTGCGGTACCCACTTCGGGTGCACGAAGCTGGTCGCCTCGAGCGTGGTCAGCCCGGAGCCGGCGAGGCGGTCCAGGAATTCGAGCTTGACCTCGACCGGCACGACCGAGCTTTCGTTCTGCAGCCCGTCGCGCGCCCCGACCTCCCAGATCTCGACCCGCGGCGGCAGCCCGCCCGCGGGGACCCGTTCCGGCAGGCCGACCTCTCGAGCACCCACGTCAGCGTCTCCTTCCGCGCGGTTCCCGGCCGCGCGGGGGCAGAGGTTCGGTGTCCTGCGGACCGGGCGCGCCGTGGTAGTCGTCGTAGGGATTGTCGTTGACTTCGCGGTAAATGACCGTGTGCACGTGCTCGACGTGGGGAATGTCATCGAAGCGCAGCGGCTCGTCCGAGGCCGACTCGATGATGAGCGTGCCGCAGCCGAAGATCCGGTCGAGCAGGCCGTGCTCGAACTGCACGCTGTTGATCCGCGACAGCGGGATGTCGATGCCGGTGCGCTTGAGCACGCCCTCGCGCGCGATCAGCCGGTCGGTGGTCACGATGAAATGCGTCGTGCGCCAGCGGACCAGCGGCGAGAGGAACAGCCACACGACGAAGATCAGCGCCACCACGGCGACCGCGATCATCGTGATGTTGTTCCACGGCCCGGCGAAGTCCTTGGCGACCACGAGCAGCCACACCGCCGCGCCGACGGTGATCACGAACGCCAGGAACGGGAAGATCAGCATCTTGAAATGCGGGTGGCTGTGCACCACCACGCGTTCGTTCTGGCTGAGCAAATCGTCCGGATAGGCCACGGCGGGCGCTCCCCTGCGAATGTGTGCCGATGTGGTGGATCCACCGTACCGGCGCGAGCCTCGCGCGGGCGCGCCCGTTCCGGTCAAGCCGGGCGGACGTGCACCACATCACCGGCGAAAACAGTCAGCCTCCGCCCGTCGGGGACGTCGACCTGCAACTGGCCGGACGCGTCCAGGTCCGCGGCGCGGCCGGTGAGCGTCGACCCGTCCGGCAGTTGCACCTGGACGTCCTGGCCGAGCGTCGCGCACCGGGCGCGGTAGTCGCCGAGCAAACCGGCTTCGGTGAGGTCTCCGCCCGCAGTGCGCCAGCGGCGTTCGAGGTCGTCGAACCTGGTCAGCAGGCCGAGCGCGACCTCGGTGCGGTCGGTGGTCGTCGCGCCCTGTTCGGCGAGCGAGGTCGCGGGCAGCCCGCCCGGGCCAGCGGGAACGTCGTCGCCGAGCGGCAGGACGTTCAGCCCGATACCGAGCACGACGGCCGCGTCCTCGGTGCCGACAGCCTCCGCGAGGATGCCCGCGCACTTCGCCCGCTCGGGTCCGGCGAGCACGTCGTTAGGCCATTTGAGGGCGACGTCGACGCCCAGATCGGTGGCGAGCGCGTGCACCGCGAGCCCGGCTACCACGGAAAGCGAACCGAGCGCGGAGAACGGCACCCCCGCCGGGCGCAACGCGATGCTCAGGTACAGCCCGGCTCCCTTCGGCGAACTCCACGAACGAGCCCGCCGGCCCACACCGGCGGTTTGGTGTTCGGCCAGCAGAACGGTCCGGTCCGCCGCGCCCGCGACGAGGGCTTCCCGCAGGTCAGCGTTGGTGGAACCGGTCGTCTCCACGACGTCGAGGCGGGCGTAGCGGCCGCCGAGTCCGTCCCGCAGCCGCGCCGCGTCGAGTTCAGCCATATGCCCACAATATGAGAGTCCCCCTAACGTGCAAGCCGTTCGCTCGTTAGGCAGAGGTGCGCTCTTCTAGATTGGACGCCGTGCCGCCGGAGAACCCCACCGCCGCGCCGCCGAAGCCCACCTGGGCTCGCGGCGCGCTGTATCGCGGGCTCGTGGCGTTGCCGCTGGTCGCCGGGCTCGCCACCGCGGGCTGGCTGGTGGCCGGACGCGACCAGCCCGCTCCCGTTCCGGCGCAGGCCGCGCTCACCGCGCCCACGCAGCCGACGCAGACCGTCAGCGGGCCTTCGGTGCTGCAGGCGAGCGCACCGGTGCAAGCTCAGGAACCGGCGCAGGGCGCGGCAGGCGGAGGCGGTGGCCCGGCCCCGTTGCAGAAGTGGGCCGATTCGCTCGCCGGGCCGCTGGACATCCCGGCTCCCGCGCTGCTCGGGTACGCCAATGGCGAGCTGACCATGCGCAAGGAGCGTCCGGACTGCCACCTGTCGTGGGTCACCCTGGCGGGCCTCGGCGTCGCGGGCAACAACCACGGCCGCGGCACCGGTGAGCCGATGGGGCTTTCGACGCAGCAGTGGAAGAAGTACGGCGCGCAGATCCCGGGCATCGCGAACCCTGCGCTGACCGACCCGTCGGCCGCGTCCGTCGCCGCGGGCCGCGCACTGTGCGCGAGCGGCGTCGACTTGTCGGCGGGCAATGGCTGGTGGAAAGCCGTGGCCGGGTATCAGAACGGCAGCGGGATGGAGCTGTTCCGGCAGCGAGTGCTCGGCTACGCCCAGCTGTACGCGACGCTTTCCCTCGACCCGGCGAAGTCCAACGCGCCTTCGGTGCACGCCGCGCGCTTCGCTCTCGGGCAGCTCGGCCTGCCGTACGTGTGGGGCGGCAATGGCCCCGACGCGGGTGCGGCCGGATTCGACTGCTCGGGTCTCACCAAGGCGTCTTACGACAGTGCCGGGGTTTCCTTGCCGCGCACGGCGGACAGCCAGTTCCGTTCGGTGCCGCCGGTTCCGGGCGGGCAGGAACCGCAGCTGGGCGATCTCGTCTTTTACGGCAGCCCCGCACACATTCACCACGTGGGGCTGTATCTGGGGAATGGCCTGATGATCAACGCGCCGACCGAGGGGCAGGCGATTCAGATCCACACGTTCCACCGGCCCGGCGACGACTACGCCGGGGCGGGGCATCCGGCGAACTGACGCCGGAGCTGCCGCGGTTGGTCGGTTCAGGGCCGGATGCGCAGGACCTTCACCTGGTCGTCGTCGAACTGCTCGAAGCGAAACTTGAGTCCGGGGAACGGGCTGCCGGGGAAATCTCCGGTGATCGTGCACGTCACGACCACCCCCTCGGCGGCCGGTTCGACGCCGGTGATCGCGTACTCGACTCGAGGAACCTCGGTGCGCCAGCCGCGAATGGCGTCGATTCCCGCGTACTCCTTGCCTTCGTCCTCGACGAGAGCGTCGTCGGCGAACAGCGCGAAGTACTTCTCGGTGTCCTTGGCGGGGGCAAGTTCGAAATAGCGCCGGACAATCCGGGGGACGGCAGTGGTGGTCATCCTGGTTCTCCTGTTCGGGTCAGACAGTGGGGACGGTGCCGCCGTCGATGACGTACTCGGCGCCGGTGATGGCCGAGGCCCGGTCCGACACGAGGAAAGCCACCAGTTCGGCGATTTCCCCGGGTTCGGCCGGGCGACCCAGCGGGATACCGCCCAGCGAATCCATGAGAGAGGTCAGCGCGGCCTCGGCACTGATGCCGCGGCCCTCAGCGATCCGCGCGATCAAGGCGTCGGCCGCACCGGTCCGGATGAACCCCGGCGATACGGTGTTGACCCGCACGCCCTTGGGGGCGACTTCGTTCGAGAGTCCCTTGCTGTACGTCGTCAACGCCGCCTTCGCCGCGGCGTATCCCAACGTGCCGTCGTAGAGCGGCATCGTGCGCTGGATCGAGGACACGTGCACGACGGCGCCCTTGCCGCGTTCGACCATCAGCGGGGTCAGGCCGCGGTCGAGCCGCACGGCGCTGAGCAGGTTGAGGTTCAGTTCCTCAGCCCAGTCTTTGTCGGACAACGCGGCGAAACCGCCTGAGGGAGCGCGAGAACCGCCGACGACGTGCACGAGGATGTCCACGCCTCCGTCGGCCACCACCGCGGCGACTACCGCTTCGGTGCCCTCGACGGTCGAGATGTCCGCGGCGATGAAGGGCTCCGGGCAGTGCTCGGGTTTGCTCCGCGCGGTGACGATCACGGTGGCTCCCGCTTCGCGCAGCCGTTCCGCGACAGCCGCGCCCGCCCCCTTCGTCCCGCCCGTGACCAGGGCGCGCTTGCCCAGCAAACATCCATCGGTCACGCCCAGCCCCCTGACTGCTAAAATAGAACCCAGTGACTTCGACATTAGCAGTGACCGGAAGGGCGGACAACCATGGCACCCAAGATCAGGCCGGAGGACCGCGAATGTCCGCTGTCCACGGCACTGAGCTACGTCGGCGAATGGTGGACGCTGCTGCTTCTGCACGACTGCTTCGACGGCTACAGCCGGTTCGACCAGTTCCAGGCCAATCTGAAGATCTCCACCAGCATGCTCACCAGCAGGCTCAAATCGCTCGTGGAGAACGGACTGCTGGAGAAGAAGCCTTACCAGAGCAATCCGGTCCGATACGAGTACCTGCTCACCGACCTCGGCCGGTCGCTGCGGCCCGTGATCGTCGCGCTCGCCGCTTGGGGTAACTCCCGGCTCGACCCGTCCGAGCGCAGCATGATCCTGGTCGACGCGGCGACCGGGAACGAGGTGGAGCCCGTCCTGGTCGACCAGTCGACCGGACGACGCGTGGACGGCGACGATTTCGTCTTCACTGCCGGACCCGCCGCCAGCGCCCCCTTCCGCGAGCGCTACCTCCGCGTCGGTCGTCGAAGCGAGGTGCGCGAGTAGCCCGGCAGCGGGACGTCCGGATCGATGAACGACTCCACGCGGGGAAGATCAGCACCCGCGCAAGTCGCCTATGCCGCGGCAACGTTCCTGTTTCCGCACGAAGCACCCGTCTGTCGCTTATGCTCCGGAGCATTCTTCCTGACGGGAAAGGCACGCCATGTCCGCTCGCATCCTCCCCTTTCTCGCCGTGGGCGCTGCCCTGCTGATCTCCAGCTGCTCCGGCGAAAGCGGCGGCACCGCGTCTCCGGCTCCAGCCCCCTCGACCACGGCCGCACCCACGTCGTCCTCGGCGGCACAGCCGTCGACCTCCGCGGCACCGTCGTCGTCAGCCGCGGCGGAGACGTCTGACGGGGACGCGGTCGAGCGGTACGAAGCCTTCATGCACGCGGCGGGCAGGCAGGATCTCGCGACGGTCTGCGAGATCGCCGGCCCGGCCGCCAAGAAGGCGGAGGACCAGGGCATGGGGCCGTGCGAGAAGACGATGCCGCTGGCGTTTCAGCTGATCTCTCCCACGCAGAAGAAGGCTTTGCAGACCGCCACGGTCGACCGCTCCAAGATCAAAGAGGGGGCCAAGCGGGTCGAGATTCCGGCGCGCGCGGTGAAGGCTTCCGTCAAGTTCACCGACAGCGACCTCGGCGACGCGGTTATGGAGAATCGCGGCGGGAAGTGGTACGTAGTCGACTGAGCGCCGCCTCGACCCACTGCGAGGCACCGGCGCGGCGGGCCACTTCGGCGGCCTTGCGATAGTGCTCGCCGGGCGGCAGCCCCAGCCGGACGGCCAGCTCGCCAAGGTAATAGGCGACCGGACCGAGCGTCACCACGCCGGAACCGGCGCCGGCCAGTTCGTTTTCCGCGGGAGCCAGCCGGGCGTACAGCTCGTGTGCGTCCCCGGTCGACCAGGTGAGGCACGCGCGCAGTTCCAGGAACAGATCCGGGCGGTCCCGCGGCACCGTGAAGTCCATTGTGGACTCCAGGCCGTGCTGGACGTAGAGGCAATGCCGGGCCAGCGGCAGCAGTCCACGGTCCACTCCGGACATTCCGCTGCCGGACAACCGGGCCGCGGCACTGCGGTAGGCGGCTTCCGCGGCGGCGACCGGACCGGTGACGGCCAAGCGGAGCGCGCGGTACCAGTCGGTGAACACGCTGACGAGCGGCAGGTCGTACTGCTCCCCCAGCCGATCCGCTGCGGCCGCGTGGGTGTCCGCGGCTGCGAAGTCAGCGAGCGCTGAGCAGGCCTGCATCAACACCAGGTGCCCGAGCACCTCGAAGGTCACCAACCGGTGCCGGGCAGCCAGTTCGACCAGTTCCTCGCCAATCCGGGCGCGTTCCGGGGCCAGGCCAGCGCGGGTGAAAGTCTGCGTCCAGCGGGCGTTCAACGCCAACGCCAACAGAGCTGGATCACCGGCGGCGCGTGCCAGTTTTTCCGCTTCGACGGCCGCGTCGTACGCGCGTTGACCGCCTTCGTTCCGCAGTTCCAGCGCGATGGTCGCCAGCAGCCGGGCGCGGATGAGCGGATCGTCGGTGTGGACGCGTTCGGCGGCGTCGGCGATGCGTCGCGCCAGCGCGGGGTCGTCGTTCTCGGTCCAGATCCCGGGGACGTCGAAGGCGGTCAAAACCCGGATGGTCAAAGCGGAATCGTCGCCGGCCAGGTCCAGGGCTTCGGCGCGGTAGCGGCGCGCGGCGGCCAAGGAGCCGGTGAACGCGGACGTCCGGGCGAGTCCCATCAGCAATTCCACCGTACGCGGACCCTGTGCCAAAGCGGCTTGCCAGAGCCGAAGTGCTTCGTGGGGCGCGAAATCCCGTTCGGCTCGTTCCGCGGCGGCCTGCGCGTAGGCGGTGCCGCGGTCGTCCCCGGCGAGCAGGAAGTGATGGGCCAGCAGGGAAATCTCCGACGGCCGACGGCTGGCCAAGGTCTCGCCGACTTCACGGTGTAGCTGCGCGCGCCGAGCCAAGGAAAGGTCGTCGTAGACGGCATCGCGGACCAGCGAGTGCGCGAACCGGAACGCTCTCGGCCCGCTTTCGACCAGAAAACCCGCCTGTACAGCGGTTTCCAGCTCATCAAGGACGTCGCCGAGCAGGCCGAGGTCGACGTCCGCGCCGATCACCGCGGCCTTCCCGAGCACCGCACGCACGTGGTCGGGCAGCGCGGCGATCCGGTTCCGGACGACGTCGCGTACTCCGTCTGGAAGGTCGCCTTCGGCATCCAGCGCGCGGGCGAGTTCCTTGACGAAGAACGGGTTTCCGCCAGACCGCCGGTGAATCACCGCAGCAGACTCGGAACCCACCAGCTCAGCAACCGCCTCGACCGAAAGCCCGCCCAGATACAGCCGGACCGGGTCCGCGCGCGCGAGCCTGCCTAACGCTGCGGTGAGTTCGGCAGAGACTTCGGTGGTCCGATACGTCGCGATCAACAGCACCGGAGCCGCGGTCATCGACGTCAGCAGTGCCAGGGTTTCCTCGCCTGCCCAATGCAAATCGTCCAGCACGAGCAGCAGCGGACCCCGGCGCGCCACGTCGGCGATCCGCGCGGTCATCGCCTGATGCCATTCGAATCGCGCTACCGCCGGATCGCCGCCCGTCGCTCGCGGCGGAACAGGTTCGCCCAGCGCGGCGAGAATCCGCGTCCACGGCCAGGCGGGCGGGACCCCGGCACCGTCCGGGTTCGGACCCCACGCGGTAGTCCAGCCCAGCCGCGCGGCGAATTCCTCGACCAGCGCCGTCTTGCCCGCTCCCGCCTCGCCGGACACCAGCACGAGCCGGAATCGCTTGCGGTCCGCCACTTCCGCCGCGACCTCGGCGAGCCGCGCCAGTTCCGCGTCCCGCCCGGCCAGCCAACCGGGAACGGCCGGCGCCAGCCGCGGGGCCTGCGCGAGGATGTCCTGCTCCACCTGCCGCAACGCCGGACCGGGGTCGACTCCCAGCTCCGCCGCCAGCCCGGCTCGCGCGCGACGCAGCGCGGCAAGCGCGTCACCCTGGCGTCCGGCGCGGTACAGCGCGAGCGCGAGCAGCCGCCACGCTTCCTCGCGCAGCGGATGAGCGTCCACAAGGGACTCCAGATCCGGCACCGCTTCGGCGGCTCGCCCGAGATCCAGCAGACCAGCCGCCCGACGTTCCAGCGCGAGCAAGCGAAGTTCGTCCAGCCGGGCCCGTTCGGCACGCGCCCACGGCTCGTCGGCGAACTCCGCGTACGGTTCGCCGCGCCACCAGCCGAGCGCCTCGTCCAGCTGCGCGACCGACGGCGTCCCCCGCAGCAACGCCTCGAACCGCCACGCGTCGACCTGCTCCGGTTCAGCACGCAACGCATACCCCGGCCCGGCGGTGACCAGCAGCTTCGCAGGCGTCCGCGGCGGCCGGTCCGGTTCGAGCGAACGCCGCAACGCGCCGACGAACGTCTGCACCGCGCCCACGGCACCCTCCCGCGGCGCTCCCCACAACGCGTCGACCAGCGCGTCCGTCGAAACCACCTGCCCGCGGGCGACGAGCAGGCGCGCGAGCACGGCGCGATGCCGCGGCCCGGGCAGCGCAACCGGCCCGCGCGCGTCGTAGGCCGCCAACGGGCCGAGCACCGAGAACGAGATGGTCATCGCTTCCGTACTGTAATCAGCTCGGTCGTTGCTGATCGGTTGCTGATCGGCCCGGCGCACGCTGGGTCGCATGAACTTCGAATACCAGCGAGTGCCCGTCGCCGACGGCGTGTCCCTCAACGTGGCGGTCGCGGGCTCCGGCTCGCCCGTCGTCCTGCTGCACGGCTTCCCGCAAACCCACCTGATGTGGCGGCACGTCGCCGCCGACCTCGCCGCCGACCACACCGTCCTCTGCCCGGACCTGCGCGGCTACGGCGACAGCGACAAGCCCGCCGACGACGGCGAGACCTACTCGAAGCGGACCATGGCCGCCGACGTCGTCGCCCTCGCACGTGCCTTCGGACACGAAAAGTTCGCGCTCGCCGGACACGACCGCGGCGCGCTCGTCGCGATCCGCGCCGGCCTCGACCACCCGGACCACGTCTCCCACCTGGCCATTCTCGACGTGCTGCCGACGCTGGACATGTGGGACGTCCTGCAGGGCGTCAGCGCGTCCGTCGCCTTCCACCTCTACCTGATGGCGCAGCCGCCCGGCCTGCCCGAGCAGCTGATCAGCGGCGCTCCCGACGCGTTCTTCAGCTACTTCCTCGACCAGTGGGGCGCCGACCCGGAAGCCATCCCGGCCGACATCCGCGCCCGGTATCTCGAAGCGAGCCGCGACGCGGTCCCGTCGATCGTCGCCGACTACCGCGCCTCCGCGGGCATCGACATCGAACACGACCGCGCCGACCGCGACGCGGGCAACCAGCTGAAGATGCCGACCACGGTGCTGCAGCAGGATTGGGGTGTCGCGCTGGGCTACGACGCGGTCGCGCTCTGGCGGTCGTGGGCACCGGACCTCGTGCACGAAACCGTGCACAGTGGACATTTCATGGCCGAGACTTCCCCTGCCACCGTTACGAAATCACTGCGGGACCTGCTCGCGCGCTGACCCGCCGAAAGTCGTGCCCCGGACGAGTGGTCGCCAGTTATTCACCCACCGACCACTCTCCGGGACAGCTCCGCCATGGCACGGTCTATGCCGCTCCCACCTGAGCGCGTTTCCCGACCGACCTTGGAGGACCTGTGTTCCGCAAGCGGATCGTGGCCGCCGTCGCGACGGCGATTCTCGGAGCGGCGACCGCCGCCCAGCCCGCCTCAGCCGCGGCGACCGTGCCGACCTTCGACCACATCGTGCTCGTGATGTTCGAGAACGAGTCGTCGACGTCGATCGACTCGACCACCGCGCCGTACTTCGCCTCGCTCGCCGCGCAGGGCGCGAACTTCACCGATTCCCACGCACTCACCCACCCGAGCCAGCCGAACTACGTCGCACTGTTCTCGGGCGACACCCAAGGCGTCACCGACGACACCTGCCCGCAGAACCTCGGCAACGTGGACAACCTCGGTTCGCAGCTCGCCGGCGCGGGGAAGACCTTCACCGGCTACTCGGAGTCCATGCCCTCGGACGGCTACACCGGCTGTTCGTCCGGCAAGTACCGGCGCAAGCACAACAGCTGGGTCGACTTCTCGAACGTGCCCGCGTCGAGCAACCTGCGCTACTCCCGGTTCCCGTCGGACTACTCGCAGCTGCCCAGCGTCGCGTTCGTTACGCCGAACATGTGCAACGACATGCACGACTGCTCGGTCGAGACCGGCGACACCTGGCTGAAGAACAACCTCGACGGCTACGCCCAGTGGGCGAAGACGCACAACAGCCTGCTGATCGTGACGTTCGACGAGGACGAAGGCACCTCGGCGAACCAGATCTACACGTCGTTCACCGGCGCGCACGTGAAGCAGGGCGACTACTCGGAAACGATCAACCACTACACCGTGCTGCGCACCTTGGAGGCCGCCAACGGTCTCCCCGGCATCGGCAACGCGGCGAACGAGACGCCGATCACCGACGCCTGGCAGTGACGCCCGCCGGTCGCGGCCACCTCCGCGTGGTCGCGGCCGGGGTGCGCCCAGCTGTGCCGAACTGGAATGTCAGACTTGTCCGACCAGCGGATCTGACAACCAGGGAGAGCAATGGGCGACGGGCAATCTGCCGCCGAGGTGCTCTCCGCGGAACTGGCCGCGCTGCGCGCGCGAGCCGGGAATCCGTCGTTCCGCAAGATGGCCGACCGCTCCGGGCGGATCTCGCACACCACGCTGCACGAGGCGGTTCGCGGCACCCGGTTCCCGTCGTGGGACACCACGCGCGAGTTCGTCCGAGCATGCGACGCGGACGAACAACAGTGGCGGCGACGCTGGGAAGAACTCAAAGGCGTGCCGCCGGCACCCGAGGTCACCGTCGCTGAACCGGCCTCGGTCGCCGTCGTTAAGACGGCCGAGGTCACGTCGACGGAACCGGTGCTGATCACCGCAGAGCCGATCGCTCCGGAAAAGCCCCGGCGCCGCCGCAAGTACACGCTGGCCGCGGTCGCGTTCGCCGTCGTGCTGCTCGCCGCGGTCGCCGCGATCGTGGTGCCGAAACTGAACCGCGGCGGCTTGGTCGACGTCGGTGCGCGCGTCCCCGGCGACAACTCCAAATTCGTCGGTGACGTGACCGTGCCCGACGGCACCGTCCTCCACGTCGGCGAGACCGTCCAGAAGGTGTGGGAGCTGGAGAACACCGGCTCGGTGCCCTGGCATCAGCGGTACCTGCAGCGGATGGACCTGCCGCCGAGCCCCGGCTCCTGCCGCACCCCGGACCGGGTGCTGATCGGCGACACCCCGCCCGGCGACCACGTGATGGTGAGCGTCCCGCTGACCGCTTCGCCCGCGCCGGGGCGCTGCTGGATCGGCTGGAAGATGGTCGACGCGAAGGGCACGGAGTTCTTCTCGACCCGCCGTCCGGTGTATGTCCTGGTGACGGTCGTCTCCTGACGCGTGTCAGATTCTGTAAGACCTGGTCGCCGGGGTACCGAACACCCCAGCAAGCTCGTCAGGATGAGTGCCGCTGGGGGTCGGTCCGTGGCAGCCGCGGTCAGCGCTGCCACGGACCGCCGAGTTCAGGCTGGGCGCCGGAAGGTGGTCCGGTAGGCGCTCGGCGAAACCCCGAGCGCGGCTTGCAAGTGCTGGCGCAGCGACGCCGCCGTCCCGAATCCGCACGCCGCGGCGACTCGGTCGACCGGCAGCTCCGATTCCTCCAGCAACTGCCGCGCGCGCTCCACTCGCTGCTGGGTCAGCCATTGCAGCGCCGACATCCCGACCTCGTCCCGGAACCGCCGGGTGAACGTCCGTGTGCTCATCGACTCGCGCATCGCCAGGTCGCGCAGTGTGATCGGCTGGTCGAGATGTTCCAGCGCCCAGGCTCGCGCGGCGGAGGTGGATGACGACCGCGGCTCCGGCACCGGACGCCGGATGAACTGAGCCTGTCCGCCCTCGCGATGCGGCGAGACGACCGTGCCGCGAGCGACCTCGTTGGCGACCGCCGCACCGAAATCGCGCCGGATCATGTGCAGGCAAAGATCGATGCCGGACGCGACGCCCGCCGAGGTGAAAACGTTGCCGTCCTCGGTGTAGAGCACGTCCGGGTCGAGGTGCACGCGCGGATATTCGAGCTGGAACTCGCATGCCGAACGCCAGTGCGTGGTCGCGCGGCGGCCGTCGAGCAGACCCATCGCGGCAAGCACGTACGCGCCGGTGCAGATCGAGGCGATCCGGCTGTCCGGGCGCACGAGGTTCATCGCGTGCTCGAGCTGCGCGGTCAGTTGCCGTCCGGTGGGCTCGTATTCCAGCGACGACGCGGGCACGATCACCGTGTCGGCCTCGGCCACCGCCTCCGGACCCTGCGCGACCGGGATGGCGAAGTCCGAGTCGGTGCGGATGTCGCCGGGCTCCGGCGTGCAGGTGACGACCTCGTACAGCCGCTCGCCCTCAGCGGATTTGGCCTGGCCGAACAGCCGGTGGACGATGCCGAGCTCCATCACGAGCATGCCGTGCCGCACCAGCACCGCGACCTTGTGCCGCTCCGGATGCCGAAAAACAGCCATGGCCCGATTCTTGCACAAGGTGGCCATCGGGCCACTGTTTCGAGCGTTTAGCCGGTTGCACCCTGACCTCATGAACGTCTTGTGGATCTACGCCCATCCTGACCCCGCCTCGCTCAACGGCGCGCTTCGCGACGAAGGCGTCGCGACACTGCGCGAACTCGGCCACGACGTGCGCGAATCCGACCTCTACGCCATGCACTGGAACCCCATCGTCGACGAGATCGCGACCGTGCCCGAGGACGTCCGGATCGAACACGAAAAGCTCGACTGGGCCGACACCGTCATCGTCCAATTCCCGCTCTGGTGGGCGGACACCCCAGCCATCCTGAAAGGCTGGTTCGACCGCGTTTTCGTGCAGGGCTACGGCTACGACTACCGCGACGAAACCGGTCACACCCTGCGCTACGGCAACGGCGTGCTGGCCGGGAAACGCGCGATGGTCATCGTCACCGCCGGAGCGCACGAGGACAGCCTCGGCCCGCGCGGCGCGCACGGTTCGCTGGACGACCTGCTGTTCAACGTCCAGCACGGCACGCTCTTCTACACCGGCATGACGGTCCTGCCGCCGTTGAAGGTGACCGGCACGAACCGGATGACGCCGGAGAAGTTCGACTGCGTCGTCGAGCAGCTGCGCAAACGTTTGCACTCCCTGGAAACGGCCGATCCGCTGCCGTACCGCACGCAGGACGGCGGCGACTACGACCGGCGGCTCGTCCTGCGACCCGAGGTCGCCCCAGGTCAGACCGGGTATGCGGCGCATCTGACGGCTTGACCCGTATATACCTCCGTGGTTATATACCGGCATGGCGATCCTGCGAACCACTCCTGGCGGCCGACCCAGCGTGAAACTCGAACGGACCCTGGCCCATCCGCCGGAGAAGGTGTGGCACGCGGTCACCTCGCCCGAGGAACTGGCGCACTGGTTCCCGGCCGCGGTCGCCCTGCCGGACACCCCGGCGCCGGGCGGGAAGATCACGTTCACCTTCACCGAAACCGGGGACGTCAGCGAGGGCGAGATCGTCGGCTACCGGCCGCCTGAGGTCTTCGAGTTCACCTGGAACTCGGACCTGATCCGGATCGAGGTGTCCGCCGACGGGACGGGCAGCAAACTCGCTTTCACGCACGTCTTCAACCGCGGCGAACCGGATATCGCGCTGCTCGGCGCCGGACGGCACGTCACCGGCTGGGTCGCCTGCCTCGATTCCCTCGAAGCCGCGCTGGACGGCCGGACCCCGGAAACGCCGGCCGACTGGCACGCGCGAATGGTGCACTACATCGAGGAATTCGGCCTGGAAGACGGTGAAGTCCTGGACGGCGGGACGATCCGGTTCCGCCGGGACCTGGTCTGGCCCTCGGTCGAGGACGTCTGGAAACGGCTGCCCCAGCCGGAAACCGGGGCGGAAGTGCTGGAGTCGCGGGCCCCGGAGGTGCTGTCCTACACCTGGCTGCACGACGGGAAACCGGCCGGGCGCGTGCGCTGGGAAGTGACTGCGGACCCGCTGGACGGGGTGCGGGTGGAGCTGACCCAGACCGTCCCGGACGGACTGGCCGAGCAGCTGCCGGACCTGCTGACCGCACGGCACGAGCAGCTGAACGCGTTGTTCGCCGGGACGTTCGGCGTCGAGCCGGAGCCGTGGTCGCCGGAGCGGAAGGCCGAGGTTCGGAAGCGGTACAGCTAGCCGAGCGCGGTGTTGTACGGCGAAAACCGCACTTCGGCCGGGCCGGGCAACGCTTTTCCGTGAAGCACCAGCCGTGGCGCCGGAGCGTGGACCGCCAGCCCGCGCGCCTCGCACCACGCCGACAGTTCCGGGAACCGGTGGTCCACCGCGAGCCGGAGATCGCCAGGCGTGGTGCGGGCGATGCCGCGGATCAAGGCACGGGCCTGGTCCTCGTCCGCGGCCACCACCGGACCGATCACCAGCACCCCGGCTTGGACGGTGCCGAGCGCGTAACCGTCGTCGGTCACGTGGACGTGCTCGGCCTCGAACAGCATGCGGTTCAACAACTCCCGCCGCGCGAAGCCGTGTGCGGCACTGTCCAATTCGTACACTCGCGCCACGTCGGCCGGGCCGATCGGCCGCGCCGCCGGACCACCGTCGTCAGTAAAGCGGCCTCGATGGTCGTTGCAGCCGCCGTCGAGTTCGAAGCCCATCGATTCGTACAACGGACGCGCGTTTTCCGTGGCGTGCAAGGAAACGACAGCATCACCGGCTTCGTCGAGCGCCTGTGCCGTCACGCGACGGCCGAGTCCCTGCCTCTCGAATCCCTTCGCGACAACGACCATCGACACTGACGCGGTCGGCCCAGTCCGGGTCAGCACCGCCGCCGCGGCGAGACCGCCGTCCGGTGCGTCGATGCCGTATCCGCGGCCGACGTCCAGCAGCATCGCCCATTTCCGTTCCTCGCGCGGCCACCCGCGATCGGTTCCGAGGTCAAGGCAAGCGGACAGGTCGGCGGGCCCGAGCGAGCGGACCGAAGCGTCGGCGAGCAGCACGCTGCCCACCCTAGGCCGGACAACGGCCGTTTTGGCCAGGCCGACGCCGAAAATTCAACTGACGCCCGGCATAGGCTTTGCTGGTGACCGACTCCGAAGTGCTGACCGTCCAGCAGGTTCTCGGCGACGGCCGGTTCGCCGAAGTCGGCGAAGTGCGGCTGACCGAGATCGATCCCCGCACGGGTTATGTGGCCGCCGGGGGTGCGCTGGGACGTCCGCTGTGGGCCGGGCACAGCGTGGCGAGTTCATCCGAGCCGACCGCCTGGAACCGCGTCGGCGTCTATCGTGCCGACACGCTCGAATGCGTTCACCTCGTGAGCCTGCATTGGCCGGTCAATGCGCTGGCGTTCCATCCGGAGCTGCCAATCCTGGCCATCGGCTCCGGGTCCTACGACGGCGGTTACTTCTATGAGGGCGAGCTGACCATCCTCGACCTCGAATCCGGCCGCGCGACCTCTCTGCTGAAGGACCGCCGCGAGGTCACCGAACTTCGCTGGCGGAATCACCACACTCTCGAAGCGAAAATTTCGGTGCTCAACGAGGACGACGAGGAAGACCTCGGCTCCCCCGCGATGGCCGCCATGATCACCGTGCCGGACTGGCGAGCCGTGGAAGCCCGCTCGCTGCGGGTCGACGGCCCCGCGACGACACCGGCCGTAACACCAGTCTCGCGGGAAAGGACCCGGCGGCAGGTATGGGCGGTCGCCGCGCTGAGCGACGGACGGATTCTCGCCAGTCTCGAGCACGTCGCCGCGGAGTGCTGGTCGGCCGACGGCGAACGCGCATGGTCCGTGCCCGCCTCGGGCGTCGGCTGCCAGCTCTTCGTCGACCACGAGGAGGACGCCGCCGTCCTCGCCACCTGGTCTGGCTGGAAGCCATCCGCATCGACGGTCGAACGCGTTCAGCTGTCCGACGGGCACGCCACCCGGCTCCGCACTCTCGACCACCCCATCGTGCTCACCACCGACGAAACCGGACAACTCGCGATCCGGCCCCCGACCGGACCGACCGAGGTTCTGTCCCCGGAAAGCCGCTTCGACCTCGGCGGCTACGACCTGTTCAACCACTTCTTCGATGTCCGCCGCTCCCCCACGCTGTTGTTCCTGCAAGGCATGGGACCACGAGCGCACCAGGACAAATGGGTCGTCGCCTTCGATCCGGCACGGCGGCGAACCGAGCGTTTGTTCCCGCTGGAATGGGACGCCGCCCAAGGCAGGCACCTGTTCGGCGGCCCCGGCGTGTTCGTCGACGGCTCGATCGTCCACGCCACCGCGATCCACGACGGAGCCGGACTCCTGCCCGGCAACTCCTGCGTCGTCCGCCGCTCGTACCCCGACGGAAAAGCCCAGTGGGTCTTCACCGCGGACCACCAGGTCACCGCGATCGACACCATCGGGTACACCGTCTACGTCGCGTTCAACTCCGGCGAGATCGTCGCCCTCGACGCAGCCAACGGCCGCGAACTGGGACGCCAGCACCTGCGGGTCAACGGCCACCCCGTCGTCCCGCTCTCGATGAGCGCCCAGGCCCCGGACCGGCTCGTCATCGGCACGCTCGACGGCCGCGTGCTGGTCTGCGAAACAGCGAGGAGAGAGTCCTACGCCACACGCGCGGCAACCGCGCAGTAGCTAAGCTCCGCCACATGAGCAGTGCGACGCAGCCGCTCGGGACGCCGCCCGAGGGAGAACCGGACATCCACACGACGGCCGGCAAGCTCGCGGATCTCTATCGCCGCTACGACGAGGCCGTGCACGCCGGTTCGGCGCGTGCGATCGAGAAACAGCACGCCAAGGGCAAGAAAACCGCCCGCGAGCGGATCGATCTGCTGCTCGACGAGGGCTCGTTCGTCGAGCTGGACGAGCTGGCGCGGCACCGCTCCACCAACTTCGGGCTGGAGAAGAACCGCCCGTACGGCGACGGCGTCGTGACCGGGTACGGCACGATCGACGGACGTCCGGTGTGCGTGTTCAGCCAGGACGTCACCGTGTTCGGCGGCGCGCTCGGCGAGGTCTACGGCGAGAAGATCGTCAAGGTGATGGACCTGGCGATCAAGACCGGCCGTCCGATCATCGGCATCAACGAGGGCGGCGGCGCGCGGATCCAGGAGGGCGTCGTCTCGCTCGGCCTGTACGGCGAGATCTTCCGCCGCAACACCATGGCCTCGGGCGTGATCCCGCAGATCTCGCTGATCATGGGCGCGAACGCGGGCGGGCACGTCTACTCCCCGGCGCTCACCGACTTCATCGTGATGGTGGACGAGACGTCGCAGATGTTCATCACCGGACCGGACGTCGTGAAGACGGTGACCGGCGAGGACGTCACCTTCGAGGAACTCGGCGGCGGGCGTACGCACAACACCAAGTCGGGGGTCGCGCACTACCTCGGCTCCGACGACGAGGACGCCATCGCCTACGTCAAGGAACTGCTCTCCTACCTGCCGCAGAACAACCTGTCCGAGCCGCCGGAGTTCGACGCGAACCAGCCGCCCGCCGGCTTCTTCGAGAACGTCACCGACACCGACCGCGAGCTGGACACGCTCATCCCGGACTCGCCGAACACGCCGTACGACATGCACGAGGTCGTCACCCGCGTGCTCGACGACGGCGAATTCCTCGAGGTGCACGAGCTGTTCGCGCCCAACATCCTGGTCGGGTTCGGCCGGGTCGACGGGCAGAGCGTCGGCGTCGTCGCGAACCAGCCGACGCAGTTCGCCGGCTGCCTCGACATCGACGCGTCCGAGAAGGCCGCCCGGTTCGTGCGGACCTGCGACGCGTTCAACATCCCGGTCCTCACCTTCGTGGACGTGCCCGGCTTCCTCCCCGGTACCGACCAGGAGTGGAACGGCATCATCCGCCGCGGCGCGAAGCTGATCTACGCGTACGCGGAAGCGACCGTCCCGCTGATCACGGTGATCACGCGCAAGGCGTACGGCGGCGCGTACGACGTCATGGGCTCCAAGCACCTCGGTGCGGACATCAACCTGGCGTGGCCCACCGCGCAGGTCGCGGTCATGGGAGCACAGGGCGCGGCGAACATCGTGCACCGCAAGACGCTGGCCAACGCGGCGGCGGAGGGCCGGGACGTCGACGCCTTGCGCGCCGACCTGATCCAGGAGTATGAAGACACTCTGCTCAACCCGTACGCGGCAGCCGAACGCGGCTACGTCGACTCGGTGATCGCGCCCGCGCACACCCGCGGTCACATCGCCAAGGCGCTGAGCCTGCTGCGCACGAAGCGCGAATCCCTGCCGCCCAAGAAGCACGGCAACATTCCCCTGTGAGGCCGCGATGACCGACACCCCGCTGCTCCGCGTCGTCCGCGGCAATCCGGACGACGCCGAACTCGCCGCGCTCACCGCGGTGGTGGCCGTGGCCGCTTCGGCCTCGGCCCCCGCTCCCGCGCGGCGCCGGACGTCGTGGTGGGGCGATCGGACAGCCGCGCTGCACGCACCGGTGACGGCTGGCGACGGGGCTTGGCGCGCTTCGGCCTTGCCTCGCTGAACCTCTCGTGAGTGCCGGTGCGAGCCAGCACTCACGACCGAGAAAGTCACCGCCCGCGCTGAGCCCAGTCCGGCGCGTCCGCGCCCGCGTGCGCCAGCAGTTCCTGCCGGGTGATCGAACCGAGCGGCCCGACGCCGCGCAGCAACAGATAGTCGCCCGCGTCGGCCTGGTCGTGCTCGATTTCGACGTCCTCGGCGTGGTAGCTGTCGGTCCAGACGATCCGGACCTGGCAGCCGCCGTTCTGGGTGAGCGCGTGCACCTGCTGGACAGTCGCGAGCCGGGCCATCGGTTCCGACTCCCACTGCTGCTGCAGGAATCGCCAGCGCGACGCCTGCTCGGCCGCGCGCAACCGCTGGTCAAGCCCGCCCGCGCGGTCCCGGAAAATCCAGATGATCCCTGCTGCGGCCGCGGCGGCTACGGCCACGCCGACCAGCCAGAAGACCGTTCCCATGTTTCCGGAAGCCTACTCGGGCCGATGCCCCCGCAGGAATCGCTCAACCAGGCCATCTGTGAACTCCGGCGGCACCGGCGCGCCGGTGACCAGCACGCGGTAGTGGATCGGCCCGACGAGCTGCTCGACCGCGCTGTCCAGGTCGAGATCCGGCGGCAGTTCGCCGCGGGCGACGGCGCGTTCGAGCGGCAGCCGGTCGCGCGCGTGCTGGTCGCGGATGTGCACCTCGCGCAGCTGGCGCGCCAAGTCCGGGTCGTGCTGGGCCTGGCCGAGCAGGGCGCGGAACACCGCACCGGCGTCGGCGGTGGTCAGGAACGTCGCGATCGCGGCGAGATGGGCGCAGAGGTCCTTGCGGACGTCACCGGAGTCGGGCGGGGAAAGTTCCTCGGCGAGGTCGTCACCGAGTGCCTCGAGCAGAATGTCCACTTTGGACGGCCACCAGCGGTAGACGGTCTGTTTCCCGACGCCCGCCCTGGCCGCGATGCCCTCCATCGTCAGCCGGGCGAATCCGACCTCGACCAGCAGATCGTCGACCGCGTGCAGGACCGCGCGGCGCGCGTTCTCGCTGCGGCCGTAGCGGTTCCCGTGATGCCGGCGCGCGCCGGGCTCAGTGACGTCACCCACGTGCCGAAGTCTAGCCAAGACGCAACGTCTCGTCTAGCGTTGCGGGTACCAGCTCACTAGGGGGTTCCCAGTCATGTGTTCCGCGTGCGGGGTGCCGACGCACCAACCCGATTCCGGGGTCGCCGCAGCCCCGCGCAAATTCGCGGCGCTGTACAACAAGGACTGCCGTCCGTATCTGATCGGCACCGGCCTGGCCATGATGGCCGACAATATCGAGCACGTCATCACCTATTGGGTGCTGTGGGAGAAGTTCCAGTCGCCCGCGCTCACCGGGTTCGAGGTGATCAGCCACTGGGTGCCGTTCCTGCTGTTCTCGGTGTATTTCGGCGGGCTGGCCGACCGGCACGACTGCCGCCGGATCATCCAGGCCGCACAGGCGCTGTTCATGACGGTGTCCGTGGCATGGGGCGTCCTGATCGTCACCGACACGCTCGAAGTGTGGAACGCCTGCGTACTGCTGATCTTGCACGGTTGCGCCGGCGCGATCTGGGGACCGGGCGAACAGCTGATGCTGCACGATTTCGTCGGACCGACCGAACTGCCGAGCGCGGTCCGGCTCAACGCCACCTTCCGCAGCCTCGGCATTCTCTTCGGCCCGGTCGTCGGTTCCGCGCTGCTGCTCGGGCTCGGGCCGGTGGCGGGCATTTTCGTGAACGTCGCGTTCTACTTGCCGCTGACCGTGTTCCTGTTCCGCACCAAGTTCACCGGACACACCCGAGACGGCGGAATCGTCCGCAGGCCACGGGTCGGACTGCGGGATTCGGTGCGGGTTCTCAAGGAAATCAGCGGCAACCCGACGATGGTCGGGATGATCATCCTCGCCGGGCTCGGCGCGTTCTTCGTCGGTGCTTCGATGCAGAGTTCGATGCCGATCTTCGCGCAGGATCTCGGCGCGGGCAGCGCCGGAACCGCCTACGGCGTCCTGCTTTTCGCCAACGGCGCGGGCGGCGTGATCGGCGGGATCCTGCTGGAGGCGACCGGGAAAATCAAACCGAGCGTGCCCGCCGCGGTCGTCAGCACCGCGATCTACGGGGTGTCGAGCCTGTTCTTCGCGATGACCGCCAGCTACCCGATCGCGGTGGCACTGCTGGTGATCGGCGGGGTGGCGAACCTGGCGTCGATGTCGATCGGCCAGACCGTCGTGCAGTTGCTGGCGAAACCGGAGGAACGCGGCCGGGTGATCGGCGTGTACAGCGTGTCCGCCAACGGACTCCGGGCGGGCAGCGGATTCACCGTGGGGCTGCTCGGTTCCGCGGTGGGGGTGCACTGGTCGCTGGGCATCAGCGCGGCCTCGCTCACCGTCGGCACCGCGATCGCCGGCTGGTACTCGCTGGGCAGCCGGCGGGCGCGGCAACTGCACCAGGTCACCGACTGAGCCGGTCCCGGAGACGATCGACCTCGTCCGCGGCCATTCCGGCGCGGACGAGGTAATCGCGGACGTCGAACCCGTCGAGAGTGGCCAGCACTGTCTCGCGGACGGTCGTTTGACGGCGGGCTAAAGCCGCTTCGAGCAGTGCGGTTTGTTCTTTCATGCCTAGCGCCCGGTGCAGCGGGAGGACTGCTGCGGTCGAGAGGGCGTAATCGGCGGCGATGGTTTCCGGGTCGACGTCGGCCAAGGCGAGCAGAAGAAGCGAGATGAGGCCGGTGCGGTCTCGGCCGGATGTACAGTGGAAGAGCACAGCGCCGTCGGCCTGGGCCAGCGCTTTCAGGACGGCGGCGCAGCGTTCTGCTTTGCGGTCCAGGAAAACGCGGTAGTACAGCGGGGTTCCGTCGAGTTGCTCGTCGGCGATGTACTGCCAGAACTCGGTGTCTTCGACGTCGTCCAGCGGGACTTCGAGGCGCGCCATCCCGGGCGGCACGGTGGCGGCGTAAGTGGCGATCTCTGCCGGGTTTCGCAGGTCGACGATGGTGCGGAGACCGGATTCTCGCGCCTGGGCCCAGCCAGCGCCGGTGACGAACCGGAGCGTCGCGGACCGGTAGAACCGCGCGGGCTGGGTGCGAGTGCCGGATCGGGTCCGGAGACCGCCGAGGTCTCTGGTGTTGAAAAAGCCTTCCCACTCCACTGCCCGGTTCTCGCTCATCAGCCGATGCTGGCCTGAATCGCCCGCCACGGGCAATCGGCCTTAGCCGGTCTCGACAGCGGTGCCGAAAGGGCCGTCGAACAGGCGATCGCCGGTTTTTGTCGGTACCCCTGGTTACGCTCGACCCATCACGCAGCACCCATCACCGTCAGCGACAAGCTGCTCACCAGCGCAGATCACACTGGACCGCCGCTTGTTCCACACCGTATAGTCCACGTGGAATAACCCACGTTGGATCACTCGATCGCACCCCTGGAGGAACACCGTCATGGTCGCGGCCAAGCTCACGGCACTGGGCGTCGCCGTGCTCGAGCTGCTGCACGAGCGGCCGATGCACCCGTATGAAATGGCCCAGCTCATGCGGGAACGGCACATCGAAACCCGCGTGAAGCTCAAGGCCGGCTCGCTCTATCACACCGTGGACCGGTTGCAGCGCAACGGTTTCATCGATGCGGTCGAGACACAGCGAGACGGCAAACGGCCGGAGCGCACGGTGTACGCGATGACAGCCGCGGGCAAAGACGCCTTCCAGGAACGAGCCCGGCAAATGCTGGGCGACGTGGTGCCGGACTACAGCGACGTACTCAGCGGCCTCGCCGTGATCGACGACCTCGGACACGACGTGGCGCTGCTCGAACTGGAACACCGGATCACCCGGCTGCGCGCGGGCGTGGCCGCCGACGAAGTGATCATCGAGCGGCTGGAAGCCGACGGCACCCCCGAAATCTATTGGCTCGATTTCCGCTACAGCGTGGCGCAGCGGAAGTTCGAGCTGGCGTGGATCGAGCAGCTGTTCGCGGACCTCGACAGCGGCCGGATCCCTTTCCAGGACACCAAACTCAAGCTCAAGGAAAACGATGAACGCAAGACCGGTTAACCCGTGGGCCGCGCTCAGCGCGCTCTGCATCGGGTTCTTCATGATTCTGCTGGACACCACGATCGTGTCCATCGCGGTGCCCGCCATGCTGCAGCACCTCGGAGCCGGGCTGAACTCGGTGGTGTGGGTGATCAGCGTCTACCTGCTCACCTACGCCGTGCCGATGCTGTTCACCAGCCGCCTCGGCGACCGCTTCGGCCCGAAACGGGTGTTCGTCGCCGGGCTCGTCGTGTTCACCGCGTCGTCGCTGTGGTGCGGGCTTTCCGGCAACGTCGAGATGCTGATCGCCGCCCGTGCCGTGCAAGGCCTTGGCGCCGCGCTGATGACGCCGCAGACGCTGGCGTTCATCAGCCACCTGTTCCCGCCCGCGAAACGCGGCGCGGCGATGGGCGCGTGGGGCGGCGTGGCCGGTCTGGCCACGATCACCGGTCCGCTGCTGGGCGGCGTGCTGGTGCAGCACCTCGGCTGGGAGTGGATCTTCTACGTGAACGTGCCGATCGGCGTCATCGCCATCGCGCTGACACTATGGCTGGTGCCGGACTGGCAGCCGAAGCACTCTCACTCGTTCGATCTGCTCGGCATCCTGCTGTCCGCCGCCGGGCTGTTCTGCGTCGTGTTCGGCGTCCAAAATGGACAGCAGTACGACTGGGGCACGGTGTTCGGCGGCATCACGGTCTTCGAAATCATCGGGGCCGGCGTGGTGCTGCTGATCGCCTTCGTGCTGTGGCAGCACTACAACCGCCGCGAACCGCTGGTCCCGCTGGCGGTGTTCGGGAACCGCAACTTTTCCGCGGGCACACTCACCGCGACGACGGTCGGCTTCACCATGACCGGCATGTTCCTGCCGCTGATCATCTACATCCAGACGGTGCTCGGCCTCTCCCCCACCATGGCCGGCCTGCTCACCGCCCCGATGTCGCTGCTGTCCGGCGTGATCGCGCCGTTTGTCGGCCGCGCCTCGGACAAGATCAACGGCAAGTACCTGGTGATGGGCGGTCTGGTATTGCTGGCCGCGGGCATCGGCATCGTCGCGCTGCAGGCGCGGCCGGACACGAGCCAGTGGACCCTGATCCCGGCGTTGCTGGTGTGCGGCCTGGGCGTCGGCTGCATCTTCTCGCCGATGAGCAACCTGACGATGGCGTCGGTAGAGCCGCGGCTCACCGGAACCGCGTCGGGGATCTTCAACACCGCCCGGCAGGTAGGCGGCGTCCTGGGCAGCGCCGCGATCGGCGTGCTCCTGCAGGCGAGGATCAGCGCCTCGATCACCAGCGAGGCCACCGCCGCGGCCGCGCAACTGCCCGAGCAATACCGCGCCCCGTTCGCCGAAGGAATCGCCCACGCCGCCGCCTCAACCGGCGAATTCGGCGGCTCCGGCGGCCCAGCCACGATCCCCGGACTCCCGGCGGGAATCGCCGAGCAAGCGGGCCGCCTCGCCACCGAGGTAGTCCACAATGGACTCACCGACGCCACCCGCGCGACGCTGATCCTGCCGATCGCGGTGCTGGTACTGGGAGTCTTGTCGGCAGCGGCACTGCGCCGCGTGTCGCCTCGGCCGCACATGCCAGCGCCGACCGCCCCGACCCCGGAACCGGTGCGATGAACGGATGACCTTGCTCGCCCTGGCTGGGCGCGATCCAGCCGGGGCGAGTCAGGCGGTGAGAGAAGAGCCGGGCTGGCCAAGCTCTGACGCAAAAGTCAGGACGCGATCGAGTAATCGGCGACCGCGCGAAGGAACCTCCCGTTCAGCGCGCACCCGACCCCGAGTGGGCACAGCGCAGAAGCTCAAACACGCCCACACCCCGCAGCGGCGATGGTGCGTTCGCTCCTCAGCGCACTCCCCAGCCCGGAGTGAGCAAAGCAGCTCGGATCGCGCAGCGGCGATGTCGCGATTGCCGCTCGCCGCAAACCCCGCGTACGGCGAGGTCCAGATCCTCAGCAGCCGGACGCGACCTCCCAGCTCGCCTAGGCAGCTCCATCCGCAGACCAACTCGGCGACCCGACCCCGGCCCACACCCGCCCACCCCGCCTCACCGAGGTAGCGTTCGACCGTGCGTCTAGTCCTCGCCTCCCAGTCCCCCGCCCGCCTCGCCGTGCTGCGCGCCGCCGGTCTGGATCCGGCCGTCGTCGTGTCCGGTGTCGACGAGGACGCCGTCGCCGCCTCGCTCACCGATCCGGCGCCCGCCGAACTGGTTTCAGCCCTTGCCAAAGCCAAGGCCAACGCCGTCGTCGAGATGGTCTCCGAACCCGACGTCGTGATCGTCGCCTGCGATTCGATGCTCTCCATCGGCGGCGAAATGGTCGGGAAACCCGCCACCGCCGAGGTCGCGAAGCAGCGCTGGGCCCGGATGGCCGGTGGTTCCGGTGTCCTGCTGACCGGGCACGCCGTGGTCCGGCTCGATGGCGGGCAGCGCACCAAGGAAGCCTCCGGCACCCGGTCCACCACCGTGCACTTCGCCAACCCCAGCCAGGCCGAGATCGACGCCTATGTCGCCACGGGCGAACCACTGCACGTCGCGGGGGCGTTCACGCTCGACGCGCTCGGCGGGTGGTTCGTCGAAGGTGTCGAGGGGGACCCGTCCAGTGTGATCGGGATCAGTCTTCCGCTGCTGCGCCAGCTCCTCGCCGAGGTGGGCGTCAGCGTCACCGAAATGTGGAACTAGTTCACATATTGGGACGATGTGTCACTCGGACGAGTGATCAGGGAAAGTCGATCCCGGCCCGCACCCGGGCCAGCGGAAACTCTCGACCTCCCTGGGGTGGCACATGTCCTTCGTCAGGACGTACACCAAACCGCGCGTGTTCGCCGCGGCCGTTCTCGGCTCGCTCGTCGTGGGCGCCGGTCTCGGCGTGCTCGCGCGGACGACTGAAGCCGGCTGGCTGACCGACACCCTCGACCACATCGGCACGATCTTCACGACGCTGCTGCAGATCGCGGTGATTCCGCTGGTCTTCACCGCGATCGTGGTCGGCATCAACAGCCTGCGCGGCCTCGGCGGCGGCCGGACCGCCGCGCGGCTCGGCGGCAAGACCGTGCTGTGGTTCGCCATCACGTCGTTCATCGCCTCGCTGATCGGGATCGCGATCGGCAAGCTGTTCAACCCCGGCTCCGGCGGGCTCGGCGAGGGCGTCGCGGCCACCGCGAAGAACGCCGACAAGGCCGCGAAGAGCATGAGCCACTGGGGTTCCTGGGACGCCTTCATCAAGGGCCTGCTGCCGGAGAACTTCTTCTCCGCCTTCGCCGAGGGCAGCACGCTCCAGGTGCTCTTCCTCGCCGTCGTGATCGGTGCCGCCGCCTACAGCCTTGGCGACAAGGCGAAGCCGTTCGTCGACTTCACCACCAGTGTCTTCGAGATCGTCCAGCGCTACCTCGGCTGGATCGTGCGGCTCGCGCCCATCGGCATCATCGGCCTGATCGGCGCCGCGGTCTCCAACTACGGCGACGCGCTGTTCCGCCCGCTGCTGTCGACCACGCTCGCGGTGTACGTCGGCTGCCTGCTGGTCCTGTTCGTGGTCTACCCGATCCTGCTGCAGTTCGTCGCCAAGGTGAGCCCGCTGACGTTCTTCGCCAAGGCGGGCACCGCGATCCAGTTCGCCTTCGCTTCGCAGTCGAGCTCGGCCACGCTGCCGCTGACCCGGCAGTCCGCGGTGAACCTCGGCGTCGACCCCGGGTACGCCGCGTTCGCCACGCCGCTCGCCAGCGCGACCAAAATGGACGGTTGCGCCGCGGTGTTCCCGGCGATCGGCGCGATCTTCATCGCCAACCTCGCCGGGGTGCCGCTGAGCTTCGGCCAGTACGTCGGGATCGTGGTCGTCGCCGTGGTCGGCGCGCTGGCCACCGCGGGCACCACCGGCTGGCTGACCGCGCTCACCCTGACCACGGCGTTCATCGGCCTCGACGCCAAGCAGGTCGCGCTCGGCATCGCGCTGATCTACTCGGTGAACCCGATCATGGACATGATGCGCACCGCCACGAATGTCGCGGGTCAGATCGTGGTCCCGACGATCGTCGCGCGCAGCGAGGGCTTGCTCGACGACGAAATCCTCAGCACGCACACCGCTCGCCCGAACCACCGCGACGAGGGCGGCGCGGCCCGGCCCGCGACCGCCTGAGGTCTCAGGAGTTGCCGGAACAACGCCGCAGCTGGGATTTCCTCAGCTCGACGTCCGGCCAGCCGCGGAAATTCGACGGCGAGGTGACGGTGCTCGTGCAGCCCATCACCTCGCCGTCGAGTTCGTATACCTCCGCCACCACCGGCGCGGCCTGGCAGCGCGGTGTGCCGGACACCGCCTGCGGGCATTCGTGCCGGACGACGATCACGTCCGGACGGCCGTCCTGGCTGACGTCGTAGAGCGACAGCGAACCGGCGTCGGAGAAATACGGTTTGCCGTAGTCGCGCCACACTCCGCCGGATTCAGTGAGCAGTTCTCCATAGGAGCCGCCGGCCGCGTCGCCGCGGATCAGGCACGCGGCGGTCGATCCGTCGATGCAGCGCAAGGAAGTCGCCGTCAGCTTCGCACCCAGATTCGTGATCGCCAGCTCGAACTCGGTGCCCGGCTGCTGTCCGACCTGGACCCGGCCCCATCCGCCCGAGGCGTCCGCCAGCAACACGACCGGGGTACCGCCGACGCTCACCGCGGCCAGCTGACGGCACGGACCGTTGCCGCAGGTCGAGGACGGTCCGTCCGCCGAAGTCGGCGCGGGCTCGCGCGGCGCCATGGTCACCGCGCCGTCCGGCTTCGGGCGCAGCACGACGACCACGACGAGCGCCGCCGCCGTGACCACCGCCGCGAGAACGGCGGTGAGCAGCGCGGATCGCGGGACGCGCTTCGGCCAAATCCGCATATCCGAGACTGTAAGCGACCTTGCGGACCGTGTCCGTCTATGTTGTCGGAGTGACGAACCCCAATCTGCCTCCGGCCCTTTACCTGCCGACCGGCCCCACCGGCCCGACCACCGACGGCCAGACCGGAGCCAACGTCGAACTGCGCCGCACGCCCGACGGCCGCACCGCGCTGGTCGCCTTCACCGCGCTCGACCGCCTCGTCGACTGCTGCGGCGAACACCAGCCGTGGATCCTGGTCAACACCGAGAACCTGGCGCTGGTGCACCAGGTCAACCCCTACGACGTGATCGTGCTCGACTCCGAACTACCGGCCGAACTGCGGCACCAGGCCCCCGCCGGGCGGGTATAAACAGGACCGAACTGGGTGGTCCACCTCTCAATCCAGGCCCCGCCGGGGTCCGTAGACTCCCGGTTGACCAGCAGCGCCGCGACGGGCACGGGAGGTATGTGGTGAGCGAGCAGGACACCGCGAGCACAGGCGGTCCGGTGACCAAGGTCCTGATCGCGAACCGGGGCGAGATCGCGGTTCGCGTGATCCGGGCCGCGAAGGACGCGGGCCTGCAGAGCGTGGCCGTATACGCCGACCCGGACCGCGACGCTCCGCACGTGCGCCTCGCCGACGAGGCGTTCGCGCTCGGCGGGAGCACCGCGGCCGAGAGCTACCTCTCGATCGACAAGATCCTCGACGCCGCCAAGCGCTCCGGCGCCGATTCGGTCCACCCCGGCTACGGTTTCCTTTCCGAGAACGCCGAATTCGCCCAGGCCGTCCTCGACGCGGGCCTGACCTGGATCGGGCCGAGCCCGCAGTCGATCCGCGACCTCGGCGACAAGGTGACCGCGCGGCACATCGCGATGCGCGCGGGCGCGCCGCTGGTGCCCGGCACCAAGGAGCCGGTGAAGGACGCCGACGAGATCATCGCGTTCGCCGACGAACACGGCCTGCCGGTCGCGATCAAGGCGGCGTTCGGCGGC
Source organism: Amycolatopsis sp. NPDC104775 (assembly GCF_055583325.1). NCBI lineage: Bacteria > Bacillati > Actinomycetota > Actinomycetes > Pseudonocardiales > Pseudonocardiaceae > Amycolatopsis > Amycolatopsis sp. NPDC104775. Next base: position 1,845,156 of record NZ_JBVJOE010000001.1, read on the forward strand.
GGCGGCCGCGGCCTGAAAGTCGCCCGTACTCGCGAAGAAATCCCGGAGCTGTTCGAGTCCGCGACGCGCGAGGCGGTGGCCGCGTTCGGCCGCGGCGAGTGCTTCGTGGAGCGCTACCTCGACAAGCCGCGGCACGTTGAAGCGCAGGTGCTGGCCGACCAGCACGGCAACGCGATCGTCGTCGGCACCCGCGACTGTTCGCTGCAGCGCCGCCACCAGAAGCTGGTGGAAGAGGCCCCCGCGCCGTACCTGTCCGACGACCAGCGCGCCCGGATCCACGAGTCCGCCAAGGCCATCTGCAAGGAGGCCGGCTACTACGGTGCGGGCACCGTCGAATACCTCGTCGCGGTCGACGGCACCATTTCCTTCCTCGAGGTGAACACCCGGCTGCAGGTCGAGCACCCGGTTTCGGAGGAGACCACCGGCATCGACCTCGTCCGCGAGATGTTCCGGATCGCCCGCGGCGAGAAGCTGCGGATCACCGAGGACCCGGTGCCGCGCGGCCACTCGATCGAGTTCCGCATCAACGGCGAGGACGCCGGCCGCGGCTTCCTGCCCGCGCCGGGCACGGTCACCAAGTTCGTCGCCCCGTCCGGTCCGGGCGTGCGCGTCGATTCCGGCGTCGAATCCGGCAGCGTGATCGGCGGCCAGTTCGACTCGATGCTGGCCAAGCTGATCGTCACCGGTTCGGACCGGCAGAACGCGCTGGAGCGCAGCCGTCGCGCGCTGGCCGAGTTCGAGGTCGAGGGCATGGCGACGGTGTTGCCGTTCGACCGCGTGATCGTGAACGACCCGGCGTTCATCGGCGACGAGAACGGGTTCAGCGTGCACACCCGCTGGATCGAGACCGAGTTCGACAACCAGATCGAGCCGTTCACCGCGCCGGACGTCGAGGCCGAGGAAGAGGCGCCGCGGCAGAACGTCGTGGTCGAGGTCGGCGGACGCCGGCTCGAAGTGTCGCTGCCGGGCGGATTCGCCCTCGAAGGCGGCGGCGCGCCCGCGGCGGCGAAAGCCAAGCCTCGCAAGCGGGCTGGCGGCGCGAAGGCAGCGGTGAGTGGCGACGCGGTCACCGCACCGATGCAGGGCACCATCGTGAAGATCGCGGTCGAGGAAGGCCAGCAGGTCGAGGCGGGCGAGCTGATCGTGGTGCTTGAGGCGATGAAGATGGAAAACCCGGTCACCGCACACAAAGCGGGCACCGTCACCGGGCTTTCGGTCGAGATCGGCTCCGCGGTGACGCAGGGAACGCAACTGTTGGAACTCAAGGACTGAAGTTGTGCTGAATGTCGTGGGTGCCGCGCGCTCGCGCGGCATACCATCGACTACGTGACTGAGGTTCCGTCTCCGCAGCTGCGGATCAGCGACCAGGAGCGAGAGTCCGCGCTGCACGCGCTCGGCGAGCACATGAGCGCGGGGCGGATCGATATCGACGAGTTCGGCGAGCGGTCCGCCCGGATCACCGCGGCCAAAACCCGGGGCGAGCTGGGCGAGTTGTTCACCGACCTGCCGGTGCCGCATCCGGTGTTCGGCGCGGGCGCGACCGCCGCGCCGGAACCGGCTCCGGCTCCGGTGCCCGTGCCGCAGCCCGCGGCGTCCGGCGAGGTGGCCGCGCGGCAGCAGGAATGGTCGCCGGGGCAACGCGTCGTCGCCGCTTTGGTTCCGCTGGTGTGGATCGCGGCGATCGCCCTGATCGCCACCGGCTCCGCGGGGTGGCCGGTGATTTTCGCGCCGATCGCGCTGACCGCGGTCGGTCGCGCGCTGTGGGGCAAGGGTTTCGAGCACCATGACCATCACCGCCATGACCGGCACCGCCACGACCAGCATCGGGTGCGTCGCGAGGAATTCCGGGCGATGCGGGACGAATACCGGCGCCAGCGCCGGTTGGACCGCTGAGGCGGACCATGGCTGACCTGCGGCTGAGCGACGCCGAACGCCAGGACGCGCTGGACGTCCTCTCCGAGCACGTCCGCACCGGACGCCTCGACATCGACGAATACGGCAGCCGCTCGGCGAAGGTCACCTCGGCCAAGCTGGTGAGCGAACTGGTGCCGTTGTTCGACGACCTGCCCTCGCCGCGGCCGAGCGCGCTGCTGGCCACGGCCCGGCCGGAACCGGTCGCGCCGTCCCGTGACAGTGGAAACGGCAGGCTCGGCGGGTTCGTGATGCGGTACTCCCTGCCGCTTTCGATCGCTTTCGCGATCCTCGTGCTGATCGTGACACGCGGGCGGGTGCTGATCGTGTTCGCGCTGCCGTTGCTGCTGCTCCTGTTCAGCGGATGGCGGCGGCGCTGAGCACGCGAGAGCACGCGCCGCGGCTCAGCCCGATGATGGGGCTGCGGCCGGGTTCGGTCGATCCGAAGGCCGAACGGTGGGCGGGCCCCGTTTTCGCCGGGATCGGCATCCTGGCGCTCGCCGTGTGCACGATCATCGCCGCCGGACAACCGCACGGCGACCCCGCGCAATGGCGCACCACGCTGCTTCTCGCCGCGGCGAGCGGACTGTGGCTGCTGGGGCTGATCCCGGTTTTCCCGCGACGCACGCGAAACCCGTTGCTGGCCATCGGATTCTTTGCCGTGCTGCTGGCCGGTGCGACCATCCTGACCTCCCGGCTGGACCCGTTCACCGCCTTCGCTTCAATCGGCTACCCGATCGCGTTCGTGTTGTTCCCGACGCGCTGGAGCATCTTCGCGGCGGCCGCCACGGCAGTGGTTCCGTTGCTGGCCAAGGGAATTTGGCAGCCATCACCGCCGTGGATCACCGCGGTGTCGATTGTCGGGCCGATTCTGTACGTCGCGTGGTTCGTCGGCGCGGAGAACGAACAACGCCGTCGCACCAATGAAAAACTCGCGCGATCGAACGCGCAGCTGGAAACAGCGTTGACGGAAAACGCGGCGCTGCACGCACAACTGCTCACCCAAGCCCGCGAGGCCGGAGTACTCGACGAGCGGCAGCGAATGGCCCGCGAAATTCACGATACCGTCGCTCAAGGATTGACCGGCATCGTCACCCAATTGCAGGCCGCCGACCGGGCTACCGAAGCGGCGGATCGGCAACGGCATCTCGACCACGTGCACACGCTCGCGAAGGACAGTCTCACCGAAGCGCGCCGCGCGGTCCAGGCGTTGCGGCCGGAGCCGTTGGCGGATTCGCATCTGCCGGAAGCGTTGGCGGGCTTGGCGAATCGAGTGTCCGATACCTCCGGCGTCAAGGTGACCGCCGATGTCGAAGGCGACGCACAGCCGTTGCTGCCCGAACTGGAGGTGGCGTTGTACCGGGTGGCCCAGGAAGCCTTGGCCAACGCGGAAAAGCACGCACGCGCCACGCGGATCGGCGTCACCCTCACCTACACCAGCGAGCTGGTCATGCTCGACATCCGCGACGACGGAAGAGGTTTCGCCCCCGGCGACCGCGGCGACGGCACCGGGTTCGGGCTGGAAGCGATGCTCCAGCGGGTGCGACGGGTGGCCGGTTCGCTGACCATCGAGTCCGCGCCCGGGGAAGGGACCGCCGTGCACGCGGAGTTCCCGGCGATCCCTTCGCCCGCTTAAGTCACTGCCCACCCATCGCACGGAGCTGTCGTCGTAATACCTTGCCGTTTTCGTTGCGTGGCAACGCTTCCAGCCAAGTTATGTCCTGCGGCACCTTGTACCACGACAAGCGTTCCCGGGTCAGCGCGATCAATTCCGCGCTCAACTTGTCATCGCCGGTCCCCGAAGCGGTGACCACATAAGCGCGCAGCGTCGTGTCCCCCGCCTCGCGCCGCACCGCGCTGACCGCCGCCTCCAGCACCTCTGGATGGCTTCCGAGGAGCTGTTCGACCTCGCCGGGGACCACGTTCTGCCCGCCGATCACTTCGACGTCGTCCAGTCGGCCATACACGTGGACGATGCCCTGTGCGTCGATCGAGCCGAGATCGCCGGTCGGCCACCAGACGTCGGTCACCTGATCCGGGCCAAGACCGCCGCGAGCGACACCCCGAGTGGCGTACGGGACCCGAAACTGCAGTTCGCCCGGTATCCCCGCCGCCTCCTGGCCGTCGACCACTACGCGTGCCGAACGCCCCGGGAAGACCGGCCCGACCGCTGACGCGTCGGTGTAATCCGCCGGACGGCCCACCGCGTACCCACCGGCTTCGGTGGCACCGTAGAGATTCACCAGCCGATCGCCGAAGATCGGCAGCAATTTCTCGCACAACCGCGCGGACAGCACCTCACCGACGCACATCACGCCGCGCAATCGCCCGAGTGTCTCGGCGTGTCCCGGCTCAAGCAGCAGACGCGCGAAGAAACTCGGCGGCGCGAAAAGCGTCGCGATGTCGTGGCGGCGGATCAGCTCCAGCGCAGCGGCCGGGCTCGGGTGCGCCCGCGAGAGCACCGACGTCTGGCCAGTGCACATCGTGGCCAGCACCGAGGCGAGCAGCCCGCCGGAGAAACACATCCGCGAGATCGACAACGCGACCGTCCCGGCCCCGTCCGTGCGAAGCATCGCCGGTTCGAAGTTGCTGTGCAGGTAGAAGCACAGTTTGGGCGCCCCGGTCGTCCCGGACGTGAACAGCGCGTGCGACGGATGGTCCCCGCCCGGCGCGAAGTCCGGCTCCGGCTCCGCGGCGGCCAATTGCCGCGCACCGGCGGTCGGGGCGAGACCGGCGTCGTCGAGCCAGCCCGCGGTCTCCGGATCGGCGACGATCAACGCGGGTTCGGCGGTGCGGACGTCCCGGGCCAGATCCGCTTGGCTCATCTGGACATTCACCGGAATCGCGACGATCCCGGACTGCCACGCGCCAAGCAGGCCCCAGACCATCTCGATGCTGTCGGGAAGGGCGAGCAGAACGCGGTCGCCGCGGCGCAGTCCGGTGGTTCGGTAGCCGCCCGCGAATCGGGCGGCCCCCGCGTAGACGTCGGCGAAGGTCCACATCCGGTCGTCGGCGAGGAAAGCGGGAAGGCGGTCCCACCCGTGTCGGCGAGAGTGTTCGACGGCGAACTGGAGCAGATTGTCCGGCATATCCGCAACGCTGCCAGCCCGTTCAGCACGTCGCGACTGCTTTTCCGCTACGCCGCAGTGACGCGGCACGCAGCCGTTTCCCGTCTCCGGGCGGTTAGGCTCGAGTCGTGGAACCCGTGGAAATCAACGCGGGCGCGTACTACCTGCGTCAGCTCCGCGCGGACCGGCAACTCGACGACCGGCCCGCGCTGATGGAGGCGTTCGCGGACCCGCGGCATCGGCGGTATGTGCTGAACTACCAGCTGCGCACCCCGGACGAAGCCACCGAGTACGTGACTCTGCGCGCCGCGCAGTGGGCGTGCGACGAGCGCTGCTCGTGGGCCGTGGCCGAACCGGAAACCGGCCGGCTGCTCGGCGAGGTCGGGCTGCGCGATCTGGACCTCGACTTCGGCACCGCCGAGGCTTCGGTGTGGACGCATCCGGCCGAACGGGGCAAAGGCATTGCGGCAGTGGCGCTTTCGGCCGCGATCCAGTTCGGCTTCGCCCGCCTCGGCCTGCACGAAATCGCCTACCGGCACGACGAAAGCAACACCGCGTCCGAGGTCGTCGCGCAGCGGGCCGGGTTCACCCGGGTCGGCCCCGAAGACCGGCCCTCGCCCACCGGGGAAACGCTCATCCGCTGGGTGCGCAAGCCCTCGTGAGTGCCGGGTTGCCCCCGGCACTCACGAGAAAGCTCAGCTGACCGGCTCGATCAGCCCGGCCCGGGCCTCCGGCGCGGCGGCCCGCAGCGCGTCCGCCGACTCGTCCGTCGGCTGCAGCTGCGAATCCCGCTCCGCCTCGACCCGCGCCCGGTAGACCTCGACCTCGCGCTTGGTCTCGTCTTCCGACCAGCCCAGCACGCCGGCCACCAGCTGGGCGACCTGCTCGGCGCAATCGACGCCGCGGTGGGCGTACTCGATCGAGATCCGCGTGCGCCGCGCGAGGACGTCTTCCAGGTGCAGCGCGCCCTCGTGACTGGCCGCGTACACGACCTCGACGCCGAGGTAATCGGGTGCCGACTCGATCGGCTTGAGCAGCTCCGGCCGGTCCGCGGCGAGCGCCAGCACCTCGTGCACCAGCGAGCCGTAACGGTCGAGCAGGTGCCGCACGCGGTACGGGTGCAGCCCGTGCTCCGCGGCCAGGTGGTCGGCCTGGTTGACCAGCGCGTGGTAGCCGTCCGCGCCGAGCAGCGGGACCTTGTCGGTGATGGACGACGGCGGGCGGCCCGGAAGGTCGACCACCGCGGCGTCGACGGCGTCGGCCGCCATCACCCGGTACGTCGTGTACTTGCCGCCCGCGATCGCGACCAGGCCCGGCGCGACCCGCGCGACCGCGTGCTCGCGCGACAGCTTCGACGTCTCTTCGCTCTCCCCGGCCAGCAGCGGCCGCAGACCCGCGTACACGCCTTCGATGTCGTCGTGCGTCAGCGGCGTCGCGAGCACCGAGTTCACGTGTTCGAGCAGGTAGTCGATGTCGTGCTTGGTGGCCGCCGGGTGCGCGAGGTCGAGGTTCCAGTCGGTGTCGGTGGTGCCGACGATCCAGTGGTTGCGCCACGGGATCACGAACAGCACCGACTTCTCGGTGCGCAGGATCATCCCGGACTCCGACACGATCCGGTCGCGCGGGACCACGATGTGCACGCCCTTGCTGGCGCGCACGCGGAACCGGCCGCGGCCGCCGGACAGCCGCTGCAGTTCGTCGGTCCACACGCCGGTGCAGTTGACCACCGCGCCGGCGTGGATCTCCGTCTCGCGGCCGTCCTCGACGTCGCGCACGCGGACGCCGGAAATCCGGTCCGCCTCGCGCAGGAAGCCGACGACCTGGGTGGAGGTCCGGACCACCGCGCCGTAGTGCGCCGCGGTGCGCGCGACGGTCATCGTGTGCCGGGCGTCGTCCGCCTGCGCGTCGTAATAGCGGATGCCGCCGATCAGGGCGGACCGCTTGAGCGCGGGGACCATTCGGAGGGCACCCGCACGGGTGAGATGTTTCTGGCCCGGCACCGACCGGGCTCCGCCCATCGTGTCGTACATCAGCAGCCCGGCCGCGGTGTACGGACGCTCCCAGATCCGGTGCGTCAGCGGGTACAGGAAGCTCACCGGCTTCACCAGGTGCGGCGCGATTTTCGTCAGCATCAGCTCGCGCTCGTGCAGCGCCTCGCGCACCAGGCCGAACTCGAGCTGCTCGAGATAACGCAGGCCGCCGTGGAAGAGCTTGCTCGACCGGCTGGACGTGCCGGACGCCAGGTCGCGCGCTTCGACGAGCGCCACCCGCAGGCCGCGCGTCGCCGCGTCGAGCGCCGTGCCCGCGCCGACGACGCCGCCGCCGATCACGACCAGGTCGAAGGTCTCGTCGCCGAAGCGCCGCCAGGATTCCTCCCGGCCCACCGGACCCAGCTGGGCCGGGTCGCTGCCATTCTGCGGGTTCGTCACCACTCGTTCCTCCTCGTGCTCCACCTTCTCCAGCATCGCACGCTTGCGTGATCGTCCGCTGACCCCGAGGTGACACGTGTGGCGGAACCCATGACGATCATGGTCACATTGCTTCGCCCGGCTTATGGATTGCGCGCGTACGCACCGGTAACGTGCCGCGGACTGGGGCCGGCGACGGGGCTGTGGCCGGACGTGATCGGCCCTGCACAGACTGTCCAGTGTGGAGGTGCGGAGAGCGTGAGTCCAAGTCTGAGTCCGGGTGCGATCATCGTCTGGGAGACGCTGGGCACAGCAGTGCTCCTGTTGTTGGGCAACGGCGTGGTGGCCAACGTCGTGCTGCGCAAGAACAACGGCTTTCAGGCCGGAACCCTGTTCATCACTTTCGGGTGGGCCTTCGGCGTGTTCGCCGGGGCCAGCCTCGCCGCCCCGACCGGCGCGCACCTGAACCCGGCGGTCACTCTCGGCCTGGCCATTTCGGGCAAGGTTTCGTGGGCGGACGTGCCGTTCTACCTGATCGGGGAAATGGTCGGCGCGATTCTCGGCGCCGTGCTGTGCTGGCTGACCTACAAACTGCAGTTCGACGACCATCCGAATCCGGAGGAAACGCTCGGCATTTTCTCCACCGCCCCGCAGATCCGGAACAAGGCGTGGAACCTGGTGACCGAGATCATCGGCACGTTCGTTCTCGTCGGCTGGATCCTGCTGACCCCGGCTTACAAGGTCGCCGGGGACGGGACGCCGACCTTCGGCAACACCGCGCTCGGCTACGCCGGGGTGTCGTTCGTCGTGCTGGTGATCGGCATCTCGCTCGGCGGACCGACCGGCTACGCCATCAACCCGGCCCGCGACCTCGGCCCGCGGATCGCGTACGCGTTCCTGCTTCCGATCAAGGGCAAGCGCGATCCTGACTGGAACTACTCGTGGGTGCCGGTCCTCGGACCGCTCGTCGGCGCGGCGCTGGCGGCGCTGGTGTACCTGGCCGTGCACAACCTGACCTGATCCAGCTTTCCGGAGGAAATCCATGACTTCGTACGTCGCCGCGATCGACCAGGGCACCACGTCGACGCGTTGCATGATCTTCGACCACTCCGGCCGCGTCGTCGCGGTCGACCAGCGCGAGCACGAGCAGATCTTCCCGCAGGCGGGCTGGGTCGAGCACAACGCCGAGGAAATCTGGGAAAACACCCGCGCGGTCGCCGCGGGCGCGCTCGCCAAGGCCGACCTGCGGCCGACCGACATCGCCGCGGTGGGCATCACCAACCAGCGTGAAACGGCGCTGGTGTGGGACCGCAAAACCGGGAAGCCGGTGTACAACGCGATCGTCTGGCAGGACACTCGCACCGACAAGATCGCCGGCGAACTGGGCGCGCTCGGCGGCGGCCAGGAGCGCTACCGCGAGAAGACCGGTCTGCCGCTCGCGACGTATTTCTCCGGCCCGAAGATCAAGTGGATCCTCGACAACGTCGAGGGCGCGCGGGCCAGGGCCGAGGCGGGCGATCTGGTGTTCGGCAACATGGACACCTGGGTGCTGTGGAACATGACCGGCGGCACCGACGGCGGCGTGCACGTGACCGACCCGACGAACGCGTCGCGCACGCTGCTGATGGACCTCGACACCCTGCAGTGGGACGAGGAAATCGCGGCGGAAATGGGGATCCCGCTGTCGATGCTGCCGGAAATCCGGTCGTCGTCGGAGGTGTACGGCAAGGTCCGCCCGCGCGGGGCGCTGGCCGAGGTGCCGATCGCCGGAATCCTCGGCGACCAGCAGGCGGCGACGTTCGGCCAGGCGTGCCTCTCGCCGGGCGAGGCCAAGAACACTTACGGCACCGGCAACTTCGTGCTGCTGAACACCGGCACGGAGAAGGTGCTGTCGGAAAACGGCCTGCTGACGACGGTCTGCTACAAGATCGGCTCGAACGACACGGTGTACGCGCTGGAGGGTTCGGTCGCGGTCACCGGTTCGCTGGTGCAGTGGCTGCGGGACAACCTGGGGTTGATTTCGTCGGCGGCGCAGATCGAGGAATTCGCCCGGACGGTCGACGACAACGGCGGCGCGTACTTCGTCCCGGCGTTCTCGGGCCTGTTCGCCCCGTACTGGCGCTCCGACGCCCGCGGCGCGATCGTCGGCCTGACCCGCTTCGTGAACAAGGGCCACATCTCGCGGGCGGTGCTGGAGGCGACGGCGTTCCAGTCGCGTGAGGTGATCGACGCGATGAACGCCGACTCGGGTGTCCCGCTGAAGTCGCTGAAGGTCGACGGCGGGATGGTCGTGAACGAACTGCTGATGCAGTTCCAGGCGGACATCCTCGGCGTGCCGGTGATCCGCCCGGTGGTGAATGAGACGACCGCACTGGGCGCGGCCTACGCGGCCGGGCTGGCGGTCGGGTTCTGGGAGTCGGAGGACGACATCCGGACGAACTGGGCGAAGGACAAGCAGTGGGACCCGTCGATGGACGAGTCCCGGCGGGAGAAGGAATACCGCAACTGGAAGAAGGCGGTGACGAAGACCTTCGACTGGGTGGAGGACTGATCCTCGGCTTTAGTCGGCAGATCGGCGGGGAGGGGAACTTTGAGGGAGCGGATTCCCTCGGGTTCCCCTCTCTGCGTTTCGGACCATGCGCGGGTAGGCCGATTCGACCGGATGCGGCGGCCCCGGTGCTGGTTCCGGTGCCCGGGACCGCGCGGCACGATCGCCGTCTTTCCGGCTCGATGCCGAGCGGCTTGGTTCGCGCCCAACATGGCGCGGCCGACGGTGGGTGATTTGCCTGACGCGGCAACCACACAGGCCGGGCGACTCGCTACAGCCGTCGCATGACGACGCGAGGTAGGGCCGCGTTCCATGTGCTGGGCTCTCCGCACGGCCCACCACGACGCAGACACGGCCCTCTGCCGCGCACCGCGCCAAGCGGCACTGGCTCAGCCCGTCGCAGCATGACGCGAAGCAGGGCCACGGTCCATGCCCCGCACAGCCGCCACCACGCAGACACAGCCATCTGCCGCACGCCTGCGCGAGGCCGCGCCGAGCGGCGCGGGCTCAGCCCGCCGAAGCACGACGCGAATCGAGGACGCGCTCCGTGGCGTCGAGCTCTCCCCACCCCACCACCACGCAGACACGACCCTCCGCCACGCACCAGCACGAAGCCGCGCCAAGCGACACTGGCTCAGCCCGCCGAAGCACGACGCGAATCGAGGACGCGCTCCGTGGCGTCGAGCTCTCCCCACCCCACCACCACGCAGACACAGCCCTCCGCCACGCACCAGCACGAGGCCGCGCCGAGCGACACTGGTTGCCGCACGCCAGCACGAAGCCGCGCCGAGCGGCTCGGGCACCAGCTCGCCCCGGCACAGCCCGAGTTGGCCTTTCCGGCACCTCCCAGCTCAGCTCAGGCCAACACCCGTCTGATCGCACCCTCCTCAGATCAGCCCGCAGCAAGGTTGGCCTGCTCAGCAGCTCTCAGCTCAACCAGTACCTCGCCCGAGCGCACCCCGCTCAGCTCAGCCCGGCACCACTCCAGCAATGCCCGGCTCGCCACCTCCCTGCTCAACCAACCGTTTCAGCGCGCCTCGGCACCGCGCCCGGCACAGTCCGGCCAGCGACACCTGGACGCGCAGCCCACCATTCCCAGCGCCCCAGGCACCACGCCCGGCACCACTCGGCCCAACCACACTTCACCGCCCAGCCGGCTCTCCCCAGCCAGCCCGGGATCCCTAAAACACCCGATCCCCAACCTCACCCCCACCCGTCCTGCGTCCCCGACTGGGCGTTGGGCGCCATCAGCGAAAACCCCGCCCCCTGGTCGTCCACCGCGACCACCAACCGGCCGTGCGGCGTGTCCGCCGGTGGGCTCACCACCGTCCCGCCCAGTTCCGGAATACGCGCAGCCGCCCCGTCCGCGTCCGACGTCCAGAAGTACGTCACCCACCCGGGTTGCGCTGGGCTGTCCGCGGGCAGCTCGCCGAGGCCGCCGACCGGCCTGCCGTCGACGTCCAGTGTCGCGTACGTGAAGCCCGGCCCGGACATATCACCGAAGCCGTATCCGAACACGTCCCCGTAAAACCGCTTGGCCGCGGCGAAATCCCGGGTCATGCATTCGTTCCACGCGGGCGCTCCTGGCGTGAGCGTGGCCTGCGTGCCGGAATGCCTGCCCGCCTGCCACAGGCCGAACGTCGCCCCGGCCGGGTCGGTCGCGATGGCCATCCGGCCCTCGGTCAGGACGTCCATCGGCGGGGCGATGACCTGCCCGCCGGCCTCGGTGATCGCGGCTACGGTTTTGTCCACATCGGACACTGACAGGTACGTCGTCCACACCGGCGGCATGCCTGCCTGCTCCGGCGGGATCTGCCCGATGCCCGCCACCGGTTTGCCCGCTACCTGTGCCATTCCGTAAAAGCCGGTCTCCGGGCCGCCGGATTCGACTGTCCAGCCGAGCAGCGACTCGTAGAACGTGACCGCCTTGTCGCGGTCAGGCACCATCAAGTCGCCCCAGCACGGGGTGCCCGCGGGCCACGGTTCTGTCCTGGTGATCATGCGATGCCTCCCAGAATTGTGCCGACCGCCACAGTGTCGCACCGGGGACCGACAAAATCGGGGGCGTCTTGTTCAACGCCCGCTGTTCACCAGGTGGGCGTACACGATGATGTTGTCCACATAGCTGTGCTCGGCCCGGTCGAACGCGCCGCCACAGGTGATCAAGCGCAATTCCGGGTCCGAAGTATCCCCGTAGACCGCGTCGGTCGGGAAGACGTCCTTGGGCACCTGGTCCACTTTGGTCACCTCGAAGTGCGCGGTGGTGCCGTCGCGGCGGGCGATGTCGACGTCGTCTCCCGGCTTCATTTCCTTGAGCCGGTAGAAGATCCCTTTTTGCTTGTTCCCGTCCACATGTCCGAGCACAACCGCGGGGCCGACCTCGCCGGGTGTCGGGCCGTTTTCGTACCAGCCTGCCTGCAACGGCTTGCTGACCGGCGGGACCTGTACCGAATTGTCGGGATTGAGGCCGAGCGGCACCAGACTGGAATGCGCGTCGATGCTCGGGATGTCCAGCGAGACCGGCTCCGATTTCGGCATTCCCGCCGACGAAGCGGACGCGGCGCTGGAAGAGGGTGCCGCGGTCGTCGAACCGACGGAGCATCCGGCCAGCAGCGCGGCGAGCCCGACGGTCGCCGCGGCGAGTGTCTTCCTGATCATTTTTCCCCCGATCCGCCCAGGCCTGGCCGCCATAAAAGCAGCCAGGCCCAGGAGACTAGTCAGCCACGCTGGCGACGACGCGCCACCACGAGGCCGGTGCCGCCGAGGGCGAGGACGCCCATCGCGCCGGCCGCGATCGGCAGGCCGAGGTTCGACTGGTCGTCCACGACCGGGCCGTCCGTGCCGCCGGTCTGCGGTGCGCCGGACGGGACCTTGCTGACCTGCTTCGGCGCGGGCGTCGGCTTGGGGGCGGGTTTCGCGCCCAGGACGGTGAACTTCGTGGTGATGTCGGCGCTGCCGCAGGAGAACGAAACCTGGTACGCCCCGGGCTTCACGCCGTTGCGGACGGTCGCGGTGCCCTGCGAGACCGGGGCCTTCGCCGGGTCGTTCTGCGTGCCGACTGGGTGCAGCTTGCCGAACTGCAGCGCCGCCGAGTTCAGACTCTTGATTTCCGAGGCCTCGCAGCCGACGCGCACCGTGACGCGGTCCCCGGCGTGACCGGAGGACGGCAGCACCCGGATGAACGCCTTGGGCACGCCAGCGTTGTCGTCAGCCGGCTCGTCCGCGGCGGGCGCGGAAGTCGGCGCGGAGGCGGTGCTCGTCGCGGGCGGCGTGCTGGGCGCTTCGGCGGCGAAAGCCGGTGCGGCCGAAAGCATTCCGGCGGCGACCAGGGTGGAGAAAACAACGGTACGCTTCATGACACTCCCCTTGATGAAAATGCGATTCCCGCCGCGCTAAACGGCGGCGAATCCGCGCCCGTCCGGCAGTTCCCCCTGCGGCCCGGGCGTTTTCGTTCCGACACCACCAAGACGTCTCCACCCGTCGCGGGGTTGCCCCGGGAACGAAAAAACCGCCGGAAACAATTTCCGGCGGTTTTTGGCGAGGATGGACGATTAGCTGGCGAGGCTTCCGTCGCCCGCTTTCGCCGCGCCCTGGGGCACCCGCGAAACCTGCGCGGCGGGCACGGTGAACGTCGCGTTGTACTGCTTCCCGTCACACGTGACGGTGAGCGGATAGCTGCCGGGTTTGACGCCCGGAAGCAGGCTCGCGCGAGCGCTCATCGTGGCCTTCACTCCGACCATCTCGCCGTAGAAGTACTGAGAGAACCGCAGCGCGGGCGAGCTGAACTCCGCCGTGCCCGCCTTGGCACCCGGGCAGTACGCGAACGCCATGTTCGGGTCCGAGCCGCGCTGGTAGGCGTTCACTTGGCCGTGCAGCACCGCGGTGTCCTGGTTCAGCTGCACCGTCACCGGATCGGGAGCCGGCCCGCTCGCCGCCATTGCCGGGACTGCGGTCCCAGCCAGTCCGATCGCCGCCACCACCGCGAAAATCGCGCTCTTGCGCACCCTTGTTCCTTCCCCGTGCCACACGTCCTCAACCCGCTAGACGCGGTGTGCGGCACGGGGTTGCCCGGCCGGGAAAAATCAGTCCAGATCGTCGTGCCGCATGAGCTGACGGCCCGCTTCGGTGATCGATCCGGACAGCGACGGGTACACCGAGAACGTCAGCGCCAGATGGTCCACCGTCAGCTGGTTCTGCACGGCCAGCGCGATCGGCAGGATCAGCTCGCTCGCCGACGGAGCGACCACCACGCCGCCGACCACCACGCCGGTGGCGGGACGGCAGAACAGCTTCACGAAACCGCGGCGCAGGCCTTCCATCTTCGCGCGCGCGTTGGTGGCCAGCGGCAGCATGATCGTGCGCGCGGGCACCTCGCCGGAGTCGATCGCCTGCTGGCTGATGCCGACGGTGGCGATTTCCGGGTGGGTAAAAACGTTCGCCGCGACGGTCTTGAGCTTGATCGGTGCGACGCCCTCGCCCAGCGCGTGCCACATCGCGATGCGGCCCTGCATGCTCGCCACGGACGCGAGCATCAGCACGCCGGTGCAGTCGCCCGCCGCGTAGACGCCGGGGACGCTCGTGCGCGACACCCGGTCCACCGCGATGAACCCGCCGGGGCCGGGCTCGATGCCGACGCGGTCGAGGCCGATGTCGGCGGTGTTCGGGATGGACCCGACGGTCATCAGCGCATGGCTCGCCTCGATCACGCGACCGTCGGCCAGGTGGACTTCGACGCCCTTCTCCGTGCGCTCGACGCGTTCCGCCCGGGCCTGCTTGGCCACCGTCGTACCGCGCTGGGTGAAGACCTCTTCGAGCACCGCGGCGGCGTCGGCGTCCTCGTGCGGCAGCACGCGGTCGCGGCTGGACACGACGGTGACCTTCACACCCATCTCGGTGTACGCGGAGGCGAATTCGGCACCGGTGACGCCGGATCCGATCACCGCGAGGTGCTCGGGCAGCTCAGTGAGGTCGTACAGCTGCCGCCAGTCCAGGATCCGCTCGCCGTCCGGCACCGCGCCGGGCAGCACGCGCGGGGTGGCTCCGGTGGCGATCAGCACGACGTCGGCGGACAGCGATTCGACTGTCCCGTCGGAGTGCGTGACCTCCACCGTGTGGGTGGCCAGACCCGGCTCGTCGTCGGCGAACCGGGCTTCGGCGGTGATCACGCGGACGCCCTCGCGCTGCACGCGGGCACGGATGTCGGCCG
The DNA here is from genome assembly GCF_055583325.1 of Amycolatopsis sp. NPDC104775. NCBI lineage: Bacteria > Bacillati > Actinomycetota > Actinomycetes > Pseudonocardiales > Pseudonocardiaceae > Amycolatopsis > Amycolatopsis sp. NPDC104775. The sequence goes on from NZ_JBVJOE010000001.1 coordinate 1,860,297, forward strand.
ACTGCGCGAGCGCGAGGCCTTTCACTCGTCCGTGGACAGTCGGCAAGTCGACGGTGGTGTCCGCCATATCGGTGTTGATGCCGAGCTCGCCGAGGTCGTGCATCTTCGCGAGCGCGCCGGACGAGGCGATGAACGTCTTCGAGGGCACGCAGTCGTAAAGGACACAGGCGCCGCCCAGGCCGTCCCGCTCGACGATCGTCACGTCGGCGCCGTGCTGCGCCGCGACCAAGGCGGCTTCGTAGCCCGCCGGGCCGCCACCCATGATCACGATCCTGGTCACCGGTGTCCTCCTATGTACGCGTGCTTGGCGGTGGTCCTGACCCTACGCGGCGAACCTGACCGGTAGGCGAAGTGCCCGGGACACGGCATGTGCATCCCATCGGGGCGCGGATGGGTCGCTAGGCTGTGCCGCGTGCCGTTGTATGCCGCTTACGGATCCAACATGGAGCCCGCCCAGATGCTGGAGCGCGCCCCGCACTCGCCCATGGCGGGCACCGGCTGGCTGGAAGGCTGGCGGCTGACCTTCGGCGGCGAGGACATCGGGTGGGAAGGCGCGCTGGCCACCATCGTCGAGGACCCGTCGTCGCGGGTGTTCGTGGTGCTGTACGACGTGACCGCGCTCGACGAGGAACGCCTCGACCGCTGGGAAGGCGGCGAGCTGGGGATGCACACGAAGATCCGGCTGCGGGTCCAGACGATGGACGGCTCGGTGCTGGCCTGGCTGTACGTCCTGGACGCCTACGAGGGCGGCCTGCCCTCGGCGCGGTATCTCGGGGTGCTGGCGGACGCCGCGGAGGCGGCCGGGGCCCCGGCGGACTACGTGGACGATCTGCGCACCCGGCCGTGCACCGGGATCAGCGGCTGACGCTGGCGCCTTGACCGTCCGTGAGGGCCACCTTCACGGACGCTGATTCCCCCAGGGTTCCCCTCACGGACTTTCAGCCGTTCGAGAGGCGAACCACACCGTCCCGCGAGCGCCGGTTCGGCCGCGGGGAAATGCTCGGTTTCCGAGTCATCCACAGCCTGTGCGGTCGGTCCCCAGCGGGACCCCGAAAGTTGTCCCCAGCGACCTCGCCCTGTGGATAACTCTAGGCGACCGGATGATCCACAACCTCGCCGGACAGCCGCCCAATACCACACGGCAGAGGCTCACCCACACGGGCATCCAGCACCTCACTGCGCAGGAAAAATCGCAGTGAGTCACCGAAGATGACGGCAAAAATCAGGGCAGCGGCACCCCGCCATGAGCCGCAGATTCCGCCAAAGCCGTTGCCGCACAACACGAAAACCACAGTCAGCAACCGGCGGCTCACCGCCGAAACCGGGCAGCCCGAAAGTCCGAAATGACTCTCGGTAAACAGACGCACCATAGCTTCGGCGGTCTAGACCACGCCGTGTAATCCCCCGCTGACACCCCCGCACGAGGGGTACCTCTCACCCGCCTGAGTTATCCACATCGGCGCGACGCCTGTGGATAACTCAGGCCAGCGAGGCCAGTGCGGTGTGCACCAAAGTGCGCACGCCGACGAGCAGCGCGCGCTCGTCGAGGACGAACGTCGGGCGGTGGATGTCGGCCTGCGGAGCGGGCGGACCGGACCACACGCCCAGCCGGGCGAAGGCCCCGCTGACGTGCTCCAGGTACCAGCCGAAGTCCTCGCCGCCGGACGACTGTTCCGTCCCGGCGAGCCCGGATTCCCCGACCGCCGCCTCGACGCCCGCGCGCATCAGCGCGGTCGACTCCGCGTCGGACACCACGGGCGGCACGCCGCGCCGGTAGTCGAGCGAGAAGCCGACGCCGGTCGGGGCCAGCAGCGATTCCACCGAGGACGCGACGAGCGGCTCCAGCGACTTCCACACCTCGTGCTCGGCGGTCCGCAGCGTGCCGCGCAGGACCCCGTCCTGCGGGACCGCGTTCGCGGCCTGTCCGGCGTGCACCGCGCCCCACACCAGCACCGTGCCGGACCGGGGGTCGACGCGCCGGGATAGCACCGACGGCAGCGACGTGATGACCGTGCCGAGCGCGTACACCAGGTCCGCGGTCAGATGCGGCCGCGAAGTGTGCCCGCCGGGCGAGGTGAGGCGCAGTTCGATCAGGTCCGCGGCGGACGTCAGCGCTCCGACCCGGGTGCCGACCTTGCCCGCTTCGAGCCGCGGGTCGCAGTGCAGGCCGTAGATCCGCTCGACGCCCTCCAGCGCTCCCGCCGCGATCATGTCCAGCGCGCCGCCGGGCATGACCTCCTCCGCGGGCTGGAAGATCAGCCGCACGCGGCCAGGCAGCTCGGGCGCACCGGCGAGGGCACGGCCGGCTCCGAGCAGGATCGCGGTGTGCGCGTCGTGGCCGCACATGTGCGCCGCGCCCTCGACGGTGGAGCTGTAGGGCAGGCCGGTGTCCTCGGTCAGCGGCAGCGCGTCGATGTCCGCGCGCAGCGCGACGCAGCGCTCGCCCTTGCCGATGTCGCACACCACGCCGGTGCCGCCGGGCAGCACCCACGGCTTGAGGCCCACGCGACGCAACAGCGAGACGATCAGCTCGGTGGTCGCGAACTCGTTGCGCGACAACTCGGGGTGGGCATGGATGTGCCGCCGCCACGCGAGCACGTCAGTCGCGTTCGCGCGCAGCCAGTCGTCCAGCCAGAACGGGCCGCGGCCCGCGCCAAGGTCTTCCACCGGAGCCATGCTGACGCCGGCGTCGGTGAGCAGCGCGCCGGGCGCCGCGATCGGGTTGTGGTCACCTGGAACGTCCGGCCGTGAGTCCAGCACCGTCACGCCGCACCTCCTCCCGCAACACGAGCGCAGGGGAACACGCAACGTGCCGATCGATCTGTCTTACGCATTGCAGTCGATCGTGCACCATGCAGGTGGCAAGCGGCGGTGCGCTGCCGTCCGGCCTAGACGGCCGGTAGAAGATCTGCGGCGAACGGCTGACGAAGTTCGGCGTGGGTGAACGCCGGAAAGCTCAGCCGCCCTGTGCCTTGCGGCGCTTGATGCGGTGGCGGCGGCCGAAGAACACGATGGCGAGCAGCACCACCGCGGCCCCGCCGGCGATGAGGTTCTTCTTCGTCTTGTCGGCGTTGGCCTTGTCGGTCTGCGTCGGGTCCAGCACCGGCCCGGGAGGGGCTTGGCGGAGCGCGTTCACCTGCGTGATCGCCGTCTCAGCCGCCACCGTCGCCGCGGCCGGAGCCGAGGTCGCCGCGGACGCCGCCACCGGCGGCACTCCGGTGAGCAGCACGCCGAGCAGACCGGCCAGCAGCAGTCCCCGCACCTTCGCCATGACTTCCCTTCTACGCCGTCACCGTGCATTGTGCCCGCCGGAGCGCGGGCGCGTCAGCCGCCACGCGGTGGAGCCGGGGCCGCTCGCCCCATGCCGACGACCGCCGGGCGCAATGAGCCCCTGGGACGGCCAAAAGGCACTTGTGCGCAGAGGGTTTTCTCTTCTTGGACGATGTTCAAGAAGAGGGCTCGGTGAACGCGGCCAAGATCCGCTGCGCGGCCAGCGTGGCGGTGAGCTCCCCGTCGCGCACCGCTCGTTCCACGTCCGCGACCTGCGCGCGGACCGCGGGATGCGCGGTGAGCCGGTCGAGCAGCTGCTCGCGGACCATCGACCAGGTCCAGTCGACCTGCTGGCGCTTGCGCCGTTCCGCAAGATCACCCGATTCGGTGAGCAGCTCGCGGTGCTTCCCGATCGCCGCCCACACCTCGTCGAGGCCGCTTCCTTCGAGCCCGCTGCACGTGAGCACCGGCGGTGTCCAGAGCGCGTCCTTGCCGTAGATCATCCGCAGCGCGCCCTGCAGCTCGCGCGCGGCCCGCTTGGCGTCGCGCTCGTGCGGGCCGTCGGCCTTGTTCACGGCGATGACGTCGGCGAGCTCCAGCACGCCCTTCTTGATGCCCTGCAGCTGGTCGCCGGTGCGCGCCAGGGTCAGGAAGAGAAAGCAGTCGACCATGTTCGCCACGGTCACCTCGGACTGCCCGACCCCGACCGTCTCCACCAGCACGACGTCGAAGCCGGCCGCTTCCATCAGCACGATCGTCTCGCGGGTGGCGCGGGCGACGCCGCCGAGCGTGCCGGACGTCGGCGACGGCCGGATGAACGCCTTCGGATCGACCGCCAGCCGCGCCATCCGGGTCTTGTCGCCGAGGATCGAGCCGCCGGTGCGGGTCGAGGACGGGTCGACGGCCAGCACCGCGACCCGGTGCCCGGCCGAGGTGAGGTCGGTGCCGAGCTGGTCGATAAATGTCGACTTGCCGACACCGGGCACGCCGGTGATGCCGACGCGCTTCGCGCCGCCCGCGTGCGGGAGCAGCTCGACCAGCAGCTCTTGGGCCTGCCGCCGGTGATCCTCGCGATGCGATTCGACCAGCGTGATGGCCTTGGACAAGGTCCCCCGGTCGCCGGCGAGCACGCCCTTGGCGTATTCGCCGACGTCGATCCGCCGCGGCAAGGTTCAGGACTCCTGCGCGGCCAGCTGCTGGAGCAGGTCGATCGCCGCGTCCGCGAGCACCGTGCCCGGGCCGAAGATCGCCGCCGCTCCGGCTTCGCGCAGCTCGGGGTAGTCCTGCGGCGGGATCACGCCGCCGACCACGACCATGATGTCCTCGCGGCCCAGCTCGGCCAGCTCGTGACGCAGCGCGGGCACCAGCGACAGGTGCCCGGCGGCCAGCGAGGACACGCCGATCACGTGCACGTCCGCTTCGGACGCCTGGCGCGCGACCTCGGCCGGGGTGGAGAACAGCGGGCCAACATCGACGTCGAAGCCGAGATCGGCGAAGCCGGTGGCGATCACCTTCTGGCCGCGGTCGTGGCCGTCCTGGCCCATCTTCGCGACGAGGATGCGCGGGCGGCGGCCTTCTTCCTCGGCGAATTTGTCGACCAGCTCGCGGGCCTTCTCGACGTTGTCCGACTTCCCCACCTCTTCCCGGTACACGCCGGAGATCGTGCGGATCTGGCCGGAGTGGCGGCCCCAGTTCTTCTCCAGGGCGTCGGAGATCTCGCCGACGGTGGCCTTTGCGCGCGCGGCGTTGATGGCCAGCTCCAGCAGGTTGCCGTTGTTCTGCGCGCCTTCGGTGAGGCGGCGCAGCGCGTCCTCGGTGGCCTGCGGGTCGCGTTCTTCGCGCAGCCGACGCAGCTTCTCCAACTGCTGCGCGCGTACGCCCGCGTTGTCGACCTTGAGCACGTCGATCTGCTCGTCGTCGGTGACCTGGTACTTGTTCACGCCGATGACCGGCTGTCGTCCCGAGTCGATGCGCGCCTGCGTACGCGCGGCCGCCTCTTCGATACGCAGCTTCGGGATGCCTTCGTCAATCGCGCGCGCCATGCCGCCCGCGCCCTCGACTTCGGTGATGTGACCCCACGCCTTGCGCGCGAGGTCGTAGGTGAGCTTTTCGACGAACGCGCTGCCGCCCCACGGGTCAATGACGCGCGTGGTGCCGGATTCCTGCTGCAGCAACAGCTGTGTGTTGCGCGCGATCCGCGCGGAGAAGTCGGTGGGCAGCGCCAGCGCTTCGTCAAGAGCGTTGGTGTGCAACGACTGCGTGTGGCCCTGGGTGGCGGCCATCGCCTCGACGCACGTACGCGTGACGTTGTTGAAGACGTCCTGCGCGGTGAGCGACCAACCCGACGTCTGAGAGTGCGTACGCAGCGACAGCGACTTCTGTGACTTCGGGTCGAACTGCTTCACCAGCTTCGCCCACAACAGCCGCGCGGCGCGCAGCTTCGCGACCTCCATGAAGAAGTTCATGCCGATGGCCCAGAAGAACGACAGCCGCGGCGCGAACTTGTCGACGTCCAGCCCGGCTTCGACGCCCGCGCGGATGTACTCGACGCCGTCCGCGAGCGTGTACGCCAGCTCCAGGTCGGCGGTCGCTCCGGCCTCCTGCATGTGGTAGCCGGAGATCGAGATCGAGTTGTACTTCGGCATGTGCTGCGAGGTGTAGGCGAAGATGTCGGAAATGATCCGCATCGACGGCTGCGGCGGGTAAATGTAGGTGTTGCGGACCATGAACTCCTTGAGGATGTCGTTCTGGATGGTCCCCGCGAGCTGCTCCGGCTTCACCCCCTGTTCCTCGGCCGCGACCACGTAGAGCGCGAGCACCGGCAGCACCGCGCCGTTCATCGTCATCGAGACGGACATCTTGTCCAGCGGGATGCCGTCAAACAGCTGGCGCATGTCGTAGATCGAGTCGATCGCCACGCCGGCCATGCCGACGTCGCCGGACACGCGCGGGTGGTCGGAGTCGTAGCCGCGGTGCGTGGCCAGGTCGAACGCGACCGACAGGCCTTTCTGCCCGGCCGCGAGGTTGCGGCGGTAGAAGGCGTTCGACTCCTGCGCGGTGGAGAACCCGGCGTACTGGCGGATCGTCCACGGCTGGTTTACGTACATCGTCGGGTACGGCCCGCGCAGGTAGGGCGCGATGCCCGGGTACGTGCCGAGGAAGTCCACATCGGACAGATCGGCGGCGGTGTAGACCGGTTTCACGCCGATGCCCTCGGGGGTTTCCCAGGCCAGCGCGTCCGGGCCCTTGCCGGTGGCGTCCTGCACGGCCTGTGCCCACGCTGCGCGGTCGCCCGGTTCCGGCGTGCCGAGGGGGATGTCGGCGAAGTTGGGGATGCTCATGCGGAGACTCCCAGCTGTGCGTGGAGGCTGGTCAGAATTTCGAGCGCGTCGCACCCGGCGTACAGATTGCCGCTGATTCCATCGTGAGTTCCCTTACCCGCCAACAGAACGCTGTCCGCGCCGAGCGACGCCGCGACGGACGCGGCCTGTTCTTCGTACGCCGCGTCAGTGCCGCAGACGCACGCGATCTTCGCGCCGCTCTCGCGGAACGCACCGGGCAGATCGTCGGTGGCACCGGGATTCACCGCCTCGATCCCGCCTGCCTGCAACAAGTTCGTGGCGAACGAAGCACGAGCAGTGTGCGCGGCGACCGGACCCAGCGTGGCCAGGAAAACCTTCGGCCGCTCGCCGTGCTTGGCTAGGTAAGCGTCGGACGCGTCGCGCAGTTTCTCGTATTCCTCGGCGTACCGGTGCCTCGGCAGCCCGCCGTCCACAGTGGACGGCAACGGGTCTCGGGTGACCGGCTTTTCGTCCAGATTCGGAAACTCGCTGACCCCGGTGAGCGGATCGCGCCGGGTGGCGAGGCGGCTCGCGCGCTTTTCCCAGGTCTGCGCGAGCCGTCCGGCCAGAGCGCCGGACGCCAGCTCGGCCTCGATGCCGCCCGCCGCTTCGATCGCGGTGAACTCGCGCCACGCGGCTTCGGCGAGTTCGCCGGTCAGTTTCTCGACGTACCAGGAGCCGCCCGCCGGGTCGATCACGCTGCCCAGCTTCGACTCTTCGATGAGGATCGCGTTGGTGTTGCGGGCGATCCGCGAGGAAAACGCGTCCGGCAGGCCGATCGCCGCGTCGAACGGCAGCACGGTGACCGCGTCCGCGCCGCCGACCCCGGCCGCGAAACAGGCGACGGTGGTGCGCAGCATGTTCACCCACGGGTCGCGCTGGGTGAACATCGACGGCGACGTGACCGCGTGCTGGTGCATGCCGCGCGCTTCCGCGGCCGCGCCGGAAACTTCGAGGACCCGGTCCCACAGCCGGCGCGCGGCGCGGAACTTGGCGATGGTGAGGAACTGGTCCGCGGTCGCGGCGAGCCGGAACTCGAGCTGCGCGGCCGCCGCGGCGACGTCCAAGCCCGCCTCGGTGAGCGCACGCAGATAAGCGACGCCGGACGCGATGGTCGCGCCGAGTTCCTGCGCGTCGGAGCCGCCTGCTTCGTGAAACGGCAGTCCGTCGGCGACGATCGTGCGCACCTTGGGGTACTTAGGGGCAACCTTCACGGCCAGGTCGGCGGCCGGGCCGAGCGGGAGTGCCCGGCCGGTCCGAGCCGAGGTGCCGAGCGGGTCCGCACCGAGCGTGCCGACGGCTTCGCTGGCCGGGATCTCGCGCTCGGCGAAGAGGTCAAGCAGTGATTGAGCAGCGGTTTCGTACTCCGCGCCAGCGTCGAGGACCACCGGCGCGAGGCCGATGTACACCTCGTTCAGCGCGTCCGCGAGCGCGGAGATCGGGAGCGAACCCTCGCCGAGGCGCAGCCACACCGAAGACGCGCCGCCTTCGAGGTCAGCGAGGATCGCCGCGTTCGCCGCGCGGGCGTCTTCGCGCTGGTGGCGGACTCGGATGTCCCATCCAGTGCCGACCACGCCCTCCGGCCGCGCACCGCGCACGAACGGCGGCAGTCCCGGGAAGCCGAGGTCGCCGTTCCCGTCCTCGGCGGTGTAAAGGGGCTGGATCTCGATGCCGTCGTAGGTGCGCGAGACGAGCTTGCTCTCCGGCGCACCCGCGAAATCCTCCGGGAGCCTGCCGCTCTTGCGCAGCACTCCCGCCACCAGCTCCTGCCACTGGGCGCGGTCCGCGGCCGGAAACTCCGCCGCGAGAGCGAGCCGGGGCTCGGAGGTCGGCGCCGACTCCGGACCAGCCACGTTCGTCATACCCAGTGATGGTAGAGGCAGGCCACCACCCGCACCTGTGACTCTGCTCGCCCCCCGTACGGGTGAACTCAGGGGTAGCGGTGCTGGGTCGAAGAGTGTCGGCCGGGTGGGCCACAATCATGGGGTGCCCTCGGAGAACAGCGAGACGGACCAGCCCGGCAACACCGACAGCACCGGCTCGGCGAACGCCCAGCCGTCGACCGGCGGCGACCAGCCGCGGGTAGTCGCGGGGCGCTACCGGCTGCGCTCGGTTCTGGGGTCGGGGTCGATGGGCACGGTCTGGTCGGCTTACGACGAGTTCCTGCACCGCCCGGTCGCGGTCAAGGAGATGAAGGTGCCGCCGGGCATCCCGGCCGAACAGGCGGACGAACTCCGCGAGCGCACGCTGCGCGAGGCACGGGCGATCGCGGTGCTGTCGCATCCGAACGTCATCACGCTGCACGACGTCGCGCGCGAGAACGACGCCCCGTTCGTCGTGATGGAGCTGCTGCCGTCGCGCAGCCTCGCGCACCTCCTGCGCGACCACGGCCCGCTGACGGTCGAACAGGCCGCGGCGGTCGGCATCGCGGTAGCCGCCGCCCTCGAAGCGGCCCACGACGCAGGCATCACGCACCGCGACGTAAAGCCCGGAAACGTCCTGGTCGCCAGCGACGGCCGGATCAAACTGACGGACTTCGGCATCGCCCGCAATGTCTCCGAAGCCACCATGACGCGCACCGGCATCATGCTGGGTTCGCCCGCCTACATCTCCCCGGAAGTCGCTTCCGGCGGCCCGGTCACGCCCAGCGCCGACCTGTGGGGCCTCGGCGCGACGCTGTTCGCCGCAGTCGAAGGCGCACCTCCCTACGACGCGGACGGCGACCCGCTGGAAACCGTCGGCAAGGTCGTCAACGGCAAGGTCCCGCGCCCGAAGCCGGGCCCGCTGGCCGACGTCATCACGGCGTTGATGAAGAAGGAGCCGGAGAAGCGAATCTCGCTGCGCGAGGTGCGTCACCGGCTGTACCCGAAGCAGACTAAGGCCACGGTGGACCTGTTCGGCCCCGAACTGTTCCGCACGCCGGATGGCAAAAAAACGGCCGCCCACCTGGACGCCACCGACACCCAGGTGATCAAAACCGTAGCCCCGAAACCAGACTCCCCCGAACAACCCGCCGCCCTGGCCGCGGACCCCGGCCCGCTGCCCTTCATGCGTACGGGCAACACCGGCGCCGCCCCCGCCTTCACCCCCGCTCCCGCCCTGCCCGCCCCACCGCCGTTGCCCGCCCCACTGCCGCCGCCACCCCCACGCCGCAGCAGCAAAGCCACGGCCCTGCTGGCAGTCGCCTCAATGGTCCTGTTCGCCCTAGCCTGCGGCGGCGGTTTCGCACTGGCCCGCGTCGTGAGCGGCCAAAACTTGCTGCCCCCGCAAACCCCGGAAACCGGCGTCCTGGCCACCCTGGGCACCGTCGAAGGCTCCTCGGAGCCCCTGAAACTGGTCCCCCAGCACGCCAACGCGAGCGCCACGGCAAACGTCTCGCGCGACAGCGAATACACGCTCTCGGTACCCGAGGGATGGCAACGCTTCATCGCCTCGAGAAAATCCAGCTTCGGCACCTCAACGGTAGTCCAGTACATTTCCCCGGACGGCCGCCAATCCCTGCGCCTGGAACGAATCCCGAACTTCTACGAGAAGTATTCCGAACACGACGCTATCGCCGCACTGCGCTCGTCAGGTTCCCCGGATTCCTTCACCTTCACCCGCGACCCCGCGCAAACCCCCAACGGCGTAGAAATCATGTTCCGCGCAGTAGAACGCGCACAAAGCAACTCCGCAAACCCAGACGCCGTAATCACCCGCGCAACCTACGCCCTGATCAAACAATCCCAAAGCACCCTCTGGCTACTGTCCCTGACAGTCCCAGCAGAACAAGAAGACACCGCCTCCGCAACCTTCAACCAAATAGCACCAACACTATCTTTCCCAGCAAGCTCCTAAAACCACCCCAACCCAGGCAGCCACACCCGGCCCTGCACCCCGATACGAAGCCTTCTCTGCGGTTCGGGGGTGGTTGTCAAGGCATCTTTCCCGCCTTGACAACCACCCCCGAACCGTCAGCACAATTAGCTTCGGGGTGCCCCCAAACTCACCCCATAGCAATGTCGCCCCCCAGGGCGACGAGCCGCTCACATATCCAAATACCGCCGCCGAGTCTCCGCAGCCTGAGCCATCCTCCGAAACCCCTCAAACAACCGATCCCCCAATACCGTCCCCACCACCGCCGCCTCAACAATCCGATCCATAGACCCCACCGCGTCCACCGTATCCAAATCCACCCCAGCGATCAGATCGGCAATATCCGCATACCGCCCCACCTGATCAAGCAACGCCTGATGCCCCAACGCCCGAACGGTACAAACAGTCCCCACCAACAACCCCACCACCGGATCATCAGCCTCGAACTTCCACCCGTGCCCCCGGGCAATCTCGGACAACATCCCCAGCGCCCACTCCCGATCCTCTTCCCCCACCTCCACGACGGACTGAGCCAACGCCCGCTGCATCACCCCCAGCACGTTGTAAGCCGTCCGATCGGAATCCACCGCGGCCACGACCTCCCGCACCGTCGCCACTGACAGCCCGCCGACCTCGACCAGCGCCCGGATCAGCTTCAACCGCCGCACGTGCTCCTCGCCGTAGCGCGCCTGATTCGGACTGGTCCGTTCCCCGGCCGGAAGCAGCCCCTCCCGCAGGTAGTACTTGATCGTCGCCACCGGGATCCCGGACTCGGCGCTCAGCTCTGCCATCCGCACCCGTTCGACCCTACTTCCGGGAAAAACCCTGAGGACTTCTCAGCATGGATAGTTTAACTTCCCATAACGGAGAGTACGACTATCCATCCTGGGAGGACCTCATGACCACGACCATCGATCCGCCCGCGACGCTGAACACCGCGAAAATGCGAACCTGGCATCGCCCGTCGCTGTGGTTCGCCGCGGCGATGGCCGTCGCGACCGTGCTGACCATCGCTGCGATGCTGATCGACCGCCGAACTCTGCTGGGCGCGCCAGTGTGGGCGAAGCTGGTCAAGTTCGCCGTCTCCGGCGGGCTCTACTTCTTCACTTGGAGCTGGCTCGTCTCGCTGCTGCGCGGACGGTTGCGCAAGGTCGCGAGCGCGGCCACGACTGTCGCCGTCGTGCTGTTCGCCGGCGAGTACGTGGCGATGACCATTCAGGCGGTCCGTGGCAGACCGAGCCACTTCGCGAACACTTCCCCGTTCGACGCCGCACTGTTCCAGGTCATGGGCGCGATGGTGGCGGGGCTCTGGCTCGCCACGCTCGTCGGCACCGTGCTGCTCATGTTCACCCGGATCGAGGACCGCGCGGTGTACTGGGCGGTGCGCACCGGTGCGGTCGTCGCGCTGATCGGCGCAGGGCTGGCCGTGCTGATGACCGGGCCCACGCCGCAGGAACTGGCCGCGATCAATGCCACCGGGCACTCCGACCTGATCGGCGCGCACAGCGTCGGCGTCGAAGACGGCGGCCCCGGCCTCCCGCTGCTCGGCTGGAGCACCACCGGCGGCGACCTGCGCATCCCGCATTTCATCGGATTGCACGCGCTGCAAGCCTTGCCGCTCCTGGCGTTCGGGCTCGCCGTGCTCGCGACGCGACTGCCCCGGCTGCGCGAGAGCGCGGTCCGCGTGCGGCTGGTGTGGACGGGTTCGCTCGGTTACGCGGCTCTCGTGGGCTTGGTCCTGTGGCAGGCGGAACGCGGTGAACCGCTCATCCACCCGAGCGGCACGACGCTGGCAGCGGCCGGTCTGCTCGTCGGCGTGGTCGCGGCGGCTGTCGCGGCGTCGGTGCTGGCGCCGGTCCGGAAGGCGGTCCGGTGAGCGACTTGACCGTCTTCGCCTGGACGTTCCCGGTCGCGGTTCCGTTCTGGGCGCTGATGATCTTCGTGCCCGGCTGGCGCGGCACCCGCCGGATCCTGGCCTCGCCGTGGGTGCCGCTGCTGCCGCTGATCTGGTATTTCGTGCTGGCGATCCCGCATTTCGGCGAGCTGTGGCACGCGATGCAGCGGCCGGATCTCGGTGTGCTGCAAGGATTTCTGGGCACGTCGTACGGGGCCGCGCTAGTCTGGGCGCAGCTCATCGCGTTCGACCTGTTCATCGGGCGGTGGATGTTCTTCGAGGCGCGCACGCACCGGATCCCGTGGTGGGTGCTCAGCCCGCTGCTTCTGCTGACGATCTTCCTGTCGCCGTTCGGCCTGGTCGCTTTCCTGGCCGTGCGCGGCGCCCGGTTACGCTCGGCGGCATGAGCAACCTGGAGGAGGCGGCCGCGGCCGTCATCGCCGAGCGCACCGGCGTCGAGAAACACGACATCGCCGTGGTGCTCGGCTCGGGCTGGCGCCCGGCCGCGGACGTGATCGGAACCGCCGACGCGGAGATCCCGTTCGGCGAGCTGCCGGGCTTCACCCCGCCCGGAGCCGTCGGCCACGGCGGCACGGTGCGGTCCCTGCGGATCGGCGACAAGCGTGCGCTGGTCCTGCTCGGCCGTACGCATTTCTACGAGGGCAAGGGCATCGACCCGGTCGTGCAGAACGTGCGCACGGCAGCGGCGGCGGGCGCACGGACCGTGCTGCTCACCAACGCGGCGGGCGGGCTGCGCGCGGGCATGAACGTCGGGCAGCCGGTGCTGATCTCCGACCACCTCAACCTGACCGCGCGTTCCCCGATCGTCGGCGCGAACTTCGTCGACCTCACCGACCTCTACGCCCAGCGCTTGCGCGACCTGGCGCGGGAGATCGACGATTCGCTGGAGGAAGGCGTGTACGCGGGCCTGCCCGGACCGCACTTCGAGACGCCCGCCGAGATCCGGATGCTGCGCAACATGGGCGCGGATCTGGTCGGCATGTCGACCGTGCTGGAGGCGATCGCCGCCCGCGCGGCCGGGCTCGAAGTGTTCGGGCTGTCCTTGGTCACGAACCTGGCCGCGGGCATGACCGGCGAACCGCTCAACCACGAGGAAGTGCTCGAGGCCGGGCGGCAGTCGGCGACGCGGATGGGCTCGCTGTTGAAGGAACTCGTCACCCGCGCGTGAGTTTCGCTGGGTGTTGGCGCCGGTGCGGAACCGGCGCCAACACTCGCTCAGGCGTACTGCGGCAGCTGCGCGGCCACTTCCTCCGGCGAAGGCATCGCCGCGACCTCCGCGGCCAGCGCGCGTACGGCATCCGCCACCGTACTGTCAGCCAGCAACCGACCGGCCGTCTCGCGGACCGCGTCCGTCGTCAGCTCGTCGCCGACTAGCTTCGCGCCAGCACCGACTTCGACCACTGCGTCAGCGTTGGTGAACTGATCAGCGCCCTGCGGCAACACCAGCTGCGCGGCGCCCGCGCCGAACGCGCCCAGTGTGGTTCCGCTGCCACCGTGATGCACCACCAGATCGACGTGCGGCAGCAGTTCCGACTGCGGCACCCACGCCTCCAGCTGCACGTTCGACGGCACCTCGCCGAGCGCCGCGACGTCGACCGCCGGGCCGGTGGCCACCAGCACGTCGACGTCGAGCGAGGCCAAGCCCTGCAACGCCGAGGTCAGCAGGTGCGCCTGGCTGGCACCGGTGGTGCCGAGCGTCAGATACACCAGCGGGCGGCCGCGGTCGCGGCCTTCGACGCCGGACGGCAGTTCGCCCGGTTCGCTCCAGCCGACCGGGCGCAGCGGGACCCGCCGGGCCCCGGAGACGAACTCCGGCGCCTGCACCGACGGCGGGCAGATGTCCACGAACGGATGGCCCCAGAAGAACCTGCCGTTGCCGTCGAGACCGACCTCGCTGGCGAAGGCGTCGATCTGCTCGCTGATGTGGTCTACCAGACCACCGGAGGACACCCGGCCGAATCCGTGGCCGATCGCGGGAATTCCCGCCCGGTGCGCCGCGAAAGCTCCACCCGGATTGCCCATTTCGTACACGACCAGGTCCGGTTTCCGCTCAGCGAGCAGCGGGGCGAGATCGGTCGTGAACCGGTCCGGCAGCAACCGGCCGAACGTCTTGCCGATCGCCTCGTTCAGCTCGGCCTGCGGAACCTCGTGCCGGTCGCGGGTGTCTCCGGCGAAGACCTGGCCGAACGCTTCCTGCAGCGTCAGCCCGGCGGAGGCGGGTTCGAGCCCGGCTTTTTCGATGCTCGGGTGGAAGTCGGGTGCGGTCGCGAAAACCACGTCGTGGCCGGCGTCCCGAGCGGCGACGGCGAGCGGCAGCAACGGATAGAGGTGCCCGTAAGACGCGAGGGAAGTGAAAAGAATGCGCACCAGGCGAGCGTATCGCCAGCCACCACCGAGTTTCGGGATCCGCGTAAGCTGGCCCGGGTGTCCGACAGCCTCGATTCCCGCCTTCGCGATTCCGTCTACCGCTGGATCGCCGACGACCCGGATCCCGCCTCGCGCGAGGAACTGACCGCCGCCCTCGCCCGCGCGATGGGCAAGGAGCCCGGAGCGGCCGAGGACATCGCCGACCGGATGGCCGGGCCGCTGGAGTTCGGCACCGCTGGCCTGCGCGGGCCGGTACGCGCGGGGCCGAACGGGATGAACGTCGCAGTCGTCACGAGGACCACCGCGGGCGTCGCGGCCTGGCTCGCCGCGCAGGGGCAGGCGGGCGGCGTGGTCGTGATCGGCCGCGACGCGCGGCACGGTTCGGAAGCCTTCGCCACCGCCGCGGCCGAAGTGCTGACGGCCGCCGGGTTCGCGGTGAAGGTGCTGCCGCAGCCGTTGCCGACGCCGTTGCTGGCGTTCTCCGTGCTGCACTACGGCGCGGTCGCCGGGATCCAGATCACCGCGTCGCACAACCCGCCCGCGGACAACGGATACAAGCTTTACGACGCCACCGGCGGACAGATCGTGCCACCGTCCGACGGCGAAATCGAGCGCGCGATCCAGTCGGCCCCGGCCACCCGGAGCATTCCGCGCACGCCTGGAGCCGAGGTCGTCGACCCGCGCGAGGCGTACCTCGCCGCGGTCGGCGCGCTGCCGCATGGCACGGCGCGCGAGCTGCGGATCGCCGCGACGGCGCTGCACGGGGTCGGCGCGGAGACCCTCCAGGCCGCGCTGTCCCGGGCCGGATTCACCGACGCACACCTGGTTTCCGCCCAGTCCGAACCGGACGCCGACTTCCCCACCGTCTCGTTCCCCAACCCCGAGGAACCCGGCGCGACCGATCTCCTGCTGGCACTGGCGTCCGAAGTGGACGCCGACCTGGCGGTGGCGCTCGACCCGGACGCCGACCGGTGCGCGCTCGGCGTTCGCGGCCCGGACGGCTGGCGGATGCTGCGCGGCGACGAGACCGGCGTCCTGCTCGGGTCGCATCTTCTGTCCACAACGGACAATCCAGATCCGTTGGTGGCCACCACGATCGTGTCCTCGTCGCTGCTCGGCGAGGTAGCGAAGGAAAAAGGCGCGCGCTACGCGGAGACGCTCACCGGGTTCAAGTGGCTGGTCCGCGCTGGCGAGGGCCTGGTGTTCGCGTATGAGGAAGCGCTCGGCCTCTGCGTGAACCCGGGCTTTGTCCGCGACAAGGACGGCATCGCCGCCGCGGTCGCGGGCGCGGACCTGGCCGCCACGCTCAAGGCCGAAGGCCGCACGCTGCTGGACGTCCTCGACGACATCGCGACCCGGCACGGCGTGCACCTCACCGATCAAGTGTCGTTGCGGGTCACCGACCTTTCCGTGCGCGGACGCCTGATGGCGGCGCTCCGCTCGAACCCGCCGGCCACGCTCGGCGGGGCGGCGGTGACGCTTGAGGACCTCCTGCCGGACGCCGACGTGCTGCGGCTGAGCGGCGACGGCGTACGGGTCGTCGTGCGGCCGTCCGGCACTGAACCGAAACTGAAGGCGTATCTGCAAGTGGTGACTCCGGTAACCGGCGAACTCGCCGAGGCGCGGCAAAGCGCGACGGAAGTTCTCGACGCGGTCCGCGAGGAGATCACCGCGCTGCTGCGCTGACGGGAGAACCATGCCAACGTTGCTGATCGTGCACCACACGCCGTCGCCGTCGATGCAGGCGATGTTCGAGGCCGCGCTCGCCGGCGCGAAGCACCCGGACATCGAAGGCGTCGACGTCGTCCGCCGTCCCGCGCTCGGCGCGACGGTGGCCGACGTGCTGGCCGCGGACGGCTACCTGCTGGGCACTCCGGCGAACCTCGGCAGCATGAGCGGAGCATTGAAGCACTTCTTCGACACCGTGTACTACCCGTGTCTGGACGCGACGAAAGGCCGTCCGTTCGGGGCGTACGTGCACGGCAACAACGACACGTCCGGGACCGTGCGGCAACTCGACGCGATCACGACCGGACTCGGCTGGACCCGGGTGGCCGAGCCCGTGCTCGTGACGGGCGAACCGGACAAGGCGGCACTGGAAGCGGTGACCGAACTCGGCGGAACTCTCGCCGCGACGCTCATGTGAGCGGTGCCCGCTCCGCCGAGCGGGCTCGAAAGCCTTACCAGGGAAAGTAAAGAGGCCTGTCACCGGAAGCCCTGGGGGTCGACCTCCGGCAACAGGCCAGGTCAAGGGTTCGCAACGAAGGCGATCAACCTCGACTACGCAAGGGTACTACAAAGAACGGATCATGACGACCCTGCAATGACAACCAAGCGTGCTCGATTCAACCCCGAGGGCGCCGACCAGGGCCGCCCAGCGTGAGAAACCTGGATTCCGGACCGCTCGCGTCCCAGTCAGCGGACCACCCCCGCCCCGTCCGGCCCAACGGACCGGCCCCGGAGTGTCCATTGTGGACCGACGGGCCCGGCGGCTGATTCATCGACCGCCGACTGCGGTGGGTGACGAAACCGCACCGCGCCCGCCGCTTGGCGGCGAAGAAGGCGGGCGTCAGTCCGGAGACCGACGCCCGCCCCGGAAATCAGGCAGGCGAGACCATCGCCCGGACCGTCGCCGGAACGTCGGCCACCGCGACCTGCTCCTGTTCGCGCGTGGCCAGGCTCCGGACGGTCACCCGGCCGGCCGCCCAGTCCTCCTCGCCCACGATGACGACCGCGACCGCGCCCGCTTTGTCCGCGCGGGTGAGCTCCTTGCCCAGTTTGCGCAGTTCCAGCGGGGTCGACGTGCGCAGCCCCGCCTTGCGCAGCGCCGTCGCGACGTCGCGGGCCGGGTCCGCCAGGTCCTCGGTGACCGGGATGACCGTGACGTCGACCTCGCTGCGCGGCTGCGGCCGGAGGCCGTGCGTCTCGAGGAAGTCCATCAGCGTCACGTCGCCCATGCCGAACCCGATGCCGGAGATCTGCTCCTTGGTGAACATCGAGGCGAGGTTGCTGTACCGGCCGCCGCCGAACAGCGCGCGGCGGTTCTGCGGCGAGGTGTCGAAGACCTCGAACACGGTCGACGTGTAGTACGCCAGCCCGCGCACGATCAGCGGCTCGTACCGGACCAGGCTCGCCGCGCTGCTGGAGAGCACCTTGACCAGGTTCGACTCGGCCTTGACCGCCTCGGGCAGCTCGTCGAGCAGCGCCGGGCCGGCGCCGAGGGTCTCGGCGAGCTTCTCGTACTGCTTGTCCGACAACCCGATCTCGGCGGCGCTCGCCGCGTGGTCCTCTTCCGAGGTCTTCTCCCACCGGTCGACGAGCGCGAACACCTGCGGCAGGTGGTCCGGCGAGATGCCGACCACGTCGGTCAGCGCCGACGACAGCAGGTTCCGGTCGTTCACCCGCACCGCGAACATGTCCGGGGTCGCGCCGACCGCACCCATCAGATCGTGGATCAGCTCGAACATCTCGATCTCGCAGTTCGCGCTTTCCGAACCGAAAATGTCGGCGTTGATCTGCCAGTGCTCGCGCACGCGGCCGCGCTGCGGACGCTCGTAGCGGTGGCAGTTCGGGTGGCTGTACCAGCGCACTGGGAACGACAGCGATTTCGCGTGGCCGGCGATCATCCGGGCCACCGACGGTGTCATCTCCGGGCGCAGCGCGAGCCGCTCGCCGCCGCGCGTGGTCAGCGTGTACAGCTGCTGGTCGGCGATCTCCTGGCCGGACTTCCGCTCGTAGACCTCCGCCTGCTCCAGGATCGGGCCGTCGTAGCGGAGGTAGCCGTAGCGCTCCAGCACGTCGTAGAGATGGCCGAACACCTGCGTACGGACGGACATTTCGGCGGGGAGGAAGTCTCGGGTCCCCTTGACAGGCGCGGTTGACAGGTATTCAGGCACGTCATTCAGCTTAACGACCCGGCGCCAGCCGATTTGTCAGGGGAACGCGACGCCGTAGGCGGTGAGCAGCATGGCCGCGCCGAGCAGCACCGCGCCGGCGGTCGTGACGCTCATTCCAACGCGGGTGCGCAGCATCGCGAGGAAGAATCCGCCGGACTGCGCGAGCACGCCGAACAGCAGCAGGAAGCAGACGATCCAGCGCGCGGTGTCGCCGAGACCGCCGTGCTCGACCAGCTGCAACGCGGCGAGCGTGAGCACGAGCAGCACGCCGGCGTGTGCGTGTCCGGCGCGGAACAACCCGCGCTGCTTTTCGGTGAGATCGCCGCGGCGCAGGACGCCGCTGAGCGCGTAGCCGCCGTACATCACGGTGGGCAGCGATACGAGCGCGATGACGGTGAACAACTGGACTGGGCCGTGCATGGTCGCCTCCTTGGGGTGCGAAGCGACCATAACACCGTTTTAAAACACTGTCACGAAACTTCTCGCGGCGGTCACGCTGTCCCCCTTGCCGGTGGCTGTCCCCCGACGGTCGAGGGATCCGGGAAGCGGAGCGAGCGGCGGTGCACTGCGCTGGGGTTCATGACTACGACCTCGATGCGGCGACGCGCCCGATGGGCTGGTCTCGCCTTGTCTCTCGTTCTCGGCGGCCTCAGCCTGACTGCCCCCGCGCAGGCGGATGTCCAGCAGGCCAGCACTCCGGCCGCGCACCAGGCCGCGAAGAAGACGCCGGTCCACCTCAAGGCCGGACCGGTCAAGTCCAAGGTCCACAAGGGCGAGCAGCTCCGGGTCCACGGACACTTCGCGACCGGACCGGCGGGCCGCAGCGACGATGTTGGAATGCTGTATCTGCAGCAGCAAACCAAGGCGGGGGCCTGGGTGAACCTCACCTCCACCTCATGCGCGCCCGACCACGACTTCGACCTTGGCGTCCAGCTGAATGTGTCCGAAAGCCTGACACTGCGGGTCTACCACCCGGAATCCGCCCTGTTCACCGCCGCTGTCTCCGCGGTCTTCACAGTCGTCGTGCTCTAGGAACCGATCCGGTAGGTGTCCGCGGCGGAGAACGGGCATCATGTCGGGCGTGAGTCAGCCCGGGGATGCCGCTTCGCCGCAGGACGTCGCGTTGGCTTATGCCGACCAGCTCCGCCAGCAATCGGCGACCTGCCGGTTGCTGGCGGAGAAGCAGCGCGAGAACACCGCCGTGTTCGAGGGGTTCGCCGAACGCGGCTTTCCCGGTTCCGCCGAGATGGCGGTCCGCTCCGAACGGTCGGCGCGATTCCTGGTGCTGCTCGCGTCAGTGATCGCGGAGCAGGCGATCGCCCACGACGAGCTGATGGCCGCCGGCGGGCCGGAGAATTCCCGCGCGTATGTCGAATACGAGGCGACGACCCGGCGGCTGCGAGCGTTGCTGCCGACGGACAGTCTCACCGATTAGCCGTTACGGCCGCGGTGTCTGCGTGTGCGTGAGCGCGCCGACGATGTCCTCGGCCAGCAAGAGACTCGCCAAGCCATGGCCGTGTTTTTCCCGGCGCACCAACGAAACCACGTTGTTGCTGAACGCGTCGCGCACCGGCCGGAAGACGAGGCGGCCGTCCCGGATCTCCTCGGCGATGTCGAATTCGCTGAGGAACGCGATGGCGTCGCCGGACGCCGCGAGCCGTTTCATCGTCTCGATCGAGTTGGTGTGGAACGCCGGTTCGATGTCGAGACCGGCTTTGGCGAAGGCTTCCGCGACGATGCCGTGGATGACCATGGACCGATCGGCGAAGATCAGCGGATAGGGCGGGCACTGCGCTAGCGGGATCGGGTCCGCGCCGGCGAGCGGATGGTGCGGCGCGACGACGACGCCGAGCCGGGTGTTCATCTGCCAGCAGACCTCGAGATGCGCGGACGGCGGAACGTTGAAGCCAAGCCCGAGGTCGGCTTCGCTGGCTTCGACGGCACGCAGGATGTCCTGTGTCGTCATCGTGCGGATGGAGATCCGGACTCGCGGATGCCGCCCGCGGAACGCGGCCGCGGCGGTGGCGACGACGCTGCTGGCCAGTCCGGTCATCGTGGCGATCACGACTTCGCCGCTGCCGAGCGCGTGCAGGTCACGGATGTCCGCGACGGTCTCGCGGTACTGCTGCAACGTGCGCCGGACGTGCGCGAGCAGCGCTTCCCCGGCTGGCGTCGGACGCATCCCGCGCGGCAGGCGGTCGAACAACTGCTCGCCGAGTTCCGCTTCCAGCAGCAGGATCTGCCGGTTGATCGCCGACGGCGCGACGTGCAGCCGCGCACCGGCCGCGCGGATGGAGCCGAGGCGCGCCACTTCGTCGATGTACTGCAGCAACCGGGAGTGGAGCACGGGCGGACCTCCTAAGCGTACGAAAAAAGAGTACACGTCGTACGAAAATGAATGCTTGTCAGCAACGGTGTGCGCCAGGTTCTATCAGTGCACCACCGACATCGAAGTGAGGACACCGTGCTGGAATCGCCGACCCATCCCCCGCTCCCGGCAGAAGACGTTGCCGCGCAAGAAGATCACGTGCGGACGGTCTTCGACATTCTCGAGGGCAAGCAGGAAGCGGACCTGCTGCTGCGCAATCTCAACATCGTCGACGTGCACACGGAAAGTGTCTATCCCGGCTCGCTTCTCGTTTACCGGCAGCGGATCGTCGCGCTGAACCCCGACGAGTCGATCGTCCGGGTGCGCGAGGTTTTCGACGGCGAAGGGCTTTACGCGATCCCCGGCCTGATCGACGCGCATCTGCATTTCGAGTCCCAGCTCGCGCATCCGGCGGCGTTCGGCGAGGCGATCGTCCCGAGTGGAACGACCACGGTCTTCGGGGAAACCCTGGATTTCGCCAGCGCCGCCGGGGACGAGGCGGTGGAGGCGGTCCAGACTTTGTTCGCCGACCACGAAAAACTGCCTTATCGGCTTTACGCGTTCGCGCCGGGGAAAAAGACCTCGACGGACGTCACCGAGGCCATGTTGAAGATGGACCCGGTGATCGGGCTCGGCGAACTGGCCCACCTGTCCTACATGACCGGGGACGCCGACGACTTCCGCAAATCCGCGCTGGGCCGCGCGAATTCCGGCTTCGTGAACTGCCATTGGGGCGTCACGGCGTTGTCGGACATGCTGCTGAACTACATGCCCGCGATCGGCGTCGACAACAACCACGACGTCTGGAACGAGGACGACATCGAGAAGAGCGTCCGCTACGGCCTGAACACGCAAATCAAGTTCGGCGTTGGAAGTCCCGAGGTCATCCGGAACATGTTGCGCGCCATCGTGAAACGGCGCTGGCCCGCGGAGAATTTCCAGCTCTGCGCCGACAACATCTCGGTGGACCGCGTCCTGCGGCAAGGTCATATCGACTGGGTGATCTCGCTGGCGATCGAAATGGGCCTGCCGCCGATCAAGGCGATCAAGATGGGCACGCTGTACGCCGCCCGCTCGTTCCGCAAGGACCGCGACCTCGGCTCGCTCAGCCCGGGCCGGTTCGCGGACATCGTCCTCACCGATTCTCTCGCCAAGATCAACCCGCGCTACGTGTTCAAGGGCGGCGAATTGGTGGCCCGCGACCGAAAATTGCTCAACCGGGTCGGCATCGACTACTCCAGCCTGGCCAAGGAACCGAAGCCAGGACTCGCCGACCTGACGCCCGAGCAACTCGACCTGACGCCGCTGGAAGTTTCCCCGGACGGTGACCAGGCGAAGGTGCTGCTGTTCGACGTCTACGGGCGCGGACATCTCAAGTTCGCCCAAGAGATCTGGGTGCCGTTCCGCGACGGCGCGGTCGTACCTGAATACGAAGGCGAGCGACTCAACCGGATTTCGGTCGTGCAGCGGTATTCCACCGGCGACCGACACATTGTCACCGGGCTGTTCAAGGGCGTGTCGATCGACCGCGGCGCGGTGTCGACGTTCTGGCCCGCACCGTCGGCCTATTTCGTGAGCGTTGGCAGCGAGAGCGCGGAGATGTGCGCCAACCTCAAGCAGTTGGACACTCTTGTCGGCGGCTGCGTCGTCACCGAGGATGGCGAGACGAAAGCCTGTCTGCCGCTGGAGTTCTACGGCGTGATGGCGGACATGAACCTCGCCGAACTCGTTGACGCGACCCGCTCGGTCGACGCCGCCCTCGAAAAGCTGGGCAACCGCAACGAGGGCGAGCCCGTCGTCAACAAACTCCTGACCCTGTTCATCTCGCTCGACCGTTTCGGATTCATGAAGTAACTCGAAGAAACCTCAACGAGGAGGTCACGGTCGTGCCTTACGACAAAGACGCGGGCGTAATCGACAACGGAAACGTAGTGCGGCGCTGGATCACCTACATCGCCGGCATCTACCTGCTGACGCTCGGTCTCGGCCTGGCCATCCGGGCCGGGATCGGCATCTCCCCGCAAAGCAGCCTGACCCGCACGATGACGCTCGTGCTCCCGCCGCTCAGCCAGGGCACCTTCAACCTCATGCTCGAAGTGCTCATGCTGATCCTGACTTTCCTAGTGCTGCCAAGGGCGTTCAAGCTCCAAAACCTGTTCTCGCTGGTTCCGGCGCTGATTCTGGCCGCACTGCTCGACTTCAACCTGATGGCGACGAAGTGGATCTCGCTGGCCCCCTACGCGGCGAACCTCGCGTTGCTGTTCCTCGCCGACGCGATGCTGGCGTTCGGGCTGTTCCTGATGATCCGGGCCAATCTGGTGTTGATGCCGATCGACCTGTTCGTCAACACCCTGCAGAAGAAGACCGGTCGCAAATGGGGCAACATCAAGACCGTCTTCGACTGCACGCTGCTCGCCGTCTCCGCGAGCATCGGGTTGCTCTTCCTTGGCGGACCGCATTTCATCCGGGAGGGCACGATCATCAACGCCGTCCTGGTCGGTCAGTACATCAAGCTGTATTTCTTCCTGTACAAGAAGTTCCAGGCCCGGAAGCTCAAGCCCGTTGAAAGCGCAGCGTGAACGTCGCCCCGGCCCCGGGCTTCCCGACCGCGGCGATCGTTCCGCCGTGACCCGTCACGACCTCCTGCACCAACGCCAGCCCCAGCCCAAACCGGCGGCCCTCGCCGTGCGGCCCGTGCGCGAACCGCTCGAATAGCCGTTCCGCTTCGTGCTGCGGAAAGCCGATCCCGGTGTCGCATACGCGCAGTTCGACGTGCCGGGCATCCGGATTGGCGAGAATCACCTCGATCGACCCGCCCGGCGGCGTATGCCCGATCGCGTTGTCCAGCAAGGCGGACAGCACTCGGCGCAACGCCGTCGGGACGCCCGGCACCACGTCCTCCAGCCCCGGCGAACGACTCAGCCGGAGGTCCACCTGCCGGTCGTTCGCGCGGACCGATTCCGCCGCCACGGCCTGTTCCGCGAGCACCGCCAGCTGCACCGGCTCCAGCCGCGGCCGCTCGGCACAGGCCTGCGCGGACAACAGCAAATCGTCGACCACCGCACCCAGTTCGCGGGTGCCCGAGACCAGGGTTTCCAGCTCGGCCGGTCCCGCGCCGCCGCGCCGGGCCAGCAGTTGCGTGCGGGTGTGCAGCCGGGTCAGCGGCGCGCGCAGCTCGTGGGACGCGTCGGCGACGAACGTCCGCTGCCGGCGCAACGCCTCGCCCAGCGGCCGGATCGCCCGCCCAGCCAGCAGATACCCGCTGAGCACGGACACGATCAGCACCACCAGCTCGGCCACCCCGAGCCCCAGCAACAGGTGCTCGCGGTCCGAGATCAGGTAATGCTCGTTGAAGTACGCCTGCCAGACTTCGCCGCCGCGGTTGACCGTGCGGATCGTGTACGTCGCCCCGTCGAGCACACGTTCTTCCGTCACCACGTCGCCGTCGTGCGGCACCGGGG
Organism: Amycolatopsis sp. NPDC104775; assembly: GCF_055583325.1. Taxonomy (NCBI): domain Bacteria; kingdom Bacillati; phylum Actinomycetota; class Actinomycetes; order Pseudonocardiales; family Pseudonocardiaceae; genus Amycolatopsis; species Amycolatopsis sp. NPDC104775. The sequence goes on from NZ_JBVJOE010000001.1 coordinate 1,884,770, forward strand.
GAACCGGCGGGAGCGTGAACGGCAGCCGCCCGGCGGGCGCGTGCCCCTGCGGCGTCACCAGGTAGGTGCAGCCGGGCGGGGTCGCCGAAAGCCCGTTTCCCAGCGCGAATCCCAGCTGCCGTTCGGTCTCCGCTGCCTGCCCGCGCAGCAGCACCCAGTACGCGATCACGCCCGCGGCGAGCACGACCATCGTGATCACCACGGCGATCTGGCCCGCGATGGTCCGCCGCGCGCGCCGCAGCGCCCGCGCCTCCGGGGCGACGACGGTGGTCACACCGCCCCGATCTGGTAGCCGAGGCCGTGCACCGTCTTCACCACGCCCCGGCCGAGCTTCCGCCGCAGGTAGTACACATAGGTGTCCACAATGGACTCCGCAGCGGACTCGGTGAACACCCCGGCGCGCAGCGAAGCACGCGGATGGATCGCCTTGGGCCGCTGGGCGAGCGTGCGCAACAGCTCGAACTCGCGTCCGGACAGCGTCACCCGCTCGCCGCGCGGCAGCACGACCTCGTGCCGCTGCAGGTCGAGCGCCGCCGCGCCGAGCGGGAGCGATTCGGCGTGCTCCGCGTCGCGACGGCACAACGCCCGCACCCGGGCGAGCAGTTCGTCGGTCTCGAACGGTTTCACCAGGTAGTCGTCGGCCCCGGTGTCGAGGCCGTGCACCCGGTCGGCCAGCTCGCCCAGCGCGGACAGCACCAGCACGCGCGCGGGCACGGCCCGGCGGCGCAGCTGGGCCAGCACCGAAAGGCCGTCGACCACCGGCAGCCGCCGGTCGAGAATCACCACCGCGTGCCTTCCGGTGAGCCCGAGGTGCAGGCCGCGCTGTCCGTCGTGGGCCACTTCGGTCTCGTAACCTTCTCCGGCGAGCAATTCGACGAGCATCCCGGCGAGGTCGCGATCGTCCTCGACCAGGAGCACCCGGGAAGCCGCCGGGGTCTCTGCCTCATCGTGCACAGGTCCATACTCGCAGTGATCCGGCCATCCGACCCTCGACTTTCGTAGGCAATCGGCTAGCTGCGCCCAGTCAGGAGAAATTCGGGCATTTCTCCGTCGGCGTACCGGCGAGCGTCGCGTTTGTCGAGCCAGCCGAGCACGGGCGAGGTCATGATCGTGGTGACGAGCGCGACGAGCACCAGCACGGTGAACAGCGCGGGCGAAACGATTCCGGCGGACAGGCCCACGTTCAGTGCGATCAATTGCATCAGTCCGCGCGCGTTCACCAGTACTCCGATCCGCAGCGCGACCGGTTGCGGTTCGCCGGTCAGCCGCGCCGCGCCCCACGAGGCGCCGAGCTTGCCCACCACCGCGACCGCGATGCAGATCAGCGCGAACAGCAGCAGCTTCGGGTCGGCGAGCAGGGCGAATCGGGTGTTGAGGCCGGAATAAGTGAAGAACAGTGGCAGGAACACGACCCGGCCGACCGGCATGATCCGCGCGAGCACCGCGTCGGCGGCCTCGCCGCGCGGAAAGACCAGCCCGAGCATGAACGCGCCGAACACCGCGTACAGGCCGATGACGTCGGTGAACCACGCGGCCCCGAACAGGAACATCGCGGTGACGAGCATCCGCTGGTCCACCGACACACGCGGGTTGTCCATCACCCGCGCCACGATCCGGCGGACGACCAGCCACACCAGCAGCACGAACAGCACCCCGCCCCCAATGGCCGTCGCGATCGGACCGGCCGTACCGGCGTGCATGCCGAGCACGACGGCCAGCAGGATCCAGGCGAGGACGTCGTCGAGGGCGCCGCAGGCCAGCGCGAGCGAGCCGAACCTCGTACTGCCCAACCCGCGTTCAGTGATGATCCGGGCCATCATCGGGAACGCCGTGATGGCGAGCGCCACCGCGACGAACGCCGCCGAGACCACCAGCGACACCCCGGGTTTCAGGATTCCGGCCCAGCTCGCGCCGAGCACGCTCACCCCTGCTCCGAGTACGAGCGGCACGACGGTCCCCGCGGCGGAGACCGCAGCGACGGTTTTCCGGCCTTCCTTCAGCGCACTCAGCCGAAATTCGTAACCCGCGCCGAACATGTAGATGACAAGCCCGATCTGGCCGCCGAGGTACAGCAGCGTGCGCACCGAATCGGGGAACAGCCATGCCTGCACGCCCGGCAGTAGAAGCCCGAGCAGCGACGGGCCGAGCAGCACGCCAGTGACCATCTCGCCCACCACCGGCGGCTGCCCGAGCCGCACGGCGAGCGCGTTGACTGCCCGGCAGGCCGCCAGGATCACCACGGCCGCCAGGAAAAACGCGGGTGCGGCTTCAACGGCACTCATCGGGTTCCTCCTTGGAAGTGTTTGGTGCACAACCGGAGCCGCCGCGCGTCAAGAACCATGTAGGTGCCGAAGACCAGCTGCGCGAGGCTGCGCCACACGTCCTCCCAGCGATCGCGCACCGCCAGATAGGCCAGCGCGGTACGGGGATTTCGCCGCGATCCGCGCGGGGTGACGAAAACCGGTCCGCGATTGGGGATCGAGCGGGTGTGCGCGGCGCTCGTGACGAGGGTGAATCGGCGCAGGAATTCCCTGGTGACCACGCGCATCGTCACCGGGGCGAGCCCGCGCGCCGGGCACGGCCGGTTCTGCGAGACGCCGAACGGCAGGAAATTTCTCTGCTGGTGCGCGGGGCAACCGGACCAGCGCTCCGGGTCGAACTCGTCCGGGCGGTCCACTCCGGCGTGGTGGAATTCCGGGTAGCTGAACAGCAGCACGGTGCCCGCGTCGATGGTCCGGTCGGCCAGCTCGATGTCGCCGGTGGCGATGCGGTGCGCGATGCCGAACAGCGGGTAGGTGCGCAGGCATTCGTCCAGCACGCGGTCGAAATACTCGTCGTCGTCCGGGTTTTCCGCCAGCCTGCGCTGTACCCCCGGATGTTCGGCGAGCACCATCAGCAGGTGCGCCATCGCCTCGGACATCTGCACGATGGCGGTGTTGAAGAACGTCCCTTGCAGGTAGAAGACCTGCTCCTCGCGGGTGAGCCGGGACGGAAGCGGATGCGGGATGTCGTCGAGCCGGCGGCGCAGGTACTCGGTGAGCCGGGCGCGACGGCGCATGTTGCGCGGGCGCACGCATTTCAGCGCGGACACGACGTCGTCGGCGTGCCCGACGATCAGGTCCCGCGCCTCCGGCGGGCACGGTTCGCCGAACACCAGCTCGTAGTACAGCTCGGCCCAGACCGGCATCATCTCGTCGCGCAGCCGGATCAGCCGTCCCGGCCCGGTTTCGATCCGGTCGAGCACGCGCGCGGCGACCCGTTCGGTCAGCGCCTGCGCTTCGGCTTTCGGCTTGACCAGGATGTTCCGGGTCGTTTTGGCGACCTCGTCGTAGCGCGGGCCCGGTTCCAGATGTTCCTGGTGCACCTGCGGTCCGGGCGCGAGCCAGTACCAGAACAGGTCGGACAGCGCGGCGCCTTCACTGCGTCCGTCGGCGGCCGGATCGGCGTACACCCGGCGGAAGTCCTCGACCGGCACCTGATAGCCCTCGTCTCCGTTGACCAGCGCGAAAATCCGGTTCCGCAGCGCGACGACCCGGCCCGGCAGCCACCTCGGCAGGGTCGCGACCAGCGCGGCCGCTCCGGCGAGCACGAGACGTTTCATCGGACCAGGTCCGCGGTCAGCTCCCCAGGCGTCCGTGCCCCGCACAGCCCGAGTGCGGTGTCCGTTTCCTCCCGCAACCGTTCCAGCACTTCGGCGACCCCTTCCTGCCCCGCTGCGGCGAGCCCCCACAGCACCGGCCTGCCGACCCCGACCGCGTCCGCGCCAAGGGCGAGCGCCTTGACGACATCCGCACCGCTTCGCACACCGCCGTCGAGGATCACCGGCAGTTGACCGTCCACAACGGACACGATTTCCGGGAGCGCGGCCAGGCTCGAAATCGCGCCGTCGAGCTGTCGGCCGCCGTGATTGGACACGAAAATCCCGTCGATCCCGGCCGCCACCGCACGACGGGCGTCTTCCGGATGCAGCACGCCCTTGAGCAGCAACGGCATTTTCGTCGCCGCGCGCAGCCAGTCCAGGTCTTCCCAGGTCAGGTCGACGGGCATTTCGATATTGCGCACGCGGCCGGTGGCGTCGCGCATGTTCTCCGCAGCCAGCCCAGGCGGGAGATCGTGGAACGCATGGCGGAATTCGCGTTCTCGTCGGCCGCGGATCGCGGAATCGACCGTTACCACCAACGCTCGCGCGCCCGCGTTCTCCGCCCGGCTGATGACCGCTTCGGTGAATTCCCGGTCTGACTGCACATACAACTGGAACCACAGCACGTCCGCGACCTTGGCGACATCCTCGACAGCCGTCGTCGAGGCCATACTGCACACGAAGACGGTGCCTGCTTCCGCGGTGGCTTGCGCGGTCGCGAGTTCTCCGTCCGGATGCGCAAGCCGGTGGAAAGCCGTCGGACACACGAGAATCGGCATCGACAACGGAGATCCGGCGATCTCCACCGCCAGCTCGCGTTCGCCGACTCCGCGCAGTGCCCGCGGCACGAGGAGCCGGCGGCGGAATTCCTCTTCGTTGGCGAGCAAGGTGTCTTCCCTGCCCGCGCCACCGGCGTAGTAATCGTAGTGTGCTGGTTCCATCCGTTCCCGCGCGATGGCTTCCAGCTCCGCGATCGTGCGCATGTCAGAGCTGCTTGGTGAAGAAGGCCGTCAGGGCGTCCACGTGCACCGGGCGGTTCCACTCGTTTTCGAGGTTCTCAGTGACGTGGTGGGTCGCGACCAGTTTCCCGCGCTGGTAATGCCGGACGATCGGATGCAAGTAATGCCCTTCGCCGGAATCGTTCGCGACGTCCTGACTCGCGCGGGTGACGGTGAAGTCGAACGGATCGACCTTGTCGTGGTCCGGACCGTAGTCGAGAGTGATCACGAACGCGTCGGCGCTTTGCCCGATTTCCGTGTCCGCGAACCGGTCTACCGGCATTTCCTCGTAGTAGCGGGCCTGATCGCCGTCGACCACGAGGACGTCGGCAAGGAAGCCGAACTGCTGATACAACGCGGAAGTGCGATTGATCCGGCCGATAACGGCATCAACCAGCTCACTGGTTTTATTGGCCACCACGGTGTGCGGCCATTCGGTGTCGTGGTAACGCTCGTCGAGTACCTTGGAAAGCGCGCGGACCCCGTAGCGGAAGCCGTGAATGAACGCGCTGGTGGCTTTCTTGAAATCGCGGGCCTGAGTGATCGTCCCAGCGAAGTAGAGCCCCGGCACGTTCACCGACTCCCAGGACGACGTCTGCGCCGGGAACCGGTCGTTGATCATCATCTCCGGACGGCAGTCCTCGTCGAACACCGAGGCGTCGAAGCGGAATCCGGTCGCCGCGATAACCCGGTCGTAACGGATTTCCTTGACCAGTTCATCGGCGCGCGCGAAGGCGAACTTGACATGATAACCGTCGGCGTCCTTGGTGATCTCGCGGACGTCGCCGTCGAGAATCGCGTGCTGCAGCTTGAGCTGGTACATGTCGAGCACGCCAGCGTTGAACGCACGGAGGTGTCCGACGAAGTGCGTCCGCCACGCGAGCTTGACCGGCCGCGGACCAGCCACGTGCAGCACCGCGGCGTAGGCGTTGATGCTGTCGGCGGTCTCGAACGCGGAGTTTCCCTTGCCCAGCACGAGAACGCGCTGGTTGATGAACTGCTCCGGGTCGGTGTCGTAGTCGGAGTACTGGTCGACCAGTTCCATGCCCGGCACGTCCGGGACATACGGCTTGGTCACCCCGGTCGCCATGATCAACCGGCGCGCGCTGAACGTTTCCCCGTCCGCGGCGGTGACCGTGAAGAGTTCGTCCGCGCGCGAAATTCGCGCGACCTCGGTGTCGTACCGGATTTTGAGGTCGTGTTTCGCCGCGTAATCGGCGGTGTAGCGGAGGAGCGCTTCGGCCGGCGGGAACATCTCGGCGCTGTAGTCGGTGAAGAGGAGCGGGTCGGGGCCGTCGTCGAGCAGCGAGTTCCAGTCGACCCGGAGGTTCAGCTCGGGGTCGGTCCAGCCGGTGTACTTCTTGTTGACCGAGATGAGCGTGCGGTGCCGGGGAAAACGCGTGAAGAACGCGGCGGGCACGGACCCGCGCTCCAGGACCAGGTAGCTGCGCCCGGCCCCGCCCAGCTGCCGCCCGAGCTGCAATCCCGCCGGCCCGGCTCCGACCACTAGGTAGTCCAGCACGTCCGCCATGTGACACCGACCTCCCGCGTCGCCTTGATCTAACGGCGATCAGAGTGGTCGGAAGATCTCAGAAATCCCTCAGAACGTACCCGGTCCCTGGGACACCGGCCGCCCCAACGCGGCATGGGGGCGGCCGGTCGGAGCTGCTACCTGCCCGTCACGCGCGCGAGCGCCTCCGGGTAGCGCTCCCCCGCGACAGCGTCGGCCGGAGCGACCTTCTCGATCGCCGCGATGTCCTCTTCGGACAGTTCCAGCTCGGCCGCGCCGACGTTCTCTTCCAGGTACTTCCGCCGCTTCGTGCCCGGGATCGGCACAACGTCGGGGCCCTTGGCCTGCACCCAGGCGAGCGCCAGCTGTCCCGCCGTGACGCCCTTGTCGGCGGCCAGCGCGCGCAGCGCCTCGACGATCGCCATGTTGCGCTCGAAGTTGTCCTCGGCGAACCGCGGCAGGCCACGGCGCATGTCACCCTCGGGCAGCTCCCGCACCGAGGTGACCGCGCCGGTCAGGAATCCGCGGCCCAGCGGCGAGAACGGCACGATCCCGATCCCCAGCTCGCGGCAGGTGCCGAGGATCTCGTCCTCGATGCCGCGCGTCCACAGGGACCATTCACTCTGCAACGCGGTGACCGGATGCACGGCGTGCGCCCGGCGGATGGTCTCCGCGCCCGCCTCGGAGATCCCGGCGTAACGGATCTTCCCCGCCTGAACCAGCTCGGCGAGCGCGCCCCAGGTCTCCTCGATCGGGACACTCGGGTCGACGCGGTGCTGGTAGTAAAGGTCGATGTGGTCGACCCCGAGCCGCTGCAGCGATTCGTCGCAGCACTGCTTCACATACGCGGCGTCACCACGCGCGGTCATGCCCTCGTCGGTGTGCACGATGCCGAACTTCGTCGCGAGCACGACCTGGTCGCGACGGTCGGCGATCGCCTTGCCGACGAGCTTCTCGTTCTCCCCCGCGCCGTACACGTTGGCCGTGTCGAGCAGGGTCACTCCAAGCTCCAGCGCCCGGTGCACGGTGGCGATCGACTCGCCCTCGTTGTCGCGCACCCCGTAGGCCGCGCTCATCCCCATGCAGCCGAGGCCCTGCGCCCCGACCTCCAGTGCACCGAGCTTCCTTGTACCGATCACGCGGAAATTCCCTCCATCTCGGGCGCGACGCCGAAGGCCTTGCGCTCGATCTGCTCGTAGTTGGCGATCTTGTAGTCCAAAATGTCCAGACATCCCTGCAGCTCGGCGATCCGGTCGGCGACCGACTGGCGCTGCTCCACGAGGATCGCCTTGCGCCGTCCGGCGCTGGCCACCCCGTGCCTGCGCAGGGAGGCGTACTCGCGCATGCTCTTGATCGGCATCCCGGTGAGCCGCAGCTTCGTGAGGAAGCCGAGCCAGTTCAGGTCCTCGTCGGAGTAGGCGCGCCGCCCCGCCGAATCGCGAGCGGGCGGTTCGAGAAGCTTGATCCGTTCGTAGTACCGGAGGGTGTCGATCGACAGCCCGCTACGTCGTGCCGCTTCCGCTATCGAGTAGCTCATGCGCTTGACAGTACGACCTGGAGTGCACTCCAGGTCAAATCCTAAAACGAGGGGCGCGGTCGCGTTTTATAACATCGTTGCGTTACGCTGGGTGCATGCCTCGCCCCCGTACGCACGACGAATCGCTCCGGCTGAAACTCCTGGACCGGGCAGGCGAACTGATCTCCGCCGACGGTCCCAAGGCCCTGTCGCTGCGAAAACTGGCCGCCGACTCGGGCACGTCGACGACCGCGGTGTACTCGCTGTTCGGCAGCAAACCGGACCTGGTGAACGCGCTGTACGTGGAAGGCTTCCGCCGCTTCGGCACCCGCCTGGCCACGGTCCCGCTATCCGGCGACCCGGTAACCGACCTCGTGCGCCTGGGCATCGCCTACCGCGAAAGCGCACTGGCCGACCCGCACCTGTACGCCATCATGTTCAGCCGCTCCGTGCCCGGCTTCGAACCGAACGCCGAGGCCGACGAGGTCGCCCAAGCCACACTCGCCCCGCTGATGGGGGTCGTCCGAGCAGCGGTGGCGTCCGGCCAGTTCCAGGACGTAGCGCCGGAACTGATCACGGTCAGCCTGTGGGGTTTCGTGCACGGACTGGTGTCCCTGGAACTGTCCGGTCGCCTGCCGGACGGATTCAGCGTCGCCGAGGCGTACGAAAAAGCCTTGCACGCCAACGCTTCCGGCTGGCTCACCTAGCGCCGTACTGCCGATCCCCCGCATCGCCGAGCCCCGGCACGATGAACCCGGAGTCGTTGAGCCGTTCGTCAATACTGGAGGTGACGACCCGGACCGGCAGCCCAGTCTGCTCCAGATGCGCGAGCCCCTCCGGCGCGGCGAGCGCACAGATCGCGGTGACGTCAGTAGCCCCGCGATCGGTCAGCAACCGAATCGTGTACTCCATCGACCCACCAGTAGCGAGCATCGGATCAAGCACCAGAACCGGCCGATCCGCGAGCGACTCCGGCAGCGACTCCAGGTACGGAGTCGGCTGGAGCGTCTCCTCGTCGCGAGCGAGCCCGACGAACCCCATCTGCGCGTCCGGAATCAGCTTGTGCGCCTGGTCAGCCATCCCCAGCCCAGCCCGCAAAACCGGCACCAGCAACGGCGGACTGGCCAGCCGATAAGCATCGGTACGCGCAACCGGAGTATGAATCCGCTCAGTCCGCACCGGCGCGTCCCGCGTGGCTTCATAAACGAGCATGACAGTCAACTCATGCAGCGCGGCCCGGAACGCAGCACTGTCCGTCCGAGCGTCCCGCATGGTCGAAAGACGAGCCTTGGCCAGCGGGTGGTCGACGACATGCACATCCATGCCGCACAACTTAGCCGCCCAACTCAGGCCCGCCACCCATTCCCCGCACCTTCCGTGTGCCCCGTTACCCCCGTGAGGGACACCCTCACAGACCCTGATTCCCCCAGGGTTCCCCTCACAGCCCCCACCGTCCGTGAGGGCCACCTTCACGAACTTGGATTCCCTCAAGAACCCCTTCACAGCCCCCGGCCCCCGGCGGCTCAGCGCCCGCCCAAACAACCCGCCCAGACACCAAGCCGCCCACCCCACCCACAAACCCGCAGCCCGCGCACCCAACCAACCAGCGCACCCAGCCCCCGCCCTGCACCCCGATACGAAGCCTTCCCTGCGGTTCGGGGGGGGGGGTGGGGGGGGCCTTCCCCCCCCTGCCAACACCCCCCCACCCCCAGCACACTGGGCTTCGGGGTGCCCCCAAGCAGAACACCCCGCAATGTCGCCGCCAGGCGACGAGCCGCCCCCCACTACCCCCGCTCAGCGAACCACCGAACCCACCACCGCTGCCAAGGCGTCTCCACCGCCCGCGGATGATGCTCCCTCCGCACCCACTCCACAGCCTCCCCAGCCCCCACCCCGCCCAACGTCGCCAAACAAGCCAGCACAGTCCCCGTCCGCCCCACCCCGCCCAGGCAACCCACCTCAACCGCCTCCCCAGCAACAGCCCGCCGATGCACCCCCACAATCTCCCGCCGAGCCCCCTCCCAATCCCTAGGCAGCCAAAAGTCCGGCCACAACACCCACCGCCGCTCCCACCCCAACCCGCCGTCGTACTTGGCCCGCATCCGCCGCGACCCCAAATACAACCCGAACTCCGGCTCAGCCCCCTCCGGCTTCGGCTTCCCCAGCCCGCGCCCCCGCACCACAGCCCCATCCGGAAGCACCAAAGCCCCCATCAACGCAGAACCCATCACGCCATGATCCCCCTATCCACCGTTAGATGGACCCGAGGCCGACCCGACAGGACTAGGCTGCCCCAGGTGAGTGAAGACCCAGCCACGCCGGGCCCGGACCAGATGCGCGTGTCGGACGCCGATCGGGAGCAGGTCGCGCAGGTGCTGCACCAGGCCCTGTCCGAAGGCCGCATCACGATCAACGAACTGGAGGAACGGCTCTCCAGCGTCTACTCCGCGAAAACGTTCGCCGATCTGAAACCGGTGACCGCCGATCTGCCCGGCAGCGCCGCTGTCGCCACCACCGCGTCGGCTTCCTTGCAGGCCGCCCCCTCGCGCGCGCTCGGGCTGCCGGACAACCGCGTCGGCGGGCATCCCGGTTCGGCCATGTCGATCGGCGTGATGTCCGGGGCCGTGCGCAAAGGCAGCTGGGTTCTGCCGCAGCAGCACACGACCTTCGCGTTCTGGGGCGGTGCGGAAATCGACCTGCGCAGCGCCCGGTTCGCGGAGAAATCGTGCACGATCACCGCCATCGCGATCATGGGCGGGATCGAGATCACCGTGCCCGACGACATCAACGTGAACGTCACCGGCATCGGCTTCATGGGCGCGTTCATGCTGGAGGACAAGTCCGGCGCACCGCCCGCGCCGCCGACCGCCCCGACCGTGACGATCAACGGTCTCGGCTTCTGGGGCGGCGTGGTCGTCTACCGCAAACCGGCCAAGGACGTGAACGCTCCGCAGATCGAGCCCTGAACCCGACTGCACACGACACCGACAAAAACCGCCGCCCGCACCGCGCGGCTGTGGACAACCGCAAGCCGCTGACCAGCTGTCCACAGATTTCGGTGAGCGCTCCGGCGCCTGCTGTCGCGCACCTACACTCAGCGGTATGACAGCTACCACCAGCCCGTCAGCAGCGCCGGACACCCCGTCGCCGCTGACGGACGTCACTCGCGACGAAGCGAGCCTGCGGCGGTTCCTGCACGGGCTGCCCGGTGTCGACCAGGTCGGCGTCGAGCAGCGTGCGGCGGGACTCGCGACCCGGAGCATCAAGAAGGAAGCCAAGCGGTGGGCGATCGACACCGCGGTGTCGATGGTCGACCTGACCACGCTCGAGGGAGCCGACACGCGCGGCAAGGTCCGCGGCCTCGCCGCGAAGGCGATGCGGCCGGACCCCGAACGGCAGGACTGCCCGCGCGTCGCGGCCGTGTGCGTGTACCCGGACCTGGTGGAGACGGCCGTCGAAGCGCTCGCGGGCAGCGGGGTGCGGGTGGCGAGTGTCGCCACCGGCTTCCCGGCGGGCCGCACGAGCCGCGAGGTGAAGCTGGCCGACACCCGGCTGGCCGTCGAGGCGGGCGCGGACGAGATCGACATGGTGATCGACCGCGGTGCTTTCCTCGAAGGCCGCTACCTGGAGGTCTTCGAGGAGATCCGCGCGATCAAAGAAGCCTGCGGCTCGGCGCATCTGAAGGTGATCCTCGAAACGGGCGAGCTGGCGACGTATGACAACGTGCGCCGCGCGTCCTGGCTCGCGTTGCTGGCCGGCGGGGACTTCATCAAGACGTCCACCGGCAAGGTGTCGCCGGCCGCGACGCTGCCGGTCACGCACGTGATGCTCCGGGCGGTGCACGACTGGCACGAGCGCACCGGCGAGCTGCGCGGCGTCAAGCCCGCGGGCGGGATCCGGACGACGAAGGACGCGATCAAGTACCTCGTCGCCGTGCACGAGGTCGCGGGCGAGCAGTGGCTCACGCCGGAGCTGTTCCGGTTCGGCGCGTCGAGCCTGCTCAACGACCTGCTGCTGCAGCGGCGCACCCAGGTGGACGGCCACTACAGCGGCCCTGACTACGTGACGGTGGACTGACATGGGCATCTTCGAATACGCGCCCGCTCCGGAATCTCGCGCTCTGGCCAATCTGAAAGAGCACTACAAGCCGTTCATCAACGGCGAATTCGTCGACGGTTCGGGCGAGCCGCTCAAGACGATCAACCCGGCCACCGAGGAAACCCTCGCCGAGGTCGGCACCGCGTCGGAGTCCGATGTGGACACCGCGGTGAAGGCCGCGCGCAAGGCGTACACGTCGGTCTGGTCGAAAATGCCGGGCACGGAGCGGGCGAAGTACCTGTTCCGCATCGCGCGGCTGATCCAGGAACGCTCGCGCGAGCTGGCGGTGCTGGAGACGCTGGACAACGGAAAGCCGATCAAGGAATCGCGCGACTCCGACGTGCCCACCGCGGCCGCGCATTTCTTCTACCACGCGGGCTGGGCGGACAAGCTCGGCTACGCGGGCTACGGCCCGGATCCGAAGCCGCTCGGCGTCGCGGGCCAGGTGATCCCGTGGAACTTCCCGCTGCTGATGCTGGCGTGGAAAATCGCCCCGGCACTGGCCACCGGCAACACCGTGGTGCTCAAGCCCGCCGAGACCACGCCGCTGAGCGCGCTGGTGTTCGCCGAGATCTGCCAGCAGGCGGAGCTGCCGCCGGGCGTGGTGAACATCCTGCCCGGCGCGGGCGACATCGGAGCGTCCATTGTGGAGCATCCGGGCGTCGACAAGATCGCGTTCACCGGCTCCACCGAGGTCGGCAAGCTGATTCAGCGCACGGTCGCGGGCACCCGCAAGAAGCTGACCCTGGAACTCGGCGGCAAGGCGGCGAACGTGGTGTTCGACGACGCCCCGCTGGACCAGGCGGTGGAGGGGATCGTCAACGGGATCTTCTTCAACCAGGGCCACGTCTGCTGCGCGGGTTCGCGGCTGCTGGTGCAGGAATCGGTGGCCGAGGAAGTCATGGAGAAACTCCGCTACCGGGTTTCCACGCTGCGCCTCGGCGATCCACTGGACAAGAACACCGACATCGGAGCCATCAACTCGGCCGAGCAACTGGCCAAGATCCGCGGCCTGGTCGAATCCGGTGACGCGGAAGGCGCGCAACGCTGGACCAGCCCGTGCCCGGTGCCCGACCGCGGATTCTTCTTCGCCCCGACAGTGTTCTCCGAAGTCCATCAGTCGATGCGGATCGCTCGCGAGGAGATCTTCGGGCCGGTGCTATCGGTGCTCACCTTCCGCACCCCGGAAGAGGCCGTGGCGAAGGCGAACAACACGCCGTACGGGCTGTCCGCGGGCATCTGGACCGAGAAGGGTTCGCGCATTCTGTGGATGGCGAACCAGCTCCGGGCAGGCGTTGTCTGGGCCAACACGTTCAATCGCTTCGACCCGGCCGCCCCGTTCGGCGGCTACCAGGAGTCCGGTTTCGGCCGCGAAGGCGGACGCACCGGTTTGGAGGCCTACCTCAATGTCTGACCGGATTTCCGTCGCCAAAACCTACAAGCTCTACCTCGGCGGCAAATTCCCCCGCTCGGAATCAGGCCGGGTCTACCCGGTCACCGATTCCCAGGGCGCCTTCCTCGCCAACGCGGCCCACGCGTCGCGCAAGGACCTGCGCGACGCGGTGTCCGCCGCCCGCAAGGCGTTCCCCGGTTGGTCGTCGGCAACTGCATACAACCGAGGCCAGGTGCTGTACCGCGTCGCCGAGGTGATGGAAGGCCGCCGCGCGCAGTTCGCCGCCGAGGTGGCCGCCTGCGAAGGCGTCGCCGCGAAGAAGGCCGAGTCCCTTGTGGACGCAGCCATCGACCGCTGGGTCTGGTACGCGGGCTGGACCGACAAGATCGCGTCAGTCCTGGGCGCCGCCAACCCGGTAGCCGGCCCGTACTTCTCCTTCACCACCCCCGAGCCCACTGGCGTCGTCGGCGTACTCGCCCCGCAGGAGTCCTCCTTGCTGGGCCTAGTCACCGTCCTGGCCCCCGTACTGGCCACCGGCTCCACAGCAGTCCTGGTCTCCAGCGCGGACCGCCCCCTGCCCGCCATCACCCTCTCCGAGGTCCTGGCCACCTCCGACGTCCCCGGCGGCGTCGCGAACATCCTCACCGGCCGCGCCGCGGAACTGGGTCCCTGGCTGGCCTCGCACGGAGACGTCAACGCACTGGACCCGACCGGCGCCACCCCCGCCGACCGGGTCACCCTGGCCCAGGAAGCCGCCGGAACCGTGAAACGCGTCCTGTCCGTCCCCGACACCGAACCGGACTGGACCGCCGAACCCGACCTGTCCCGCCTCCGGCGATACCTGGAAGCGAAGACCGTCTGGCATCCCATGGGCGTCTGACACTCGAGTTCGCCAATGCCCTTCCTCCGGGTCTGTCACCCGGAGGGAGGGCATTGTTTTATGCTCGCAGACAAGCGTGCGGTGATCGGGTTTACGCCATTAAGGTGGGCGGCTAACCTGAAAGGACCACCGTGAATTGCTCTGCGTTCAGTAAGTCGATTACTCCATTTACCAGCCCGAGTTTCCCGCAGATACTTCCTTGTCAAACGGCCAAATTCGCGCAATTTCTTGCAGTCTCTAGCGATTTCCTTCAAATGTGCGCCACCCCCGCGACTTACCGTGCTTCGTCAGTTACGGTGAATACCGCCGTGAGGCACCGAACCGATCGTCGCGCGAAATGTCCGCCGTGCCGTGGGGAGGGCGAGGACATGGACCAGCCTGCCGCTGACGCAGGTAAGAACTGGTTGCCAGACTTCACTTTCACCATCAAAGACGGCACCGGAACTCCACCCGGGCCGGGCTTCACGATGAGCCGCGACGACGCCAGGAGCATGCTCACCCTGGCCGAAGAGGCCCGTAACCGGTTCGGCGACATGCGCAACGTCGCCAGGTACTTGACCAAGCTGACTCCGCCCGCGAACGAGCCGGCAAGCACCGAATACAACCGGCGGCTGACCGGCACCGGATCCGGCGACGGCGCGTTCGACGCCGGACTGGTGAACGTCACCCGGATGTACGTGTATGCAGACGAGCTTGTCCGGAAACTGCAGCAAGCACTCGGAATTACGGAAAGTTCAGACGAAACCGCAGCCGGAGACGTAAAAGCCGCGGGCACCGAGGCACCGACGACTGGGCTCGCCGGATGAACCGGCGGTCGCTGGTGCCGCTGCTAGCAGCCATCGGCATCACCGCGGGCTGCTCAGGCGGCAACGCCCCCACATCGCCCGCATCCACGCCGCCCGCATCCACGATGCCATCGCCAGCCGCGGCCTCGCTGCCCTACGCGGGAGCACCAAAGGTCGGCGAGCCCCTGCCGCCCTCGGTCTTGTCCGGCAACCCTTGCCAAGACGCGCTGACTCAGGAGCAGATCAAGGAAATCCTGGGCACCACGACCCCGCCCAAACCCGAAGACATCTCCGCCACCGGACCATCCTGCCGATGGGGAAACCTCGACTCCGGTGCCGGATTGAACATTTTCTACGACATCCGGACGCGTCGGGGCCTCAGTTCGGTCTATCAGAACACCAAACCCAAGACGACCAAGTGGCGGGAACTCCCGCCGATCCACGGGCTGCCCGCGGTCGCTTGGACGATCTACCCAGGTATCGGCATCGATGATTCTTGCGATGTCAGCGTGGGTATCGCGGACGACTACACCGTCGATGCGGCGCTGAACCTCGGCCGCGGCAAAGCAGGCAGAGCCGATCCGTGCGAGCTGACGGCGAAGGTTGCCGACATGGTCGTCATGAACCTTCGGCAGCGAGCGGGTTCGTGATGGGTTTCTTGGAGATTGCCGAGGACGTCGGCCACTGGGTCGGCGAGCGTATCGACGATCTCGGCAAGTTCTATTCCGCGGCTCTCCACGGCAACACCGGCACTGAGGCCGTGCCCGCACCCGAACTGGCCCGGAAGGTGCTCGAAGGGCCGGGGACCTCCGTTTGGCACCAGGGCGCGGACCAAGCAGTCCGGCTCGGCAACCAGCACCACGAGGCCAGCGACCTGGTTTCCCGCATGAGCACCGGGCTGGAGTCCGCCTGGACCGGCCGGGCCGCGGATGCCGCGCAGACCCGGATTCGGGCACTGGCGGAGATCGCGTCCGTGTCCGCAGCTATTTACACCACCAACGGGGCCAACTTATCCGACGTCGCGCACGGCTTCGACGCTATGAAAACCTCTCTGCAGCCGATGCCGGACCAGCCTCCGCACTTGACCTTTCTCGATCGTATTTCCCCGTGGGAAACCGACGCGGAGAAGGAGATCAACCACTACAACGCGGTGGCACAGCAGAACATCGACCGCTACCAGGCGTACGTCCAGCACTCCCGTACAGGCAGCCAGCAACTGCAAACCGACTACGGCAGGCTCGACGATTTCGGCGGCCGGAGCGACACCGCCGGTGCCCAAATGAAGGCACGCCAAGGACCGGACGAGGCACCGCATTTCCCGAAACCCCGAAGCGCTTGGCATCCGCCGGACGCTCCCGCGCCACCGGTGAGCGGACCGTCCGCACCGCCAACGCAAGGGCACGGCGAAAGCCCCGGGCCGAGCATGGCACCGCCGAGAACCGCTGATCAGACGACAACCGCCGGATGGACGCCGGACCCGGCAAAGACCAAGGCCCCGCCCACCACCGCGCCCTACTCCGGCGGATCCGGGAGCGGCAGCACTACGTCGTCAGAGGCACCGGATGGCCTCCGCCCCCGGGCGGAAACTCGAGCGGGGAAATCGGCCGCACCGGCGGGAAATCCGAAGTCCTCGGCCGAACCGGCGGCTTTCCCTGGCCGGGCACCGGTGGAGGAACCAGCGAAGAAGCGCGCGGCCGTACACCCCAGCCAGGCACCGGCGCAGGCCAAGAAGCGCGCGGCCGCACCTCCCAGCCAGGCACCGGCACAGGCGAAGGAAGCCGCCCCACCACCCCGGTCCGCAACGCTCCAGGCAGCCCCGGCTCCCGAGGCGCCCCCGGCGTAGGCGGGATGGCCCCTACCCGCGGCAAAGACGAGAAATCCCAAGAACACCAACGCAAATACGGCCTCGACAGCGACTCCGCCTTCTCCCTCACCGACGACGACGGCGAACGCACCGTCGACCCCCGCACCGGTTTGCCGCCGACGCCGCCGACCATCGGCGGCTGAAAGGCCGCCGCGATGCCGATTCTCGAGAGACCCGTCCGGATGCCGCGGTTGGCGTTTCTCGCCGTGTGGGGGCACGAGAAACTCGGCGATCCGCCCGTTGTGGTCGAGCACGCGCCGGTGTTCATGACCGACGAGTTCGCCGAGAAGCTCCGGATCCAGTCGTACGGGCTGCTGGCGCGGGTCGGGCTCGCGGCGAGCGGCGCGCCCAGCCCGCGGTTGCGCGACACTCTCGAACTTCTCGCCGAGGCGCGGCGCGAGGTGTATTCCTGGAGCGATTTCGGGGCCCGCCGCGGGGACAACGGGGCGATTCTCGTGGCGGCGGCCGGGCGGGAAGCCGTGCGGCTCGTGACGGACAACCGGTCCGTGCAGCTTGAACCCGTTTCGCCGCGCGACATCAGCGGCAGTCTGGTCGATCTGCTGCCTTGCTGCGATCCGGCGAAGCTGCGGCCGCTCAAGGTGCCCAAGGACTATTACGACAGCGCCGCCGCCGATCCGCTCGCCGAATGGTCGGCCAGCGCGGACGCAGTGCGGCATCTGATGCGGGCCCGGCGCGACGCGGTGCACCTGATGCACGTCGCCGTCCGCGGGCAGGATGGCAGCCGGACGCACAGCACTCCGCTGTCCGCGATCGACCTCACCGGCCGCGGACGCGTGCTCACCTTCGTCAGCCCCGACGACACCGGCGGGCCGCAGATCAACGTGTACTCGGGCACCCGCTCCCATCTCGTCGACGCGCTGGCGCTGACGCTCGCCGAACTCGCCTGAGCGAGCCCCCCACCGGACACCAACATTTCGCGCCACAACTCTATCCTTTCGCGAAATTCTCTGCCAACATGTGCCATTGGGGAAATTTCGACGCCCCGTGTCCGGTACAGACGCCGCCAGCACGTCAGGAGGACTCCGCATGATCCCGCATCCCGCTCAGCCCGAAGAAGCGCTCGCCCTCGAGTTCCTCGGCACCACCAGCGCGGGCGGCAACTGCCCCAACGCTTATCGCACCAACCGCGGCACGTACGTCGTCCAGGGTTACCGGGTCACCGACGAGCAGGCGTTGCGGCAACTGCACGAACGCGGCATGCCGGACACCGAGACGGCCGTCGAAATCCCCGCCGGCCTGCTCAAGTTCTTCCCGCAGGAAGCCTGAGCACCACGGACGGCGCAGGCGAGGCAAGGGCATCTCGGCGATTCAGACGCACTAGCCGCGCAGGATTTCTCGAAACTCGACCCCAGGTGTGGGAAGATGCCATCGGGTTCGAGGAATTCCGCATGCGATAGCGAGGGCGAGTGCCTACCAGTTTCGAGAAACGCCGGGCAGAGCTTGGCGACCGCCTGCGCCGGCTCCGGGTCGACGCGGGATACGAGACTGGAAAGGATTTCGCCAAGGCCATCGGCTGGAACGCGCCCAAGGTCAGCAAGATCGAGAACGGCAGGCAGACCGTCGGCGACGACGACCTCGACGCCTGGGTCGCCGCTGTCGGCGGGCCTCCGGATCTGGCCGCGCAACTGCGGGAACAGCTCGTCGAGGTCCGCGACGCGCACGCCAGCTGGAAAGACAAAGTCCGCGAGGGACACCGGGCCAGACAAGAGGAATCCATTGCCCGAGAGGCCAGAGCGCTACGAATTCGTGCAGTAGATCTGCGAATTGTCTCCGGATTACTGCAAACTCCGGAGTACGCCCGGCATACGCTGCTAGCCCACGCCCGGATCCACGGCGGTGCGCAGGACATCACCGAGGCGGTCCGGGCGCGGATGCAGCGCCAGCAGATCCTCTACGAACCCGGCCGGACGATCGAACTGCTCACCTCCGAGGCCGCGCTGCGCTACCCGAACGCGCCGCGGGAAGTGATGATCGCCCAGGTGCACAAGCTGCTCGCACTGCTCGGCACCCCCAACATCCGCTTCGGGATCATCCCCGAGGACGTCGTCCTGCCCTACCCGGTCACCGCGGACTTCTGGGTGGTCGACGACGTCGCGATGGTCGAAACCCCGGAGGGCGAGCACATCGCGAGCGACGTCGACCCGTACCACGAGGTCGCGGATCTACTGTGGACAGTCGCGGCCGAGGGCGACGCCGCCCGGGCGGTGCTGCTGCGGGTGCTCGAAGCGCTCACCCGGGACGGCTGACCCCTTACGCCGCAGGCGCTTCGCCCGCGGTCAGCTGGCCGACGTCGATGGAGTGGCTGTCCTGGAAGGCGTCCACCGCACCAAAGACCCAGTCCATCGTGACGTTCGGGTTGATGTAGTCCCCGCGCGGGTTGGTGTCCGTCGGCGCGGTCACGGTCAGCGCGTTCGGCGTCTGCTGCTCGTCCTCCGCGCCGATCGCGGTCCAGTGCAGCGGCACGTACGCCGACGAACCGTTCGCGATCAGCACCGGCGGCGCGTCGGCCGGAGCCTCGTTGTTGACCAGGACGTCGTGCGCGCCGACCAGGTCGACGGCCGCCCGGCCGGGCAGCAGGCACCGCTCGCCCTGGTTCGCGGTGAACTGCACTGCCGCGTGGCGCTGGCCCGCGCCCGCCCCGCCGTAGACGAGCTTGGTGCTGAACTGATTCGCCGTGCACTGCAACGCCGACGAGTCCGCACTCGCGGTCGTCGCACCGGCTGTCCCGGCGAAGAGCGCGGACGCGCCCCCGGCAACAGCGACAGCAACGGCGATTCGGCGGATGTTCTTCATGTTCGTCTCCTCTCGTGCTTCCCGGCGGTTACCGGCTTTCACGAGATAAGACGTCTCCGCCCGGAACACGATGGCCCGTTGTGAGATCACTCCCGGCGGAGCAACCCCAGACGGCCCGCCGCGTCTGAAAAAGCGGTCAGAGCAAGTCTTCCTTGCCGATCGGCCGCCCCGGCAGCGTCGTCGCCGGGCCGGCGCGCAGGCCGTCGATCATGATGGCGATGTTGCGGGCCGTCGCCATCTCCGGCGATTTCAACCGGTGCGCGGGCAGCTGGCGGATGAGGCGGGCGAACAGCACCGCGACGTCTCCCGCGCCCACGTCCGTGCGCAGCGTCCCCTCGGCCTGCGCCCGGTCGACCAGCGTTTCGACCTCGAGCAGCACCGCTTCGCGCAGGTGCGCCACCTCGGGGTCGTCCTTGAGAATTTCGTGCGCCCGCTGCGACAGCATCGCCAGCTGCATCGACAGCTGCAGTTCCGCGCCGTGGTAGAGCAGCTGCACCAACGCTTCCCACGCCGTCGGCGCTTCCACGGACAGCCGCCTCGCGTGGTCCAGCACGCCCGCGAAGTTGTCCACAGCCACCGCTCGGATGAGCGCGTCGCGGTCCGGGAAACGCCGGTAGAGCGTGCCGACGCCGACGCCCGCCGCGCGCGCGATCTCCTCCATCGGGACCTCGGGACCATGGCTGGCGAAGATCGCGCGAGCCGCGGCGATGATCTGGTCGCGGTTGCGTTGCGCGTCCGCCCGCAGCGGCGTCTCGGGGTCTGCACTCATGCCCGGCCTTCTTTCTTCCCGGTTGGCGCGCATTCTCGCATGCCGGGCTAACTGCGCAAACGTGCCGGCGATCGCGGCCGGACAGCGATTGTCACCCCGTTGCTAGTGGACGGCCATCCTCCACTTCGGTACCTTGGGCAGTGAACCGGAATGTAATCCTCCACATGCATTCCGTAATGGGGCAAACCCACCACAGGGGGTTCAGATGACCGAAGTCGCCCAGCCCAGCCGCACCCAGCCGAAGCAGGCCGCTTTCCCGATGAAGCGCACGTGCCCGTTCGCGCCGCCGCCGGAGTACGACCAGTTCCGCGACGCTCGCGCGCACTACGTCGAACTCGAGCACACCGGCCAGCGGGCCTGGGTGCTCAACCGGCACGAGGACCTGCGGGCGATGCTGAACGACCCGCGGTTCAGCTCGAACCGCTTCCACCCCGGCTTCCCGGTCCTGTTCAAGGACGGTCAGCAGCGCCGACCGAGGCTGCGTCCGTCGCTGATCGCGATGGACGCGCCGGAGCACGGCCCGGCCCGGCGCAGCGTCGTCGGCGAGTTCACCGTCAAGCGCATGAAGGCGCTGCAGCCGCGCATCCAGGAGATCGTGGACCAGCACCTCGACGCGATGCTGGCCGGCGACAAGCCCGCCGACCTGGTGTCCGCGCTCTCGCTTCCGGTGCCGTCGCTGGTGATCTGCGAACAGCTCGGCGTCCCGTACTCCGACCACGACTTCTTCCAGACGCACAGCTCGCGGCTCCTCAACCGGGAAACCGGATTCGAGGAACGCGGCAAGTCGGTCGAAGCGATGCAGAATTATCTGTCCGACCTGGTTTCGAAGAAGGAAGCCGAACCGGCGGACGATCTGCTCAGCCGCCAGATCGCGAAGAAGCGCGAGGAGGGCAGCTATGACCACGACGACCTTGTGTCGCTGGCCTTCCTGCTGCTCATCGCCGGGCACGAAACCACCGCGAACATGATTTCGCTCGGCACCGTCGCGCTGCTGGAGAACCCGGACGCGCTGGCCGCGATCAAGGAGGATCCGGGCAAAACCCTCGACGCCGTCGAGGAATTGCTGCGCTACTTCACCATCGCGGAGTTCGCCACCACCCGCGTCGCGCTCGAAGACGTGGACATCGCGGGCGTCACCATCAAGGCCGGAGAAGGCGTGCTCGGCCTGAGCTACGCGGCCAACTTCGACTCCGACGTCTTTCCCGAGCCCGAACGATTCGACATCACCCGCGGCGGCAGGCACCACGTGGCGTTCGGCTTCGGCGCGCACCAGTGCCTCGGCCAGAACCTCGCGCGGATGGAACTGCAGATCGTCTTCGACACGCTCTTCCGCCGCATCCCGACGCTGCGTCTCGCCGCGCCGGTCGATCAGTTGCCGTTCAAACACGACTCCGGCGTCTTCGGGCTGTACTGCCTCCCGGTGACCTGGTGAAGGGGAAACGATGACTGCCACCGAAGAACTTCGCATGCCGGTCGCCCGCACCTGCCCGTTCTCGCAGCCGGAGCAGTACGTCCGGATGCGCGAGGACGCCGCGCTCACCCGGGTGCAGATCCCTGGCGGAAAACAGGCCTGGGTCGCCGCGCGGCACGCGGAAGCCCGGCAGATCCTCGGCGACCGGCGGTTTTCGTCCGACCGGTTCCTGCCCAACTTCCCGTTCCTTGCCGAGGGCGGGGCGGCGATCCTCACCAACGCGAAGCAGAAAGCCATGATCGGGATGGACGCGCCCGAGCACGGCGAGGCTCGCCGGGAGGTGCTCGGCGAGTTCACCGTCAAGCGGGTCGAGGCGATGCGGCCGCGGATCCAGGAGATCGCCGACGGCCTGATCGACGACCTGCTCGCCGGGCCGAAACCGGCGGACCTGGTGGAAAAGCTGTCGCTGCCGGTGCCGTCGCTGGTGATCTGCGAACTGCTCGGTGTCCCGTACGCCGACCACGACTACTTCCAAGAACGCACGATGGCGCTCATCCGGCGCAGCACCAGCGTCGAGGACCGCAAGAAGGCGTCCGAGGAACTGCGCGACTACCTCGGCGGGCTGGTCGCGGCGAAGGAGAAGGACCCGACCGACGACCTGCTCGGCAGGCAGATCGTCAAGCGCCGCGAGGAAGGCACTTACGATCACGACGCGATGATCGGGCTGGCGTTCCTGCTGCTGGTCGCCGGGCACGAGACCACTGCGAACATGATCTCGCTCGGCACCATCGGGCTGCTGGAAAACCCCGGGCAGCGCGCGACGATCGAGGCCGATCCGGGCAAGACGCTTCTCGCGGTCGAGGAACTGCTGCGCTACTTCACGATCGTCGAGGGCGCGACCGCGCGGGTCGCGACCGAGGACGTGGAGATCGGCGGCGTCACGATCAAGGAGGGCGAGGGCGTGCTCGTGCTGGGCTACGCCGCGAACTGGGACCCAGACGCGTTCGAAAGCCCAGAAAAACTCGATCTCGAACGCGGCGCGCGCCACCACGTCGCGTTCGGTTTCGGGCCGCACCAGTGCCTCGGGCAGAACCTGGCGCGGATGGAACTGCAGATCGTGTTCGACACGCTCTTCCGCCGCGTCCCGACGCTCACGTGCACGCTCCCGGCAGACCAGTTGCCCGTGAAGAAGGACGCCACGATCTTTGGCCTGTACCAGTTGCCGGTGACCTGGTAGAGATCAGAGTGCTCCCACCACAAGCCAGGAAGAGGCCATCATGAAGATCATCGCGGACACCGGCAAGTGCGTCGGCGCGGGCCAGTGCGTGCTCACCGAGCCCGCGCTGTTCGACCAGAGCGAGGACGACGGCACGGTCATCGTCCTCAACGACACTCCGAGCGGCGAGCTGGTCGAGAAGGCGCGCGAGGCCGTGAACATCTGCCCTAGCCAAGCGCTTTCGCTGAAGGAGTGACCGACGAGCGGACGGCGGTCACCGCGGCGGTCGAGTACTTCGTCGTCAGGTGGCCGCCGCGCGCATCGATCGCGGTGCCGACCTCAGCCAAGATCTGGTCGCGCTGCTCCGGCGTCGCGACGGTGACGCCGCCCTGCGTAGCGAGCAGGTCCAGCCATTCGTCGCGGCTGTAGTCTTGCGTCCATTCGTAGTGCCAGTACTCCGTTTCGGCGAACGCACCGGTTCCGGCCAAGCCGTCCGCGGCCCGGTCGAGCATCGGCTGATACGCGTCGGCGCTGGGGCTTTTCAGGTAGTTCCCGCTGAACGGCGAGTCCGGCATCGCCCGCCGCAACGCGTCCGCCAGTGCGTGCGAAATTTCCTCCGGCGGCATGAACACGTGCCAGAACGCGACGAACCGGCCGCCGGGGCGGAGCACTCGCGCGGCCTTCGCGGCTCCCGCGGCCGGGTCGACCCAATGCCACGCTTGCCCGGACACCAGCGCGTCGAACGTTCGCCCGGCCGGGTCCCAATCCTCGAATTTCGCGACCTCGACCGGGAAATCCCGGCGCGCGAACTCCGCCATCCGCGCGTCCGGCTCCACGCCGAGCACCACGGCGCCGCGGTCGCGGAATTGCCGCCCCTCGATGCCGGTTCCGCAGCCGACGTCGAGAAATTCCTTCCCCGGGCTCGCTGCGAGGACTGCGGTCACCAGTTCGTCCGGGTAACGCGGGCGAGCCCGGTCGTAGCGTTCGGGATCGACACCGAACGACTCCGCCATCGTCCGGTGCTGGTGCGGTTCGGGACGGGGTAAAGTGGGCATGTGCCCACCATAGTGGGCAAGCGCCCACTATGGCTAGGAAGGACCCTCAAGTTGCCCACCGGGATCCATCTCCGCGACGTCCGCGCCCAGCTTTTCGACGCCGCGGAACGGGTTTTGCTGCGCGACGGCCCAAGTGGTCTGACCAGCCGTGCCGTCACCACCGAAGCGGATTGCGCGAAGGGCGTGTTGCACCGGCATTTCGAGGATTTCGACGCGTTCCTCGCCGCGCTGGTGCTCGACCGGATCCACCGGCTCGAAGCTCGCGGAGATGAGCTGGTGGCCGGAACCGGTGACGTAGTCGAGACGGTGGCCGAGGTGCTCACCGAGGTCTTCTCCTCGGTCGCGGTGTCGATCGTCGCCCTGATCACCTTCCGCGACGAACTCCGCCACCGGCTCCGGGCAGCCCGGCCGGGCGCGGGAATTCCGTTGGCGACCGACGCGGCGAACGTGCTCGCGAATTACCTTGCCGCAGAACGAGATCTCGGTCGGCTCGTCCCGGACGCCGACGTGCAGACCCTCGCCCCAACACTCATCGGGGCCGGTCATCTGCTCTTCGCCGACCGCACCGGCGAACCGCCCAGTGAGGAAGCCGTCCGCCAGATGACGAGCACCGTCCTCGCCGGAGCCCTCCGCTGACTCACCCAATGCCCACCGCGACCGCGGCCACCGACAGTGCCAAGGCACCGAGCGCACCGACCACTCCGTACCGAGTCAGCGTGCGCCGGTCCTCGCGGTGCCGGACATAGTGCGCGACAGTCCCGGCGAACGCGAGACCGCCAGCGATGAACCACGGCCCCCAGAGGTAGAGATACCAATTGATCAAGCCGGACAACGCTGGATCGACGGCGGCGAACCCGGTCCTGGCCAGTACGCCCTGCACGACGAACAGCCCGCCGTGCCAGGTCAGCAAAACCGCGGCCCCACCACCGCAAAAGACCATTGTCCGGCTGAGCCACTGGCCGCGCGGCTGCGTCAGGCTGACGCCGATCACCGCACCGAAAACCTTCAGCAGACCGGTGATGACCAGGACGGCCACAAACCACGGCACCCGGTCCTGCGCGAGCTTCACCAGCGGCGGCGAGACCGTCGACTGCGCACCGAAGGTGCTGCCGGTCGCCCAGGCGAAACTGGGGATCGCGAACGCCAGCCCCCAGGCCGCGGCGACGTAACCTGGCCATTTGCTCAGCTCGGCTTGCTTCGACGTCATGCGTCAAGCGTCGTCCGGACCGCGCCGGAACGGATCGGACGCCAGAGTGAAGCGGCTCCCCCGCGAGAGCGAGATGGGGTCGTGAGTGTTCCTGCCGGTTAGAACCGGCAGGAACACTCACGAGCCGTTCAGCCCAACCGCAGCGTCGTCTTCGGATCGAACGCGTGCGTCTCGCCCTCGCCGCGCAACGCCACCCGCACGTTGTCGCCGATCCGCGGCGGCGTCCGTCCGTCGACCCGGACCACGAACCGGTCGTCGCCGACCTTGCCGTGCAGGTACGCGTCCGCGCCCAGTTCCTCGACCAGCTCCACCACCAGTTCGAAACCCTCGTCCGCCTCGCCGACCAGGCGCAGCGACTCCGGCCGGATCCCGAAGACGATCTCCGAAAGCCCAGCCGCCGCGGTCCGGACTTCGGCGGGCAGCGGCACCACCAGGTCGCCCAGCCGCACTCCGCCGTCGGACAGCGGCAGCGTCGCCAGGTTCATCGCCGGGGATCCGATGAATCCGGCCACGAACGAGTTCGCCGGCTTGTCGTACAGCGACCGCGGCGAAGCGCATTGCTGCAGCACGCCGTCCTTCAGCACGGCCACCCGATCGCCCATCGTCATGGCCTCGACCTGGTCGTGCGTGACGTAGATGGTCGTCGTGCCAAGGCGTTGCTGGAGTTTCGCGATGTTGGCCCGGGTTTCCACGCGCAATTTCGCGTCCAGATTGGACAGTGGTTCGTCCATCAGGAACACACTCGGCTCGCGCACGATCGCCCGGCCCATCGCGACGCGCTGTCGCTGCCCGCCGGACAACGCCTTCGGCTTGCGGTCGAGAAAGCGGGTCAGATCGAGCATCTTGGCGGCCTCGTCGACCCGCTTCTTGATGTCGGCCGACGAGAATCCGCGCAATTTCAACGCGAAACCCATGTTGTCGGCGACCGTCATGTGCGGGTACAGCGCGTAGGACTGGAACACCATCGCGATGTCCCGGTCCTTCGGCGGCAGGTCCGTCACGTCCCGGTCGCCGATCCGGATCGCGCCCTCGTTGACGTCTTCCAGTCCGGCGAGCATCCGCAGCGCGGTGGACTTGCCCGACCCGGACGGGCCGACGAGCACGAGAAATTCTCCGTCCGGCACTTCGAGGCTCAGCTGGTCGACCGCGCGGACGCCCGGGTCGCCGGGGTAGATACGCGACGCCTGGTCGTAAATCACTTCAGCGGACATCTGCGTTCTCCCTTACTTCACAGCGCCCATGGACAGCCCGCGCACCAGGTGGTTCTGCGCGATCCAGCCCACGATCATCACCGGCAGCGAGGCCAGCAGCGCGGCGGCGGACAGCTGAGCCCAGTACAGGCCCTCGCTGGTGATGAAGCCGACCAGGAACACCGGCACCGTTCCGGCCCGGGCGGCGGTGAGGTTGACCGCGTAGAAGAACTCCGTCCAGGAGAAGATCACGCAGATCAGCGCGGTCGCGGCGATTCCGGGCGCGACCACCGGCATGATGATCTTGCGCAGCAGCGTCGGCAGGTTCGCCCCGTCGATCCGGGCCGCCTCGATCATTTCGCCGGGGACTTCCAGGAAGAACGACCGCATCATCCAGATCGCCAGCGGCAGGTTCATCGCGGTGTACAGGATGATCAGCGCCCACACGGTGTCCAGCAGATTGGTATTCTGCGAGATCACGTACAGCGGGATGATCGCCGCGACGATCGGCAGCATTTTGGTCGACAGGAAGAAACCCAGCGCGTTCTTCGTGCCTTTGACCGGAGCCAGCGACAGCGCGTACGCGGCCGGGATTCCCAGCAGCAGCACGAGCAGCGTCGAAACCACCGTGACGAACGCCGAATTTCCCAGATACGGCAGGAAACCGCTGTTGAGGACGTTCGAGATCTGGTCGAACGTCGGGGTGAAGAACAGCTTCGGCGGATCGGTGTACGCGTCGTTTTCCTGTTTGAACGCGGTGAGAATCATCCACAGCAACGGGAAAACGAACAAGATCGCGATGAGCCAGGTCGCGACGGTCAGCGTGCCCGGTCCGTAGCGGCGTTTGGTCCGGCGGCGCGGCGGCGGCGCGGTTTCGGTGGCGGCGGGCGAGGCGGTAGCGGTTGCGGTGCTCACTTGACTCCTCCGTCCACGGAGAACGCGCGGAACATCAGCCGCAGTGCGAAGGTCGCGACGATCATCGTCAGGATGACCACCACCACACCCATCGCGGACGACTGTCCGATGTCGAAGCCTTCGAACGCGCGCTGGTAGATGTAGAACGGCAGGTTCGTGCTAGCTGTGCCCGGACCGCCTTGCGTCATCAGGAAAATCGCGTCGAAGCTGTTCACGATGTAGATCGCGCCGAGCAGCGTGGCCAGCTGCAGGAATCGCGACAGGTGCGGCAGCGTGATCGACACGAAGGTGCGCCAGCGGCTCGCGCCGTCCACCGACGCCGCCTCCAGCACCTCCTTCGACTGGCTCTGCAGCCCGGCGAGGATCAGCAGCGTCATGAACGGCGTCCACTGCCAGATGATCTGCGCCATCACCGCGGCCAGCGGGAATTGCGAAAGCCAGTCGGTGTCGGTGCCGAACACGAAATGCAGCAGGCCGTACGTCGGGTCGAACACCGTCGTCTTCCACAGCAGCGCGCCGGCCGCCGGGAGAATCAGGAACGGAGTGATCAGCAGCGTGCGCACGAATCCGCGACCGAAGAACTTGCGGTCGAGCAGCACCGCGAGTCCGAGCCCGAGCAGCAGCGAAAGGAACACGCAGACCACGGTGAGCACCACCGTGTTCAGCAGCGCGCCGAGGAACGTCGTGTCGGTGAAGACGTCGACGTAGTTGCGGAAACCGACGAAATGCCGCGACCCCGGGCGCACCAGGTTCCACGACTGGAACGAGTAGAACACGGTGAGCAGGAAGGGAATCTGCGTCACCGCGATCACGAAGGTCAACGCGGGCAGCAGCGGCAGCCTGCGTTTCCCGGCCGAGCCGGTCGCCTTCTTCGCGGCGGGCTTCGCGGTCGCCGGCGCGGTTCCGGCGGGGACGGAGAGGGTGCTCATCGCTGCACCTCCTGATAGGACTTTCCGACGGATTCCGCGTATTTCTGCGACTGCGCGAGCGCGTCGGCGACGGAGGTCTGACCGGCGATCGCGGCGGACAGCTGCTGGCTCACCCGCGTGCCGAGGTCCTGGAACTCCGGGATCCCGACGAACTGGATGCCCGGATACGGCACCGGGTTCACCATCGTCTTCTGCTGGTTGGCCGCGGCGATGCCGTCCAGCGTCGGCTGGGCGTAGGCCTTCGCGGCTTCCTTGTACTGCGGGATCTCATAGGTCGACTTGCGCGTGCCCGGCGGAACCCGGTTCCAGCCGTAAGTCTCGCCGACCTTCTTCGCGTACTCCTTGTTCGTCATCCACGCCATGAACTTCCAGGCGTCGTCCTTGTTCTTGCCGACCTTCGGGATGCCCAGCGCCCAGGTGTAAAGCCAGCCGCTCGCCTGGGTCTTCTCCACCGGCGCGGCGGCGTAGCCGTTCTTGCCGACGACGTGGCTGGTCTTCGGGTCTTCGGTGGTACCGGTCATCGACGTGGCGTCGTACCACATCGCGGCGTTCCCCTGCGCGTATTTCGTTCCGCATTCGGTGAATCCGGCACTGGAGGCGCCGACCTCGCCGTGTTCACGCAGCAGGTTCACGTAGAAGTTCGCCGCCTGGGTGAATTCCGGGCTGGTCAGCTTCGCGTTCCAGTCCTTGTCGAACCATTGCGCGCCAAAGGTGTTCGCCATCGTGGTGAACGGCGCGAGG
Organism: Amycolatopsis sp. NPDC104775; assembly: GCF_055583325.1. Classification (NCBI taxonomy): domain Bacteria; kingdom Bacillati; phylum Actinomycetota; class Actinomycetes; order Pseudonocardiales; family Pseudonocardiaceae; genus Amycolatopsis; species Amycolatopsis sp. NPDC104775. Next base: position 1,913,701 of record NZ_JBVJOE010000001.1, read on the forward strand.
CTCTCGCCCCAGCCCGGCTTGCCGCGCAGGCAGATTCCGGCGACGCCAGCCTGCTTGTCGTCAAGTTTCGCGGCGAAATCGGCGATCTGCTGCCACGTCGGATGCGCGGGCATGTTCAGCCCGGCCTTCTGGAACAGGTCCTTGCGATAGACCACAAAGGACGATTCGCCGTAGAACGGCACCGCGTACATCTGGTTCTCGTACGAGAGCGACTGCCGGATGCTCGGAATGAAGTCGGCCTCGTCGTACCCCGGCGTCGCCTTCATGTGCGGTTCGAGGTTTTCCAGCCAGCCGTTGGCCGCCCATTGCGGCGCCTCGTAGTTGCTGATCATCACCACGTCGAACTCGCCGCCCTGGGTGGCGGTGGACGCGGTGATCTTCGCCCTGGCCTCGTTTTCCGGCAGGGAGACGAATTTGAGCTTGATCCCGGGGTTGGCCTGCTCGAACTCGCCCTTGAGCGAGATGGCGTCCTTCATCTGCGGATTGGACACGATCGCGACGACCAGTGTCCGCCCGCCGGTGCCGAGCGCCCCGGCTCCGGCGCATCCCGTCACTAACAACGCTGTCGCGGCAAGGAGGCACAGGAGTTTACGCACGGCCGCCACCTCCGGGCAGCACCTGGATCTTGAGGCCGGACCCGCTGCGCATCTTCGCCAGCGCCTCGGGGTACTGCTCCAGCGGCAGGGTGTCGGTGATCAGCGCTTCGGTGTCGATGTAGCCGTTCGCGACGAGGTCGAGCGCGTTGCCGTAGCTGTTCAGCACGGCCATCGAGCCGACGATGGTGATTTCGTCGTTGTAGATGCGGAACGGCGAAAGCGCGACGCGTGCTTCGGCGGGGGCGACACCGAACACCAGCAACCGGCCACCGCGGTGCAGGGCGTTGAAAGCCGCCTCGATCGCGGGTGCCGCGCCGGTGCAGTCCACGGCGGCGTCGAAGCGTTCATCGTCCAATTCGGACACATCGGAGGCCACCGCGGCTGCTCCGAGGTCAGTCGCGCGCGGCAGGCGTGCGGCGTTGCGGTCGACCATCGTCACGTGCGCGCCCGCGCGCAGCAGGAGTTGCTGCATGATCAGGCCCATCGTGCCCGCGCCGACCACGAGGAAGCGTTCGCCCGCCTCCACGCCGATCCGGCGCACGCCGTGCACCGCGCAGGAAACGGGTTCGACCAGCGCACCCTGCTCCCAGCTCATCGCATCCGGCATCCGGTAGCAGGTGTCCGCGGGCACCGCGACGTACTCGGCGAAAGCGCCGTTGACCGTGTCGCCGGTGGCGTTCCAGTTCGCGCAGAGGTTGCCGTGCCCGGACCGGCACGGGGTGCAGTATCCGCAGTAGATCGACGGGTCGACCGCGACCCGGTCGCCGACCTTCCATTCGGCGGGCACGTCCGCGCCGAGTTCGACGATCTCCCCGGAGAACTCGTGGCCGGGGACGATGGGATACGGGGTCGGCGGGAAATGCCCGTCGGCGATGTGCAGGTCCGTGCCGCAGATCCCGCAGGCACCCACCTTCACGACGACCTGGCGCTCCCCGGGCTTCGGATCGGGAACCTCGCCGACCCGGATCTCCCCGGGCCGGTCCACGATCGCGGCGCGCATGCGTCATCACCTTCCAAGATGCTCGTTTGAGCGATTTTGACTTATGCCGTCGGTAACATGCGTAGGCATTAGAGGCCCCTGCCTGCGGATCCGTCAACCAGCAAAGCTCATTTTTGCGCTATCCTGCTCATGTGAGCAGGAAAAAGGGGCCACTACCGCTAACCGAGACGCTGCTGCTGGCGACCATGGCCAGGCGGTTCTACGTGCAGGGCGCCTCGAAGCTGGAGATCGCCGACGAGTTCGGCATGAGCCGGTTCAAGGTCGCGCGGATGCTGGACACGGCACTCGAGTCCGGGCTGGTGCGGATCGAATTCGACCTGCCCGCGCCGATCGACGTCGAACTGTCCGACGACATCCGCCGCGCCTACCGGCTGGACCGCGTGCTCGTGCTCGAACGAGCGGCCGAGAAGGAGCCGAGGGAGATCGTCCGCAAGCAGGTCGGCGCGCTCGCCGCCCGGCTGCTGGAGGAGATCGCGACCCCGGACGACGTCATCGGGCTGGCCTGGGCGCGGTCGGTCAACGCGATGACCGAGGCGATCCGGACCCTGCCGCGCTGCCCGATCGTGCAGCTGTGCGGGGTGCAGGCGGGGATGGACATGCGTGGCCGTTCGGTGGAGACGGTCAGCCGCGTGACGTCGGTGTCCGGCGGCGATTCCTACCCGATTTTCGGCCCGCTCGTCCTGCCCGACCGGCGGACCACCGAGATCCTGCGGCACCAGCCGGGCATCGCGGAAACCTTCGCGCAGTTCGGGAAACTCACCAAGGCCGTGGTGAGCATCGGTTCGTGGGAGGCCGGGGAGTCCACCGTCTACGACGCGCTGGACGAGGCCGAACGCGCCGCCATCGCGGCCCGGGGAGCGACCGCCGAGGTCGCCGCGCGCCTGTTCGACGCCGACGGCAACTCGCTCGGCACCGGCCTGGCGCACCACGTGCTGGCGATCAGCCACGAGGAACTGATGGCGGTCCCCGAGGTGATCGCGATCGGTTACAGCCGGCCGAAAGCCGAGGCGGTGGACGCGGTGCTGCGCTCTGGGCTGGTGTCGACGCTGGTCACCGACGCCGCGGCGGCGGTACCGCTGCTGGAGCTGGCGCGGGCCAGGCCACTGCCCTCGTGAGCGAGCTGTGCCTCCACCACCTGGTCGCCGAACTCCGCTGCCCAGCGCCCGAATCCCTCGATCGGCCCTAAGAAACTCACCCCTAGCTCCGTGAGCTGATATGCCCCCGCCACGCGCTCGACGAGCCCGTCGCGTTCCAGCCTGCGCACCGCTTCGGTGAGCACCTTCGCGCTGATCCCGCCGATGCGCGTGCGCAGCTCGCCGTGCCGCAGCGGGCCGTTCTTCAACGCCCACACCACGACCGGATGCCAGGTGTTCGCCACCAGATCGAACGCGAGCCGGGTGCGGCAGTCGGCGATGAATTCCATGGTTACCTTTCGGTTCCTGCCGGGGTTTCTAACGTCGTTTCCGTACAACCACGCGACGACAGGAGACCTTCCCATGCGTATCGCCCTCTTCGGCACCGGCGGAATGGCATCCGCCCTCGGCGGCCAATGGACCCGGCACGACCTGACCGTGTCCGGCCGTTCTTCTTCGCGCGCCGCCGCACTGGCCGCCGAACTCGGCGCTGAGGCGGTGGACTGGGCCGACGCCGCCGCCCGAGCGGACGCCATCCTGCTGGCCGTCCCCACCACCGCGCTCGAAGCCCTGCTCACCCCGCTCGACCTGGCCGGGAAAGTCCTCATCGACTGCACCAACACTCCCGGCGGGACCGGCGAACCCGTGGCCGCGCGGATCGCCGAGTACGCACCGGGCGCTGAGGTGGTGAAGGCGTTCAACCTCGCCCACGTGGACGTCTGGCGGATGACCCCGCCACTGTTCGAAGGCCGCCCGCTCGGCGTCCCGCTGTGCGGCTCCCCGGAAGCGGTCGCCGTGGCCACCGAGCTGGTCCGAGACGTGGGCTGCACTCCCCTGCCCGCCGGTGGGTTGGACCGAGCTGCTCTGCTGGAAGCCGCCGCTGGGCTGGCGATCGGCTTGTGGTTTGACGGCCTGGACGCGCGTTCCATGCTCATGAGCGCCTGAATCGCCCTATCCTGGACTGGTGTCCGGAACAGCGATAGTCGTCGGCGGGGGAATCGGCGGCCTGGCCGCGGCGATCGGATTGTCCCGAGTCGGCTGGCAGGTCACCGTCTTCGAGCGGCTGCCCGGCGAACTGGACGACGCCGGTTCCGGGATTTCCCTGGCCGCCAACGGCGTTCAGGCCCTGGACGCATTGGGAGCCGGCGACGCACTCCGCGCCGCCGGCTGCTTCCAGCGCACAGTCAGCACCCGAACCCCGCGCGGAACTTGGCTGGCGCGCCTCGACGGGACCGAACTCGAACGCGTCGCCGGGACTCCGATCGTCGGCATCGCGCGTTACGAACTGCATCGGTTGCTGCGTGCGCTGCTGCCCTCGCCGGTGGTGCGGGAAGAAGTCACCGCCGTCGAGGGCGCTACCGTGGTCACCGCGTCCGGCCGCCACGAAGCCGACGTGATCGTCGCCGCCGACGGGGTGAACAGCCGACTGCGCAAGCAGTTCTTCCCCGCACATCCCGGGTCTGTCTACAGTGGATCTTCCGTCCTGCGCGCCATCACCGCCGAGCCGTTCGCACTGTCCTCTTCGGACTTCAATCTCACCTGGGGCCGGGGAGTCGAGTTCGGCCACATCGTCCTGGCGGACGGCCGAGCCGAATGGCACGCAGTGCTGTCCATCCCGGCAGACACTCGCTATTCCGACCCGATAGCCGAAATGCGCCGCCGCTTCGGCTCCTGGCACGAACCGATCGCCGCGTTGCTCGACGCGACCGACCCGAAAGCTGTGCTGCACCATGATGTATACGAACTGGTGACCCCGCTGCCGTCCTATGTGTCCGGTCGGATTGCCTTCCTCGGCGACGCCGCCCATGCGATGCAGCCGAATCTCGGCCAGGGTGCCTGCCAGGCGCTGGAAGACGCCGTGACACTGGCTCACGCGCTGTCGTCGGCCGACATCGACACCGCGCTCACCCGATTCGACGCGGAACGCCGCCCGCGCAGCCAGGCCATCGCTCGCGCCGCCCGGCAGACCGGCCGGATGGGCCAGCAGCTGACCAACCCGGCGGGGATCGCGCTGCGGAACCTGGCGATGCGGGCCATGCCGACGTCGCTGATGGCTCGGTCGATGCTGCGCTACACCCGTTGGCGGCCGCCGCACCTGCATTCCTGAACCTGACCGGAAGAAACGGCGAAAGGACCTGCATAGGATGATCGTCCAGTGGTGTGTGAAAGGGCTGCACCTGGAGAGCGACAAGAAGGCGAGAGAACTGATCGACAACCACAGCGGCCTCCTCTGCAACTGGTGGCGGAAAGTGGGCAGGATCAGTACGCCTCAAGTCAGGGACAAGCTGACAGCAACTGCACTCGACCGGCACATCAATCACTTCGACGAAATCGATCCGATCACCGAAGCTCCTTTCAGTGAGGACACTCCATTCATCTCGCTCACTTGCGGCACCGTGGAGCGAGATGTCTTCGCAGCCACGAACCACGTGCGACTGGCACGGGATACCGCCTTATGGTTCGGCACCAGGTACGGCGACCATGATTTCGCCTATCTGTACACGTGCTGGGTGTTGCTCGCGCCGAGACCGGCGGTGGAAGTTGAAGGAGTCGCCGAGGAGGTACGTGATCTCAACGCCTACCGGCGATACTCCGCGTATCAGACTGAAGGCGAAGTGACCGCCAAAGTCCTCGTTCCGGACAACCAGATCAAATCGTGCGAGAAGTGGCAACTGAACCGCTCGAAGAAGGCATTCCGCAGGGTATGGGTTCATCCGAATCCACGCTTCACCGAGCCCGAGGCGCTGAGCAATGTCCGGGAGCTGATCTGAATGACCGATGAGCAGCTGCGAGAGCTCGGTCTTTCCGCCCAACAAGTGCGCAACGCAGCGACGTTTCACGAATCCTGCGCGGAGACCGCGCTCGCAGAATCGAACGCGATCGCACGTGGCTCCGAATCTGCGGGCCAAGAGCGCCTGAACAACATCAGGCTCATGCTTCGAGCGAACGCGGCCAGTGCGCTGCGCGAGGCTGCTCAATGGCGACTTCTCCTGAATCCCCCGAGCGCGCTAGCTCTCCTCGGCCGAGCTGGCGCTCTCTTCCAAGAGCTCGGCCAGCCGTACGGGTACTACCTGAAATCGATCACTGACACCCTCGACAGGCAAGACCCGCGTCGGGTCACCGACCTGATGTATGCGCTGTTCGCCGAACTGACCGGTGAACGTTCGCACGGCTCAAGCTTCGGGGGCCCTGACATTCGGGCATACCCGCCGCAGCAGCAAGCCTATCTGATCGTTACCGCGAGCAGCCTCAGAACAAAGACCGCCCGAGAAATCACCCAGATCGCCGTGAGCCGTTCACCCCATCGCTCCGGCGTCATCCCCGTTGGCAGCTTGGGTGCACCGATCACCAAGTATTGGTCAATCGCTCGCCACCTTCTCAACGGTGGACCTGAGGACGCGTTCGCCATCGCCAGGGTTCTCTACTCAATGTGCCGGGTGTACAGCGAAACGATGGCGCTCGCTCGGTCCAACGAGTATCTGTGGAAGAATGCCTCGGCCCCGGTCGATGTCGCCGACCTCGACATCTCCGGCCTGACTGTGTTGTCCGCACAGCGGTTCGGTCCCTCGATGATGGAAGACATGTTCGCCGAGGTCGGCTCCCTCGATCCGCTCGCCCGTATACCGCTGGACCTGGGGTTATCCCTGATACGACCGAACTCGAACGATCTGGAGTAGCCGGAAGTGGACACGAACACCGTCATCCTGGTCCTCGGCGTGCTCATAGTGGTCGGCGTCCTAGTGCTGTTGTGGCGGGGGCAGAAAGGCACCCGGCCGAGCACTCTCAAACTCTCCCTGTCCGACATCTTCAAGATGGACCTGTCGTTGTCCCCGCAGAATGCGGCGCAGGCCGAGGAAGATGTGCGAAAGGCCGAGAAGAGCAAAGATCCGCAACACTCCTCGGGCACGCTGTCCGACCTGGGAGCGACGAGCGCGCTGGCCCGGGTCCTCTGGGTCGACGACCGACCGGACAACAATGTTTACGAGACCCTCGCGCTGCAACGCCTCGGGAAGCTCGTCACCGTGGCGACCTCGAGCGCGGCCGCGCGCATCTACCTCAGTGGAATGGACTTCGCTGCCGTCGTGACCGACCTCGAGCGCGACGGCGACCCCGAGGCTGGCATCCGGTTCATCCAGGAGCTTCGGGCCGCAGGAAATCGGATTCCAGTCCTGGTTTACACCGGAAACGCTAACTCCAGCGCTGCGGCAGCAGCACGGACAGCAGGCGCGGACGCCGTCTTCGATCTCCCCCACCGGCTCGTCCAAGACGTCGAGTCACGAATCATGAGTAGCCGCCGACGGCGCTGATCTCAGAGACAATTGGGTAGTTTTGCCGAATGTCTACCGCTCAAACCGCCGGGAAACTAGCCCGGCGACTACGGTTTCCCCGCAGGGACGGCAGATTGATGTGGCTCCACGCAGTCTCCTCCGTCACGGGGATCAGCCAGGCCTCGCTCTCCTCGTGCTGACACTGGTCGCGTTCTCCGGAGAACAACCCGGCCCGACGATGACCACGGCCAAACATCTCGGCACCGTGCTGCTGGCACCCCCCGCGCTCACCGAGGCCGCGGCGACCGCCAATCCAGTCTGGCAGCAGGCCGCGGGCAGTGCGCTCATGGCGAGCGGCCTAGCGTGCCAGGTCTGATCGGCGACCGCCGAACCGTGGTCGCGAACCCCGTTGTCCGCACTGTCCTTGTCTGCTCGTCCGACGGCCCCAAGCCCGGACCGCTCAGAGCTGGTTGACGTCCACGATCCGCACCACCGCGCTGCCCACCTCGTCCGAAGCGCGCAAATCGACCTCCGCGCTGATCCCCCAGTCATGGTCGCCAGCCGGGTCGTCGAAGATCTGCCGGACCCGCCACACGTCCGGCTCCTGCTCGATCAGCAGCAAAGCCGGGCCCCGCGCGTCCGGGCCGATGCCGAGGGAATCGTGTTCGTCGAAGTAGTCCTCGATCGCGTCTTCCCACGCGTCCGCGTCCCAGCCGGCGGCGGCGTCCAGTGCGCCCAGTTCGTCGCACGCCCGGCGCGAAGCCAGCTCCACCCGGCGGAACAGCTCGTTGCGCACCAGCACCCGGAACGCCCGCTCGTTGCGCGTAACCGCGGGCGGCTCGGGCGGCGGCCGGTGCGACACCGGGCCTTCCTCGTCCGGATGCCGCAGGGCTTCCCACTCGTCCAGCAGACTCGAGTCGACCTGGCGCACCAGTTCGCCGAGCCATTCGATGAGGTCCTGCAGCGCCTCGGTTTTCGCCTCGTCCGGCACGGTGTGGCGCAACGCGTCGTAGGTGTCGGCGAGGTAGCGCAGCACCAGTCCCTCAGAACGCGCGAGCTGATAGAAGCCCACGTATTCCACGAAGTTCATCGCGCGCTCGTACATATCGCGCACGACCGACTTGGGCGAGAGCTCGTAATCCGCCACCCACGGATGTCCCGCGCGATACGACTGATACGCCGCGTTGAGCAGTTCCTCCAACGGTTTCGGGTACGTGACGGATTCGAGAAGCTCCATCCGTTCGTCGTACTCGATGCCGTCGGCCTTCATCGCTTGCACGGCTTCGCCGCGAGCCTTGAACTGCTGCTGCGACAGCACTGGCCGCGGATTGTCTACTGTGGATTCCACAATGGACACTACGTCCAGCGCGTACGACGGCGACTCGATGTCCAGCAGTTCGATGGCCGCCAGCGCGAACGGCGAAAGCGGCTGATTCAACGCGAAATCGAACTGGAGGTCCACCGTGAGGCGAACAATGCGGCCCTCGGCATCCGGTTCGGGCAGCTTTTCCACCACGCCCGCGGCGAGCAGCGAACGGTAGATTTCGATCGCCCGCAGGATCAGCTTCCGCTGTGTCGGACGGTCCGAATGGTTGTCTTCCAGCAGATGCCGCATCGCGTCGAAAGCGTTGCCCGGCCGGGAAATCACGTTCAGCAGCATCGAGTGGCTGACCTGGAAGCTGGACGTGAGCGGCTCCGGGTCGGCCGCGATCAGCCGGTCGAACGTGCTTTCGGTCCAGTTGACGAAACCCTCCGGCGCTTTCTTCCGGACGATCTTCTTTTTCTTCTTCGGGTCGTCGCCCGCCTTCTCCAGCGCCTTCGCGTTCTCCACCACGTGATCCGGGGCCTGCACGACCACGTACCCATCGGTGTCGTACCCGGCCCGGCCCGCGCGTCCGGCGATCTGGTGGAACTCGCGCGCCTTCAAATGCCGCTGCCGCACGCCGTCGTATTTCGTCAGCGCCGAGAACACCACGGTCCGGATCGGCACGTTGATGCCGACGCCGAGCGTGTCCGTCCCGCAGATCACTTTCAGCAGCCCGGACTGCGCGAGCGTTTCGACCAGGCGGCGGTACTTCGGCAGCATGCCCGCGTGGTGCACGCCGATGCCGTGCCGCACGAGCCGCGAGAGCGTCTTGCCGAACCCGGCGGAAAACCGGAAGTCGCCGAGCAGGTCGGCGATCGCGTCTTTCTCGGCGCGAGTCGTGACGTTGATGCTCATCAGCGTCTGCGCCCGTTCGATGGCCGCCGCCTGCGAGAAATGCACCACATACACCGGTGCCTGGCCGCCGTTGAGCAGCTCGGACATCGTCTCGTGCAGCGGCGTGAGCGCGTAGCGGAAGGTGAGCGGCACCGGCCGCTGCGCCGAAGTGACCACCGCGGTCGGCCGTCCGGTCCGCCGGGTCAGGTCCTTTTCGAAGAACGAAACGTCGCCGAGCGTGGCCGACATGAGGACGAACTGCGCGTTCGGCAGCTCGATCAGCGGGACCTGCCACGCCCAGCCGCGGTCGGGCTCGGAATAGAAGTGGAACTCGTCGGCGACGACTTGGCCGACCGGGGCGTCGGCGCCGTCGCGCAACGCGATGTTCGCCAAGATTTCCGCGGTGCAGCAGATGATCGGCGCGTCGGCGTTGACGCTCGAATCTCCGGTCATCATGCCGACCTGATCGGCCCCGAAGATCTCGATGAGCTGGAAGAACTTCTCCGAAACCAGCGCTTTGATCGGCGCGGTGTAAAAACTGCGTTTGCCGTGCGCGAGCGCGGTGAAGTGGGCGCCGACCGCCACGAGGCTTTTGCCGGATCCGGTCGGCGTCGACAGGATGACGTTGGCCCCGGAGACGACCTCGATCACCGCCTCCTCCTGCGCCGGGTACAACTCGATGCCCCGCTCCGCCGTCCACATCGTGAAGGCTTCGAACAGGGCATCTGCGTCGGGATCCGCTGGCAGGAGGTCAGTAAGAGTCATCGCGGCACCTATCGTGCCATCCCGGCCCCGCCCGCAGGTGCAGGGGAGATCGCGGGTGCTTGCCCTAACCCGTAGGCTTCCGGTACCGCGCGCTGCCGGAGGGGAACGGAAAGGCGGGCGCGCACACGGGCGGTACTCGCGGAGGATTCGGCAATGGCACAGGACATCATCCCGATCGAGCTCGGGCTGCCGCAGGGCGACGTGGTCACCCTCTGGGCCCCGCGGTGGCGGGAGGACGGCGAGGAGTGGGAAGCGTTCCTCGGCGACGAGGACGACCTGTACGCCTTCCCGGACGCCGCCCACCTGGCCGCTTTCGTGCGCACGTCCGAGCAGCACGACCTGCTCGACCACCCGGCGTGGGACGCGGTGCCCGCGCTGAACGTGCCCGAGCTGATCCCCGACGACGACCACTCCTACGACCTCGTCGGCGTGCCCGAGCTGGTCGCCGAAGAGCCGGACTCGTGGACGATCGGCGAGCTGGCCGAGATCGTCGGCATCGTGCGTTCGCTCGCCGACGTGTGCGAGCTGGACGAGGTGCACGAGGTGCTCGACGCCTACGAGGGCTTCTCGCTGCTGGAGCAGGGCCGGCTGCCGTTCACCGGGCGCGAGGGCGAAGCGCTGTGGAACGACCTGTCGAAGGCCGTCTCCGAGAAGTGGGACACCGTGCTCGACGCGATCGACAACCTGGTGACGGTGCCGGACGTCGACGCCGCGGTGCTGGAGCAGACCGCCGAAGAGCTGGCCGCCTTCCACGAGGAGTCCGCCGAGGCGGAGGCCGGGGAAGAGGACGGCGGCCCGGAGGACCTCGAAGCGGTCGACACCGAGGACGAGGACGCCGAGGACGAGCCGGTCGGCTTCTGGGGCGAGGTCGGCATCGACCCGATCAAGATCGTCACCTCCGGCGCGGAGTACTACACGCTGCGCTGCTACCTCGACGACAAGCCGGTGTTCCTCGGCAACGAGGGCGAGATCGACGTGTTCAGCTCGCCGAAGGCGCTGCTCAAGGCGATCAAGGAGGGCGACGAGCTCGCCGACACCGACCTCGCCGGGGTGTCCACTTGGGACGAGGTGCGCGAGAAGGCCGCGGCGGGCGAGCTGGAGATCGAGGTCGACCCCGAGAACACCTACGTGTTCCCCGGCCTCGACGAGGACATCGCCGAGGGCCCGGAGTCGATCGACCCGAACCAGCTGGAGCTGGCGGTCGAGCTGATCACCGACGCCGCCGAATGGGCGGGCGACGACACCGTCGAGACCGCGCTGGCGGCCAACGAAAGCCTCGGCTGGCTGGTGTCGTTCGTGCTGCGGCCGGACCCGAGCCGGCTCGAGCCGAGCGCTCCGTTCGACGCCGAGCAGAGCGCGTGGCGCAAGCTGGTGGAGGACTTCGAGAACCGCCTCACAGTGGTCTGAACCTGCTAGAGGGCGTCGAACACGCTCTCGGCCGGGTCACCCGCGGAGAACATCTTCCAGGCGACGCCGGCGATCGCATCCGGATCCAGGGTGTGACCGCCGGCGTCGCCGTATTTTTCCCGCTGTGCGACGACCATCCGGTGAATGTCGCCGCGTTCGATCAGCCCGCCGATGATGAGGCTTCCCGCGTACACACCGGTTCCGGCCAGCCCCTCGTGCAGGGTCCGCGCGTAGTTCCGCAGCGCCGCTGACGACACCGCCAGCGCGCCGAGCGCGGGCATCGGCCGCACCGCGCTGAGCCCGCCGGCGAACAGGAATCCGCCGCGGCCGCGCTCCAGCATGCCCGGCAGCAGCTTGCCGACCACCTCGACCGCCGGATACACCCAGCTCATCGCCTTCTCGACGGCCGCCGCGGTCGTTTCGGCGATGTCCGTGGGCATGCTGTCCGGCTCGATCGCCGCCGGGCCGTAGTAGGCGAGGTCGATACCGCCGAACCGTTCGGTGATTTCGTCAAGCGTCGCCCCGATCCCCTTGCGGACATCACCGACGAACGCTTCGGCGTTTTCGAGTTCAGCCAGATAGCTCGGGTGCCGCTCAGCGGTACGCGAAACGAGCGCGACGCGGTAGCCCTCGTCGGCGAACCGGCGCGCCATCGACATTCCGAGGCCGGGTCCGACTCCGAGCACGACAGCGGTCGGGCGAGTGGTCATGGCTTGGCTTCCTTCCCCAGAGACAAATCGAGGGTGCCCTCGACTTCGACCGCCAAGCTACCACAAAAGCCGAGGACACCCTCGACTTTGTACGATGGGACCCATGGCCACCGGATCGAAGCCGTTGCGCGCGGACGCCGCCCGCAATCGCGACAAGCTGCTGGCCGCCGCGACGCGCGCGTTCGGCGAGCACGGCCTCGACACCCCGCTGGAGCAGATCGCCCGCAGCGCCGGGGTCAGCATCGGCACGCTGTACGCGCACTTCCCGACCCGGGACGCCTTCATCGACGCGATCCTGCCCGCGCAAATCGCCGCGCTGGACGAGCTGGCAGCGAAGGCGCTGGCGGAGCCCGACCCATGGCAGGGTTTCACTGGATTCCTGGACGGGCTGTTCTCGTTGCAGGCCAAGGATCACGGCCTCAGCGACGCTCTCGCTCGACGGATGCCGCTGAGCCCCGCCGTGCTAGACGCGTGCCGCGCCGGTTTCGAGCACGCCGCGCGGATTATCGGCCGAGCGAAGGAATCCGGTCAGCTGCGCACTGATTTCGAGCCCGCGGATCTCGCCCCGCTGGTCTCCGCGATGTCGCAGCTGATCCGCGAATCACCCGAAACCTGGCGACGGCACTTGGCGTTCTTTCTCGACGGCTTGCGCGCTTAGTCCTTTTCGGACTCCGCCCGCACCGGCACCAACCCTATTGCCAGCAGCGGGAAAACCGCCGCCACGCAATACGCCAGCGCGTAGCGGCCGTCCCCGATCACCAAGCCCAGCAACGGAGGCGTCAGCGACGCGGCGATGTTCTGCGCAGTGTTCTGCGTTCCCATCGCCCGCCCCGACCACGCGACGCCTGCCAGCTCGGCCGACGCGGTGAAGCCAAGACCGTTGTCCGCCACCGTGATCACCGCCGCCAGCACCAGCGCGGCCAGCACCAGCCACAGCCAGGTCGCGTCCCCGACCGCGACCAGCAGCATCACGACGACGCTCGCGACGGCGAGCTGCCGCATCGGCCGCAACCGGCTGCCGACCCGGTCCGACCAGTACCCGGACGCCAGCCGTCCGAGCGCGCCAAGCACCTGAGCCGCCGCGACGAACACCCCGGCCTGCGCGGCGGTCCATTGATGCTGTGACACCAGGTAGACGGGCGCGAACGCGGACACCGCGAACTGCGGCACCACCAACAGCGCGCTCGCGCCGTGTACTCGCCACAGCCACGGCTTGCGGTACGGCGACGGCGGCCGCTCCCCCTTCGCCGGCCGAGGCGGCCGCGGCGGATCCACGACGAACGCCGCGACCAACAGCGCCACCAAGATCGCCAGCGCGGCCGGAAGCAGCATCGCCGCCTGGAATCCCCACTGCGCGGCCAGCGGCGGCAGCCCGAGCGCGGCCACTCCGACGCCGAGCGGCTGCGCCGTCTGCCGGATACCCATCGCGACGCCGCGCTCGGATTTGGCGAACCAGCCCATCACGACCCGGCCGCTCGCCGCGTTCACCGAGGCCGTGCACGCACCGGCGACCAGAAACACCCCAAAGAGAAGACCGACCGGGTGGTGCCAGAGGGCGGCATACACGAGGAGTAGCCCCGATACGCCCAAGCCCAGCGCCATGATGAGGCGCTCGCCGTAACGGTCCGCAGCCGCGCCCCAGGCGATGAGCGTCAGCAGCAGGCCGATGCTCGGGGCCGCGACCACCGTGCCCGCCTGCGCCAGCGTCAGCTGGTCGGCCTCGCGCATGGCGGGCACGAGAAACGGGAGCCCGTAAAGGAACGAGCAGCTGGCGGTCTGCGCGGCAAGACCGAGCGCGAGGATCAGCCACCGTCGCGAACTGCCTTGTTGCCGCACCTGCTCCCCGGCCTCTACCTGCGCCATTCCGCCCACCGTCTCATTATTTGAGAAGCACGTCTTACATGGTGAACGTTAGTTGGCATGGCTAACGAACGCAACCGCCTTTCGGGGCAGCCGCGTCCGGAGCGCCGGGATTCAGCCGAGCGCCGCGTACCCGGGTTTGACGACCTTCTCGATCAGCTCGAGCCGCTCGTCGAAATCGAGGAACGCGGATTTCATCGCGTTGATGGTGAACCAGCGGAAGTCGTCGAGGCCGAAGCCGAACGTCTCGGCCAGCGCGGCGAATTCACTGGTCATCGTGCAGCCGCTCATCAGCCGGTTGTCGGTGTTGACGGTGACGCGGAAGCGCAGCCGGGCGAGCAGGCCGATGGGATGTTCGGCCAGCGACGGCACGGTTCCGGTCTGGACATTCGACGACGGGCAGATCTCCAGCGGGATCCGCCGGTCCCTTACGTAGGCGGCCAACCGTCCAAGGTGGACATTTCCGTCGGCTCCGGTGGTGATGTCGTCGATGATCCGGACGCCGTGCCCGAGCCGTTCCGCACCGCAGTACTGGATTGCCTCGCCGATCGACGGAAGCCCGAACGCTTCGCCGGCATGAATAGTGAAATGCGCATTGTTCCGGCGCAAATAGTCGAATGCGTCCAGATTGCGGGTGGGCGGGAATCCGTCCTCCGGTCCGGCGATGTCGAATCCGGCGACCCCGGCGTCGCGGTAGCGCACCGCGAGCTCGGCGATCTCGAGCGCGCGGGCGTGCTGGCGCATCCCGCACAACAGCGTCCGCACCCGGATCCGGCCGCCGCCCGCGGCTACCCTCCGCGTCCCCTCGGCGAAGCCTTCCTGGACCGCCTCGACCACTGCATCGAGTGACAGGCCGCGTTCCACGAACAGCTCTGGCGCGTACCGCAGCTCGGCGTAGACCACCCCGTCCGCGGCCAGGTCTTCGACCGCTTCGGCGGCAACCCTGACCAGCGCTTCCTCCGTTTGCATGACGCCACACGTATGGGCGAATGTTTCGAGGTACGACACGAGCGAACCGGAGTCGGCCGCCGCGCGGAACCAGCGGCCCAGCTCGTCCGGATCCGTCGCGGGAAGTTCCCGGTAGCCGAGATCCTCGGCGAGTTCGGCGACCGTCCCCGGGCGCAAGCCGCCGTCGAGGTGATCGTGGAGCAGGACCTTGGGGGCACGGCGCAGGATCTCCGCGCTCAACGGGGTTACGTCCGACATGCTCCAACGGTAGCCTCGCTGTCATTCCCCTACCTGGCCGTAACCGAGAGCACCGGAACAACCCTCTGCTCAGCACTGTGCGCAAGGAATCGGCCATCCGGGTGGCGCGCCCCTTATCCGCGTTCCCCGGGGGCCATACGCACAGCAATTTTCTTCATCGATAAGCTCGGGTCAGTCCCTTCCATTTTCCCCGCCGACGAAGGACACCGCAGTGACCACTGACAACCACATTGCCGCACCGTCGTTCGACCGGATGCGCAACATGCTGGTGCGCGCGGCCGAGGTTCGTGAGAGCGAGCAGCAGCAGATCTTCGACGCGCTCGACGACATCTACGCCCGGCTCGCCCCGGTGGACTCCCTCGGCGCGGTGCGCAAGCGGCTGTCGGAACTGCCGGACCGGACCGAGGTCGGGGTGCTGGCGGAACGCCTCGACGAGGCGATGACGCGGCTGGAATCGCAGGACAACGCGATCGCCGCGCTCACGCACGCGGTGGAGAGCATCGTCGACAAGCTGGCGAAGCCCTTCGCCCAGCTCGACGGACGCCTCGACGGCGTGGCGGCACGGTTCGAGGGCGTCGCGGGCCGGATGGACGGGCTCGAGGACAAGCTGCAGAACATCCACCGCAGGCTCGACGAGCTGGGCGGGCACCTGGACAAGCAGGACGCGAAGCTGGAGTCGCTGCCGCAGGCGACGCAGGGCCCGATCCGCGACCGGATCGAGATGGCCGAGGCGTCGCTGCGCGAGCGGATCGAGACCACCGACCAGGAACTGCGCTCCCGCGTGGACGAGCTGGACCGCGCGACGAAGGAACGCATCGCCACCGCGACCGACGCCGTCAAGAGCGCGGTCTCCGACACCGGCGAGATGATCGACCCGGCCGCGCGGCTGGACTCGGTGGGCACGAAGCTCGAAACGATCACCCAGCGTCTCGACGACCTGTCCACCCGCATCGACAAGGTCGAGGACGACGTCACCGGCCGCATCGGCGACCTGGACGGCTCGGTCCGCAGCGGCCTGTCGAAGGTCGAGGGCACGCTGGCGAAGCAGCCGGACACCGACGAGGTCGACTCGCTGGTGCGCCGCAGCAACGACGAATCGGTCCGCCGCATCGGCGGCCAGCTGGACGAGGCGATGGCGACCTTCGCGGAACTGATGCTGGGCGGTGGCCCCGCGGTGCAGCAGATCGCCCCGCCGCCGCCCGCCCCGCGCCAGCCGCGCCGCAGCTCCCGCAACGGACGCGCGCCCAAGGCCGCGGACGCGAAGGCCAAGGCCGGCGGCGACGCGGACGAGTCGACCGACTGAGAGCGCTGAATGACCGAAGCCCCCGCCCAGAGAATCTGGACGGGGGCTTCGTCGTTTCCAAGTCACCAACCGCGGCCGAGCCCACCCCCGCCCTCCTCGGGGGGCTGCCCATGCCCAGTCTACCGGCCCTACCCGACGAAACCGGCGCATCGAGCCCGCAGAGGCCGACTACTCCACAACTGAGCCAGGGTGTGGACAACCTGGCAGGGGCTCCGTCGCGGCAAATCCTCAGAGGGTGTTTCGAAACCCGGTGGTGTGGTCGGCGTTGGCTGTGATAGCGGCGCGGCGTTCACCGGGCGGTTACGTGCAAGCTGCCGCCAAACGCACGGATTCAGCGACGGACCACGGCGGTTTCAAAACACTCTCTCAGGGCCGAACAGTGTCCAGCACGATCCCCGTCGCAGCAGGCGCCTCCGCGCCCACCTCGAAACCGCCCTCCAGCGCCGCGAGAGCCGCCGGGATCGCGTCCGGAGTGTCGGTGTGCAGTTCCAGCAACGGCTCCCCCGCCACCACCTGATCACCAGGCTTCGCGTGACACAAGATCCCCGCCGCGGCCTGCACCGGATCTTCCTTCCGCGCCCGGCCAGCCCCGAGCCGCCAAGCCGCGACGCCCACCGCGTAGGCGTCCAGCGACGTCAGCACCCCCGAAGCAGGTGCCGGGACGACGTGCACCGAAGAAGGCTGCGGCAGGGCAGCTGAAGGATCCCCGCCCTGGGCAGTGATCATCCGAGCCCACACCTCGTAGGCCTCGCCAGAGGCCAGCACCTCAGCCGGATCGACGGAAATGCCCGCCAACGCCAGCATTTCCCGAGCCAAGGCGACCGTCAACGAGACCACGTCCGCCGGGCCACCGCCGCGAAGGACCTCAACTGCCTCCGCGACCTCGACCGCGTTCCCGACCGCCCGCCCGAGCGGCGTGCTCATGTCGGTGATCAGCGCCGTGCAAGCGACCCCGTGCGCGGTTCCGATGTCCACGAGCGTCCGCGCGAGCAACTGCGCCTCGGGCACGGTCTTCATGAAGGCCCCGGAGCCAGCCTTCACATCCAGCACGAGCCCCGAAGCACCCTCGGCGATCTTCTTGCTCATGATCGAGCTGGCGATCAACGGCACCGACTCGACGGTCGACGTGACATCCCGCAGCGCGTACAGCTTCTTGTCCGCCGGAGCCAGCCCCTCGGTCGCCGCGCAGACCACCGCGCCGACGGAGTTCAGCTGCGCCGCGATCTCGTCCAGAGACAAAGCCGCGCGCCAACCGGGAATCGACTCCAGCTTGTCCAGCGTCCCACCGGTGTGGCCAAGGCCGCGACCGGACAGCTGAGGTACTGCGGCACCGCACGCGGCGACCAGCGGAGCCAGCGGCAAGGTGATCTTGTCGCCGACCCCGCCGGTCGAGTGCTTGTCCACAGTCGGGCGCGCGACGTCCAGCGACAACCGCGAACCCGAGTCGATCATCGCGCCGGTCCAGCGCGCGATCTCGCCGTCGTCCATGCCACGCAAGAAAATCGCCATGGCCAGCGCGGCCATCTGCTCTTCCGCGACCGCTCCGTGGGTATAGGCGTCGACGACCCAGTCGATCTGTTCATCGCTCAGCCGTCCGCCGTCGCGTTTGGTCCGGATGACGTCTACCGCGGTGAAAGTCATGGCAGATCCTCCGGCCCGAACGCGTCCGGCAGCACCTCCGACATCGGCAGCACCCCGCGCGGAGTGTCGACCAGGCACGAGGATCCGCCGAGTTCAAAGAGAATCTGCCGACAACGACCGCACGGCATCAGCAGGTCACCCGCGCCGCTGCGGCAAGCGACCGCGACCAACCGGCCGCCGCCGGACAGTCGCAATTGTCCGGCCATGGTGCACTCAGCGCACAAACCCAAGCCGTACGAAGCGTTTTCGACGTTGCACCCGGTCACCTGCCGACCATCGTCCACAATGGCCGCGACACCGACGTGCAGTCCGGAATAAGGCGCGTAAGCGTGCGAGGCGGCCACGACAGCAGCCGCGCGCAAAGCTTCCCAGTCCACTTCGGACATCAGTCGCCCTCACCTCGCCGGTACTGCGCACCATCCGCCTTGGGCGGCCGAAGTCGTTGCGACGCAACGGCTAGCACGATCAGCGTCACGAAGTGCGCGGTGTACGGGATCAAGTCGCTCGGCAGAGTGTCATTGGTCCAGTAGATCGCGTACAGAATCCCCGCGCCGATCACGCCAAGAGCCGCCGCGATCCAGCGCTTCCGGATCAGCTGCACGATCACGATGATCGCCAGCAGAATCACCGCGCCGTACAGCAACGCCAGCACCGCGTCACCGCCACCGGCGAGCTGCAGACCGTCGGAGTACCCGAACAGCGCCGCACCGCCGAGCAGTCCGCCCGGTCGCCAGTTGCCGAAAATCATCGCGGCCAGACCGATGTACCCGCGGCCGTTGGTCTGGTTCTCCAGGTAGTCCGCGCCGCCCTTGAGCAGCACCAGCGAGGCACCGCCCATGCCAGCGAAACCACCGGAAATCAGCACGCCGACGTACTTGTAGCGGTACACGTTCACGCCGAGCGACTCCGCCGCGACCGGGTTCTCGCCGCACGAACGCAGCCGCAGGCCGAACCGCGTGCGCCAGAGAACCCAGTAGCTCACCGGGACCAGCACGATCGCGATCATGGTCAGCGGCGCGACCCCGGTCACCAGCCCGCGCAGAATGCCCGCGACATCGGACAATCCGACGCGCTGCTGGTTTTCCAGCGACCCCAGCCAGTCCGACAGCCCGGCCGCCGAGTAGGTGTCGAACTTCGGCACCGGCGGCGACTGGCGCGGGTTGCCCGACAGCGGCTCGAAAATGAGGTTCGCCAAGTACTTCGCGACGCCGAGCCCAAGCAGGTTGATCGCGACACCGGAGACGATGTGGTTGACGTTGAACGTCACCGTCGCCACCGCGTGCAGCAGCCCGCCCAGCGCGCCGAACGCGATCGCGGCCAGCAGGCCGACCCACGCGCCGCCGTAATACGCACCCCAGGCCGCGCCCCAGGTGCCGAGGATCATCATGCCTTCGAGGCCGATGTTGATCACGCCCACGCGCTCGGCCCAGAGACCGCCCAGCGCACACAACAGGATCGGCAACGCCAGCCGCAGCGCGGTCGACGCGGTGTTGCTGGACGTCAGCGCCGAAACACCGGTGGCGTACGACGCGGTCGACATGACCGCGATCGCGACCACGGCCCAGATCACGCCGCGCAGCCAGCCGGGGATCCGCGGCCGCTTGCGCTTGACCGGCATCGGCGTCCCGGATTCCGGGCCCGGCCGGGAGAACTCCGTCGTGGTGGTCACACCGCACCGCCTTCCGAGACCGAGGCGCCCTTGCGGCCGTTGCCCGCGAGCGCCCTGCCCACCCTGCGCTGTTCCGCGGCGAGGTCGGCCCGGCGCACGATCTCGTACGCCACGACGACCGAGAGCACGATGACGCCCTGCATGATCGTCGCGATTTCCTTGGACACGTTGATCTGCTCCAGCGACACCGCGGAGGTGTCCAGGAACGCCCACAGCAACGCGCCGAACGCGATGCCGCCGGGGTGGTTCCGGCCGAGCAGCGCGACCGCGATGCCGGTGAAGCCGTACATCTGGGTCGCGGTGATGCCGTAGCTGTAGTCGCGGCCGAGCAGTTCCGGCATGGCGACCAGACCGGCCACCGCACCGGACAGCAGCATCGCGATGAGCGTCATCTTCTTCGCGCTCACGCCACCGGCCGCCGCCGCCGTCGCGGACTCGCCGCTCGCCTTCAGTTCGAAGCCGAACCTGGTGCGGTTCAGCATGAACCAGTACGCGCCGCCGATCACGATCGCGATGAACACGAACCCGAACAGCGTGCCCGAGCCGAGCGGGATGCCCGGGATCCGGCCGGACGGCGCGATCACCCTGGTCCCGATGTTGTTGCCGGTCTGCACGCCGAACTGGTTGGCGTTGATCAGGAACGCGATGATGCCGGCGACGATCGAGTTCAGCATGATCGTCGAGATGACCTCGCTGACGCCGCGGGTCACCTTGAGCACCGCCGGGATCGTCGCGTACAGCGCGCCGGAAACAATGGCCACCAGCAGGATCACGATGGTGTGGATGACCGGCGGCAGCTGCAGTGCCCCGCCGATGATCGCGGCGACCACCGCGGCGAACCGGTACTGGCCCTCGACGCCGATGTTGAACAGGTTCATCTGGAACCCGATCGCAACGGCAAGGCCGGACAGGTAGTACACCGTCGCGAGGTTCACCGTGTCGACCGCGGTGGAACCCTTGAACAGCTGGCCGATCATCGTCCCGTACGCCTGCAACGGGTCGGCGCCGGAGATGACGAGCGCGATCGCGGACAGGATCACCGCGAACGCGATCGCGAGCAGAGGCGGCAAAAGCCGCGTGCGCCACGAACTCATGAGTCTTCACCTTCTTCGGCTCCGGTCATGGCGGAACCGAGTTCCTGCGGAGTGACGGTGGCCGGGTTCGCCTCGCTCACGAGCCGCCCGCGCAGCATCACGCGAATGGTGTCGGACAGCCCGATCAGCTCGTCGAGGTCCGCGGAAATCAGCAGTACGGCGAGGCCGTCGGCACGGGCCTGGCGGATCTGTTCCCAGATCAACGCCTGCGCACCGACGTCGACCCCGCGCGTCGGGTGGGAAGCGATCAGCAGCACCGGGTCGCCGGACAGCTCGCGGCCGACGATCAGCTTCTGCTGGTTCCCGCCGGACAGCGCGGCGGCCGGGACGTCGATGCCGGGCGTGCGGACGTCGTACTCGCGCACGATCCGCTCGGTGTCCTCCCGCGCGCCCGCGATGTTGAGCAACTGGCCGCCGGACACCGGTTCCCGCGTCTGGTACCCGAGAATCCGGTTGACCCACAACGGCTGCGTGAGCAGCAGGCTGTGCCGCGTGCGGTCCTCGGCGATGTAGCCGATGCCCGCCTCGCGCCGCGCCAGCGTGCCCATTTTGACCAGGTCGCGCGTCTCGCCCTCCGGCGGAGTCAGCTCGATGTGGCCGCCGCTCGCCTTGCGCATCCCCATGATCGTCTCGACCAGTTCGGTCTGGCCGTTGCCCTCGACGCCCGCGATGCCGAGCACCTCGCCCGCGTGCACGGTGAAGGAAATGTGGTCGAGCACGTTGCGCTCGGACCCTTCGGCCGACAGCCGCAGCTCGTGCACCCGCAGGACCTCGCGGTCGGTCACCGTCGACTCGCGCGTCTCCGGGCTCGGCAGCTCCGAGCCGACCATCATCTCGGCCAGTTCACGGCTGGTGATCTTCTTCGGATCCGCGGTGCCGACCGTGGTGCCGCGCCGGATCACGGTGACCGTGTCGGCGATCGCGCGCACCTCGTCGAGCTTGTGCGAGATGAAGAGGAAGGTGTACCCGTCGGCCTGCATCTCGCGGACGGTGGCGAACAGCGCGTCCACTTCCTGCGGCACGAGCACGGCGGTCGGCTCGTCGAGAATGATGATTTTCGCGCCGCGGTAAAGGACTTTGACGATCTCGACGCGCTGCCGGTCGGCGACGCCGAGTTCCTCCAGCAGCGCGTCCGGCTTCGCGTGCAGCCCGGTCCGCTTCGACAGCTCCGCCAAGCGCGCCCGCGCCGCCCGGCCGATGCCGTGCAGCGCCTCCGCGCCGAGGAACACGTTTTCCGCGACGGTCAGGTTGTCGGCGAGCATGAAGTGCTGGTGCACCATGCCGATCCCGGCGCGGATGGCGTCCTGCGGATTGCGCAGTTTCACCTCGCCGCCGTTGATGGAGATGCTGCCCTCGTCGGGCTGCTGCATCCCGTACAGGATCTTCATCAGGGTCGACTTGCCCGCGCCGTTCTCCCCGCACAGCGCGTGCACTTCGCCCGCCGCGACGGTGAGGTTGACGTCGGAGTTCGCGACCACGCCGGGGAACCGTTTGGTGATCCCGGTCAGCTGGACGGCCGGCACGCCCCGGTCGGGGACGGCTTCGGCCTCGATCTCGGTCATCGGAGGGGACATCCCGTTCTGTCGGAAACGCGTGAGGGCTCGGAAGGAGGATTCCTTCCGAGCCCTGCCGCGTCGTGAGCGTTACTTGGCCGGCTTGTCCGAGACCGTGATGGCGCCGGAGACGATCTGGGCCTTGTACCCGTCGAGCACGTCCTTGATGTCGTCGACCTTGCCACCGGAGGTGGAGTAGCCGACACCGTCGGACTTGAGGTCGAAGCGCTTCGGCACCGTGCTCAGGTCGCCCTTCGCGACGGCCTGCAGGTACTCGAAGACCGCGACGTCGACGCGCTTGATCATCGAGGTGATGATGATGTCCTTGTCGGCGGCGACGGTCTTCTGGTTGTACTGGTCGGAGTCGACGCCGATGGCCAGCGCGTTGTTCTGCTTCGCCGCGTCGAACACGCCCTTACCGGAGGCGCCTGCCGCGTGGTAGACCACGTCCGCGCCGCGGGAGATCTCGGCCGCCGCCTTCGCGTTGCCCTTCGGCGGGTCCTGGAAGCCGGAGAAGTCGCCGGCCGGCGTCAGGTACTCGTCCTCGATCTTGATCTTGCTCGAAACGGCCTTCGCGCCCTGCAGGAAGCCCGCCTCGAACTTCTGGATCAGCGGGGTGTTCACGCCGCCGACGAAGCCGACGTGGCACTTCTTGCTCTTGTACGCGGCGGCGACGCCGGCCAGGAACGAGCCCTGCTCCTCGGCGAAGACCAGCGGCGTGACGTTCGGCAGGCTGATCGAGTCGTCGTCGACGATCGCGAACTTGGTGTTCGGGTACTTGGTGGCGACGGCCTTCACCGACTGCGCGTACGCGAATCCGACCGCGACGATCGGGTTCAGGCCCTGCTGCGCCATCTGCTCGAGCCGCTGCTGCTTGGCGGCTTCGCTCTCGCTCGCGCTCGCGGTGCTCTCGTTGACCGTCGGGACGCCGAGGTCGGACTTCGCCCGGTCGGTTCCCGCGGCGGCCGCGTCGTTGAAGGAAGCGTCACCGCGACCGCCGACGTCGAAGGCCAGGCCGACCTTGAGCTTGCTGCCGTCGACCTTGCCCGAGGCGGCGCTGCTGCTCGTGGCGGCGGCAGGCGCGGCGGGCGGCTTCGGGGCGGTGATGCAGTTGGAGCCCGAATTGCCGTCCGAACCGGACGCGTTGTTGTTGCTTCCCCCGGTGTCCTTCGCGCACCCGGCCAGAGCAAGCACCCCGGCCATGGTCGCGGCGGCCAGCGCGGTTCCACGCATGCGACGCAACGTGTGTCTCCCTCCCCGCTGATCCAGCGGACGATCCAGGAACGGCCCGGTCACGGTCGCCGGGCTCAACTGGCAGACCGTACCCAACCGCCGGGTAACCGCCATAGGAACGGCACGCTACGTAACACAAACGTTTACTCGGAGGCTCGATCCGCGACCATTCCGGCGCCGACCGTGATCAACAGGCCCCGCCCGGCCGCCCCCGCTCACTCACCGTGGTCCCGAAGAGCCCGCGAGGGAACTCTGGCGGACTCAGAGTCCCTCTGAACTCCTCGCACAGACGTCTTCGACGTGCTCCAGACCACACGTCCGAGTGGTCTGCCGTGGTCACCGGTGTCTGGTCTGTCACAGAGAGGAACCCGGAGATGAGCCGCGCGTTGGGGTCGGGTCTAGCATCCTCTGCATCCACGCTCGATGGCCCCTGATCTCGGCACCGTCGCCGGAGTTGTCCCCAGTGGACCGACCCCGGCCGCGGGTGCGGACCTCACCGGTCACCCGGGCACGACAGTCATGACGTTGGAGGCCGTTCACCGATGTCCACCACGGCGAGCACTGCCACCGAAAGCGGGGCAGGAGCTAGCGATCGGGCGGGTGCCTCACGCCGGCAGGGAACCTTCTACCGGGGCGACCCCGGCATGTGGTCCTGGGTGCTTCACCGCATCACCGGCGTGCTGACCTTTTTCTTCCTGTTCGTGCACGTGCTCGACACCGCGCTCGTGCGCGTGTCGCCGAACACCTACGACCAGGTCATCGAGACGTACAAGACGCCGATCGTGAACCTGCTCGAGGTCGGCCTTGTCGGCGCGGTGCTGTTCCACGCACTCAACGGGCTGCGCGTCCTGCTGGTCGACTTCTGGGCCAAGGGCCCGAAGTACCAGAAGACGATGCTCTGGGTCATCGGCGTCGTGTGGGTGGTCGTGATGGTTCCGGGTGCGTTCTTCATGCTGAAGCGCACCGTCGAGACGCTTTTCGGGGGTGCCTGATCCCATGGCCGACGCTCTGATCCTCGACAAGCCGCGTTCGCCGCGGCGCCCGTCCGCCCGGCGCAGCAACTTCGAGCTCTACAGCTGGCTGTTCATGCGCATTTCCGGGCTCGCGCTGATCATCCTGGTGCTGGGCCACCTGTTCATCATGAACATCCTCGACGGCGGCGTGCACCGCATCAACTGGGGCTTCGTCGCCGGCCGCTGGGCCTCGCCGTTCTGGCAGTTCTGGGACCTCGCGATGCTGTGGCTCGCCGAAATCCACGGCGGCAACGGCCTGCGCACGATCATCGACGACTACGCGCGCAAGGACTCCACCCGGTTCTGGCTGAAGATCCTGCTCTACGTCTCGATGGCGCTCATCCTGGCCGTCGGCACCATGGTGATCTTCACGTTCGACCCCGAGATGCCCGCCTCCTAAGGGCGCACCCACCACTAGCTAGCGGAGTCTTTCCCTATGCAGTTCCACAAGTACGACGTGGTGATCGTCGGCGCGGGCGGCGCCGGCATGCGCGCGGCCATCGAGTCCGGTCAGCGCGCCCGCACCGCGGTCCTCACCAAGCTGTACCCGACCCGGTCCCACACCGGCGCGGCACAGGGCGGCATGTGCGCCGCGCTGGCGAACGTCGAAGAGGACAACTGGGAATGGCACACCTTCGACACCGTCAAGGGCGGTGACTACCTGGTCGACCAGGACGCCGCGGAGATCATGGCCAAGGAGGCCATCGACGCCGTCCTCGACCTGGAGAAGATGGGCCTCCCGTTCAACCGGACGCCCGAGGGCAAGATCGACCAGCGCCGGTTCGGCGGGCACACCCGCGACCACGGCAAGGCCGCGGTGCGCCGCGCCTGCTACGCCGCGGACCGCACCGGCCACATGATTCTCCAGACGCTGTACCAAAACTGCGTCAAGCACGGCACCGAGTTCTTCAACGAGTTCTACGTGCTCGACCTGGTGCTGTCCGAGGGCGAGGACGGCAACCCGATCGCCTCCGGCGTGGTCGCCTACGAGCTGGCCACCGGCGAGCTGCACGTGTTCCAGGCGAAGTCGATCGTGTTCGCCACCGGCGGCGCGGGCAAGATCTTCAAGACCACCTCGAACGCGCACACCCTCACCGGCGACGGCCTCGGCATCATCTTCCGCAAGGGCCTTCCGCTGGAGGACATGGAGTTCTTCCAGTTCCACCCGACCGGCCTCGCCGGACTCGGCATCCTGATCTCCGAGGCGGTGCGCGGCGAGGGCGGCATCCTCCGCAACGCCGACGGCGAGCGGTTCATGGAGCGCTACGCCCCCACCATCAAGGACCTCGCGCCGCGCGACATCGTCGCCCGGTCGATGGTCCAGGAGGTGCTGCAGGGCCGCGGCTGCGGGCCGAACAAGGACTACGTCGTCCTCGACGTGACCCACCTCCCGGTCGAGGTCCTCGAGACCAAGCTGCCGGACATCACCGAGTTCTCCCGCACCTACCTCGGCGTCGACCCGGTCAAGGAGCCGGTGCCGGTGTTCCCGACGTGCCACTACGTCATGGGCGGCATCCCGACGAACGTCCACGGCGAGGCGCTGCGCGACAACGAGCACGTCATCCCGGGCCTGTACGCCGCGGGCGAGGTGGCCTGCGTGTCGGTGCACGGTTCGAACCGGCTGGGCACGAACTCGCTGCTGGACATCAACGTGTTCGGCCGCCGCGCGGGCATCGCCGCCGCGGAGTACGCGCTGGCGCACGACCACGTCGAGCTGCCGGAGAACCCGACTCAGCTGGTCGAGGACCAGCTGGAGCTGCTGCTGTCGGAGCACGGCGACGAGCGCGTCGCCGACATCCGCAAGGAAATGCAGCAGACGATGGACTCGCATGCTTCGGTGTACCGCACCGAGGACACGTTGAAGCAGGCGCTGACCGACATCCAGGCGCTCAAGGAGCGCTACCAGCGGATCACCGTGGCGGACAAGGGCAAGCGGTACAACACCGACCTGCTCGAGGCTGTCGAACTGGGCTTCCTGCTGGAGCTGGCCGAGGTCCTGGTCGTCGGCGCGATCGCGCGCAAGGAGTCCCGCGGCGGCCACGCCCGCGAGGACTACCCGAACCGCGACGATACGAACTTCATGCGGCACACCATGGCCTACAAGCAGGGCGAGGGGCTGTCGGCCGACATCCGGCTCGACTACAAGCCGGTCACCTTCACCCGCTACGAACCGATGGAGCGGAAGTACTGATGACGACGGCCACCCCTGAGGCGCCCTCCTCGAAGGCGTCCGACGAGCACACGCCGATCCAGGTCGCGCTGAAAATCCTGCGGTTCAACCCGGAGGTCGACTCCGAACCGCACTGGGAGACCTACGACGTCCCGGCGCAGCCGACCGACCGCGTGCTGAACCTGCTGTTCTACGTCAAGGACTACATCGACGGCACGTTCGCCTTCCGCCGCTCGTGCGCGCACGGCGTGTGCGGTTCGGACGCGATGCAGATCAACGGGATCAACCGGCTGGCCTGCAAGGTGCTGTTGAAGGACCTGCTGGAGAAGAACGGCAAGAAGACCGAGATCACCATCGCCCCGATCAAGGGCCTGACGACGTTGAAGGACCTCTACGTCGACATGGACCCGTTCTTCGAGGCGTACCGGGCGATCAAGCCGTACCTGATCACCTACGGCAACGAGCCGACCCGCGAGCGGATCCAGTCCCAGGCCGACCGCAACCGGTTCGACGACACCACCAAGTGCATCCTGTGCGCCTGCTGCACGTCGTCCTGCCCGGTGTACTGGAACGACGGCTCGTACTTCGGCCCGGCGGCGATCGTCAACGCCCACCGCTTCATCTTCGACTCCCGCGACGAGGGCGCCGAGGAGCGGCTGGACATCCTGAACGACGGCGAAGGCGTGTGGCGCTGCCGCACGACGTTCAACTGCACCGACGCCTGCCCGCGCGGCATCCAGGTGACGAAGGCGATCCAGGAAGTGAAGCGCGCGCTGCTGTTCAAGCGCGTCTGATCTTTAGCTAGGAAAGCGGCCCTCGCCCCGAGCACTCGGGACGAGGGCCGTTTTTGTTGCTACGTCAGTGAACCGCGTCCAGCGCGTTGACAAGCCCGCGCCCGTAATACGAGTTGTCCCGCTTCGGCCCCTCGCACGCCGACGCATCACAAGCCACCGGATCCGCCTTCGCGGTAAGCAAAGCCGCCAAAGCGCGCGGCGGTGCGTTCCGATGCGTAGAAGCCAACAACGCCGCAACCCCAGCCACGTGCGGTGAGGCCATCGAAGTGCCGCACTTCGTCCCGTACGCGCCGTTGAAAATCGTCGACAGCGGGCATCCTGTGCCCTCGCCGGAAGGCGGAACCTGCCGGGGATCGCCGCCCGGTGCGGTGACGGTGACCGAGCCGTAGTTGGAGTAGTAGGCCTTCGTCCCGGCGTAACCGACCGCGGACACCGTCACCACACCGTCGATCGCCTTCGGCAGGATGCCGCACGAGGAATCAATCTGGTGTGGACGGTTCGGGTCGACCGTCTGCGTACGAACGTCGAAGCCGGAGTTGCCCGCCGCAGCGACATTCAGAGTCCCGCGCTGCGTCGAGTACGTCACGGCACGCCGTACGGCTTCGTACGCGGCAGCGTCGCCCGCTTCGTTGCGGCAGTAGAACATCCCGGGGTCGATGTAGTAGCTGTTGTTCGTCACCTGGAAACCGTGCTGTGCGGCCCAGACGAAGCCACAGACAGCCGACTCCGGGAAAATGTAGCCGCCGTCGCTCACCACCTTCACCGACGCCAGCCGCACGCCCGGCGCGATGCCGGTGAAGCCGCGCTTAGCGTCCTTGCCCGCGATGGTGCCCGCGACGTGCGTGCCGTGGTCGGAAGTCGTCGGCGTCCACGCGGAAGCGTCCGGAGCGCCGGTGACGCACCCGGTCGACAACTGCGGGTCTACCGCGTGCGCGAGCGCGGGGTGTTTGGCGTCGATGCCGGAATCCAGCACTCCGACGGTGACCGACCGCGAACCGGGGTTGATCTTGTTCGCCTCCGGAGCGTGGATCGCCCGCATGTCCCATTGCTGAGTCGACAAATCGTCACCGGTGGCGACGCTCTCCGTCTGCTCCAGCATCCCGACCGCCGAGCGAAGTCCGGCGCGGGCGGCGGCTTTCGCGGCGACGTCCTTGCCTCCTGAATACGCCCGCTTCACCCCGATCCGGTCGGCGAAGTCCGCGTTGCGCGAGCTGGCGACCGCGACGCCGATCTCCGGGTAGTACGCGATCCGCTTGCCGCATTTGGCGGTCAGCTCCGCGTCGACCGAGCGCTGTGTTTCACCCGGTTGGTAGAGCACGACGTAGGTGTAGGGCGTACTGGTCGTGTCGCACGACGGCGCGGGCGCGGCGGACGCGGGCACGGCCACCGCACCGGCGGCGACCCCGGCCACCGCGAAGGGGACGAGCAATCGACGTAAACGGGACATTCAGCCTCCATGGTCGGACGCCCGAAACTAAGCCAGTCCGGACGCGCCCCGCCACCGACCAAAGGACGCTTCGCCGGATCAGGTGTTCGCGCGCTCCTTCGACGTCGCCCGGATGCCGCGCCAGCCGAGCACCCCGATCGCGGTGCCGAGCACGAACGAAACCACCGTCAGCACCGCGTGCACGATGAAGTACCCGGTGGGTGAACCGTCGGCCGCCCACGACTGGTTGCTGGCCCACAGGTTCTTGGCGAACGTGATCCAGATGATCCAGGACCAGATGCCGAAAGCGAACAAGGCCATCGCTGTACCTCGTGAAATGCGCATGTCACGAGTATGCCGCCGGACCATCGGCGCTAGATTGCGTGGGTGCACCCCGCTTTCGCCCGGTCGCTGCGAGCGTTCGCCGCGACACTCGCCGCAGCCCTCGTAGCCGTCGCCGCGCCCGTCGCCCTCGCCGCACCGGCGGCGGCGGAGCAATGCATCGAGCACGCCGCGCCGCCGGCGCCGGTGGACACCTCGGAGAAGCCGAAGCCGGGACAGCTCGTCCCGCCGCCGCTTCCGATGCCCGCTCAGCCGGTCGGCGGCGACCGCCTTGGCGGCTGCGGCCCGATCCTCCCGCCGGGCGCGCCGCCGCTGCCCGCTGGCGACACCTCGGCGTCGTGGGTCCTGCAGGATCTCGACACCGGCGCGGTCGTCGCGGCGAAGGACCCGCACGCGCGGGAGCGGCCGGCGTCGCTGATCAAGACGCTGCTGGCGCTGGTGGTGGTCACCGAGCTGAAGCCGGACCAGGTCATCGTCCCGACGAAGGAGGACGCCGAGCAGGAGTGCACCTGCGTCGGCATCGCCGCGGGCGGGCACTACACGGTCGACCAGCTGCTGCACGGCCTGCTGATGCACTCGGGCAACGACGTGGCGCACGCCTTCGCGACGGCTCTGGGCGGCGTCGACGCGGCAGTCGCCAAGATGAACGCTCTCGCCACCCGCATCGGCGCGACCGACACCCGCGCGGCGACCCCGTCGGGCCTCGACGGACCGGGCATGTCGACTTCGGCCTACGACCTGAGCCTGGTCTTCCACTACGCGATGAAGCAGCCGGAGTTCGCCAAGGCGGTCGCGACGAAGACGTACACGATCCCGGCGATCGACGGGAAACCGCCGATCCCGGTGTTCAACGACAACAAGCTGCTCGGGGTGTATCCCGGTTTCCTTGGCGGGAAAACGGGCTTCACGGACGACGCGCGGCACACGTACGTCGGCGGCGCGGAACGCGACGGGCACCGCCTCGCGATCGTGATGATGCGGGCCGAACAGCGTCCGACGAAGGTGGTGGACCAGGCGGCGAAACTGCTCGACTACGGCTTCGCGCTGGAGAAGAACGGCGCGCAGCCGGTCGGGCAGATCGCCTACCAGCCGCTGAGCACCGACGCCGCCGCCCCGATGTCCGACAAGCAGGTCACGCCGGCGGGCGCGACCACCGCGGCGGCACAGGCGCCGGACCCGTTCGGGACCACCGGCTGGGTGCTGACCGTGGTGGTGCTCCTGATCATCGTGGCCGGGTTCGTCATCAGCTATCAGCGCAAGCGCAACGCCCGCGCTTAGCGGCCATTGAAAAAAGGGCCTCCTTGATTCGCTCAAGGAGGCCCTTTTTTCGGTGTCAGCTCTTGCGTTTGCCTAGCCAGGCCAGCAGCGCGCCAGCACTGAACGCGCCCGCCACGGAGCCGAGCCCCAGCCCGTGCTGCACCGTGATCCGGGGCTCCAGCACCACCGGAGCAGGCGGCTGGACCACGCGTCGCTGGTTCTCTCGTGCGGTCGCCGTCCACGCCGTCACCAGCAGCAGGAACCGCGACACCAGGTTCGCGAACACCAGCAACCCGATGACCGGCCCGAAGATCGCTGCCGACGGGGACTTCGTGACGCTCGCCAGGTAGACCGTCGCCACCTGCTGCAAGACCACGAATCCGACCGCGGCGATGATCGCGCCCTTGACCGCGCTGCGCAGCTCGACCTGCTCCCGCGGCAGCCGGGCGATCACCCACAGGAAGACCAGCGCGTTGGCGATCAGGCTGAGCACGATCGTCGCGAGCTGCAGGAGGAACTTCGCCCACCCTTGGCCTTCCAGCCCGACCAGTTTCAGCAGCAGTTCGCCGAAGCCGCTGCCCGCCGCGGTGATCGCGAACGACACGACCAGCGCGAGCCCGAGCCCGAGCAGCGACAGCAGGTCCTTGATCGTCCGGTTGACGAACGGTTCCGTCTTCTTCTCCTGCCCCCACTGCGCGGTAAGCGCGTCGCGGAGGTTGCCCATCCAGCCGACGCCGGAGTAAGCCGCCAGCAACAGCCCGAAGATCCCGATGCCGCTGCCGGACTTGAGCGCCGCGTCGGTGATCTGCTTGACCAGGCCGCGCAGCCCCTCCGGGACCGAACTGTCGATCCCGTGCGTGATCTGGTCGATCACCGCGCCGTTGTGCCCGAGCACCATGCCGACGACCGCGAACGCCACCATGAAGATCGGGAACACCGACAGCACGCTGAAATACGTGATCGCCGCCGCGTAATGGTTGCCGTAGTTTTCGTTGAAGGAGTCGTTGGCGCGGATCAGGTGATCCAGCCACGGGTACTTCCGCCGCAGCCGGGGCAGCAGCTTTTCCTTGTCACCGGTCTCTTTCGCCACCGTAAAACGCTAACCACGGCAACCGGGCGCCGCAACGCGAGCGTGCCCGCCCGGTTACCGGTCGCGATCAGCTGGCGGGCAGGAACCCGATCCGCTCGTAGACCGACGCGAGCGTGGCCGAGGCGACCTCGCGCGCCCGGTGCGCGCCCGCGGCGAGGATCCGGTCCAGCTCGGCGACATCGTCCAAATAGGACTGAACACGTTCCTGCAGCGGCGTGACCCAGTCGACGAGCACCTCGGCGAGATCCTTCTTGAGATCGCCGTAACCCTTGCCCTCATAGGCGGTTTCGAGGTCGGCGACGGTGCGGTCGGTCAGCGCGGAGTAGATCGAGAGCAGGTTGGAGACGCCCGCCTTCTCCTCGCGGTCGAACCGGATCTCGCGGCCGGTGTCGGTGACCGCGGAACGGATCTTCTTCGCCGAGCGCTTCGGGTCCTCGAGCAGTTCGATGAGGCCGTTGGCGGTCGCCGCCGACTTGCTCATCTTCGCCGTCGGCTCCTGCAGGTCGTAGATCTTCGCGGTGTCCTTGACGATGAACGGCTCCGGCATGACGAACGTCTTGCCGAACCGGCTGTTGAACCGCTGCGCGAGGTTGCGAGTCAGCTCGAGATGCTGGCGCTGGTCCTCGCCGACCGGCACCGCGTTCGTCTGGTAGAGCAGGATGTCCGCGGCCATCAGCACCGGGTAGGTGAACAGGCCGACGCTCGCGTGGTCGCTGCCCTGTTTGGCGGCCTTGTCCTTGAACTGGGTCATCCGCCCGGCCT
The DNA here is from genome assembly GCF_055583325.1 of Amycolatopsis sp. NPDC104775. Lineage (NCBI taxonomy): Bacteria > Bacillati > Actinomycetota > Actinomycetes > Pseudonocardiales > Pseudonocardiaceae > Amycolatopsis > Amycolatopsis sp. NPDC104775. Next base: position 1,946,193 of record NZ_JBVJOE010000001.1, read on the forward strand.
CGCCGAAGCCGGTCTGGCATTCGAGCACCCAGCTCAGCTGAGCGTGCTCGGGCACGTGGCTCTGCACGAACAGCGCGCTGCGCGCCGGGTCGACCCCGATGGCCAGCAGCTGCGCGGCTGAGCGTCGCGTCCGCTCCAGCAGCACCTTCGGGTCCTGCTCGACGGTGATCGCGTGCAGGTCGACGACGCAGTAGAAGGTCTCGTGGGTGTCCTGCAGCCGCACCCATTGGCGCAGGGCACCGAGGTAGTTGCCGAGGTGGAAGGAGTCGGCAGTGGGCTGGATCCCGGAAAGCACCCGCAGGCGCCCGTTCTGTTCGTCGGACACGCCGAGATTCTTCCAGGCTGCGAAGGAGGCGTCACCGCGGGCCTCGCGGTTGGCGACGCGGACGGGCAGACCGGACGTTTCGACGGCCCCCGCCCGGGTATCTGCTTCCGGGAAGGAGCCATTGCCCGAGGGAGTCAGGGGATAGTGGGAAACTCAGACCGCCGCGGCCGATCGTCGATTCGGCAGCGCGGAAGCAGTGGCGGAGCCCGCTTGGCTCGTCCGGAGCAGCCGCCTGCGAGCCGTCTAGGACTGGCGCAGGTTCAGCGCGGCCGGAGCCGGTTCCAGCGGCCGGACCGGCTCCTCTTCCCGGGCCCCGGCGGCAGCCACCGCCTCGATCGCCTGCGCGCGCGCCTTGCGCCGCTGCCGGACGACGCCCAGCGCCATCCCGATGACGCCGAAGCCCACCGCGACCAGCCCGACCGGACCGAGCATCCCGAACCCGGTCGACGTCGTTTCCGCCCGGACGACCCCGTCCGCCGCGAACGCCGTCGCACCCGCGCCCATGGCCGTGACCAGGATCGTCGCCAGCACCGTCAGGACCCGCATGCCCGCGACCGCTAGGGAACGGCTGCGGCCGACCAGGGTCCGCTCGGCCGCGCCAGCACCGGGCACCACCGATGGGGCGACGGACGAGCGAAGCGCTGGACGGCCAAAAGCCAGCGTGGACCGTGTCACGAACCGGCCTGGGTTGCGCACCGGAGTGCCTCCCGCGAGGTGACTATTCTGAGCGAGCGTCTCACCCGTAAGGATGAGTCCTCGACCTGCTACTGGTCAGAAAACTACCGAGCGTGTCAAGACCTGTCGGATCTGATCAACTCGGGTGCCGAGGCTAGCGCCCACTCGGGGAGTAACCGAGGGCACCCCTGCTGTCTCGGTGTCGTCGGTGGTCAGCGCCGTGCGCCGGGCGCGGAACCACGCACAGTGTGCTCAGCCCCGGCCGAACCGGACAAACTCACCCCTCAGCACAAAGCCGAACTACCCTCCGCAGGTTTTCACTCAGTGGTCACCAGCAGGACGATCAGGGCTTACTCGCGGAACGGCACGTCGTACGTCGCGGTGACCGGCGCGTGGTCCGACCAGCGCTGGTCGTAGGACTCTGCCCGTTCGACCACCACCGACTTCACCTTCTCCGCGAGGCCGGGCGTCGCCAGCTGGCAGTCGATCCGCCAGCCCGAGTCGTTGTCGAACGCCTTGCCCCGGTAGGACCACCACGTGTACGGGCCGGGGCCTTCGGGGTCGAGACGGCGCTGGACGTCGACGTAGCCCGCCTCGTAGACGCGGCCGAGCCACTCGCGTTCCTCCGGCAGGAAGCCGGAATTCTTCTGGTTGCCACGCCAGTTCTTGAGGTCGACGGTGTCGTAGGCGATGTTCCAGTCGCCCACCACCACGACCTCGCGCCCCTCCGCGGCCGCCTTCGCGCGCAGCTCGACCAGGTACGGCAGGAACGCGGCCATGAAGCGTTCCTTCTCGTCCTGCCGCTCGGTGCCGACGTCGCCGCTCGGCAGGTACAGGCTCGCCACCACCACGCCGGGCAGGTGCATTTCCAGATACCGGCCGCTGTCCTCGAACTCCGGCTCGCCGAACCCGGTCCGCACCTCGTCCGGCTCGACCCGGCTGTACAGCGAAACGCCGTTGCGCCCCTTCGCGGCCGAAGGCGCGTGCGCGGCGAACCACCCCTCCGGCGCGACGACGGACGCGGGCAGCTGCGCGGCCTCGGCCCGCACTTCCTGGCACGCGACGACATCCGCCTCAGTGGCGGCCAGCCACTCGACGAAGCCCTTCTTGACGGCAGCCCGGAGGCCATTGACGTTGACAGTGGAGACGATCAGCACCCCGCGCACGCTACCCGCCGGGTCCGACAATTCCGGGCAAGGCCGGTCCGCCGGGGTCCAGAATGACCGCCATGCCCCGACTGACTGTCCTCGGCAGCTGCGGCGCGTGGCCGGAGCCCGGCCGCGCCTGCGCCGGATTCCTGCTGTCCCACCAGGACTTCCACGTCGCGATCGACCTCGGCTACGCGGCCGCCCCACAGCTCTTCCGCCACGTCCCCGCCGACCGGCTCGACGCGATCGTCGTGACGCACGAACATCCCGACCACCTCGCGGACGTCAGCGCACTCGGCCGGGCCCGCCACTACACGACCGACCGCAGGCTTCCGCTGCACTGCACTCCCGGCTCCGTGCGCCGGCTCGCCGCGATGGAGCCCAACCCGGCCCCGGACGAGATCTTCGCTCTTCACGATCTCGGCCCGGAGACCGACCTCGGCCCGTTCCGGCTCACCACCGCGCTGCTGCCGCACCACGTGCCGAACTACGGAGTCCGGCTCACCGCACCCGGTTACACCCTCGCCTACACGGGCGACACCGGTCCCGCTCCGCAACTGACCGACCTGGCCCGCGACGCCGACGTCCTGATCTGCGAAGCCACCCTGCAAGGCGCGCCGCCGGACGGCCCACGTTACCTGATGACCGCCGCGGAAGCAGGCAGGCTCGCCACCGCGGCGAATGTCCGGACGTTGGTGCTCACGCATTTCTGGCCAGGTTCCGACCGAGCGGTTTCGGTGGCCGAAGCCCGCGCCGAGTTCGCCGGGGAAGTACTCGCCGCGGAAGAAGGACTCATGCTGAATCACGCATAATCGCCCGCCGCGCACAATCGCCGGGCTTCCCGCCGAACGCATTCGCTCCGAGGCAAACAGAAAGAGCAAGCCGAGCGGCATCACAAAGGCGTCCGGCAATCGTGAACGTTCCAAGCCGTACGGACGCACCGGCTCATCCAACCGGCCGCATTCCGGGTTGGACACACCTAAGCCGTCCCACCACATGAGACGAACCACGACCGGGCTGCGCTCCCCCTCGGACGCGACCGCGAGCCAGGTTCCGTGACCGTTCAGTCCCAGGCGAACCACACGACGCAACGAACCCAGCAGCCACGCGAAACCCCAGCGCGGCAAGCCACTTCGCGCGGGCTGGCGGATACTCGCCGGACGCTCAGCACCTCAGCCAGGCGTCAGCGCGAACCGGGTTCAGCACTTGGCTCCGGACACCGGCGTCACGAAGCTGTCCGCGACCCACTTGCCGTCGGCGATCTTCCGGAACCCGTTCTGCACCACGGGTTGTGCGTCGAATTCCGCGCCGTGCAGGTACTTCCCGACGACTTTCCCATTGCCCGCGGCGGCTTCCCGCACGTTGAGCACGTCCGCGGTCACCGAGACCTTGCAGCCGGTCGGGGATCCCTGCGCGTCGGCCTGGCCTTTCTGACCGAACGCGTAGATGACCACGACCGCCGCGATGACGCCGATAATCATCAGTGTCTTCTTGGGCAAACCCAGAATCACGGCCGCTCCTCAGTCGCGAAAAACCCCTCGGCCAGAGTAGGCAGTCCGACCGCGCCCGGACAGGTTTCCGCACCCGTTCCACCCGGAGGTGCCAATCCTGTCATCGACACAACACGAAGAGTGACAAAAAAGAAGGGCACCTCGGAAGACTCCTCCGAGGTGCCCTTCTTTCGAAACGGCTAAAAAAAGATCAGCCCTGCGCGATCTTCTTGGCCAGGTTCTCGTCCAGCGTCGCGAGGAACTCCTCGGTCGTCTGCCATTCCTGGTCCTTGCCGACCAGCAGCGCGAGGTCCTTGGTCATCTTGCCGCCCTCGACGGTGTCGACGACGACCTGCTCCAGCTTGTTCGCGAAGCCGATGAGCTCGGAGTTGCCGTCCAGCTTGCCGCGGTGCTCGAGGCCCCGGGTCCACGCGTAGATCGAGGCGATCGGGTTCGTGGAGGTCGGCTTGCCCTGCTGGTGCTGGCGGTAGTGCCGGGTCACCGTGCCGTGCGCGGCCTCGGCCTCGACGGTCTTGCCGTCCGGCGTGCGCAGCACCGAGGTCATCAGGCCGAGCGAACCGAAGCCCTGCGCGACGGTGTCGGACTGGACGTCGCCGTCGTAGTTCTTGCACGCCCAGACGTAGCCGCCCTCCCACTTGAGCGACGCGGCGACCATGTCATCGATCAGCCGGTGCTCGTAGGTGATGCCCTTGGCGTCGAAGTCGGCCTTGAACTCGGTCTCGAAGATCTCCTGGAACACGTCCTTGAACATGCCGTCGTAGGCCTTGAGGATCGTGTTCTTGGTGGAGAGATAGACCGGGTACTCGCGGTCGAGGCCGTACTGCAGCGACGCGCGCGCGAAGTCCTCGATCGACTTGCGGAAGTTGAACATCCCCATCGCGACGCCGCCGCCCTCGGGGAAGTTCGCGACCTGGAACTCCATCGGCTCGGAGCCGTCTTCCGGGGTGTAGGTCATCGTCAGGGTGCCCGGGCCGGGGACCTTGAAGTTGGTGGCCTTGTACTGGTCGCCGTGCGCGTGCCGGCCGATGATGATCGGCTTGGTCCAGCCGGGTACCAGCCGGGGGACGTTGCGCATGACGATCGGCTCGCGGAAGATCACGCCGCCGAGGATGTTGCGGATGGTCCCGTTCGGGGACACCCACATCTTCTTGAGGCCGAACTCCTCCACGCGCGCCTCGTCCGGCGTGATGGTGGCGCACTTGACGCCGACGCCGTGCTGCTTGATGGCGTTGGCGGCGTCGATCGTGATCTGGTCGTCGGTGCGGTCCCGCTCCTCGATGCCCAGGTCGTAGTAGTCCAGGTTCACGTCCAGGTACGGGTGGATCAGCTTGTCCTTGATGAACTGCCAGATGATGCGGGTCATCTCGTCGCCGTCGAGTTCGACAACGGTGCCCTGGACCTTGATCTTGGCCATGAGCAGCGGTGCTCCTTCCGCGGATCTTCGCGTTCTCTTCTTCGCTCTCCGATAGCGGTACAAGCGTACTGCTTAACAGAGCTGGATGGTTCCAGAAGTGGTCGGAATCAAGTCTCTACCACCCTTGACCCGGCCCTCCGACCGGGCACTATCCGGACTCCCCGGGCAGGGGAACCGGACGGGTCCGGCGATCATCCCATCGCGTAACCGCAGCCTGGGAGGTCACCGTCATGTCGTACCCCGCGCCCTATCCCGCGATGGCAGCTCCGCCGAGCAGCCGCGCCGTCGCCCGCGTGCTGAGCGGGCTGTCCGGCCTCGTGCTCACGCCGGTCGCGATCGGCGTGCTGGCTTACGGCGGCTACCGCCAGCAGGCACAGGTGTCCGCGACCTTCGGCGAACATGGCGACAGCCTCGGCACCACGCTCATGGCGGTCGGCGCTCTGCTGGTGGCCGGGGTGGCTGTGCTCGGCGCGTGGTCGTCGGCCGGGCCGGTCGTCGGCGGAGTGGTCTGGGGCGTGCTGCCCGGGGTGGCCACGCTCGTGTCGCCCAGGACCGGATACGACCTGCTGCGCCTGCTGCCGGGCGACGAACTGGCGGCCGGATTCGGCGGCTGGCTGGTGTCCGGCGCGCTGCTCGGCACCGGATTCCTGCTGGTCGGCGCGGGCCTGGCGGCAACACTGACGCGACGGCGCAGGTAGCGGCGAGGCGGCGCGGGGCCGGTGAGACTATTTGCAGATGGGATTGTTCACCGTAGCCGAGGCCCGCGCCGAACTCGCCCGGTTGCTTCCCGTGCTCGCCGAGCTCATCCGGGTCCGCGCCGACGCCGCCGAGCTCGCCGCGTCCCTGCGCCCGGGCGGGCGGGACACCACCCTCGGCGGCCTGCCCGAATGGAAGGCCGCGCAGGCCCGGCTAGACGACCTGATGACCGCGATCCAGGCGACCGGGGCCGAGCTGAAGGGGTTCGCTCCGCTGCTCGTGGACTTCCCGGCCTCGCTCGACGGCGACGACGTGCTGTTGTGCTGGCTCGAGGGCGACCGCGAGCTGTCCTGGTACCACCGAGCTGACCTCGGTTTCGCCGGCCGTCGCCGCTTGCCCGGATAATCACTGGTCAGGCCTACTACGGTGACCTGGTGAGCACACTTTTCGACGCCGACGCGGCGGGATACGACGAGGACACCTTTCATCCGTATGTGGCCGAGCAGCTGATCGCCGGCCTCGACCCGAAGCCCGATCTGCTGGTCGACGTCGCCGCGGGAACCGGCGCGGCGTCCTTCGCGGCCTTGCGCCTGGAACCGGCCGCGGTGTTCGCGATCGACATCTCCCCCGCGATGATCGAGATCGCCCGCGCCAAGTCCGCCGACCGCGACCCGGACGGCCGGATCACCTGGCAGGTCGGCCCCGCGATCCCCCTGCCCCTCGGCGACGGCGAGGCCGACGCGGTGGTCTGCGCGTCCGCGTTGCACTTCCTCGGCCCGCGCGCCCTGGCCGACTGGCGACGAGTCCTGCGCCCGGGCGGCAAGCTGGCGTTCAGCATGGTGTCGTCGGAGCGCTTCAAGCCGACCGGCAAGTTCGCCGAGGTGATCCCGCGCGACCTGCGCGTCCCCGGCACCCTGGAGGAAGCCGCCGCACTGGCCACCGACGCCGGGTTCAGCTCGGCGACGGCACAGCACGTGACGCTCGATCAGGGCGACCGGGTACGGCAGGTTTTCGCGGTGTTCGCGGAGGCTTAAGCCACCCGGTGGTAGTGCGCCTCGCCGCGGGTAGCCCCGGCGGAGGTGCAGTGCAGGACGAAGGTGACGTCGAGGTCGGTCACCGCTCCGTCGGCCGCGCGGGCGAGGCGGGAGACGGTGAAGTCGGCCGTCGCGTCCGGAGCCGCGCAGGCGCCCACGGGGTCTGCGCGGGTTCCGCGAAACGCGATGAAGCCAGGCGTCGCGAGCTGCGGCGCGTTCTGCTGCCGGACAGCGGCGTTCGAGTAAGTTCCCTCATGCAGCTGCTGTCCGGCCGGAGCGCTCAGTTCGAGCCGAGCCCAGTCCCAGCCGTCGGGTGTCTCGGCGTTCACCTTCACCGCGGCGTCGTGCTCCCACACCGTGACCTCGTCGGCTGTCCACGAAGCACTGCCGTGGAACGGGTACGCGCCTTCGTCCGAGTTGTAGCCGAACGCGACCGCCGGGTCCGCGTATGCGGCCGACGCCGTCCCGCACGCGATGCCCGCCGCGGCGACGACCGCCAAAATTCTTCGCATGTTTTTCCCTCCCCTGGGATCGCTTGCGATCTTGGCAGGATTCCCTTCGCCGCGGCGGAAAATCCCCCATTCAGCCGTGCAGCCGCGCCCCCTTGAGGATCTTGTCCACCGCGTTCTTCGGCCCGTGCACAGCCATCCCCGCCAACGCCAGTTTCTCCCGCGGCACCGCCCGCACCGCCGCGCGATTGTCGACGTCATTGCCGGTCTGGAACAGCTCGTCGGTGAAAATCGAGAAGCGCAGATCCCGGGCGAGCGCGCGGCTGTGCGCCAGCGCGAGCGTCTCGGCGGTGCCGGCGAACACGAGTACCGGCTGGCGGAACATCGGCAGGTACTCGGTGTCGTCGGCGTCGAGGTAGGGCTCGCCGATCAGCTCGGGCGTCGTGTGGGCCACGCCGCTCACCAGGAACGCCGTGACGTTCAGCCGTTGCCACGAGGCCAGGTCGTCTCGCAGCAGCACGGCGATCTTCGTGTCGAATCGGTTCATGCGAGACAGCATCGGCTCGGCGTCGCGCGCTGGTCTTGTACGTTTTGAACATGACGGTGTCGGCCTGGCGTCCCTCGGTGCCTGGGATCGCCGAGGCGTTCCACGCCCAGTTCACCGATCACGCCTACCCCGCGCACACGCACGACACCTGGACGCTGCTGATCGTCGACGACGGCGTGATCAGCTACGACCTCGACCGGCACCACCACGGCGCACTCGGCACGGCCGTCACGCTGCTCCCGCCGAACGTCGCGCACGACGGCCGGTCCGCGACCAGCCACGGCTTCCGCAAGCGCGTGCTCTACCTCGACGCCGACGTGCTCGGCGACGACCTGATCGGGGCCGCCGTCGATCAGCCGAGCCTGCCGGATCCGTTGCTGCGCACCAGAATCCATCAGCTGCACCAGTCGCTCGCCGAACCGCTGGAAGCCGAAAGCCGCCTCGCCCTGGTCGCCCAGCGGTTGCGCACCCACCTCGGCCGCCCGGACGCCACACCACCCGACCGCAGCCTCGCCGACGACCTGCGCGACCTCCTAGACGAACGCCTGCCCGAATCGCTGACGCTCGCCGACGCCTCCGCAGTACTAGGCGCGCACCCCGTCCACCTGGTCCGCGCCTTCGGCCGCCGCTTCGGACTGCCGCCGCACCGGTACGTCACCGGCCGCCGCGTCGACTACGCCCGCCGCCTCCTGCTCGACGGCACCCCTCCCGCGACCGTCGCCACCACCGCCGGGTTCACCGACCAGGCACACCTGACCCGGCACTTCCGCCGCTACCTGGGCACCACCCCAGCCCGCTTCGCACGCGGCTGACCGGGCGGTTTGTGCGAAGATGACCCCATGCTGCGCGAACTGCACCTGACCGGCGACCCGGCGGCCGACAAGCTGCTCAACGACGACCCGTTCGCCCTGCTCACCGGGATGCTTTTGGACCAGCAATACCCGATGGAGCACGCCTTCGCGGGCCCGCGGAAGATCGCCGACCGGATGGACGGCTTCGACCTGCGCAAGATCGCCGCGACGGACGTCGACACGTTCGTGGAGATGTGCGTGGTGCCGCCGGCGATCCACCGTTACGGCGGTTCGATGGCGCGCCGGGTGCACGCGCTCGCGCTGCACATCATCGAAAACTATGACGGCCGCACCGAGGGCATTTGGCTCGACGGCCGCCCCAAGCCAGACGGCGAAGAAGTGTTGAAGCGGCTCAAGGCGCTGCCCGGTTTCGGCGAGCAGAAGGCGAAGATCTTCCTGGCATTGCTGGGCAAACAGCGCGGCGTGACCCCGAAGGGCTGGCGAGAAGCCGCTGGCGCGTATGGCGACCGGGGCTCGCGTCGGTCCATCGCGGACGTGACGGACGCCAAGACCCTCGGCGAGGTGCGCGCGTTCAAGAAAGCCGCGAAGGCTGCCGCCAAGGCAAACTGACTCGCGCGAACCAGACCACGTCCGGTTCCCCGCGCGGCACCGGAACCTCCACCACGTCCACCTCGGCGAACCTCTCCCGCAACCGAGCCGTGAACCCCGGTGCCGCGCCCGCGCTCCACACCGCCAGCACCCCGCCCGGACGCAGCAGGCGAGACAACCGTTCCAACCCGGAAGCCGCGTACAGCGAGGCATTCCCCTCGGTGACTGTCCACTCTGGACCGTTGTCGATGTCCAGGCACAGCGCGTCGAACGTCTCGCCGGTCGTCCGCAGCCACTCCAGCAGATCCGCCTCGACCACCGTCACCCGCGGATCCGCCAAGGCCGCGCCGTGGACTTCGCGCAACGGACCGGAGCGGTTCCAGGCGATCACCGCAGGCTCGCGTTCGACGACCACCACCGAGCCGACCGCAGGATGATCCAGCGCGGCGCGCAGCGAGAACCCGACGCCGAGGCCGCCGATCAGCATTCGCGCGCCGGGGGCGAGCCGGTCGGCCGCTCCGGTCACGAGCAGCCGTTCCGACTCGCCGTTGCGGGTGTCCATCAGGAACATCCCGTTTTCGATCACCTCGAACTCGGCGCCGTCGCGCCGCAGCACCAGTTCGCCGCCGCGCCCGGGCACGGTTTCCAGTACCTCCGCCACGTCCGGCAGCTTCTCAGACCGCGACCTCCTCGCGGACCTCAGCCCGCTTCCGCGCGCCCCAGAAGAACACGACCACCAGCGCCGCCGCGGCGGCCAGGATCGCGGCGATCTCCGGCAGAACGGTCGGCCCGGCCGAGGTCAGCACCGCACCGCCGACGACGCCGGACAGACCCACGCCAAGGTAGATCGCCGACGCGTTGAGCGACAGCGCGAGACCGGCGTGCCCGGGCGACAGCTCGATGAGCCGGTGCTGCAGCGGCGGGCTGAACGACCAGTTCGCCAAGCCCCACACGAACAACGTGATCCCGGCCCCGACGACAGTCGTCGCGGTGAACGGCAGCAGCACCATCACCGCGGTGAACCCGCCGAGGATGATCAGCAGCGGCTTGCGCGGTCCCCACTTGTCCGCCGCGCGGCCCCCGGCGAAGTTGCCGATCGCGCCGCCGATGCCGTAGCAGAACAGCAGCACCGTGATCGTCCCGCCGGAAACCCCGGCCGTGGCGGTCAGCACCGGCGACACCAGCGTGTAGACCATGAACGCGGCCAGGCAGGCGAGTGTGGTGGTGACCAGCAGCGCGACGACCCGCTTGTCCCGCGCGACGGCGAACCGCTCGGCGAGCCCGACGACCGGCGGCGGCGCGACCTTCGGCAGCGCGACCCGCACCCCGAGCGCGCCGAGCGCCGAGAGGATGCCGACGAACAGGAACGCGCCCTGGTAACCGAACTGCTGGGAGATCACGCTGCCCAGCGGGACACCGAAGATCAACGCGATGGTGAGACCGCCGAAGACCAGCGAAACAGCTCGCCCGCGACGTTCCGGCGTGGTCAGTTCGGCGGCGACGGCAGTGGCCGCCGGGGTGTAGACGGCCGCCCCGATCGCCGTGACGACCCGCGCGATCAGCAGCGTGGCGTATCCCGGCGCGACGGCCGCGAAGATGTTTCCGACCGCGGCCACGGCGAGCGCGGCGACCAGCAGCGTGCGCCGTTCCCACCGCCCAGTGGCGGCGGCGAACAACGGCGAGCCGACCGCGTACGCGATGGCGAACGAAGTGACGAGCTGCGCCGCGGCCGTCGCGGAGATCTGCAGCTCGGAGGTCAGCGCTGGCAACAGCCCGGCCACGATGTAGCCGCTGGTGCCGACGCCGAAGGCCCCGAACGCCAGCACCGAGTTCCGGGCCGCCGCCGAGGACGAGACGCTGGACATGAATGTCCCCCCAATGAGACCTGAACGAATAGTTCGACAAACGTCGTAGTTCGATGACGACCGTACACGGACCGGACGACAATTTCGAGAACCGTCGTACTATGGACTCATGCCCGCTCACGCCTCCCTCCCGCCGCTCGCCTATCCCGAGCGCGACGAGATCACCGTCGAAGCCGTGCTGCGCGCACTGGCCGACCCGGTGCGGCTGGCGATGGTCCGGCAGCTGGCGAACTCCGAAACGGAGATCTCGTGCAGCGGTTTCGAGGTGCCGGTGACCAAGTCCACACTCACCCATCACCTCGCGACGCTGCGCCAGGCCGGGGTGATCGCCGGCCGCCAGGAAGGCACCACCCGGTACAACTCGTTGCGCCGCAACGATCTCGACGCGCTGTTCCCCGGCCTGCTCGACGGCGTGCTGGCCGCCCCGCGCTGAGCGGTCGCGGTACGTGGCGGGCCTCACCCGAATACCGGGATGACAAGGCCGCCCTCCATCGGTTCCACTAGAGCGAGACAGCACGACGACGTCGGGGCTGTCTAGTTTTTTGCCCTCGTTCTAAAGCGCTTCAGAAGCCTGTGTCCCAGGCGCTGAGCAATCGATTTCTTCAGGAAGGGAGAGCCGTGCCCGTCGCGTTGCTCGCGCTCGCCGTCGGTGCCTTCGGCATCGGTACCACCGAGTTCGTGATGATGGGTGTGCTGCCTCTGACCGCCGCGGACTTCCACATCGACATCCCGTCCGCGGGCTACTTCATCTCCGCCTACGCGCTCGGCGTCGTGATCGGCGCGCCGCTGCTCACCGCAATGGCCGTCCGGTTGCCGCGCAAAACGATGCTGCTGGCGATGATGGGCCTGTTCACGGTCGGCAACGCGCTGTTCGCGCTCTCGCCGAACCAGGACTTCGGCATCGCGTTCCGGTTCCTCGCCGGCCTGCCGCACGGCGCGTTCTTCGGAGCGGGCGCGGTCGTCGCGTCCAGCCTCGCGCAGCCGGGGCAGCGCGCGAAGGCCGTGTCGATGATGTTCATGGGCCTGACGCTGGCGAACGTCATCGGCGTCCCGCTCGGCACGCTGCTCGGCCAGCAGGTCGGCTGGCGCGCGACGTTCGGCGTGGTCGCGGTGATCGGCCTGCTCGCGATCGCCGCCATCGCGAAGCTGGTGCCGCACCAGGGCCGCCCGGCCGACCCGTCGATCCGCGGCGAACTCGGAGCCTTCCGCCGCCCGCAGGTGTGGCTGGCGCTGGCGATCGTGATGTTCGGGCTGGGCGGCGTGTTCGCCTGCATGTCCTACATCGCGCCGATGCTGACCGACGTCGCCGGATACTCGCCCGCCAACGTCACGGTGCTGCTTTCGCTGGCCGGCGTCGGCATGACGATCGGCAACTATCTCGGCGGACGGCTCGCGGACAAGGCGCTGATGCCGAGCCTGTACGTCGCGCTGCTCGCGCTGGCCACCGTGCTCGCGATCTTCACCGTGACCGCGCAGGGCAAGGTCGGTGCGGCCGTCACGATCTTCTTCGTGGGTGTCGCGGGCTTCATGATCGGCCCGATGATGCAGGCGCGGATCATGGAGAAGGCGGGCGGCACGCCGTCGCTGGTTTCGGCCGCGGTGCAGTCGGCGTTCAACATCGCCAACTCGATCGGCGCCTACCTCGGCGGCCTGGTCATCGCGGGCGGGCTCGGCCTGCTGGCCCCGAACTGGGTCGGCGCGCTGCTGGCCGTGCTCGGCGTGTCGATCGCCGCGGTGTCCGGCTTGCTGGACCGGCGCGAGGCGCGGGTCGAGAAGGAACTCGCGCTCGCGTCCTGACAGTGTTTGCCTAGGAGGACGCGTCGAGCGGGCCGCCGGCGATCGACAGCGCGATGTAGAGCACCGCGGCGCACAACGCGCCGTAGGTGAGGATGTCGACGGCCTTGCCGCGAATCGCGAGCAGCCCGACGCGCTCCTCCGGCAGCACCGCACGCAGCACACCGGCCACGAAGAGGGCGACGCCGACCAGCGCCGCGCCCTCGCGCCAGTGGTACTGCAGCGCGCGCACCACGGCCACGACCAGCAGCAGCATGATCACCGCGAACGGCACGTGAACGAGCCAGGGACGATCGCTGCGCTGCCGTTGCCCGGTCATCGCCATCAGCGGGCGGCCGCGCGTTCCGCGGCCTCGACGACGTTGGTGACCAGCATCGCCCGCGTCATCGGGCCCACGCCGCCGGGGTTCGGCGACAGCCAGCCGGCCACCTCGGCGACCGCCGGGTCGACGTCGCCGGTGAGCTTGCCTTCGACGTGCGAGACGCCGACGTCCAGCACCGCCGCGCCGGGTTTGACCATGTCCGGCTTGATGATCCCGGGCACGCCCGCCGCGGCGATCACGATGTCCGCGCGGCGCACCTCGGCGGCAAGGTCGCGAGTGCCCGTGTGGCACAGGGTGACGGTGGAGTTTTCGCTGCGGCGGGTGAGCAGCAGGCCGAGCGTGCGGCCGACGGTAATACCGCGGCCGACCACGGTGACCTGCGCGCCGTTCAGCTCGACGCCGTGCCGCTTGAGCAGCTCAATGATTCCGTAGGGCGTGCACGGCAGCGCTCCCGGTTCGCCGAGGACGAGCCGGCCGAGGCTGATCGGGGCGAGCCCGTCGGCGTCCTTCTCCGGGTCGATGCGCTCCAGGACGCGGTTCGCGTCGAGGTGCTTCGGCAGCGGCAGCTGGACGAGGTAGCCGTGGCAGGCCGGGTCGGCGTTCAGCTCGTCGATGACGGCTTCGAGCTTCTCCTGCGAGATGTCCGCGGGCAGGTCGCGGCGGATCGAGTTGACGCCGATCTTCGCGCTGTCCGCGTGCTTCATCTTCACGTAGGAATGCGAACCGGGGTCGTCGCCGACCAGCACCGTGCCCAGGCCAGGGGTGATCCCCTTCTCCGCGAGCGCGGCCACCCTCGGGCGCAGCTCTGCGAAAATGGCGTTCTTCGTGGCCTTGCCGTCGAGAATCTTCGCCGTCACGGCGGCCATTGTCGCAGAGCCGCCGCGGACCGCCGGTCAGGAGTGGGTTCTGCACTCTGTGTGGCCGCGACACCACCCGATCGGCCCGCGCGTCTTCCGTCGAAACAGCCGTCCCGGGTCTTAAGCTGGAGGCTCCACCGCACCACCCACCCTGGCGTGTGACCCGTGCCATATCGCGTCCGCCGAGGTCAGCGGGCACGTCCACCGGCCCGAGGGTGGCAAAAGCCCTATGCGGGGTGCGTTCGCGCGCGCGAACAGTCAAAATGTTCTCTGTGGCACAACCGACGACGCAGCTGAACGCGACGGAGCAGGACACTCTGGTCAAGCAGATCGGACTGGCCCTGCTGCGCGCCGCCCCCCGCGACTGGCGCAAAGTCTCCGCGGAATACCGAGCCGTCGGCAGGTACCACGAGCTGACCGGCGAGATCGTGCTCGAGGACGGCTCCTCCCAGGAATGGATCGCGACGCACGACATCGCGACCCTGTTCGGGAGGCTCCGCGCGGGCATGTACCGCGACGGCCGCGGCACCTGGTTCAACGCGCGCTACCAGCTGGACCACCCCTCCAGCTACAACCTCGAGTACAACCGCGACGAGCCGGCGTGGCATCTCGCCCCGCCGCCCCAGGCGTACTCCGACGAGCTGCGCATGTTCCCGCGCACCGAGGAGAACGTGCCCGAGTGGCTGATCCGCCGGATGTCCGGCCTCGGCCCGGAACAGCCCGGACCGCACTTCCGCATCGCCCGGATCTTCGACACCATCGGCCCGGCGGGCCGCCCGGTCATCAACCGTCCCGATCTGGACGTCGACGAGCAGGACCGGCTGCTGGAGTATCTGGACCACGCCCCCGTCGTGGTCCAGGACCGCGGCTACGACATCGACCGGCTCGCGCAGACCCCCGAAGCGACGGTGCCGGTCGCCTTCCACAGCGACGGCCACTGGATCTGGCCCGCCGCGGTGAACTTCTACCTCCGCACGTACGGCGTCTCGCCGGAAGCGGATCTGATCGAGCACATCCGCGCCAACGGCTTCCAGCTTCCGCAGGTGGACGAGCTGACCCTGCAGGGCGCGGCGGCGTATCTGACTCGCGGGAGCCAGACTCCGCAGCAGCGGCCCGCGCCTGGAGGCGGACCTGGTGCTGGTGGGCCAGGCGGACCTGGCGGGCCGGGCGCTGGCGGACCCGGTGGGCCGGGTGCGGCTGGAGGGCCGGGGGCTGGTGGACCTGGCGGGCCGGGTGCAGCTGGCCCGGGCGGGCCTGGCGGCCCCGGGGCTCCTGGTGGGCCTAACGGTCTCAGTGGCGCGGGCAACGCCAGTGGTCCCGGCGGTGCTGGTGCACCAGGCGGGCCTGGCGCTGGCGGCCCCAACGGCGTCGGTGGTCCCGGCGGCGTCGGCGGCCCAGGTGGTCCCGGTGGCGCTGGCGGATTCGATGCCAACGGGCCTGCCTCCGGTGGCCCCGGCGCGGACGGTCCCGGTTCTGGCGCAGCCGCAGCAGCGGGACTCGGCGCAGCCGGTCTCGGTGCCGCCGCACTCGGCGCGGCCGGTGGGCCGAGCAGCCCCGATAACTTCCACTCGCCCGACGACTTCGACCCCCGCGATCCCGGCAGGCCCAACGCGACTGGCCGACCGGACGCCCCCGACAACTTCCACCCAGCCGACGAGTTCGGCGGCCCCGATTCCGGCAGGCCCGGCGGCCCCGGCCCCGACCGACGTGCCCCCGCCGACGAGTTCGATCCCCGTGACCCCGGCAGGCCCAACGCAACTGGCCGACCGGACGCCCCCGACAACTTCCACCCGGCCGACGAATTCGGCAGGCCCAGCGCGGCGAACGAACCCGGCTTCGACGACCGCGGCGGTTCGGAAGACCGCTTCGACCCCGCTGGGCCAGCTCGCGGCGGTTCGGACCATCGCGAACGGCCTGCTCCGGGTTCCGCGGGCGGTCCTGGCGCACCGAGCGGTCCGCAGGGCACGCGCGTCTCCGCCCCGGTTTCCGGACCGGACAGCCCCGGCGGCTCGCACGGACTGGGCGTAGCCGCTGCCGCAGCAGGAGCAGCCGGAGCCGTCGGCGCGGTGAACGGCACGCACGCCGAACCCGGCCACCCGCACGAGGCTGGTTACCCCGAGCACCCCGACGCGTCCGGCTACGACGAGCGGGGTCACGAAGCCGGTTACGCCGAACCCGGCCAGCACGACGCCGACGGCTACGACCAGCAGGCTCACCCCGACGCCGCCTACGACCAGCACGGTCAGGCCGCCGGATATGACCAGCCCGGCCACGCCGAGGACTACGACCGGCAAGACCTCGGGGAAGGCCAGCGAGGCCACGCCGAGCGCTACGACCAGCACGATGAGGGTTACGAAGAGCCTGGCCACGACGGCTACCGAAACCCGGCGGTCCACGGCGACTACGACGAATCCGCCTCGCACGACGCCCGCGGATACGACGCCGAGCAGTACGACGACCACGAGGGTGGTTACTCCGACCAGCACGGATACGAGGACGCCGCCGCCCACGAGGCCGGTACTTACGCCGAGCCGCATGGATACGACGAAGCCGCCGGTCAGCACGGCCACGAACAAGCGGGTTACGACGAGCCCGCGCATCACGTCGACGACCGTGCCGCGGCGGCCGACTACGACGACGCCCACGGGTACGACGAGCACGCGCACGGGAGCACGGCGTTCGAGCAGCCTGCTGCTCCGAGCGCGGAGGACGGACTGGTCGGCGCGGATGGCCTCATCGGTGCCGACGGGCTCATCGGCGCGGACGACTCCGCCGATGAACCCGCCGCCTCGAACCGGCACACCGCAGAGCCGGACGCAGGCCGTCGCGGCGCGGCACCGGACGACGCTCGCCCTGGCGATCAAGAGGGCGGCCGTCGGCGAGCGCAGCCGGACGCCGAAGCGGACGACAGCCACCGGGAAGACGTGCGGCTGAACGCCGAGGACGGCGGACGGCGCGGCGCGGAGCCCGACAGCTCGGCCGAGCAGGCGGACGAGCACGGCAGCCACGTCGGCACGGCTGCGGCCGGAGTCGCCGCGGCCGGTGGATTGGCCGCGGCGGGTCTTGCCGCCGCGCATGGCCGGGGCCGCGAGAAGGAGGCCGAGGGCCGCCATGGCACCGCGCCGGAGCGTCCCGCGGAGCCGCCGTTCGAGCAGGACTTCGACGGCGCGCAGTACGAGCGTTACGACGAGGGCCACTACGACGACGAGGACCATACCGACGTCCACCACGACCTCGTCCCCTCCCGCAACGGCGCCGGTCCGGGCCATCCGGACGACGAGGACGACACCGACGTGCACCGGCCGGTCGACGCCGAGCACGAGGAGCCGGTGCTCTTCACGCACAGCAGCGAACCGCCCCGTGACGACGACGAGCAGCGTGCCGAACTGTTCACGCACTCCGGTGGATACGACGACGACAACCGCCGCGGGGCCGAGTACGACGCGGGCCCGCCCACCGCGATGATCATGCCGGGGTCCGAGATCCCCGGCGGGCTTCCGGTGCCGGAGATGCCGGTGCCCGCGCCGTCCGGCGGGCGGCGCGCGGCCCGGGAGCAGGCGGAACCGGCCCCGGTCGCGCGGCGGGAGCAGCCCGCCCAGCCGGAACTGGCCGAACTGCAGGCGAAACTCGACGAGCTGAACGTGCCCGAAGCCGCGTACCGGCTCGGCGGCCCCACCGAACGCGGGTGGAGTGTCGAGCAGGTGGGCGAAGGCTGGCGCGTCGGCTGGTACGACGGCGAGCTGATCAACCCGGCGGTGTTCGGCGACGCCGAGGACGCCGCGGCGTTCATGCTCGGCAAGGTGCTGCTCCACCCCGACGGGTATGTCGCGGCGGAAGCCCCCGCACCGGCTGAGCAGCCAGTCGCGGACGCGCCGAAGCCGCCGGTGGTGGCGACGTTGTCGCCGGAGGTCGCGACGGGCTCGTTCCCGGTCCGGCCGCGCGAGAACGTGCCGTCGCAGGAACAGACCGCGTTCACGCCCGCCGACCAGCTGCTGGCCGACGACGAACCACCGGCTCGGCAGACCCCGCCGCCTCCCCCGCCGACCCAGGTCGCGGCACCGGTGAGCGCACCGCCCACCCAGGTGACTCCTCCGGTGGGTGCTCCGCCGACTCAGATCGCCTCGCCGGTCAGCGCACCGCCCACCCAGGTCGCGCCCCCGGTCAGCCCGCCGCCGCGGCGGGAGCCGCCGGTGCGGCGCGAGGAACCGGTGCGCGCCAACGGAACCGGCGGCAGCGGGCAGTGGCCGATCGCGCCGCTGTCCGGGGAACCACCGCTGACCCTGTTCCGCGGCAAGGAACTGCGCGAACTGCCCGCGGGCAGCGAACTGGACCGCTTCGGCGGCCCGAACGGCAACCTGACCTACGCGGCGGGCACCCCGTTCGAGGAGCGTTCGCTGGTGCCGGAGTGGGTGAACCGGCCCTACCACGTGTACCGCGTGCAGCGGCCGCTCGAAACCCTTGCCGGGGTCGCGATCCCGTGGTTCAACCAGCCGGGCGGCGGATCGGCGTACCTGCTTCCGGCGAGCATCGAAGAACTGCTCGCCGAGGGCGACCTGATCGAACTCGACCCGGGCGAACCGCCGATCGACTGAGGACACCAGGAGCACGGAGAAGGGGCGGGGCCTGCGGGCTTCGCCCCTTCTCCTTGTCCGGAAACGCGCTACTTGACGACCAGGCCATGGGCCGCGGCGAACGCCACCGCCAGTTCGACGTCCACGTACGCGCCGCGCAGATCCGCCTGCACCAGCCCGTTCGCGTCGACCACCGCGCCGCGAAGGTCGGCCCCGGGGAACTTCGTGCCGATCATCCGGGACCCGGACAGATCCGTGCCGCGCAGGTCGGAATCCGTCAGATCCGCCTCGTTGAGGTTCACTTCCCGCATCCGCAGGCCGGACAGATCCAGCTTCCGCAGCCGGCCGCGCGCGAACGACGCGAGCGACAGATCGCATTCGGTCAGCGCGATCCCGGTGTAGCGGCAGTCCACAAAGGACGAACCAAGCAACGAGCACGACGACCAGCGGCTGTCGGCGAGCACTGAGCGATCGAAAGTGCACGAGCGGAACGCCGACGCGTCGTGCCGCGAACCGGCGAGGTCGACCTTGGTGAAGTCGCAGTTGTCGAAGGTGCAGCCGCGCGTGCGCAGGTCGCGCAGGTCCGCCTCGGTGAAATCGCAATCCGCGAACTGGCGTTTTTCCCACCACTGGCCGGAAAGTCGCGCTTCGGTGTAGTCCTCGCCGGTCTCCGTCACCCCGACAGGATGACAGCAGCCCCGGTGCCGCCTCTTCGACGGGGTGGCTGCGAGCCGCAGGAGGACGTGTGTCCACGAACTGTCCGCCGGTCATCGGAAGTCCCGCGATTTCGTGGGGATCCGCAGCCTCAGCTGCTCCAGTTTTTGCGCGCGCACGCTCGCGACGCCGTCCGCTTTTTCGAGCACCCCGTGCACCAGCAGCGCCGCGCTGCCTCGCGCGATCCGGTGGAACCGTTGCCACAGCCCGAGGGTGCAGATCACGTTCACCATGCCGGTCTCGTCCTCGAGGTTCAGGAACGTGACCCCGCCAGCGGTCGCCGGGCGCTGGCGGTGCGTGACCGCTCCCCCGACGAGCACTCGCTCCCCGTCGGACCGGTCCAGCAGTTTGTCCGCGGTGACGACTCCGAGCGCGTCGAGCCGGTCTCGGATGAACTCCGTCGGATAGCTGTCCGGCGAGATCCCGGTGGCCCACACGTCGGCGGCGGCGAGGTCGAGCCCGTCCATCCCGGGCAGCATCGGCGCGTCCACGCCGACGCCGGTGCCGGGCAGTTTCTCCGGCCGGTCCTGCGCGACCGCACCCGCGGACCACAACGCCTGCCGCCGGTCCGGGCCGAACGCGCTGAACGCGCCCGCGGTGGCCAGCGCTTCCAGCTGCGGCGTCGTGAGCCGGACCCGCCTGCCGAGGTCGGACATGCTTTCGTACCGGCCGTTCGCTTGCCGTTCCGCCACGATCTCCTTGGCCAGCGTTTCGCCGATCATCCGGACAGTGCTGAGGCCGCCGCGTACCGCGTGGAGCTTTCCCTTGTCCGGCAACGCTTCCAAGGTCGCATGCGGGAGACTCAGGTTGATGTCCGGGCCGAGCGTGGTGACGCCGTGCCGGCGCGCGTCCGCCACCAGCGACTGCGGTGAGTAGAACCCCATCGGCTGCGCCCGCAACAAGCCCGCGCAGAACGCGTCCGGGTGGTAGTACTTGAAGTACGCGCTCGCGAACACCAGATGCGCGAAGCTCAGCGCATGGCTTTCCGGAAAGCCGAAGTTGGCGAACGCCTTGAGCTTCTGGAAGATCTTCTCCGCCAGCTCCAGGTCCAGCCCGTTGGCGACGGCTCCGTCGAGGAACCGCTTGCGCAGCCGTTCCATTTTCCGCTGCGACCGTTTCGACCCCATCGCATGCCGCAACTGGTCGGCCTCGGCCGGGGTGAAGTTCGCGACGTCCAGGGCGATCTGCATCATCTGCTCCTGGAACAGCGGAACGCCTAGCGTCTTCGACAGAGCGTTCTTCAACCGCGGATGGTCGTATTCCCACTTCTCGCGCCCTTGTTTGCGGCGGATGTACGGGTGCACCGAACCGCCCTGGATCGGGCCGGGACGGATCAGCGCGACTTCCACGGCCAGGTCGTAGAACTCCTTCGGCCGCAGCCGGGGCAACGTCGCCAGCTGCGCCCGGCTTTCCACTTGGAACACTCCGATCGCGTCGGCGCGGCAGAGCATTTCGTAGATGTTCTTGTCGGTGAGGTCCAGTTCGGCGAGATCGATCTCCTCGCCTTTGTATTCCTTGACCAGGTCGAGCATGTAGTGCAGCGCGGAGAGCATGCCGAGCCCGAGCAAATCGAACTTCACCAGCCCGACCGCGGCGCAATCCTCCTTCTCCCACTGCAGAACGCTGCGGTTTTCCATCCGCGCCCATTCGACCGGGCATACCTGGCTCACCGGCTCCCGGCACATCACCATGCCGCCGGAGTGGATGCCGAGGTGCCGCGGGAAGTCTTCGAGGGCGAAGGCGAGCTGCACGACGTCGTTCGGGATGTCGTGGTCATGGTCTTTTTCCGTGCTGCGCAAGGCGCCCCAGCGGTCGATCTGCTTGCTCCACGCGTCCTGCTGGCCGGGCGAGTAGCCGAGCGCCCGGGCGGCGTCGCGGATCGCGGAACGGGCGCGATAGGTGATCACGTTCGCGACCTGCGCGGCGTTGAGCCTGCCGTGTTTGTCGTAGACGTACTGGATCACTTCCTCGCGCCGGTCGGATTCGATGTCGAGGTCGATGTCCGGGTAGCCGTCGCGGTCGGGCGCGAGGAACCGTTCGAAGAGCAGGTTGTACTCGATGGGGTCGACCTTGGTGATGCCGAGCGCGTAGCAGACCGCCGAGTTGGCCGCGGATCCCCTGCCCTGGCACAGGATGTCGCTTCCCCGGCAGAACCGCACGATGTCCGCGACGATCAGGAAGTACCCGGGGAACTCGAGTTTCTCGATCACCGCCATCTCGTGCTTGATCTGCTGCCACGCCTTGTCCGCGTGGTCTTTGCCCGCGTAGCGCTCGCCGAAGCCCTCTTGGACGAGGTTTCGCAGATGCGTGGTCTCGGTCTCGCCGTCCGGCAGATCGAACGGCGGCAACTCCGGTGCGAGCAGCTTTAACGGGAAGGCGCATTCCATGCCCAGCAACGCCGAACGCTGCACCGCGCCCGGGTACCGCTGGAAAACTTCCGCCATTTCGTTGCCGGAGCGCAAGAACGCGGCGGCATCCCCGGGCAGCCAGCCTTCGAGATCATCGATACTGCGCCGGGCACGGATGGCGGCGAGGGCGTCCGCGAGACGGCCGCGTTCCGGGCGAGCGTAATGCGCGGCGGTGGTGGCGACGGTGGGCAGCTTGAGCTCGCCGGCCATCTCGGTGAGCAGGTCGTTGTGCGTGCTGTCGAGCGGCTGGCCGTGGTCGATCAGTTCGACATAGACCTGGGTCTGGCCGAAGAGATCGACCAGCCGGCGCAGTTCGGCGAACGCGGCGTCCGGGCCTTCGCGCACCAGCGCCGAACGCACGGATCCTTTGCGGCACCCGGTAAGCACCGCGCATTTCCCCGCGACTTCCTCCGCGACCGCGGGCAAGTCGTAGATCGGGCGGCCTTTCTCGGCACGCTCCGCTTTTTCGTCGTCGTGGCCGCGCAACTGTCCGGCGGTGATCGCCCGGCACAGACTGCGGTAGCCGTCGCTGCCGCGGGCCAGCAGCAGAAGGTGTTCGCCCTCGGGGTCGGCGACGCCGTTTTGCGGACTGGACAGCCCGAAGCTCAGCTCGGTGCCGAATACCGTGGCGACGCCCAGCTCTTTGGCCGCTTCGGCGAACCGGACCACGCCGTACATGCCGTCGTGGTCGGTGAGCGCGATCGCGTCGAGCCGCAGCCGGGCGGCTTCCTCCACCAGTTCCTCGGGATGGCTTGCGCCGTCGAGGAAACTGAAGTTGGAGTGGCAGTGCAGTTCGGCGTACGCCACTCGCGGCCCGGCTTCCAGGTCGCTGCGCGGCGGCGGGATGTCGGCGGGGCGGCGGTACGCCTCGCGTTTGCGTCCCCACGCGGGACTGTCGCCGTGGTCGCCGGGCGGCATCCCGCCCGACAGCGCCCGCGCGAGGTCCTTCCACGGGACCGGCGGGTTGTTCCAGCCCATCGTCAGTCCATCCGGTTCTCGGGCGATCGGCGGGGCTGTGGGATCAGCAGTGCGACCGGCACCGGGTCGAACGGGCACGGCGGTTCGACCGGGACGCGGGGCACCGGCAGGTCGTAGTCCATCAGGTGCGATTTCCTTCCGTTGTCTCCAAATGGTTTTCTCGGCAGCTCGGTTCCGTATTCCTCAGTCGTAACTTCCCTCCACTGTCCACACTGGATTTTCCGTTCCGGAGCAGAGGACGAGCACCGCCTCCGGTGCCTCGTTTTCCCCTGCCTCAAGCAACAGCTGCAGCCGGGCTTGCTGCGGCCCGGTCGAACGACGGCTCGACGTGACCAGCCATGGACCGGCCCATCCGGTGATCAGCCGAGGCGGCCCGCCCGCGACGCGAAGTCCGTGCGGCGGCGCGGTCAGCCGTTTGCGCGCGGTGAGGCCGACTGGCCGCCCCTGGTCGTCGACGACCTGGACTGGCAACGGCTGTTCCAGCACCGTCGCCGGAGACGGGGACGGCAACCGGGCGGGCCACGTGGCGTCCGGCGGTCCGACCGGCTCCCGCGGATCGCCCCACGGAATGAGCCGGACCCGGCTCGCCGGATCGCGTCCGCCGTCGAGCAGCGGGGTGACCACGCCCTCCGGCCCGAGCAGACCTTGCACCCGCACGAATGCCCGGCCAGCCCGTTCGGCAGCCAATTCCTCGTCCTCGCCCGGGCCGGCGCCGGGATCGCTCCCCCGCCACAGCCCCAGCTGCAGTGACCTCCCTTCGACAGTCTCTTCCGGTTCAAGCCGCAATCGCGCGACCCCGGCCGTGGGCCGTTCGCCGGGCACGGCCTTGAGCCAGCCCTCGAACTGCCACCGGACCCGGTCCGCAACACCTTGCGGCGTAAGTGGTTCCGCACAACGCCAGACGCGACCGAGCTGCTCGCCGTTCTCGGTGGTCGCGTATATACCCAATCGAGTGCACGCGAGGCCGCGATCGGCGAGCGCGGCGTGGAACCGCGCACCGAGTTTTTTGGCCATGAACGCAGCGACGTCCACCCGGGCGAGCACCGGATCGAACGACTCGGCAAGGGACAGTTCCGGCGGTGGACTGCGGCGCAACGGCGGCCGGTCGGACAGTCCGCGGGCCAGCCGATGCGCGAGCACACCGGTGCGGCCGAACCGCGCGGCCACGTCCCGCTCGCCGAGTTCGGCGAAGGCGCCGAGCGTACGCAACCCGAGCCGGACGAGCAGGCCGACCAGATCCGCTCGCTCAGCACCTGGCTGGTCCAGTTCGGTCACCGGCAGCGGGGCGAGGAATTCCGCGCTCCGCCCAGGTTCGACCAGCGCCCCCTGCCGCGCGGCGAGGGTCGCCGCGAACAGCCCCTCCGCCACGCCGACCTGGCATTCGACCCCAGCCGCCGCGGCAACCTGGTCCACCAGTTTCTCCGCAAGCCGCGGTTCGCCGCCGAAATACCCGGCCGCGCCGGCGACGGGAACCGCGAGCAGCCCCGGCCGCACTACTTCCAGCCCGACGACCAGTTCCTCCACCGCCGCCGCGACGTTCTCGAAGAACCGGGCGTCCCGCGCCTCGTCCACGCCGAACACCGCCAGATCGGGACACTGGGATTCCGCTTCCCGCCGCCGCATGCCACGCCGGATGTTCCGCGACCGCGCCACCGCGGTGCACGCGACGACCCGGTTGGCGTGGAACACCGCCGCCGGCCGGGTAAGCACACTCCCCGCCGCGGCGACAGCAGCGACCGCGGGCCAGTCCGGGCACCACAGAACCAACATCCGCACCGGATGCCGACGCGGATCCTTCTTGTCGTTCACCCGACTGCCTCTTCCCGTGCCGCGACGCGCTTCTCGCCCCGGGAAACTCGCCCCTCCGGACCGGGCAGAAGCACCGACGCCGACCGGGGCCGTGCCGCCGCGCCGCGTCCACGAGCGTGCACTTCGACCGGGCGGGAACGGACGTGTCCGGCACCGTGTTCGAGCACCCCGGTCCAGGAGCCTGGGGTGCAGTGCAGTTCGACGTCGGCGGAAGGCCAGTGCCCCAGCGAAAGCAGCACCGCACCCCGATGCCGAGCCCGTGCCGCGAGCCGCCGCGCGACGTCCGGCCGGACCGAACGAGGCTCGGTGACGACAAGGTCTACGCCGTCAAGCAAAGCGGCCATCACCGCCTGGTATTCGGCCCCGGGTCGCGGAACCAACGCGAGCCGCGAAACGACGACCCCGTGCTCAGCCGCCGCGACGATCCCCAACGAGGGAGCACCCACCACCGCGGCCCACGCCCCGGCGACGGTCGCCTCCGCGAGCAACGCGAACAGCAACGACGTGGAGTGGTGAACCGCGACGACGCTCCCGCGGCGCAACCCGGCTCCCGGAAGAAGATCGGCCAGTGCCGGGGCCACGGGGAGCATCCGGCCCGCGGCCCGCCCCCAGTCGGTCCGGGAAGCCCGCTCGGCGGCGACGGTGCTGGCGGTGCTGACGCCGGGGAGGGCGGTCAGTTTGGCCAGCGGGTGCGCCGGATCCGCCGACGGTGAAGGCGGATTGGCGGGATGGAGGCGGGTCGGGGGACGGAGGTTGGGCGGGGTGGGGGGTGTTGGGTCGGGTGGGGTCGTCGGGTGCAGGGGGGTCGGAGGGGTGAGCGGGGGCTCGGGCGGAGCTGCCGAGGCGGGGTTAATCGAGGTGACGGAAGGGGTTTCTGGGCGCGACTGGGCCGAAGAGGCAAGCGGGGTCTTGGCCTGAGTTGCCGAGTTTGAGCTAACCGAGGCGACCGAAGGAGCTTCCGGGCGCGACAGAGCCGAAGAGGCAAGCGGAGTCCCGGACCGAACTGCGGGGGCAGGGCTAGCCGAGGTGCCGGAAGGAGCTTCCGGGCGCGACCGAATCGGAGAGGCGAGTGAAGCCCCGGCCTGAGTTGCCGGGGCAGGGCCAGCCGAGGCGACCGAAGGAGCTTCCCGACACGACCGAACCGGAGAAACAAGCGAAGTCCCGGGCCGAACTGCCGGGACAGGGCCAGCCGAGGCGACCGAAAGAGCTTCCCGACACGACCGAACCGGAGAAACAAGCGAAGTCCCGGGCCGAACTGCCGGGACAGGGCTAGCCGAGGCGACCGAAGGAGCTTCCGGGCGCGACCGAACCGGAGAGGCGAGCGTAGTCTCGGCTTGAGTTGCCGAGTCAGGCTCGGCTGAGGGGTCGACCGGGACTAATGGACGAAGCCGAACCGGCGGTTCGAGCTCCAATTCAGGCTGAGGCGGCGAATCGCGTTCCGCAGAGGGGCCAGGCCGAGCCGAAGGTTGTGGACGCGCGCCAGGCTGGCTTGCCGTTTCGAGCGAAGCCGGTGCACCCGTTCCGCTCGGCACGCGAGGCGCAGCAGCGTCAGCGGGCACCGAACCGGCTTCGACCGTCCCGCCGGAACTGGCTGACAGCCATGGCTCGAACGCCGCGTTCAGAGAACCCAGCGAACCCAGCCGAGCACGAGATCCGTTCTCCCCCAACGAGAACATCGTCCTCGGCGAGCCCGCGGCGACCGGTGTCCGTTCCTTCGCCAACGCTTCAATCGCCGACCACGACACCGACACTTCCCACGAGCGTGCCAGCCGCGCCTCCGGCACGCTCGTGGGCGACTGGGTTTCCGCGGCGGAGAAGCTCGCTTGAGCCGAGCGGTGAGGTTTCCCCGAAACCCCCGCCAGGACAGGGAAACCGGCTAGCTCCGAACAACCAGTCAGCGCGGCCGAGTCCAGCTCACCGGCCACCCGCAAAGCCGGTGCCGCTGCTGAGCCCGCTCCGGCCATAACCACGTCGCCCGGAGCTGGATCGACCGTCCCCGAGCCCACGGCCGAAACACCGCCCGGTGCCAAAGTCCCTGCGGCCAGCTCGGACAGCGCCGAAGCAACACCAGAAGCAACGACCGAAGCAGCACCAGAAGTGGCGACCGAAGCAACAACAGAAACAGCGACCGAACCGTCCGCAGAAGTCTCCCCAGCCGCCCCCGCGGCCCCCGAAACCTCCGCCCCTTCCGCGATCTCCGAAGCAAACCCCGAAGAAGCAGCCCCCGAAGCCGCTTCCGTCGTCACCGGTTTCCTCCTTCCGCCGAGACCTGCCGACGGTCCGCCCCGGGCAAGGCCGCCACACCATGCCCAGGACGGACGCCGGCACACCGCGGGGAAGGCGGTTCCGCATCCTCACCCGTGCGGAATCCGCACGGTCACCCAACAATCACACCCAAAAACACACCACTGCGCCGAACAGTATCGAACACCCGTTCGACCACCTCCAGTCTCGCCCGCCCCCTCCCCGGCTGTCAAGCGCGAACGGGGAAAGAACCCGGAAGATCACCGGACACCAGGAAAACCGCTCTTTACACTGGGAACCCTGATGAAGACAGGACACATCGCCCTGCGGGGTTTCGCCGAAGCTGACCTGCCAGTGCTCGACCGGTTCTCCACGGACCCGGACGGCGCCGGGACCTTCCAGTGGACTCAGTTCACCGGACCGAGTGCCCGACGCCGCTTCGCCGAGGACGGATTCCTCAGCCCGGCTTCAAGCGCGGTCGCGGTGACCGTCGACTCGGTCGTCGCCGGGATGGCCACCTGGGAGGCGGCCGATCGGGGCGGTCCCGCCGGTGGATGCTTCCGGGTCGGCGTCGCGCTGCTGCCGGACTATCACGGCCACGGCACCGACGCGAAGGCGTACCAGCTGCTCGTCGACCAGCTCTTCCGGCACACCCGCGCGCACCGGCTCGAAGCCTTCGTCGACAGCGAGGACCTCGCCGGGCAGCACACGCTGGAGAAGACCGGTTTCCACCGCGAAGGCCTGCTGTGCCAGGTCACCTGGCGCGACGGCGGCTACCGCGACGAAGTCGTCTACGCGATCCTGCGCGAGGGATGAAAAAACCGGCCGGGACCCGAAGGTCCCGGCCGGTCACCGAAAAAATCAGTGCGCGAAGTGGCGCGTCCCGGTGAGGTACAGCGTGATCCCGGCGGCCTCGGCGGCGGCGATCACCTCGGCGTCGCGGATGGACCCGCCGGGCTGCACGACGGCTCGCACGCCTGCCTCGATCAGCACCTCCAGCCCGTCCGGGAACGGGAAGAACGCGTCCGACGCGCCGACCGAGCCCTTCGCCCGCTCGCCCGCCCGCGAGACCGCCAGCCGCGACGAGTCGACGCGGTTGACCTGTCCCATGCCGACGCCGACGGTCGCCTGCTCGTGCGCGAGCAGGATCGCGTTGGACTTCACCGCGCGCAGTGCCCGCCACGCGAATTCCAGGTCCGCGAGGGTCTGCTCGTCGGCGGGAGAGCCGGTGGCCAGCTGCCAGTTCGCCGGGTCGTCGCCGGGGGCGTCGATCGCGTCGGCGGTCTGCACGAGCACGCCGCCGGAGATCGGCCGGAACTCCACCGGGGCCGCGTTCTCGATCGCGGGCAGCTTCAGCAGCCGCACGTTCTTCTTGCGCTGCAAGATCTCCAGCGCTTCCGGCTCGAAGTCGGGGGCGAGCACGACCTCGGTGAACACCTCGGCGATCTGCTCCGCTGCCGCGACGCTCACCGGCCGGTTCGTGGCGATCACGCCGCCGTACGCGGACACCGGGTCGCAGGCGTGCGCCTTGCGGTGCGCTTCGGCGACATCCGTGCCGACAGCGATCCCGCACGGGTTGGCGTGCTTGATGATCGCGACAGCCGGCTCGGAGAAGTCGAAGGCGGCCCGACGCGCGGCGTCAGTGTCGACGTAGTTGTTGTACGACATCGCCTTGCCGTGAAGCTGCTCCGCGTGCGCGAGGCCGGGCTGCGCGCCGCGGTACAGCGCCGCCTTCTGGTGCGGGTTCTCGCCGTAGCGCAGTACGTCCGCACGGTCCCACGTCGCGCCGAGAAAGTCCGGGAAGCCGCTGTCGTCGGCAGGCGCGTACGCGTTGGCGAACCAGGACGCGACAGCGGTGTCGTACGCAGCCGTGTGCGCGTACGCAGCAGCAGCGAGCCGCTTGCGGTCCGAGAGCTCGAAGCCGCCCGCGGAGACCTGCTCAAGCACCCAGTCATACCGCGCCGGGGCCACGACGACAGCGACGCTGCCGTGGTTCTTCGCGGCCGCGCGCACCATCGCGGGGCCGCCAATGTCGATGTTCTCGACGCAGTCCTCGGGGCTCGCGCCGGACGCGACGGTCGCCTGGAACGGGTACAGGTTCACCACGAGGAGGTCGAACGCCGCGATGTCGAGCTGCTTGAGCTGCGCGACGTGGTCGTCGTTGTCCTGGTCGGCGAGCAGCCCGGCGTGCACGCGCGGGTGCAGCGTCTTGACCCGGCCGTCGAACGATTCGGGGAACCCGGTGACCTGCTCGACCGGCGTGACCGGGACCCCGGCGTTCGCGATGACCTTCGCCGTGCCGCCGGTCGACACGATCTCCACGCCGGCCGCGTGCAGGCCGGTCGCGAGCTCGAGCAGGCCGGCCTTGTCCGAGACGCCGATCAGCGCGCGCCGGACCGGGCGCCGTCCCTGTGCTGTGCTCACGAAAACCTCACCTTTCGTCCGTCCACGGTGCACCCACCACGGCCGAGTCGCTCGATCGTTTCAACCAGCAGCCTGCGCTCGACGGCTTTGATCCGCTCGTGCAGGACGTCTTCGGTGTCGTCGGTCTCCACCGGCACCGCCTCCTGGGCGATGACCGGGCCAGTGTCCACCCCGGCGTCGACGAAATGCACCGTCGATCCGGTGACACGGACGCCCGCGGCCAGCGCGTCGGCGACCGCGTGCATCCCGGGGAACGACGGCAGCAGCGCGGGGTGGGTGTTGATCACGCGGCCCGCGAACCGCGACAGGAACTCCGGTCCGAGAATCTTCATGAAGCCCGCGGACACCACGAGGTCGGGCTGATATGCCGCGACCGCCTCGGCGAGCGCGCGGTCCCACGCGGCCCGGTCCGGATGGTCGGCGACGCGGACGGTGAACGACGGCACGTCCGCCCGTTCCGCTCGCGCGAGCGCCTCGATGCCACGGCGATCGGCTCCGACCGCGACGACGGCGGCCGGGAACCCGGGCTGCCCGGCGGCGTCGAGCACCGCCTGCAGCAGCGTGCCGGAACCGGACGCGAGCACGACGATCTTCACCGGAGTGGGCAGTTCCAAGCGGCTGGCCAGAACGGGCTCCTTGCACGGCGGTACGCCTCGGGCGCACGGCGCTTCACCAGGTCGCCCCAACCCTAACGGTCGTCCTCGGCGGGCTTCGCGTCGCCGGAGTCCTCGGTGGACTCGGTCACAGCCTCCGGCTCTTCGGCGGGGGTTTCCGGCTCGTCCCCGGGCTCGTCTCCGGCAACGGCGGCTTCGGTTTCCGGCTCGTCCTCGGGCAGGTCGAGGCCCAGTTCGGCGTCGGCCTCGGCGTCGAAGTCCTCGTCGTCCTCAGCGAGATCCGAGTCCTTCTCGGGAGCCTCTTCTTCCGCGGCTTCCTCGTCGGGGTCCGCGGCGTCCTCATCGGACTCGGGCTCGTCGGACTCTTCCGGCTCGGCTTCGTCCTCCCCCTCAAGCAAGCCGACCGGCCGCATCGGAGCGTGCACCCCCGCGAAGAACGCCACGAACCCGGCCGGAATCACGATCCAGCAGAACGCCACGATCGACGCCACCCCGACCGGCACGCTGACCGGGTCGAACGGACCGTCGCCAAGGCGTCCGCCGGCGAGCGTGCCCAGCAGGACGCAGCCGAACCCGACCACCGCGCCCGCGACGACCACGGTCCGCAGCCGCGCCGCCGGATCGTCGTCCACCGCGCGGACCGACCAGCCGACCAGCACCCCGACCGCCAGCGGCAGCACCAGCAGCGCCGGCCACCACGACGCGGCGTGCTCGGGGATGCCGCCGAGCAGCGGCACCCCGGGGACGGAACCGCCGCGGTAGCCGATGAGGTGCACGTCGAGGCCGCCGATGCTGAACCCAGGCCCGCTCACGAACGACATCGCGGCGACCACGGCGTTCGGCAGGTACACGACGGAAAGCAGGAACAGGCCGAAACTGCTCCCGAACGACGGCCCGAACAGGCCGGACACCGTCCGCGCGGACAGGGCCGTGGCGGCGGTCAGCGTCAGAGCGCCAGCCGCCAGCAGCGCGAACAGCCCGAGCAGACCCGCGCGCAAACCTCGAAGAGCCAACGGATCGAGCCGTTCGGAAAGCACCTTCGGCATGCCGAACCGGCGAAGCACCCCGCAGGTCGCCGCGATTCCGGAGAGCACAGCAGGCACCACCGCGGCGAGCGCGATGTTCGCCCGTACCGGCTGGCCGATCGACAGCACCGAGATCAACAGGCCGAACAGCAGATGCGCGCCGGAAATCGTGGCGAGCAACGGAACCGTGTGCCGCAGCCTCGCGCAGCGAAGCCGCCCGACCGCCTTAGCCGCCGCGCGCGCGACCAGCAGCACCACGCCGATGGTCGGCAGCAGCGGCAGCATGCCGAGCGGATGGCCGCCGATCCCGAGTTCGACCTGGTAGGCGGCCAGCCAGCCAGGCCCCGCCGACAACAGCACGCCGCTCGTGGAGACGATCGCGTGCTGCGCGGTCAGCGTGACGAGCGCGAGCAGGATGGCGACCGCCGCGTAGCCGATGACGAGCGGGCCGAGCGCCGCGACGAGCAACACCCGCCACCGGGGTGCCTGCGGGACATCCTGGTCAACGGAGTCGCCCACCGGCTCGTCGCCCGCGGGGCGTCCGGGACTGGTGAGCACCTGCATGTCCCCGACCATGACATCCGGACTCGGCCGTCCGGGTGAGGCACGCCGCCCGGCGGACGTGGCGAATCCAACGCCCACCCGGTCGTGGCACGAGGGCAATAAAAACACCCGCTGTGACACGGAGAGTCACAGCGGGTGGGTAAGACGACGAGGTATCAGCCTTGCTGTCCGAAACCTCCGGGCGGTGTGCCCGGTTTGTTCTGGTCGGCCGGCGGCTGGAAGAACTGGCCCTGCTGCGGCGCGTACGTCGTGGCCTGTCCGCCCGGCGGCGGCGTGGCGGGCGGCTGCTGCTGCCCCGGAGCGGGCTGCGGCGGCGACTGCTGACCCTGCTGCCCGGGAGCAGGCTGGTACTGGGTCGGCTGGTACTGACCCTGCTGACCCGGTTGACCCTGCTGGCCGTAGGGCTGCTGGTAGGCCGGGACGGACGGCTGCGGCGTCGGCGGCTTGAGCACGCCGTACTCGAACAGCAGCACGGCGACCGCCGCGGCCATCTGCAGCAGACCGAGGATCAGCACCACGATCACAATGGCGGACGAGCGCCCGGAGATGACGGCGTCGAGCGCGCCCAGTCCGCCGAGCACGCTGAACAGCGCGGCGAATGGCAGCGTCTTCGGCCCCTTGGGCAGCAGGTTCAGCGCCGCCAGCAGACCGCCGACGAGCAGGAACAGAATGGGCTGCCCGGCCGTGCCCGCCTCGGCGGCGAACCCGAGGAAGTACTGCACCAGCCCGAGCCCGGCCACGCCGAGGGACAGCAGCAGCGGAAGGTTCGGCGGCGCGCCGGCACCCGTGGCAGGCGGACCCTGCTGCGGCTGGGGCTGCTGCGGGAACCCGCCCGACGGGGGCGGTCCCTGGGACGGCTGGCCCTGCTGGGGGTAGCCGGGCCCGCCACTGGGGAAGGTCATCGGAAGCTCTCCTGTCTCATCGACCGGCGGTTCGGGATCTTGAGGCACCCGGGGTGCACCGGCGGCGTCCCCCGCTCACGAGTGACTGCACGCTAGCGCATCCGGCCGGGGCGTCCGCGTCGTTGGACGCACTGAACACCGGATCGGTTGCGGGCGGAAACGACGAAGGCCGGGCACCGTGTCGGTGCCCGGCCTCCGCCAGTGGTGTCGCTGCTGGTCAGCCGAGGCTGTTGTACAGCTCACGCGCGAGAACAGCGGTCTCGCTCGGGGTCTTGCCGACCTTGACGCCAGCGGCCTCGAGGGCCTCCTTCTTCGCCGCGGCGGTGCCCGACGAACCGGAGACGATCGCGCCCGCGTGGCCCATCGTCTTGCCCTCGGGGGCGGTGAAGCCCGCGACGTAGCCGACGACCGGCTTGGTCACGTTCTCCTTGATGTAGGCCGCGGCGCGCTCTTCGGCGTCGCCGCCGATCTCGCCGATCATCACGATGACCTTGGTGTCGGCGTCCTTCTCGAACGCCTCGAGGGCGTCGATGTGGGTGGTGCCGATGACCGGGTCGCCGCCGATGCCCACGGCGGTGGAGAAGCCGATGTCGCGCAGCTCGTACATCATCTGGTAGGTCAGCGTGCCCGACTTCGACACGAGGCCGATCGGGCCCGCGCCGGTGATGTCGGCCGGGATGATGCCCGCGTTCGACTTGCCGGGGCTGATCACGCCGGGGCAGTTCGGCCCGATGATCCGGGTCTTGTTGCCGGTCGCGACCGCGTGCGCCCAGAAGTAGGCCGAGTCGTGCACCGGGATGCCCTCGGTGATCACGACGGCCAGCGGGATCTCGGCGTCAATGGCCTCGATGACCGCGTCCTTGGCGAACTTCGGCGGCACGAAGATGACCGACACGTCGGCGCCGGTCTCCTTGATGGCCTCCTCGACCGTGCCGAACACGGTGAGGTCCTTGCCCTCGATGGTGACCGTCTGGCCGGCCTTGCGGGCGTTGACGCCGCCCACGATGTTGGTGCCGGACTTCAGCATCTTGGTCGCGTGCTTCATGCCCTCGGAGCCGGTGAGCCCCTGGACGATGACCTTGCTGTTCTCGTTGAGGAAGATCGACATCTCACGCACCTGCCGCGGCGAGCTCGGCAGCCTTGTCGGCCGCGTTGTCCATTGTGTCCACCACGGTGACCAGCGGGTGGTTCGCGTCGGCCAGGATCTGGCGACCCTCGACGACGTTGTTGCCGTCCAGGCGGACGACCAGCGGCTTGGTGGCCTCGTCGCCCAGGATCTTCAGCGCCTCGACGATGCCGTTCGCGACCGCGTCGCAGGCGGTGATGCCGCCGAAGACGTTCACGAACACGCTCTTCACGTCGGTGTCGTTGAGGATGACGTCCAGCCCGGCCGCCATGACCTCGGCCGACGCGCCGCCGCCGATGTCGAGGAAGTTGGCCGGCTTCACGCCGCCGTGCTTCTCGCCCGCGTACGCCACGACGTCCAAAGTGGACATCACGAGGCCCGCGCCGTTGCCGATGATGCCGACCTCGCCGTCGAGCTTGACGTAGTTGAGGTTCTTGGCCTTGGCCTTCGCCTCGAGCGGGTTCTCGGCCTGCTTGTCGACGAGCTCCTCGTGCGCCGGGTGGCGGAAGGCGGCGTTCTCGTCGAGGGTGACCTTGCCGTCGAGGGCGATGATCTTGTCCTGCGGGTCGCGGACCAACGGGTTGACCTCGACCAGGGTGGCGTCCTCGGAGACGAAGGTCTCCCACAGCTTCACCACGACGTCGGCGGCCTCGTCGATGATCTCGGCCGGGAAGTGCCCCGCCTTGAGGATCTCGAGCGCCGTCGCCTTGTCGACGCCCTTGATCGCGTCGACCGGGATCTTGGCGAGCGCGTCCGGGCGCTCGACCGCGAGCTGCTCGATCTCCATGCCGCCTTCGGACGACGCCATCGCGAGGAAGGTGCGGTTGGCGCGGTCGAGCAGGAAGGAGAAGTAGTACTCGGACGCGATGTCCGAGGCTTCCGCCACCAGCACGCGGTGCGTGATGTGGCCCTTGATGTCGAGGCCGAGGATGGCTTCCGCCTTCTCCTTCGCCTCGTCGGGCGTCTGGGCCAGCTTGACGCCGCCCGCCTTGCCCCGGCCGCCGACCTTCACCTGCGCCTTGACGACGACCTGGGTGCCGATCTGCTCCGCGGCGGCCTTGGCTTCTTCCGGGGTGCTTGCCACGGCGCCCGGCAGAACCGGTACTCCGTGGGCGGCGAAGAGATCCCTCGCCTGGTACTCGTAGAGGTCCACTACTCCAGTCTCCTGACGACACGCCACTGTGGTGGTCCGTTTTCCGGACCGCGCTGTCGGACCAGTCGAGGTTAGCGACCAGCGCAGACGCAGGGGACGCCGCACCTGGTGAAGTCGGTCACCGTACGCGGTCAGAGGGTGTCTCCAGGGTGTGAGACCGCCCACCGACAAGCGTTTCGGCGGCCTTTTCGGGGCTTACCTCGCCGAGTTCGACGACGGTCGTGGCGGGAAGCGCTTCGGCGAGGCCTTCGGGAACGGGGCCGCCGAGGAGGCCCAGAATGTCGGGATCCTCCTGTTCGGCAGTGCGCACGATCTTTTCGGCGGTGTCGAGGTGTCCTACGTGGACGACTTCGAGACCGGCGTCGCGCAGCATTCGCGCCAACGGAATCGCCGCAGTTTTTTCGGACAGCTCCACGAGGACGACCCGTCGCGGACTCACTTCTTCGCCCCGGCAGCCGCGGTGGCGGCGGTAATCACTGCCGCCACGACCGCAGCGAGCCCGAGCCAGAACCCCGCGCCCGGCTTCGCGCCGGAGAACAGGGAACTGACCAGTGGAATCTCAGCGACGTGCAAGGCGAGAAGCACCGCCGCTCCGGCCAGCCCCGCCGCCGCGGCACCGGGCCGCGAACGCACGCTCAACCCAAGCGTCCCGAGAACGACGAGCAGCGCGGCGAGCAGTCCCCACGACGGAGTGTCGAAATCGGACCAGAGACCAGGCGTCGAGTAATCGTGGGCGGTGAAAACCGGCAGGCCGAATGTCGCGATGGCCAGTACCGCGGTGATCCCGGCCGGAATCAGCACTGGCGATCGCGGCCCTTCAGTACCGGTGTCGTCGCGTTCCACGACGCCGGTGATCACCGCGGCCAATCCAGTGAGCCCGGCGAGACCGAGCGCGATCGCGGTGAAAACCGCTCCCGCGCCGAGGTGAAAACTGATCGCACCGCCAAGCCCGCCGAGCCCCGTCGCCTCGGACGCGGTGATCGCCGTGCTGAGCACGGCCGTTCCCGCGAGAACGACGCCGGCCCACACCACCGCGAGCACCCCGCGAGCGAACGGCGCGGTGCGGCGCGAGAGAAGGAAAGGTGCTGGCAGCACAACAAGAATCGCCGCGACCAGCAGTTGCAGCCGGGCCAGGCTGTCCGTGCTGTTGCCGAGCTGCGGAGCGTACGCACCGATCGCCGCCGCGATTCCGGTCAGCAACGCGAGCAACCCGGTGAGCGTGCGCCAGATCGTGAGCCCGGGGACGCGAGCCTCGCCAGCCAGGTCGGTGCGTTCAGCCTGAGTCTGCTGCGGTGTCGCAAGTGGAGTGAGGCCGAGGACCAGGACCATGGGCACGACGGCGAGATACGCCCCCGTCGACACCTCCAGCCCAGGCACGGCCAGCCCAGCGACGAACGTCGGCA
This sequence comes from Amycolatopsis sp. NPDC104775, assembly GCF_055583325.1. NCBI lineage: Bacteria > Bacillati > Actinomycetota > Actinomycetes > Pseudonocardiales > Pseudonocardiaceae > Amycolatopsis > Amycolatopsis sp. NPDC104775. The sequence goes on from NZ_JBVJOE010000001.1 coordinate 1,982,165, forward strand.
CCGCGACAGCCAGCACCGCCGCGGCAATCCCGCCGAGCGTCCCGCGAGCGACACCGTCGGATCCGGCGAAAACCCCGAGCACCGCGGCGATCGGCAACGCACCGGCGAGGAGAAGGTAACCGGCGAGCGCTAGTCCCGGCCCCTCAAACGCTGACCGCGCAAGGAGAAACGGGTCGTCGGAGAGCACCGGCGTCATCAGCAATCCGACCGCGGCGACCACGGCCAGCAGCGGAATGATCAACCGCCAGCGGCGTTTGCCGTCGCCCCCAGCGATCTCGTTGCGCTCGCGCGCGACCCGGGCGGCCGCTATTCCGGCGGCGATCGTCAGCAGGTGTCCGGCGATCAGCAGCCAGAACCCGGCGCCGACCCCGCTGCGGTCGAGCAACCGGTCCGGGAGATACAGCTCAGGGCGGATGGTTTTGGAGCCGTTGACGAGGAATTGGAGATCGAGGATCAGCCGTCCCGGTGCGAAAACGGCGAGACCGGTGATGAGCCCGGCAGCCAACCCGTGCCGCCCGCTGCGAGCCGCCGCGACCGCGATCCCGGCAGGGACGATGGCGAGGATGACGAGCAGCGGCCAGGAGAGGTAGCCCGGCCCCGCGTCCGGCGAGACCGGGGCGATGGCACCGGCGGCCAGGGCGAGGGAGCCGATGGCGAGGAGGGCGGTGGCGGTTTGGAGCCTTGGGGAGGGGGCTTCGTCAGTGAAGTCCAGAAGGGACGCGGACCTCGGCTCGGCCGGGATGACGGCGGGCTTTTGGCGGCTGGCCTCGTCATGCTGACTGGCGGGTGATGCTTTCTCTCGGCTGGTTCCCGCCGCGCGTTCGTCCCGCGGTTCGGCTGAGTCTTCCGCGGGCGAGCGCGACCCATCGGTGCTCTCCGCTGGCTTCGGCGCGCCACGGTCAGATGTGTTTTTTGGGGAGATCGCGTCACCGCGGCGCGATGCTTCCGATTCATCACGGTCAGCCGAACTCCCACCGGAAGTCTCCGCCCGGCGTGACTCGTCGATGCCGTCTGCTGACGTCGGCATCCCGCGGCTGGGGCCGCCCGAACCTTCCCCGGAGGTCGCTCCGCTCCGGCGAGATGAACCGTCAGCACGACCGGACGCGTCAGCCGAACGCCCAGCGGAAGCCGTCCCGCGACGACCGGATGAGTCGGCAGGGCTCTCGGCTGGATCCGCTTTCGCGCGGCTGGCATCGCGACGAGCCCGGGCGCGGGCGGCAGCCTTGCGCTCGGCGAGGCTGGGACGCCGGGGCCCGGGACGGCCCGGGGTGTCGGCGGTGTCCGGGGTGTCCGGGGCGGAATCGCCGTCGGAAGGCTCTGGGGTCGGCGGAGTCATCGCTCGCGACGCTAGCAAGGACCGGTCTCGGCGCGGGGACAGCAGGGCCGCCTCGACCAGGCCGGAACGCACTTCCAGGTGAATTCCCCGCCGGATGAACCTCCGCCCGCCCCCGCGCGTCTGACGGGGTGCGAAGAAAAAATTCCGCCGATCCGCGTAAGAGGGGCGCGGGCCGGAGGTCTCGACGGCAGAGGGGCCGGAGGGAGCGTCGGGAAAAACTTCGGGAAGTCGCGTAAGGGAGAGACGTTCGGGGCGTCACTCCTGCGCGGGACGAAGCACGGGGACACATCGCGGGGGCGATGGACGAGGTCGGATGCCTGTTCGCAGCAGGTGCCCGACCAGGTCGCGGAGGGGAGCCGCGACGGGTGCCGGAAGGTCGTGGGGACGACTTGCCGGGACCGAGGGGTGGAGAGGGCCGAGACCTGCCGGGGAGGGCAGGTGAACGGCCATTGCGGAGGGGAGCCGCGATCTCCGTTCCTGGCAGGCCGGGGAGGACCTGCCAGGAACGGGGAAGGTTGGGACCCGCCGGGGCGGGTAATCCAGCCGGAGCGCGGAGGGGAGTTGCAACAGGCTTCGGCAGGTCGCGGGGACGGTCCGCCGGGGAACGGGACAGAGGGGACGGATAGGCAATCCTGCCGGGTCGCGAAGGGAGCCGCGACAGGCTCCGGCAGGTCGTGGGGACGGCCTGCCGGGAATCGGGGAAACGGGTCGGTCAGGCCAGGCAATCTGGCTGGGTCGCGAAGGGAGCCGCGGCAGGCTCCGGCAGATCGCGGGGACGGCCTGCTGGAAACGGGGACACGAATCGGCCAGGCCAGGCAATCCGGCCAGGCCACAAAGAGACCCGCAGCAAACTCCGGCAGATCGCGGGGACAACCTGCCGGAAACGGGGACACGAATCGGCCAGGCCAGGCAATCCGGCCAGGCCACGAAGAGACCCGCGACAGACTCCGCCAGTTCGTGGGGACGGCCTGCTGGGGAACGGGGCAGGGTCGGCCGGGACGGGCCGCGCAAAGAGCTGCGGCAGGCTCCGCCCGTTCGCCGGGGAGGGTCTCCCGGGGAGCGGGGGCCATGGTTCCGGCCAGGCAATCCGGGCGGGTCGCGAAGGGGACCTTGGCAGGCTCCGGCAGGTCGGGGGAACGGTCCGTCGGGAATCGAGGACGACCGTGGCTTGCCGGGGCGAGCAGGTAACCAGCCGCAGCACCGTGGAGAGCCGTGGCGAGGCTTGGGGAAGACGGGGCCGCCGGATACGGCGAAGGCTTGCCGCGAGTGAGCGACCGAGCGCCCGCCATGAAACGCGGGGTGTTGGCAGGCCGCGGACAGCGTTGCGCGCCTGAGCGGAGAGGCCGTGTGCGGGGTCTGACCAGGTGATGCCGCCTAAAGCAATCCGCTAGCTGCGGACGGGTGAGGTCGCAGGCAGAGCTTGCGGGTGCTTCGTCGCCGGAGCGCGAGCGCGAAAGTGCCGAGGCGAAGCCCTTGGAGATAGCCCGACGGGACGCGCCACGAGTGAGCGTCATCACAGGATTCGGCGTGAAACTGCTTCAACGCGCCGGAGCGACCGGTTATTTCGTCCAGCGGGCCACCGGAAGGGGCCCCGAAGGCGTTGAACCATCCGAAGGCCTGTGACTCACGACACATTCGACGAAGTAGTTCCCGATTAACTTTGGGTAGTTTCCACAGCTAGACGCTCGATGCACGCCACTCGTTCGGCCGAAAGCTCGGTCGCGTCTTGCTCATTGAGGCGCCGCTTCGTTACTGTCCTGCGGTCCCCATTACAGTCAGGTCACGAAGCAGGACGCTGAGCGAATCACCCCCGAGGTTCGTTCACGGGATCCCCCGCCCGAGTTCCGCTTCCGCCCGACTCCCCGACGATGGAAGGCCCTGTCTTGGCTTCACACCGCTCCCCCGGCGGCCAAGCCCCTTCCCCGGCGCTGAAAGACGCACTGGACGGTGCGGTCATCCGCGTCCGGGGACAGCACCGCATCGCCCCGCCCTCCTCCGCCCTTCGCGGGCGGGTAGTGGTCGCCGCCGTCGCGGCTGGCGCGTTCGCCGCAGCCGCCGCCGGGCAGACTCTCAAGTCGACCAGCGGCGGAGATTCCGACGCCGCGGTCACCCCGCTCGCCAACGCACAGAACGCGAGCGCCTCGTTCACCCTCGGCAGCGCGGGCTCCGGGGGAGCTCCCGAACTTCTGCCGACCGGCCACGCCGTCGACGCCTCCGCCGAAGCCGCGAAGATGGCCGACGCCGCCAAGGTCACCAAAGCCCGCGTGCAGGCGGAAAGCGAAGCCGCGCGCAAGGCTGCCGAAGAGGCTGCCCGCCCGAAGACCTGCATGCCCGCTCACGGCACGTTCACCTCCGGCTTCGGCGCCCGCTGGGGAACGAGCCACCTCGGCATCGACATCGCCAACTCCATCGGCACCCCGATCTACGCCGCCTCCGACGGCACCGTCATTCAGGCCGGCCCGGCCAGCGGCTTCGGCCTTTGGGTCCGCATCCAGCTCGATGACGGCACCATCCAGGTCTACGGCCACATGAACAGCTTCTCCGTCCGCGAGGGCCAGAAGGTCAAGTGCGGCGAGCAGATCGCCGAGATCGGCAACCGCGGCGAGAGCACTGGCCCGCACCTGCACTTCGAGGTGTGGCAGGACGGCACCAAGAAGATCGACCCTCGCCCGTGGCTCGCTGCCCGCGGCGTGAACGTCTGATCCGTCCGCCGAGGCAAACCGTGCAGTGGCAGCTGCCGCCGCGCGAAGCCGTCGCCGGAGCTTGATCCGCATAGGTCGCTTCCAGGCTGATCTGCTTCGCCCGCAACAACTCCCGGCCGCACTGCCCGCACGGTTCAGCAAAGGCGCGGCCACGATCGCCGGGGCTGACGAAATCGCGGAAGCACCAGTTGCACCTCAAACAAGCGGCGGCGCGTTCTTGCCTCCACTGCTCGCTGGATTCCGACGCGGGGCCAGCGGTGGTCAGGTCTCGCGTCGAAGCCGTTTCGGGCGATCAGTACCAGCAAGAAACCCGTACGTGCGTGAAGGCTTGAGCGACGCCTCAGCCGTCAAGGTGCGGACGGCGATGGCGTCACGGATCGTTGCCAGGTAGGCGACGGACGAAGTAGGCAACTGCTACCTGCCACACCGTGCATAGACCCGCGCTTCTTCGCCACGGCATCCATCGCGCGACGCCCTCGTAGGCGCGCGATTGTCCTCCGCAGACGACGCAGTTGCCGTCTGACCCCAATGCGTGCTGCCTCAACAGCGCGCGCCATGCTGCGGCCAGCCGTGCCACATCCCCTGGCACGTCCCGAGCTGGCCAGGCTGCCGTCCCCACAGCAACTGTCCCCGCGACTCTCCTCAGGTACTCCTGTACCCCAGTGGCAAATACCCCAAACAGCACCGCGTCCATCCCCCTGTGTCCCTTCCGCAGCATATCGCACTTCTTCGAACTTGTGTTCGATGAAGTTGAGTATGCCGGAGGGGACCGACAAGATCGACAGGTTCGCCGGAGGGTTCACCCAGTCCGGCGAAATATGTCCAGATCAGTGCGGGCGGCACGGCACGGCACGGCACGGCACGGCACGGCACGGCACGGCACGGCACGGCACGGCACGGCACGGCACGGCACGGCACGGCACGGCACGGCA
>NZ_JBVJOE010000002.1:0-11150 GCF_055583325.1 Amycolatopsis sp. NPDC104775
CCCCCCCCCCCCCCCCCCCCCCCCCCCCCCCCCCCCCCCCCCCCCCCCCCCCCCCCCCCCCCCCCCCCCCCCCCCCCCCCCCCCCCCCCCCCGCGTTTTTGGCTTCGTATCGGGGTGCGGGGGAGTGTGGGTGCCTTGGTGAGTTGGGTGCGTGGGCTGCGGGTTGGTGGGTGGGCGCGTGGCTTGGGTGGCTGATGGGGGTGGATGCGCGGGCTGCGGTTGGGTGGGGCGGCGCGCCCGGGTTGCGGTTCGTGAGGGGAACCCTGAGGGAATCTGAGTGTGTGAGGGTTCCCCTCACGGCGTCTGTGGGCGGGGGCGCAGTAGCTTGGGGCCATGGGTGACGAAAAGCGCGAACTTCCGCCGATTCCTGACCGGCTGCCGGTGACGGTGGTCGACGCGCACACTCATCTCGACGCGTGCGGAGCGAAGACTGCGGCTGACGTTGCCGAGATGGTTGATCGGGCGGAGCGGGCTGGGGTGGCTCGGGTCGTCACTGTCGCTGACGATCTCGCGGCTGCTCGATGGGCTTCCGAAGCGTCCACCTGGGACTCGCGGGTGTTTGCCGCAGTCGCCATTCATCCCACTCGTACCAAGGAATTTGGGTCTGCTGAACAGTCCGAAGTGGAGCGTCTGGCGCGTGGTGAGCGGGTGGTCGCGGTCGGCGAGACTGGTCTCGATTACTACTGGGACTATTCGCCGCACGATGCGCAGCAGGCGGCGTTTCGCTGGCACATCGATCTCGCGAAGCGGCTCGGCAAGGCGCTGATGATCCACGATCGCGACGCGCACGAGGACGTGCTTCGCATCCTCGACGAGGAAGGCGCGCCCGAGACGGTCGTCTTCCACTGCTTCTCTGGCGACGAGCACATCGCGCGTCGCTGTATCGACAAGGGCTACATCCTGTCTTTCGCGGGCACGGTCACCTTTAAGAACGCGCGTGGGCTGCACGAGGCCGCGCGGATCGTGCCGCGTGGGCAGTTCCTCGCGGAGACGGACGCGCCGTTTCTGACGCCTCATCCCTACCGTGGGCGGCCGAACGAGCCGTTCTGTACCGCCTACACCGTTCGGTTCCTTGCTCAGCTGCGCGGCGAGGGGGTTCACGAGGTGGCCGAAGCGGTCCGGACCACTGCTGAACGCGCATATCGGCTGCCTGCGTGATTCCGTAGTGTCACAACGGGTTGCACGGATTGCGACATTCGAGACCGCGCATTCGTCCACCTGATGAGTGACGCAAGTCACGACACTCCGGGGGGTGTTTGCGCAACCTGCCAACACCCGTTACTGTCCCGTGATCGTGCCGGTCGGTACCGCGCAGCGGATGCCGGCTGATACGCCCACCAGTCACGTCAGTGCACGTCGGGGAAGCGGAACCGGGGTTGGTACGACTCGGAACCGTGACGATGGCGCTGGCTGGGGGTGTCGGACTTGAGAGGCGCGCCCGAGGGTGCGTCGCGAACGAAGGACGACGCGCGAACGACGCGCGGTGTCTTGGGAAAGGGAACGACCCGGTGACTGGTAGTCGGCAGGATGACACGCGTCTTGACGCGGGTTCGGCGTATTTCTCCTCCTCCGAGTCGGTGGCCGTGCTCGACCGCGAGCTCGAGGACACCGCCTACGGGCAGCTTGACTTCTCCGACGAGCTTCGCGTGACCGAGCAGGACGTGCTCGCCGCGCTCGGCCCGGACGCCGACATGCTGATGTCGGAAATCGACGTCGACGTGGACGAGCTGATCCGGCTCATCAACGCGGAAACCACGATGCTTCCGCCGCTCGTCCTCCCGGACGAGGTCGAGCAGGACCGCACCGCCTCCCCGCAGGCCAAGAAGGCCGCGGTCGAGGAAGGGCTGCGCGAGGCGACCAAGACCTGGAAGCGCCGCTTCCTCAAGGGCGCCGTGCTCTCGCTGCTGGTCACCGTCGGCGGTGGCGGCGCGGCGGCGCTCGCGATGAACAAGAGCATCACCGTCGACGTCGACGGCCACCAGCAGACCGTGCACAGCTATGGCGGCACCGTCGGCGAGGTGCTCAAGGACGCGGGCCTGTCGGTCGGCGAGCACGACGCGCTTTCGCCCTCGCCGCAGGCGGCGGTCGGCGACGGCGGCGTCATCAAGCTCGAGCGCGGCCGTCAGCTGAACCTCTTCGTGGACGGCGTGTCGCGGCCCTCCTGGGTCCGGGCGACCACGCTCGGCGAGGCGATGAACCAGCTCGGCATGGGCAGCATGCTTTCCCAGGGCGCGTGGACGTCGATGCCGTCGTCCGGCGAACTTCCGCTCGAGGGCTCCACCGTCCAGGTCAAGACTCTCAAGCACATCACGCTTTTCGACGGCACCAACGCGCCCCGCCAGGTGAACACCAACGCGGTGACCACTAAGGAGCTCGTCTCCGACCTCAAGCTGAACCTCGGTCCGGACGACGCGGTCGACGGCGGACTCGACGTCAGCCTCAAGAACGGCGCCGAGGTCCACGTCAGCCGCATGGGCGTCTCGATGGTCAACCAGGAAGAGACCATCGACCCCGAGGTGCAGAAGGTCGACGACCCGACGCAGCTGCAGGGCCAGCAGAGCGTCGACGACCCGGGCACGCCGGGCAAGAAGCTCGTGACCTACAAGGTCACCAAGAAAAACGGCGAGGAGATCTCGCGCGAGCAGGTCTCGGAGAAGGTTCTCGTCGAGGCCAAGGCCAAGATCATCAAGGTCGGCACCAAGAAGCCGCCGGCGCCGGCGATCGGCGACACCGGCGTGTGGGACCGGATCGCGCAGTGCGAGTCGGGCGGCAACTGGTCCATCAACACCGGCAACGGCTACTACGGCGGCCTCCAGTTCGACCGTCAGACGTGGAACGCCTACGGCGGCGGCCAGTACGCCCCCACGGCCGACAAGGCCACCCGGGAGCAGCAGATCGCGATCGCCGAGAAGGTGCGCGACGCCCGCGGCGGCTACAGCGCCTGGGGTTGCGGCTACAAGGCCTGAGCCCCACCAGAGATGTCCGGCAGGCGGCCGGGAGCCTCGCGCTCCCGGCCGCCTGTTTTTCGTGCGCCGCGCGGCGCTGGGTAGGCTCGTGCGGTGGTGGAACTGCTGGGGCCTGCCGAAATCCGCGGGCTGGCCGACGAACTCGACGTCCGGCCCACGAAGAAGCTCGGGCAGAACTTCGTGCACGACCCCAACACGGTCCGCCGCATCGTCGAGCTCGGCGGCGTGGCACCGGGGGACGTGGTGCTGGAGGTCGGGCCCGGACTCGGGTCGCTGACGCTGGGGCTGCTCGCCGCGGGCGCTCAGGTCGTCGCCGTGGAGATCGATCCGGTGCTGGCCGCCCGCCTGCCGCGCACGGTGGCTGAGCGCGCGCCGGAGGCAGCGGATCGGCTGACTGTCGTCGGAGCCGACGCGCTGCGGGTGCGGGCCGCCGACCTCCCGGCTGAGCCGGTGTCGATCGTGGCGAACCTGCCGTACAACGTCGCGGTGCCGGTGGTGCTGCACCTGCTGGCCGAGCTGCCGTCGCTGCGCAGTGGGCTCGTAATGGTCCAGACCGAGGTCGCCGACCGGATGGCGGCCGGGCCGGGCAGCCGCACATACGGCGTGCCGAGTGTGAAACTCGCCTGGTATGGCCCGGCACGGAAGGTGGCCGCGGTGCCGCGCGCGGTGTTCTGGCCGGTGCCGAACGTCGATTCCGCGCTGGTGTCGTTCACCCGGACTGACCCGGTGTCCGGGGTGGATCGGGCGCGGTTGTTCTCCGTCGTGGACGCGGCGTTCTCGCAGCGGCGCAAGACTTTGCGGGCGGCGCTGGCGGGATGGGCCGGCTCGGCCGAGCGGGCTGGTGAATTGCTCGCCGAGGCGGGGATCGACCCGAAGACGCGTGGGGAGCAGTTGGACGTGCACGCGTTCGCGCGGATCGCGGCTGCCGGAACCTGACCCCCTCCCGCGGCACTCGCTTTGCGACGTCCAACGGCGGCGGTGTGCCGGGTATTCCGACTGTGGCGCACTAGTTTCGTCGATTCGGTCGATGATCTTGCGCGGTCGCTGATCGTGGGCATTCCCGGCCAGCTGGCTACTCTCGGTCATCGCGTGAGTGCGGTTGAGGCGGTCGTATCCGCGTGGTGAGCGGCTCGGCATTCGGGGGAGCCGGATTGCTCCGCGGCCTGGATTGTTCGGCTGCGCCAACCGAAGGTGCTTCGCTCAGCGGACAATCTCCACCCCGTCGCGGACGCTGCCGCACGCGAGTCCGGCCTCGGTAGCCGCCCCAACTTGACAACGGGAAAACTCTTGTTCCACAAAGATCCTTGATCGTCCACAGTGGAACGAACGTGTTCGCCGCCGGTGTCCTTCGCGTCTAGTTCCCAGGTCGAGGCACTGTTCGGCGACCGAAGTACCGGGGTCGCGGATCCTGGACGCCGCGTTCCGGTATGCGGGCACCTCCAGACGTGTGATCTGCACCAACGCGCTTGCGTTCAGCCAATGGGATCGGCTTTACTCACAAGCGTCCATCCCGAGCGACTGAGAGACCTGGCTCGCCGAAGTCGCAGCAACCACCCTCCGCAGGGCAGGTGCTACCGCCAGGACCGATGGAGGCTGTTTTCGATGAAGAGGGTCACCCGCCCGCTCCTGCTGACCCGCCGGCGCGTAGTCGACGAAGGTCGCCGCTCGGTATGTGCGTGTCGACGCTCCATGGTCATCGCCTGATCGTTTTTTCCGCAGTTTCTTGCGCCGTCCACTGTGGACGGTAATTCGATGACGCCTGGCGCGCCCGGAATCGGCGCTGCGCCTCGTTTGCCTGGAGCCCTTTCGTGATCACTGTCGAAAACGTGTCCAAGTCCTTTCCCTTCCACGGAAATCGTGTCGCCGCGCTGCGCGATGTGAGCGTTGACGTGCAGGCCGGTTCGCTGTTCGGAATCGTCGGCCCGTCCGGTTCCGGCAAGTCGACCCTCGCCCGCTGCATCGCGCTGCAGGAGCGTCCCGACCGCGGGGTCGTGCGGCTCGACGGCCTCAACACCGCGACGCTCGACGGCAAGCGGCTGCGGGAGATCCGCCGCCAGCTGGGCGTCGTCGGGACCAAGCCGGAGCTGATCGCCGAGCGCACCATCGCCGGCAACATCGCCAGCCCGCTGGAGCAGCTCGGCGTCGACGGCCCGCAGCGCCGCAGCCGGGTCGGCTCGCTGCTCGACCTGGTCGGCCTCACCGCCCGCGCCGCGCAGAAGCCGGAAGAACTCACCGACGGCCAGCTCCGCCGGGTCGCGGTCGCCAAGGCGCTCGCCGCCGGACCGGCCGTGCTGCTCGCCGACGACCCGACCGCCGGGGTCGCGGCCGAGGACGCCGGCGCGGTGCTCGCCGTGCTCGACCGGGCGCGGGCCGAGCTGGGCGTGACGGTCGTCGTCACCACGCCGGACGCGGACGTCGTCCGCCGGGTCTGCGACGACGTCGCGGTGCTCGACAACGGCGCGATCGTCGAGCGCGGCACGGTGCTCGACCTGATTTCGACGCCGGACAGCTGGACCGCGCAGGCGGTGCTGCCGTCGATCGAGACCTCGCGCGCCCAGTCCGCGAAGTACGACCGCGCGGTCGACGTCGTGCTGATCGGTTTCGCGTCGGTGGGCGCCCTGCTGCCCGAGGCGGCCAGCCGCTTCGACGTGGAACTCGCCACCATCGGCGGCGGCCTCACCCGCATCGGGGACACCCCGATCGCCCGGTTCCGCCTCGGCGTCCGCGGCGAGCGGGCCGACGCCGCGCTGTCCTGGATCTCCGACCGGGGCGCGCACGTGAGCCAGCCGGCTCGCGGTCCGCAGAGCGTCGTCGCTGCCTGAGTTCCTTTCGCTGAACCGTTTTCGAGGGCCGTCCCATTCGGTTGGGGCGGCCCTCGCCGTCTCCGCGGGACGCGGTGCCCGAGAAATCAGGTCACTCGGTCAAAGCTTTAGGACTAGTGTCCTGAAGTCTGTCCATTGTGGTCGTTCCGGCGCAGGATCTCCGCCACTGCCGGATCCACGTGCGCCTCGGCGATCTGCTTCCACTTCGCCACGAGGGTGGCGAACGGCACCGGGTTGCCCAGGGAATCGGCTCGCTCCAGGGTTTCGACCAGTTCGCCGACGAGCGTCCGCACCTCTTCCGGGGACAGGTATCGCGCCCACGGGAACGCGGCGGGCAGGGCCTCGGCGGCCAGCGCGACCGACTCGGAGCCGCGGCGCATCAACTCCGCGAGAAGCGTGACGGCTACGGAAAAACCAGCTGCCGACTGCTCGGCGCGCTCGGCGGTGAGCAGCACCAGGTCCGGCTTGTCCTTCTCCCGGCGGCGAATCCGGACCGCCCGGCTCGGCGAACGTTCGAGCTGGTCGGTGACCCGGCGCGGGTGCAGGGACAGCTCGGACAGGTTGACCTCGGGCGGGCGCATAGTTACAAAGTAATTCCAAATTAGCCCGTCTGGCCAATCCGGAACGACGACTGGGGGAACTTCCGTGCCAACGTTTTCTCCTGGCGGGACCTGGTCCGCGGCAGCCACGTAGGCTGGACGGGTGCTCGCCGTCGTTCCACCACCAGTCACCGTCCGGGTCCCGGCCAAGGTCAACCTGCACCTGGCCGTCGGCGACCTGCGGGCGGACGGATTCCACGAGCTGGTCACCGTCTTCCAGGCGCTTTCGCTCACCGACGAGGTGACCGTCGCGGCCACCGACGAGCCTGGGCTCGAGGTGTACGGCGAGGGGGAGCGCACCGTGCCCACCGACGGCGCCAACCTCGCCTGGCGCGCGGCGCGCGAGCTGGCTGCCTACGCCGGACGACCGGACGCCGAGATGCCGAAGGTGCGAATCGTGCTGCGCAAGGGCATTCCAGTCGCGGGCGGCATGGCGGGCGGGAGCGCGGACGCGGCGGCGGCGCTGGTCGGGCTTTCGTCGCTGTGGAAGCTCGACATCACGCGTGACGAGCTGGCCACCATCGCCGGACGCCTCGGCAGCGACGTGCCCTTCGCGCTGTATGGCGGCACCGCGCTCGGCACCGGCCGCGGCGAGCAGCTCGTGCCGGTGCTCGCCCGGCATACGTTCCATTGGGTGCTGGCCTTCGACGAGGAAGGCCTGTCCACGCCCAAGGTGTTCGGCGAACTCGACCGGTTGCGCGCGGACGGCAAACCGCCGCGGATCGGGTCGCACACGCCGGTCGTGGAAGCGCTCGCGTCGGGGGATCCTCGCCAGCTCGCCCTGTTGCTGGGCAATGATTTGCAAGCGGCCGCGGTGTCGCTGCGGCCTGGTCTGCGCCGCACGCTGCGCGCCGGGGTGAACGCGGGTGCCCTGGCCGGATGCGTGTCCGGCTCCGGGCCGACGTGCGCGTTCCTGTGCTCCGACGCGGAAACCGCGGTCGAGGTGGCCGCTGAGCTGTCCGGCGCGGGAGTGTGCCGGACGGTGCGGGTCGCGCACGGCCCGGTGCCCGGCGCGCGGGTGGTCGGCGGCGACGACGCGCCGCGCAACGCCCCGCCGCGCGTGCACGCGTGAAACTTCGTCTCAATAGTCCACAGTGGAAAGGATCCGGATGGCCAACCTGGTCAACCTGGAATCGGTGAGCAAGTCCTACGGCGTGAAGCCGTTGCTGGACAACGTTTCCCTCGGCGTCGCCGAGGGGCAGCGGATCGGCGTCGTCGGGCTCAACGGCGGCGGCAAGACCACGCTGCTCGAAGTCCTTTCCGGACTGAGCGAGCCGGATTCCGGCCGGGTGAGCCAGGTGCGCGGCCTGCGGATGGCCGTCGTCACCCAGCGCACCGAACTGCCGACCGGCAGCACGGTCGGCGATGTGGTGCTGGAGCGCTACGGAGCCGAGCACGAATGGGCCGCCGACGCCCGCGTCCGGTCTATTGTGGACGGTCTCGGCATCACCGCGATCGGCCTCGACACCCCGACCGCGAACCTGTCCGGTGGCGAACGCCGCCGCGTCGCGCTGGCCGCCGCGCTGACCGGTGAACTGGACCTGGTGGTCCTGGACGAGCCCACTAACCACCTTGACGTCGAAGGCGTCCGCTGGCTCGCCGATCATCTGCTGGGCCGCCGGATCGCGGTCGTGGTCGTGACCCACGACCGGTGGTTCCTCGACACCGTCGCGAGCCTCACCTGGGAGGTCGCGAACGGCCGGGTCGAGCAGTACGAAGGCGGTTACGCCGACTGGATTTTCGCGCGCGCCGAACGCGCCCGCCTCGCCGCGACCGCGGAGGAGAAGCGGCAGAACCTGGCGCGCAAGGAATTGGCGTGGCTGCGGCGCGGTCCGCAGGCGCGTTCCTCGAAGCCGCGCTACCGCGTCGAGGCCGCCGAAGCGCTGATCGCCGACGTGCCGCCGCCGCGCGATTCCGTGGAGCTGATGGCGTTCGCGAAACGCCGGCTCGGCAAGACGGTGCTGGAGCTGGAAGACGTTTCGCTCGCAGTCGGCGACCGGACGCTGCTCGACCACGTCACGTGGCGGATCGGCCCGGGCGACCGGATCGGTCTCGTCGGCGTGAACGGCTCCGGCAAGACCACGCTGCTGAAACTGCTCGGCGGTGATGTCGAATCGTCCACCGGACGCCGGGTGCAGGGCAAGACGGTCGCGCTCGCGCACCTGCGCCAGGAACTCGACGACCTGCCCGGCGATCTCCGGGTGCTGCAAGCGATCGAGCAGATTTCCGGCCGCGTCGTGTTCGGCAAGCAGGAGATGACCGCCTCGCAGCTCGGGGAGAAGCTCGGCTTCCCCGCCGCACGGCAGTGGACGCCGGTCGGCGACCTCTCCGGTGGCGAACGCCGCCGGCTGCAGCTGTGCCGCCTGCTGATGGCCGAGCCGAACGTGCTGCTGCTGGACGAACCGACGAACGACCTGGACATCGACACCCTGCAGCAGCTCGAAGACCTGCTCGACGGCTGGCCGGGCACGATGGTGGTGGTCTCGCACGACCGGTACCTGGTCGAGCGGGTCTGCGACGCCACGTACGCGCTTCTCGGCGACGGCAAGGTCACTCACCTGCCGGGCGGGATCGAGGAGTACCTGCAGCGCCGCGCCCGCGCGAAGGAGGCCGCGCCGCGGCGCGAGGCACCCCCGGCGGAGAAGACCGAGGCCAAGCGCAGCGCGGCGGAAACCCGTGCGGCGCAAAAGGAATTGGGCCGCTTGGAACGGAAACTGGACCAGCTCGCGAAACGGGAGGAGAAGCTGCACTCGGCACTCGCGGAGGCGGCGACCGATCCGGAGAAGCTGATCGAGCTCAACACCGAGCTGAAAGCCGTCCTGGCGGAGAAGGACGACGTCGAGGCGCGGTGGCTGGAGACCTCCGAACTCGCCGAGTGACGCCGCGTCCGGCACCGGTCATCGGCTGTTCACGCCGCCGCGGCGACGCCGGAAAAACCGGACAGTAATCTGACGCACATGAGTCGGTTTGTGGACACACTCGTCGGGACTGCGGCGGACCGGGGGCAACGGCGCGGCATGGTGACCGGCGAGCCCAAGGAGCCGGTGCGCCGGACCTGGGCGCAGGTGCACGACGAAGCGCGCCGGATCGCGGGCGGGCTGGTCAACGGGGGACTGGCGCCCGGGAGCGCGGTGGCGGTGCTAGCTGCCGCACCGGTGCTCATCGCGCCGACTGTGCAGGCGGTGTGGCTCACCGGCGGCAGCGTGACGATGCTGCACCAGCCGACGCCGCGCACCGACCTCGCCGAATGGGCCGAGGACACGGTGAAGGTGCTCGAGATGATCGGGGCCGAACTGGTCGTGCTCGGCGAACCGTTCGACCAGCTGGCCCCGGTGCTGGAGGGCAAGGGCATCAGCTACCGGCTGATCTCCGAACTGGCCGACGCCGAACCGCTGGCCGAGATCGTGCCGACCGCCGAGGGCGACACCGCGCTGCTGCAGCTGACCAGCGGGTCCACCGCGGAGCCGAAGGCCGTCCGGATCACCTACGGCAACCTGTACACCAACGTCAAGGCGATGGTGGATCGCGCCGAGTTCGAGTTCGACACCGACGTGATGGTGTCGTGGCTGCCGACCTTCCACGACATGGGCATGGTCGGCTTCCTGACCGTGCCCATGACGTTCGGCGTCGAGCTGATCAAGATCACCCCGGTCGAATTCCTCACCGGACCGTTGATCTGGCCGGAGCTGATCAGCAAATACGGCGGCACCACGACGGCCGCGCCGAACTTCGCGTACGCCATCGTCGGCAAACGCATGGCCCGCGTCGAGGACGACCACGCTTACGACCTGTCGAAGCTGCGCATCGCCCTCAACGGGGCGGAGCCGATCGACGAGACGGCCGTCCAGACCTTTGTGGACGCCGGGAAACGGTTCAAGATGCCGCCCGAGTGCGTGTTCCCTGCTTACGGCATGGCGGAGGCGACGCTGGCCGTCTCGTTCGCGCCGTTGTTCACTGGGCTCACGTTGGATGTTGTCGAGGCCGACGCTCTTGAGGCGGACAACCGGGCGGTGCCGGTGCCTGAGGGCGATCCTCGGCGGGGTACGGATGAGGTGCGTTCGTTCGCCTTGCTCGGCCGTCCGCTGGACGGGTTGGAAGCGGATATTGTCGATGAATCCGGTGCTGTGCTGGGCGAACGTCAGGTTGGGGAGATCCGCCTGCGTGGGGAGGCTGTGACGCCGGGGTATCTGACTGTCGACGGGCCGCTGGATACCCAGGATCGCGATGGGTGGATGAAGACCGGTGACCTGGGGTATCTGGTCGACGGGCAGATCGTGATCTGTGGGCGGCGCAAGGACGTCATCATTATGGGCGGGCGGAATTTGTACCCGACCGATATTGAGCGTGCTGCGGGTTCGGTTGAGGGTGTGCGGGCTGGGAACGCCGTCGCGGTTCGGCTGGATGCGGGGAGTCGGCGGGAACGCTTCGCGGTGGTGGTGGAGTCCAAGCTGGCCGGGGATGCCGCGGAGGAGAACCGGCTGGCGAAGGAGATCGCTGCGCGGGTTCGGGATGCGGTGGATATGCGGCCGTTCGCGGTTGTGGTGCTTCCGGCTGGGAGTCTGCCTAAGACTCCGTCAGGGAAGGTGAAGCGGGCGGCTACTGCGGTGCAGTATGCGGAGAAGATCGCGAAGAACGCGGAAGGGTGAGTGGGGGCGGCTCGTCGCCCTGGGGGGCGACATTGCGCCGGGGGTGGTTGCGTGGGGCACCCCGAAGCTGATTGTGCTGACGGTTCGGGGGTGCTTGTCAAGGCGGTAAAGATGCCT
>NZ_JBVJOE010000002.1:11159-129046 GCF_055583325.1 Amycolatopsis sp. NPDC104775
GAGGAGCGAGGGGGGGGGGGGGGGGGGGGGGGGGGGGTGGTGGGAGGGGGGGGAAAGATGCCTTGACAAGCACCCCCGAACCGCAGGGAAGGCTTCGTATCGGGGTGCAGGGCCGGGTGTGGCTGCGCTGGTGAGTGAGGTGCGCGGGCTGCGGTTGTGGGTGGGGCCGGTGGGTTAGCGGCCGGGTAGTTTTTCGACTGGGGCTTCGGCTACGACCGGCCAGGATGCTCCGGCTTCTCCGGCGGCTCGGGTTCCCGGGATCAGCGGGACCTTCCTTCCGGACCGTTCGGCCAGTTGGGTTTCCACCTCGTCTAGGAACTCGTCGACCTCGCGTTCGTCGTAGCCTCGCTTGCCGATCAACGGCTTGGAGAACAGCACGTGGTGGACCTCGGCCGCGGTGAGATCGTCCTCGTCGGCCAGCGTCTTGGCGATCCGCCGCACGAAGTCGTCGACCTCCTGCTTGGCGTAGCCGCGGCGGCCGATCGGGGCGTTACCGAAAGCGACCTCAGCGAGATCATCGGCGGTAAACGGCATGGATCATTCTCCGATTCAGGGTCGGGGCAGTGCAGAACTCCTGCTCCCGTCCTAACCGGTCGCCGCCACCCCGGGAAGGCCGAGCCTGCCCGGACGACTCGATCAGGGGTCCAGAAGCCGCCCATCGAGTGAGAAATTCATTACGGACGGGCACTGCGGCTCACCCACACGCACAACGGTGGTGCCAGATCTCAATGCCGCACCAGGGAGAAAAGAGACAAAAGGCTCAGGCGGCGTGGAAAGCGTTCTGCGCGGCGGCCAGGCCTTGCGAAATCAACGCCTCGGTGGCGTCCGCGCACCGGTCGATCTCGAACGGGAGCTCCTTGCGCTCGACCGTCGAGAAATCTTTCAGCACGAAATCCGCCGGATCCTGTCGTCCTGGCGGTCGCCCGATGCCGAAGCGCACGCGGTAGTAGTCGCGCGTGCCGAGCGATTTGGTGATGGATCGCAGTCCGTTGTGGCCGTTGTCGCCGCCGCCGAGCTTGAGTTTCAGCGCGCCGAAATCGACGTCCAGTTCGTCGTGGACCACGACGACACCGGAGGGCGGGACCTTGAAGAACCGGGCCGCGCCGACCACTGGTCCGCCGGAGAGGTTCATGAACGACCTCGGCTTCACCAGCGCTACGCGGGACCCCGCGAGCCTGCCCTCGAGCACCTCGGCCCCGCTGCGGTGGGCCTTGAACTTCCCGCCGATCCGGCCGGCCAGCTCGTCGAGCACCATGAACCCGACGTTGTGCCGGTTTCCGGCGTATTGCGGCCCGGGATTGCCAAGGCCGGCGAGCAGAATCAGCTCGCCGGCCCCGGGCAGGTCTTCACTCACGAAGAGGAGTTTATTCGGCCGCTTCGGCAGCGGCTTCCTCGGCTTCGGCGTCCTCGTCAGCGGTGCCGCGCGGGGCCTCGTTGACGGCGACGACCAGCGCCTCGGGGTCGGTGACCAGCTCGGCGCCCGAGGGCAGGGAGACCTGGCCCGCGGTGATCTGGGTGCCCGCCTCGACGCCCTCGACGGAGACCTCGAACTGCTCCGGGATGTGCAGCGCCTCGACCTCGACCTGGATGGTGTCGAGGTCCTGGGCGACCAGGGTGGCCGGGGCCGCGGTGCCGGTGACGACGACCGGGACGTCGACGGTGACCTTCTCGCCGCGCTTGACGACCAGCAGGTCGACGTGCTCGATGTAGTTCTTGAGCGGGTGGACCACGATGGTCTTGGTCAGCGCCAGCTCCTCGGCGCCCTGCAGGTCGAGCGTGATGACGGCGTTGGCGCCGTTCTCGCGCACGACGCGGGCGAACTCGATGGCCGGCAGCGCGAAGTGCCGCGGGTCCGAGCCGTGCCCGTAGAGCACCGCGGGGATTTTGCCGGCGCGACGGGTGCGGCGGGCGGCACCCTTTCCGAACTCGGTGCGCGGTTCGACGGAAAGACGTACCTCGGACACGGTGTAGCACTCCTTCAATCACACGACGTGCGGCAGGGGGCGGCGGGATCGTCGATCTCTGCTCGGGGGCGGTTGCGCACGGCGGCGAGATTGCGGGCGTGAAGTGACCACGGGGCTTCTCGAGCCGCCGCGTCGATCACGCCGGGCACCTACAGGCGCACCCGCCTCGCCGAGACAACCCGAGAAGTGTAAACCAGCCGGTCCGCGAGACCGCGCACCGGG
This sequence comes from Amycolatopsis sp. NPDC104775, assembly GCF_055583325.1. Taxonomy (NCBI): domain Bacteria; kingdom Bacillati; phylum Actinomycetota; class Actinomycetes; order Pseudonocardiales; family Pseudonocardiaceae; genus Amycolatopsis; species Amycolatopsis sp. NPDC104775. Next base: position 13,346 of record NZ_JBVJOE010000002.1, read on the forward strand.
TCGGCCCGCTGTCCCCCGCGTGGGTGGGTGACGACACAATTCCCGTCCCGCACCCCGATTCGCGGGGGTGGCATGATTCCCGCGGAAAGAGGGGCGGCCGACATGCGGGCTCGATGGACTGCGACAGCACTGGTGCTGCTTGGTGGGCTTCTCGCGGGCTGCCAGGTCGCGGTGACCGGCACGGCGGGACTGTCCGATGCCGACCGGCAGCTGGCTACGCAGCGTGCACAGCAACAGACGGCGATCGACGCCGCACTGCAGGCCTTGGAGCAAGCGCCGGCGCTGCAGTACGACGCGACGGTGAAAGACGGGGCCGGTACTCCGGCGACGCTGACCTACCGCGTCGCGCGCGACGGCAACGGCTTCGGCGCGCTGCCGCTGGAAGGCAAGCCGGTGCGGATCACCGAGCCGGACGGGCAGCTGTACCTGGCGGCCGACGCGGACTACTGGAAGTCGCACGGCCTGGAAGAGAACAGCACCCAGTTCGGCGGCGGATGGGTGCACACCGTCGGCAGTGAACTGCCGCTCGACCCGGCCGCGCGGATGGCCCCGCCGAAGCTCGCCGGCGAACTGCGCAAGGCGCTCGGCGGACTTGGCTCCGGCGCTCCGCGGAAGCAGAAGCTTCCCGACGGCACCGAGGTGTACGACCTCGGCGGCGCGCTGCAGGTGACCACCGCCGAACCGCACCGGGTCACCGGGTTCGCCCCGGCGCTGCTCGACCCGCGCGGCGGCCCGAAGCTGGGTGCGGCGTTCCGCGTCCGGCCGCTCAGCGAGGCCGAGATCAAGCAGTTCCACAATGATTTCAACGGCGCGGTCGACGCGATCGGGCAGCCGTTCGACGGGCTCGCGCAGGCGAGCGTGACGGTGCTCAACGACAAACTCGACTGCCAGGACTACGTCGGTTCCTGCAAGACCACAGTGGACGTTTCGAACAGCGTCGTCGGCAATCAGCCGGGTTCGAAACCGAACGTGCACATCAAGCTTTCGGTGGAAATCAGCGCGGACACGCTCGGCTCGCAAAGCTGTGCCACGGAGGGCGACGCCGCCGCCGACGCGACCATCACGATGTCCTGTTCGGTCAAGTTCACCCTGCCCAACCGCACCGCGAGCTACCAGGTGCTGGCGAAGCCGACGGCGGTCGCCGAGGTGCGCTCGCCGCTCGACGCGAACGCGGTGAAGGCCAAGCTGGCCACCGCTTTCGCCGCGCTCGGCGGCTGACCTGCACGCTCACCTCGAGGTGCGTTTCTTCCGTTGAAGTAGCCGAAGACCCGTCCTTACCATCGGCCGGGTCGAGAGTGTTGAGACGGACTTTTTCGAGGAGCGGCAATGAGCAAGCTGGTGGTGTTCGGCGCAACGGGATTCGCCGGCGGCCGGATCACCGACGAGGCGCTGCGGCGCGGGCACTCCGTGACCGGAGTCGCGCGCAAGGCCGAGGGGCTGCCTGCCGAGGTCGAAGCGCGGTCGGGGTCGATTCATGACGCGGAATTCGTCGCTTCGGTGGCCAAGGGCGCCGACGTGCTCGTGGTCGCGACTCCGGGCCGCGCGGACGACGAGGGCCGCCGCCTGGTGGACGCCCTGCCGAAGCTGGTCGACGCGGCTCGCGCGAACGGCGCGCGGCTGGCGTTCGTCGGCGGCGCCGGTTCGCTGCGCGTCAGCGAGGACGGCCCGCGCGTGATCGATACTCCGGAGTTCCCGGAGGAGTACAAGCCGGAAGCGGGCAGCCACGTCCTCGTCCTGGAGGCCCTGCGCGAGCTTCCGGACGACATCGACTGGTTCTACGTGAGCCCGGCGGCCGAGTTCGGTTCGTGGATCCCCGGCGAGCGCACCGGCAAGTTCCGCCTTGGCGGCGACGTGCTGGTCAGCGACGCCGACGGCCGGTCGCACATCAGCGGCGCGGACCTGGCGATCGCGTTCCTGGACGAGATCGAGGAGCCGAAGCACTCGCGTTCCCGGTTCACCCTGGCGTACTGAGGGCGGAACCCGGCGGTGCTCGCTTGCGCGGGCACCGCCGGGGCGCCTCAGCCGGGAGATCCCGCGGTGCACACGAATTTCGCGGCGTGCGCCGGGTCGAGCGCGTTGGTGACCAGGTTCCACACGTTGAGGTCGTAGGCCTCGCCGATGTGCCCGACCGGGTCGAACGGGCAGGTGTCCTGGACGTACTCGTTCGTGACGCCCGGTTCCCGCACGAAAGACGTTTCGGTGGGCGTGACCAACTCGTCGAAGCGCGAGGTGAGCACCGTGTAGCGGACGCCGGGCTGCGCGATGGGACCGTTCGTGAGCGTCTGGACCGCGCTGCCGTCGGTGATCAGGTTGTCGCAAGCCGGGCAGCCGAACGCGGTGAGCGCCTTGCCGACCTCGTCGCGAATCCCCAGCAGATAGGCCAGTTTTGTCAGATTGGCGAACGTGGTGCCGTGCACGGGCGGCGCGATCGCGACCACGGAGCCGATCCGGTCCGCGATGCCTTGGGTCTTCGTGACGTACAGGGTCTGGAATCCGCCCTCGGAGTGGCCGACCAGATCCACTTGCGCCGCACCGGTTTCCGCCAGTACTTCGCCGATGAACTGCTTGATTTCCGTTGCGGAGTCCGCGATCGGGCGAAGTCCGCCGACGACCGGGAATTGCGAATACGCGCCGTAGGTTCTGCTAAAGGTGCAGTATCCCTTGGCCGCGACGTGGTCCTGGAGGAAATTCAAGTCCTCATAGGACGTCGCGCCGAGTCCGTGCAGGAATACCACCGGGCGCGGATGCGCCGAACTCGGCCGGCACGCTGGATCGTTGACGCCACCGGACGTGGCGGCGGTGGCTGGAGCGGCGAACGCGGCGGTCAGCAATGCCGCGGCGGCCAGGACGATGCGCAACCTCATCGGAGCGGTCCTTCCCTGTCGTCCTTGACAGTGGATACCCGTGGGTATTGGATACCTGAAAGTATTGAGCGGGCTGAGGCAGTGTCAACCCCCGGATGAGGGAGAAGCCGATGACCGGCCGGACGCGGCCGACGCGGGCGGAGACCCGGCGGCGCATTCTCGACGCGGCTTTCGCCGTGTTCGGAGAACAGGGCATCGCCGCGACGAAACTGACCGAGGTGGCCGCGGCGGCCGGGTTGACGAAAGGCGCGGTCTACTCGAATTTCGCGTCGAAAGACGAGCTGGTGCTGGCGTTGATGGAAGAGCACGCCGCGCACCGGCTCGAGGCGAGCCTGGCGAGTTTCGCCGAAGCAGGCGACGGCGGCTCCGGGCTGGCGAACGTCGCCGCGGTGCTGATGTACGAAATGCGCGCCGACGCGGTGTGGCACCGGTTGCTGGCCGAGTTTTTCGCGATGGCGCACCACGACGACCGGCGGCGCGACGCATTGCGCCAGCGCCGCCGGGAGGTTCGCGACACGATCGCGCGCGCCTTGAACCGGCTCGCCGAGGGCTTGGACCTCGAACTTCCTTTGCCCGCCGAGGAATTCGCCGTCGTGCTGCTCGCGCTGAGCAACGGTTTGGCCGTGGAAGCCGACATCGACGACGAAGCCGTGCCGGACGGTCTCCTCAGCCGGGTGCTTACGCTCATCGCCGGAGACGCCGTCGCGAAAGTGCAGGCGGCGGCTAGCGACCCCGCAGTTCAGCCACCACCGGAGCGAAAGTCTCCATCATCGCCTCGAACACGGTGAAGTAGGAGAAGCCATACCGCTCGCGCTGGCCGATCAGCTGCTGCACCATTTCGTCCACTGTGCCGAAGAGAAGCTGCGGTGCCCTCAGCAACTCGTCGACGTCCGCCGCGCTGCGTTCCTCAGTCTCGGCGTGCCATTCCGCAGCGGCCTCGCGACGGTTCTCGGTGACCACCACGCGCTGGATCAGCATGTTGTAGTCGATCTCGCGATCCCCTGCCAGGGAACGGAAATACGCGACGCGCTCGTCCAGCGCCACGTCGTTGTCGAGCACGAACGTGCCCGGCGGACGGCCGCGATCCTGGCGAAGACCAGCGAACCCGACGATGTCCGCCTGCTCCGCCGCGAGCTTCAGCACGCCGTCGCTGTTGCCCGCGATCAACAGCTTCGGCATACCGCCCTCGTCCTCGACGCGCGTGCGCAACTCGTCGAGACCTTCGGTGAGGTACGCGATCCGATCGGCGGCTTTGCGCCACGGCAGCCCGGCGTCGTCGAACTCGTGCTTCATATGGCCCGAGCCGAGCCCGAGTTCGAAGCGACCCTCGGTGAGTTTGTTGGTAGTGGCGACGTCGCGGGCGAAGAGCGCGAGGTTGTAGAAGGGCACATTGGACACCAACGTGCCGACCCGCACCCGCTCGGTCACCGCGGCCGCGGCCGTGAGCGCGGGAAACGGCGACAACCGCCCCGGCCCGAGATGGTCGGGCACCGTCAGATGGTCGTAGCCGAGCTCCTCGGCGCGCCGGCATTTTTCGGTCCACTCAGTCCCGTTGGCGGTGAGCCGCAGGCTGACGCCGAATTCGAAGTTCCCCATGGCTTGGACGCTAGCCAGTCCCGGACGGGTGATGCACTGGTTTTCGCCCCCGGCGGAACCCGTTTTTGTCGTACCCCCTCGTTAGCTTCGGGGGCATGGTGTTGTCGAAGGAAGAACGGGAACAGTTTCTGGCCGAACCGCACATCGGCGCGCTCTCGGTGGTCGAGCGCCCGGACCGCGCGCCCCTCACGGTGCCGATCTGGTACCAGTACACGCCGGGTGGCGAGCTGTGGGTGATCACGCCACCGGAATCACGCAAGGCGAAGGCGATCGAGGCGGCCGGTCGATTCAGCCTGATGGTGCAACGGGTCGAGCCGACGGTCCGGTACGTGTCGGTGGAGGGCCCGGTGGTGCGGACGCGGCCGGGCAGTCATGAGCTGACGTGGGAGATGGCTTCGCGGTACCTGCCGGAGGACAAGGTGGCGGGGTATGTGGAGTTCGAGCGGACGCAACTGGGGGAGCACATGGCGATCCATATGCGCCCGGAGAGGTGGTTGTCGGCGGATATGGGCGAGGCTTGAGGGGTTTGGGGTTCGCTGGGTGAGTGGTGCGGAGTTGAAGGGAGGGGTGCGGTTGGTGGGTGGTGGCGGGGCCGGGCCAAGGCGGCGGCGTGACTAGGACGAGCTGAGCCGCGGCTAGGTCGAGGCGGCGACGTGGTCGGTCCGGGCGACGCGGTTGGCGATGCGGCCGAGCAGCGCTGCAGCTCGGTTGAGTGGCGAGGCCGGGTCTAAGCGGCGATCTGGCCTGGGCTGGATGACTGCGCGATTCGAGCCGGGTGATCGACGGCTCGAGCCGTCGAGCGCGCCCGGGCTGGAAGACACGACCTGGGTGGACCGCCTCCCGATGCGTGGTGCTTCTGCCACCGCCGAGCCGTTCCGCCCTCGACGCAACCTGGGACGAACAGCGCTGCCCCGTGCCAAGGGCCGCGGATCCCGTGGCTAGTCGTACCGCGCGGGTGCGGCCCGGCCGCTCGGCAGAGCGATTCAGCCAAGCACCGGCGAGCGCCCAAACGACACGGCCCGGGGCCAGCCGATGCGGCCCACCTCAGGCCGCACCGCCCACCCCGGGCCGTGTCGTTCAGTTCAGTTCAGAAGAGCAAGGCTCAGGCGTTGCCGTCGAAGAGCGACGTGACGGAACCGTCCTCGAAGACCTGCTGGATCGCCTCCGCGAGCATCGGTGCGATGGACAGCACTGTCAGGCCCGGGAAGTGCTTCTCTTCCGGGATCGGCAGCGAGTTCGTCACGATGACCTCGCGCGCCTTGCACTGCGAGAGGCGCTCGGTGGCCGGGTCGGAGAGGATGCCGTGCGTGGTCGCGATGACTACGTCCGCGGCGCCTTCCTCCAGCAGGGCCTCGGTGGCCTTCACGATCGTGCCGCCGGTGTCGATCATGTCGTCGATCAGCACGCAGAGCTTGCCCTCGACCTTGCCGACCACGCGGTTGGCCACGGCCTGGTTCGGCTTGTCCGGGTCCCGGGTCTTGTGGATGAACGCGATCGGCCGGTCGCCGAGCTGCTGCGCCCACTTCTCGGCGAGCCGCACGCGGCCCGAGTCCGGGGAGACAACCGTAATGTCCGCGTCGCCGTAGGTCGCCTTGATGTGGTCGGCGAGCACGGTCTGCGCCATCAGGTGGTCGACCGGGCCGTCGAAGAAGCCCTGGATCTGCGCGGTGTGCAGGTCGACCGTCATGATCCGGTCCGCGCCCGCGGTCTTGAACAGGTCCGCGATGAGCCGCGCCGAGATCGGCTCGCGGCCCTTGTGCTTCTTGTCCTGGCGCGCGTACGGGTAGAACGGCATGACCACGGTGATCCGCTTGGCGCTCGCGCGCTTGAGCGCGTCCACCATGATCAGCTGCTCCATCACGTACTCGTTGATGGGCGTGGTGTGCGCCTGGATCACAAACGCGTCGGTACCGCGCACCGACTCCTCGAACCGCACGAACAGCTCGCCGTTGGCGAACGTGTGCGCGGTCTGCGGGGTGATCGTCACGTTGAGGTGCTTGGCGACCTCTTCCGCGAGCTCGTGGTGCGCACGGCCGGAGAAGAGCATCAGATTCTTCTTCGGCGTACCTGACTTCGGACTCATGCTGGCGACTCCCCGTCGGTTCCTGCTGCTGACTCGGACACAACGGTGTCCTGCTGCTGGGCGGCGAGTGCGGCTTCCGCCGCCTCCGCCGCGGGCGTGCCCGGCCTGCGCCGGACCGCCCAGCCTTCGATGGTGCGCTGCGGACCGGCCGACAGCGCCAGTGAGCCAGGCGGGACGTCGTCGCGGATCACCGCACCGGCTCCACTGTAAGCGCCGTCCCCGATCCGCACCGGCGCGACCAGCGTGTTGTCCGCCCCAAGCCGGACATGCGAACCGACGACGGTCTGGTGCTTGCTCACCCCGTCGTAGTTCACGAACACACTGGAACAGCCGATGTTGCTGTGCTCGCCGACGATCGCGTCGCCCACATACGTGAGATGCGGCACCTTCGTCCCGGTGCCGATTTGCGCGTTTTTCGTCTCCACGAACGCGCCCAGCTTGCCCTTCGCCCCGAGCTTCGTGCCCGGGCGCAGGTACGTGTACGGGCCGACGTTCACGCCGTCGCCCAGCTCAGAGCCCGAACCGTGCACGCGGACGACCGACGCTCCGGCCCCGATCCGCACGTCGGTGAGCGTGGTGTCCGGGCCGACCACGGAGCCCTCGCCGACCGAGCAATGGCCCTTGAGCTGGGTGTTCGGCTCGATCACCACGTCACGGGACAGCGTGACGTCCGCCTCGATCCAGGTGGTGTTCGGATCGGTGACCGTGACGCCTTCGCGCTGCCAGCGGCGCACGATGCGGCGGTTGTACTCGGCGCCGAGCACCGAAAGCTGCACGCGGTCGTTTACGCCCTCGGTGACCCACGGGTCGTCGACCACCAGCGCGCCGACGCCCTTGCCGTCCTCGCGCGCGATGCCGAGAACGTCGGTGAGGTAAAGCTCACCCTGCGCGTTGTCGGTGGACAGCCGCGAGAGGCCGTCGATCAGCACCGCCGCGTCGAAGGCGTAGACGCCGGAGTTGATTTCGGTGATCGCCCGCTGCTCCGGCGTCGCGTCCTTGTGCTCGACGATCGCGCTGACCGAACCGTCGCCGCCGCGGACGATGCGGCCGTAGCCGGTCGGGTCGGCGACCTCGGCGGTGAGCACGGTGACCGCGTTGCCCGTCTTGACGTGCTCGGCCCGCAACGCTTCCAGGGTTTCGGTGTCCAGCAGCGGGACGTCGCCGTAGCTGACGACGACGGTGCCGGTGAGTCCCTCCGGCAGTTCGGCCAGCGCGCACGAAACGGCGTGCCCGGTGCCCTTCTGCTCTTCCTGCACGGCGGTGGCGACCTCGCGGCCGAGAGCCTCGCCGACCCGGTCGAGTTCGGCGCGCACGGCGTCGCGGCCGTGTCCGATCACGACCACCAGATGCTGCGGCGCGAGGCCGGCGGCGGCGCGCACAGCGTGTTCCACCAGCGGCCTTCCGGCGATCGGGTGCAACACCTTAGGAGTGGAGGAACGCATGCGGGTGCCCTCACCCGCAGCGAGGATCAGCGTGCTCAGCGGGCCGCTCACGAGTCTCCCAACGATTCACCGGTGCGTTGACGAGCACCAACGATCCTACGTGGGGTCCTCAGCGCTCCACGCGGGGTCGGTCGGAGCGGTTTCCCCAGGCCAGCCGCTCGTGCCGTCGCCAGCCATCGAGTTGGCCGACGCCACCTGGTTGCCTCCGCCGCGTTTTGCTTCGTACATCGCCGCGTCCGCGCGCGCGAGCACCTGCTCGGCCCGCTCCTGCGGACGCAGCGACACCAGGCCGATGGACAACGTCACACCGTGGGAAAGGTGATGCGGCAGCGTCGCGACGGACTTGGCCGCGCGGCCGAGAGCCATTTTCGCGGCCGACGCCGGCGCACCGGGCAGCAACACGATGAATTCGTCGCCGCCGTAGCGGGCCACCACGTCGTCGCCGCGCAAGGCGTCGCGCAGAGTGCTTGCGACAACACGCAAAACGTTGTCGCCTTCGGCGTGCGACTGCTTGTCGTTGACGCCCTTGAACCCGTCGAGGTCGACCAGCGCGACCGCGAGCGGCTGCGCGTCCGCCGACGACGCCAGCGCGCGCAGCCGTTCGTCGAGCGCGCGGCGGTTCGGCAGGCCGGTGAGCGGATCTTGCAGTGCTTGCTGGGTGATCGCGCCGTGCTCGGCGGAAAGCCGTTCATGCTCGCGGCGCGCGTTCAGCGTGGCGATCTGCGATTCGCGCAGCGCCCACATTTCGGTTTCCAGCGCGGTCGCGTAGTCGATTAGCGACTGGCTCGCGGCTTCCGGGTCGAGCCGGGCGAGTTCGCGGGAGAGGGTGAGCCGCATCGACGGCTGCGAGACGTCCTTGGCCAGCACTTCGCGGGACTCGCGCAGCACTTGCAGCGCGTCGCCGCGGCGGCCGGCCGCGTCGAGACAGCGGGCCAGCGCGATCGCGACCAGCTCTTGCTCGTGCGGGTAGTGGTGGCCGAGATGCATGCCCTGCAGGCGTTCGACGTGTTCGGCCGACGGGTCGTGCAGCGCGAGCGCCGCGGCCAGCACGCCGACCTGGTCGACCGCGGAGACCCCGATTTTGCGCGGGAACAGTGATTCGGCGAACGGGCCCTCGGCGGCTACCGCCATCGACGCTGCGGTGCGGAACTTCTCCGCGGATTCGTCGTACTGCTCGATCCGTTCGAGCCGGAGGCCCCAGCCGAGCAGCATCTTGACCCGGTTCATCAGCTGCAGGGTGATCTCGTGCGGGCTCGCGCTTTCCCGGATCGCCTGGTGCGCGCGGCCGATCACCTCCTCGGCGGCCTCGTAGACGCCGAGCTGGTTGAGCACTATCCAGCAGTCGATGAGCGCCATCGACTGCATGCGGTTCCAGTTGCGGACGCCGACCTGGCGGTCCGGGATCGTGGAATCGTCGAGGATCGCCAGCGCGCGGGCGATCTCGGTGAGCGCGGCGTCCTCCTGCGCGGCGAGCACCAGCCGGCGCCCGCGCAGCGCGTGCGCGTCCGCGCGCAGCAGCGACAGGCCGTGCCGCCGGGTGTGCGCGAGCATTTCGTCGAGCCGGGGTTCGGCTTCGGCGGCGAGACCGCGAGTGACGAGCCGGGCGAAGGCGGACGCCCGCAGCAGCTGGGCGACGAGCGTGGGTTCACCCCTGCGGAGGGTTTCGTCGAGCAGCTCGTCCATGATCTTGACGATCTCGAGCTGGTTTTCGTGTTCCTGGCGCTGAACGGCCGCGATGAGCTCCCGCGCGCGCCCCACCAGCCACGCGTCCGACATTTCGACCAGGGTCGGGCGACGGGCGCCCGCGGGGTCGCTCGGTTGCTCGCTCAGCCGCCCCCACTCCCATCGCCCTCGCCGGATGTGCAGCTCCGCCGCCAGGATTCGAACCTGAACTGTCAGAACCAAAATCTGAAGTGCTGCCGATTACACTACGGCGGATCGGTCCTGGTCAGGATAGCGATGATCGAGGACGGGGGCGCCAGGAGGGGGAGGCGTGCGCCACAGAGCCGTCCCGGGCACCGGGCAATCGGACTTTTCGGGCCTCCACAGCGCCGGAAACCTCCTGTACCGTAACTTACGACACCGTAGGTAAGGGCACCCTTCGCAAGGGGTTGTGAGAGGAAAGAAGTGAGCGCATGACGGCCACCCTCGATCGTTCTCAGTCAGCGGGAGACCCGCCTAAGGGCCCCAAGCCGATCATCGAAGGACAGCGGTCGATCGGCGTCCAGCTGTCGGTGTACTTCGGGGTGCTGCTGCCGATCGTGGCGTTGCTGGTCGCGGTTCCGTTCGCCTGGGGCTGGGGGCTGACCTGGCTGGACGTCGCGCTGTTCGTCGTGTTCTACGGGATCAGCGGCCTTGGCATCACCGTCGCCTACCACCGTTACTTCACCCACGGGTCCTTCAAGGCGAAGCCGTGGCTGCGGGTCGTGATGGCGATCGCGGGCAGCATCGCGTTGCAGGGACCGGTGATCACCTGGGTGGCCGACCACCGGCGCCACCACGCGTTCTCCGATCGCGACGGCGACCCGCATTCGCCGTGGGCGTACGGCACCTCTCCGCTGGCCATCGCCAAGGGTTTCTGGCACGCGCACATGGGCTGGCTGTTCGACCGGGACCAGAGCAACCAGGCGCGGTTCGCGCCGGATCTGGTGAAGGACCCGGCCATCCGCAAGGTCGACGACCTGTTCTGGCTGTGGTCGCTGGTGAGCCTGTTCGGCCCGGCGCTGCTGGGCGGGCTGATCTCGTGGTCGCTGTGGGGCGCGGTGACGGCGTTCTTCTGGGCGGGCCTGGTCCGCGTCTGCGTGCTGCACCACGTGACCTGGTCGGTCAACTCGATCTGCCACATGATCGGCGAGCGCCCGTTCGCCGCGCGCGACCGTTCGGCGAACTTCTGGCCGCTGGCGATCTTCTCCTTCGGCGAGTCGTGGCACAACCTGCACCACGCCGACCCGACCTCGGCGCGGCACGGCGTGAAGCGCGGCCAGATCGACATGTCGGCGCGGCTGATCTGGATCTTCGAAAGGTTCGGCTGGGTGCACGACGTGCGCTGGCCGACCCCGCAGCGGCTGGCCCGGATCGCGGCTGAGACCAAGTAACGGTCGCGGGTGGCAATCCCGGTTCTGACCGGGATTGCCCCGCACGACTACCCTGCTCCGAATGGCGGGGAGACGACGGGCGAAACGAGAAGCGGCGGTCACCGGTGCGCGGCCGGCCGCACCGGTCGCCCGCGTGCGCATGACCGGCAGCGAACGCAGGCAGCAGTTGCTCAACGTGGCACGCGCTTTGTTCGCGGAGAAGGGTTTCGACGGCACCTCCGTCGAGGAGATCGCCGCGCGGGCGAACGTGTCCAAACCGGTGGTCTACGAGCATTTCGGTGGCAAGGAAGGCATTTACGCCGTCGTTGTCGACCGCGAGACGCAGTTGCTGCTCGACCGGATGATCTCGACACTGCACGGCGGGCATCCTCGAGTGATGCTGGAGCAGGCTGCCGTCGCGTTGCTGAGTTACGTCGAGGATTCCCACGACGGCTTCCGTATTCTCGTCCGCGATTCGCCGGTCGCCAGTTCCACCGGGACCTTCTCGACGGTCCTCAACGACATCGCCAGCCAGGTCGAGCACATCCTCGCGCAGCAGTTCGCCGCGCGCGGGTACGAGGAGAAGCTGTCCGCGCTTTACGCGCAGGCGCTCGTCGGCATGGTCGCGCTCACCGGGCAGTGGTGGCTGGACGCGCGCAAACCGAAACGCGACGAGGTCGCCGCGCACCTGGTGAATCTCGCCTGGAACGGATTGTCCCACCTGGAAAACAAACCCCGGCTGCTCGGCTGACGGCTCAGCCGCCGGACGGCGCGTTGCTCAGATCCACTACGCAGAACAGGTTGCCGTCCGGATCGGCGAGGACCACGAAATCCGGCTCCGGCGGGTAATGCTCCCAGTCGACCCGTTGGGCACCCAGTCCGATAAGCCGTTCCACCTCGGCGCGCTGCTCGTCCGCGGTGTCGGTGTAGAGGTCCAGGTGCAGCCGAGGCTTGGGTTCGGCGGGTGATTCGCTTCGCATCAGCCCGAGTACATGCGCACCATTGGGCTGGGCCAGCGTCCGCCACGTCGCGCTCGCCCATTCCGGGTCTTCGACGAGCCCGAGCGCCTCGGACCAGAACCGCATCGCGCGTTCGACGTCGCCGACTCCGAGCACCGTGATCCCGAGTCGCAGCATCAGCTCAGTTTCCCTTGCGCGTGCAGGTCGTCGAGGATCAGCTGGACCGTCGCCGACACCCGGTCGCGGTCGGCGTGGACGAGCCAGCCGAACGATTCGATCTCGCTGCTCGGTTTCAGCTCGCCGGTGTATTCCGCCGTGTAGCAGGTCATCCGCACCGCGACGCCGTCCGCTTTGCCGTGCGCCTGCGCTTCCCAGGTTCCGGCCAGCTGGGCCGTAGCCGGGTCCAGTGTCACGCTCAGTTCTTCGGCGATTTCCCGGACCAGCGTTTCGACGTCCGACTCGCCCTCTTCGCGTTTCCCGCCGGGCAGGTACCAGGTGTCCTTGCCCGCCGAGCGCGCGGCGAGCAGCTTGCCGTCGACCACGTGCAGCCAGGCGACTTTGTCGATGGTGGGCATGACCGCCACCCTACCTCCGCGCCCGCCGGTCCAGGTCCGCGAGCAGGATGCGAAGGAGATCGGCCAGCTGCTCGCGCTGTGCCGGGGACAGCGCGGACACCAAGGTTTCCTCGTGCTCCAGCAGATCGCCGACGGTCCGCTCGATCAGCTCGTGCCCGGCTTCGGTCAGCTCGACGTACACCCCGCGACGGTCCGAAGTGGACTTGATCCGGCGGACGTGGCCGTCGCGTTCGGCGCGGGCGGTTTGCTGCGAAATCGCGCCGGGGCTGACCCGGCAGCGTTTCGCGAGTTCGCCCGCGCTGAGCCGGTACGGCGGCCCGGCCCGGCGCAGCGTGCTGAGCAGGGTGCGGGTGGAGGCGTCCATGCCGAGTTCGAGCATGGTCGCGCGCCGGTCGTCCTCGAGCAGTTTCGCGATGTGCCAGATCCGCGTGATCACGCCGATGGACGACACCGGCGTGCCGGGCCGCTCGCGCAGCCAGGCCCGCTGGATCTCGTCCACCTCGTCGCTTGACGCGTTTTCCCCGTCGCCGGTACCGTCGTCCACGGAAGTATTTTAGCAATAAAGGACGTGGGGATGAATAGGGAAGCAGTGGTCACCGGGGGCGGCACCGGAATCGGGTACGCGATCGCCGCGGCGCTGGTCCGGTCCGGCGACCGGGTCACGATCACCGGACGGCGCGAGGACGTGCTCACCGAGGCGGCGACGCTGCTCGGCGCGCGTGCGGTGAGCTTCGACGCGAGCGATCCCGAGGCGGTCGAGGCGGCGCTCGACCAGCTGCCCGAACGGGTGGACGTGTTGGTGAACAACGCTGGCGGCAACACGAATTTCCAGCATGGGGACAGCCGGGACCTGAAAGCGCTCGACGCTGCCTGGACGGCCAACCTTCGCGCGAATCTGTTCAGTGCGGCGTTCGTGACGACGGCGCTGCGGGACCGGCTAGCCGACAACGGCCGCATCGTCACCATCGGCTCGATCGCCGGGCACACCGGAGCCGAATCGTACGGCTGGGCGAAGGCCGCGGTGGAAGTGTGGAATACCGAAATCGCGCGTCAATTCGGACCGCGCGGGATCACCGCGAACATTGTCGCGCCGGGGTTGATCGTGGACACCGAATTCTTCCGCGGCAAGCTTTCCGCGGAACGTCAGGAGCGGCTGGTCGAGAACACGATGACGAAACGCGCGGGCAAGCCCGACGACGTCGCGGAGGTAGTGCGGTTCCTCGCTTCCCCGGAGGCCGGGCACGTCACCGGCCAGGTCGTGCACGTGAACGGCGGCGCGTACGTCGGCTGAGGTCAGCTCGGGGTCACGCGCAGCACTTTGTCGTTGCTGCCGTTGGAGGTCGTCACGTACAGCGAGCCGTCCGGCCCGCTCCGGGCGGCTCGCAACCGGCCGAATTTGTCGTTGAATTCCGCTGGCAGCGTCACGCCGGTGACCTTCGCGGCCGCGTCCAGGTGCAGCAGCAGGAGTTTCTGCCCCTTCAACGCCACCACGACCAGCGCGCCTTCGTTCGCGCCCCATTGCTTGCCGGTGAGGAAGGCGTCGCCGCTGGTCGCCTCGGTGATCTGGCCGGTGGTCCACAGTGGACGAACCGCGTCCGGGAACCGCTTGGTGTCGGTCATCGGCACGCTCTCGTCGTAGTTCGGATCGGTGCCGCCCTTCGACGGATCCCAGCCGTAATTCCCGCCGGGCCGCAGGAGATTCACCTCGTCGTCGAACGCCGGTCCGTGTTCGGAGGTGACCACCTGCCCGGTGCCCGGCCGGATCGCGACGCCTTGCACGTTCCGGTGGCCGTAGGTGTAGATCCGGCGCTCGTTCGGGTCGGCGGAGGACAGGAATGGATTGCCCGGCAACGGTTCCCCGGTTTTCGCGTCGATCCGCAGCACCTTGCCGCCGAGGCTGTGCCGGTCTTGGGCCACCGTGGACCGCGCGGTGTCGCCGGTGCCGACGAGCAGCGCGCCGTCCGGAGCGAGCGTCGGGCGGCAGCCGGAATGCCGTCCGCTCGGGTTCACCGGCAGACCCGTCAGGAGGTCGCGCACCTTGGCCGCGCTCGCCCCGTCGTCGGCGAGCCGCCAGGTGACGAGCCGGACGTCCACCGCGCGGCCGTTTTCCTGGTGGGTCTGGCAGGTGGTGAACTCGCGCGAGGCCGCGAAATCCGCAGCCAGGACCAGGCCCATGAGTCCGCCCTCGCCTTGCACGAGGACGTCGGAGAAATCGGCGCGCACTTCGCTCGTCCGGCCGTCGCGGATCAGCGCGAGCTTGCCGGGGCGCTGCGGCACGAGCAGCGAACCGTCGGGCAGGAAGGCGACGTCCCAGCCGTGTTCGAGGCCGTCCGCGACTTCTCGCACGGTGAACCGGCCCGGCTCCGGCTTCGCTGGGGTCGCCGGTGCCGCGGAGCAGGCGGCGAGCAGCAGGACGGAGGTGAGCAACGCGAGGAGACGCATGGCTCCAGCATGCCCCGATTCAGCCGCCGGGACGTACCAATCCGGATTCATACGCGAACACGACGGCGTGCACCCGATCCCGCAGCCCGAGCTTGTTCAGCAGCCGTCCGACGTGCGTCTTCACCGTCGTCTCGCCGATGAACAGCGTGCCGGCGATCTCGGTGTTCGACAGTCCGCGCGCGATCAGGCCGAGCACGTCCTTCTCGCGTTCGGTCAACGTCGCGAGTTTCTGCTCGTCCAGCGGCGTCCGGTGTGCGCTGAGGTAGCGGTCGAGCAGGCGTTTCGTGACCGACGGCGACACCATCGCGTCGCCGCGCAGCACGCCGCGGATCGCAACCAGCATCTCGTCCGACGGCGCGTCCTTGACCAGGAACCCGCTGGCCCCGGCGCGAAGCGCGGAGTAGGCGTACTCGTCGAGGTCGAAGGTCGTGATGACCAGCACCGAGGTGTCCGGCAGTTCGGCGCAGATCCGCGCGGTGGCCGCGACGCCGTCGAGCACCGGCATCCGGACGTCCATCAGCACGAGCTCCGGCCGGTGCGCGCGGGCGAGTTCGACGGCTTCCGCGCCGTCGCCGGCTTCGGCGACCACCTCCAGGTCGGGCTGGCTGTCCACGATCATCCGCAGCCCGACGCGCACCAGTTCCTGGTCGTCGCAGATCAGCACGGACGTCATGCGGCGTCCGTCCGCAGCGTGGCGGACACGCGGTAGCCGCCGTCCGGCAGCGCGCCGGTTTCGAGTTTGCCGTGGTACATCGCGACGCGCTGGGCCATGCCGGTGAGCCCGCGTCCGGACCCGGGCAGGCCCGTCGCGACGGGCTGCCGTCCGCCGGAGTTGGTGACCTCGACATGGATTTCCGGACCGGCGAAGGTGACCCGGACCCGGCCGGTCGCGTCGGGCGGCGCGTGTTTGAGCATGTTGGTCAAGGCCTCCTGGACGATGCGGTACGCCTGCAGCGCGACGCCGGCGGGCAGGTCGGCGATATCGCCGTTGACTTCGAGCGTGACCTCACGGCCCGACTGTGCGACGAGTGTGCGCAATTGGTCGAGCGTCGGCTGCGGAGCGCGCGCGGGTTCGCCAGCATGCATCACTTCTAACAGCCGCCGCAGTTCGGCGAGCGCGGAGCGGCCGGTTTTGCTGATGGTGTCGAGCGTACGGTCGACAGCGTCAGGATCGTGGTGGCGCGCGAGCTTCGCGCCTTCGGCGTTCAGGACGATCACGCTCATGCTGTGTGCGAGTACGTCGTGAAGCTCGCGCGCGATCCGTGTGCGCTCTTCGGCGACTGACGCGCGACTGCGGGCCTGTTCCTCGGACGCTGCCAGTTCCGCTCTTAACCGCTCCTCTTCGGCGAGTTGTTCCTTCGTGCGGAAGAACGCGCCGAGTGCCCACGCCGCCAAGTACAGCGGCACCGGGCCGAGGATGGTGAGCGTCGGGTTCAGCGTGTGGGCGCCCCAGGTGAAAGCCCAGAAGGTGTCCAGCCCGGCGACAGCTACCGCGAAGCCGATGAACCATCTGTCGCCGGCTTTCACGAGCGTGTACAGAACGACAGCCATCGCGAGATCGCTACGGCCGCGGTCGTATGCCCACACTTCGTTGGTGTAGACGAGCGCCACCCCGATGAGGATCAGGAGCGCGACTGTGCGCGGGTAGCGGCGACGCAGCAACAGCGGCAGCAGGAACAGCATCGAAACCATGCGCAGCGCCCAGGTCTGCTGATCCGCGATGTTGGGTCCGAAGGCCACGAAGACGACGTACAGCGGCAAGTCCAGCAACCAACGCTGCTCGCGTACCCACTTGACCAGTCCACGCACGAAACGAACGTAACGCTCGGTCGTCGTCTCGCGCGTCGTTCCGGAGGATGGCCATGGTCCTCCGAGCGGAGGACTTTTCCCGCCGGTCGAGCCGATCCGCGACGACCGAAGTGCTTCCTACCGTCGAAAACATGTCGATTACCAGGGAGTTCTTCCGGCATCCGATGCGTACCGGCGCGATCGCGGCGAGTTCGGCACGGCTGGCCGAAGTGATGACCGCCGGGCTGGGTGTCGAGAGCGCGCACAGTGTCGTGGAGCTGGGGCCGGGAACGGGCGTATTTACCGAAGTGCTGCTTCGCATGCTTCAACGCGACGCTCACTTCACCGCGGTCGAAATCAACACGCATCTCGTACAGGAGCTACGCGAACGCTTTCCGACGCTGCACGTTGCGGAAGGTTCCGCGGAACACGTCGCTGCGTACGTGACCATGCCGGTCGACGTGGTCGTCTCCGGCCTGCCGTGGACGGCAATGCATGCCGCGCCACAAACTGCGGTACTGAACTCCGTCTGCGACGTGCTCTCCCCGCAAGGCCGCTTCACCACCTTCGCGTACGCGCACACCGCCTGGACTCCGCCAGCGCGTCGGTTCGCACGGTTGCTGCGAAGCCGCTTCGCGGTGGTCGAACGCACCAGTGTGGTCTGGCGGAACCTGCCGCCGGCGTACGTGTACCGCGCGGCTTTGCCCGTGCGGTCGGGACTGGACCGCTATGGACAGCCTGCTTCAGCCACTTCTTGACGCTCCCGCGCCGCTCGTCTACCTGATCTGCGCCTTGGTGATCATGGCCGAGACGGCGCTCTTGCCCGGCATTGTGCTGCCGACGCTGTCGACGTTGCTGCTCATGGGTTTCCTCGTGCAGCGCGGAACTTTGCAGCTGTGGCCAGCTCTTACCGTCTGCGTCACGGCGGCGTTAGCGGGAGACCAGCTCGCGTACTGGGAGGGGCGACTGTGGGGGCCGAAACTGCGGCGGTCGCGCGTAGGGCAGCGGATCGGCGAAGCGAAGTGGGACAAGGCCGAAGCGACCATCGCGCGTTATGGCGTGCCAGCAGTCGTCCTAGGGCGGTGCCTTGCTGGCGTACGCACTCTCGTACCGCGCGTCGCCGGTTCGGCCGGACTGTCGTACCGACGCTTCTTCGTCGGAAGCCTGTGCGCGGCAGTGTTGTGGGCCGGCGTAGAGCTGACGATGGGTCAGGTCACCGGCTGGGTCGCGCCTTGAGCAGCTCCGCGGTTGACGCGTCGGCGGGCAGGAAAGTTTCGAGACTCAGCTCGGCGACCGTCACGTCGACTGCGGTGGCGAAGTGCGTGATCGCTGTAAGCAGTCGCAATTCGCCCGCCGAGCTGGACAGCTGCAGCGGTACGGCGAAGCCGAGGTGGTCGCCGGACGGTTCGCCGGGCGACGGCAGGTAGCCGGTGAGTTCGTCCAGCAACGCCTGGTGCCGCGGGTCGGGTCCATGCGCCAGAGCGCGGCGAGGGCGTTCGAGGACGTGCTGCGCCCAGTCGGCGAAGTTCTGGATTCGCGGTGCCATCCCTCGCGGGTGCAACGCCAGCCGCAGCACGTTGACCGGCGGTTCGAGCAGCTCCGCCGCCACGCCCTCGGTGAGCAGGTCGAAGCTGTCGTTCGCCGCGACCAGATCCCCGTAGCGGTTCACGACCAGCGCCGGGTACGGCTCGTGTCCGGCGAGCAGCGCACGCAGCGATTCCAGCACCGGCGTCAACGCGGGATCGTCCAGCCGGGTTTCGGGGTAGACCGGCGCGTATCCGGCGGTCAGCAGCAGGGCGTTGCGTTCGCGCAGCGGCAGGCCAAGCGCCTCGGCGACGCGCACCACCATGCCGCGGCCGGGCAGCGAACGGCCGCGTTCCATGAAGCTGACATGGCGTTGCGTCGTCCCGGCTTTCAGCGCGAGGTCGAGCTGGCTGAGCCGGCGGCGGGAACGGGCGTCGCGCAACGCGTCGGCGAACGAAGTGGGCACCTGCGCGATTCTGGCCGGTACCTCAGTCGGGCTGCCATTCCCTGCGGGGAATTGCCGGGACGCCCCGTGGAGCTGGATCGTCGTCGGCGTGGAATTCGGACTTCTTCTTCCCGCCGGACAGGCGCAGCTCGAAGCAGGTGGCACCCCGCGTGCCCTCGTCGCAATGGCCCGCGAAGCCGAACGGCTCGGCTTCGCGTCAATTTGGGCCGGTGACTCGCTTTCCCGGCCCCGGATCGAACCGCTCACCCTGCTCACCGCAGTCGCGCAAGCGACCGAACGCGTCACCGTCGGGACGGCCGTCTTGCTGCCCGCGCACCGCAATCCGGTGCAGGCCGCGATGACCCTCGCCTCGATCGACCTGATCTCCGAAGGACGGCTCGCGGTCGGCGTCGGCGCGGGCTTTCCCGGTTTCAGCGAGCGGGAGTTCGAGCTGGCCGGAGTCGATTTCCGGACCCGGTTCTCGCATCTGGACGACGTGGTGACGCTCTGGCGCGAGCTGTGGACCGGACAGCCTCGCTCGTTCCACGGCAAGGTCCTGCACTACGACTGGCTGCCGCCGGCGGTCCGCCCCGCGCGCCCCGGCGGTCCGCCGATCTGGCTGGGCGGCGCGACCCCAGCCGTGCTTCGCCGCACCGCGCTGCGTTACGACGGCTGGCTCCCGTACCCACCCGATCCAGCGGATTACGCGTCCGGTCTCGCGACAATCCGCGCCGCCACTGAGCGCACGGTAACCCCGTCGCTGTTCTTGACCGTCTACGTCGATCCCGACCCACGCCGCGGCCTTCGCGTCTTGGAGGACTACGCCCAGGGGAACTACGGGCGGCCGTTGTCGCAGATCAGCGCCATCCAGGCGACCGTGACCGGCCCGGTCTCGGAGGTCGCCGCGACGGTGCGCCGCTACGCCGAGGCGGGAGCGGAACACGTGCTGCTGCGCGTCGGCTCCCTGGAACCCGGCGCGGTCGAACAGCAGCTACCCCTGTTGGCGGAGGTGATCGCCGGGGAGCGAAAACCTGTCGGTGCCGCGACGTAGGCTGGGATGGTGACCGACGCTGTACTGTCCGGACTCCTCCAAGCCATCCTTCCCGACCCGGCGCTGCGCGGCGTTGTCGAGCGCGCCGGTGCCCCGCTGCTCGAACTGCAAGGCGCTGTCGCCGTACGGCAGCTCGTGGCCGCCGCGCTGGCCGAAGACGCCGAGCGCGGCGGCGCGGGCCGTCCGGTGCTGGCCGTCACCGCTACCGGGCGGGAGGCCGACGAGCTGACCGCGTCGCTCGGCGCGCTGCTCGGCCCCGAGCGCGTGGCCGACTTCCCGTCCTGGGAGACGCTGCCGCACGAGCGTCTTTCACCGCGCGCGGACACGGTCGGCCGCCGCCTGGAAGTACTGCACCGCCTGCACACCGGCGACGAGAAGCTGCGCGTCGTGGTCGCGACCGTGCGCAGCCTCATCCAGCCGATGGCTCCCGGGCTCGGCTCGCTCGCGCCGATCGACCTGGTCGTCGGCGAGGAGCAGAGCTTCGAGGACCTGCTCGAACGGCTGGTCGAGCTGGCTTACACGCGCGTGGACATGGTCGAGAAGCGCGGCGAGTTCGCGGTCCGCGGCGGCATCCTCGACCTGTTCGGGCCCACCGCGCAGCATCCGGTCCGCGTCGAGTTCTGGGGCGACGAGGTCAGCGAGATCCGCGCGTTCGCGGTGTCCGACCAGCGGTCGCTGCCCGGCGAGATCCAGCGGGTCACCGCGCCGCCGTGCCGGGAGCTGCTGCTGACGCCGGACGTCAAGGCGCGCGCGGCCGAGCTGGCCACCACGTACGAGGCCGACGCGCACCTGGCCGAAATGCTCACCAAGCTGTCCGGCGGCGTCCCGGTCGAGGGCATGGAGGCGCTCATCCCGGTGCTCTGCGAGGGCGAGCTGGCCCTGCTCACCGATGCGATGCCCCAGGGCAGCCACGTGCTGCTGGCCGATCCGGAGAAGATCCGCGCCCGCGCCGCCGACCTCGTCCGCACCGGGCAGGAGTTCCTCGAAGCCTCCTGGACCACCGCCGCGGCGGGCGGGCAGGCTCCGATCGACCTCGGCGCGTCGGCGTACCGGGAGCTGTCCGAGATCGCCTCGCACGCGCAGGACACCAAGCGCCCGTGGTGGACGCTCACTCAGCTGACCAGCGAAGACCCGGATGTCTACCGCGTCGCCATCGAGCCCGCGCCCGCCTACCGGGGCGAGCTGGAACGCGCGATGACCGACCTGCGCGCGCACCTCGCGTCCGGCGGCACCGGCGTGCTGGTCGTCGCCGGGCAGGGCACCGCCAGCCGCGCGGTGGAGCAGCTGATGGCGGCCGAGGTCCCGGCGAAGCACGTCGAGGTGCTCGCCGACCTGCCGCCGGCCGGGGTCGTCACGGTCACCTGCGGCGGGCTCGCGGAGGGCTTCGTCTCGCCGGAGCGCGCGCTCGTGGTGCTGTCCGAGGCCGACCTGACCGGCCGCGGCGCCACCGCTGGATCGTCCACAAAGGACTTGAACACCAAGATGCCGTCGCGCCGCCGCGGCGCGGTCGACCCGCTGGCGCTCAAGGCGGGCGACTACGTCGTGCACGACCAGCACGGCATCGGCCGGTTCGTGGAGATGGTGCAGCGCACGGTCGCCGGCGCGACCCGCGAGTACCTGCTGCTGGAGTACGCCTCGTCCAAGCGCGGCCAGCCCGGCGACCGGCTGTTCGTGCCCACCGACCAGCTCGACGAGGTGTCCCGCTACGTCGGCGGCGAACTGCCCACGCTCAACAAGCTCGGCGGTTCGGACTGGAAGAACACCAAGGCGCGCGCCAAAAAGGCGGTCAAGGAGATCGCCGCCGAACTGGTGCAGCTCTACGCCGCCCGGCAAGCCGCGCCCGGCCACGCGTTCGGCCCGGACACGCCGTGGCAGTCCGAGCTGGAGGACGCCTTCCCGTTCACCGAGACCAACGACCAGCTCGCGGCCATCGACGAGGTCAAGTCGGACATGGAGCGCGGCGTCCCGATGGACCGGGTGATCTGCGGCGACGTCGGCTACGGCAAGACCGAGATCGCGGTGCGCGCGGCGTTCAAGGCGGTGCAGGACGGCAAGCAGGTGGCCGTGCTCGTGCCGACCACGCTGCTCGCGCAACAGCACTTGAACACCTTCACCGAGCGCATGCGGTCGTTCCCGGTCACCATCAAGGGCCTTTCCCGGTTCACGCACAAGGCGGAATCGGACCGGATCCTCGAACAGCTCGCCGACGGCGAGGTCGACATCGTCATCGGCACGCACCGGCTGCTGCAGACCGGCATCCGCTACAAGGACCTCGGCCTCGTGATCGTCGACGAGGAACAGCGGTTCGGCGTGGAGCACAAGGAACACATCAAGGCGCTGCGCACGCACGTCGACGTGCTCACCATGTCGGCGACGCCGATCCCGCGCACGCTGGAGATGTCGCTCGCCGGCATCCGCGAGATGTCGACCATCCTCACGCCGCCGGAAGACCGGCACCCGATTTTGACGTATGTCGGCGCGTACGACGACAAACAGGTCGGCGCCGCGATCCGGCGCGAGCTGCTGCGCGACGGCCAGGTGTTCTACGTGCACAACCGGGTGTCGTCGATCGAGAAGGCGGCGAAACGGATCCGCGAGCTGGTGCCGGAGGCACGCGTCGTCACCGCGCACGGGCAGATGAACGAGGACAAGCTCGAAAAGATCATCCAGGGCTTCTGGGAGAACGAGTACGACGTCCTCGTGTGCACCACGATCGTCGAAACCGGCCTGGACATCTCCAACGCCAACACGCTGATCGTCGAACGCGGCGACATGCTCGGCCTCGCCCAGCTGCACCAGCTGCGCGGCCGGGTCGGGCGTGGCCGCGAGCGCGGGTACGCCTACTTCTTGTACCCGCCGGAAGCACCGCTCACCGAGACCGCGCACGACCGGCTCGCCACCATCGCGCAGAACACCGAACTCGGCGCGGGCATGGCGGTCGCGATGAAAGACCTCGAAATCCGCGGTGCGGGCAACATCCTCGGCGCGGAACAGTCCGGGCACATCGCGGGCGTCGGGTTCGACCTGTACGTCCGGCTCGTCGGTGAAGCGGTCGAGGCGTTCCGGCGGCACGCGGGCGCGGAGCCCGCGGAGGACGAGGAACTGGCCGAAGTCCGCGTCGACCTGCCGGTGGACGCGCACATCCCGCACGACTACGTCCCGGGCGAACGGCTACGGCTGGAGGCATACCGCAAGATCGCGTCGGCGCCGGACACTGCGGCACTCGACGCGGTTCGCGAGGAACTCGTCGACCGCTACGGCCAGCCGCCCGCCCCGGTCACCCGGCTGCTCGCGGTCGCGGCCTTCCGGCACGCCTGCCGCGCGGCTGGAGTCACCGAGGTCGCGGTGCAGGGCAACACGATCCGGTTCGCGCCGCTGCCGTTGATGGATTCACAGCTGGTGCGGCTGAAACGCTTGTATCCCAAGGCGATGTACAAGGCGATCACCAACACGGTGTCGGTGCCGAAGCCGACCGAAGGCCCTGCGGGCGGCCGGATGGGCGCGCCGGTGCTGCGGGATCAGGAGCTGCTCGATTGGTGCACGAAGCTGTTGGCGCAGCTGACGAAAACCCCGGCGGCGGTGTGAGCGATGCGGCGGTGCCCTTGCGAGTGGTGGCCTCAGGTCGCTGAACAGACCTCGAAGCCCGGCGGTTCGGCCGTGGCCAGTCGTAGCGACACGTCTTCCTGCGGCGTCGGCAGCGCACCGCAGCCGGACATCGGCAACGGCCGGGGACGCCGTGGTACCCGGGCTCCCGAACCGCCGCCGCGCCCCGGGTACACCAGCAGGCCGTGTTCGGGGTCCGGCACCGCGTCGAGCGCACCGGTCACGGCGGGCAGTCCTCGGAAGCGATCCCGTTTCTCCTCCGAGGAGAACTCGATTTCCAGCGTCACGCCCCAGCGGTGGACATGCCAGGTCCACTGTTCAGCGCCGTTGGTCAGCGCGGCCTCGGTCAGCCGGTCGCCGTGAGCACGTTGCCACGCGCTCGCCGCGAAGGCCCCGTCGAGGACTTCGATCGACAACCAAGAGTCCATATGTCGACAATAGCCCGCTGAATGCCTCGATGGTGTTGCGTTTCGAGGGCATGTGAGAGGGTAGGGCCTGTGATGCGGATCATGGGGCGCCGCCGTGCGCTGGGCGCCGTTCTCGCCGGAACTTTCCTTCTCGCCGGATGCGGTACCGGCCCCAGTCAGGTGGGCACCGCCGCGGTCGTCGACGGTCAGGTCACCACCATCGACCAGGTTCAGGCGTTGCTCGACCGCGCCGTGCAGGAGCAGCCGTACGCCCGGCAGCTCGCCGCGCGGCACCAGCTCGACCTCGTCGGGCGCGAGATCGTCCGGCAGACGCTGCTGCACGAGGTCGTCGCGAAGGCCGCGCAGAAGGAAGGCATTTCGGTCGACGAGGCCACCGTCAGCGAGGCCATGCAACAAGATCCGCTCGCGTCGCCGGTGCCGGAAGCGGTCACGCAGGACCAGTCCGCGGCCGTCACTCAGCTTGTCTGGCGGCTGCGCGACCACCGCGAGGCCGTCACCGATCAGTACTTGCAGCAACGGATCGCGCTGAAATACCTGCCGACGCTGTCGGTGAACTTCGACTACACCAGCATCGGCGCGCCGACCTCGGAGAGTCAGGCCCCGTCGATCGATCCGAAGACCGCGCGCAGCCAGGCCATCGCCAAGGCGGAGGAATACGCGAGCGACCCAGGCAAGATCCAGGCCGACATCCAGCACGGCGCGCAGGGCAACGTGGGCCAGCAGGCTCCCGCGCTGTCGTCGCCGCAGGACGCCGCGACCGTGCTGTTCGGTGTCCCCGCGAACACCGCGATCGCCTTCCAGCCGAACCCGGCGAGCGCGCCGACCTGGTGGGTCACCGCCGTGGTGCGGAAGCGGACGACGGATGCGAAGGTCGCCACCGACCAGGTCCAGCAGCCGACCGCGGCTCAGCTGGGCGCCATCGGCGTGCGGATGCTGCAGCCGTATGTTGGCAATGTGAACTTCAAGATCAACCCGCGTTACGGCGTGTGGGACGCGGTCGGCATGAACCTCGCTCCCAGTGCGGCCGAGGTCACGGGTGTGGCTGTGCCGGTGCACGGCGGTGCCCCGGCGAAGCAGTGACCGGCACCGTAGTCCTGGTCCGGGGAGCGACCCTGCCCGCGGCCGCTCTGCCTCTGCTTCGCACCAGCGCCGTCTACGCCGCGACCGACGTCGACCCCGCGCAGTTCGGCGTCCCGCCGGTCGGCCAGTCCTTCGCGGACATCGTGCTGCTCGCCGCTTCCCGCACGGAACCGACAGCGGCCGCGATGCTCGACGCTGGTGCGCGCCTGATCGAAACCCCAGTGCCCCCGCTCGTCGAAGCGGTCGAGGTCATGGACCGCCTGCGCTCGCCGGGCGGCTGCCCGTGGGACGCCCGGCAGACCCACGAATCCCTGCGGCAGTACCTGGTCGAGGAAACGTACGAACTGCTGGAAGCCATCGAGGACAACGACCGCGCGGCCCTGCGCGAGGAACTCGGCGACGTCCTCCTGCAGGTCTTGTTCCACGCCCGCGTGGCCGCCGAACACGGCCGGGCCCCCTTCACCATCGACGACGTGGCCAGCGACCTGGTGGACAAACTGGTCGGCCGCCACCCGAACGTCTTCGGCGACGCGGCGCGGATCGCTTCGGCCGAGCACCAGGAATTGAAGTGGGAAGAGCTGAAGCAGGCCGAGAAGCAGCGTAAGTCCATTGTGGACGGTGTTGCTCTCGGCCAGCCCGCCGTCGCACTGGCCGGGAAGCTGGGCCAGCGCAGCGGCCGGGCCGGGATCCCGCTGGACTTGTTCCCGCAGGATTCCTCGGCCCCCGCCCAGCTGTTCCGCACGGCGGCGACCGCCCGCCGGGGCGGGTTGGATCCGGAGGGCGAACTGCGGGCGGTGGCGAAACAGTTCGCCCGCGACATCCGAGCGGCGGAGGCGGCGGCCCGGAATGCCGGGGTGGAACCGGCGACGCTGGAAGCTGAGGGCTGGCGGAAGTTCTGGCCGTCGGCTTGAGTCGGGCCGGTGCCGGAGGGGTGCCGCGAGTTGTCTTCGTTTCGTTCGCGGAGCGGGTTCTTCGCACTTTTCGGCGCACGGTTGGGCTGTGAACTTCGGGTCTGGGCTAGTTCCGCAGGGTTGGCGGCAGTGAGTTCTGGCTGATGGGAAGGCGGTCTGATCTGCCCTGATTTTCGCGGCAGGCGGACCTGTCCGGACTTTCAGTCTCGCCCCTCTGATCTGCGCGCTCGGCTTTGCGGGTGCGCTCCCGCTCGCCTTGCGGAAGGTCCGGGCTCTCGTGCGTTTCTGGACGATGTTGGTCTCCGCCCAGCTCTTGTGATGTCATTTCCACACTGCTTGCGGCTGCTTGCGATCGTGCTCGGCCGCGAAGGGTCCCCGCCTCGGCCTCGCGTTCGTGCCGAGCACCCCGCGCTGCCGCTGCGGCCGCGAATGGTCCGTGCCTCGGTCTCGCATTCGCGCCAAGCACCCCGCCGCGCCTCGTCACCCGATGGTCGGAGGTCATCCCCATCCGGCCACAACACCCACGGTCCCCGGCACGATTGCGCCCGGCAGCCGACCTCCCGTGCTGCCTGTGACTTAGATCACTTATTTTAGAGAACCGGGAGCGCAGAGGTGGCGTCTTGCCGGGTGTGAAGCACAAGCCACCCAGGGAACCGGACGAGGAACGCCTCCTCCGGCGCACCGCCCGCGGTGACCGTGCGGCGTTCGAAGAGCTTTACCGCCGCACGTCGCCGTGGCTCGCGATTCGCCTGCGTCGCCGCTGCTCCGATGACCAGATCGTCGCGGAGGTGATGCAGGAGACCTACCTCGCCGTGTGGCGTGCCGCGGGTTCGTTCGCGGGCGTCGTCACCGGCGGCTCCGCCGTGGGCTGGGTATGGACCATCGCGGTGCGGCGGCTCATCGACGCGTACCGCCGACGTGCGCATCACGCACATCCGCCGCCCGGGGTGCACGAGTCGCTGTCCGCACCCGCCGCCGAGGAGGAAGCACTGGCGGCGACGGTCGGCGATTCGGTGGGCGACGCCTTGCGCAGCCTCGCACCGGAACTGCGCGAGGTACTGCAAGCCATGGTGCTCGACGGTTTGTCAGTCCGGGAGACCGCGATCCTGCTCGGCCTGCCCGAGGGAACGGTCAAGACCCGGGCTCGCCGTGCCCGGATCGCGATGCGGGAGGCGTTGTCGTGAATGTCGTGAAGCGAGACGCGACCGTGCTCGGGGTGCTGGAGGGAACGGTCAAACCCGGGTCGCGCTGCGGGAGGCGTTGTGCCGAGTGCCGTGGTGAGGCTGAGCGCGATTTCGCGGGGCGTGCTGAAAGGCATGGCCTGGGCTCGGGCGGGGTTGTCGTGAAGCGAGAAGCGATCCCGCTGGCCTGCCAGACGGCAAGGCCAATCCCACGCCCACCCTGCCGGGGTGCAAGGGGTGTCGTCATGCAGCGAGGCGTGATCCCACTGGCCTCTGCTGAAAGTCATGGTCAAGGGCTGGACTCGCCGTCGTCGGAAGACGCACTCACGAACGCCGCCAAGAACCCTGCCGAAACCCAGCCGGAGAGCACAGCCAAAACCCGCTCCCACACCGCGCCGAGGAAACCGTTGCAGGCAACCCAGGAATGTCTGGAGGAGGTCAAGCCATGAACCACGTATCCGACCGGATGCTCGCCGGCTACGTCGCCGGTCGCGCACTGCCGGGGGACGAGGCATGGGCGATCGAAGGGCACCTGGAAAAGTGCGCCCAATGCCGCGCCCGGCTCGCCGGTGCGTCCACCACCGAGGTAGCCGGTCTGCTCGACACCGTGTGGACCGGTCTGGAACCGGACCTCGCGCGCTCGCCGCAGCCAACCCCGCGCCGGGCCGCGGCGTGGCTGCATTGCTGGGCGACTCCGGTCATGATGCCGTGGCTGCTGATGGTCGTCGTGGTCGGCGCGCTGTCGATCTACCTCGACCGCTCGCTTCGCGAGGGGCTGTCGTTCGTGCAGTTGCTTTCCCCGGTGCTACCGGTATTCGGGGTAGCGGCGGCGTGGTCGCGCGGGCTCGACCCGTCGTACGAGCTCACCGCGGCCACTTCTCGCGCCGGGCTGGAGCTGATCTTGCGGCGGACCACGGCGGTCGTGGTGCCGATCCTGGCGGTGCTGTTGTTCGCGGGCTGGCTGGTCGGCGCGCGGATGGGGTTCGGGCTGCTGCCGAGTCTCGCGTTCACCACGGGGACTCTCGCGCTCGGCACGTTCATCGGCGTCGCCTGGGCGGCGTCAATCCTGATCGGCCTGTGGCTCGGCGCGCTGGTGGTGCCGAGCGTCGCGTTCGGAGGCTCGGTCCTGCTGGAGGACGTCGCCTGGCCGGGCTGGCTCGCGGCCGCTGTCGTCGCGAGCGTGTTCGTAGTGCTTCGCCGGAACACCTTCACGCAGCTTGCTGCGCATCACTGACGGAAACGAGAGGGGAAACCGATGCGGGCTGTGGAAGCCGCCGAAGTCGCGCCGGCGACTTATGCCTGGGAAATCCAGGCGCAGGGACTGAAAGTGCGGGTTGGCCGCAAACGGATGGCTGTCGACGGTCTCGACCTCGCGCTCGGCACGGGGGTGCACGGGCTGCTCGGGCCGAACGGCGCGGGCAAGACCACCTTGATCCGCACCCTGGCCACGGTGCTGCGGCCAACCGAAGGGAAGCTGACGCTGCTCGGCGAGTCGATCGGGGGGCACCTCGACCAGCGCGGGCTGCGCCGCCGGATCGGGTATCTGCCGCAAACCTTCGGGTATTACAAGCGGTTCACCGTCCGCGAGTTCGTCGAATACCTGGCGTGGCTCAAGGAAATGCCCCAACAGGAGGTGCCGGGCGCGGTGCAGCGCGCGATCGAGCGGGTCGGCCTCGCCGAACGCGCCGAGGACAAAATGAAGACATTGTCCGGCGGCATGATCCGCCGGGTCGGCATCGCGCAGGCGATCGTGAACGACCCGGTGCTCCTGCTGCTCGACGAACCCACCGCCGGGCTCGACCCGGCGCAGCGGTTGCGGTTCCGGGAGCTGCTGCAGGAAATCGGCCGGGACGCGTGTGTCGTCGTGTCCACCCATCTGGTCGAGGACGTCGCCGCGGCGTGCTCGGACGTGGTCTTGTTCGCCGCTGGGAAGCTGGTTTTCCAAGGCACGCCAAAGGATCTAGCCGCGGCGGGCAGCGAGGCGGACGTCGGCGACAGCCCGATCGAGCGCGGCTATTCGGCATTGCTCGGTCACGCGCAGGGGAAGGGGTCCTGGTGATGCGCGTGTTCCGGATCGAGCTCCGGCGCACCATCGCGGTCTGGGTGCCGGTCGCGATGCTGGCGGTGAGTCTGGGGCTGCTGCTGTTCTCGCGTGGGCCGTGGGTCTCCGGCTCCGCGGCCTGGAACGAGACGTGGCTGACCTCGGTGCGGTGGCCGCGTTACCTGCTGGTGCTGATGTGGCCGATCATCGTCGGGGCCGCGGCGATCCAGGGGATGCGGGACGCTCGCGCGGGAGTCGGCGAGTTGTTCGGCTCGACTCCCCGGCCCGCCGGGCAGCGAGCCGCGACGCTCGGTCTGGCGCTCGGTCTCGCGGCGGTGGTGGGTTATCTGGTGCTCGTCGCCGCCGGGGTCGGGCAGGTCGTGGCGAAGGGCGGGCTTTTCACCACGGCATGGGTGATGCAGCTGGTGCTCGGTGTGCTGTCCGTGGTCTCTGGCGTGGCGCTGGGGCTCGGCGTCGGGCGGTTGTTGCCGTATCCGATCACCGCTCCGGCGCTGGCTGTGCTCGCGCTGGCAGGCTGCCTCTTCGCACAGGTGTCGGGAATGAACGGAGCGGCACCGAACGCGGTGGTGCTGCTGGGGATCGGGCAAGTGCAACCGCACAGTCCGTTCGATTTGCCGAAGCCCGCGGTGGAGATCGGGCAGTTGAGCTGGTTGCTCGGGCTCACCGCCGCCGGAATCGTGGTGCTGCTGGCCAGTTCGGCGCGAACCCGGCTGCTCGCACTGCTCCCGGTGGCGGCAGGGTTGGCGGCTGCGTTGCCGCTCTTCCCCGCCTCGGCACAGGACAACTACGCCCCGGACAAGACAGCGGTAGCGCTCGTGTGCGACGGTCCGGTGTGCGTCACGCGATTGCACGAGGATTGGCTGTCCACTGTGGCCGGTCCAGCTAAGGAAGCTCTGCGACGGCTGGAGAAACTGCCACAATACCCGACCCGGGTCGAGGAATCGGCAGAGCCCTACCGCACCACCAAGGTAGGCCCGCGAGATCCGACCCGGATTCTGATTCAGCCGGACGCGGTTGAGCTGTACAACAAAAGCGGCTCAAGCCTCACCATGGCGCTGCTCGGCGGTGCCGGGACCGCGCCGTGCCATGCGGCGTCCTACGGAGGCGAGCGAAACGATCGAGAGGACGCCGCGCGCTGGGTAATGGCGCACTGGCTAATCGGCACTTACTCGCCGCCTTTGCACGTTGAGCTACAGGCCAAGGCAGACCAGGCATGGGCGGCTCTCAAGGCAGTGCCGGAGACGGAGCAGACCGCCCGTATGGCTGCGGCGCGGCAACTGGAGTTGAACTGCTCTGGTGACCCGTTGAAGGTCCTCATGGAAGGGGCGCGCTAATGCGGTGGATAGTGCTGTACGCGCGTTCGCGCCACCTCACCGTGTCGTTGGCCGCGGTGTTGCTCTGTGCAGCCGTTTTCCCGCCGCTGCTAGGGCGAAACTGGACGACGGTCTTCGCGACCATCACCCTCGGGGCCGCGGTCTCGGTAGCAGGCGTAGGCCTCAGCGGACAGGACATCGACCTGGACCGCACGGCCTCCTTCCGCTGGCCGCCTCGGCGGCTAGTACACCTGCTGCTGATCGGCGCGGTGGCCGGTGGAGTAATGCTTGCCGCGCAAGGCATCGCCGACCTTCCGGCGGACACCGGCCGGACCCTGCGCAACGCCGCCGGGCTTCTCGGTCTCACTGGGCTGGCGGCTACGTGGTTCGGCGGCCAGTTCGGCTGGACGTTGCCATTGGGGTGGGCGATGACGGCGGCGTTCATCCCGAGAGTCACCGGTCAGGTTTACGACATCGTGGCCTGGCCGATGGCGACGGCGGATTCCCCCGCGGCGTGGTGGACAGCTGGTCTGCTGTTCGTGGCGGGCACGGCGGCGTACACCGGGGCGGGTGCTCGTCGATGAGTCAGCGGACCGGAAAGCCAGGCGCAGCCCCGTCCCTCCCCCGGGCAGGGGCGGGACTGCGGACTGGCGCGGTTTCAGACGTTCCGGTTGTTCGGCTTCATTTCCAGCGGTTCGCGGTCCTGGTCTTCGACGCCCATGCTGATGATGCGTTTCGGGTGGATGCGGATGACGGCGCCGTCGAGGTGGCCGTCTGGCTCGAAGGCATTCGGCACGGCTTCCGCCCAGCCGCGGATTTCCAGGCAGCGCACGCGCATCGGTTTCGTCGAGGGCTGGTCGTCGATCACGATGGCGACGTTGCCGTTGGCCTCGACGTTGCGGTACTTCCGGCTTTTCGTCAGGTTGTACCCGGTCACGTCGATGGTCTGGGTCTCCGGGTTCCAGGTGAACGCGACCGGGCTGACCTGCAGGGTTCCATTCGGCTGTTGCGTGGCCACGCGGGCGAGAGGGTGGGTGGCCAGGTAGTCGAGTTCCGCTTCGGTGAACATGCATCTACCGTGCAAGTTCAAGCTTGCTTGAAGTCAAGCGCACGCGCGGAATCACGTGCTCGGCGAACCGCCGCATCTCCGCTTCGAAGGGCTGAAATTGCAGCATAAACGTCTCGATTCCCAGGTCAGCCCACTCGCGGATGCGCTGCGCGACGGTGTCGTAGCTGCCCACCAGACCGGCCGCGGTGCCGCCGTTCGTGCCGATGTGCGGGTACTTCGCGAACGTCTGGAACATCACCGCTTTCGGATCGGCATCCGCGACCAGCGCCTCCCAGCGGGCCTTGCCTGCCTCCGCCAGCTCCCACAACGCCGCCAGTTCCGCCTCCGCCTCGGCGTCGGTTTCGCGAGCCACCACGAATGCCGACAGTCCGAAACGGACCGGCGCACCGTTCCGAGGGCGGGCGGCGACGTCCGCGATCAGCCGGGCGACGTTCTCCTTCGGCTGCCCGTTGATGAACCACACGTCGGCCTTGTCCGCGACCAGCGCTCGCGCCGGGTCCGATTCGCCGCCCACGTAGACAGTCGGCGACGAGCCAGCAGGCCGCAGCTGGTATCCATCGACCTGAAAATGCTTGCCCTCGAACGAAACCCGCTCACCGGCCAGCAGCCCGCGTACGACGCTGATCCATTCACGGCCGTAGGAATACCGTTCGTCGTGCTCGGCGAATGGAATGCCCGCCCGCTCCAGCTCCGGCTTGTACCAGGCGTTGACCAGGTTCAGCCCGAACCGGCCGCCGCTGATCTCCTGGATCTGCAGGGCCTGCTTCGCCAGCACCACCGGATGCACGAGATACGGCTTGATCGCCGCGATGATCTCGATCCGTTCGGTGAGCGCGGCGAGCGCCGCCGCGGACGTCCACGTGTCCAGCTGGTCCAGTTCGTCGCCGAAAGGGTTCACCACGTGCTGTGCGATGAGCGTCGAATCGAAGCCGAGCCGGTCGGCCTCGACGATCAGCCGCCGGTTGCGCTCCCAGCTGGCGTCCACCGGATCGTCCGGATGATCGAACGGGCCCCACGACCCGTAGACGACCGCCCACACCCCGAACCGCGGCTGTGCCACAGCGACCACGACCGAACTCCTCACCTCGCGCGGATGAACGCGGTCACCGTCGCTTGCCCGGAAGGCGCCGGCAACCGGTCCCACGCAGTGGCGGGGCGGGACGGTTTGTACTGGTCAGGCGAAGAGCCCGTCACCCCAGTTGCTGGTCGGCGTGAGGCCCGGCGGGATCGCGAAATGGGCGGAACCGGTGTGCTGCAGGTACTCCATCATCGCGTCCTTCGACGACAGCACCTGCTGCATCGGGACGTACTGTGTGCGGGTGTCCCGGTTGAACGCCAGGAAGAACAGCCCCGCTTCGAGGTGCCCGACCCCGTCGGAACCGTCGACGAAGTTGTAGCCGCGGCGCAGGATCTGCACGCCCTTGCGCGTCTGGCGCGAGGCCAGCCGGATGTGCGCGTCCTCGGCGATCAGCGGGGTCCCGCCCGCGCCGCCGACCTGCAGGTCGACCTGGTCGAACTCGCCGGTCTGCCCGAGCGGCGCGCCGCTTCCCTTGGTGCGCCCGACAATCTTCTCCTGTCCGTCGAGCGTTTCGCGGTCCCAGGTTTCGATGTGCATCCGGATCCGGCGTGCCACGAGGTAGGTGCCGCCGGCCATCCAGGCCTGCCCGTCGCCGGCCTGCGCCCACACCTGGTCGCGGAGCACGTCGGTGTCCTCGGCCTTGATGTTGTTGGTGCCGTCCTTGAAACCGAACAGGTTGCGCGGCGTCTGCTGCGAGCGCGAGGTCGAGGAACTGCGTCCAAACCCGAGCTGCGACCAGCGCACCTCCGTGACGCCGAAACCAAGCCGCACCAGGTTGCGCACCGCGTGCACCGCCACCTGCGGATCGTTCGCGCAGGCCTGGATGCACAGGTCGCCGCCGCTGCGGGCCGGGTCGAGTTTGTCCTTCGGGAACGCCGGAAGGTCGATCAGCTGCGGCGGACGTTTCGAGGCGAGGCCGAACCGGTCGTCGAAGAGGGAGGGGCCGAAGCCGATCGTCAGCGTCAGCTCGGAGGCGGGCAGGTCGAGTGCCTCGCCGGTGTCGTCCGGCGGGGCTTGCGACGAGCCGCCGAGCGCGCCGTTCGGGCCGACGTCCTGGCCCGCGGTCATCCGCCGTGCCGCGGCCGTCCAGGTGCGCAGCAGTTCGCGGAGCTTCTTGACGTCCTTCGTGGTCACGTCGAGCGCGGCGAAGTGCAGGTTCTGCTGCGTCGGCGTGACGATCCCGGCCTGGTGCTCGCCATGGAAGTCCACGGTCGACCCCGCGGCGGAGGCGGGGGTGGCGCCGCCGAGCCGGTCGATGCCGACCCCGGCCGCCGCGCCCGCGCCGGCCAGCGCGACCCCCGCGCCGGCCAGCCCGAACAGCTTCCGGCGGGAAACCCGGGTTCCCTCGGTGGTCTCGGCTCGCGAGGTCACTTCGACACGACCTCCGCGACCTTGCTGAGCGGCTCGCTCAGCGCGTCGACCGCCGAGGCGAACGTCTTGATCTGGTCCTGGGAGAGTTCGTTGTAGTACTTGAAACCGTCCCCGGAGCGGGTCTTGTCCAGCAGGCCCTGCACGTTCGCGAATTCCTTGTCCAAAGTGGACACCAGGGCCGCGTCGCGCTCCTGCAGGATCGGCCGCAGCGCGGCGATCGCGCCCTTGGAACCGTCGAGGTTGGCCTGGAAGTCCCACAGGTCGGTGTGCGAGAAGGTCTCCTCCTCGCCGGTGATCTTCTTGGTCGCGACCTCGTCGAGCAGGCCCTTCGCGCCGTTGGCCAGGTCCAGCACGCTCAGTTGCAGCGTCTTGGTCTTGGCGACGAGCGCCTTGACGTCGGTGAGCAGCTTGTCCGCGATCTGCGGGCTGTCCGGCTTCAATCCGGTCGTCCAGAGGTCCTTCTCCAGCCGGTGGAAGCCGGTGAACTGCTGGCCCGGCTCGACGTCGGCCTCCCGGGCGTCGATCGACGGATCGAGGTCGCCGAACTTCTCCGCGACCGGCTCGATCCGCTCGTAGAACACGCGGGTGCGCGCGTACTCGGCCTTCGCCTCGTCGAGCTTGCCCGCCTTGACTGCGGCGACGAACTTCGCGGTTTCGGTCTCCAGCGCGGAGCTGTTGTTCTCGACGTAGGTCGCGTAGCTCTTGGTGGCAGCGGCTTTCTGCGCGCTGGCGTTGTTCTGGCTCTGCGCGCCGCCGGTGACGGTGAAGTCGCCGCGGATGCCGTTGCCGGCCATGCCCGGCTTGCACGCTGTCTGGTACTTGCCCGCGTCCGGGACCTCGACGATGAGCCGCCGGTTCAGTCCCGGCGCGATGTTCTCGACCTCGCCCATGATCCGGTCGCCCTCGGCGTAGAGGTAGAACTCGGTGACCTTGCTGCCCTTGTTGGCGATCTCGAAGGTCAGGTTGCCCGCGGCCGCGGTCGTCGCCGACACCGAACAGGCGGTGTCGGACGCCTCGACCTTGATCGGCCCGCCCGCGGCCGCGCCGGACGGACCGGACGCGGAGTTCGTGCTGTCGCAGGCGGTCAGCGCGACGAGCGCGCCGAGGCCGGTGAGCACAGCCGTCGAGGTTTTGCGGAACTGGGGCACTGTCACTCCTTGGCGGCGGCCGGGGCGGCCGGAGCCGCCTCGGTCTTGGTCTTGCGGGCGGGCTTGAGGAACAGCGGCAGCACGATCGCCACGTAGGCGACCCACGCGATCGCTTGCAGCACAGTGGTTTGCTGCGAGTAGTTGAAGATTCCCTTGAGCAGCGCGCCGTACCAGGAGGTCTCCGGAAGCGTGCTCGACGCGTCGAAGGCGAGCGTGGTCAGTCCGGGAATGAATCCGGCTTCCTGGAGGTCGTGCAGGCCGTAGCCGAGGACACCGGCGGCGACGAACACCAGCAGCACGCCGGTGATCGTGAAGAACTTCGCCAGGTTGAACCGCACCGCGCCGCGGTAGAGCAGGTAGGCGAGCACGATCGCGGCGGCGATCCCGATCACGAACCCGATCAGCGGCTGCAGGGTGTCGGATTGCGCGGTCTGCACGGCCGAGTAGAAGAACACGGCGGTTTCGAGCCCTTCGCGGCCCACCGCGAGGAACGACAACAGCAGCACCGCCGCCAGACCGACCTTCAGCGCGTCCTCCATCTTGCCGCGCAGCTCGGCCGCGATGTGCCGGGAAGCTTTGCGCATCCAGAAGATCATCGCGGTCACGAAAACGACCGCGACAATGGAAAGACTCCCGCCGAGCAGTTCCTGATGCTCAAAGCTCAGCTGCGCGGTGCTGTAGGTGAGGATCGCGCCGACGCCGATCGACAGCAGCACGGCCGCGCCGACGCCGGGCCACACGAACCGCAGCGCGTGCCGTCGATCGGTTTTGACGAGGAAGGCGACCAGGATGCTCACCACGAGAGCGGCTTCGAGGCCTTCGCGCAGCCCGATGAGCGCGCTCGAAAACACCACTGTTTCAGCCCTCCTTCGACTACCTGACCTGATGTTTTTAGGTAAGGCTTGCCTGTAAGTCCAGAGGGAGGTTCGCTGAGCGGGCTAGGCAAAACGGGCAAAATGGCGTTCTTTGAGGAGTTAGGTTAGGGTAACCGCAGGTCAGAGCGTCGCCGACGGATCACGTAACGAATTGTGTGACCTGGGCGGCTTTGCTGCGGAGTTAACCATCCGCTTGCCATTCGCCCAGTCCAGCGTCCCCCTCGCGGGTTCATCAGTAACCTGTCCGAGTGGCCGATACCACTCAGCCGACTATCACCCCGTCTCCGGCGGGTCCGCCGCGCCGCTACCCGAGCCGCATCGCGTTCGCGCTGGGTCTGGTGCTGACCGGGGTCGTGCTGGTGGTGACCATCGGGATCCAGAACCCGAACCCGCCCGCCCCTCCCGCCGTGGCCGCCCCGCCGCCGGCGTCGGCCAAACCGGAACCGCGCCCCCAACCCGGCTCCGAAGCCCCGCGAGTCGGCTTGGCCGCCCCGCCGGACCGCCCGCTCGTCTCCGATCAAGCGGAACTGGACGCGTGGGCGACCCGGGTCGCCGGAAAGACGCGACTGGACGCGCGAGTGCTCGCCGCGTACGGGCGCGCGGAAATGTGGATGCAGCGGCAGAAACCGTCGTGCCACCTGTCGTGGGCAACACTCGCGGCGATCGGAAACCTGGCCTTCGGAACGGAAAAACCCGGCCCCGACGGCACCATGACGGTGAACCCCGGCCCGGCGGAAGCCCCCGACACCGACCAAGGAAAACTCGACGACGACCGCACCGCGGACCACCGAGTCGGCCCGCTGCGGATCATGCCGTCCGCCTGGCACAAACACGCCCAGCGAGCGAACGGCGACGGTAAAGCAGCGGACCCCCGAAACCTCGACGACGCGGCCTTCACCGCGGCCCGCTACCTCTGCTCCGGCGACGACGACCTGGGCACCCCGGCAGGCTGGTGGAAGGCGATGTCGCTCTACAACCCGGCGGTCAACTACGTGCAGGATGTTTTCGCCGCAGCGGATTCCTACGCGGCGGAGAGTGTGGCTCCCTGAGCGGGGGCGGGGGATTGGTCGGCGGGAGGGCCTGACCTAGGCGGTTGGCGGCGGCGGCTTGGTCCGGTGTTTCGGCTGGTGGCGTGTTGGTGCGATAGTCGCTGGCTTGGCGTGCGGGTTCCGGCCTGATTTGGGTGGCGGTTGAGTGGTGCGCCGGTCCGGCGCGGCCGGTGACCGGTTGGCGTGGTCGCCGTCGTGCGTGGTGGTTTGATCTGGTGCGGATGGCGGCTGTGCAGCCTGGCGCACCGGTCCGGCGCGGCGGTGACCCGTGTCGTGCGCGGTGGTTTGGGTTTAGCGCGGCTGGCGGCTGTGTGGTGTGGCGCGCTGATCCGGCGTGACCCGGTGGCACGTGGAGGATGGGCCGTCGCGTGCGATGGCCTGAGTAAATGCGGTTGGTGGGTGCTCGGCGTGGCGCGCTAGTCCAGCTCGGCCTGTGGCTCGCTGGGGTGGTGGCTGTCGTGCGCGGTGTTTTCAGCTCGCGCGCCTGGCGACTGTGCAGCGTTGATCCGGTTCGGCTGACGGCCTGCTGATCCGGTAGCACGTGGGCGGCCGTCGCGAGGGATGGCCTGACTTGCTTCGTTCAACGGCTCGGCCCGGCGGGCGGCCAGCCATCCGGCGTCAGCCACCTCGCGGCGCTGTTCCCCTGCCTGGCTCCGTCGGGCAGGCGGCTGCGGTCTGGCCAGAAGGCCCCGCCGTCGCAGCCGATCAAGCCCGCCGTCAGTGGGTCGACAGCGCGGCGTTCACTCGCACCGGCTTCCGCGGACGGGCCTCGGCGCGCACCGGCTGCTTGCGCGGCTGGACGGGGTGGCGTTCGTTCAGTTCGACGAGTGCCGGTGCCAGCGCCATCAGCACCAGCACGAGCAGCCCGGCGGTCGCTCCGATCACGGTCAGCGCGGTCATGTCGGCCTCCTCAAATCGCTCTCTGTGATGACACCAAGGATCGCGCTGAGTCCGGTCTGCCCGGATCGGCCGACCGGCCGAGCCGGGTCGCCGGATGGCCAGGCTTCCCCGCTGCCCTGTTCACTTGAGAAGACGCGCCGGGGCCGGGCTGGATCCGGTGGTTGCCCGGGAGTGCCCCGGCGGGTGCACGTTCGGGAGGGGCGGGCTCAGTGGTCGCTGAGCGTGATCCTCGCCCTGACCTCGCTGATCGCTTCGAGATACTCCGGCACCGGGTTCATCGCCGAGGCCATCCGCAGTTGTGCCAGCGCCTCGGCCAAACGGCCGAGGCGCTGGAGTGTGCGGCCGAGCACGAACCGGGCGTAGTGGTCGGTGGGGTCCAGCTCCAGGACGCGGGTGAAGGCGCTTTCCGCGCGGCGCAGCTGGGCGGAGTGGAAGTACGCGCGCCCGGCGAGCAGCTGCACGCTCGGCTTGTCCGGCTCGTCGGCGAGCAGGGGTTCGAGTTCCTTGAGCGCGTCGAGCGGGCGTCGCCGTGCGACGAGGTGTTCGGCGTTTCGGAACCTGCGGAAGCGCGATTCGCCGTCGGGTTCGGGGGCTGCTGCGGCGTCCGTCATGGTCGCTTCACGATACCGGCGCGGAGGGCGTTGCACGAGCGTCAGAGGAGGCGTGATGGACTGTTCCGCCATGAGCAGCGATCAGGAACCCGACTACGTGGGACTGGCGCCGTACCTCTACTACAGCGATGCGACCGCCGCGCTCGCGTGGCTGACCAGGGTGTTCGGCTTCACCGAGGAAGTCCGCTTCGAGGACGGGGCGGGCGAGGTCTTCCAGGCGACGCTCCGCGCCGGCGACGCGCGCCTCCAGCTGGCCGGGGTCGGTCCCGAATACTGGGAGGCCAAGGGGGTCGAAGGGCCGGTCGGGCAGTTGAACGTCGTGTATGTGACCGACGTCGACGCGCAGTACGAGCGCGTGTCCGCGATGCTCGGCGAGGACGCCGCGCCGGAACCGCCGCAGGACCAGCCCTACGGTGCGCGGATCTTCACCGTCGCCGATCCCGGCGGCAACAGCTGGACGTTCTGGCAGCAGGTGACCGACCAGGTCGAGCTGCCGTCGGGGTGGCGCGAGGTCCGTCCGGAGGACCAGGCCGCCGACGAAGTGCCCGGCTGAGCTGGAGAACACGCAGCGGAACGGCCCGGCACCGGCCTGGCCTCCAACGGGTGAACCCGCTGGGCGGTTACTCTGGGCGGCGTCACCGCAGGCACGACCCACCAAGGAGCAGAGCGTGGCTCTCATCGAGCAGGTAGGCGCGCGCGAGATTCTCGATTCGCGCGGGAACCCGACCGTCGAGGTGGAGGTGGCGCTCGACGACGGCACTCTGGCTCGGGCGGCGGTCCCGTCCGGGGCGTCGACCGGCGAGCACGAAGCGGTCGAGCTGCGCGACGGGGACACCGGCCGCTACAACGGCAAGGGCGTGGAGCGCGCGGTCGCCGCGGTGCTCGACGAGATCGGGCCGGACCTGGTCGGCGTCGACGCGGTCGACCAGCGGATCGTCGACCAGAAGCTGGTGGACCTCGACGGCACGCCGGCGAAGTCGCGGCTCGGCGCGAACGCCATCCTCGGCGTCTCGCTGGCCGTCGCGAAAGCCGCCGCGGAGTCGTCCGAGCTGGAGCTGTTCCGCTACCTGGGCGGGCCGAACGCACACGTGCTGCCGGTGCCGATGCTGAACATCCTCAACGGCGGTGCGCACGCCGACACCGACGTCGACATCCAGGAGTTCATGATCGCGCCGATCGGCGCGGAGTCGTTCCGCGAGGCGCTGCGCTGGGGCACTGAGGTGTACCACGCGCTCAAGTCCGTGCTTAAGGGCCGCGGCCTGGCCACCGGCCTCGGCGACGAGGGTGGTTTCGCGCCGAGTCTCGCCAACAACCGCGAGGCGCTCGACCTGATCCTCGCCGCGATCGAGAAGGCGGGCTACGCCCCGGGCCGGGACGTCGCTCTCGCGCTGGACGTCGCCGCGACCGAGTTCTACTCCGACGGCGCCTACACCTTCGAGGGTTCGAAGCGCAGCGCCGAGCAGATGTCCGCGTACTACGGCGAACTGCTGCGCGACTACCCGCTGGTCTCCATCGAGGACCCGCTGAGCGAGGACGACTGGGACGGCTGGGTCCAGCTGACCTCCGAGATCGGCGACAAGGTCCAGCTCGTCGGCGACGACCTGTTCGTCACCAACCCGGACCGGCTCGAGGAGGGCATCACCCGCCGCGCGGCGAACGCGCTGCTGGTGAAGGTCAACCAGATCGGCACGCTCTCGGAGACGCTGGACGCGGTGTCGCTCGCCACGTCGTACGGCTACAAGTCGATGATGAGCCACCGGTCCGGCGAGACCGAGGACACCTTCATCGCCGACCTCGCGGTCGCCACCGGCGTCGGCCAGATCAAGACCGGAGCCCCGGCGCGCGGCGAGCGGATCGCGAAGTACAACCAGCTCCTGCGCATCGAGGAAACCCTCGCGGACGCCGCGCGCTACGCCGGCGACCTCGCCTTCCCGCGGTTCAGCGCGGAGGCCTGAGGGGCACATGGCCGACCGGGGGAGGGCGCGCAACCGCCGCGGCGGCCGGGCCGCGGGAAGCGGGTCCAGCAGGGCCCGCCGTCCCGCTTCGGCCCGGCGCCGCACCGGCGCGGGCACGACGGAGACGACCAGGGCCCGGCTGCGCCGCGGCCTGGCGGCGAAACGCGCCTCCGGTGCGGCCAAGGTGCTCGGCATGTCGACCACCCGGCGCGCCGCCGTGGTGGCGATCGTGGTGTGCGCCCTGGCGTTCACCGTCGCGGTTCCGTTGCGCACCTACCTTTCCCAGCGTTCCGAGGTCCGCGACCAGGAAGCGCAGCTCGCCCAGCTTCAGCGCGAGGTCGCTCAGCTGCGCGACCGCAAAGCCCAGCTGAGCGACCCGGCCCAGATCGAGGCGGAAGCCCGCCGCCGGCTCCGGTACGTGAAGCCGGGCGAGACCCCGTGGATGGTCCAGCTTCCCGAGGACCAGCCCGGCTCGCCGACGGCCGCTCAGCCTGGGCAGCAGCCCGCTCCGCAGGCGCCTTGGTACGAGAACCTGTGGGCGCAGGTTTCCGGGGGTTGAGGTTTTCGGCCGGTTGCCGGAGGTTGGCTTTCCGGAGGCTGAGGGTTCTTGCTGCGGATGGCTGGGTGAGGTTTCTTGCCGTACGGGTGGCTGGGTGCGGGTTTCGGGCCGTGCGGATGGCTGAGTGCGGTTCCGGACCGTGCGGATGGCTGGGTGAGGTTTCTCGCCGTACTGGTGGCTGGCTGCGGGTTTCGGGCCGTGCGGATGGCTGGGTGAGGTTTCGGACGGCGCGGATGGCCGGGTGAGGTTTCGGGCCGTGCCGATGGCCGGGTGAGATTTCTTGCCGCGGATGGCTGAGCGCGGTTTCAGGCCGTGCGGATGGCTAGGCGCGGGTTTGCCTGGGTGCCGTGGCCAAGTCGCCTCGCCGGGCGGTTCGGTGGGATTCCTCCTCGGGCGGGTCGCTCGGGTGACTTGCCGGGCGGGTCGGATCCTCGCTGGGTGGGTCGGTCAGGTCCCTCGCCGGATGGGTCGCTGGTGGCTCTCGGTGCTTGACGCGGTTGAGTCCTTGGGCACGCTCCTTGCGGTTGCGGGTGTTCTCGAGACTGGGCGGTCGCAGAATCCTCGTGGTGGCTTGAGTTTTTCGATCAGCGTTTCTGATGCCCCGTTCTTTCCGATGTGTTGATTTCGCGGTGGCCGTCGACTGGTTTCCACGTTAACCACATCGCGAGGGCGGCGGAGGCAGGTGCGGCGAGTTGTCCACACGGTCTGGTAGTTGTGGACAACTCGGCCGTTTCGGCGGAGGTCGCGAGGGGCCGGCCGGACGGCGGCATTAGCCTGGAGAGCGTGAACAGCAGCACGGAGACACCCCGATTCGAGCCCGTCACCGATGCCGACCGGGAGGTCATCGCG
Organism: Amycolatopsis sp. NPDC104775; assembly: GCF_055583325.1. NCBI lineage: Bacteria > Bacillati > Actinomycetota > Actinomycetes > Pseudonocardiales > Pseudonocardiaceae > Amycolatopsis > Amycolatopsis sp. NPDC104775. Next base: position 55,231 of record NZ_JBVJOE010000002.1, read on the forward strand.
CAGCAGCTCGGACGGCCGCCGCGAGCCCTGCGGGCAGTGGCCGCGCGGTGCCCCAGCGGGCATCCCTCGGTGGTCCAGACCAGTCCGCGGCTGGAGAACGGTACGCCGTTCCCGACGTTGTACTACTTAACCTGTCCGCGGCTGACGTCGATGGTGGGCACGCTGGAGGCGTCCGGCGTGATGAAGGAGATGACCGAACGGCTTACCACCGACCCCGAACTCGCGGCGGCCTACCAGCGTACGCATGAGACGTACCTCGCCGAGCGGGACGCCATCGAGTCGCTCGGCACGCAGGTGACCGCGGGCGGGATGCCCGGGCGGGTGAAATGCCTGCACGTCCACCTCGCGCACACGCTCGCGGCCGGACCTGGGGTGAACCCGTTCGGCGACGAGACCCTCGCCTGGGTCCGCGAACAAGGCTGGCCGACGGGCGACTGCGCCGGGTAACGCTCCGGTCTCGGGCGCGGATAGGCACAACAGAGGCCGGTGCCCGCCTGGGTGGGAACGCTTCGCGGCGCGCACCGGAGCTTCACACCGAGCAGGCGAGCCCGGGTGCACCGCCGGGCGCGCTGGGGAGGGGCGGAAAGTGCGGGTGCCACGCGGATTTCGGCGGTCGGTGCGTGCTGAGGCGTCTCCTGCTGCGGACGGCCGGGTCGAGCCGGTGGTGGGCGGTGCGGGGGAGTCAGTGGCCGGTGGCGCGGCGGGTGTGGCTGGCGGCTCGGTTGATGACGACTTGGTTGATGGCGCGGGTGGAAGTGCCGGTGCGGTCGGTGGCGAGAAGGCCGGTGTTGGCGGCGACGTGACTGGCTGCGGTGGAGCTTCTGGTGGGAGCGGTGGCGAGCAAGCCAGTGCGGATGGCGACGGCAGAGCTTCCGATGAGGAGATCAGCGCTAGCAGTGACGCTGCTTGCGACGGTGGAGCCTCCGGTGGCGGGAGCGGCGATGAGGAAGCCAGTGCTGGCGGCGACGTGACTGGCTGCGGTGAAGCTTCCGGCGGTGGGAGCGGCGGCGAGAAGACCAGCGCTGGCAGTGAGGTCACTGATAACAGTGGAGCGTCCGGTGCTGGGGCCAGTGGCGGGGAGACCAGTAGGACTGCTGACGGTGCCTGCGCGGCTGATGCTGGCGGAGTTTCGCCTGGTGATGGTGGAACTGCTGGTGTTGAGGCGTTCCAGGGAACCGGTGACGGTGCAGCGGTTGGTGAGCCCCGCGCGGACGGGGAAGCGGCGGGTGAAGTTGGCGACGATGCGGTCGCTGGCGGCTCGGCGCTCGCCGAACAAGCGGGGGACGAACCGGCCGCTCGCGACGTTGGCGGCGATGCGCCTGCTGAGTGCGGTAGCGAAATAGCCGCAGAAGAACAAACCGCCGAAGCGGCAACCACTCCAGCGGAAACACCCGCCAAAACGGCCAAACCCCGAAAGCCCCCAGCGCTAGTCGGCCCGCCGCCGGGCAGGGTTTGGTGGGTTGGTCGTGTTCGGGTGCGGGCTCGGCGGGGGCGTTATCGGGCTCGGCGGGTGGCTTCGCGGCATCGGACCGTCGTCGCTGTGCTCGCGGGGGTTCTCGGGGTGCTTCCGGCGACCATCGGCGCGGGAGTGGTCGCCGGGTGGGCCGGGCGGATGCCGGTGGTGCACACGGCGGACGTCCTGCCTGATCAGGGCTACGACCCGGGTATCCGCGGCGTCGCGGTCGACGGGCGGCTGCCGGACGCGCCAGCACCGGTTCCGCTTCCCGCGTACGACCTTCCGGACGGGCCGCTCGGGATTCCGGCTACCGCGCTGGTCGCGTATCGGCACGCGGCGGACGTGCTGGGGAAAGAACAGCCGGGGTGTCATATCGACTGGGCGCTCATCGCGAGCATCGGCCGGATCGAGTCGAATCACGCGCGTGGCGGGTATGTCGACGCCGCTGGGACGACACTCCAGCCAATCCTTGGACCCCAGCTCAACGGGACTGGTCCGTACGCGGCGATTCCGGACACCGATCATGGCGTGCTCGACCAGGACCCGGTTTGGGATCGTGCTGTGGGGCCGTTCCAGTTCATTCCGGCGACCTGGCGGACCTACGCGGCGGACGGCAACGGCGACGGCAAGGCCGATCCCAGCAATCTCTTCGACGCTTCGCTCGCGGCGGCGCGTTATCTCTGCTCCGGTGGGCTCGACCTGGCCAATCCAGACCAGTTGCGGACCGCGATTTACCGCTACAACAATTCCGACGCCTACGTCACCACGGTCATTCTCTGGGCGGAGGCTTACCGTAAGGGCGTCGCGCAACTGCCGGACAGTCCGGTTCCCGTCGGGGCTCCTGCACCGCCGACGTCCAGTTCCGCGCCGCCAGCGAATCCGGAGGGGCAGCCTCGGACTACTGAGTCTTCGTTGCCGGTTTCGACGGGCGGGCCGTCGGTGACGCCTACTGCGCTGCCGCCGAGCGGGAATCCTTCGGGCAGCCCGACTACTAGTCCGACCACTGGGTCCAGCAGTCCGACCTGCGGCACCAGTACGTCGACCACGACAACAACGTCAGCGACGACATCGACGACTCCGACCTGCCGCCCGTCGAGCAATCTTCCCTCGGGCAGCGAGACGCCTCCTGCGGGGTGAATCCCTCGCTTAAACCCATCAATTAGGCGTGTTTTCCCGCTATTCCGAGGCGAAACGCGGCGGACGCGTACGGTCGGAAAGAGAGGGTCGCCTCGTCTGCGAAGCGCTGGAGACCAAGTAAAGTCAGACGCATGCCTCGGGTAGCTGCGATCGACTGTGGGACCAACTCCATCCGTCTGCTCGTCGCCGAGTTGACGCCGCGCCACGACGGCACGGTCGACCTGCGCGACCTGCACCGCGAGATGCGCATCGTGCGGCTGGGCCAGGGCGTCGACGCCACGGGCCGGCTCGCGCCGGAAGCGCTGGAGCGCACCCGTGCCGCGCTCGCGGACTACACCGTTGCCGCGCGGCGCAAGGGCGTTGAGAAGGTGCGCATGGTCGCTACCTCCGCGACCCGCGACGCGAGCAACCGCGACGAGTTTTTCGCGATGACCCGCGAGACGCTCGGCGTCGAGGCCGAAGTGATCAGCGGGGACGAGGAAGCTCGACTGTCCTTCACCGGCGCGGTTGGCGAGCAGGACCCGGACGACGGGCCGTTCGTGGTCGTCGACGTCGGCGGTGGCTCCACCGAACTCGTCCTCGGCACCTGGAACGGTCGCGAGGCTGAGGTGACCGCCGCGAAATCCGTCGACATCGGGTGCGTCCGGATCACCGAGCGTGCGTTGAAGGACGACCCGCCGACGGCCGACGAGGTCTCCGCGGCCCGTGAACTGGCCCGCGGCATCCTCGCCGAGGCGTTCGATGTCGTGGACGTCGCGAAGGCCCGCACCTGGATCGGCGTGGCCGGCACGGTGACCACGTTGTCAGCGGTTTCGCTGGGGCTGCCGGAGTACGACTCCGAGCGCATCCACCTGTCGAAACTGACCCACGGCGAGATCGACCGGGTCGCGGAAAACCTCCTCGCGGCCGACCGCGAGACCCGCGCCGGGAACCCGGTGATCCACCCGGGCCGGGTCGACGTGATCGGCGGCGGCGCGGTCGTCGTCCAGGTGCTCGCCGAGGAACTCGCCGCGCGCGGCGGTCCGGACCAATTGGTCGTGAGCGAGCACGACATCCTGGACGGCATCGCTTTGTCCCTCGCCTGAACGCTCCGCAGTGCCGAGATCACCGGGCGCGCATCCCGGGTCCAAGCGCGTACCAAAACCACCGTAAGTCATCAAGCGCAGTTCGTTGTGAGCTAACCGGGTGATGAACGGTGTCGTTATTCAGGTGCAACCCGGCGACCCGGTTACGAAGGGCTGATCCCGCTAGCCTCCATCTCGCTATTCGGACGCGAGAAACGGAGGGGACATGCGGGGTTCATCCAGGCTCTGGAGCGCGGCCGCGGTCGTGACAACCTTGTCACTGCTCCTGACTGCCTGTGGGGGCGGCGGATCCAGCAGCGGGTCGTCAGGAGAAGCGGATCCGAACGGGACCTTCACGGTCTACGGCACGGAACCGCAGAACACGCTGATCCCCACTAACACCAACGAGCTCGGCGGTTCCAAGGCCGTCGACCCGATGTTCTCCGGACTCGTCGCGTACAAGGGCGACAGCGGCGAACCGTTCAACCTGATGGCGGAGTCGATCACCACGACCGACTCCAAGGTCTACGACATCAAGATCAAGCACGGCTGGAAGTTCCACGACGGCACCGAGGTCAAGGCGAAGAACTTCGTCGACGCCTGGAACTACGGGGCCAACTCGGCGAACGGCCAGATCAACAGCACGTTCTTCGAGAACATCGCGGGCTACTCCGACGTCCACCCCGCCGACAAGGGGGCGAAGCCGGCCAAGGACAAGATGTCCGGCCTGGCCGTCAAGGGCGACTACGAGTTCCAGGTGACCCTGGACGCGCCGTTCTCGGTGTTCACCACCAAGATCGGCTACACCGCGTTCGCGCCGCTGCCGGACTCCTTCTTCAAGGACCCCGAGGCTTTCGCGAAGCACCCGATCGGCAACGGCCCGATGAAGTTCGTCAGCCGCACGCCGAACGTCGACATCAAGCTGACGCGGTTCGACGACTACCAGGGCCCGGACAAGGTCAAGTTCAAGGACCTGGACGTCAAGATCTACGCCAGCCAGGAAACCGCCTACCAGGACCTGCTGAGCAACAAGCTCGACTTCATCGAGACGCTGCCGCCGTCCGCGCTCACCGCGGAGAAGTACAAGACCGACCTCAAGGACAACCTGGTCACCGGGCACCTGCTGGGGATCAGCACGATCGCGGTGCCGTACTACGTGCCCGGTTACAACAACCTCGACCTGCGCCGGGCGATTTCGATGGCGATCGACCGCGAGCAGATCACCAAGACGGTCATGCACGACACCTACGTCCCCGCGGACAGCTATGTCTCCCAGGGGATCGCGGGCTTCCGGCCGGGCGTGTGCGGCGAGTACTGCAAGTTCAACCCGGCGAAGGCGAAAGAACTCTTCGCGAAGTCCGGGTTCACGGGCAAGCTCACCATCGCCTCGAACGCCGACGGCGGCCGCAAGGAACCGCTGGTGGCCGCGTGCAACAGCATCAAGAACACGCTCGGCGTCGAATGCGATTTCGTTCCGGCGACCGACTTCGGCCAGTGGCGCAGCATCGTGACCGGGCACAAGCTGACCGGCATGGGCCGTTCCGACTGGTCGGCGGACTATCCGTCCATTGAGGACTTCCTCAACCCGATCTACCGGACCGGGGCCTCGTCGAACGACTCGACGTACTCCAACCCGCAGGTCGACGCCCTGCTCAAGCAGGCGGACTCGACCGCGGACAAGGACGCCGCGGTGAAGCTGTACCAGCAGGCCGAGGACCTGATCGCGAAGGACCTGCCCTCGATCCCGGTGTGGGACGAGAAGGGCGTCGCGGCCAAGTCGAAGCACACCAAGACCGTGGTCCTCGACTTCCGCCGCCGCGCGGACTACTCGTCGGTCGAGGTCCTCAAGAAGTGATGCGCTGACTCGTCCGTTCCCACCACGCGGCTCGTGAGTGTTCGCGCCAGCCACAAGCTAGGCGCGGGCACTCACGAGCCCGGCGCGCACTCTTAGGAACCACGCATGATTCGTTACGTCCTGCGTCGCCTGCTCCAGTTGATCCCGGTGTTCTTCGGCACCACCTTCCTGATCTACGCATTGGTGTGGGCCGTGCCCGGGGACCCGTTCTCCGGCAAATGCGGTCAGCAAGCCTGCCCGCAGGCTTACATCGACTTGATGACCGAGAAGTTCCACCTGAACGACAACCTGATCGTCCAGTACTTCAAATACCTCGGAAGCCTGTTCAGCGGCGACTGGGGCGAGACGTTCAACGGCTCCTCGGTCGGCGAACTGATCTCCACCTCCTACCCGATCACGCTGCGCCTCGCGCTCGTCGCGGTGCTCATCGAGGCGGTCATCGGCCTGAGCGCCGGCGTGCTGACCGGCCTGCGCGGCAAGGGTTTCCTCGACAACCTGGTGCTGGTCTCGACCACGTTCCTGATCTCGCTGCCGGTCTTCGTCACCGCGATCGTGCTGCAGATCGTGCTCGGCGTGAACCTGGGCATCATCGACGCCAGCGTCTCGGACGATCCGAGCATCGGCGAGCTGATCGTGCCGGGCATCGCGCTCGGCAGCCTTTCGATGGCTTATGTGGCGAGGCTGACGAGAACGTCGATCGCGGAGAACCGGCACGCCGACTACATCCGCACCGCCATCGCCAAGGGACAGCCCAACAGCCGCGTCATCGGCATTCACCTGCTGCGCAACTCGGTGATCCCGGTGCTGACCTTCCTCGGCACCGACCTTGGCTCGCTGATGGGCGGCGCGATCGTGACCGAGGGCGTGTTCAACATCAACGGTCTCGGCGGGCTGATCTTCCGCGGCCTCCAAAACCGGGAAAGCGCGACCGTCGTCGGCGTCGTCGTGCTGCTGGTGCTGGTGTATCTGCTGATGAGCCTGATCGTGGACCTGCTCTACGCCGTTCTCGACCCGAGGATCCGTTATGACTGACCCGAATCTCGTCGGCGGCGGAGGGATCGACGCGGCACAGCTGTCGCATGTGGACAGCTCGGCCGAGGCCGGCCCGAAGAAGCCGCGCAGCCTGTGGGGCGACGCGTGGCGGCAGCTGCGCCGCAAGCCGGCGTTCGTGATCTCCGCGTTGATCATCCTGCTGGTCGTGCTGATCGCGATCGCGCCAGGACTGTTCTCGCATCGCCCAGCCGGTTACAGCGATTTGACGCACGCCAACGAAGGCCCGTCCGCGGACGCCTGGTTCGGCTACGACAACCAGGGTTACGACGTGTACGCGCGCACCATCTACGGGGCGAGGGCTTCGCTGCTGGTCGGGGTTTTCGCGACGCTGCTGACTGTCCTTTTCGGATCGTTGATCGGCATCGTCGCGGGCTACTACGGCCGGATCGTCGACAGCCTGCTGTCCCGGCTCGGCGACATCTTCGCCGGGCTGCCGTTCGTGCTCGGCGCGATCGTCATTCTCACCACGTTCAACGCTCCGGGCACGAATCCCGGGCAGGTCACCATCATCGTGCAGGTGGTGTGCTCGATCGCGGTGCTGACCTGGCCGGTGGCCATGCGCATCATGCGGTCGGCGACGCTGGTGGCCAAGCAGCTGGACTACGTGAAGGCGGCCAGGGCGCTCGGCGCGAGCACCCCGCGGATCGTCTTCCGGCATCTGCTGCCGAACACGCTCGCGCCGGTGCTCGTGTACGCCACGATCGCGCTCGGCGCGGCGATCGGCGCCGAGGCGACGCTGGCGTACCTCGGCATCGGGGTGCGGCCGCCGGTGGTGTCGTGGGGCGTCATGATCAGCGATGCCCGCGACTACTTCCGCGCGGTCCCGCACATGCTCCTGTTCCCCGGTGCGTTCGTCACCATCACCGTGCTCGCGTTCGTGATGCTCGGTGACGGTATCCGCGACGCGCTCGACCCGAAGTCGAGGTAGCCGCAATGTCCACAGTGTCCAGTTCACCTGGTCCGACGGCGGAGAACGAACTGCTGCTCGAGGTCGAAGACCTGCACGTGGAGTTCCGCACTTCCGACGGCGTGGCCAATGTGCTCAACGGTGTCGGATACTCGGTGCATGCCGGGGAAACCCTCGCGGTGCTCGGTGAATCGGGATCCGGCAAGAGTGTCACGGCGCAGACCATCATGGGAATCCTCGACACTCCGCCGGGGGTGATCACCGGCGGGTCGATCCGGTACCGCGGCGAGGATCTGCTCACCGCCTCGGCGGACCGGCGGCGGCAGATCCGCGGCGCGGAGATCGCGATGATCTTCCAGGACGCGCTGTCCGCGCTGAACCCGGTGTTCACCGTCGGCTTCCAGATCGAAGAGCAGCTCCGGGTCCGGCTCGGGATGTCCAAAAAGGACGCGCGCAAGCGGGCGGTCGAATTGCTCGACCTGGTGCGGATCCCGGCGGCGCAGCGGCGGGTGAAGGATTACCCGCACCAGTTCTCCGGCGGGATGCGGCAGCGCGCGATGATCGCGATGTCGCTGGCGCTCGACCCGGATCTGCTGATCGCGGACGAGCCGACGACCGCGCTGGACGTGACCGTGCAGGCGCAGATCATGGACCTGCTCGCGGACATCCAGCGAGAACGGCGGATGGGGCTTGTCCTCATCACGCACGACCTCGGCGTGGTCGCGGAGGTCGCGGACCGGATCGCGGTGATGTACGCCGGGCGGATCGTGGAACAGGCCGACGTGCGGGAATTGTTCAGCTCGCCGGGCCATCCCTACACCGCCGCGCTGATGGATTCGCTCCCCCGGCTGGACCTCAAAGGACAGACCCTGGAGACGATCAAGGGCCTGCCGCCGAGCCTGCTCGACATCCCGCCTGGCTGCCCGTTCCACCCGCGCTGCAAGCGGGCCGAGCAACGGTGCCGCGACGAGCGGCCGTCCTCGCACGCGCTCGGCTTCGGCCGGGTCAGTGCGTGTCACTTCGCCGAGGAGGTGGTGGAGAGCCATGGGTGAGCCGATTCTCAGCGTGCGCGACCTGGTCAAGCACTTCCCGGTGCGCGACGGCGTGTTGTTCAAGCGGACGATCGCGCAGGTGAAGGCCGTCGACGGGGTGTCCTTCGACCTGCAGCCGGGCGAAACGCTCGGCGTGGTCGGAGAATCCGGCTGCGGGAAGTCGACGCTCGCGCAGGTATTGATGCGCCTGGAGGAGCCGACCAGCGGCAGCGCGACCTTCGAGGGTCGCGACCTGTTCAAGTTGCGCGGTGCGGAACTGCGGCGGATGCGCCGGGAGATCCAGATCGTGCTGCAGGATCCGTATACGTCGCTGAACCCGCGGATGACCGTCGGCGACATCGTCGGCGAACCGTTCGAGATCCACACCGACGTCGCGCCGAAGGGTTCGCGGGCGAAGAAGGTGCAGGAATTGCTGGAGGTGGTCGGGCTCAATCCCGAGCACGTGAACCGGTATCCGCACCAGTTCTCCGGCGGGCAGCGGCAGCGCATCGGCATCGCGCGGGCGCTGGCGTTGCGGCCCAAGGTGATCATCTGCGACGAGCCGGTGTCCGCTTTGGACGTTTCGATCCAGGCGCAGGTGATGAACCTGCTCGGGGAGCTGCAGGGCGAGTTCGGACTGTCCTATGTGTTCATCGCGCACGACCTTTCGGTGGTCCGGCATCTGTCCACCCGGGTCGCGGTGATGTACCTGGGCAAGATCGTCGAAATCGGCACCGAGGATGAGATTTACGAGCGACCGTCTCATCCGTACACGCAGGCGTTGCTGTCCGCGGTGCCGGTCGCCGACCCCGCGGTGCGCGGGCAGCGGCAGGTGATCCGGCTGGAGGGCGACGTGCCGAGCCCGATCGATCCTCCGTCGGGCTGCCGGTTCCGTACGCGGTGCTGGAAGGCCGTCGATATTTGCGCGACGGAGGTGCCGAAGCTCGAACCGCGGACGGACGGGCATCTGTCGGCTTGTCACTTCGCCGAGGTGAAATCGGTGGTTCCCTAACCTGGCGATTCCTCCGGTTTGCCGATTGCTGTACGCAGTGTCCGCTATGTACGTTGCATTATCGGTTTTCCTGAGGAGGACTCGTGAAAAGACCAAGATTGCTCGCGGTGGCACTCGCGGTGCCATTGTTCGGTGCGGCGTCCGGCGTCGCCCTCCCGGCGGCGTCGGCCCAACCCGCCGGTCCGGTAACGGAATTCAGCGTGCTGGCGCGGGACGGGCAGAGTGTCGCCGCCGCGCAGCAGGCGGTGCGCGACGCTGGTGGCACGATTGTCGCGACCAATACCGCGGTCGGGCTCATCACCGCTACCGCACCCGCTTCCGGTTTCGCTGAGCGGGTTTCGGCCAACCGCGCGGTGTTCGGTGCGGCCAAAGCGAAAGCGATCGGCAGCGCGCCGAAGGCGGGCAAGAAGGAGAAGCCGGACGCGGTCGAGAAGGAAGGCCGCGGCAGTGTGTCGCGCAAGGCCGCGGCGAACAAGGCGGTCGGCACCGACCCGCTGGACGACCAGCTCTGGGGCCTCAAATCGACCCGCTCCGACCTCGCGCGCACCAAGCAAGCGGGCGACAAGCGGGTGAAGGTCGGCATCATCGACACCGGCGTCGACGGAAGTCATCCGGACATCGCGCCGAACTTCGACAAAGCCGATTCGCGCAACTTCACCAAGGACATCGTCGCCGACGTCAACGGCACCGTGGTAGACGGCCCGTGCGAGTTCCGCGGCTGTGTCGACCCGGTGGACCACGACGACAACGGCCACGGCACGCACGTCGCCGGCACGATCGCCGCGGCCGCCAACGGATTCGGCGTGTCCGGCGTGGCACCGAACGTGACGCTGGTGAATGTCCGCGCCGGACAGGATTCCGGGTACTTCTTCCTGCAGCCGACGGTCGACGCGCTGACGTATTCCGGCGACGCGGGACTCGACGTCGTCAACATGAGCTTCTATGTGGACCCGTGGCTCTACAACTGCCGGTCGAACCCGGCGGATTCCGCTGCCGAGCAGGCGGAACAGCGCACGATCATCGAAGCGACCACGCGGGCGTTGAACTACGCGCACCGCAAAGGCGTGACGATGGTGGTCGCGCTCGGCAACCAGCATGACGAGCTGGCCGCGCCGCACGACGACGTCACGAGCCCGGACTACCCGGCGAACGGGACCCACCCGCGCAAGATCGACAATGCTTCGTGCTTCTCGCTGCCGGTCGAAGGCCCGCACACCATTGGCGTCGGCTCGTTCGGCCCGACGCAGGCGAAGGCGGACTACTCCAACTACGGCACGGAGCAGATCTCCGTTTCCGCGCCCGGCGGGTACTTCCGGGATGGTTACGGCACGCCGTGGTACCGGACGGTGGAGAACGAGATCCTGTCGACGTACCCGCGCAATGTCGGGGTCGCGGCCGGAAACATCGACGCGGCGGGAAATGTGACACCGGCTGGTGTCGCGCTCGGCGTGCAGAAAGCTACGGCGGCTGACGGCCGGGTCGGTTATTACCAGTGGCTGCAAGGAACTTCGATGGCCGCTCCGCATGCGACCGGCGTTGCTGCGCTGATCATTTCCCAGTACGGCAAGAAGACCGGGCATTCGGTTTCGATGGATCCGGACGCGGTGCAGCGGGTGCTGGAAGGCACCGCGGCGCCGATCGCGTGTCCGGTGCCGCGGACGGTCGATTACCTCAAGGAGGGCCGGGACGCTTCGTTCACGGCTACCTGCGTGGGTGACGCGTCATTCAACGGGTTCTACGGACACGGCTCGGTGGACGCTTACTCCGCGGTGACGCGGGGAGCGGCGTTCCTGCGCTGAACGGACGGCGGTGGGGCTGGAAATCCCAGCCCCACCGCCGATTTCAGTAGCGCCGCAGTCGATCCATGATCTTCTCGGCTGCCTGCTGTTGTTGCGGGGTAAGCGACTTGGTGGCATTCGCTTCGGCTCCGCAGAATGTGTCGGTCGTTGGGCGGGTGCCGTGCACGAGGTAATCGATGACGGCGTTGAAGCCGCAGCTGTTCAAGTAGGGGATGCCGACGCCGTGGCCGCCTTGGTCCACTGTGACCATTCGGGCGCGGTCGCCGAACGCTTTGCGAGTGTCGAGCGCACCGGACAGTGGGGTTGCCGGGTCGCGCATGTTCTGGACCAGCAACAGGTTCGACGGCCCCTGGTCGCTGAACTGCACGGCCGGTTCGATCGGCTGGTACGGCCAGGACGCACACGGCCAGACATTCGCTGTCAGGCCGCCGAGCAGCGGATACGCGACCCGGTCGTGCACGACGTTGCGCTGGTAGGTCGAAATCTGCCGGGGCCAGGCGTGGTCCCCGCAGACGACTGAAAGCATGGTGCCGACCTCACTCTGCACCGGGCCCTCGGAGCCCGGCAGCGCATCGGGCGGGGGCGCCTGCCCGGCAAGGAGGGTTTGCCACAGCTGGGCCAGCCGCGAGAATACCGTGGTCTGGTAAGTCAAACCGTGCGTCAGCAACCGGAAAAGGGATCCGTCGAGCTGGCCGAAGGGGTGCTGGTCGAGTTTGTCCGCGAGCTGGAAATAGGTCGCGGTGACCTCAGCGGGAGTAGCACCGAGGCCGTAGCTCGAGTTGCGTGCTGCCGCCCATTTCGCGAAATCGGGGAAGCGGTCTTGCATTCCTTCGGCGAAGCGGCGGGCCGCGGTGATGTCGTAACCATCCGGGCCGAGGACGCTGTCGAGCACCACGCGATCGGTCCGTTCGGGGAACAGCGACGCGTACACTCCGCCAAGGTAGGTGCCGTAGGACAGGCCGAAGTAGGAGATCTTCTGCTCGCCGAGCGCGACACGGATCCGGTCCATGTCCCGAGCGGTGTTCGCGGTGGTGATGTAGGGCAAAACCGGCGCGGACGGCGAGGCGGCACATTTCTGCGAGATCTTCTTGGTTTCCGCTGCGGTTTTCACGACCTCGGCGTCGTTGTGCGCGTACTTCGGTGCGAGATTCAGTTCTTCCGGTGTCAGACCGCAGCTCACCGGACCGCTGTGGTCGACGCCGCGGGGGTCGAAGCCAATCAGGTCGTATTCGGCCAGCAGACTCGCCGGAAGCCCGAGCTGGGCGAGCTGCAGCGGGAAAGCGAGACCAGGGCCGCCGGGGCCGCCCGGGTTGAACAGGAGAACACCGCGCCGTTTCGCCGGATCGCTGCTCGGCAGCCGGGAGATTTCGATGCTGAGCTTCTTGCCGCCCGGATTCCGGTAGTCCAGCGGAACTTCGATCGCCGCGCATTGCAGGACTGGAGAAGGGACGTCGGCCGGGCACTTGCCCCAGTTCACCGCGGATTTCGCGGGTGCTGCGGACGCCGGAACCGCCGTCGCGGTCAGCGCGGCGGCGGCCAGCACGACGAGCAATTGTTTTCGCACTGTCTTCCTTTCTCTACTCGAGAACTGAACTCGGGAAACTGGGGAAAGGGACACACCGTCAAGCGCGTAAACGGTGGTGGCACGGGAATCCCGCCCCACCACCGTTTACCATCCCACCCATCGTCGGTTCAGTAGCGCCGCAGCTGATCTGCCAGCTGCCTGGCGGCCTCCTGTTGTTGCGGGGTAAGCGATCGCGTGGCGTTCGCTTCGGCTCCGCAGAATTTGTCGGTGGCCGGGCGGGTGCCGTGGACGAGGTAGTCGATGACGGCGTTGAAGCCGCAGCTGTTCAAATAGGGGAGGCCGACGCCGTGGCCGCCTTGGTCGACAGTGACCATTCGGGCTCGGTCGCCGAACGCTTCGCGGGTGTCGAGCGCACCGGACAGCGGAGTCGCCGGGTCGCGCATGTTCTGGACCAGCAACAGGTTCGACGGGCCTTGGTCACTGAACTGCACTGGCGGTTCGAGCGGCTGCTTGGGCCAGCGCGCACACGGCCAGACGTTCGCCGTCGCGCCGCCGAGCATCGGATAAGCCTCCCGATCCGCCGCCACGTTCCGCTGGTAGGTCGAAAGCGAGCGGGGCCAGGCGTTGTCCCCGCACAGCACCGAGAGCATGGTCGACCGTTCGTTCTGCACCTGGACGGTGCCGCTCTGCGGCAGCGAACCTGCCGGGGCGTCCTGGCCGTGGAGAAGGGCTTGCCACGTCTGGGCCAGCTTGGGGAACGTCAGCGTCTGGTAGCTCAGGCTGTGCGTGGCCAGCCGGAAGAGCGAACCGTCGATTTTCCCCACCGGGTGCTGGTCGAGCTGATCCGCGAGCGTGAAGAAATTCGCGGTGACCTCAGCGGGCGTCCTGCCGAGCCCGTAGCTCGCATCGCGCGCGGCGGCCCATTTCGCGAAGTCCGGGAAGCGGTCTTGCATTCCTTCGGCGAACCGCCGGGCGGTGGTGACGTCGACGCCGGTCGGCCCGACGACGCTGTCCAGCACGAACCGGTCGGTCCGGTCTGGGAACAGTGTGGCGTACGCTCCGCCGAGGTAGGTGCCGTAGGACAGGCCGAAGTAGGAGATCCTCTGCTCGCCGAGGGCGGCGCGGATCTGGTCCATGTCCCGCGCGGTGTTCGCCGTAGTGATGTAGGGCAGGATCGGTGCGGACGGCGAGGCGGCGCATCGTTGCGCGATCTGCGTCGCGGTCGCCGAGGCGCGGACGACTTCTTCGCGGTTGTGTGCATATTTCGGGACGAAGACGAGCTGGTCCGGAGCGAGATCGCAGCTCACCGGCGTGCTGTGGCCGACCCCGCGCGGGTCGAAGCCGATCAGGTCGTACTCGGCGAGCAGGCTGGTCGGCGCTCCGAGGTTCGCCCAGGTCAGCGGGAAGGCCAGCCCGGGTCCGCCGGGGCCGCCCGGATTGAACAGCAGCACTCCGCGTCGTTTGGCCTTGTCGGTGCTGGGCTGCCGGGAAATCTCGATGCTGATCTTCTTCCCGGCTGGCTGCTGGTAATCCAGCGGCACTTCGAGCGACGCGCATTCCAGCGTCGGGGCAGCGACGTCGGCCGGGCACGCGCCCCAGCTCACCGCGGATTTCGCGGGAGACGCGTACGCCGGAACGGCGGTTGCGCTCAGCGCCACTGCCGCCAGCACGACGAGCAATTGTTTTCGCACGGGTTTCCGTCCTTTGCCGAGATCAGATGAACTCAGGAAGCTGAAGGAAAAGTGCACGAAACCAAGCTGTGTTCGCGGGCACCGCGGTTCAGCCGCCGGACGGACTTGCTTCCGGTCGCGTCCCCGCGGAGACGTCGAAGATCGAGAGCGACGCCGACATTACTCCGATCTCCCCGGTGCCGGAAGGGGGATCAGCGGCGCGGTTCCCAGCGGAATAGTCGAGTCGCCAGCGTGCCGCTGAGAATCAGCCATGCCGCGATCGGGCCGAGCAGGACGAGCGAATCGGCTGCCGAAGCCGTGCCATTCCAGGAATTCAATACGAGTTCGGTGGCCGCGCCGCCGGGCAGAAGACGTTTCAGGAGGGAAAGCTGTTCGGTGCCGGTGATTCCGATCCAACTTGCTACCGCGAGAACCGCGAGCGTGATCGGCAGCGTGGTGACCTGGGCGTGCTCCGGGGAGTTCGTGAGACCGGCGGTGGCCAGGCCGAGGGCGACCATCATGGCGATGGTGGCGACTACCGCGACCGCCAGCAGCAGCGGGTTTTTCGGCGGAGCGGTGACGGCACCGAGCACGGCGAGGATGACGCCGACCTGGATCGTGGTGATCGCGGTGATCGGCAGGAGCAGTCCGACGAGGATGCCGGAGTCGCTTGCCGCGGTAGAGCGCAGCCGCTTGAGGAACAGGTTCTGCCTTCGCGCGGCAAGGGTGGTGACGGTGGTGGTGTACAAGCCGATCGCGGTGATGAAGAAAAGCGTCAACGCGGCGATATAGTCGAGGCTTCCGAGTTTCGCGAAGGTTTCATGCCGGGAGATGAAGAAGGCGCTGAATGCGATAGGCAGGATCAGTGAAGTGACCAGTACTAGGCGATTCCGGAAAAGCTGAATCAGTTCGCCGCGGGCGATCGAGAGCATGGGTAAGCCTTTCGGTGATTACGCGTTGCCGATGGCGCGGAAGACGTCGTCGAGCCGCGTCGGCCCGGCCTCCAGTTCGGCTAGTTCCAGAGCGCGATCCTGCGCCCAGCCGAGCAGGGTGTGCAGATCCTTCTGCAGGCTGAAAGTCTCGATGAGGTACCGGCCGTCGTCTTCGCGGGTTGCTTGCAGCGGCGGCGCCGGTGCGTGTGGTGCCAGTCCGAAGCGGATGGTGGCGGGCAGCGTCCGGGTAAGTTCGGAGACGGTGCCTTCGCGGTTGAGCGTGCCCTGGTGCATCAGTCCGATGCGGTCGGCGCGCTGCTGTGCCTCTTCAAGGTAATGCGTGGTGAGGACGATGGTGGTGCCGTCCTCGCGGAGTCGTTCTACCGCGTCCCACAGTGCGTCGCGCGATTGGATGTCCAGGCCAGTAGTCGGTTCGTCGAGGAAGACCAACTCCGGCGTCCCGTACACCGCAGTGGCGAAGTCGAGCCGGCGCTTCTCGCCTCCGGAGAGTTGCGACACCTTCGTCGTGGCTTTGCGAGTGAGGTCAGTGATGCCGAGCAGTCGCTCGACGCTGTCGCCGCGCTGGGTCAGGCTGCCGATCAACCGGATCGACTCGCGCACGGTCAGGTCCGGCGAGAAACCGCTTTCCTGCAGCATGATTCCCATCCGGGGACGTACGGAAGCTCGCTCGCGCGGGTCCTTCCCGAATACCCGCACCGTGCCTGAGCTGGGCTTCCGGTGCCCCTCGACGGTCTCGAGCGTCGAGGTTTTCCCGGCTCCGTTCGTGCCGAGCAGCGCGTACAGTTCGCCGCGGGCGACTTGGAACGACAGGTCGCGCACGGCCTGGAAGCCGCCGTAGGTGAGGTTCAGCCGGTCGACGTCGATGACGGGGGTCGTGGACATGCTCCGATTCCAGCCGGGTTCCGCTGGTCTGGAGTAGTGCGGCCGCGTCAGCCGGAAACATGACGCTGCGTCACTGGTGGGCCCTCGGCGGCTGCGGCATGCTGGAGCCGAAGTCCGCGGCCGAAGCTGGAGCACCATGATCGAGATCCGTCCTCCGTGGACTCTCCGCACGGCCTGGGCCAGCGGCGCGGTCCGGGACCGGCTGCGACGGCTCAATCTCATGACGGTGATGCCGCCGCTGGTGCTCGTCGGGATCGCGCTGGTGGTCTTCGCCTCGAAGACCTGGTGGCACGTCGTCATCCAAGCGATCGGGCTGCTGGCCGCGGTGGTGGCCGCGGAACGCTGGACCGCAGGCGATTTTGTCCGCACCGCCCGTCCCTGCCTGGTGCTCACCGCGCTCGTCTGGCTCGCCGGAGCGCTCAGCGACAAGAGTGCGGCGTTTTACGGACTGACCATGGTCGGCTCGTTCCTGATCCCGCCGCTGGTGCGGCACCGGTTCGCCGCGCTGGTCGGCCTCACGGTGCTGACCGGCGCGATCGGCGCGGTCAATCCGCTGGTGTGCGAAGACAAGGTCGGCGGGCGGCTGCTCTCTTTCGTCGTGTCCCCGGCGATCGCCGCGGTGCTGGCGACCGTGTTCATGTTCGCCAGCCAGAAGTTCTACGACCTGGTCGTGGAACTGGAGGAGTCGCGGGAGAAGGAAGCCGAGCTCGCGGTGGTCCGGGAGCGCGTACGGTTCGCCAGCGAACTGCACGACATTCAGGGCCACACGCTGCACGTGGTCAAGCTGAAAGTCGCGCTCGCGGAGAAGCTGCTGCATCGGGATCTCGAACGCGCGCAGGAGGAATTGCGCGAAGTGCACGCCCTGGTCGGCGAAACCATCGTGCAGACCAAGGAACTCGCTTACGCCCAGCGCCGGCTCAATCTGTCCGCGGAGCTGGAGAACGCGAAGAACCTCTTCGAGGCGGCCGGGATCCACGTGCGGATCGATCGGTTGGCGGAGGTCGGCACCGGTGCGGACGAGTTGCTCGGCCAGGTCCTGCGCGAGACCACGACGAACATTCTCCGGCACGCGCAGGCCCGGCAGGTGCGGATCACGTTGACCGAAGCGGGGATCACGATCGTCAACGACGGCGTCGCGGACGGTGCCGAACCGGTACTGAGTGGACTGTCCACATTGGCGGACCGGCTGGCGGATCAAGGCGGGAAATTGACGGTGGAGCAGAAAGACGGCCGATTCGTGACGGCGGCGGCATTCCCGGAAAAGGCGTCGCGATGACGACCGTAGTGCTTGCCGACGACGAAGCCCTGCTCCGCAAGGCGATGGCCGCGCTGCTGCCGATGGAGGACGAGATCACCGTGCTCGCCGAGGCGGAAGACGGCGAGGCGGCGGTGCGCGCCACGGTGGAGCATCGGCCGGACGTGCTGGTGATCGACCTGGAGATGCCCAAAGTGGACGGACTGGGCGCGGTCGCGCGGATCCGGCGGGAACGGCCGGAGCAGGTGATCCTGATGCTGACCCGGCATGCCCGGCCAGGGGTGCTGCGCAAGGCGTTGAAGCTCGGAGTCCAGGGATTCGTCAGCAAATCGGCGGAACCGGCGCACATCGCGGCGGTGATCCGGACGCTGGCCGAGGGCAAACGCTGGATCGACCCGGACGTCTCGGCGCTCGCGGTGGTGGACGATTGTCCGTTGACCGTGCGGGAAATCGACGTTCTACGGGCGACGCGGGAGGGATATTCGGTCGCGGACATCGCCGCGCAGCTGCACTTGGCTGAGGGAACCGTGCGGAACTACCTGTCGAACGCGATGCAGAAGACGCAGACGCGGACGCGGCACGAGGCGGCGCGGTACGCGCGGGAGCACGACTGGTTGTGAGTGCCTGTCGCGGCGAGAGCCGCGACAGGCACTCACGAGGTCAGCGGTTGGACGCCTTCTTCACGAACTTGCCCAAGTCCTTCGACTGCTGCACCCGGGACGGTTCGTGCACGTACATCATGTGCCCGGCCGGGTAGTAAGCCGTGTCGATGTTCTCCCGCAGTTCCTCCGGAATCTTGAGTTGCGCGAGCACGTACTCGGACGCGTAGTACGCCGTCGCGCCGTCGTAATGCCCGAAGGCGACGTGGACCTGCAGATGCGGGTTGGCGCGCATCGCCGCGCTCAAGGTGTCCACAACGGACACCGAACGGCCCTCGAACTCCTTGTAGGACCAGGCCTTGAACACCTCGGTGGACAGGATCTCGTACGGCAGGTCGTTCTCGTAGCCGAGTTCGGCGCGCACGTAGTGGTTGAACCCGGCGGAGTAGGCGCCGATGATCCGCGAAACCGAGGGGTCGTCGCTCATGTGCTCGACACCGCCGTCCGGCTCCCACGTGGTGAACCGGCCGTCCATCCGGCCGACGGTCTTGCCCCGGTCACGCAGCAGCTCGGTGAAGAACCGGACGTGCTCGATCCGCAGGTTTACCCGGTCCACATAGGACTCGCTGAGCCCGGTGAGCGACGCGAGCGTCTGCACCGTCTCGGTACGGTCCTGAGTGGACAGCCGGGCACCGCGGGAAAGCGCCCACGGCAGTTCCTTCGAGGCGAAGTCCTCGGCGTCGGCGAGCACGTCGTCGAGCGGACGGTCGCCGTGAAGGCCGTGGTAGTGCGCGATCGCCGCGTACGTGGGCAGGTACAGCGAGTACGGCAGATCATTGCCCTCGTGGAAACGCAGGGTGCCGAGGTCCAAAACGGACGAGATGAGCATCAAGCCGTTGAGGTACAGGCCGTAGCGCTCCTGCAGATGCCCGGCCAGCGCGGCCGCGCGCAGCGTGCCGTACGACTCGCCGGCCAGGAACTTCGGCGACAGCCACCGCTGGTTGCGCGAAACCCACAGCCGGATGATCTCCGCGATCGATTCGACGTCGCCCTGGAATCCGGTGTAGGGCTGGGATTCGCCGCCCTCGGTCACCCGGGAGTAGCCGGTCTGGACCGGGTCGATGAACACCAGGTCGCTGTGCGCGAGCAGGCTTTCCGGGTTGTCCTCGAGCCCGTACGGCGGCGGCACCGGGTCGTTGACGTCGCCGGACAGCACCCGGCGCGGCCCGAGCAGGCCCATGTGCAGCCAGATGCTGGAGGAACCGGGGCCGCCGTTGAAGGCGAAGGTGACCGGCCGGGTGCCGGGGTCGGCGTCGTCCAGGGTGTAGGCGGTGAGGAAAACCTCGGCCTTGGGCTGGTGGCCCTCGGACTTGCCGTCCTTTTTGACCTCTTGGCGGAGCACGATCCGGCCGGTCTGGGCGGTGTAGGCGAGCTTGCGCCGTTTGACGGTGAGCGTGTGCTGCGTCGTCACGAGGTCGTCGACGGGCTCGGCGGCCTTCGTCTCCTCGTCTTGGGGCTTCTCGGCGGTCTCGTCCGCGGTGGTGTCGGCCATGGCCCCAACCTATCTGGTGACCCGGTTAGATTGGCGCAATGCGCACGTTCGCCGACCTCGACGCTTCCCTGGTCGAATGCCGTGCGTGCCCGCGGCTGGTCGAGTGGCGCGAAGGCGTGGCCGGGACGAAGGCCGCGTTCGCCGGGGAGCGGTACTGGGCGCGGCCAGTCCCGGGTTTCGGCGCGGAGGACGCCGCGCTCGCGGTGGTCGGGCTCGCGCCGTCCGCGCACGGGGCCAACCGCACCGGCCGGATGTTCACCGGCGATCCGTCCGGCGACTTCCTCTTCCGCGTGCTGTACGAGGTCGGTCTCGCGTCCCAGCCGGTGTCAACGGCCATCGGCGACGGGCTCACGCTGCGCGGCACCCGGCTCGTCTCGCCGGTCCGCTGCGCGCCGCCGGAGAACCGGCCGACCCCCGCTGAGCGGGACACCTGCCGGCACTGGCTGGCCGACGAACTGGACCTGCTGCGGCCGAGCCTGCGCGCGATCGTCGTGCTCGGCGCGTTCGGCTGGCAGGCGCTCCTGCCAGTGCTTTCGGCCGCGGGCTGGCCGGTCCCGAAACCGCGGCCGGCATTCGCGCACGGGGCCCGGCTGCAGCTCGGTGACCTGGCGGTGTTCGGCTGTTACCACGTGTCACCACGCAATGTCCAGACCGGTCGTGTGACACAGCCCATGGTGGTGACCGCGTTCACCGCCGCGGCCTCGGCGGCTGGGCTCATCTGAATCGTGACAACCAGCGTGGCGATGCTGGTCACAGCGGGGTGGGGTACCCGAGCGAAGCAGCTTCGGAAGTGCGACTATAGGTACATGGCTGCTGCGAAGTCGGAACCGACTCGGATCCTCGTCCTCGGTGGTGGATACGTCGGCCTGTACACCGCGTACGGGCTTCAGAAGATGCTGCGCGCCAACGAGGCCTCCGTGACCGTCGTTGACCCGCAGCCGCACATGACCTACGCCCCGTTCCTGCCCGAGGCGGCGGCCGGCGCGATCGAGCCGCGGCACGTGGTCGTGCCGCTGCGCCGCGTGCTGAAGCGCTGCCACGTGCTGACCGCGCGGGTAACGAAGATCGAGAACGAGCGCAAGTCCGTCACCGTCGAGGCGGCCGACGGCCACATCGAGACGCTGAACTACGACGTCCTCGTGGTCGCGCTCGGCGCCGTCGCGCGGATCCTGCCGATCCCGGGCCTCGCCGAGGAAGGCATCGCCTTCAAGACCATCGGCGAAGCGATCTACCTGCGCAACCACATCATGACCAAGCTGGACGAGGCCGCCAGCACGCTCGACCCCGAGCTGCGCAAGCGCCTGCTCACGTTCACCGTGGTCGGCGGCGGGTTCGCGGGCATCGAAGCGCTGGCCGAGCTCGAGGACATGACCCGCTTCGCGGTCGAGAACTACTACCCGAACATCAAACCGGCGGACATCCGCTGGGTGATGGTCGAGGCGGCCGGCCGGATCCTGCCCGAGGTGCGCGAGACGCTGGGCGTGTACACGGTGCAGCAGCTGGAGAAGCGCGGCATCGAGGTCTACCTGTCGACCGCGGCGAAGTCGTTCGAAAACGGCCACGTCGTCCTCTCGGACGGCACCGAGTTCGACACCGACACGATCATCTGGACCGCGGGCGTGAAGGCCAACCCGGTCCTCGCCGGCTCGGACCTGCCGCTCGACAAGCGCGGCCGCGTCGAGGCCACCGCCGCGATGCAGGTCGTCGGCCACCCGGACGTCTGGACCGCCGGCGACAACGCGGCCATCCCGGACCTGTCGCGCACCGAACAGGACCCGACGGCCACCTGCCCGCCGAACGCCCAGCACGCGGTCCGCCAGGCCCGCCTGCTGGCGAAGAACATCATCAAGGTGATCCGCGGCGGCCAGCCGAAGGACTACTACCACAAGAACCTGGGCGCGGTCGCGAGCCTCGGCCTGCACAAGGGCGTCGCGGACGCGCTGAACATGAAGATCAAGGGCTTCCCGGCGTGGCTGTTCCACCGCGCGTACCACCTCAAGGCGATGCCGACGTGGAACCGCAAGATCCGCATCCTGTTCGACTGGATGCTCGGGGGGTTGTTCCGGCGGGAGGTTATTTCGCTGGGGCAGATCAACAACCCGAAGGAAGAGTTCAACCGGGCTAGCAAGGGCTGAGGTTCTTCTCGAGTCCTCTGGGCTCTTTGGGGTTCGCTGGCTTGTGGATGAAGCCGGGTCGCTCGTTGGGCGGCCCGGCTTTGTTGTGGGTGGGGGTGGGTTCGCTAGGGTGGGTGGGCCCCCGTAGCCCAATTGGCAGAGGCAGTCGACTTAAAATCGACCCAGTGCGGGTTCGAACCCCGTCGGGGGCACTGGTTTGGCTGGTCAGTGACTCTTCCGAAGTCTGATCAAGAGCAATCCCCGGAATTGCCGGAGTCGAGGCACCTGCTTTCCAGTGTGATGGCGTTGGTTGGTGAGACCGTGCACCTAGGGTCGCGTCCGCGAAGAAAAGAAGTGTCCTCGCCGGACGGGCAGGTCTCCGAGATGGCTGGGAGTGCGCGGACGTTGCGTTCGTGAGTGACCTGCCGCCATCTCGTCGACCTCCCCGAGGGCTATCACGTCGCGTCAAGGGGGCAGTTCGGTTGGCACGCTGCGGATCGTGGGAAGGTGCCCCCTTGACGCGACGTGATCGGGCTACGCCAGGTCGACGAGATGGCGGTGAGGTCACCCACTTGTAGGTGGAGAGAAACGAAATCGTCCCCCGCCTCGACTGTGTGGCATCAGGTCGGAAGACGATCGGATCTCGTTCAGGCCAAACGAAGTGGGTGGTGCGAAGTGAACTACTTAACCAAGGACATTGGGCCGACTACGGGACCAACCCCACCTCAGTGCTGATCCGTCCCTGCTCCAATGCGATCACCGTCTGCGCCCGGCGCACCGTGGCTGGGCGGTGGGCGATCACCAGCAGGGCGCACTCCCCAGCCACCTGATCCAGCGTTCGCGCGAACGCTGCCTCATTGGCCGCGTCCAACTGGGACGTTGGCTCGTCCAGGAGCAGCAGTTCTGGGCGCGCCAGAAGGGCTCGGGCGATGGCCAGGCGTTGGCGTTGGCCGCCGGAGAGCATGGTGCCGTGTTCGCCTGCGGGGGTTTCCAAGCCTGCCGGGAGGTGGTCTACGAAATCCGTGAGGTTGGTTTTCGCAAGAACGTCGCGGATTTGCTCATCGGTCGCATCGGGAGCGGCGTAGGTGAGGTTGTCGCGCAGTGTGCCGTGCAGGATCGGGGTCGTTTGTTCTACCAGGCCGATTCTTCGGCGGCATTCGGCGATCGACGGCTGGTGTCCGTTGAACAGGATGGTTCCGCGGTCTGGCTCGTAGAAACGCTCGATCAGCGCGAGGATGGTCGATTTCCCCGCCCCGGACGGGCCGACCAGGGCGACGTGGCCTTGGCGGGGCACGGTGAAGGACACGCCGCGCAGTACTGGGCGGTCGGGGTGGTAGCTGAACCAGACGTCGCGCAGTTCCAGTACTGGGGCGGAAGGCTGGGAGACCAGCGAGGTGGGGGCGTGGTCGGTTTCGATGGGGAGCTGGGTCATGTCGTGGACTCGCTGGAATGCGGCTAGTCCTTTTTGGATGATCGCGGCCAGTTCGAACAATCCGGCGCTCGGGACGGCGATGTAGCTGACGTAGAGCAGGAAGGCGACTAGTTCGGCCAGGGTCAGGTTTCCGTTGGCTACTTGGATTCCGCCAGTCACCAGGACCGCGATGAGGGCGCCGTGGGCGGAGAGGGTTACGGCTGGGCCGGCGATGGAGTTGAGGCGGGCGGCGCGGATGTTGTCCTGGTACGTCGTGCGGGCGTAGTGGCCGATGCGGGCGGTTTCCCGGTCTTCCGCTCGGGTGGCGCGGATGGTGCGGATGGCGCTGAGGGCGCGTTCCAGTTCCGCGGCCATCAAGCCTAGGTTGTCTTGCGCGTTTTCGGTGGCGTTTCGGATGCGTGCCAGCACGAACAGCGTGACGCCGCCGACGCCGCCGACGATGACCGCCACGATGCCGAACAGCAGGGGGCTCAGCCAGAGCATGGCGACGGTGCCGCCGATGACCACGAAGCTGCCGGTGAGCATTTCGACCAGGTCGTAGGCGAGGGTGTCGCGCAGGAGGGTCGTGTCGGCGGTCGTTCGGGACAGCAGGTCGCCGATCCGGTGTTGGTCGTAAAGGCGCATCGGCAGGCGCAGGAGATGGCTGATCAGGCGTACTCGCAGGCTCAGCACGACGCCTTCGCCGGAGCGTTCCAGCCAATACCGGCCGATCGTGTCGGCGACGGCTTCGGCGATGAACACGGCGACTAAGGCGGCCAAAAGCCAGCCTACTGCGCTGCCGGTGCCGACGGCGTCGATGGTTTGCATGGCCAGGATTGGTTGCAGTAAGCCAAGTCCGGCTCCGACTAGGGTAAATAAGAGCGCGACGGTGATGGTTTTGCGGTGTCCGCGGGTAGCAGTGAACAGATGGCGCAGGCCGACCCGGGAGCGAACGGCGGCCGTCTTAGGTGCGGTGAGGGTCATTCCGGGTGGTCCTCGGCGGTGAGGGGCGCGACGGTCAACAGCGGGGCGAAGTAGCCCGCGGGATGGATTTCATCGACAACTTTGCCGTCGGCTTCGACCCATGCGTGCGCGCTGAACGGTTGCGTGCGGACGCCGGTGCGCCAGGTCGGCCAGGTGCCGTGTGCGCGGCACAGCAGGGCGGTGGCGACGGAACGGAGCAGGCAGCCGTCGCCTGCGCAGCGCAGGCTGATCGCGACCACTGATCGACGCGCGGTGCGGGTTTGCTCGAAGGTGGCGGGGCGGGCACCTCGCCGGACGAAGCGGAGAATCGCGCAGAGATGTTTGGGGGACAACGCGGTCAGCACGGTGGCGAGGCCGACCATCAGCAGCGGCAGCGGTTTTCGGTGCAGGGGCAGGTGAATTCGACGCGGTACCACGGTCGGCTGGCTCACGACGGTTCGACCAATCCGGCGGCGAGCAGGCTTTCGGTCATGGTGGCGATGTCGGCTCGCACCCGGCTGGCGTCGACGTCGTATCGGGCGGCGAGGTCTGCGGCGATCTGGTCGGGGGTCTCGCCGGCGAGCAGGCGGCCGAGGGTGTGCGTGCCGGTCCGGTTGACCTGCCAATAGCTTCCGGTGCGCTGGTTGAGCAGGACCGAACCGTCCGGAGTGTCGGTGAGCGCGGTGTCAGGGTGCAGGTGCATGGGTCCTCCGTTCGGTCGCTGGCCGGGCGTCGGCGATCGCCCGCAGCCACATTTCGCAGCCGAGTGCGGTTTCCAGATGTGCTTCCACCTCGTCGTCCAGGCGCGGTTCGAGCAGGCAGGCGCGGAACGCGTCGAGGTCGAGCAGGCCGCGCGCGGCGAGTGCGCAGTCGGCGAAGTAGTCGAGCAGGTCGGGCACGTGGCGGTGCGCTTCGGCGTCATCGTCGTCCTGGTAGTCGCCCTTGGTGGTGCGGTCGAGGATGACGTCCGGGACCAGCCCGCGCATCGCGTCGGCGAGCAGCGGTTTGTACCGCCAGGGCGTGAAACGGTCGGAGGTCCGGACCGCGAGGGCGGCTTCGATGACTCGGTCGTCCAGATACGGGAGGTCGAGGGGGACGCCTTCGGCGGCGTACTCGCGCTGAATTTGCTGGCACAGCGGCCCCGCGGCGCGCAGGCTGGTCAGTGCTTCGTGCTGACCGCGATCGGCGGCCAGCGGGGTGGCCTCGTCCGCGACTTCGTACAGGACCCGGCGGGTCGTCGCGAGCGCGTCGCCGGTGGCCCACGGCGCGGCTCGGACCGGATCGGCCCAGCTCAGGTCTGGGGTCCCGGGCCGGGGCAGGGGGTCGGTGAGCTGGTCGGCCGACTCTCGCCACCAGTCTGCCCAGCTCTGCCGGTCGGCCAGTGCGGCCAGGGTGCGCGGCCACGACCACCGGCCGAGACTGCGGTAGACCCGGAGCTGGCGCAGGCCGGTGAGGGGGCGGCGGCGGACCAAGGTGTGCAGGTAGCTGGGCGACGCGCTGAAAACCTCGTCCCCGCCGTGCCCGGCCAGATGCAGTCCGGAGCCGTGTTCGGCGAGGATGCGCACGCCGTGGGCGGAGCCGTTCAGCCCGCGGGTCATCGCCCATGGTGCTTCCAGATCACCCGTCTTATAGGGCGGTGCGAACAACGCGGGAGCGCTGTCGTCGGACTGTTCCAAATGCTCGACCCCGGGGAGCAGCTGTGCCGCCGCGGCGGCGAAGATCGGATCGTCGTTGGCGACGCTGCCCCCGGTCCACCGGAAGGTGAACAGGTCGGGAGTCTGCTCGGCGGCGAGGAAACACAGCGTGGTCGAGTCCATTCCGCCGGACAGGTCCAGCGACAACCGGCCCTGGGCAGGACGCCGGACCGCGACCGATTCCCGCAACGCGGCGCGGACCGCGGGAGCGCCTTTGCGGATCGGCAGGACGGGATCCGGCGGGTGCCACCAGCGCACCGTGCGGGCTGGTTCGTCGTCGGTCAGCACGACAGCGGAATCCGGCGGCACCGAGTGCACCCCGCGCCACCAGCATCTCTCGATCAGCGGCGGGAGCAGCTGCATTTCCGTCAGGTGCGCGGCGAGAAGATCCTCGTCCAGGTCCGCGCCGGTCATCTCGGCCAGCACGTCGGCGCGGGTGCCCGCGACCGGGACAGAGTCGATCCGGGTGTGGAAGGCGCGGCGCAGGTTCGCGAGAGTGCCCTGCAACCGGACTTGCCCGTTCACCGACGCGATGAGGTGCGCGCTCCCCGGCAGAACGCGGGCCAGCGCGTCCACGTCGGCCGCGGTGCGCAGGCGGGCGGCGTAGGCGGTCAGCCGTTCGACCGGCATCGGGCAGAACCCGAACACGGCGACGCGGGCCCGGCCCGCGATGGCGACCTGGATTTCCCCCGGCTCCCAGCGTCCGGCCAGCCATGGCCGTCCGGAGGAATGGAACAGGACGCTGGGCCGCCGGTACGGAACCCGCGGCAGCAACGCGGTGCCGCCCGGGGAATCCGGGAGGACGACAAGACTGCTCGACAAAGCGTTCATCGGACCACCGGACGGGATCGATTTGGCGGAAGAACGGGTCAGCGCAGCGGGTAACGAGTGCTGCGGGCTCGGTAGAGCTGACGTCCGAGCCAGCGGCTGTCGCGCGGGCCCCGGCCGAAGCGGCGGGTGTCGGCGGTGAAACGTCCGGCCGCTGATGCTTTAGGGGCTTGGTAGTGCGGGGGAAGGGTTTTCATGAAAACCAGCCCTCTGCTCAGCTTGTTCCGCTGGTGAGTGATGGAATGACGAACGTGGCTGAAGACCGGTTGACTCGACCTCCAGCCACGTCAGCTCAGCTCAGCGGGCGGCGGCAGACGCTACCCGCGAAGGGATCGCCTGCTCAGCGGCGACGACGCCCGTGCCGGCGGTGGTCGCGTCCGCCGCGGCGCAGCCGCCGGGTGTCGGTCGCGAAGCAGCCGACAGAGGATGCCTCGGGGGCTTCGTAGCGCTCGGGAAGTGTCTTCACAGAAATCAGTCCTCCTCTGTTCGCTCTTTCTTCGGGGAATTACTTATGGGTTCGATAGCGATCGCTGATGAACTTTCCGGAAGTGCGAAGTCCTCCGCGCAGAAGACGCTAGCAGGATTGCCCGGTGCTGACACTCGGACGTTCAGTCGAATCAGTTGGGCCGACGGCGATGTGGATTTTGTTTTTATGAACAATATGCGGAAGAGTGCATCCCGTGCGCGAAATGCTTCTGGACGCGTACTGAATTCCGAAAAGGGGATGGCGGCGGTTCCCGCGTGCGCTCGGGGAATGACTGGCGGTCGTCTTCTCCGGTGCGGTATAGCCGGGCGAACATGTCTCCGGTGGCAAAGAGCATTGGTCAGGCATTCCGGACTTTCTTAGCCTGGCTGCGGGTCGACGGCGGTCTCCAGGCTGGCGTCGGACGCACGCTCGAAGGAGAGCCGAGATGACCGAATGCCATCCTGTCACCGCCCAGTCACCGTCCGGTCCGGTCATCGGCTCTCGCGGTGACGACGGCCTGCTGCGGTTCCGTGGCGTGCGATACGGCACCGCCGAACGGTTCCAGCCGCCGCGACCGGCCGAGCCGCGTTCCGACGCCCGGCTCCCTGGGCCGATCTGCCCGCAGCTCGATTCCCGGCTGGAAGCCGCGATGGGGCCGCCGCAGGATGAACCGCCTCAGTCGGAGGACTGCCTCAACCTTGCCGTCGTGACGCCGGGGCTGACCGGGACGCGTCCAGTGCTCGTGTGGTTGCACGGCGGCGGCTTCTTGAGCGGCGGCGGCACGCTTCCCTGGTATGACGGCGGACGGCTCGCCTCGGACGGTGACGTCGTGGTGGTGTCGGTCAATTACCGGCTGGGGGCGTTCGGTTATCTGGTCTGCGAAGGCGTCAGCGAGGGCAATCTCGGCTTGACGGACCAAGTGCTCGCGCTCGAATGGGTGCGCGACAACATCGCGGCGTTCGGTGGCGACCCGGGAAACGTCACCGTATTCGGGCAGTCCGCGGGCGCGCTTTCGACGCTCGCCTTGCTGTCCATGCCGGACAGTCGTCCGCTCATCCGGCGGGCGATCGTCCAGAGTTCTCCGGATCCCGGGATCATCCAGAAACGCGATGTGGCACTTGAGATCGGCCAGTATTTCGTCGATGCGGTCGATGGCGATCCGGTCAGTGCTTCGGTGGATCAATTGCTGACCGCGCAGTCGCGCACGCTTCGATGGAACGCTGCGAAGGACCCGACGTCGACCCGGCCGCCATTCGGGATCGTCGACCTCGAGGTGCGATTGTCTGATCCATTGCCGGACTTGATGATCGGGTACACCACGCGGGAGTGCGAGGCGTTCGCGATCGGGGTTCAAGACGACGGGATCCGGCAAGCGATCGCGGACCAGACCGAGTCGCTTTTCGGCCGCCCGGCGCGTGATTTGGCGCGGCAGTACGACGGGACTGTGTACTCCTACGAGTTCGGCTGGGCTCCGGAACACGGCGGTTACGGTGCGATCCACTGCCTCGAACTGCCCTTCCTGTTGGGTACCAGGGAATCGTGGCGCGGGAGCCCGATGCTGGGGGAAACGAACTGGGCCGAGGTCGAACGTCTCGGTGCCCAGATGCGCTTGTGGTGGAACGAATTCGCGCGCTCGGGCTCGCCGGGCTGGGGAGGCGCGAACCTCCGGATCGAAAATCCTTCTCACGCACTGGAGAACACGCCATGACCAAGCCCGGCATCCACTGGCCAGTCGTCCTGCTCTGTTTCCTCGCGGTCCTCCTGGACGGCTTCGACACTGCCGCACTTTCGTTCACGATCCCGACGCTGTCTCACGAATGGGGCAGCGCACCTGCCGCCTTCACTCTGCCGCTCGTGCTGACCAATATCGGGGTGGTTGCGGGCTATCTGGCCGCGGGTTACGTCGGAGCCCGGATGAAGGCCCGGTCGGTGGTGCTCACCGGCGTTCTGATCTTCGCGGGCGCGACCGTGCTGACCGCGGTGATCCTGCACCTGAAATCCATGCCGGTCTTCGCCGCGACGCGCTTGGTGACCGGGCTCGGACTCGGGCTGGTGCTGCCGGCCGGGGTCGCGCTCGCGACGAAACACAGCGCGGAGGGTCGCCGGGAGCTGGTCTCCGTTGCCGTGACCCTCGGCCTCGCTTCCGGAAGCAGTCTCGGCGGGTTCTTCGGCGGCAAACTGCTGCACAGCGTCGGGTCGGCCGGGGTCTTCTACGTCGCCGGGCTGGCACCGTTGCTGCTGGCCGCGGTGATGGCCGTGGCGCTGCCCGCTCAAGAGCCTCCGGTCGCGAGCAGCGCGAAGCAGGAAGCCAAGGTGAGCAAGCTGTTCGGCCCGGGGTTGCGCTTGCCGACCTCGCTCATCTGGGCGTTTTCGTTCCTCATCTTCATCACCGCGTACGTGTTGATCTCCTGGGTCCCGACTCTTCTCACCGGCTACGGCTTCGCCGCGGGGAAGGCTCCGCTGGGGCTCGCGTTCCTGACTCTCGGCGGGATCGCGGGCGGCCTGGTGCTCATCCCGCTGGCCGCGCGGATCGGGATCGCCCGCGCGCTGATCCTGATGCCCGCCATCGGGGCGGTGTGCATGGTTCTCGTCGCGACGGTGCCGGTCGACGAGACTCTGCTGTTCGTGCTGCTGGCGGGTGCCGGTTTCGGGGTCACCGCGGGACAGATCGGCCAGCTCACCCTGGCGGTTTCGATCTATCCCTCGGACACTCGCATCACCGGAGTCGGCTGGGCGGCGGCGCTCGGGAGGATCGGGTCGATCGTCGGGCCGGGCGTCGCGGGCGCGCTTCTCGCGCTCGCGTTGTCCGCCCAGACCATCGTGTTGGTGACTGCCGTTCCGGTGCTGGTGGCGATCGCTTGCGCGGTCGGGCTCAGCCGGGTGCGGCCGAAGGCGAGGAGGCAGCCTGATGGCGCATTGGTTCGATCTCGGTGACGTCGCGGTAGTTCCCCTGATCGAGGACGCCCGGCTGCTGATCGAGCCCGGGGAGTTCTTCCCGGGACTCGAACCGGACCTGGCGGACTGGTACGCCCAGGAGCCGTGGTTCGACCGGGCGGCGGGGAAGCTGGTCTTCGTGATCCAGTCGTTCCTCGTCTGCTCCGCGGACGAGGTGCTGGTGGTCGACGCGTGTGTCGGGGCGGGGAAGCACCGTCGGCGCGCGGAGTTCGATCAGTTGCCGGACCGGTGGATGCGGCAGTTCCGCGCGACCGGGCTGCGGCCGGAGGACGTCGACGCGGTGGTGTTCACCCATCTGCACACGGATCACGTCGGGGCTGCCACTGCCGAGCGTGAACTGGTGTTTCCGCATGCCCCGCACTTCGTGGTCGAGGAGGAGTTCCGCTACTGGTCGAGTGAAGCCGGTGGGGCGGCGATGCGCCGGACTGGCGACTATTTCGCCGACAGCGTCCTGCCGATCGAGCAGGCCGGACGGTTGCGTTTCGTCGCCCCGGACGCGGAGGTGGGGAAGCACGCGGAGCTCGTTCCCGCGGCTGGGCATACCCCAGGGAGCGTGTGCGTGCGGGTGCGCGGCAGCGCTGGGACTGTGCTGCTTGCCGGGGACACGATGCATCACGGCGTGCAGGTCCGGCACCCGGAGTTGAGCACGCGGTACTGCGTGGAGCCGGGGAAGGCGGCGGAGGTTCGGGATCGCGTGCTGGAAGAAGCGGCGGTGAGCGGTGCGGTGCTGCTTCCGACGCATTTCCCGGTGCCGTCGGCGGGGCGGGTGCGGCGCGGCAGGGACGGGTATGGCTTCGAGTTCGCTGCCGACCTGACCCGGGCTGGGCAGTTCCGGTACCGGGAGTGGCTCGCGTAGCTGGGCAAAAGCCGTGAGGGGAACCCTGAGGGAATCAGATTCCCTCAGGGTTCCCCTCACGGACCGCTGAGTCCGCTACCGGGTCGACGCGGCGGCGGAGCAGGCAGAACACGTTCCCCTCCGGGTCGGCGAGCACGTGCCACGACTCCTCCCCGGTCTGGCCGACGTCGGCGGGCCGCGCCCCGGCCGCGAGCAGGCGTTCCAGTTCGGCGTCCTGGTCCCGGTCGGTCGGGTTCACGTCGAGGTGCAGCGGCAGTTTCGCCGGTTTCGGGTCGGTGCTGCGGCTGAGGATCAGCGTCGGCTGCGGGCCGCCGAAACCGGCTCCGGGCGGGCCGATCTCGAGGTCGTCGCCGTCCCAGCCGAGTTCGACGTAGCTGAGGACTTCGCACCAGAAATCACCCATCCGTTGCGGGTCGGCGCAGTCGAGGACGAGTTCGGTGATCCGGCAGGCCATGAGCGCGAGCTTAAGGCCGCGCGGCTGCCCAGCCCACCGAATTCCGGTTGGTGCGCGCGGAGAGATCTGCCGCCCCGGATTCGTCCGCGCGCACGAACGTACTGCCCGGGAAACCTCCTAGGGTCGCCAGCAGCGAGGCGAGGAGGCAAGCATGCGGACACTGCTGCGTGGCGGTCGCGTCATCGACCCGGCTACGGGCTTCGACGGAACAGCCGACGTGCTGATATCCGACGGCGAGGTGCTCGCGGTCGGACCGGGACTGCCGAGTGCGGACGACCAGGTCGAGATCGACGTCGCCGGGTACGTGGTCGGCCCGGGGTTCATCGACCTGCACAGCCACGTGCACACGATCGCCGGACAGCGGCTGCAGGCGATGGACGGCGTCACGACGGCACTCGACCTGGAGGCCGGATTGATGCCGGTCGAACGGGCCTACGCCGAGGCCGCCGCGGCGGGGCGTCCGCTGCACTACGGCTTCTCGGCCTCGTGGGGTTCGGCGCGGGCGAAGGTGCTCGCGGGCATCGAGCCGGACGCGGACATCAACACCGGGCTTTCCGTGCTCGGCAATCCGGCGTGGCAGCGGTCCTCGTCGAAGACCGAGCTGGCCGCGTGGCTGTCGCTGGTGGAGGGTGAGCTGGCGGCGGGCGCGCTCGGCGTCGGCGTGTTGCTCGGGTACGCGCCGGCCAGCGATCCGGCCGAGTTCCTGGCTCTGGCGAAGCTGGCTAAGCAGGCCGAGGCTCCGACGTATACGCACGTCCGCGAGCTGGTCGAGGTCGATCCGGCCACGCCTGCCGACGGGTCGGAGGAGATCGCGATCGTCGCGGCCGAGACTGGCGCGGCGATGCATCACTGCCACGTCAACAGCACGTCCGGACGGCATATCGACCGCGTGCTCGCCGCGCTGGAGAAGGGCCGGTCCGCGGGCTCGCGGGTGACCGTCGAGGCTTATCCGTACGGCGCGGGCAGCACTGCGGTCGGCGCGGCTTTCATCTCGCCGGAGCGGCTGAAGATGAAGGGCCTCAACCCGTCGCGCGTGATCCTGCTGGAGACCGGCGAGCGGATCGCGGACGAAGGACGGTTGCTGCAGGTGCGCGCCGAGACCCCGGGGGCACCGTGCATCCTGGAGTTCCTCGACGAGGAGGACTCGGCGGATCGCGCACTGTTGCACCAGGCACTCGCCTTCCCGGACTCCATTGTCGCGAGCGACGCGATGCCGGTGTACTGGCCGAACGGGGCCAACGAATCCACCGAGTGGCCGCTGCCGCCGGGTGGCGCGACGCATCCGCGCACGGCGGGGACGTTCTCCAAGTCGCTGCGGCTGATGGTGCGCGAGGCCCGGGTCTGGACCTGGCTGGAAGCCTTCCGGCGCTGCTCGTACCTTCCGGCGCGGGTGCTCGACGAGGTCGCGCCCGGCGCGCGGACCAAGGGCCGGTTGAACGTCGGTGCGGACGCGGACATCGTCGTCCTCGATCCGGCCGCGATCACCGATACCGCAACATATTTCGACTCGACCCGGCCCGCGGTCGGCGTGCGTCATCTGTTCGTCGCGGGAACCCCGGTCGTGCGTGATGGAGAACTGCTCACCGACGCGTTCCCCGGCCAGCCGTTGCGAGGTGAGCCGCGATGACCGAGTTCAACGTGGACGCTCTGCTCGCCGACATCGAAACGCTGGTGCGCTGCGAATCCCCGTCCTCAGACCTCGACGCGGTCGCGCGCAACGCCGACGTACTGACCGGTGTCGGCAAGGCATTGCTTGGCGTGGAGCCGGAGCGGATTGTCCTGGATGGACGGACGCATCTCCGCTGGCGGTTCGGTGACGGACCGGCGCGGGTGTTACTGCTCGGCCACCATGACACGGTCTGGCCGATGGGCTCGCTGGAGACGCATCCTTTTTCCGTACAGGACGGTGTCTTGCGTGGGCCGGGTTGTTTCGACATGAAGACCGGCGTCGTGATGGCGTTGCATGTCGCGGCTTCACTAGCAGACCGAAGTGGACTGTCCATTTTGATCACTGGCGACGAGGAGCTTGGCTCGCCGTCGTCCCGTGGACTGATCGAGGAAGAAGCGCGGGGCTGCGCGGCGGCGTTCGTGCTGGAGGCTTCGGCGGACGGCGGCGCGATCAAGACTCGGCGCAAAGGTGTTTCCCACTACCGGATCGAAGTGACCGGACGCGCCTCGCATGCCGGGCTCGAACCCGAGAAGGGGATCAACGCCGGGATCGAGATCGCGCACCAAGTACTCGCGGTCGCCGCGCTCGCTAGCCCGGAACGCGGGACCAGCGTGGTTCCGACGGTGCTGTCGGCGGGCACCACAGTCAACACCGTGCCAGCCGCGGCGGCGGTTGAGGTCGACGTGCGCGTGTGGGATGAAGAAGAGCAGCTTCGCGTTGACCGGGAAGTCCGTGCGTTGCAACCGGTGCTCGCCGAAGCCCAAGTACGGATCACCGGCGGCATCAACCGGCCGCCGCTGGACGCCGTTTCCTCAGCCGCCTTGTTCGGTCTAGCAAAGGAATTGGCTGCGGAACTCGGCTTGCCGGAATTGACCGAAGCGGCTGTCGGCGGGGCTTCGGACGGCAATTACACCGCGGGACTGGGCGTGCCGACGCTCGACGGTCTCGGCGCGGTCGGCGGCGGAGCGCACGCCGATCACGAACATGTCCTGGTCGAGGAATTGCCGCGGCGGACGGCGTTGCTGGCCGCGCTGGTGGAAAACGTGCTGACCAAGGGAAGTCCGTCGGTTCCGACGAATCCGGCGGACGATTCTGGTCGAGCCCGACGGTGACGTCGGCGGGGAAACCGGGAAAGGATCATCCCGTGACGAATCTTGCGATGAACACGGAAAGACCCGTCGCGGCGGAAACGTGCGACGAGGCGGTCGCGGCCGCTCGGGCGGCGGCCGCCGCCTCGGGGGTCGAGATCCGGGAAATCACCGAGATCGCCGAAATGAGCGCGGTCGGAGTGCTGTTCGAGACGATCTGGCGGTCCGCGCCCGGCACCCGGCCGGTGACCACGGAACTGCTGCGCGCACTGTCCGCGGCGGGCAATTACGTGGCGGGCGCGTTCGCCGACGGAGAAATGCTTGGCGCCTGCGTCGGCTTTTTCGGAAATCCGGGAAAAGGCAGTCTGCACAGTCACATCGCTGGGGTGGCCAAGGCTGGCGTAGGCCGCGGAATCGGGTACGCGCTGAAACTGCACCAGCGTGGCTGGGCGCTGGCGCAGGATGTCTCGGCGATCAAATGGACGTTCGACCCGCTGGTGCGCCGCAACGCCTATTTCAACCTCGGCAAACTCGGTGCGCTTCCGGTGCGTTATCTGCGAGATTTCTACGGGCCGATGGAGGACGGCATCAACGGTTCGGGCGACACCGACCGGCTGATGGTGTCCTGGGACCTGGCCAGTCCGACTGTGCGGACCGCCGCGTTCGGCGAACCGATCCGCACTGATGCCAAGGCCCTGCTCGGCCAAGGTGCGGCGGTAGCCCTCGAAGTGGCCGCGGACGGCGGTCCGGCCGCCGGCACCGCTGACGCCCCGGTACTGCTCGTCGCCGTCCCGCCGGACATCGAAGGCTTGCGCGGCACCGATCCCGCCCGGGCGGACGCGTGGCGGGCCGCGCTGCGCGAAACGCTCGGCGGGCTGATGGCCGACGGCGGGCAGGTGACCGGCTTCGACCGAACCGGCTTTTACGTGATCTCCAAGGAGGAGCAGTGAAACTCAGCGGTGTGGAACTGCGCCGGGTGCAGATGCCGCTCGTCGCCCCGTTCCGGACTTCGTTCGGCACCCAGTCCGTCCGCGAGCTCTTGCTGCTGCGCGCGGTCACGCCGGTCAGCGAGGGCTGGGGCGAATGCGTGACGATGGCCGCGCCGGTGTACTCGTCGGAGTACAACAACGGCGCGGAAGACGTGCTGCGGCAGTATCTGATCCCGGCGCTGCTCGCGGCGGACGACCTCACCGCGGCGAAGGTGACACCGCTGCTGGCGAAGTTCAAGGGCCACCGGATGGCCAAGGGCGCGCTGGAAATGGCGGTGCTCGACGCCGAACTCCGCGCGCACGAGCGGTCGTTCGCCGCCGAGCTGGGGTCGGTGCGCGATTCCGTCCCGTGCGGGGTCTCGGTCGGGATCATGGACACCATCCCCCAGCTGCTCGACGTCGTGGGCGGCTACCTCGACGAGGGTTACGTCCGGATCAAGCTCAAGATCGAACCGGGCTGGGACGTCGAGCCGGTGCGCGCGGTCCGCGAACGCTTCGGCGACGACGTGCTGCTGCAGGTGGATGCGAACACCGCCTACACCCTCGGCGACGCCCCGCAGCTGGCCAAGCTCGACCCGTTCGGCCTGCTGCTGATCGAGCAGCCGCTGGAGGAGGAGGACGTGCTCGGCCACGCCGAACTCGCCCGCCGGATCCAGACGCCGATCTGCCTCGACGAGTCGATCGTGTCGGCCCGCGCGGCGGCGGACGCGATCGCACTCGGCGCGGTCCAGATCGTGAACATCAAACCCGGCCGCGTCGGCGGGTACCTGGAGGCGCGGCGGGTGCACGACGTCTGCGCGGCGCACGGGATCCCGGTGTGGTGCGGCGGGATGATCGAGACCGGGCTCGGCCGGGCAGCGAACGTCGCGCTGGCCTCTCTGCCGAACTTCACCCTGCCCGGCGACACCTCGGCGTCCGGCCGGTTCTACCGGACCGACATCACCGAGCCCTTCGTGCTGGACGGCGGGCACCTGCCGGTGCCGACCGGACCAGGCCTCGGCGTGGCACCGATTCCGGAGCTGCTCGACGAGGTGACCACGGCAAAGGCGTGGATCAGTTCGTAGCCAGCTACGAATTCCGGAGGTAGATTTGGTCGGATCGGACCAGCCGGTCCCGATGAGGCCGGATCTACCTTCGGGGGGTGCTGACACCCGTGCCGAGCAAGCCGCACACGAGTCTGGGACGCGTCCTCGAAGCGCTCGGGGACGTGCTCCTCGAACCGGTCGCGGTCGGCCGCGACACGCGCCGCCACCTCGGCGGCGTGGTGATCCACGATCCGCACGACGACGCGGAGTTCCCGGCGCAGGCGGTGGTTCTCGGCGTCGGGGTCCGCGAATCCGGCGAGATCGCGCAGTTGCTGCGCGCCGTCGCCGCGCGGGGTGCGACCGCGCTGGTCGTGCGGTCGCCGGTCGCCGCTTCGGCTGAACTGGTGCGGGCGGCCAATTCCTCGGGGGTCGCGTTGCTCGGGCTCGCCAGCGGCGCGTCGTGGGCGCAGCTGGCCGCCATGCTCCGCACCTTGCTCGCCGAGGGCGACGTCGGCGACGTATCCCCGCAGACGCTCGGCGGGATGCCGTCCGGCGATCTTTTCGCACTCGCCAACGCCATCGCCGCGCTGCTGGACGCCCCGGTCACCATCGAGGACCGCAACTCGCGCGTGCTCGCGTTCTCCGGACGTCAGGACGAGGCCGACCCCTCGCGGGTCGAAACGATCCTCGGCCGCCAAGTGCCCGAACGGTTCACTCGCCGGCTGGAGAAGGACGGTTTTTTCGAGCGGCTCTACCGCGACCAAGGCCCGGTTTACTTCTATCCGGGAGACTCTTACGACGACGAGATCATCATGGTCCGGGCCGCGCTCGCGGTCCGCGCCGGAGACGAGGTCCTCGGGTCGATTTGGGCCGCTGTCGACAAAGAGCTCAGCGAAGAACGTACCGCGGCCTTGATCGACGCCTCGAAAGTCGTTGCGCTGCATCTGCTTCGCCTCCGTGCGGGGGCGGACGTCGAACGCCGGTTGCGCGCCGACCTGGTGAGCACCGCGCTCGAAGGCGGCTCCGGCGCGCAGGAAGCGATCGCGCGCCTGGGATTGCTGGGGCAGCCCACGATCGTGCTCGCCATGGGCTTGCTGGAGGCTCCCGACGACGACCTCCGGCTGGCCGCGGAACGCCAGCGGGTCGCCGACGCGTTCGCCATGCACCTCAGCGCCGTTCAGCCCCGATCGGCGGTCGCGCTGGTCGGTGACGTCGCGTATGGCATCGTCCCGATGCCCGGGAACCACGGCGATTGCCGCGAACGTTCGGCGCGCGTCGCGTCGACCTTCCTCGAACGGACCGGCCGCCGGGTCGCCGCGGCGATCGGCATCGGACCGCTCGCGCTCGACCCGTCCGGGCTGCGCGCGTCCCGCGACGGGGCCGACCGGGCGTTGCGGGTGTTGCTCACCAACGGCGGTTCGAAGCGGGTAATCACCGCCGAGGACGCGCACATCGAGGCGTTGATGCTGGAGCTGGCCGACCTTTCCGCGGCCCGCGGCGACGTCGCGACCGGGCCGATCGCGCGGCTGCTGGAGTACGACACCAAACATCAGTCCCAGCTGGTGCACACGTTGCGGTGCTGGCTCGATTCGTTCGGGGACATCAGCGCCGCCTCGGCCGCGGCGTACGTGCATCCGAGCACGTTCCGGTACCGGTTGCGCCGGCTCGCCGAGGTCGGCGGGATCGATCTCGACGACCCGGGGGACCGGTTCGCGGCGATGGTGCAGCTGCGTTTGCTGCCGCGCGGGGAAAAACCCGAAGAAGCCTGAGCGCGGCTTGCTCTCCGGGCACTGAAACTCCCGGCAACTTTCCTGCGAACGCGTCAACCCCGGACCCGGCCGTGCCCGAGACAATGGGAGACCGGCGGGAGGTTCTCGTTTCGCGCCGGAAAATTCCCGCCCGTCGCCGTTCGAGTCCACAGTAGACAGGAGGGCCATGGCCACCGCATCCGAAACGATCGCCCGCCGCGCCAAGGAGGTCGGCGTCGAGGTCCGGCTGCACGCCGCCGAGATCGACGGGACCCGCGGTCTCGGCATCGGCGAGGACGTCCCGGTCGTCCCCGCGTCGGTGTTCAAGGTCCCGATCGCGCTGGAACTGGCCCGCCAGGCCGCCGAAGGCACGCTCGACCTCGGCACCCGTGTCGCCGTCCAGCCCGGGCATCCCACCCCGAGCCCGTACGGTCTCGCCACCTTCCGCCACGAAGTCCTGATGTCCTGGCACGATTTGGCGATTCTGATGATCGGGATCAGCGACAACGTCGCCACCGACCTGATTCTCGCCGAAGTCGGCAAAGACGCGGTGAATGACACCTTGCGGCGTCTCGGATTCACGCAAACGGTCGTGCCGCAGGACTGTGGCGAACTGCTCGCCACCATCGGCGAAGACCTGGGCGTCTCTTACGAGGACGACGAACGAGCGCTCGCCGAACTCACTTACGAACAAGTCTCCGGGTTGCGTGCGCTGCAACCGGAAAAATCCTGCCGTACGACCGCCGCCGAAATGACCCGCTTGCTGGGACTGATCTGGCGCGACGAAGCGGCTCCGCCGGAGGCGTGCGCGGACGTCCGGCGCTGGATGGAACTGCAGGTGTGGCCGCACCGCCTGCGTTCGGGCTTCCCGGACGACGGTATCCGCACCAGCGGCAAAACCGGCACGTTGCCCGCGGTGCGCAACGAGGTCGGCGTGGTCGAGTACCCGGACGGCGGCCGGTATTCGGTCGCCGTGTTCACCCGCGCCGAGGATTCCCGGTCCCGGGTGCCCGAGCGCGACGCGTTCATCGGTTTCGCCGCGGCGACGGCGGTGGAGTCCTTGCGCTCGGCCTGATTCGTCGGAGCGGAGGAACTTTCCCCCGGCTCTCATCGATCCGGACGAACAAGTGACGTGCGCCACCGACCTAGCATTTCCGAAACGCCGGTCCTCCCACCCCCCGGACAGAAGGTGCACATGTCGAAAATTTCCGAAATCGAGACCTGGCTCCAGGAGAATTTCGCCGCTCTGCTGGCCAAGCATCAGGTGCCCGGGGCCGCGATCGCGGTGCTCGCCGACGGCGAGGTGATCGACCACGCGGCGGGCGTGCTCAACAAGGGCACCGGCGTGGAGTCCACTGTGGACTCGGTGTTCCAGATCGGGTCGATCACTAAGGTGTGGGCGACCACGCTGATCATGCAGCTCGTCGACGAGGGCAAACTGGACCTCGACCGGCCGGTGCGCGACTACCTGCCCGAGTTCGCGCTCGGCGACGACGAGGCCGCGGCGGCGATCACCGTCCGGCAGCTGACCTGTCACACCGCTGGCTTCGAAGGCGACATCTTCACCGACACCGGCCCCGGCGACGACTGCGTGGAGAAGCTCGTCGCGACGCTGTCCGACGTGCCGCAGCTTTTCCCGCCCGGCGAGCGGTTCTCCTACAACAACGCCGGCTACTGCGTGCTCGGCCGCATCACCGAGGTGCTGCGCGGCAAATGCTGGGACGACTGCGTGCGCGAGCACCTCTTCGCCCCGCTCGGCTTGACCCACGCGGCGGCGGGCCCCTACGACGCGATCCGCTACCGCGCCGCGATCGGGCACATTTCCCCGAAGCCGGGCGAGGACCCGGTGCCCGCACCGGTCTGGGCGCTCACCCGCTCGAACTCGCCGGCCGGTTCGACGCTCGCGATGCGCCCGCGCGACCTCCTGACGTTCGTCCGGATGCACTTGAACGAAGGCAAAGCCGACGACGGCACCCAGGTGGTGCTGCCGGAATCGCTGCTCGCGATGCGTGAACCTCAGGTGGATGTGCCGTACCTCGGTCTCATGTCCGCCCACTGGGGCCTCGGCTGGATGCTGTTCGACTGGGACGGCGGCAAGGTGATCGGCCACGACGGCGGCACCATCGGCCAGTCGGCTTTCCTGCGTGTGGTGCCCGAACGCGGCGTGGCGGTCGCGCTGCTGACCAACGGCGGCAATCCGCTGCACGTCTACCACGAGATCTACACCAAACTGCTGGACGAACTCGCTGGTGTCGCGGTTCCTCCGTTGCCCCAGCCGAATCCGGAAGCGGCCCCGGCCGACCTGTCCCGCTACGTGGGCGAGTACTCGTCGATGGTCGCCGACACGGTCGTCACCGAAGAGGACGGCAAGCTCTGGATGACGCGGACGCCCAAGGGAATCTTCGCGGAACTCAGCAGCGCGCCGCCGGCTAAGGAAGAACTGCTGCCGTGTCAGGGCGACACCTTCGTCGCGAAAACGGAGCAGCTGCCCGGTGTCTACATGGCACACGCGTTCGTCGGCGACGACGGCAACGGCCGTGCGCAGTTCGTCCACACTGGACGTGCGGACCGGCGGGTCTCCCAGTGAGCGGGATCCGCGCCGAGATCGAAGCCGTCTTCGCCGACGCTGGCGCAGAAGGGTTCTTGCACGCCAGGGAGATCGGCTCACCCGGCCGCGAAGTGTCGGCGGGCGGGGACGACCCGGTGGTGCTCGCGTCGGTGTTCAAGATCCCGGTGGCGCTCGCCTACGCCCGCGAGGTCGCTGCTGGACGGCTGGACGACACCCAGCGGACCAAGGTGACCGCGCGGTACCGGATCGGCGGCATCGGCACCGCGGGCTGCGCCGACGACGTCGAAATGAGCTGGCGAGACCTCGCCCACTTCATGCTCACGATGAGCGACAACGCGGCCACCGACGTCCTCTACCACCGGCTCGGCCAGGAAACGATAGACCGGGTGCTGGCCGATCTCGGGCTCGAACGCACTCGGCTGATCGGCTGCTGCGAGGACTTGTTCGCGTCCGTCGTCTCCGACCTCGGCGGCACCCCGGAGTCCGATCTCGAAGCGCTGCTCGGCGGAGCGACACCGGAGCAGCTGGACAAACTGTCGGTCCGGGATCCGGAACGCACCACGTCGTCCACGCCGCGCGAGATCACCGCCTTGCTCGACGCGATCTGGACCGATCGCGCGGGCGAACCCGAAGCGTGTGAACGGGTTCGCACGATCATGGCGCAGCAGATCTGGCCGCACCGGCTGTCGTCGGGCTTCCCGTCCGGCGTCCAGGTCGCGGCGAAAACCGGGACGCTGCCCGGAATCCGCAACGAAGCAGGCGTGGTGACCCTGGGGGACGGCCGCCAGTTCGCGGTCGCGGTGTTCACTCGCGCG
The DNA here is from genome assembly GCF_055583325.1 of Amycolatopsis sp. NPDC104775. Taxonomy (NCBI): domain Bacteria; kingdom Bacillati; phylum Actinomycetota; class Actinomycetes; order Pseudonocardiales; family Pseudonocardiaceae; genus Amycolatopsis; species Amycolatopsis sp. NPDC104775. The sequence continues at coordinate 96,625 of NZ_JBVJOE010000002.1, forward strand.
CACTCTCTCGAAGACCGCCTTCCCGCGGTCGACGCGTCCATCGGCGCCGCCGCCCGGCTGGCGATCGACCACCTCCAGAGCGCGACTCCGTAGGAGAAAATCCCATGAAAACTGCCCGGCTCACCGCCGCGATGGCGGGCGTGGTGGCCTTGACCGTGAGCGCGTGCGGGGGATCAGCGCAATCCGGGACGGACCGGACCGCGAACCAGAAACTGGTCGACGGCAAGACTTTCACCTATGCCATCCCGACCGATCCGGGAACGCTCGACCCGGCGATCACCGTGCTGTCGGTCGCCCGCAACCTCGACGGGTTCCTCTACGACAGCCTGATCAATCTCGACTCGAAGGGCCAGCCGGTGGCGGGGCTCGCGGAGAAGTGGGACGCCACCACGACCACCGCGACCTTCACCCTGCGCAAGGGCGTGACCTGCTCCGATGGCAGCCCGTTGACCGCGAACGACGTGGCGGCGAACATCAACTTCGTCGGCGATCCGGCGAACAAGTCCCCGCTCGCGGGCGTCACGGTGCAGAGCGGCACGAAGGCCGTCGCCGAGGCGGACAAGGTCACGATCACCAGCGGGGCACCGGACGCCTTCCTGCTCCGCAACCTCTCCGGCCTGCCGATCGTCTGCGCCAAGGGGCTGGCCGACCGGAAAACGCTCGCCAAGGGCGAGAACGGCACCGGCATGTTCACCATGACCGAGATCGTCCCGAACGACCACTACACGCTGACCCGTCGCAAGGACTACACGTGGGGTCCCGGCCAGTTCGACCCGAAGCAGAAGGGCCTGCCGGACAAGGTCAACGTCCGGGTCATCCCGAACATGACGACGACGTCAAACCTGCTGCTGTCCGGCGAGGTCAACGCTGCCACGGTGATCGGGCAGGACCAGCAGCGGCTCAAGGCCCAGCGGCTGTACCACGCCGATCTCGTCTCCCCGTTCGGCGAGCTGTTCTTCAACCAGGCGCCCGGTCGGTTCGGCGCGGACCAGGCGATGCGCCGCGCGCTGGTGCAGGCGCTCGACCTCCCGCAGGTCGCGAAGGTACTGACGCGGGACGGCAGTGCACCGGTCAAGGGCATGGTCACCATCGAGCCCCGGCCGTGCGACGGCGATTCGGTCACCGGGAAGATCCCCGGTTTCGACGTCGCCGCGGCCAAGGCGGCGCTGGATCAGGCGGGCTGGAAACCGGGACCGGACGGCATCCGGGTGAAGGACGGGAAGCGGCTCGCGCTGACCGCGATTTACGGCACGCAGGTCGGTCCGACGATGGCCCCGAGCGCGGAGCTGATGCAGCAGGGCTGGAAGGCCATCGGCGTCGACGTCACGCTCAAGGGCCTCGACAGCCCGGGCATCAGCCAGGCGCTGTTCGCCACCGGCGAGTGGGACATCTCGATGGCCCCGCTCGGCCTGACCCTGCCCAGCCAGCTGGTGCCGTTCATGTCCGGCGGGCAGCCGCCGCAGGGCACGAACTTCGCGCACATCAAGAACCCGCAGTACGACGCGCTGGTCGCCAAGGCGGCGACGCAGGCCGGGGAAGCGGGCTGTGCGGACTGGATGGCCGCGGAATCGGCGTTGTTCTCCCGGCAGGACGCGGTGCAGTTCGCGAACTCGGTGGTGCCGACCTACGGCAGCAACGCGAAGTTCGAGATCGTCAACGGCTACCTCATGCCGGCGTCCATCCGGATGTACGCCTGATGACCGGCGCGATCGCCGTAACGGGCCCGAAGGTCAGTCCCTGGCTGACCTTCGGCGCCCGCCGCCTCGGGCGGTTCGTGGTGTCGCTGTGGGTGCTGGTGACCATGGCGTTCCTGATGATCCAGCTGATCCCGGGCGATCCGGTGCGCGCGGCGCTCGGCCTGACCGCGCCGATCGAGCTGGTCAACGCCCGGCGTGCCGCGCTCGGGCTGCATCATCCGCTGTGGCAGCAGTATCTCGACTATTTCGGCGGGCTGTTCCGCGGCGATTTCGGCACGTCCATGCTGACCGGGCAACCGGTCGGCGACGTCATCTCCGACCGGCTCCCGGCGACCCTGCAACTGGCGTTGCCCGCGTTCGTGGTGGTCATCGGGCTGGCGATTCCGCTCGGCCTGACGTTCGCCGTGCTCACCCGCGGCGGCCGGCACCGCGGTGCCGAGCTGGGGTTCACCTCGACCACCGTGCTGTTCGCCGCGATCCCGGAGTTCTTGGTCGCGGTGGCGCTGGTGGCGTTCTTCGCGGTGCAACTCGGCTGGTTCCCGGTGGCCGGGCACGACGGCGCGGGTTCGCTGGTGCTGCCGATCATCGCGCTGGCGCTGGGCCCGGCCTCGACGCTGTCCCGGATTGTCCGGGTGGAGACGCTTTCGGTGCTGGGCAACGATTTCGTCCGCACCGCGCGGGCGAAACGGCTGCCCGCCCGGCTGATTTACCTGCGTCACGCGCTGCCGAACGCGCTGACCGCGACCCTCACGCTCGGCGGCCTGATGCTGACCAGCCTCGTCGCGGGCACCGTGCTGGTGGAGAACGTCTTCGCCTGGCCCGGTCTCGGTTCGACGATCTCGCAATCCATTCTGCAGAAGGACTACCCGCTGGTGCAGGGGATCGTGCTGGTGTACGGCATCGGCGTGCTGCTGGTGAACCTCATCGTGGACCTGCTGCTGGCCGTCCTCGATCCGCGTTCGACGATCCGGGAGAACTGAGATGGCGAAACGGCGCGGACAACAGTGGCTGGCCGCCGTGCGCACCCCGCTCGGCGCGTTCGCCGCGGCCCTGCTCGCGGTCGTCCTCGCGATCGCGGTGTTCGGCCCGATCCTGTGGCAGGACGCGGCTTCGGCCATCGACACGAACGCGATCAGCCAGGGCCCGTCGGCCGGCCATCTGGTCGGCACCGACGAATTGGGCCGCGACATTTTCTATCGCGTGCTCGTGGCGACCCGGCTTTCGGTGCTGCTGGCGCTGCTCGCCGCGGCGCTCGGCGTCGCGACCGGCTTGGTGCTCGGCATGCTGCCCGCGGTGTTGCCGAGGCCGCTCGGCAGGCTGTTGACGGCGGCGGTGAACATCGCGGTCGCGTTCCCCGGCTTGCTGCTGGTGCTGTTCTTCGCGGTGATCTTCGGCGTGGGCACCCAAGGCGCGGTGATGGCGATCGGATTCGCGCTGACGCCGCAGTTCGCCCGGCTGACCCAGACGTTGTCGGCTTCGGTGGCCGGGCGGGACTTCGTGTCCGCCGCCCGGGTCGCCGGGGTGGGACGGATCCGGTTGCTGTTCCGGCACATCCTGCCGAACATCGGGGAACCGCTGGCGATCAACGCCACCATGGGCGCCGGTGGTGCGCTGCTGGCGTTCTCCGGGCTGTCGTTCCTCGGGATCGGTGTGCAGGCCCCGGATTACGACTGGGGGCGGTTGCTCAACGAGGGCCTCAACGGCATTTACGTCAACCCGGCGGCGGCGCTCGCACCCGGTGTCGCGGTGGTGATCGCGGGACTCGCGTTTAACCTGTTCGGCGAGACTGTCGCCGGGGTGATCGGAGTGCGGACCCGTTTGCCCCGGCTGGCCCCCCGGATGCCGCGTAAGTCCAAAGTGGACCGAGCGGCGACGGACGACACCGTGCTGGTGGTCGAGAATCTGGAAGTCGCGTTCCCCCGGCCGACCGGCTGGACGGTTCCGGTGCGCGGCGTGAGTTTCACCGTGCGGGCGGGCGAGGCGATCGGCGTCGTCGGCGAATCCGGTTCGGGGAAGAGCTTGACCGGGCTCGCGGTGTCGAGGCTGATCGAAGCGCCGGGTTCGGTGACCGCGGACCGGCTGGACTTCGCCGGAACCCCTGTGCTCACCACGCCGGAACGCGAATTGCGGACGCTGCTCGGGACGTCGCTGGCGATGGTGTTCCAGGACCCGATGACGTCGTTCAACCCGACCCGGCGGATCGGCCGTCAGCTCGCCGAGGTTTCCGAACAGCACCACGGGCTTTCCCGGGCGAAAGCGTTCGAGCGGGCGGTGGACCGGCTGCGCGCGGTCCGCATCCCGGCCGCGGAACGGCGGGCGAAACAGTACCCGCACGAGTTTTCCGGCGGCATGCGGCAGCGCGCGATGATCGGCATGGGCCTGATGGGCGACCCCAGGCTGATCATCGCCGACGAACCGACGACCGCGCTGGACGTGACGGTGCAACGGCAGTTGCTCCGGTTGCTGGCCCAGACCCGCGCCGAACGAGACACCGCGATCATCCTGATCAGCCACGACATCGCGGTCGTTTCCCAAACCTGCGAACGGATTCTGGTGATGTACGCCGGACGGATCGTGGAGGATCTGCCCGCCGCCGGCCCGGATCTTCTGCCGCGGCATCCCTACACGCGGGCACTGCTGGCCACGACGCTCGACCTGGAGACAGACCCGGACGCGCCGCTCGCGGTGATTCCCGGCCGCCCGCCGGAACCGGACCAGATGCCGTCCGGCTGCGCGTTCGCGAGCCGGTGCCCGGTGGCGACGGATCGGTGTCGTGAGGAGGACCCGGAACTGACCCTGCTCGCGCTGGAACATCGGGTGGCGTGCTGGCATCCGGATGCGGCACTGTCGGAAGCAGCGGGCGCTGTCGTCGTCGCCGGAGGTGCGGAATGAGCGAACTGGTCTTCGATTCGGTCAGCGTCCGTTACGGCGGACGGCGCGGGCTCACCGCGGTGGACGGCGTATCGCTGACCGTCCCGGCGGGCAAGGTCGTCGGCCTGGTCGGCGAATCGGGCTCCGGCAAATCCACCCTCGCGCGGGCGGCCGTCGGGTTGTCGCCGGTGAGTGCGGGACGGGTGCTGCTCGGCGGCGTCGACGTGCGGGAACTGCCGCGCCGGCGCCCGCTGCAGATGGTGTTCCAGGATCCGTATTCCTCGCTCAACCCGCGGATGACCATCGGCGAATCGATCGCCGAAGCGATGCCGCGCGGGACCGATCGCCGAGCCGAGGTCGCCCGGCTGCTGGAGCTGGTCAATCTCGATCCGGACCGGGCGACGCACTTGCCCGGTCAGCTGTCCGGCGGCCAGCGGCAACGCGTCGCGCTCGCCCGGGCGCTCGCGGGTCAGCCGCAGGCGCTGATCGCCGACGAGATCACCTCCGCGCTCGACGTTTCGGTGCAGGGCGCGGTGCTCAATCTGGTGCGCTCGGTGCAGCGGCAGCTCGGCCTGTCGATGCTGTTCATCTCGCACAACCTCGCGGTGGTCCGGTACCTCAGCGATTTCGTCGCGGTGATGTATCTCGGCCGGATCGTCGAAGCCGGGCCCGCCGAGCAGGTGCTCACCGACCCGCAGCATCCCTACACCCGCGACCTGCTCGACGCCGCTCCCTCGGCGCACAAGTCGCTGTTCGACCGGGAACCGGGCGCGACCGCGGACGCGGAACCGCCGGATCCGCATCATCCGCCGTCCGGCTGCCGGTACCACCCGCGCTGCCCGGTCGGCCCGCTCGTGCGGAGCGACCGCGAGATCTGCCTCCGGGCCGATCCGGCCGAGGACGCCGCGCCCCGCGAGCACGCCGCGGCCTGCCACTTCGTCGGCCGACCGCAAGAAGACCGATTCCCGCTCGGCACGTAACCGTTGCTCGAAGCCATGCGGCCGTGGCCGGATGAGAAACGACCAGCACAGCAGCGAATCCGAGGGCCACGAGCCCGCGATCTCCAAGGAGCCAGCGCATGACCCGCCGTCTCGGCATCGATGACCTGTACGACCTCGCCGCGCCCAGCCAGCCCGCGCTTTCGCCGGACGGCAGCCGGATCGTCTACGTGCTGCGGACCGCGGACCGGGAAGAGGACCGGAACGTCGACGCGCTGTGGACCGTGGGCACCGCCTCGGGTGAGCCCCGCCAGCTCACCCGCGGAAACACCGACGCGGCACCGAAATGGGCTCCGGACGGCTCCCGGCTCGCGTTCCTGCGCGCGCAGGACGGGCCGCCGCAAATCTGGGTCCTCCCAGCGGACGGCGGCGAGGCCGAGCAGCTCACCAAGCTTCCGCTCGGCGCGGGCGCACCGGTGTGGAGCCCGGACGGCAGCAAGATCGCCTTCTCCGCGGCGGTCGACCTCGCCGCGATCGTCGAAGCACCGCCGGCGAATACGCCGATCGTCGCCGAGCGGCTGGACTACAAGTCCGACGGCTCCGGCCTGCTGAAAACGCTGCGCAGCCACGTGCACGTCCTCGACGTCGCCACCGGCGAAGTCGAACAGCGCACTTCCGGTGACTGGCACGCGGGCCAGCCCGCCTGGTCGCCCGACGGCAAGCACGTGGCGTTCGCCGCGGCACTGGACAACGACGCCGACCTCACCCTCCGGTCGGCCGCGTACATCCTCGACGTCACCGAGCGGAACGCCGAACCGCGCCTGGTCGGCACCGACGAAGGCATGGCGGGCACCGTCGACTGGACCGCCGACGGCAAGGCGCTGCTGGTGGTCGGCCGCACCGACACCGCCACCGGCCACCTCGGTCTGCTGCGCGTACCGCTGGACGGCGGCGAGACGGTCAACCTGGCCGCCAGCCTCGACCGCAACGTGATGCCCGGCGGCCCCGGTTACCCGGGCGCTCTGCCGCAGCTGACCGCGGCGGGCGATGTCGTGCTGTTCGCGATCCGCGACCGCGGCTGCACGCATCTGTACGAAGTGGACATTGCCGGTGGCGAACCGCGCGCGGTGCTGACCGGCGACGGCAACGTGGTGTCCGGAATGGACCTGATCGGAGACAAAGCGGCGATTGTGTTGGCTACCGACGATTCCTTCGGCGAGGTAGCCGTCCTTGACCGCGCCACGGGGTCGGTGGACGTGCGGACCAAGCACGCCGACGCAGTGTCCGAAGTGGAATTGTTCACCCGTGAATCGCGCGAATTCACCATCAGCGACGGCACCGTGGTGCAGGGCTGGCTCATCCGCGACACCGAGCGCACGGGTGCGCAACCGTTGCTGGTCGACATCCATGGCGGTCCACACAACGCCTGGAACGGTGCCGCGGACTCGATTCACCTTTACCACCAGACCCTTGCCGCGCGCGGCTGGGCAGTGCTGCTGATCAACCCGCGCGCCAGCGACGGCTACGGCGAGGAGTTCTACACCGCGGCGATCGGCGCGTGGGGCCACGCGGACGCGCCGGACTTCCTCGAACCGATCGACCAGCTCGTCGCCGAAGGTCTCGCCGACCCGGACCGGCTCGCCGTCACCGGCTACAGCTACGGCGGCTACATGACCTGCTACCTGACGAGCCGCGACGACCGCTTCGCCGCCGCCGTCGCCGGCGGTGTGGTCAGCGACCTGACCAGCCTGGCCGGTACGTCCGACGGCGGGCATTTCATGGCGGTCAACGAATTCGCCGGACTCTCGTGGGGCAAGTACGAGAAATCGTCGCCGCACGCCCAGGTCGAGAACGTCCGCACCCCGACGTTGATCCTGCAAGGCGGGGAAGACGTCCGGTGCCCAATCGGTCAGGCCGAGCAGTGGTTCACCGCGCTGCGCGAGCGCGATGTGCCGTCCCGGCTGGTGCTGTACCCGGGCGGTGCACATCTGTTCATTTTGGACGGTCCGCCCTCGCACCGCGTCGACTACAACCGGCGCGTGGTCGACTGGGTCGAGCAGTACGCCGGTTCGCGGGTGCCGATCGAGGCCGCACACTGGAGCCGACGCCTGGCGGAACTGGCCCGCAAGCACGACGTTCCCGGTGCGTCGCTGGGAATCCTGCGCGTCGACACCGGCGAGGAGGTGTTCGCGACCCACGGGGTGCTGAACAAGAACACCGGCGTCGAGGTCACCGAGGATTCGCTGTTCCAGATCGGCTCGATTTCCAAGGTGTGGACGTCGACGGTGGTGATGCAGCTCGTCGATGAAGGCCTGCTCGACCTCGACGCGCCGATCATCGACGTGCTGCCCGAACTGCGGCTGTCCGATCCGGAGGTGGCCAAGCGCGTCACCATGCGGCATCTGCTGACGCACACCAGCGGCATCGACGGAGACATCTTCACCGATACCGGCCGCGGTGACGATTGCATCGAAAAGTTTGTCGACCAGCTGGACGAAGCTGCGCAGAACCATCCGCTCGGCGCGACTTTCTCCTACTGCAACTCGGGTTTCGTCCTCATGGGCCGCGTCATCGAGAAGCTCACCGGGAAAACCTGGGACGCCGCGATGCGGGACAAGCTGTACACCCCGCTCGGTCTCACGCACACCGTTACGCTGCCCGAGGAAGCGCTGCTCTTCCGCGCCGCCGTCGGACACGTCTCGCCGGACGACCAGGACCCGGCTCCGGCCCCGGTCTGGCAGCTGCCCCGCTCTGCTGGACCGGCCGGCTTGATCACCTCGCGTACGAAGGACGTTCTCGCCTTCGCCCGCCTGCACCTGACCGGCGGCCTGACCGAGGACGGCACGCGGATCCTGTCGGCGGAATCGGCGGCGGCGATGGCGGAAAAGCAGGCTGACGTCCCGGACAAGCACACTCTCGGCGATTCGTGGGGCCTCGGCTGGATCCGCGACGAATGGGGCGGCCGCCGCGTCATCGGCCACGACGGCAACACGATCGGCCAGTCGGCATTCCTGCGGTTGCTGCCGGACGCGGGTCTCGCGGTCACGCTGCTGACGAACGGCGGTCACGCGCGGGACCTGTACACCGAGCTGTACCGGGAAATCTTCGCCGAACTCGCCGATGTCGCCATGCCGCGCCCGCTCGAACCCCCGGCCACTCCGGTCACTGTGGACGCTAGCCGCCACGTCGGGGTTTACGAACGGGCTGGCGCGCACATCGAGGTGACGGAGCGCGAGGGCGGGTTGCACCTGGCGTACTCCGTCACCGGCCCGCTGGCGGAACTGATGCCGGAGAAGACGCAGGAATTCGACCTGGAGGCGGTTTCGGACACGCTGTTCGTGCTCCGGATGCCGGGCGGCCAGTTCTGGACGCCGGTGCTGTTCTACACCTTGCCGACAGGGGAGCCGTACCTGCACTTCGGCGCACGGGCGACGCCCAAGGTGTCCTGAGGTTCGAGGGGCTGGGCATGCGCCGCCCAGCCCCTCCGCCGGGTCAATCCTTGCGGCGCGCCAGGAACCGCACGAGCAACACCACCAGGCATGCCGCCGCTACTCCGCCGCCGATATACCGGTAAGTGGACTCCAGCCCGGCGAACTGGCCGATCGAATTGGCCGCGGCGCCGGCGAGAAAGACCAGCCACAGCAGGGTTGTCACAACAGGGCCGCCAGCGGTGCGGCTTCGGGAAGTCTCCATGCCGGGAACACTATGGATCGGCGGAGGGGGCAAACAGGCCGTAGACCCCCAACTTCGGGGTAGCGCCTGCGCTACCTCTTCCCGTTCAGATAGGCCAATACCGCCAGTACTCGCCGATGCCCGTTGTCCTCCGGCAGCCCCAGTTTCGCGAAGATGTTGCGGATGTGCTTGAGCACCGTCCCGTCGCTGACCACCAGCAGTTCCGCGATCGTGGCGTTGTTGTACCCCTCGGCCATCAGCCCGAGCACCTCGCGTTCGCGCGCGGTCAGGGCATCGAGCGGGTCGCGGCGATGGGCCAGCAGCTGGGTCACCACCTCGGGGTCCATCGCCGTGCCGCCCTCCACCACGCGGTGCAGCGAATCGAGGAACTTCGCGACCTTGCCGACGCGTTCCTTGAGCAGGTAGCCGACCGCGCCCTTGCCGTCCGCGAGCAGCTCGGCCGCGTAGCCGGTTTCCACGTGCGCGGACAGCACCAGCACCGGCAGCCCGGGGTGCAGCTGCCGCGCCTGCACGGCCGCGCGCAGTCCCTCGTCGGTGTGCGTCGGAGGGAGGCGGACGTCGGTGATCACCGCGTCCGGGCGGTTCTCGCGGACGAACGCGAGGAACTCGTCGGTGTTGTCGAAAGCCGCGGCGACCTCGATGCCCGAGGTGTCCAGCAGCAGCACCAAACCTTCTCGCAGCAGGGCGTCGTCCTCGACGATCACGACCCGCATGGCAACTCCACTTCCAGAACAGTCGGTCCACCGGGCGGGCTCGTGAGCGTCACCGTCCCGTCGAAGGCCTCGGCGCGTTTCCGGATCCCGGCCAGGCCGCTGCCCTGGGATTCGTCCGCGCCGCCTCGGCCGTCGTCGCGGATGCGGATCCGCAGAGTGTCGATGGTGCCCTCGAGCGTAATCGACGCGTGGTCCGCGCCGGAGTGCTTGGTCACGTTCGCCAGCGTTTCGGCGACGATGAAGTACACCGCCGCCTCGACCGCGGCTGGCCGGCGCGCGGTACTGCGAACGTCCACAGTGCACGGAACCGCGCATCGGTCGGCGAGGGCGGTGATCGCGCCGTCGAGCCCGCGGTCGGTCAGCAACGGCGGGTGGATGCTCCGCACGACCGTGCGCAATTCGGCGAGCGCTTCGGTCGCTGCGTCCTGTGCCTTGCCGAGCAATTCCCTCGCCTTGGCCGGATTTCCCTCGAAAAGCTGGTCGGCGATCCCGAGCTGCAGCACCACCGCGGACAGCCGCGCCTGCGTCCCGTCGTGCAGATCGCGTTCGAGCCTGCGGAGTTCGGCTCCGTGCGCCTCCAGCGCGGCGGCGCGGGTCGCGGTCAGCTCGACGACCCGGTCGGTCAGCGCGGTGCCGGGACGCGGGCCGAGCAGCGCCCGCGCTACCCGGGCTTGCCAGCTGGCCAGGGGAGAAGCCCAGAACGTGAGCGCGATCATGACCATCCCGCTGAACACGCAGAGCGCGGCCAGCGGCCACGAGTTCACCACGAACTCCAGCGAACTCTGGATCCCGCCGGGCACCAGCCACCAGAACACGCCGGTGAGGATCTGGCGCAGCCCGCCGAGCGGCAGGCTGAACGCGAGCACCCCGACGATGAAGCCGACCACCGCGTGCAAGGTCAGCCAGACGAGGTCCCGCAGGCTCGCCGGGTCGCGGATCGGCGAAACGTTGGCGTAAGGCTCCGCGATCGGCTCGCCGAGCCTCCGGCCGGCGCGACGCCGTTCAAAACGCAGCGGGTAGCGGAGCAGTTTCAGCGCCACCGGGAGCGCCGGGATCCCGACGCCGATCAAACAGGTGGCGAGCACGAGGGCCATCGCGAAGAAAAGCAGCATGGCGAGGAACGAGGTCGCGGCTCCGACCAGCAAGTAGCGGAGTCCGGACCACCACGAGCGCAGCCAGCTTTTCACCCGCACAGTGTCCCATTAGGACGTCCTCACCGGGCGTGGTGGTGCCTGCGCTACCCCCAAGACTCCCGCGCTCGGGATCGTTTTCACCCTCCCGCGGCCATAGCTTCGATACCGACAGAAAATCTGCTGGTCCGAGGAGCGACACGAACATGAACACAGGCGGTACACACGCCCTGAGGCTGGAAGCGGTGCGCAAGATCTACGGCTCCGGCGACGGCGCGGTCACCGCGCTGGACGGGGTGTCGGTCGGGATCCAGCGGGGCTCGTTCACCGCGGTCATGGGGCCGTCCGGCTCGGGCAAGAGCACCTTCCTGCACTGCGCCGCCGGGCTCGACCGGCCGAGTTCGGGAAAGGTGCTGCTCGGCGAAACCGAACTCGGCGGGCTCCGGGAACGGGCGCTCACCGAATTGCGCCGGACCCGGATCGGGTTCATTTTCCAGGCTTACAACCTGCTGCCGTCGCTGAATGTGCTGCAGAACATCACCCTGCCGATGCGGCTGGCCGGCAAGAAACCGGACGCCCGCTGGCTGCGCGAGATCGTGGACGGCGTCGGCATCGCGAAGCGGCTGGAGCACCGCCCGGCGGAGCTGTCCGGCGGACAGCAGCAGCGGGTCGCGATCGCCCGCGCGCTGATCACCCGGCCCGAGGTCGTGCTCGCCGACGAACCGACCGGCGCGCTCGACACCCGCACCGCGCGCCAGGTGCTCGACCTGTTGCGCACCGTGGTCGACCAGATGGGCCAGACCGTGTTGATGGTCACCCATGATCCGGTCGCCGCGTCCGCCGCGCACGGAGTGCTGTTCCTCGCCGACGGCAAGTTCGCCGGCCACCTCCCGCAGCCGACCCCCGAGCGGGTCGCGGAGCGGATGACCCACCTCGGGGAGTGGTGACCGCCATGTGGTCGTTGGCTTGGCAGACGACGAAGGCCCGGCTGAGCGGGTTCGTCGGCGCGTTCATCGCGATCCTCTGCGGCACCGCGCTCGTCGCGGGCTGCGGCATCCTCATGGAGTCCGGCCTGCGCGCCGGAGTCCCGACCCAGCGTTACGCCGAAGCCGCGGTGGTGGTCGGCGGGCCGCAGACCACCAAACCGCCGGGCGCGGATTTCGGCGAGTCCGAGCAGGTCACTGAACAAACCACGGTGCCCGAGACAGTGCTCAGCCGGATCGCGGCCGTGCCCGGCGTGCGCCAGGCCGTGCCGGAGCAGGACTTCCCGGCGAACGCCGTGACGTCCGACGGCAAGGTGCTCACCGGCCCGAACGGAACGCAGTCGCGCGGACACAACTGGGAGTCCGCCGTACTGGCTCCGTTCTCCCTGCGCGAAGGCCACGCTCCCGAAGCGTCGAACGAAGTGGTTCTGGACGCGGAACTGGCGGCTCGCAGCGGTGTTTCAGTGGGCAGCACGGTGCGGATCTCGACCCGTTCCACGCCGATGGAGTTCCGCGTCACCGGCATCGCCGCGCCCGGCAACGGGTTGTCCCGGCAGTCGGCCTTGTTCTTCTCCGCCGCGCGCGCCGCTGATCTTTCCGGGAAACCCGGACAGGTCCACGCGGTCGGGGTGCTCGCCGCTCCTGGCGTGCCGACGGGCGAGCTGGAAGACCGCATCAGCGCGGCGGTCAAGGGCGAACCGGTCACCGTGACTACCGGGATGGCGCGCAGCACGGTCGAATTCCTTGACGTGAGCCAAACCCGGCTGCTGCTGTTCGCCCTCGCGGGTTCGTTCGGCGGATTCGCGATCCTGGTCGCGGTGTTCGTCGTGTCCAGCACGCTGGCGCTGGTGATCAACCAGCGACGGCGGGAGTTCGCGCTGCTGCGGGCGATCGCCGCCACGCCGAAGCAGATCCGCAAGCTGATCAGCGCCGAAACCATGCTGGTCGCGAGCCTCGCCGGAGTGCTCGGCGCGGGCCTGGGGGTGGCCGTCGGCTACGGATTGCGCAACGCTTTCGCCGGGATCGGCGTGATCCCGCCGGACTTCGACCTCGCGATCGGCCCGCTCCCGCTCGTCGTCGCATTTCTGCTCGGCCTGGGCGCGGCCCGCTTGGCCGCGTGGTCGGCAGCCCGCCGTCCGGCCTCGATCCGCCCGATCGAAGCCCTCGGCGAGGCGGCCGTCGAACGCCGCGAACTCGGCCGGACCCGTCTTCTCATCGGCTGGCTGCTGGTGGTGCTCGGCTTCGGCGGCTCGACCGTCCCGCTGTACGTGACCGGCGACGGCGCGCTCGCGGCCTCGTCGATGTCCGCGCTGGTGGTCGTGATCGGGCTTTCCGTGCTCGGGCCGAAGGTCGTCGCCTTCATGACCCGGATCATCGGGCCGGTGTACTCCGGCCTCTCGCGGATCAGCGGCTACCTGGCCGCGGCGAACAACCAGGCCAACGCCCGGCGGCTGGCTTCGGCGGTGACCCCGGTGATGCTGGCGGTGGCGTTCGCGATCTCGATGTTCTACAGCCAGACGTCCTCCGCCGCCGCCAAACAGGAACAGGCGGTCCGGTCGACCACCGCGGACCACGTCCTGACGAGCACCACCGGCGCGCTGTCCCCGGAAGTCGCCGCGGCGGCCCGGGCAATCCCCGGCGTCGCGGCGGCCACCTCGGTCATCCGCACCGACGTCGTCACCACGGTTCCGGAGGAAAAGCGGCTGCGCGTCATGAAATACCCGGCGCAGGGCTTGACCGGCGACCAGATCCGCGGCGTGCTCGACCTCGGCGTGGTTTCCGGCAACCTGGCCGACCTGCGCGGCGACACCGTCGCGATGAGCAAGGGCGAAGCCGATTGGTACGACAAGAAAATCGGCGACGAGGTCGATTTCTGGTTCGCCGACGGACGCCCCGCGAAGGTGAAACTGGTCGCGGTCTACACGCACAACCAGGCGTTCGGCGAGTACGTGCTGCCCGCCGACCTCGCCCGCGCGCACACCGGGGACCGGATGGACAATTCGGTTCTGGTGCGCCAAGATCCGCACGCGGACCCCGCAGCGGTGACCGCCGCCCTGCGCGACCTCAGCGTTCGTTACCCGGGACTCACCGTCACGCCCAGCTCTTCGGTTTCCGCGGTGGAAAGCGCTTCCGGGCAGCAGCAGTTCTACCTGAACCTCGTCGCGGTCGGCGTGATCCTCGGCTACGTGGTGATCTCGGTGGCCAACACATTGGTGATGACCACCGCGCAGCGCTCCCGGGAATTCGCTTTGCTGCGGTTGATCGGCACCACGCGAGGCCAAGTCGTCCGGATGATGCGGCTGGAAGCACTGACGACCGCCGGTGTCGCCGCACTGCTCGGCACGGTCGTAGCGGCGATCCCGTTGATACTGCTCAATCTCGCTCTGCGCGGCACGCCGCTGCCGTCCGGAACGCCTGCGGTATTCGGCGGAATCATCGCCGGAGCGTTCCTGCTCAGCCTGGTCTCGCTCGGACTGTCCACTCGGGTCACCTTGCGCGCCAAGCCCATTGACGCCATCGGCCTCCGCGAATAGGAAAGAAAACGAATGCGTAAGACCACCTTGCCGAAACGGCTTTCGGTGGCGGTGCTCACCGCGGCGGGCCTGCTCCTGCCCGCCGCGGCGGACGCCTCGCCGAACCGTTCCCTCGATCAGTCCACGATTCCTGATTTACAGCGCGCCATGGACCGCGGAACGTTGACGTCGGAACAGCTGACGCGCGGCTACCTGCGCCGGATCGAAGAGCTGAACCCTCGGCTGCACGCCGTCGTGCAGACCAACCCGGACGCGCTCGCGGCGGCGAAGGAGAGCGATACCCGCCGCCGGGAACACGCCTCCCGCAGTGTCTTGGAAGGCATTCCGGTGCTGCTTAAGGAAAACATCGACACCGCCGATCGGCAGACCACCACCGCCGGATCGACCGCGATGCGCGGCTCGCGCCCGGCCAAGGACGCGTTCCTGGTCCAGCGTTTGCGCTCCGCCGGCGCGGTCGTGCTCGGCAAGGCGAACCTGTCGGAATGGTCGAACTTCCGCTCGGGCGCGCAGATCCCCGGCTGGAGCGGGATCGCGGGCCAGACCCGCAACCCCTACGCGCTGGATCGCAGCCCATGCGGTTCGTCGAGCGGCTCGGCAGCCGCCGCGGCGGCTGGTCTCGCGACGGTCGCCATCGGCACCGAGACCGACGGTTCGATCATCTGCCCGGCGGCCTCGACCTCAACCGTCGGCGTGAAGACCAGTCTCGGGGTAGTGAGCCGCGGCGGCGTCATCCCCATTACCGCACAGCACGACACTCCCGGCCCGATCGCGCGCACTGTCACCGACGCCGCGCTCACTCTCTCCGTGCTCGCTGGTGCGGACCCGGCTGATCCCGCTTCGGTCGCCGCCGCCGCAGTGAGTCCTCAAGAGATCCGGCTGGATCGCGACGCCCTGCGCGGCAAGCGCATCGGTGTCTGGCGCGAGGGGCACACCGGCATCGACCCGCGGGCCGATCGCGTCTTCGAGTCCACAGTGCACACTCTGCGTTCGCTGGGCGCGACCGTGGTCGACGGGGCGGACGTCGAGGACATCTCGTGGTCGGTCAAACCGGATCTCCTCCCCGCGTTGCTGACCGAGTTCAAGCACGACCTGAACGCCTACCTCGCCGCGACCCCCGGCAACCACCCGCGGAACCTGTCCGAGCTGATCGCCTACAACGAGCAGCACCGCGACGTCGAGATGCCGTTGTTCGACCAAAGCCTGCTCCTCCAAGCGAACCAGGCCGACGGCAACCTGAGCGACCAGGCGTACCGCCGCCATCGGGCCGCCGCGACCGGTCTCGCGCAACGATCGATCGACGACGTGCTGGCCGCGAAAAGCCTCGACGCCATCGTCACCCTGAGCGGCTTGCCCGCCTCGCCGCTGGACCGGCCCGGCGACCCGAGGTTCGTGAGCAGCACCCGCAACGCCTCCGTCGCCGGGTACCCGAACATCACGGTGCCAGCCGGATTCGCCGGACCGCTGCCGGTCGGGATCTCGTTCCTCGGCACGAAATACCAGGATGCGCGATTGCTCGGCTTCGCTTACGCATACGAACAGGCCTCGCACGCACGGCAGGCGCCTCGCTACCTGCCCGCTGCCTAGCCTCGTCGGCTCCCCGGCTGAGTCCACGGACCGGCCGGGGAGCCCCGTTCTCGGCAGGTGTCCCACTGAACGGGAGCAACTCCCACAATCCGGGCCTTGCGTCCGAATGGACCAGCGTCCAGGGAAAACACCCGGACGCCGTTAGCATTCCGTGATCAAGCCTGGACCCGGCGTATCGGCCGCGTCAGTTTCTACCCTGGTCGCCGGATTAATCGGGCACACTCACTCATTCGGGTTAACAACTTCGCTATCTTGGACCCGTGGTGCACGCAAAGTCACGTTCCGCTCAGCGGGCGACCCTTCGGCTGGGTGCCGTGGCAGCGGCCACGGTGCTGGGGGCCGGGCTCGCCGGGGCCTACGTCGGCCTGCACCGGACCGCTGAGGCCGAGACCGCCAAGCCGGTCTCGAATCTCGCCGTCGCGCGCGGGGCCGGCGGCAACGCGGGCAACGCCAGCGGCACGGTCAGCGGCGGCCCAGGCGGCACGGGCGGCACCGGAGCCAAGGGACCAGCCTCGCCGCCGCCCGCACTCCCGGACCACCCGACCCCGTTCAGCGTCAAGCTGTCCTCAAAGGACATTCCGGAAAAGGGCGGTGGCGTCCGCACCGGCGGCTGCAGCGGTTCGCTGATCGCCCCACAGTGGATCATCACCGCCGGGCACTGCTTCCACGACCTCGACGGCACGCGCGTCAGCGGCAAACCCGACTACACGATGACCGCCGCGATCGGGAAGCTCACCGACTCCGACCCGCGCGGGCACGTGCTGAAAATCGTGGACGCGCGCCAGTCCGCGGTGAACGACCTCGCGGTGGCCAAACTGTCCGAGCCGGTCACCGACATCGAACCGCTCGTGCTGCCGGACGGTCCGCCGGATCCGGGCCAGCACACGACCTTCGTCGGCTGGGGTTCGCTGTCCTCGAAGGTCATCGTGCAGACCGACCACATCAAACGCGGTGATTTCCAGGTCGACGAGGTGCGCAAGAACGAGATCACCCTGGAACCGCTGAAGAAGCGGACCGTCGAGAACAGCCCGTGCCCGGACGATTCGGGTTCGCCGTTCTTCGTCCCGGTGAAGGGCAAGAACACGCTGATCGCGGTCGAGAACTTCGGCCCGGACTGCCCGCAGCCCGGCCTCGAAACCGCGGCGCGCGTGGACCAGCTCGTCTCGTGGATCCGGGAACAGATCGGCGCGTAATCGCCTCACCGGGGCAGCACGGCCGCCAATTCCCCTGCCGCAGCGCGCAAAGCAGGCACGAACGCCTCTAACTGTGCGACCGTCAGCCGATAAGCCGGTGCCGCGGTGGACAACGCGGCGATCGCCGTCCCGTCCGGTGTCCTGATCGGAACGCCGACCGCGCGGATGCCTTCTTCGTGCTCTTCATCGGCGATCGCGAAACCACGTTCGCGCACCGCCGCGATCTCCGCCGCGAACGCCTCTCGTTCGGTGATCGTGCGCGGCCCCAACGCTGGCAGCTCAAGCGAAGCGACCAGCTCAGCCCGGTTCGGCGCGAAGGCGACCAAGCATTTGCCCATCGACGTGCAATGCAACGGCCCGCGCGCGCCCGGTTCGCCGCGGATCTGCAGCCGTTGAGACCCCTGCACCGAGTGGACGTACACCTGGTTGTGCCCGTCCAGCACGGCCAGCAGTGTCGGCTCCCCGGTCTCCGCGGACAGCTTCTGCATCACCGGCAGCGCGACACCGGCGAAGCCGCGCGCCTGTGACACCGACTGGCCCAGCTCGAACAGCCGCAGCCCCAGCGAATACCGCTTCGACACCGGGTCGTTGCGCGCGAATCCCTCGCTCTGCAAGGAACTGAGCAGCCGATGCGTCGTGCTGACCGGATACCCCGCGGCGCGCGCCAGCTCGGACAGCGGCACGCCCTCGGGGTAACCGCCGAGCAGGGACAGCACCCGCAAAGCCTTGCCGACCATGTCCGCCATCGGACCCCCTTGACGTCCCGCGCGCGGCGACGCACACTGCCTCTCACCGCATTGCGGAATAGCTTTCCATATGACGGAAAGCGCGTCAAGGGCTTGAGTCAGCGGCGACGGGAGTACCGGATGAACACCGTCGAGCAGGCGGGCACGCTCGGGAGGCAGCGCTGGCTGCGGCTGATCCCGATCGTTTTCGTCACCTACAGCCTCGCCTATCTCGACCGGTCGAACTTCTCGATCGCGACCGCGGGCGGCATGGCCGAGGAACTGAACCTCACGAGCACGACGTCCGGCCTGATCGCCGCGTCGTTTTTCCTCGGCTACTTCCTGCTGCAGGTCCCCGGCGTGCTCTACGCCGATCGCCGCAGCGTGCGCAGCCTGATCTTCTGGTCGGTGCTCGCCTGGGGCGTTCTGGCGACTGCGCAAGGCCTGCTCAGTTCGGTGCCGGTGCTGATCGTGGTCCGGTTCCTGCTCGGCGCGGTGGAAGCGGCGGTGCTGCCCGCGCTTGTCGTGCTGCTCGCGCGGTGGTTCACGAAGGCAGAACGCGGCCGGGCCAACGCTTTCCTGATCCTCGGCAACCCGGTCACGGTGATGTGGCTGTCAGCGGCGTCCGGGTATTTGATCGAGGCGACGTCCTGGCGCGGCATGTTCATCATCGAGGGAATCCCGGCGCTGATCTGGGCTTTCGTGTTCCGCGCGCAGGTTCGCGACCGGCCCGCCGACACGCCGTGGCTCGACCCGGCCGGTCGCGCCGCGGTCGAACGCGCGATCGCCGCGGAACAGGCGCAGCTGCCGGAACCGGCCGAGCGTCCGGTGCGGGAAGTGTTGCGGTCCAAAGCGGTTCTGCTGCTGGCGGCGCAATATCTGTTGTGGAGCATCGGGGTCTACGGCTTCGTGTTCTGGCTGCCGTCGATCGTGAAGGCGGGTTCGTCGGCCGGGATCGGCGCGACCGGTTTGCTGTCGGCGATCCCGTACGCGTTCGCCGTGGTGGCGATGCTGCTCAACTCGCGCGGCTCGGACCGGTCCGGGGTGCGGCGGCGGTTCGTGTGGCCGTGGCTGCTCATCGGCGCGGTCGCGTTCTACGGCTCGTACCTCTTGGGCAAGCAGCAGTTTTGGTGGGCGTTCGTGCTGCTGGCGATCGCCGCGGTGGCCTTGTACGCGCCGTACGGCCCGTTCTTCGCGATGATTTCTGAACTCCTGCCGCAGCGGACCGCCGCGGTGGCGGTAGCCGTGGTGAACGCCGCGGGCGCGCTTGGCGGGTTCCTCGGGACCTACCTGGTCGGCTGGCTCGAATCCGTCACCGGCAGTACGGCTGCCGCGTTCTTGATGCTGGCGGGGACAATGGCCGCAGCCGCGGTGCTGGTGCTCGCGGTTCCGGTGAAGACGAAGGAAAGGCGAGCATGACCGCGCGTGTACTCCTGCCCTGGTCCGACATTTCCGTTCCGGCCGAACTGAACGCGGTCGTGTGGGACGGCCGCGGCACCCCGCCGGACGGCCTCGACGACGTCGAGTTCTACGTCCTGCCCTACGACCAGGGACCGGCGGCGGCGAAACTCATCCCGCGGCTGCCGTCCCTGCGTGCGGTCCAGACGCTTTCCGCCGGTTACGACAATCTGCTGCCGCTCGTCCCGTCCGGGGTGCGGCTGGCGAACGGCCGGGGCCTGCACGACCTCAGCGTCGCCGAACACGCGCTCGCGCTGATCCTTGCCGCGCAACGGTATTTCCCGCGCTGGTTCGCCCAGCAGCGCACCGGCTCGTGGGACCGGGTGCACACGCGTTCGCTCGCCGACTGCCGCGTTCTGCTGGTCGGCTACGGCTCGATCGGCCGCGCCATCGAGCGGTATCTGGAGGCTGGCGAGGCCGAGGTGGTCCGGGTCGCCCGCACCGCGCGCACCGGCGTGCACGGCATCGCCGAACTGCCGGATCTCCTGCCTGCCGCGGACATCGTGGTCCTGGTCCTGCCCGACACCCCGCAGACCCGCGGCCTCATCGGTGCCTCGGAACTCGCCCTGCTTCCGGACACGGCCCTGGTCGTGAACGTCGGCCGCGGCACCGCAGTGGACACCGACGCGCTCACCGCCGAGGTCTCCGCGGGCCGTCTTCGTGCGGCGCTCGACGTCGTGGACCCGGAACCGCTGCCCGCCGACCATCCACTGTGGACGCTCGACGGAGCGATCATCACCCCGCACATCGCCGGCGGTTCGGACTCGTTCTACCCGCGCGCGAAGCGGCTGGCCGAACGCCAGCTCGCGCACTACGCGAAGGGCGAGCCGCTGGAAAACCTGGTCAACTGAGCACGGCCGCGATCGCGGGCCAGTAGGCGGCGCACTGGTGCGGCGTCCAGCTTCCGGCAGGCGAGCCCAGCGGTCGAGCGGGCCGGGATCCGTGTCGTGCCAGCTCAACGCGTCGGACGACGGCCACCGCGGCCAGTTCAACCAGACGGCGCGCGGCGAGCAACGGATCGAGCAGGACACGAGCGGTCGCCGAGAGGCCGGGCGGCAATGCCTCCCAGGCAACCCGATCTCAGACAGCCCTGGGGATCGGTCCGGAGTTCGAGGAACGCCGGACGCGGCAGGCGGGCGACGGCTTGGCGGGAACGCGATCCCGGCCCGGACGGCGTCGTCGGGCCGGGAGGTGTCCGTGCGTCCGGGAACGAGTCGACTGGCCTCCCAGCCGAGAGACCCGTCCTGGCGCGCGCCCCGGCTGCCTGAATGACCGCCGGATGAATTCTGCCCGTCGGATCTCCCCGCCCCGGCGATCCCATCCCTGTCGCGAGTCCGGAGCGGCCGTGCGATCCGGAACCCCGATTCCGCCACCTCCGCGAGCGCCGTCACCGCGTTTCCGGAGTGAACTCACCGGTTTCCGCACGACGCCCCCGACGCGCCAAGTCCCGCCTTTCCCCGCCTTCCAGCCGAACCGGCGCACCGGCGCGGCCGAACGCGGCCAGCACACCGTCCGAAGATCGCGTGATCAACGTTGCGTGCCCTTTCTCCCGCGCCGTTCCACCGGGTTTCCGCAGCTCTTCGCGTACCTACCCTGAGCAACGCAAGAGGAGGAATGACTCCGAGTAGTGGTATGAACGCGCAATCGGGGGACCACTCAAAGTGTGTATGTGAGCCCTGTGTATGCTTCGCCATCGCTTGACTGGGTGGATTGTTCACCCGAATTGGTGGCCGTCGTGGTCGGGGAGATGTGGTCTCACGCGGTCCGTCGTTCGTGGTTTCGGGACTGGATGGGAGAAAGCATGCTCGGCAGGTCAATTCTGGTCCGGGGAGGGGCCGCGGCGGCGTCCGCGGCGGCGGCGCTCATGATCGCCGCGCCGGTCGCCCTCGCGGACGACAACGCCCCCTCGGCGCGCAGCGGCGCGGCCTCGGGTGAGCTGGTGCACGGCGGGTCGTCGGGCTTCGACGTCAACATCGCCGGCAAGGGCACGGTTCAGACGACGCTGTTCAGCTTCAAGCTGTCCGACGGCGCCCTCTCGAAGATGTACTGCGTGCAGATCGAGGTCGGCGCCCGGTACGAGGAGCCGATGCTCGAGCACGCCTGGAACGACTACCCCGACGCGAAGTCGCCGTTCCGCAAGAACAACAAGAACATCAACTGGGTGCTGCACCACAGCTACCCGTCCGAGGACGTGGCGTCGCTCGAGAAGACGCTGACCGAAAAGGGCGCCAAGCTCCACGACGGTCTGTCCACGAAGGAAGCCCTGACCGCGACCCAGGCCGCGGTGTGGCACTACAGCGACGCGAAGGACCTCGACACCCAGAACCCGCTCGCCAACGGTTCCGAGGACGAGGCGGCCGACGTCGTCGCGCTGTACAACTACCTCACCGGCGACGCCAACACCGGCGTCGAGGAGACGAAGCCGGCGCTGAGCATCACCCCGGCCAAGGCGACCGGCGAAGCGGGCACGAAGATCGGCCCGTTCACCATCGCGACGACCGGCAGCGTCACCGACTTCACGAGCAAGCTCCCCGAGGGCGTCAAGCTCGTGGGCGAGAACGGCGAAGAGATCAAGTCGTCGGCGATCAAGAACGGCACGAAGCTGTTCCTGGACGTTCCCAAGGACGCCAAGCCTGGTACGGCGGAGCTCGCGGTCAAGGCCGCGGGTGACGTGAACACTGGCCGGTTGTTCGTGGCCAAGAACTACGCGGACAAGCCGGCGCAGTCGTTGATCGTGGCGCAGTCGCAGAAGAGCACCGTGCAGGCTGCTGCTACCGGTAGCTGGACTGAGGCGGGGGCGGTTACCACTGCTCCGGCGACGACCGCGCCTGCTGCGGGTGGCAACAACTCGGGTCAGACTCCGCTGGCTAACACTGGTGTGAATGCCGCGTTGCCGATTGGGGTTGGTGCGGCGTTGGTTGTTGCTGGTGGTGCGATGTTGCTGGTGGTTCGGCGGCGTCGGAGCAATGCTTGAGTTTGTAGTTGGTTTTTAAGGGCGGGTCGGTTCCTGGTGGGACCGGCCCGCTTTTGTTGTTTCTGGGGGAGGGACGGCTCGTGCTTCGCACATCGCGGGGCGGGTGTGGTGGGGGCACCCCGAAGCTTGATTGTGATGACGGTCTGAGGGGGCTTGTCAAGGCGGGAAAGATGCCTTGACAAGCCCCCTCAGACCGCATTGTGGCTTCGTATCGGGGTGCGGGGGTGGTGTGGGTGCGCTGGTGGCGTTTGGGTGCGCGGGTGCGGGTTGGGTGGGTGGTGAAGGGGGGTGTTGGGAAGGTCAGTTCACGCAGGTGACGCCGTCTGCGGTGATTTCTGGGGGGCTTCCGGCTGGGGGTTCCATGACTGCGGGGGCGGAGGCTGGGTGTACGCCGGAATCGTCTGAGTACTTTTGTCCCAGGTAGACTCGGAAATGGTCTTTTTCCAGGGAATTGTCTGAAGCTACTGCTACTCCGCCCAGCTTTTCCGCAATTGCCTCGGCTTGGGTTCGTTGTCCTCGTCCGTAGTACACGGTGGAAGTTCGCCGGGTGGTGCTGTTGCTTATCGAGCCTCGTTGATATCCGGCAGCAGCTAGCTTGTCTGCCACTCGGTTGGCCAGACCGTCCACTCCGGACGAGTTGCGTACGTCGACCACGTAGGAAGCCAGTGCTGGGTCCCCGCTCGTCGAAGAAGATGGCGGGGCGGTGGAGGAAGACGGTGTCCCGGTGGTTCCGGTCTGCTCGCGGACAAACTGCTGGATCTGTTTGGGGTCCACCTGTACGGCGTCACCGTCATTGGGGGTCTTCAACGTAATGCTGACAACCGGCACGGTGACGAAGTTGATGCTTCCCGCGCTCATGCCGTGCAACTGCTGGGCGAACGCCAGCAGATCCCAGTTGGTGTCAACGACAACAGCCTTCTTGACCGCGCCGATCAGTGCGTCCAGCTTGCCTGGATCGGTGAGCGTCCCGGCGGAGAGGATGGTCTTGGCCATGCTGGCCATGAAGACCTGCTGGCGCTTGATGCGGTCCAGGTCGCCGTTGGGCAGGCCGTGCCGCTGCCGGACGAACTGCAACGCTTGCGCCCCGGCGACGTTCTGCGGTCCGGCCTGGAAATTGGCTCCCGAGTAGCTGTCCCGCACTGGGGCCTTGAGGCACACCGGGACTCCGCCGACGGCCTGGCTCACGTAGTAGAACCCGGCCAGGTTCACTGCCGCGTAGTGGGTGATCTTCAGGCCGGTCAGTTGTTGCACGGTCTCGATCGCCGTCTTCGCTCCGGCTTGGGCTGAGTCCGTTTCCAGTTTCGTTCCGGACTCGCCTTGGGCCTTCAGTTCGTTCTTCCGCGCGGTTTGCCCGTAGGTGTAAGCCGAGTTGATCTTGTGTTTTCCGAACTTTCCGGCGAGCTGGACATAAGAGTCGCGCGGGATCGAGATGGCCGTGGCGTTTCCGCCTCCGGCCGGGATGTGCACGACGATCATCGTGTCGGTCGTGTCGCCGCCGTCTTCCGCGCCGCCCGCGTGCAGCTGGTCGAGCACGTCCTCGGGGAGCGGATTGCCCTCCGCGTCGGTCCGGGTGTCCAGGCCGACCATCAGGATGTTCTGCTCGTCCATCGGCGAGTTCGAGCCGGAGCCGATCACATCGGACCTGGTCAGGCCGTCGGTGATCTGGTTCAGCTTCGACCAGGCGAAGGCGGTGCCGCCGAGGACCAGCAGCGAAACTACGGCCAGGAGCACCTGGGCGACGCGGAGCGCACTGGAAGTCTTGCGACGACGCATCGGGGTTCCTCTTCCTGCCACGTCCGGTGGTCGAAAGACCCACGGTAGCGGGCGGCTCACCTGGACGGGCTACCGCTTACCCCAATTTGCGGGAAGGGCGCCCGGATGTCGGACGGAGGGTGTATCTCCGTAGGCGGCCTGGCGCCGAGTGTGCTGGTTAGCGTTCGGTGCAATCCCGGTGGGACGCCAATTGCACGCAGGCGGCGTGCTGAGCGGTCTCGATGCCGGAGTGCAGATCGGTCGCCGCGTCGAGGGTGCAGGCCGCTGACCAGGCGCAGACCCCGAGTGCGACCGCCACGGCCACCGTCGCCAGTGGCTTTCGTCGCGAGCCCGGCAACGGGGTAGAAAGCAGCGCTCGCACGCGTTGCGGGACCGGTCCGCCGGTCACGGCGAGTGCTAGCGACGGCTGGGATCGACTGGCCAGCGCCGCCTTGGCGACCGCGGTGGCCACTAGTTTCCGGTCGCCGAGATGCGCCGCGGCGGCTTCGTCTGCCCAGCGTTCCAGTGCGAACCGGGCTGCCGAGCCGAGTGGGCGCAACATCGGGTTGACCGTGGTCGAGATCGTCACGGTCGCGGCGAAGAGGTGGTGTCGCAGTCGCAGATGAGCGCGTTCGTGCGCGAGCAGTGCGCGCCGTTCCCGTGGCTCCAGCGCGGAGAGCATCCCGCTGGACACTGCGATCCGGCCGCCGCCTCCGGCCAACGCGAACGCGATCGGTTCCTCGCCGGGCAGCATGACTACGCCAGCCTCCCGGGTGTGCGTGTCCAGCTCGGCGTGCACTTTCCGGTGCCAGCGCACGTACTGGATCGCCGCTCGAGTCAACGCCGCCCCGGCAGCGATGAGCGCGATCCCGCTGACGATCGCCAGCGGCAGGTGCACCGAGTCGGCTCCGCGGAACGCGACGGCGGAGAAATCGCCCAGTTCGCCGACAAGCGGCAGCTGCGCCAGACCTGCGGCTGCGAGCACCGCGAGGGTCGCCGTGCTGCCGATCGCGAGCACTAGCGCGGAACCGGCGAGCAGCCAGCTGCCCAGCCGCGGCGACAGCCGGGGTGCGACCCAGCGCGCTACCGGCCAGGAGGCCAGTGGCAGCAGCAGCGGGGCGAGCAGGTCGGCGTTCACGGTCAGCCGCCGTTCTGGCGCAGCAGGTCGCGCAGCACGGCTTCGTCCGATTCGGACAGATTCGACACGAATTTCGCCAGCACGCTGGAACGGTCGGCTTCGGCGTCGAGCACCTTGCTCATCCGGCGGGCAGCGAGCCCGGGTTCGTCGTCGGCGGCGCGGTAGGTGAACGAGCGGCCCTGCTTCTCGCGGGTCGCCACGCCCTTCTCGAACAGCCGGGACAGAATCGTGACGACGGTGGTGTAGGCCAGCCCGCCCCCGATCCGCTCCTGCACGCCGGCGGCCGACATCGGCTCGTCGGCCTCCCACAGCACCGCGAGCACCTCGGCTTCCAGCTCGCCGGGAGCCCGCCGGGCGCCCGCGCCCCGTCCGTTGCGCATGACCCCGATTCTACTGGTTTGTCGAAGCAGCTCGGCTCGCTACTACGTTCATGTAGAATTTCGACAGTTGTGTAGTAGTGGGAGGTGGGCATGCTCGACCCGAAGTGGCTGCTGGCCGCGTTCGGCCCGCTCGGCGTCTTCGCGGTGATGTTCGCCGAAACCGGGCTTCTCGTGGGCTTCTTCCTGCCCGGCGATTCGCTGTTGTTCACCGCGGGGGTGCTGGCGGCCTCGTCGAAGCTGCACCTGCCCCTCGCGGCCGTCGTCGTCGCCGCGGCGGCCGGGGCGCTGCTCGGCGCGCAGGCCGGATACTTCCTCGGCCGGCGCGGCGGTGGTGCGCTGCTCGTCCGGGTGCGCAGCAAGCACCTGCACGAGGGCGTCGCGCGCGGATCGGCGCTGCTCACCCGGTACGGGCTCGGCAAAGCGGTCGTGCTCGCGCGGTTCATCCCGGTGGTCCGGACCGTGCTGAACCCGCTCGTCGGCATCGCCGGGATGCCCGCGGCGAAGTTCGCGTTGTGGCAGGTGCTCGGCGGTCTGTTGTGGACAGTCGGGGTGACGCTCGCCGGGTACGCGCTCGGTGCGTCAGTGCCCAACATCGACACCTACCTGTTGCCGATCATCGCCGTGGTGGTGCTGCTCTCGCTGAGCCCGCTGCTGGTCGAAATCGTCCGCGCACGCCGGAGCGCGGTCCGATGATCGACGCCGGGCTGTACCGCGACGTCACGGATTTCGCGTGGTCCCAGCACTGGCTGGCCGGAATCGTGACGACGTTCAGCGAATACGGAGTTTTCCTGGTCGCACCGGTGATCCTCGCGCTGCTCTGGCGGGCCCGCACCCGTGGACCGGAGGCACTCGCGGCCGCGGCGTGGGTGCCGATCGCGATCGCGGTGGCGTTTGCCGTGGACACGGTGTTGAAGTCGGTATTCGCCGAGGTCCGGCCGTGTCGCGTGGTTTCCGGCGTGCACACCCTGCTGCCGTGCGATCCGCCGACCGACTACGCGTTTCCCAGCAACCACACCGTCATCGTCGCGGCGTTCGCGGTGGCGGTGCTGCTGATCAACCGTAAATGGGGGAGCTGGGCGCTCGTTTTCGCGGTGCTGATGGGGATTTCGCGGGTGTACGTCGGGGCGCACTATCCGCACGACGTGCTCGCGGGGTTCGTAGTCGGAGCCGGGATCGGGGCGCTCGGGCTCGTGGTTCGCGAACCGCTCGCCAAGGTGGCGGTTCGGCTGATTCCAGTCGTATCCGGGAGGAAAGCATGACCGACCGACCTGTCCGCTGCTCCGACGCCGAACGCGAGCAAACGACGAAAGTCCTGAACAGCGCGGCGGGCGAAGGGCGGCTGAGCCTGGCCGAAGTGGAAGAACGGGTCACGACCGTCTACGCCGCGCAGTACCGGCACGAACTGGACGCAGTGGTCGCGGATCTGCCGTCACCCTCGACGCAGCCCCGGTGGCAGCCGTTACTTCTGCTGGCCGGATACCAGCTGGTCACGGAGTTCGGTGCCGCGTCGCCGAGGCGGAAGCTGATGGCCGGTGCGCTGCTGATGATCGCGGTGGCGATGATGGTTTTTCTTGCCGCGCACGGCTTCGCCGACGATGGACACCATTTCGGGCATCACTAGAATGCTGGCGTGCAGAGGGAAACGGGCGTCGCCTTGGTCACCGGAAGCTCTCGCGGGATCGGAAGGGCGATCGCGGAGCGTCTAGGGGCGGACGGCTTCTCCGTCGCGGTCAACTACCGCTCCGACCGGGACTCGGCCGAGGCTGTCGTCGCCAAGATCCGCGCGGACGGCGGGCAGGCGGTCGCGCTGCGCGCGGACGTCACCGACGACGCTGAGCTGCGTGGCCTTTTCGACCGTACGGAGCAGGAATTCGGCGGTCTCGACGTGGTCGTCGCCAACGTGGGGATCGCCCGGTTCGCGCCGCTCGCCGAGGCCTCCGACGAGATCTTCGACCTGATCTTCACCACCAACCTCCGGCCGACCTTCGTGTCCTTGCGCGAGGCGGCCCGCCGGGTGCGCGACGGCGGCCGGATCGTCGTGGTGTCGAGCGGGGTGGTCCAGACAGCCCGGCCGGGCACCGGGATCTACGGTGCCGCGAAGGCCGCCGGGGACCAGCTCGTGCGCGTGCTGGCGAAGGAGCTCGGCCCGCGCGGCGTGACGGTGAACAGCGTGCTTCCGGGCGCGGTCCGCACTGACGCGCTCCTCGCCGACGGACCGCCGGGCGTGGTCGAGTACAGCGCGAGCCAGACCCCGCTCGGCCGGATCGCCGAACCCGGCGACATCGCGGACATCGTGGGTTTCCTGGCGTCGGACCAGGCCCGCTGGGTCACCGGCCAGACCGTGCACGCGGGCGGCGGCCAGTTCTGAGTCTTGTAGAGCCGGACAAGACCGCTTGTGCGAGGCCACCCGGTTACCCCTCCAGAGTGGTGAGGCCGGGTGTGCTCGCCCGGCCGTGGTTAGGATGCGCTCGGACGGTCATCGGGCGAAAAGGGGTGCGCGAGCGTGCGAGCGGGGGACCTGGAACCGCCTGAGCCGCAGGCCGTTTCCACGCCGTTGACCAGAGCGGCGATCTTCCTGCTGGTCCAAGTGGACGCTGGCGGCGAGCAGACCGCGAAAGACCTCCTCACCGACCTGGCCGGGCTGCAGCGCGCGGTCGGCTTCCGCGACACCGGCGCCGGGCTCACCTGCATCGCTGGGATCTCGTCGGCGGCGTGGGACCGGATCTACGGCGGCCCCCGGCCCGCGGAACTGCACGAGCTGCCGGTGTTCGCCGGGGACAAGCACACGAGCGTCGTCACCCCCGGGGCCGACCTGCTGTTCCACCTCCGCGCCGACCGGCTCGACCTGTGTTTCGAGCTGGAAACCCTGATCATGGACCGGCTCCGCGGTTCGGTGACGGTGCTCGACGAGGTCCAGGGCTTCCGGTACTTCGACGCGCGCGACGTGCTCGGTTTCGTCGACGGCACGGAGAATCCGACCGGCAACGGCGTCAACCAGGCGGTGCTGGTGGACGACGACGAGCCGTTCAATCGCGGCAGTTACGTGGTGGTGCAGAAGTACCTGCACGACATGCGGGCGTGGAACGCGCTCACCACCGAACAGCAGGAGCTGGTGATCGGACGGCGCAAACTGTCCGATGTGGAGCTTTCGGACGAGGAAAAGCCCGCCGACTCGCACATCGCGCTCAACGTGATCACCGACGACGAGGGCAACGAACTCGACATCCTGCGCGACAACATGCCCTTCGGCCGTCCGGGGCACGACGAGTTCGGCACTTATTTCATCGGCTACACCAAATCTCCCGCGGTGATCGAGAAAATGCTCGAGAACATGTTCGTCGGGTCGCCGCCGGGCACCTACGACCGGATTCTCGATTTCTCCACGCCCCACACCGGCGCGCTGTTCTACGCGCCGACAGCGGACTTCCTGGAAGATCCGCCGGACGCCCCGCCCGAGCCGGAACCCCCGGCTGCCGCGACGCCCGCCGGGACGTCGCTGGGCATCGGAAGCCTGCGAAGGAGCACTCGGTCATGAACAACCTGCACCGCGAACTCGCCCCGATCTCCGCCGCCGCGTGGGCGGACCTGGAGGAAGAGGCGAAGCGCACGTTCGCCGAGTTCGCCGCGGCGCGCCGGGTGGTCGACGTCGTCGTCACCGGAGACCCGACGCTCGCCGCGGTCGGCACCGGACGCCGCGAGCGGGTCGGCGGCAAGTTCGACGGCGTCGCGACGAGCCTGCGCACGGCACAGCGGATCGTGGAGCTGCGGGTGCCGTTCACGGTGTCGCGCGAGGAAATCGATTCGGTCGAGTGGGGCGCGAAAGACGCCGACTGGCAGCCGGTGAAGGACGCCGCCCAGCAGATCGCATACGCCGAAGACCGGATCGTGCTCGACGGTTTCGCCGAGGCCGGCATCACCGGCATCCGTCCGGCTTCGTCGCTGTCGCCGATCGCACTGCCGCCGGAGGCCCCTGGCTACCCGAAGGCAATCGGCGACGCCATCGCCGAACTGCGCGACGCCGGGGTCGCTGGCCCGTACACCGTCCTGCTCAGCGACGACGAGTTCACCGCCGCGTACGAAGCGGCGAACCACGGTTATCCGGTGCTGGAACACCTCAAGCAGATCGTGGACGGCGAACTCATCCGCACGCCCGCGATCAGCGGCGCCTGCGTGCTGTCCACTCGCGGCGGCGACTATGAACTCCACTTCGGACAGGATCTGTCCATTGGGTACTCCAGCCACGACGCGTCCACTGTGGAGCTGTACTTCTACGAGACGCTGACGTTCCTGGTCAACACCGCCGAAGCGGGGATCGGGCTGACCGCCTGACGTTACCTGATCATGCGGTCTTGTTACGCAGCGCGGACATTCGCCGAACCTTCCGGGGATACCCGCTCGCGATAGTTGCGGCGTGCTGCAGAACAAGAGCAAAGCCGCGCTGCTGGTGCTTCCCGCGCTGACCCTCGCCGCGTGCTCCGGCCTGCCAACCGTCGACGGCGACCCAGACCACGACCCGGCTCAGGGCGGTGCCCCGGAAGGCGTCACGCTCACGCCGTTCGACACGAACTACCCCGCGGTCGGAAATCTCGACCCGGCGTTGCGAAAAGCCTTGCAGGAAGCGGCAACCGACGCCCGTCAGCGCAAAGTGGACATTCGCATCGCCTCAGGCTGGCGGACGAAGGAGTACCAGCAGAAGCTGCTAGACGGCGGCATCGAAAAGTACGGCAGCCTGGAAGAAGCACGAAAATTTGTAAACACGCCGGAAAAATCAACGCACGTCTCCGGCAAAGCAGTCGACGTCGCGCCCACCCGAGCCGCCGACTGGCTGATCCAGCACGGCGCGAAATATGGACTGTGCCAGGTATACGCGAACGAGATGTGGCACTTCGAACTGCTGACCACCCCAGGCGGGACGTGCCCACCTGCCCGCACGGACGCCGCTGGTTAGCGCCCGCGCGGGCAGGCTCGAGGTCACGGTGCCCAGTAGTTACCCGACATCACCAGGTAGACGAGCAACTTGATGGTCTCGCCGTAGTACGTGTCGTCGTACGGGTTCCCGGCCATGTACTTCCACAGTGAATCGGTCCACGCCTGGTCGCCCGCGACCATCGCCGCGACCCCCACCGGATTCGCCGCGACCTCGGACTGATCGCTGGTCTTGGTCGGCGTTCCGTCCAGCTTGGTGTGCGGATAGATCTTGGCCGGGTTGCCGCCGGAGTGGCTCTTGTAGCTGGCCGATTCCTTCTTGGCGACCTCAGTCGCGACCTTGCCGCCGTACAGCAGAGCATCGGTGCCCATATGCCAAGGCACGCGAACGGAGTTGTACCCGACGATGTTGTCCGGCTGGTTCTCCAGATGATCCGCGGGCGCCGGCTTCGGGCTGTTGGTGTTCGCCCCCACCACGAAGTCGGACAGCAGATTCGCGTTCGGCGAATACTTGGCGGTGAACTGGGTGATCACCTGCTCGGTCCGAGTGACGACCTTGTTCCAGTCGTGCGCGGTATCGTACTTCGCGAACGCACGCAGGTGATCGAGCATGAAGTCGGACGGCCGGGTGTCGTCGTTGCCAGCGTCGTCGGCGATCTTGAGATGCCCATCGGACGCGACGTCATACTGGTAGATCTTGGCCAGCCAATCCTTCGCCGCGGCGCTGTAGCCGCCCCACTGCTTGTCGGCGAGAATCAGCCCGTAACCCACGTCGAGGTCGCCGTCGGTGGCCGAGTCAGGCGTGCCGTCGTCGGCGTACTTGCAGGTCTTGCCGTCGATCTTCCACTGGAAGAGCCCCTTGCTGTCCCGGTGGTCCTGAACGAACTTCCACATCCCGTCGAAAATCGTCTTGGCCTGCTCGTCGTACCCGGCCATCAACGGGACGATGTTCATCCCGTAACCCTGCGCCTCGGAAACCGTGCCCTTGTTGGGCGCGTCGTCGGTCGCCCAGACGAGGTACCCGCCGCAAGCCTGGCGGAGGTAAGTCTTCTTCCAGGAGTCGTACTGCTTCTTGACCGCGGCGTCCTGCTCAGCCTGACTAACCGACGGCCGAACCCCAGTCTGGTAAGTAACGTGCGCCGGAAACGGATGCGCCACGGAAGCCGCGGCAGCAGGCCCAGCGCCAGCCACCGCAGCGGTAAACGAAACGGAAACGGCGGCGAACAACGCCACCTTCCGGGAAGCGGGCATGTGAGAGGTCTCCTTGTTAGTAAACTTTCCTAACTAGGCGGCGTAGGAAAAGCCTGATGCACCGGGTGTTTGGTGTCAAGATGTCCGGCTCGAAACCCCTCAGGTGAACCGGTTCCGTAGCCGTCCGTGAGGGCCACCTTCACGAACTCTGATTCCCTCAGGGTTCCCCTCACGACCAACCCCGCTACCCGCCCCGCCTCGCGCCGCCGCCGACCCCGCGCCCCCAGCGTCGCATTAAGCGCGCTCACGCACCGAACCCCACATTGGGGCTCACCCCCGCCGCGAACCCACCGCCACCAACCACCCAACCCCCGCGCACCCCCGCGAAACCGCCACCACCCCACCCCCAAGAAACCCAGGCACCCAGCCCCCGCCCTGCACCCCGATACGAAGCCTTCCCTGCGGTTCGGGGGGGGGGGTGGGGGGGGGGTGTCCGCCTCGCGCCCCCCCCCCCCGCCCTCCCACCCCCCCGGCTTCTCGTG
>NZ_JBVJOE010000002.1:129056-257571 GCF_055583325.1 Amycolatopsis sp. NPDC104775
CCCCGACACGACCCCTCCCCTGCGGTTCGGGGGTGGTTGTCAAGGCATCTTTCCCGCCTTGACAACCACCCCCGAACCGTCAGCACACTCGGGCTTCGGGGTGCCCCACGCAACCACCCCCGGCGCAATGTCGCCCCCCAGGGCGACGAGCCACCCCGGCGCTTCCTCCCACCCCCACCCCGAAACCCATGGGATCATCACCCCCGCCAGCAACCCAGGGACCAGGGAGCCAGCATGACCACCGGCCGTTCAGCCGACGCTGAACTCAACAGCGGCATCCTCCCCGGCAACGTCCGGGCAGACGACTGGATCATGCTCGCCCTAGCCGTCCTCTCCACCGGCATGCTCGCCTGGCTCCTCATCACCCCGCCCCCACCCGCCCTCAGCCAATGGTTCTTCCCGGCAGACTGCGTAATCTGCGGCATCTTCCTCCTGGAACTCCTCCACCGCTGGCGCAAACAAGCCTGGCGAGCCGCCTTCCTCGCCCGCACCTGGTACGAGGTCTTCGCGATGATCCCCGTCGCCCACCCGGCCTTCGCCGCGAACCACCACGTCCTGGGCGTAATCCTCCTGATCATCCGCCTGGGAAGGGCGGCCGACCGCGCCGTAGGCGAGCAATTCACCTACCGCCTGGTAGACAAACTCTCCGAACCGATAGTCCGCGCCATCAAAAAACCAGTGACCATCGCCGTCCTCGACGAGGTGGTCAAGGTTCTGGAAACCGGAAACTACCCGGAGAACCTCGCCAAATCCCTCAGCGAGAACAAGACCGAACTGCGCGCCATCATCACCGAAAAGATCTCCGAAGACCCGCAGCTGGGCAAACTCCGCCGCCTCCCGTTCCACGACGAGATCGTCCGCGCGACCGTCGACACGTCGTTCCGGGTCCTGCTGGAGGTCCTGCTGGACCCGCGCATCGACGACTTCTTCTCCGCTGTCGTCCGCGACAACCGCGAGCAGATCCGCCGCGCGGTCGCGCTCGGACTGGCCGATGTGGACGACTCCTCGCAGGAGCAGCTCCTGCGCACCCGCACCCAGCGCACCGCCGCGCACGAGTACGACGCTCAGCATCCGCGGCCTTGATCATCCATTGTGGACATACCTACCGTACGCCGTCGGACGCGCACTCTCCGTTGCAGCACAGGGAATTCACAGCTAGAGCCCAGTGCTGGAAGCGTCAACCGCTGAAAGAGTGCACTGTGGTCGCCCGGTATGCGCGCAGGCGGCTGGAGTAGGGTGTGATCTCTCGTTCCGTTGCTGCACAAGGGTTGTGTTGGCGCGAGTACGGGGCGTTCCCGGCGGGTCCGAGGCAGACTGGAGCCGGCGGGGAGGTTTGAGCGCTGGTTTGGAGTCGTGAACGTGATTGATGGCGGGCAGCAGGCACGCAAGTGCCGTCGGCGGGACTGTGCGGAGGATTCCTTGTGGCGCGGGCTGTGTTCCGTGCACTGGAACCGCTGGCAGAGCGGCGCGGACGCGCTCGAACTCCCCGACGACGACGTTCCCCCGCCGCCCGCGCAGGTCTGGTGGCCGCCCGAGCGTTCGCAGGCGCCGCTGAGCAGCCGGATGCCGGGCTCGTAGCGCTTCTCAGCCACGTTCGGCGCGCGCCTGATTACCTTGGGCCACCGAAGAAGCAGTGCCGGTGTCCCCGGACACCCGAGTGCCCGGGGAACACGCGCTTACCGGCGTGAACGCGGGATGCGCGGCTCGTCCGGCCTGGCGAGCATGCGCACCAGCCGGGCTCGGGCCACGCGGTAGAGCAAGTCGCCGCGATCGTCCGGGACGACTCGGCCGTCGAGATCCCGGCCCGTCGCCCGCACCACCACCTCGACCGCCTCGGCGGGCACCCGGCCCGCGAATTCCCCGGTCAGCCACGTGGTGACCTCGTCGGTCACCCGGCTTCGCACCGTCATCGGACACTCCAGTCTCCGGTCGCGGGGCCGTTCGGGGCGGCCCCGGCACTGGTCCGACGGCCGCGCCCGGGCACCGTGACGCGAAAACCGGAGAGAAACTCTTTCCCTTCGATGCGAGAAAACCCGGTAGTAGGTCACCGCAGCGCGTTGCGGGCGATCACCTCCGCATACCACCGCGCGCTGCGCTTCGGCGTGCGCCGCTGGGTGCGGTAGTCGACGTGCACCAGGCCGAAGCGTTTCGCGTAGCCCTCGGCCCATTCGAAGTTGTCCAGCAGCGACCAGTAGAAATATCCGCGCAGATCCACGCCTTGGACCAGTGCGTCGTGCGCGGCCCGCAGATGCGCGTCCAGGAAGGCGATGCGGTCGTCGTCGGAGACCTCGCCGTCGCGGACCGGGTCCGGATACGCCGCGCCGTTCTCCGTGACGTACAACGGCACCGGCGGGTAGTCCCGATGCACCTGGAGCAGTGATTCGGTCAGCCCAGTGGGGTGTACTTCCCAGCCGGAATCGGTGCGCGGCGCGGCCAGGTCCGGGACGAAATGCACGTGGTCGGCTCCCGGCCACTCCCGGCCCGCCGGAGTGCTTCCGGGCCGCGCCGAACCGGCCACCCGGTAGCCGCGGTAGTAGTTGACGCCCAGCCAGTCGATGGGTTTGCCGAGCACCGCCTCGTCGCCGTCGCGCACCACGGTGTCGAAGCCGAACCGGGCCAGGTCTTCGCGCAGGTCAGCGGGGTAACCGCCGCTCAGCAGCGGGTCGAGGAACAACCGGTTCTGCAGACCGTCGATCCGGCGGGCGGCGTCGGCGTCGGCGTCGGCTGGAGAGTCCGCGACGACCGGGTACAGGTTCAGCGTGATCCCGGACGGCGAGCTGGTGTGCTGCCGGAGCACGTCCATCGCCAGTCCGTGCCCCAGCAGCAGGTGATGCGCCGCGGCGACGGCGCCCTCCGGCGACGTCCGGCCGGGCGCGTGCACTCCCGAGCCGTAGCCGAGCATCGCCGCGCACCACGGTTCGTTGAGCGTCGACCAGCTCGCCACGCGGTCGCCGAGCCGGGCCGCGACGGTCTCGGCGTATTCGGCGAACCGGTAGGCGGTGTCGCGCGCGGTCCAGCCGCCCCGGTCCTCCAGCGATTGCGGTAGATCCCAGTGATACAGCGTCGCCCACGGCTGGATGCCCGCGGCCAGCAACTGGTCGACGAGCCGGTCGTAGAACGCCAGGCCGCGCGGCTCCAGCTTGCCGTGCGGCAGGATTCGCGGCCAGGAAAGGGAAAACCGGTACGCGGTGAGGCCGAGCGAGCGCATCAGTGCGACGTCTTCGGCGTAGCGGCGGTAATGGTCGGCCGCCGGGTCGCCGGTGTCGCCGCCGGCCACCGCGCCCGGGCGGGCGGCGAAGGTGTCCCAGACGGACGCCTCGCGGCCGTCGGAGGTGGTCGATCCTTCGACCTGGAAGGCCGCCGTGGCGGCGCCCCAGACGAACGCGTCCGGGAACGCGAGCACGTCGGGGATCGGCTGTGCGGACAT
Organism: Amycolatopsis sp. NPDC104775; assembly: GCF_055583325.1. Lineage (NCBI taxonomy): Bacteria > Bacillati > Actinomycetota > Actinomycetes > Pseudonocardiales > Pseudonocardiaceae > Amycolatopsis > Amycolatopsis sp. NPDC104775. The sequence goes on from NZ_JBVJOE010000002.1 coordinate 132,484, forward strand.
GGTCACCCTTTCACGGCGCCTTGCATGATCCCGGCCACGATCTGGCGGCCGAGCAGGAGGAAGACGATGAGGATCGGAATCGTGGCCAACGTGGTGCCCGCGAGCACCAGCGAATAGTCGACGTAGTAGCCGCTCTGCAGTTTCTCCAGCGCCACCTGCACGGTCGGATTGCCCGCGTCGAGCACGACCAGCGGCCACAGGAAATCGTTCCAGGACGTCATGAACGTGAACATGGCGAGAATCGCCGCGGCCGGGCGGACCGCGGGAAGGCACACGTTCCAGAAGATCCGGATCATGCTGCACCCGTCCACGCGCGCGGCTTCGATCAGCTCATACGGCAAAGCGTCCACTGTGTACTGACGCATCCAGAACACGCCGAACGCGGTGACCAGATTCGGCACGATCACCGACTGCAGCCCGCCCGCCCAGCCGAGCTTCGACATCGCGATGAACAGCGGGATGATGCCGAGCTGGGTCGGCACCGCGAGCGTCACCACGATGAACACGAACAAGCCGTTACGGCCGCGGAAGCGCAGTTTCGCGAAGGCGAACCCGGCCAGCGACGAGAACAGCACCGTGGTGAGCGTGACCGTGCCGGACACGAGAACGCTGTTGCCAAGCGCCCGCCAGAACGGCACGGTGTCGAACACCCGCGCCGCGTTGGCGAAGAAATTGCCGCCTGGCAGCAACGGCGGGATCCGTTCGGTGAGCATCCCGTTGTCGCGGCTGGCCACGAGAAACGACCAGTAGAACGGGAACAGCGAGCCGAGCACGAACACGATCAGCACGCCGTAGGTCGCCTTGCGCGGTTTGCCGAGGCGGGCCGCGCTTGCCCGCAAGCTGGCTTGCACGGTCATGTGCGCCTCCCCGCGAGCCGCCCGGTGACGAAGTAATTGATCAGCGCGATCACGACGATGATCAGGAACAGCACCCACGCGATCGCGGACGCGTAGCCGAGATCGAAATTCTCGAACGCGGTCTGGTACAGGTACAGCGTCACGGTCTGGAATTGGTGGGTGGAACCGCCGTTGTTCGATCCGGGCATCGCGTCGAACAGCTTGGGTTCGGTGAAGATCTGCAGCCCGCCGATCGTCGAGGTGATGGCGACGAAGATCAGGGTGGGTTTGAGCAGCGGCAGCGTCACGTGGGTGAACCGGCGCACGGTGCCCGCGCCGTCGATCAGCGCGGCCTCGTGCAATTCCTTCGGAATCGCTTGCATGGCAGCGAGAACGATCAGCGCGTTGTAGCCGGTCCACCGCCAGTTCACCATGATCGCGATGGCGACGTGGCTGGCGAACCGGTTGGCCTGCCAGTCCACAGGGGACAGTCCGAGGGTTTGGAGCACGCCGTTGACGAGCCCGTACCGCGGGCCGAACAGGTTCGCGAAAATGATCCCGAGCGCCACCAGGCTCGCCGCGTAGGGCAGCAGAATGCCGACCCGCCAGCCGGTCGCGCCGCGCAGCCGCAGCGTGAGCACCGCGGCGAGCAGCACCGCGATGATCAGCTGGGGCACGCTGGACAGCAGGAAGATGCTGATCGTGTTTTCCAGCGCGTGCCAGAACTGCGTGTCCGCGAACAGTTCCTTGAAGTTGTCCAGTCCGATGAAGTCCGGATTGTCGTCACCGGCCTTCCAGGAAAACAGCGAGACGTACGCGGTGTAGAGCAACGGGAACATGCCCACAATGGCGAACACGATGAAGAACGGCGCCACGTAGAGATAGGGCGAGACTTTGACGTCCCAGCGCGCCAGCCGGTCGCGCAGGCCGGGCCGCGGCGCGGTGGGAGGACGCGTCGTGACCCGGCTTTCCGGAGCGGTCTTGTCGGTGACAGTCATCGTCAGCGGGCGAGTTTCTTCGCGCCGTCGACCAACCGCTGCCAGCCGTCCGCGGCCGAGGCGCCCTGTTCCACCGACTGCAGTGCCGGGCTGGCCACGTTTTCCTGGATCTGGCCGTCGTTCGGACCCTTGTACTGCGGCTTCGCCACCTTCTTCGCCTGCTCGGCGAACAGTTCGCCGATCTTCGCGCCGCCGAAGTACGCGTCGGTCGCGTTCAGCAGTTGCGGGCTTTCCAGCGCCTTCGTCTGGCTCGGGAAGTTGCCCTTGGCCTCGAACGCCTTGATCTGCTGCTCCGGTGCGGTGAGCCAGGCGGCCAGCTCAGCCGCTTCGCGCGGGTGCTTGCTCTGCGTCGGCACCGTCAGATACGACCCGCCCCAGTTGCCGCCTCCGCCGGGAAACGCCGCGGTGACCGCCCATTTGCCCGCGTTGTCCGGCCCCGCCTGTTCCTTGATCACCCCGAGCATCCACGCCGGGCAGGCCTTCGTCGCGAACGCGCTCTGCTTGAAGCCGGAATTCCATTCGTTGCTGAACGCGGTGAGCTTCGCCGATTCGCCCTTCGCGACCGCGTCGGTCACCTTCGTCCAGGCGTCCCGGATGCCCTGGTTGTTTTCCACGGTGAGCTTGTCGCTGGTGTCGAGGTAGCCGACCGGCAGCTGGTTGACCATGGAGTTGAAGTTCTGCGCCGCCGAATCGAACCACGCCTTGCCGGTTTTGGCGGTGTACTGGGCTCCGGCCGCGAAATAGCTGTCCCACGTGGCGAACAGCGGTTTCACCGCCTCCGGGTCGCTGGGCAGCCCGGCCGCGGCGAGCAGGTCCTTGCGGTAGCACATGGCGAGCGGGCCGATGTCCGTGCCGTAGCCGATGAGCTTGCCGTTTTTGTCTTTGCCCGCCTCGTATTTCCACGAAAGCCAGCGGTCCGGCGAAACGCCCGAGGGGCCGATCTGGCTCAGGTCGTTGAACTTCGAGGACTTGCTGAGGATGTCCGACAGATGGCCTTCTTCGACGGCCTGCACGTCGGCGAGGCCGGAGCCTGCCGCGAGCTTCGTCATCATGTCCTGGGCGTACGGCCCGCCCTGACCGGTTTTGCGGTGGGTGATCTTGATGTTCGGGTGCAGCCGCTCGTACTCCGGGATGAGCGCCTCGTAGCCGAACTCCGTGAACGTCGCGAGCGTCAGTTCGACGTGCTCGTTCGGCCCGGCCGCCGCGGGCACGTCGCTTCCGCCGCCGCACGCCGCGGCGCTCACCGCGGTCATCGTGATGCCCAGTGCCAGCACCAGGCCCTTCCGGAACGTTGTCACCGTCGTCAACCCCTTGGAAGTCGTTCTGGGAGCGCTCCCAGATGCCGAACGAGTGTGTTGCAGGTAACGGGGGATGTCAAGGCTGGAGTATCCGGGAGCGCTCCCGGCGGGACGTGGTTAAGCTAGCCCGACCGACAGTCAGGGGGGTGGGCGGAGTGGCGCCTCGGTCCGAGGACGAGCGGCCGACGCTGGAGGACGTCGCGGCGTTCGCCGGGGTTTCGCGGTCCACCGCGTCGCGTGCGCTGAACGACGACGCGTACGTCAGCGCGCGCTCGCGGGAAAAGGTGCTGGCCGCCGCGCGCGATCTCGGGTATTCGCCGAATCAGGCCGCGCGCTCGCTGGTCACCCGGCGGACCGGCGCGATCGCGGTGGTGCTGTCGGAGCCGGAAGCGCGGCTGCTCGACGACCCGTACCGGACCGCGGTGATGCGGGCGGGCTACCGGGAACTGGCCGACGTGGGCTGTCAGATGGTGCTGCTTTTCAGCGACACCCGCGAGGATCTTGGCCGTACCGTGCGGTTTCTCGAGGGCGGACACGTCGACGGGGTGCTCGTCTTCGCTCCGCACCGCGCCGATCCGCTGCCCCGTGCGTTGCGGTTGCTGCGGTTGCCGGTGGTGTTCGGCGGACCGGCCGCCGATCTGCGCCGGGGCGTGTACCTGGTGGATTTCGACAACGAGGGCGGTGCCCGGCAGGCGGTGACGCACCTGGTGGAATCTGGCCGCCGCCGGATCGCGACCATCGCCGGCCCGCAGGACCAGGGCGCGCCGATCGACCGGCTCGCCGGCTGGCGCGCGACGCTCGTGGACGCCGGGATCGACCCCTCCGGGCTGGCCGAGGAGGCGGACTTCACCCTGGCCGGCGGTGCGAAAGCGATGGCCGCGCTGCTGGAACGGGTGCCAGACCTCGACGCGGTGTTCGTCGGCAGCGACATGATGGCGGTGGGCGCGCTGCGCACCTTGGCCGACGCTGGCCGCAGCGTGCCCGGCGACGTCGCGGTGGTCAGCTTCGACGACAACGCCGCGCTCGCTCCGGCCATGACGCCGCCGTTGACCTCGGTGCACCAGGATCCGCGCGAACAGGTCCACGCGATGGTCTCGACGCTGATGCGGTTGCTAGACGGCGAGGACGTCGCGCCGGGCGCGCAGATCTTGCCGGTGTCGCTGGTCGTCCGCGAGTCCAGCTGATCCGTCACCCCCGAAGCGCGGCCGACCGGCGCATGAACGCCACGTACAGCGCGCCGGGCACGATCAGGCCTAACAGCCATGAAATGTCCGCGCCGCCGAGCAATGGTGCGATCGGGCCGACGAAAATGCCTTCGACGTTGGCGAATGGGATCTGCACCGCGATCCCGAGCACGTAGGCGGCCAGCGCGGGCCAGGCCCAGCGTCCGTAGCGGCCGTTCGGGTCGTAGAGCGCGTCGAGATCGTACTTTTCCTTGCGCAGCAGGTAAAAATCGACCAGGTTGATCGAACTCCACGGCGTGAGGAAGTACAGCAGGAAGTCGAGGAACAGCACGAAGTTCGACAGGAACTGGCCGCGGCCGAGGATCGCGATCACCGCGCCGACCACGCCGACGCCCGCGATGTAGCCGATCCGCGTGGCCTGGGAGAGCGCCGCGCGGCGACCGAAACCGGTCAGCGCGGTCGCGACGGTCATGTAGCCGCCGTAGATGTTCAGCACGTTCACGGTGAACTTGCCGAGCGCGATGGCCAGCAGCAACGGGATCAGCAGCGCTTCACCGCCGAGGCCGACGACGTACGCGACTTCGTGGCCCTTGAACGCCTTCCCGGCAATGGCGTACGCCAGCGCGCCGAACGACATCGCCCACACCGCGCCGAGAACCGTCCCGCCGTACGTCCACCAGAAAGTCGCGCGCACCGACGTCGCCGACGGCAGGTAGCGCGAGGTGTCGGCGACGTACGGGCCGAAGGTCAGCTGCCACGACGCGGTCAGCGAGACCGCGAGCAGGAACTTCGGGAAGTCCAGGTGCGGCGCGGCGAGCACGGCGCCGAGGTCGTGCCCGCTGATCAGCCGGATCGTCAGGTAAAGAAAGACCACCACGGACAACGCGGACGCGACCCAGCCGAACCGGTGGATCAGCCGGTATCCGACGATCGCGATCAGCGCCGAGGCGAGGGCGTAGACCGCGATCGCGGCGTCCGTCGGCAGGTGCGTGATCTGAGCGACCGCCTGGCCGCCGAGCAGCGAACCGCTCGCGAAGTAGCCGAGGTACATCACGACGACGAGCACCAGCGGAAGCGCCGCGCCGTACACGCCGAACTGGGCGCGCGACTGGATCATCTGCGGAATCCCGAGTTTCGGCCCCTGCGCGGCGTGCAGCGCCATCGGAATGCCGCCGAGCGCGTTGCCCGCCACGACCGCGACGATCGCCCACAGTGGATGCACGCCGACCAGCACGGTCAACGCGCCGGTGACCGCCGAGGTGATCTGCGTGTTCGCGGCGAACCACAGGGTGAACAGGCTGCGCGGGTGCCCGTGCCGCTCGGACTCCGGAACCGGGTCGATCGAGCGTCGCTCCAGTGTGGCCGCCACGTGCCCCTCCTGCGGTTCTTCGGTGAATGCGCTGGACGAACTCAACGTCAGCACGGCCCTGGCGGCCAAGTAGCCGCCGGATGATTGTGTCTCGGATCCCAGACTCTCACGCGCTGTCAGTGTCTGGCAGCGCAGTGCCAGCGGACTGTGCGGACGGTGCCAGCCGCGGCCGTCAGTCTTCGGAGGTCACTAGCGCACAGGGGAGAACAATGCAGACTCCAGTCACCATCGTCGGCGCCGGTCTCGGCGGACTGACTTTGGCCCGGGTCCTGTACCTGCACGGGATTCCGGCCACGGTCTACGAAGCCGAACCGTCGCCGATGTCGCGGTCCCAGGGCGGACTGCTCGACATTCACGATTACAACGGCCAGCTCGCGATCGAAGCGGCGGGCCTGATGGACGAGTTCCGCGGCCTGATCCTTGAAGGCCGTCAGCAGATGCGGATCCTCGATCCCGACGGCACCGTCCTGCTGGACCATCCTGACGACGGCACCGGCGGCCGTCCCGAACTGCTGCGCGGCGAGCTGCGGCAGATGCTGCTCGACTCGCTTCCGGACGGAACCGTCCACTGGGGACGGAAGGTCAGCGGCGTCCGCACCGTCGCCGACGGTCACGAGGTTTCCTTCGCGGACGGTGGTTCGGTCTTCGCGAAGCTGCTGGTCGGTGCGGACGGTGCCTGGTCGCGGGTGCGGCCGCTGCTGTCCGACGCCGTGCCGGAGTACCTGGGCCTCGCCTTCGTCGAGACCTACCTCTACGAGGCCGATACCCGGCACCCCGCGGCGGCGAAGGTCGTCGGCGGTGGCGGAATGGGCGCGCCGGGGCCGGACCGCCGCATCATGGTGCACCGTGAACGCGGCGACACTCTGCACACCTACGCGATGGTGAAAAAGCCGCAGGAATGGTTCGACGCACTCGAAAGCCTGGACGCCCGGGCCGCCCTTGCCCGGGTCGCGGCCGAATTCGACGGCTGGGCCCCGGAAATCCTCGAACTGATCTCCGGCGGCGACACCGCGCCGATCCTGCGCCGGCACTACACGCTGCCAGGCGTGCGTCGCTGGGAGCGGGTCCCCGGCGTGACGTTGGTCGGCGACGCGGCGCACCTGAGCGGCCCGAATGGGGAGGGCGCGAACCTGGCCCTGCTCGACGGCTCCGACCTCGCGCAATTGCTGGCCGCGCATCCGGACGACGTCGAGACCGCGCTGGCCCAGCACGAGGACCGGATGTTCGCCCGCAGCGCCGAGGTCGTCGCCGAATCCGCGGAGATGGTCAAGCGGATCACCGCCGACCACGGCAAAGACACCGCGAAGGTCGTGGCCGACGGGTTCCGCCGGATGCTCGCCAAGAAACGGAAGCAGGCTGAGCCGGTCAGTTGAGGCCGCGCATCCAGTGCGACCCGGCCGGACGGATCAAGCTCCGGCGAGGCGATGCGCTTTGAAGAACTGAAGAATCACCGGCGTGGCGTCAATGGCGGTTGGGGTGTCGGAGTCGTTGTTCGGGCGGGTGCTCGGCCAGACGTGTCCGGCTCCCTCCACCCGGAAATGCACCAGCGAACATCCGGGCCACCACTGCGTCACCACGTCGCGCACCGGAGAAACCGTTACCGGATAAGGGAAACAGCGATCGCGCGCGGCCCACCCGGCCAACCAGTCCGGAATGGACGGAAGGCCTTTGCCCGGATTGCCCGCGTAGGGAATGGTGGTGTCGGCCGTGCCGTGGAAATCGAGCAACGCGACCTTTCGGCTCGGCTGGCACGCACCGCCCTGGGGGTAGAACGCGCCGGAAACCGGGGCGAACGCGGCGATCCGGTCGGCCATCCGGCACGCCAGCACGCCGACGAACCCGCCGCCGTTCGATTTGCCCGCCGCGTAGATCCGCGCCGGGTCCACGCACATCCGGTGCTCCAGCGAGGTGAGGAGGTCGCCGGTGAACTGGACGTCGTCGACCGGGGCCGAGTAGGGCGCGCCGGTCCAGGCGGATTTGCCGTCGGTGCCGGGAAGGCCCTGCGGATACACGGCGATCACGTCCGAGCCGGAGAAACCGGACAGCTGTTCCTGGTACTCCGCCGTCCGGCCGTGCCCGTGAAAGGAGAGGACGACCGGGTACTGCCGGTGCGGGTTGTACCGCGCGGGAACGTAGATCCGGTACTCGCGCTCAATGCCGCCGGAGGTCAACTGCTCGACTGTCGTGGTGCCAGCACTGGGCACCGCCCGCCCGCACCCGGCCGTCGACGCTGGCTCAGCCGAAGCCGAAGCTGGCGCCGCGAGCAGCCCGAGCCCGAATATCGCGGCCAGCACAGCCACGCCTGCACGGAAACGTCCGGACATCCGATCCTCCTCGATCGACGGGCGAGCGCGACCATAGTCACCCCGCATCGGCCCCGGACGAACCTTTCGTTCATTGAGTTAACGACTACGCTCGCTGGGGTGACGGACGCAGAAGAGTCCTCTGTCAACCGCATCACCGGCGGCCAGTTCGACAAGGTCGTGATGGCCGGAGCCGTGCACGGCGACATCAACGTGGGCCGATCGGGCGACAGCCCGGCGCAACTGGCCGACCCGCTCATCGCCTCGGTGCGGCTCCAACCGGGCGGAACCCTGGCCGACCTAGTCCTCGACACTGATCCACCGCGGGTCGCCGTGCCCGGCGGGACCGTCCACGTCGTCACGGTGGAAGCCAGGACGACCCGCGCCGTCGTCCTGCAATCCGCGCGGGTCGTGGTCGTGTCGCGGACCGCCCCGCGCCCAGCCTGCCTGCGCGTCCGGATCGGCGCGCACCTGCAACCACGCCCGTTCACGACCAACTTCGACGCCCCCTCGCCGCGGCTGGTCGCGCAGGGCTTGGATTTCCCGTTCACCGTCAGCGCGACCGACATCGAGCAGTTCGAGATCGAACCGATCACCACCACCCACGAGGTCGCGTGGCGCCTGGAAGTGGACTGGATCTGCGCGGGCCGCCACGGCACGACGGTCATCGACAACCAGGGCGAACCGTTCCACGCTTACCCGGTGCCGGTTCTCTTCTCCGGCCGAGACCATTCTGTGCTCAGCTCCGGCTGCGACCTATTCCACGAACGAGGTTGCCCGGCCAGGCTGCTCGAAGCGTCCGGGAAACCCGTTTCGCTCTGGGATCGCGAACAGCCGCCGCCGTATCCCGTGCTGCCCCCGGTCACGAGGGACGAGATCCCGCTCGACCTGGATCTGGACCCAGACCTCAAGGATTCGTGGCCCGCCTACCGCCGGGTCGCGGTGGCCGTCCGGATGTCGGCCGCCTCCGGCGATTTTCGCGGCCACGAACCGCCGGAGTACCGCGCGCTGCTCATCCGGGTCCTGCGCTACCTGTTCGTCTCCGGCCAGGCTCGCCCCGGTGTCGCTCTCGGCCGCCTCCTCCACGCTGAATGGACCGCGACGTTGGGCGAGGACCACCCGGACACCCTCGCCGTCGCGAACCGCCTTGCCGGTTGCCTGATCGGCGTCACCGATTACCCGGGGGCGCGCGACCTGCTGGCCGATCTCCTGCCCCGGGTCGGCCGCGTGCTGGGCGAGGACGACCCGCTGACGCTGGTCGTCGCGAGCAATCTCTGCGTGGTGTACACGGAGTTGAACGAATACGAGCGCGCCCGCGAGCAGACAGAGGACGTCCTGGCCCGAAGCCGCCGCGTGCTGGGCCTGGACGCCCTGGGCACCCTGCGCACGACCGGCAACCTGGCCCAGATCCACCTCCGCCTCGGCGACCGCGCTGCGGCCCTGGCGGTGCTGGAAGACCTGCTGCCGCGGTGCCGGAGAGCGCTGGGGGAGGACCATCCGCAGACGGTGAGCGCGGCCGCAGTACTTGCTCGGGTGCTGGAGGAAGAGGACTGAGTCAGGATTTGCCTTGCTGGAGCGCGGTTTCCGCTGCTTCGGGAGGACAGCTGGCGAGGATCAATGCGGTGACGGTGCCGCCTCGCCGTTCGAGGAACCGCTGCCGCGCGCCCGGGCCGACCGTGGCGTTTGCCCCGACGCTCCCGCCCCGAGGTCAAGGTCGGCAAAACCCCTTGGCCGCCAGCACCCGCTCCACCGAAGCTGTCACCTGCGCCCCCGGCAGCTCCCCGCTCTCCACCGCCCGCTGCAGCCGATCCACCACGGCCCCCACGTCGTTGTGCCCGGACGAGAACAACGCCTGATCCGCCCCCGCCTGCAACGCCTTCAACACCGCGTCCGGCAGCGCGAACCGGTCCGTGATCGCTTTCATCCCGCCCAGGTCGTCGGTGATCACCGGCCCGGTGAAGTGGAACTCGTTGCGCAGCAACCGATACGCCTCCGGGGCCAGCGAGGCCGGTTCGTCGCCGGTCAGGCCGGGCACCTCGAGATGGCCGACCATCACCCCGACCTGCCCGTACTCCGAGATGTCGCGATAAGGCACCAGATCAACGCGGCGCAGCTGGTCGAGCGGCGGCGTGACGACAGTTCCGCGGTGCGAGTCGCCGGATCCGTGGCCGTGGCCCGGGAAATGTTTCAGCACCGGCTGCACGCCGCCCGCACGCAGGCCCTCGGCGAACGCCAGTGCGTACTGCCGCGCCTTTTCCGGATCCGGGCTGTACGAACGGTCGCCGATCACCGCGTTGTCGGGCTCGTCGCTGACGTCCGCGTCCGGTGCGTAGTCGACCGTCACCCCGCGTGCGCGCAGTTGCTTGCCGCGTTGTTCGCCGATCGCGCGCACCTCGTCCGGGGTCTTCGAGGCCGCCAGCTGCCGGGCGCTCGGGAGCGAGCCGTCGAGGTCGTCGATGCGCTGCACCCGGCCGCCCTCCTCGTCGACCGCGACCGAAACCGGGATCTTCGCGGCCCGCTGAACCTCGTCGAGCGCGCCATTTTGCAACAGCGTGGTCTTTTTGTCCCCCACGAAGATCCCGCCGACCTGCTGCGCCCGCACGAGGGCCGCGACGGCCGCCGGATCGCCCGCGTTGACGCCCGGCACCACCAGTTGCGCCACGCGCGCCCGCGGATCCATCGCCGACACCGCCGACGCGCATTCCGACTGCCCGGGCAGGGTCCGCGCCGGGGAAGTCGGCGCAGGTGGAGCCGCTTGCGTCGAACTTCCCGAACTGGGTGCGGTGAGCGGGGTGGGCGTCGCTGTTCCGGAAACGGAACGTTCCCCGGAACACGCGGAAAGTGCACATATGAGCGTTAACGCGCTGACGGCGCCTGCGGTGCTCCAGCGGGGTCGGGCCTGCGCCTTCATCATTTCCTTCGCGAGTTCGGACGGGTCTGTCGTGACGGTAACCGAACCCCACCGGCGGGCCCAACTTCACGCTGTGAAGAATGAGCGCGTCCCGACTAGAGATTTCGTGAAGCCGCGGTAGGCACACTGGCTGGCACACGACAGGCGAGTGCTCTGCACCGGGGAGGCAGCGATGAATCAGGTCAAGGTGGCGGCGTGGGCTTCGGACCCGATCACGCTCGCGGGCCTCATCGACCATTTGCGCACGCGCCGCGAGGTGCGGGTGATGCCGGGTCAGCAGCGCGGTGAAGCCGCGGTGCTCGTGTTCGCCGCCAACCGGGTCACGCGCGAGGTGAAGGCGGCGCTGCGGGCCGCGGCCTCGGAGACGCCCGCGGCCATCGTGTTCATCGCCGGATACGTGGACGCCGACGATCTCGCCGAGCTGGCCGCCTGGCACGTCGCCGCGGTGCTGCCGCGCGACGCGATCGGCGGCGACCAGCTGGTGCGCAGCATCGTGGCCGCCGCCTCCGGGCGCGAGACGTCGATGCGGGATCTGCTGCGCCAGGCCGAGACCCTGCGGCGCGACGGCGAGGCCACCAGCCTGTCGCCGCGCGAGGTCGACGTGCTGCGGCTGATGGCCGAGGGCTGGGACACCGCGGAAATCGCGAACAAGCTCTGCTACTCGGAGCGGACCGTGAAGAACGTGATCTACGGCATGACGAACCGGCTCAAGCTGCGGAACCGTCCGCACGCCGTCGCCTACGCGCTGCGCGCCGGAGTGATTTAAAGGATGCTCACCACGTGCGAAAGCTGACCCGGCGCCCGGCCGTTGCCGCGCTCGCCGCCGCATTCTTGCTACTGGCGGCCGCGTGCGGTTCCGCCGCGTCCTCGGGAAAGATCACGCTGAGCGTGGCCACGTTCGGCGAGTTCGGCTACGCGCCGTTGTTCGAACAGTACGAGAAGGACCATCCGAATATCGAGATCCGCAGCCGGGTCACCGATTTCGACACGCATTTCAAGAGCCTCGCCACGCAGCTGGCGGCCGGGCGCGGCGCGGCCGACGTCGTCGCGGTCGAGGAGCAGTACATCCCGAAGTACATCCGGGCCAAGGACAAATTCGTCAACCTGGCCGAGTACGGCGCGGACAAGCTGAAACAGCAATGGGCTCCGTGGAAGTGGGCGCAGGGCACCTCGGGCGATTACGTCTTCGGGCTCGGCACCGACATGGGCAGCCTCGCGATGTGCTACCGCCGGGATCTGTTCCAGCAGGCCGGATTGCCGACCGAGCGCAAGGCCGTCGCGGAGCTGATGCCGGACTGGAACGGGTACGCGAACGTCGCCGCCCGGTTCACCGAAAAGCTGCCGAACGTGAAGTTCGCCGATTCGGCGGGCACCGTCTACACCGCGATGCTCAACCAGTCGCCGGAGAACTACTTCTCCGCCAAGGACGATTCCTACATCGCCGACCGGAACCCGAGCGTGCGCAACGCCTTCCAGCTGTCCGGCGGGCTCGCGCAAGCCCACGAAACGGCAGGCGCGACCACTTATACGCAAGCTTGGAACGTCGCGATCAAACAAGGCACTTTCGCTACCATCGCATGTCCGGCGTGGATGCTCACGCAGATCAAGGAAGCCGGCGGCGAAGCGGTCAGCGGCAAATGGGACGTCACGACGGTGCCGGGCAACAGTGGTAACCAGGGCGGTTCCTTCCTCGCCGTGCCGAAGCAAAGCGCGCACCCGAAGGAAGCCTACGATCTCGCGCAGTGGCTCACCGCGCCCGCGCAGCAGAAACGGCTTTTCCTTTCCGACGGAATCCTGCCAAGCGAACCGAGCGTGTACCAGGACCCGCAGGTCATCGCGCACACCGATCCCTACTTCTCGAACGCCCCGGTCGGCCAGATCTACGCGGCGTCGGCGGACAAGCTGCGGCCGAACTACCGCGGCCTGCACGACGCGGACGTGCGTCCCGAATTCGGCCGCGCGCTCGGCCGGATCGAGGACGGGAGCGAGAACGTCGAGCAGGCATGGGCCGACGCGGTCCGGATGGGCCGCGACGCGATCAAGTAGCTGTCGTGGACCGCAAGCTCACCCCCTACGCCTTCATCCTGCCGTTCTTTGTCCTTTTTGGAGTGTTCGGCGTCTTCCCGCTGCTGTACACGTCGTGGGTTTCGCTGCACCGGTGGGATTTGCTTTCCGGCCCGGAAGGCGGGCTGGGCTTCGCGAATTACGTGGCGCTGTTCGGTGATCCGCGGTTCTACAACGCGCTTTTCAACACCGTCAGCATCTTCCTGCTCGCCGCGATCCCGCAGTTCTTCCTCGCGCTCGGCATCGCCGCGCTGCTGAACCGCCCGCTGCGGGCGGCGACCTGGTGGCGTGCCGGGCTTTTGCTGCCGAACCTGGTGTCCGTGGTCGCCGTCGGGCTGGTGTTCGCGCAGCTGTACAGCTCCGGTTACGGCGTGGTCAACGAGGTGCTCGGCTGGTTCGGCGTGCCGCCGGTTTCCTGGCAGTCGCACCAATGGTCGTCGCATCTCGCGGTGGCGAGCATGGTGATGTGGCGCTGGACCGGCTACAACGCGCTGATCTACCTGGCCGCGATGCAAGCGGTGCCCCAGGATCTGTACGAGGCCGCCGCCCTCGACGGGGCCTCGCGCTGGCGGTCGTTCTGGTCGATCACCGTCCCCGGCATCCGGCCGACGATCGCGTTCACCGCGGTCGCGGGAACGATCAACGGGCTCCAGCTGTTCGCCGAGCCGCAGTTGTTCGACGCCACCGGCAACAGCGGTGCGGGCGGCAACGACCGGCAGTTCCAAACCCTCACGATGTATCTGTACGAAAAGGGCTTCGGCAAATTCGACGCCGGATACGCGGCGGCGCTTTCCTGGGTGATGTTCCTGATCTGCCTGGCCTTCGCGATCTTCAACTACCGGCTCGTGCGCCGGTTCGTGAGCGCGCCGTGATCCGCCGGGGCCGGGCCGGGGCCTGGGTGTACGCGGTGCTGGTGGGGCTGGTCGCCGCGTCGCTGTTCCCGCTGTACTGGTCCTTCGTGGTGTCCACCCGGGACAACGCGGCGATCGGCGAGACCTCGCCGCTGCTGCTGCCCGGCGGCCACCTTGTCGACAACATCCAGCGCGTCTTCGCCACCGTCGACTTCTGGCTGGCGATCGGCAACTCGCTGATCGTCGCGACGACGGTGATGGTTTCCAATGTGATCCTGTCCAGTTTCGCGGGCTTTTCCTTCGCCCGGCTCCGGTTCCGTGGCCGCAACACGCTGTTCTTCCTCGTCGTCGGGTCGGCGATGGTGCCCGCGCAGCTCGGCGTCGTCCCGCTTTACCTGGTGGTGAGCGACTTCGGCTGGTACGGCCGGCTGGAGGCGGTGATCGTGCCCGCGCTGGTGAGCGCGTTCGGCGTGTTCTGGATGCGCCAGGCCTGCGAAGGCTCGATCGACCAGGACCTCGTGGACGCGGCCACTGTGGACGGAGCGTCGATCCTGCGCACGTTCTGGCACGTGGCAGTCCCGGCGATCCGTCCACAAGCGACCGTCCTGGCCATGGTGACCTTCCTCGGCGCGTGGAACGACTACTTCTGGCCACTGGTGGTCCTGGACCCGGCGCAAACGCCGACCGTGCAGGTGGTCCTGTCCCAGCTGGCCAGCGGCTACTTCACCGACTACGCCTTGATGCTGACCGGCGCGACCCTGGGCGTGCTGCCGGTGATCGTCCTTTTCCTGCTGCTCGGCCGAAACCTGGTGCGCAGCATCTCAACCGGCTTGACCCGGGCGTAGCTCACGAGACGTAACGTCCGAAAAACCCGGCCAACGCCTCCCGCTGCACGGCAATGCTCGCTCGCGGATCGATAGTCCCGATCCGCGTCTGCCGCACCTTCGGATCGACCGGCACCCGCTGCGCCAGCTCCGGCAGGAACCACTGGACATCGGTGTAGCTGTAGTGCATCGCGGTCGCCAAGGTGATGTCCCGCTTCGGTGCCGAAGTGTGTTCCCACAACGACTTCCACGCCGGTGACGTCCGATGGCTGCGCGCCTGACCGTCGCTGGTGCTGCCGGGCGACCCCATCAGCAGCACCGGCCGCGACACCCCTTCCGCACCAGCGCGGGTGAGCTGCTTGCCGTCGACGTCGTAGGCGAGCCAGCCGTCCAGATCGGCCGCGGCGTCCACCCGGGAGTCCACAGTGGATACCTCGGCGGCGGTATCCCCGCCGAACGAATGCCCGGCCAGCCCAACGCGGCTCAGGTCCATCGCCTTGCCCAGCTCGGGAAGACCCGGCAGCTGGTCAAGAACGAACCGGACGTCCGCGACCCGCGTGCGCATCCCGGCCACGAGATCCTTGCTCTGCTGGGAGAACACCACCCGTCCGTCCGGGAACACGACGAACGGCGCCTCTCCGGTGTGATCGATGGTAACCACGACGTACCCGCGGCTGGCGAGATCCTCGGCGGTCGCGCTGCCCAGCGCCCGCAGCGACGCCCAGCCCGGCGAGTACACGACCACCGGCCACCGACCCCGCACCGGCGCGTTCGCCCGCGCATGCGTCTCGACGGCCGCCCAGTCGACCTTGCCGGTCGGCAACCCCAGCGCCGGTGCCGCGCCCTGGTCGAAATACGGCGCGGCTTTAGCGGGCAGATACCGCGCCTTCGGACCAGCGCCAGGCCGGGTCGGGTACCAGACGCTGATCATCAGCTCCCGGTTCCGTGCCTGATCGACGAGGTGGACGTCGCGTTCGCCAATCGGGTGCGGCCCAGTGGGCGTAGGCAAGTCGAAAGTGGTCGCGGCCGCAGCGGGCGTGGAACCCAGTGCGGTGACGAGGAGGGCGGCGGCGAGGATCGTTCGAAAGCGCATGCCGGAACTCTGCCGCTTCGTCCGTACTTCCCGCGCCTGCCGACCGTCTCCGGTCACCCCCGACTTTCGTCAACCCGTCCGTCGCGCCACGGTCGTCGCCAGCTCGCTGCGCGACGGCGCGTCCAGCTTCCCGAGCAACCGCACCACATGCGCCTGCACCGTCCGCCGCGGCAGCCGCAGCTCCGTCGCGATCTCCGGATTGGACCGGCCAGCCGCGACGAGCCGGGCGATGCGGACTTCCAGCGTCGACAGCGACTCCCACCCGTGCTCGGGCCGCGCCGACGCCAGCGAAGCTCCACGTTGCACGCCGACCGCTTGCAGCCTCTTCTCCGCGTGCTCCAGATTCCACGCCGCCGAAAGCTCGGTGTACAGCGAAGCGGCCTCGTCGAACGCGGCCTGCGCGGCATCCAGCCGGCCGACCCGAGCCAGCAGCACCGCCGAGTCCTCCAACGCGCTGGCCAGCTCCGGTTTCCGCCCCACCGCACGGAAATGCTCCGCCGTCCGCAGAACCGGCTCCGGATCCTCGCCCAGCAACCCCCGGCACCATTCCGCGGCCGCGAACGCCCGCGCCGGATCGAGTTCCTTCTCCGCCTCTTCGACGCACACCGCCAGCGCCCGCTCCGCCGCGGCC
The DNA here is from genome assembly GCF_055583325.1 of Amycolatopsis sp. NPDC104775. Classification (NCBI taxonomy): domain Bacteria; kingdom Bacillati; phylum Actinomycetota; class Actinomycetes; order Pseudonocardiales; family Pseudonocardiaceae; genus Amycolatopsis; species Amycolatopsis sp. NPDC104775. The sequence continues at coordinate 148,846 of NZ_JBVJOE010000002.1, forward strand.
CGGTCGCCCGCCGCCAACGCGATCTGCGCGAACTGCGGCAACCACTGGTGCCGCAACATCATCTGGGCGTAAGTCGGGTTCAGGATCGGCTCGAACACCCTGATCGCCTTCTCCAGATCGCCCTGCTGATAGGCGACCAGCGCGTGCGCGGCAAGCAAAAAGTCGAAACTCTCCCGCTCGGCACTGGTCGCGGGCGCGTGTTCCTCCGCCGCGTCCAGCAACGCCGCCGCTTGCGCGTGCTCGCCTCGCCGGGCCGCGATGAGCGCCGCGACCCCGTGCAGCAGCAGCGCCGCGGCACCGGGTTCGCGCAGGCCGAAGAAGGTGATCGCCGGACCGTCCTCGGTCACCGTGTCCAACTCGACCAGAGCCTCGTCCCAGCGGCCTTCCCAGTACCGGTGCACCGCGACGGAAACCTGCAGCCCGCTCGGCATGCTGTGCCGCCGCGTCACCTCGGCGGCCTCTTGCAGCGTGCGGTTCGCGTCGTCCAGCCGGTCGAGGTTCTGCAGCGTGAAGACGCGGTTGTCCAGCAGATCCAGGTGCAGATCGGCCAGTTCGTGATCGTCGCCGACCGCCGCGATCGCCTCGTCCACGTGCTTCAGCGCGCTGGCGTGCCGCCGCCGCACGGAATCGACCAGCCACAACGTCTGCAGCGCGTGCGCGGTGAGGTAGCGGTCGCCGTCCGCCTCGGCCCGCGCGCGATGTGCGGTCTTTTCCGCGACATCGAGGTCGTCGAGTCCGCCGCGCCGGAAATTCGCGAGCAGATGGCGGCCGCGGACCCGCCACAGCTCCGGCACTCCCGGGTCCTTCGCCGGATCACCGAGGGTTTCCACGGCGAGCTGGACATCTCCGCGGCGGAACCGCATCGCGGACACGACATGGCGCATCTCCGCGGCGTGGTCCGGATCGCGGCATACCTCAAGTGCTTGCAGCGCAAGGTCTTCCGGATTGCGTTCGAGCCGGAACAACACCCGCACCAGCGCGACCAGCAACGGCTCGCGGCGCGGATCGTCGTCCTCGACCACGGCGAGCGCCCGCTCCAGCAGTTCGACCGCGATCAGCGGGGCTCGGTTCGACACCGCGCTCTGGTGCTCCACCAGCCAGTCCAGCACCCAAGGGTCCACAGTGGACGGAACGGCCACGAGCTGCTCGGCGACCCGCTTCACCGGCGCGCCGATCTTGGCCAGCGCCTCGGCCGCCTGCCGGTGCTGCGCGGCCCGGGTTTCCGGCGGCAGATGGTGGTACAACGTCTGCCGCAGCAACGGAAGCCGGAACGCGAGCTGGGTTCCGGTGTCGAGCAGGATGTTGTCCGCCACGGCCGTTTCGAGCGGACCGAGCAGGTCGGAGGGACGCTGCCCGAGCACCGCCGCGATGTCGCCGACCGCGAACTCCATGCCGAGGATCGCGCCCCACCCGAGCACGTGCCGGGTCTGCTCGGGCAGCAGCTCCAGCCTCCGGTTGACCGCCGCGACAATCGATTCCGGCGGCTCGAACCGGTGCGGATCCGGGACGTCGGCGAGCCCGTCGCGGTGCTCGACCGCGCCCGAGTGCACGAGCGCGTCCAGCATTTCCTTGAGGTACAACGGATTGCCGCCAGCGCGCGCGGTCAGGTCCCGCAGCCGCGGCCCCGGGTCGGCCCCGATCTGCCGCTGCAGCAGGCACAGGACGTCGCCCTCGCCGAGCGGGCCGAGGTCGAGCACAACCCCGTCGCGCGTCTCGACGCCGCGGCGCAGCTGGGTCATCTGCGGTCGTTCCGGGGCTGGTCGCGTCGCGGCTACCAGCAACAACGGCAGCTGCCGGGCGGCAGCGGACAGCCGATGCCACACCAGCACACTCGGCTCGTCCGCCCACTGCAGATCGTCGACCACGAGCAGCAGCGGCGATTCGGCGCACAGCTCGTCGACGAGCGCCAGCAGCCGGTCCACCGAGTCCAGTACCGGGTCGCCGACGCGCCGCATCGGTTCCTCGCTGCTCAGCGCGACGCGGGCCCGGCGCGGATCCGGCGAATGCGGGTCGATCGCCAGGCATTCGTGCATCACCTGCAACGGAAACCGCATGCTCAGCTCATCGGCGGTGACCCAGGCGACCTGCAATCCGCGGACGTCGCCGAACGCGTGCGCCAGCAGTTCGGACTTCCCGATCCCGGATTCGCCTTCGATCCACACCGCCCGGCCCCGGCCCGCGCGGACGTCGTCGAGCAGCTCGCGCAGCTTGCCGACCTCGGCTTCCCGGCCCAGCAGCGGATCCCGCGGCACCCGCACGGCCGGCTCCGGCACCTCCGGCCGCGGCAGGTCCAGCGCGGGATCCTCGGCGAGCACGCGCTGGTGCAGGTCGCGCAGCCCCGGCCCCGGTTCCACGCCCAGCTCCGCGCGAAGCGTGCGGCGTGCGTCGCGGAAAACGTCGAGCGCGTCGGAATGCCGGCCGCTGCGGTAGAGCGCGAGCATCAGCGAGGCACGCAACGATTCGCGCAGCGGATGTTCGGCGGTGAGCGCGGTCAGCTCGGCGATGATCTCCTGGTGGCCGCCCAGTTCCAGTCGGCTGCGGGCGATCCGGTCCAGTGTGTCGATCCGAAGCTCGGCCAGATACGCGCGATGCCGCTCGGCGAAATTGCCCGGCACCCCGGACAGCGCTTCACCGTGCCAGAGCTTGAGCGCGGCGCTGAATTCGGCCACCGCCCGGTTGTGCGCCCCGGCCTCAGCCTCGTGTTTGCCCGCTTCGCGGTGCTGCTCGAACTTCGCCGCGTCCAGTGCTTCCGGTTCGAGGTCGAGCGTGTAGCCCGCCGGAGAAGACTCGAGCACGGTCGACGCGGACCACCGGGTGCGTTCGGGCTCCAGCGCCCGGCGCAATCCGGAAATATAGGTGTGCACGCTGCCTTCGACACTGGCCGGCGGCGAATCGCCCCAGACGCCCGCGATCAGCTCGGCGCGGGGCACCGGCCGTCCGGCGGCGACCGCGAGCATGGCGAAGACCGCCCGCTGCCGCGCGGGTCCGAGCGAGATTTCGGTCGTCCCGCGCCAGGCGCGCAACGGGCCGAGCGCCGTCACCCGCAAATCCCCTGGCATGCCGTTCCATTCGCCGTGTTGACCGAGTTTACCGATCGATCATGGACGCGAGTCCACCCCGGTTCACTCTCCTGCCGCACGCGCGCGGACCGGACTGGCCCGCCGGATGCCGTACGGCTGCATCCGCGTCTCGGCCCGCCGCACGTCCCAAGACGCGCCGACCGAGGTGTAGCTGGTGAGGGCCGCGAGGAAAGCCGTGCGCGCCTCGTCGAGACGGCGGTATTCGGCGAGCAGGATCGCGGCGTCCTCGCTCGCCCGGGCGTGCTTGAGCATCCGTCCGGCGGACTCGTAGTGCGTGGCGGCGCCGAGGATCGCGTCCGGATCGGCGGTGACCAGGCCCCGGCAGTGCGCGGTCGCCGCGGTGTGCGACGGGGGCGTGTCGTACCCGCTGGTGTCGCCCATCAGCCGCAGCGCCCGGAACGCGTGCGGCTGGTCGCCGAGTTGCATGGCCAGCCGGGCGAGGTCGGGCAGCCACTGCTGGCGCGCCGCGGGCGGGTAGTTCTGCTCCAGCAACGGCAGCAGCGCGGCGAGTGCGGCTTCCGGATTTCCCTCCAGCTCGGCGAGCTGGGCGCGCGCGGCGAGCAGGTAGTCGCCGCCGTTCGGTTCGAGACCGTGCGGGAACTGGTGCCGAGCCGCCGCGTCGAGATGCGCGCGGGCCTCTTCCGGCTCGTCGCGGTGGCTCGCGATCAGCGCGCCGACGCCGTGCACCAGCAACGCCGATCCGGGACTGCGCAACACATACGACGCGGTTTCCGCGCCACCCCGGATCACCGTGTCGAGTTCGGCGAGCGCCTCGCCCCAACGGCCGCGCCAGTAGTAGTGCACCGCGCCGGCCAGATGCATTTCCCCGGGCACCGCGCGGGTCGCGGCCAGCCGTCGCGCGGTGCTCAGATCCGCGTCGTTGTCGAGCCCGTCCAGCACGCCCAGCTCGGACAGATCCGGTGCGGCCGCCTGGTGGTCGACGGCGAACCGTTCGATGGTGGCGCGCAGGGTTTCGTGCCGTCCCCGCCACATCTCCGGCACCTTCGGATCGGCCAGCGTGCGGCGCACTTCCGCGGACGCTTCGGCGAATTCGCCGCGGCGGTAGTAGATGTAGGCGAGGATCCAGCGCATTTCCGCGGCCTGCCTGCTGTCCTTGGTGCGCGCGACGACCGACCGCGCCTCGGCCTCCGGTTCCCGGCCGAGCCAGAACAACAGCCGGGCGAGCGTGGCGGTGAGCGGTTCGCGGGCCTCGGCGGGCAGCACCGCCTGCTTGACCACCTGTTTGAGCAGATCCACCGCGATCCGCGGCGACTGCGCGGCGACCGTGCCGATGTGCTCGACCAGCCAGTTCGCCATCCACGGGTCCACCTGCGCGGGCGCGGCGGCCAGCTGCTCCGCGACGCGTTCCGCGCCCGCGCCCGCGCCATCGAGCGCCTCGGCCAGCTGCCGGTGCAGCGCGACGCGCATCGCGGCCGGGGTCTTTTCGTACAACACGCGGCGCAGCAACGGATGCCGGAACGCGAGGAGGTCGCCGGACTCGACCAGCACTTCCGCGGTGAGTGCTTCCTCGACCGCGGCGACGAGCGCGGTCGGCGCGCGTTCGGTGGCGATCGCGATGTCGGCGAGCGAGAATTCCTTGCCCAGCAAGGCCGCCCAGCGCAGCAAATCCCGCGCGGAACTGGAGAGGAAGATCAGGTACAGCGTGATCCGCGAGCCCAGCGGCGACGGAATCGAACGGCACGAGGAACCGTCCACGATCGCGTGTGCGCCGTCCAGCAGGATCATCGAATTGGCGAGCAGGGTTTCGACGATTTCCGTCGCGTAGCGCGGGTTTCCGGCGGCATGGCCGAGCAGCAGCGAGAACATCCGGTTCGGCGGCGCGCCGGTGAGGCCGGCGGCGATCTTCCGGATCTCGTTGTCCGGCAACGGTTCCAGCCGCAGCAGCGAGGTCGCGCCGGACGACAGGTCCGCGGCCAGCGCTTCGAGCGCGGCCGAGCGGGGGAGCGGACGGCTTGCTCCGACGAGCAGCAGCGGCAGTCGCCGGGTCTCGCGGGCGAGGTGCTGCCACACCTGCAGCGTGGTGTCGTCGGCCCACTGCAGATCGTCGACCACGAGCGCGAGCGGTCCGTCCGCGCAGAGCTGGCGGACCAGCCCGAGAATGCCCTCGACCGGGTCCAAATCCGGATTCTCGGCGAGCGCCACCGCCAGTTCCGCGCGACGCAGATCCGACGCGCGCGGGTGCACGCCGAGCGCGTCCAGCAGCGGGCGCAGGGCAAAGCCCTGGTCGAGCGAGTCAGCGGCGGCGAACAGCGCGGTGCAGCCGCTTTCGTGGGCCAGCGCGACGGTTTCGGCCAGCAGCGCGGTCCGGCCGATCCCCGGCTCGCCCTTGACCCACACCGAACGGCCGAGGCCGCCGCCGAGACCGGCGACGGCCTCGCGGAGGAGCTGAAGCTCGTTCTCGCGTCCGACAAACGTCGCCGGGCGCGGCGGCAGCGCCGGCAGCGGGAAGCGGGGAACCTTGGCGGCTGGCGCGGGCGCGGGTGCTTCGTCGGCGGCCAGCAGCTTCTCGTACAGCTCTCGCAGGCCTGGCCCCGGTTCGGTCCCGGACGCATCGACCAGCCGCTCGCGCAGCTTGGTGTAGACGGTGAGCGCCTCCTGGCGTCGGCCCGCGCCGTCGAGCGCTCGCATGAGCAGACCGTGCAGCGGCTCGCGGAGTGGGTGCTCCGCGGCGAGTTCGCCGAGCTGAGCGACAAGCCCGGCGGATTCGCCCGAGTCCATCGCCAGCTCGGCCCGGCGCTCGACGGTGGCCAGCCGGAGTTCCTCCAGCCGCACCCGCTGCGCTTCGGCGTAATGCCCGGACAGGCATTGCAGCGGCGTGCCGTCCCACTCCGCGAGAGCCTCGTCGAGCACGCTCCGCGCCTCCGCCCGGCGGCCTTCGGCGAGCAACCGCGTGCCGAGGTCGCGCAGTGCGCTGAACCGGTGGACGTCGATCTGCTCGGGCTCTACACAGAGCGAGTAACCGGAACCGGTGGAGGCGATCAGCCGCGATTCGCCGCCTTTGCGACGGCCCGGTTCGAGCACGCGGCGCAGCCCGGAGATGTAGGTGTAGATGCTCCCTTGCGCGCTGGCCGGGGGCGAATCGCCCCATACCGCGTCGATGAGCACTTCACGGGAGACGGTGCGGTTGGCGGAGAAGGCGAGCACCGCGAAGACTGTGCGCCGATGAGCGGAACCGAGGTCGAGCTGCCGGTCGCCGAGCCAGGCTCGCACCGGTCCGAGCAGCTGGATTTCCGGCGCCGGGACGCCGCCGGATGCCGACATCGGTCTCCCTTCACGCGCTGACGGATCGTCACACGCCGGATGCCACTGGTGAGCTTACGCCGAAAAGGTGACGTCGCGGGACCGCCCCGGGTTGCTTTTGCCGGTCTTGTCCAGCGAATTGTCCGGTGGACACCGGTCGCGCGGGCGGCCCGGCGGTGAACGCCGGGCGAACGAGCGGGGCGCTCCGGCAGGCACACCTGCCGCGAAAAAGGGGCATCGGCCTCGCCTTCCGGTTTCCGGCCGGGAATCCCTGCGGCAGCCTCGGATCGGAACCCGCGCGCTCGATCGCGGCTTGGACGTGCGGACGGTGAGGAGGAGGCGTGGACCCGGTTCCGGCCCCGGCGGGACTGCCCGAGCAGGCGGCGAGGTTCGCGGCGGCGATCGACGCGGCGAACGCCTGTTTCGGCGCGGTGAACAGCGAAATGGCGGCGCTGCAGGCGTCGTGGCGCGGCGAGGCGGCGGTGCGGTTCGGCCAGGCGATGAACGATTGGGAGCAGCAGTTCGATCGCATTCTCGCAAGTCTGGCAGATCTCGTGGACGTCGCGCGCGGTGCGGCCGGTTCCCCCGCCGAGAAATGCTCAGATGAGCACTTGCGGTGCGCCGAACCTCGATGAGCGGCGATCCCGGCTTCGACCAGGCCGCCGAGGTGCTGTCCCGGCTGCGCCGGACGACCAGCGACCTCGGCGCGGTGCTCGCCGAACTGGAGTCCGAGGTGGAGCCCGGCCTCGCCCGGTGGCCCGCCGCGGCGCGCGCCCGCTACCGGGAGGCCAAACGGGAGTGGGCCACCGCGCTGGACCGGATGCCCGAATGCCTCGACCGGGCGGCGCGAGCGTTCCGCGAGATCTCCGCTCCAGACCCGAAAAGAGGCCATTGAGCAGCGAAAACTCCGATTCTCTTCACCGGCCTTCACGAGCGCGCCAGAAAACGTGAAGTCTCGCCCGACACACTGCGTCCAGGCAATGTGGAAAGGGGCAGTCGTGAAGCTCGTCAAGGTCGCAGTGCTCGCCTCGGACCCGATCACCCGGGCCGGAGCCGCGAGCCTGCTCGGTTCGCGCCCGGAGCTGGTCCTGCTCGGCCAGGACGCGGCGAGCCAGGCGGACGTGGTCCTCGTGATGGAGGAGCACGTGACCGACCGGGTGCTGTCGCAGGTACGGGAGCTCGGCAGGCAGTCCGAGCAGCTGACCGGACCGCATCTGGTGATCGTCGTCGACCATTTCCGCGAGAGCGACCTGATGACGGCCGTCGAATGCGGCGTCGTCGCGATCCTGCCGCGCCGCGAAACCGGCGGCGGCGAACTGGTCGCGGCAGTGCTGGCCGCCGGCGACGGCACGGCGACGCTCCCGCCGCGGCTGCAGGGCGCGCTGCTCGCACAGGTGCAGCGGATGCGCCGCGACGTGCTGGAGCCGAACGGCCTCACGCTGTCCGGCCTGGCCTCGCGCGAATGCGACGTGCTGCGGTTGGTCGCCGAGGGCTACGGCACCGAGGAAATCGCGACGAAGCTCTGCTATTCGGAGCGGACGGTCAAGAACGTCCTTTATGGCCTGATGACCCGCTGCGGGCTGAACAACCGCGCCCACGCCGTGGCCTATGCCTTGCGGGCCGGCGCGATCTAATGTGCTGACCATGGCGCAGACGGCGGTAGAAATCGCTCGCGGAGTGCGGGCCGGAGAGCTGGACCCGGTCCAGGTGACCGAGGAAGCACTCGCCCGGATCGCCGCAGCGGACGGTGTCGTCGGCGCTTTCCGGCGAGTGCGCTTCGCCGAGGCACGAGCCGAAGCCGCCGAAGTCGCTGCTCGCCCGGACCTGGCGTCGTTGCCCCTGGCTGGCGTCCCCGTCGCGGTCAAAGACGTCACCGAGGTCGCTGGCGAGTACCTGGGTTGGGGCTCGGAAGCAGGCCCGCGCACCTTGGCGGACTCCGACGGCCTGATCGCCACCCGCCTGCGCGCGGCTGGCGCGGTGATCGTCGGCCTGACCCGCGTGCCCGAGCTGTGCGTCTACCCCACCAGCGACGACCCCGACGGCATCGCCCGCAACCCCCGCGATCCGTCCTTCACCGCAGGCGGTTCCTCTGGTGGCAGCGCCGCCGCAGTCGCCGCGGGCCTAGTCCCCATCGCGCACGGCACCGACGGCCTGGGCTCGATCCGCCTGCCCGCCGGAATGTGCGGAATCGTCGGCCTGAAACCAGGCCGGGACGTGGTCCGCGAAGACGCCCCAGGCTGGTTCGGCCTCTCCACCCACGGCCCGCTGACCACCACGGTCGCCGACGCCGCACTCCTGATGTCCGTCCTGGCCGACCGCCCGGAATGGGCCACCCCGGAGACGCCAGGGTCCTTGCGAATCGCGACCTCCACCCAGGTCCCCTTCACTCGGTCTCCGCTGCCGCGCCCGCTTCGCGCCGCCGTCGACCAGGCAGCCACCCTCCTTTCGGCTCGCCACTCGGTCTCGCCCGCCACGCCCGCCTACCCCCTCCGCGCCCTGGGCGGCCTGCTCGCCCGCTGGTTCGCCGGTCCCGCCGAGCAAGCCGCCGGCGCCTTCGACCTGTCGCGGCTCCAGCCCCGCACCCGAACCCACGTCCGCCTAGGCCGCCTGACGTCGCGCCTGGTCACCGACCGAGCCCGCGACGAATGGCAGACGATCGCGGCGCGGTTCTTCGAGTCGCACGACGTGCTGGTGACCCCGACCCTGGCGACGCTCCCGCTGAAAGCCCGCCGCTGGCACCGGAAATCCTGGCTGGCGAACGCGATCCCGTCCTCCCGGGTGGCCGCTTTCACTGGCCCGTGGAACCTGGCCGGATACCCGGCGCTGTCAATTCCGGTCGGCCGCCACCCTGTGCACGACCTGGCGACGTGCGTCCAGCTGGTGGCCCGGCCCGGAGGGGAACCGGTGCTTTTGGGGTTGGCGGCCGAGCTGGAATCAGCGAACCCCTGGCCGCGGACGGTCTAGGGCTCACCTGGCTGCCGACGTTCCGTGAAAGGCTCGTTGAGGGGAATCCAAGGTTGTGAAGGTGGCCCTCGCGGATAGCTGAGGCCCGTGTGGGGAGCCTTGGGGGAATCGGGATCGTGAGGGTGGCCCTCGCGGATAGCCGAGGTCCGGGTGGGGAGCCTTGATGGAATCAGGGCCCGTGAGGGTGGCCCTGACAGCAGCGAAGGCCGTGAAGGTGGCTCTCACGGATGGCTGAGGTCGGTGTTGGGAGTCCTGGGGGAATCAGGTTCCGTGAAGGTGGCCCTCGCAGCACCGAAAGCCGTGAAGGCCGCGCTCACCGGCAGCCGAGAGTCGTGAAGGGCTTCTTGCGGGAGATTCCCGCAAGAAGCCCTTCACGAACATGGTCCCGGAGATATCCGGCTCTGAGCGCCGGACTCAGCTGCTGGGCTTGCCCGCCGTCTGCGGCTGAGACTTCGTGCCGTTCGCGGCGGTTTCGCTCTTCGCGCCGTTGTCCGTCGCGCCGTTCCCGGTCTTCGCACCGTTGCCCGCCGCGCTTTCCGCCGCCGAGCCGTTTCCGGCCCCGCCCTTCGCCGCCGAGCCGTTTCCGGTCGGGGCCTTGGCCGCGGAACCGTTCCCCGCCTTCGGCTTCGGCGACGGCGCCGCCTTCGTCTCGACCGGGCCTGGCGACGGGTCCGGCTTGGCCGGGTCGTCGCCGCCGACGAGCTTCGACGCGGCGGGCAGCACCGATTCCGACGGCAGCGCCGTCAGCAGGCTTTCGCTCCGGCCGAGGACCTCGTCCGCCAGCGCCAGGTTCTTGCGGGCCTGCTCGCGGATCTCGGCGAGCCGCTCGACCTTGCGGGTCGCCGCGGTGGTGCGCTGGGCCGCCTGCGTGGTCGCCTCGTCGAGACGGCGCTTGGCTTCCGCCGTCGCCTCTTCGACGCGGCGGGTCGCCTCGGCGGTGGCTTCCGCGATGCGGCGTTCGGCCTGGTTTTTGCTGGCCGTGCGCTGGTCGGCGATCAGCTTCTCGTGCGCGGTGCGCTCGGCGGTGATCTTCGCGTCGAAATCGCGCTCGATCTTGCGGCGCTTGCGCTCGGCTTCGTTGTCGAGGAGTTCCCGGCGCTGCGCCGCCTCGACCGTCAGCCGCTGCACTTCGGCGCGGGTTTCCTTGAGCGCGGCCTCGTGCTCCGAGTGCAGCGCTTCGGCCTGCTTGTCCAGTTCCTCGACCAAGCGGCGGTAGCGCTCGCGCAGCTTCGTGGACGCCTCGGTGGACGACGCCCAGTGCTTCTCGGCCGCCACCTGCGCGCGCTTGGTGATTTCCTCGGCCCGCGCTTGCGCGAGCGTGACGGTGCGCTGCATCCGCTCGTCCAGGTCCTCAAGACGCTCCGGCGGCTTCATCAGTTCCTCGACCCGGGCCTGCAGCTTCGACACTTCGCCGCGCGCCGTCTCGAGTTCGCGCGACAGCGTGGCGACCTGCGAGGCCGCCGCGTCGCGGTCGGTGATCAGCCGGTGCAGCTGACCTTCGAGGTGGTCGAGGTACTGCCGCACCTCGTTGCGGTCGAAGCCGCGCCAGGCTTCGGTGTACTCGCGCCGCAGCGGGAGGAGGCCGTTGTCTCGCTCGGGAACCATGCCCACGACCGTACCCGCGCACCTGGCGTGCGTGCCGCCAGGAGTGGTGAATCACCGCCCCGGGTCGATTCCGCGTGCCGATCTCGCCTGAACGGCCTCACCCGCCGCGCGAAGCCGTCACTACCAGTGGAACCCGCGCGAGAGCCGGGCCAGCGCCATCGCCGCGCGCGACAGGTGTTTCTCGCCCCGCCCGATCTTCAGTTTCCCGCTGCCGCCCGCCGCCGCGGAGTCCGGGAAAATCCGGAAACCCTGGTACGCGATCGCGTCGGTCAGGCCCGGCGCGAGCGTGTAGGTCAGGCCGATCGCCTGGCCCGCCGGGGTGCCGATGTGCTTCGGACGCTGGATCAGCGCCTTCATCACCATGTCCGCCGCCTGCTCCGGCGATTTCGTCGGGAACGCGTCGTAGATCTTCGTCGGCCGGATCATCGGCGTGCGCACGAGCGGCATGTGGATCGTCGTGAAGGTGATCCCGTCGCCGTGCGTTTCCGTCGCGGCGATCCGGGAGAAGTAGTCCAGCGCGGCCTTCGACGCGGCGTAGGCGGAAAACCGCGGCGCGATTCCCTGCACGCCGATCGAGGAAACGTTCACGATGTGCCCGAATTTCCGCTCCGACATGTGCGGCAGGACCGCCAGGATCAGCCGCACCGCGCCGAAGTAGTTGATCGCCATCGCGCGCTCGTAGTCGTGCATCCGGTCATACGACAGCTTGATCGAGCGCCGGATCGACCGCCCGGCGTTGTTCACGAGCATGTCGATCCGGCCGTGTTCGGACAGCATCGCGTCCACGGCCTTGCGCACCGAATCCTCGTCGGTGAGATCCGCCGGATACACCGACGCGGTGCCGCCCGCCGCGATGATCTCGTCGCGCACTTCCTCCAGTTCGTGCTGCCGGCGCGCGACCAGCAGCGGCACCCCGCCCGCCGCGGCGACCTTCAACGCGGTGGCCCGTCCGATGCCCGACGACGCGCCGGTGATGATCACCCGGCGGCCGTCCAATTCACCGCGCGGACCGTGCTTGCGCGCGCGGAACGGGTCGAGGTGTTCGCGCCAGTAGCGCCACAGCGTTGCGGCGTACTCCTCGAGCCGAGGCACCTCGACGCCGCTTCCGGCCAGCGCCTTCCGCGTTTCCGCGGAAGCGAACACCGACGGGAAGGCCATCGTTTCCAGCAGCACCGGCGGAATGCCGAGCCGCTCCAGCACCGCGTCGCGGGCGATGGTGAACCCGGGAATGTGCTCGCTGAGCTTGACCAGCCCGACGATGCCCTTCGACACCTTGTCGCCGAGCTGCACGGTGATCGTCGGCGCCCCGGCGGCGCGGGCGAACGCGTTGTACACCGACACCACCGGCTGCGGCTCGGGGTTCACAAGGTGGAAGGCGCGGCCGTCGAGGCCCGGCGTGGTGACCAGCTCCAGCAGGGCCTTCGCGACGTAATCGACCGGAACCACGTTGGTGTCGCCCAGATCGGGACCCGCGGTCGGGAGGTCGGGCAGCCCGGCGAGCCTGCTGATCGCGGGGAAGAGGTAGTACGGGCCGTCGATCTTGTCCATCTCGCCGGTCTGCGAATCGCCGACCACGACCGCGGGCCGGTACACCCGCCACGGCACCTCGTGCTGTTCCCGGACGAGCTTCTCGGCCTCGAATTTGGTGCGGTGGTACGGCGTGATCAGCCGCTGGCCCACGTCGAACATGTCCTCGGTGAACAGTCCTTCGTGGTCGCCCGCGACGGCGACGGACGAGACGTGGTGCAGGCAGCCGGCGTTCAGGTCCGCGGCGAGGTCGAGGACGTTCCGCGTGCCCTCCACATTGGCCCGGACGCTGGTTTCGTCGTCGGCGGTCAGGTCGTAGAGCGCGGCGAGGTGGATGACGTGGTCGACGCCGCGCAGCGCCTCCCGGTCCGCTTCGGACACTCCCATCAGCGGTTCGCCGAGGTCGCCGGTCACGAGCGTCACGCGGTCCGGATGCGGCCATCCGTCGACGAGCGCGGCCAGCTTGCCCCGCGACGACGCGCGCACCACGAGCGCGACCCGGTCCACGTCCGGCCGGGTGAGCAGCCGCCGGGTGACCTGGCGTCCGATCAACCCGGTCGCGCCTGTCACCAAGAACGTCGCCATCTCCATCACCCTCCGCCGTGCCGCCGCCTGGACCCATGGGCATTCTGCTGCATGGAAGCCGCGTGGGCCACAACGCGGCACGGTGATGTTACTCGCAAGTAACTTAGCTGGGCGAACGAGGTCCGCAGGTCGAGGCGGATTTTTGCCCGGCGGGCGACGCCGAAAAACCTGCGCGAGGGGACCATTCGCGCAGGTTTGCCGGGGCGCGAGGGGACCCCTCGCGCAGGTGGTGCGGCCTCGTCACTCCGGGTCCGCGATCACCACGCGGTTCTCCTCGTACCCGTCGCTCCCGCCGATCCACCGTCCGCCGCAGGTCACCAGGACCACCCGATGCGGACCGGCCTGGCCGAAGAGGTCGTCGGCGCGGCTCGGCAGGTCGTTCTTGTGCACCGTGACCAGCTGGGAGATCCGGTACCGGCTCGTCTTGCCCGCGCGGTCGACGATCGTCACCACGCCGCCGATGCGCTCGCTCCACAGTTCCGAGAACGGCCCGGTCGCCCCGCGCCAGTTCACGTGGCCGGCGAACACGCTCGCGCCGCTGACCGCTTCCAGATCCGCGCCCCACCACGCCGCCTGGCCGATGTCCGACGGCACCGGGAGCGTGTTGCCCGGCCCGAGATCCTGGCGCACCATCGCCGCGGTCCCGCCGCCGGGCAGCCGGATCGTGCCCGGTGCCTGCGGTCCCGGTTCCGGGGCTTGCCGATGCTCCGCGGGCGCGGCCGGCGGAGCCGCCGCGGAACTGCTGGGCGGCGGTGCCGAACTGCTCGACGACGGCGGCGGCGCGGGAGCCAATTGCTGCGGAGAAGCGGCCGGAACGGCGGCGGTGGCCGGGGACGCGCTCCCGGCCACCACTGTCGTCGGCGGAGAACTGATCACGACCGTCGCGAGTTCCACTGCCAGCACGCTTGCCGCGCCCAGCACGAACCCGCCGATCAGCCGTCCTTTTCCGGTCATTGCCCTTGCTTTCGATTACCGCCGGGCCGACCGCCGAGCGGCGAACCCGACCAGCGCCGAACCGACGAGCACCAGCGCCGCGAGACCCGCGATGCCACCGGTGGAGAAGCTCGTCTCGACAGTGCCCTTGGCCATCGTCACCGGCAGGTCGCCGGCGGGAATCGCGTGCGGCACTTCGTTCGGCGTGTTGGCCACAGTCAGCGCAAGTGTGCCGCCCGGCGTCAGCGATCCGCACGCGGCGGGCGGGTTGTTCGGGTCGAACGCGTTGGTGTAGCCCGGCGGCGCGTTCACCTCGACCACGCAGACCTCCTGCGGGGCCAGCAGGTTCTCGACGGTCGCGGTGCCGTTGTCGCCGCTGGTGGTGACCACCGCGGGCTGCCCGTCAGGGCCGGTGAGCGGCTTGCCGTTCTGGCTGGTGGCCGCGGACTTGCGGTCCTTGCCGGTGACCCGCAGCGTCGCACCGCCGATGCCCTTGCCGGTCTTGGCGTCAGTCTTGGTGACCTGCACCTTGCCCGGCTTCGCCACGGCGACCACGCCTTGCGCGGTGAGCTGCTTTTCCCCGCCGGTGCCGACGACGCTCTGGATGCCGTCCTTGGTGTTGACCGGGTTCTGGACGGTCGGCTTGTCCGCGGGCGCGGACAATGAGGCGACAAGCTTCGGCTGATCGCCGGTCGGCGTGACCTTCACCGTGACCGTGCCATTCGCATCGGTCTTGATCGTCGTGTCCTTCTGCGCGGCCTGCGGCGCGGAGTTGCCGGACGAAGAGTCCGCCGCCTTCTCCACGTCCGACTGCTTGTCCGCTTGGCCGACGGTCCCGTCGGTGGCGGTCAGTTTCACCGGAACGTCCGGGATGCCTTTGCCCGTGGAGTTCTTCACCGTGACCGTCCAGGTCGCGGGCTGTCCGACGTGCTGGTCGCCCTTCGGCGCGGTCACCGACGCGGTCCACGGGCCGCGGTTCGCCTCGGCCTCGGCCTTCATCTTGGTCACGTCTTTTTGGGCATCCGGGGTGAGCGCGTCCAAGTATTTCTGCTCGGGATAGGCGGCCTTCTCCGAGGGCGTGCCGAAGTCCGTGTCGCCCGGCGTGTGCGTCGGGGCGGTCCACGAGTGCAGCAGGTGGGCCAGTGCGGCGGCCTCGTCGTCGTTCGTGGTGCTGCCGTAGCGCAACAGCAGGTACGAGATGTTGCCCGCGACGTCGGGCTTGAGCTTTTCGCCCCACTTCGTCAGCAGTTCATCGCCCGGCTGGTACGCCTCGTCGCTGCCCGGCGCCTTCAGATGGAACCGGACGCAGAAGACGTCTTTGCCGCCGACCTTGTACGAACCAAGCCAATCCTTGTACTTGGTGCCGTTCTCGATGTGCTCGATGGTCCGGCCATGGCCTTGCACCGGGGCCGCGGCAGCCGAGGCGATCCCCGGCGTGGTTACGGAGAGTGCGCCGAGCAGTGCGGTCGCGACCAGCCCGGTGGCCGCGCGCCAGCGGGCGCGCGGGCGTGAGATCCACCCCATGGTGTGTTGGCTCCTTCGACGTGCCCGCCGACGCCGCAACGGCGTCTTCGCAGTTCACCTGATCGAACAACTCCCCGACACGCGTTCGGTCACTTCCCGGACACGCGAGGTGAAGGTTCGCGGGTCACCGGGGGAGTTGTCTAGAGACCATCGGGTGACCTGCGGTGAACGGTCGTGACCTTCATCGCCTACGGTGGCCGTAACGGGGGTCTCCCCACCCGTGCGGGTGATGAGTAAAATCGGCTTTACCCGAACGGGAACCAGCGAGCCGCCGCGGTCGTTGAACCCGATGCAAGGTGCCAGAAAGTCCAGGAGGACAGGTGCGTTCCAGCAGCAACCCGGCGTTCCGCAATCTCCCGCGCGGCGCGGCCGCGACCGGGCAGTACGGGCCGAACGTCGGCTTCGACCAGCCCTACGGCCAGCCGCAGGGCCAAGGCGGCGTCCCGGGGTACGGCCCTGGGCAGATGGGTACCGCCTCCGCCGACCGTCCGATGACGGTCGACGACGTCGTCGTCAAGACCGGCATGTCGCTCGGCGTCGCGCTCGTCGTCGGCGTGCTCACCGCGATCTGGGCGCAGACCCAGGTCGTGCCCAACTCGCTCGGCAAGCTTTCGGTGAGCGGTCCGCTCCTCGGCGCGCTGATCGCCGGGCTCGTGGTGGGCCTCGTCGTGTCGCTGGTCATCATCTTCAAGCAGAAGCCGAGCGGCCCGCTCACGCTCGTCTACTCCGGTGCCGAGGGCCTGTTCCTCGGCGCGCTCAGCGGCCTGTTCGAGATCGTCCTGCCGGGCATCGCCCTGCAGGCGCTCATCGGCACCGCGGGCGTGTTCGTCGCGATGCTGGTCGTCTACAAGACCGGCGCGGTGAAGGTCACGCCGAAGCTCACCAAGTGGATCGTCGGCGCGGTCGCCGGCGCGGCGATCCTGATGCTGGTCAACCTGATCACCGCGATCTTCTTCGGCTTCAACCCGCTGCGCGACGGCGGCCCGATCGCCATCGTGTTCAGCCTGGTGGTCATCGGCATCGCCGCGTTCAGCTTCCTGCTCGACTTCGACCAGGCGGACAAGATGATCCGCGCCGGCATGCCGTCGAAGTGGGCCTGGTACGCGGCCTTCGGCCTGATGACCACGCTGGTCTGGCTGTACCTGGAGATCTTGCGTCTGCTCTACTACCTGCGCGACTAGCCGTCGCACAGGTTTGCCGGGAAGGGGCGCTCCGCGTTACGCGGAGCGCCTTTTCTGTTTTTCCGCTCGATATCTCTGCGAGCCTCCGCGGCCGTCGTGTTGGATGTGCCCGGTCGGAATCTTTCTTTCGGGTTTGCGAGGTATCACGTGAGCGTCCCCCCGCACGGGCACGGACCGCAGCCGGGCTACGGCCAGAACGGCCCGTCGCCGTTCCAGCAGCACTACGGCCCGGGTGGGATGCCGCGGCAAAGCCCGAAGCGAAACTTCCCGACCAGGACCGTCGTGCTGGTCGCCGTCGCGGTGGTGGTCGTGGCGGCGGGGGTCGTCATCGGGTTCTTCACGTTCGGCAACTCGACCAGCAACACCCACGCGAGCGACTGCATGCACATCGAAAAGTCCGGATCGAGTACCGCGACGCGGTCCACCGACTGTGCCGATCCGGGGGCGAACGTCAAGGTCGCCGTCGTCCGCGCCAGCCGGAGCGCAACCTGCCCGCGCGGTGACTACTACCGCTACACCACCGGCGGCAAAAACCACCGCGTGCTGTGCCTCATTCCCAACGTGCAGCAAGGCGATTGCCTCTCCGGGCTCGAACCAGCCACGACGACCTACCAGAAGGTCCCGTGCACCGATCCGCGGAAGAACGCGGAGATCGTCAAGCTGGTCCCCGGCGCGAAGGACCGTTCGGCGTGCGAGGGCAGCGGTTCGACCGCCGTCCGCTGGTACTCCGATCCCGAGGAAGCCATCTGCATCAAGAGCTGACGGGCGGTACAAAGGGGCCGTCCGGCCGCCCGGGTTCGGCCGTTCGTCGCACTCTGTGGGACAGGCTGCGCCCGGCCTCGGCGCGGACCTAACGTGGATCGCCGCCCGCCTCCGGGCGGATCCCGTTGATCCCCGACACCCCTCAGGAGACGTGGTGGCGACCACCGATTCCCCTGTCGACGAGCGAAAACTGCTCGATTTCCCGACCTCCTGCGAGGCCCCGGCACCGAAGCCGGAGGAGCCGGTCAAGATCGTCCCGCTCGCCGTCGCCGCGGTGCTCGCGGTCGGGCTGACCGCCTACGTCTGGGCCGCGCACGGCGCGAAGTTCGGGGTCCTGCTCGTGCTGGGGCTGCTGCTCGGACTCGCGCTTTTCCACTCCCGCTTCGGTTTCACGTCCGCCTGGCGGCAGTTCATCGCCGTCGGCAACGGCCAGGGACTCCGCGCGCACACGCTTCTGCTCGGCACGGCGGCGACGCTCATCGCTCTCATCTGCGGCACCGGCGCGGGTCTCTTCGGCAGCAAACCGGTGCCGGTGTCGAACGTCGGGCCGATCGGGCTCGCCTTGTTCGTCGGGGCCACGCTGTTCGCGATCGGGATGCAGCTCGGCGGCGCGTGCGCGTCCGGGACGCTGTTCGCGGTCGGCGCCGGGCAGTCGACGATCGTGCTGACCCTCGGCGGGTTCATCACCGGCTCGGTCCTCTACACCTGGGGCTACCCGCTTTTCACCGGCTGGCCGCAGGTTTCCGGCTTCCTGCTCTCGGACCACGTCGGCTGGTTCGGCTCGTGGGCGATCACGATCGCGGTGCTCGTCGCGATCGTTTTCGTGACCCGCGTCGTGCAGAAGCGCCGCGTGCCGCCGCCGGTCGACACCGTGCCGACCGCCCGCGGGTTCGCCCGGATCTTCCGCGGCTCCTGGCCGATCCTCGCCGGCGCGGTGGTGCTCGGCGTGCTGGCCGGCGCGGTGTACCTGGTTTCCGGCGGCATCTGGGGCGTCACGAGCGCGTTCAGCCTGTGGGGCGCGAAAATTCTCCAGGTGTTCGGACTGCACCCGGAGCAGTGGGAGTTCTGGCAGCTGAAGGCGAACGCGACGTCGCTGTCCAAGCCGATCTGGCAGGACAAGACGAGCCTCACCGACATCGGCATCATGATCGGCGCGTTCGTCGCCGCGGCGGCCGCGGGCGCGTGGAAGATCCACAGCTCCATCCCGTGGCGCACCGCCGTGGCCGCGGTTCTCGGCGGAATCCTGATGGGCATCGGCGCGCGGCTGGCGAACGGCTGCAACATCGGCGCGTACCTCGGCGGCATTTCGGTCGGCAGCCTGCACGGCTGGCTGTGGGGCGTGTTCGCGCTTTTCGGCACCTGGATCGGGCTGAAACTGCGGCCGTTGTTCGGTTTGGGCAACCCCGTGCGCACGGACAGTATCTGCTGACGCGAGCGGGGGACTTTTCGCAGGTCATCACGGCTGCGCGAAAAGTCCCCACGTCGTCGTCCGGCAGCGAAAAAGGCTGGGTCCCCGCTTTGCCGCTCGGCTAGTCTGGAGCGGCGCAAGGGGGAACCGCGGTCGTATTGTCGCGTCGCGGGCTTGCGCTTCACCACTCACAGATGGGGTTCCGCATGTCCGCACCCGCGACTCCGGCCGCGCCGGGGGCCGGTGACAAACTCGACCGGGGAGTGCTGAAGGTCGCTTCCGTGGTGGTGCTCGGCGCCATCATGGCGATCCTCGACACCACCGTCGTCAACGTCGCGCTCCAGAAGCTCACCATCCAGTTCACCACGTCCTTCGACACCATCCAGTGGGTCGCGACCGGCTACATGCTGGCGCTGGCGACGGTCATCCCGGTCACCGGATGGGCGTCCGACCGGTTCGGCACGAAACGGCTGTACCTGCTCGCGATCGGCACCTTCCTGGTCGGCTCGATGCTGGCCGGGCTCGCCTGGAACGTCGAATCGCTGATCGCGTTCCGCGTCGTGCAGGGTCTCGGCGGCGGCATGCTGATGCCGGCCGGGATGACGATCCTGACCCGCGCGGCCGGTCCGCAGCGGATCGGCCGGGTGATGGCCGTGCTGGGCGTGCCGATGCTGCTCGGCCCGATCTGCGGCCCGATCCTCGGCGGCTGGCTGGTCGACTCGGTGAGCTGGCGCTGGATCTTCTACATCAACGTCCCGATCGGGCTGATCGCCTTCCTGCTCGCGCTGCGGCTGCTGCCGAAGGACGAGCCGGAACCGGGCAACCGCTTCGACTTCCTCGGCATGCTGATGGTGTCGCCGGGCCTGGCCGCGCTGATCTTCGGCGTCTCCCGGATCCCGTCCACCGGCACCGTCGCCGACGTCGAGGTGTGGCTGCCCGCGCTGGCCGGGATCGTGCTGCTGGTGGCCTTCGTGCTGCGGGCACGGACGATGGAGAACCCGCTGATCGACCTGAAACTGTTCCGCAACCGCTCGTTCTCGGTCGCGATGATCACCATGGCCGTGTTCTGCGTCGGGTTCTTCGGCGCGATGCTGTTGCTGCCCACGTATTTCGTGCTGGTGCGCGGGGAGACCGCGCTGAACGCGGGTCTGCTGCTGGCCCCGCAGGGCCTGGGCGCGATGCTCGCGATGCCGGTCACCGGCCGCCTCGCCGACAAGATCGCGCCGCGCCGGATCGTGGTGCCCGGCCTGGTCCTGATCGCGCTGGGCATGGTGGTGTTCACCCAGGTCAGCGCGACCACGCCGTACTGGCTGCTGTTGTCCGCGCTGTTCGTGATGGGCATCGGCATGGGCTGCACGATGATGCCGATCACCTCGGCCGCGCTGCAGACGTTGCAGTCCAAGGACATGGCGAAGGCCTCGACCGCGACGAACATCCTGCAGCAGACCGCGGGCGCGATCGGGTCCGCGGTGATGTCGATCATCCTGGCGGCGCTGCTCGCCGGGAAGTTCGGCGTCCCGACCAGTCAGGGCCAGCTGGTCGCTACCGCGGCGACGATGAACCCGGCCACGCACGACGCCGCGGCCGGGCTCGCGGGCGAGTCGTTCGCGACGACGTTCCTGTGGGGCACGATCCTGCTGGCGCTGTGCCTGGTGCCCGCGTTCTTCCTGCCGAAGAAGCGCGTGGTGCCCGCGGCGGCGGCAGCCGACGAGGCCGCTCCGCCGGTGCTGATGCACTGACGAGCTCACGAGAAAGGGCCGCCCGCGTTGCGCTCGCGGGCGGCCCTTTTCGTTGCCAGGGTCAGGAAAGCCGCTCCAGCACCATCGCCATGCCCTGTCCGCCGCCGACGCACATCGTCTCGAGGCCGAACTGCTTGTCGTGGTGCTGCAGGGAGTTGATCAGCGTGGAGGTGATCCGCGCGCCGGTCATGCCGAACGGGTGGCCGACGGCGATCGCGCCGCCGTTGACGTTCAGCCGGTCCAGGTCGATGCCGAGGTCGCGGTAGGACGGGATCACCTGCGCGGCGAACGCCTCGTTGATCTCCACCAGGTCGATGTCCGAAATGGACAGTCCGGCGCGGGACAGCGCCTGCTTCGACGCCTCGACCGGGCCGTAGCCCATGATCTCCGGCGACAGCCCGGTGACGCCGGTGGACACGACGCGCGCCAGCGGCGTCAGGCCCAGCTCGCGCGCCTTGGTGTCGGACATGATCACGACGGCCGCCGCGCCGTCGTTGAGCGGGCAGCAGTTGCCCGCGGTGATCCGGCCGTCGGGACGGAAGACCGGCTTCAACCCGGACACGCCCTCGATCGTGACGCCCGCGCGCGGGCCGTCGTCCTTCGACACGACCGTGCCGTCCGGCAGCGTGACCGGCGTGATGTCCTTGGCCCAGAAGCCGTCCGCGATGGCCTTCTCGGCGAGGTTCTGCGAGCGCACGCCGAACTCGTCCATCTCCTCGCGGGTGACGCCCTTGAGCCGCGCGAGGTTCTCCGCGGTCTGGCCCATCGCGATGTAGACGTCCGGGAGCTGCCCGTTCTCGCGCGGGTCCTGCCAGCTGTCCGCACCGGATTCGGCGGTGGCCTGCGTGCGCGCCTCGGCCTCGGCGAAGAGCGGGTTGTGCGTGTCCGGCCAGGAGTCGGAGCTGCCCTTGGCGAACCGCGACACGGTCTCGACGCCCGCCGAGATGAAGACGTCGCCCTCGCCGGCCTTGATCGCGTGCAGCGCCATCCGGGTGGTCTGCAAGCTGGAGGAGCAGTACCGGGTGATGGTGCAGCCGGGCAGGTGGTCGTAGCCGAGTTCGACGGCCACCGCGCGGCCCATGTTGAAGCCGGACTCGCCGCCGGGCAGGCCGCAGCCGAGCATCAGGTCGTCGATGTCGGCCGGGTCCAGCTGGGGCACCTTGTCCAGCGCCGCGCGCACCATCTGCACGGCCAGGTCGTCGGGGCGCATCCCGACCAGCGAGCCCTTCCCGGCGCGGCCGATCGGGGAGCGGGCGGTGGAGACGATGACAGCTTCGGGCATGACAGACACATCCTCGGGTCGGCGGCACTAAGCGGTTGCTCACCATCTTGCCGCGTCCGGCGTCCGTTCGAAAGCCGAAGGCGACAAGCACCACCTTGCGCCCGTGGGAGGATTTCTGCCGTGACAGAGCGCAACCGGGTGTTGTCCACGCGCACGATCGCGTGGTGGGGGACCGGCATCGTGCTGCTCGCGGCCGTCGCGGCGGCGTTGTTGCTGTGGCTGCTCGGCGGCGGCACCCCGGCGGATTCTTCGCGGCTCGACGCGCTGCGGACGGCTTCGAGCATCGTCGTCGGCACCGGCGGCGCGGCCGCGCTCCTGCTCGCCGCGCGCAGGCAGCGGTCGGCGGAACTGGATCTGGAGCAGAAGGACCACGACGCCACCGAACGCCGGATCACCGACATGTACGGCAAGGCCGCCGACCAGTTGGGCAGCGACAAGGCCCCGGTCCGGCTGGCCGGGCTGTACGCGCTCGAACGGCTCGCGCAAAGCCACGCCGACCAGCGCCAGACCATCGTCAACGTCGTCTGCGCGTACCTCCGGATGCCGCTGGACGGCACCGCCGAAGAGGTGCAGGTGCGCAAGGCCGCGCAGCGAATCCTGATGCTGCACCTGCGTCCGGGCAGCGGCGAGGAACCGAACGGCTCGTACTGGCCGGACATCGATCTCGACTTCTCTGGAGCCCAGCTCGTCGAACTGACCCTGACCTACTGCAAGATCCGTTCCATCGTCTGTCACGAAACGACGTTCACCGAATCCTCAAGCTTCTGTTACACCGAATTCCGCACCAAAGCCGATTTCACCGACGCCGTTTTCACTAAACGCGCGGACTTCCGCGGCGTCGTCATCGGCGGCGAACGCGACGCATTCCGCGGCGCGCAGTTCCAACAGCACGCGGAATTCGCAGGAGACTCGAAAGTCCGGCTGGCCGGAGCCCTCGCGAAACCCGGATACCGCCGCGCCTGGCCCGCCGGATGGGCGGAGGAACCCGGCGACGACGGCTGGCTCCGGCTGGTCCCGAGCTAGCCGGTCCGGGCCTCGCCTGTTTAGGCTGGTCGCGTGGAGTACGCAGAACACATCGTGGACCTCGTGGGCAACACCCCGCTGGTCAAGCTGAATTCGCTGACGCGGGGGCTCAAGCCGCTCGTGCTCGCCAAGGTCGAGTACGTCAACCCGGGCGGCAGCGTGAAGGACCGCATCGCGCTGCGGATGATCGAGGCCGCCGAGGCGTCCGGAGAACTGCGCCCCGGGGGCACGATCGTGGAGCCCACCTCGGGCAACACCGGGGTCGGGCTCGCCATGGTCGCCCAGCGCAAGGGCTATCAGTGCGTGTTCGTCTGCCCGGACAAGGTGAGCGAGGACAAGCGCAACGTGCTGCGCGCGTACGGCGCCCGCGTCGTCGTGTGCCCCACCGCGGTCGCTCCGGAGCACCCCGACTCCTACTACAACGTGTCCGACCGGCTCGTGCGCGAGATCGAGGGCGCCTGGAAGCCCAACCAGTACGCCAACCCGGAGAACCCGGCCAGCCACTACCACTCCACCGGCCCGGAGATCTGGCGGCAGACCGACGGCAAGATCACCCACTTCGTCGCGGGCGTCGGCACCGGCGGCACCATCTCCGGCACCGGCAAGTTCCTCAAGGAGGTCAGCGACGGCCGCGTCCAGGTCGTCGGGGCCGATCCCGAGGGCTCGGTGTACTCCGGCGGCACCGGACGGCCGTACCTGGTCGAGGGCGTCGGCGAGGACTTCTGGCCGGAGACCTACGACCGGAACGTCGCGGACCAGATCATCCCGATCAGCGACGCGCACTCCTTCGAGATCACGCGCCGGCTGGCCACCGAGGAAGGCCTGCTCGTCGGCGGTTCGTGCGGGATGGCCGTGGCCGCCGCGCTGAAACTCGCCGAGGGGTTGACCGAGGACGACGTCGTGGTCGTGCTGCTGCCCGACGGCGGCCGCGGCTACCTCACCAAGGTGTTCAACGACGCCTGGATGTCGTCCTACGGCTTCCTCCCGCCGGATTCCTCCGGCGCGACGGTCGGCGACGTGCTCACCCGCAAGTCCGGCGCGCTGCCCAGCCTCGTGCACTCGCACCCGAACGAGACGGTGGCCGAAGCGGTGGCCATCCTGGCGGAATTCGGGGTGAGCCAGATGCCCGTGGTCAGCGCCGAACCGCCGGTGATGGCCGCCGAGGTGGTCGGCGCGGTCAACGAGCGCGACCTGCTCGACGCGCTGTTCACCGGCAAGGCCCAGATGGCCGACCGGCTGGAAACGCACATGTCGCCGCCGCTGCCCACGATCGGGGCCGGCGAGCAGGTGAGCGCCGCGATGAAGGCACTCGAAGGGGCCGACGGCGCGCTGGTGCTGATCGACGGCAAGCCCGCGGGCGTCGTCACCAGGCACGATCTGCTCGCGTTCCTCGCGGGCCGATAGGCCGAACCTCACGGCGACCAGCCGGGGCGTCTGCGCGCGTCCCGGCCGGGCATCCGATAGCGTTACGGCCGAATAGAACTTTTTCGCGTCCTCGTCAAGGGGGTTCAAGACCCACATGAGTGCTCCGCAGCCACCGAACCAGCCCTGGGACGGCGGCCAGCAGCCGCCGCAGGGCCCGTCGAGTGGTCCTACACCGCAGCAGGACAGTCCCTTCGGCGCGTCGGAGCCGACCCAGGTGGTCCAGCCGGGCCAGCCGCAGCAGCCCGCGCACGGCGGCGGCGCCTTCGGCGACACCCCGGAACCGACGCAGGTCGTGCAGCCGGGACAGCCGGCTGACTCGAACGCCACCCAGGTGGTGAACCCCGCGAGCGCCGAGGGCAACGCCGAATCGACGCAGCTGGTCCCGCCGAGCCAGCAGCCGCAGAACATCCCGTACGCCCCGCCGCCGAGCGCGGCGGACAACCCGGCCGCGGTCGCCGGGTTCGGCGCCCCGCAGGGCTTCGGCCAGCCGGGTCAGCCCGGGCAGCCGGGCCAGCCGCCGCAGGGCTTCGGCCAGCCGGGCGGCTTCGACCAGGGCGGCTTCGGCACCCCGCCGCAGGGCGCGTTCGGGCAGCCGGGCCAGCCGGGTCCGCAGGGCTTCGGCCAGCCCGCTCCGTTCGGCGCGGCCCCCGCGCAGTCGAGCGGCGGCGGCAACGCGCTGTACGGCTACATCGCCGGCGGCGTAACCGCGGTGCTCGGCCTGATCGCGCTGATCGTCTCGTTCAGCTACCTGAGCGACACCGGCGACTACTCGAAGCTGTACGACAGCTCGAGCCGGTACCAGAAGCTGTTCGACGAGGCCGGTCTCGCCTCGCCGGGCACGCTGTATTTCTACGTGATCATGATCCTGGTCGGAGCGGTGATCGCGCTGGCCGGCGGCGTCGCTCTGGCGCTCGCCTCGCGCGCGGCCGTGCTGCGCAAGCTCGCTCCGATCGGCGTGCTGGTCGGCGGCGTGCTGTTGCTGCTGTTCTCGATCCTGGCGAAGGCCGGGACCTCGGTCAGCAGCTCCTTCGTCGACAAGTACGGCGGCAGCGGCTCCAGCGCGACGAGCGGCGGCGGCATGCTGACGCTGATCCTCGGCATCATCATCCTGATCATCGGCGTGGTCGCGATCATCCCGGCCACCTCGCAGTACGTCGGCCTCGGTTCGTCCTCGGGCGGCCCCGGCGGCCCGCAGCAGCCGGGCGGTTTCGGCGGCGGACAGCCGGGCTACGGCCAGCCGCAGTCCGGCGGTTTCCCGCCTCCCGGCGGTCCGAACCCGAACAGCGGGGGCTTCCCGCAGCCGGGCTTCGGGCAGCAGCCGGGCGGCCCGAACCCGGGCAGCGGCGGTTTCCCGCAGCCGGGCTACGGCCAGCAGCCGCCTCCCGGTTACGGCCAGCCGGGCCAGCAGCCGGGCTATGGCCAGCCGCCGCAGCAGCCGGGCGGTTTCGGTCAGCCGGGCCAGTACCCGCCGCCGGGCGGGCAGCAGCCCCCTCCGGGCTACGGCCAGCCGGGCCAGCAGCCGCCGCAGCAGTGGTGAGCCGCTGAATTTCCGCGAAGGGCGCCTCCGTCTCGCGACGGCGGCGCCCTTCGTCGTTTCCGGTCCTTTTTTCGCGGGATTCCCGCCAATCTCGTGGCCTTTTCCCGGCCATTCCGGCAGCCGGGGGAATTGCGGCGCGCATACCCTCGCGCCGGTCCCCAACCGTGCGTTTCCCGGCTAGGGTGGGCGCCGTCCGAATCGCTTTTCCAGCCCGAGGGGGACCTGCCGTGAGCGGCCTGCACGGACTTCCGGCACGGCAGCGGGAGCGGGAATCCTCCGTGGCGAAACCGAAACCGGCGCCGTACCGGCCGAACGGGAGCACCGCGATCACGGCCGGGCTGTTCGGGCTCGTCGCCGCCGTGACGTCCGGCTACCTTCCGGCCAGGCTGTTCCTCGACATTCCGTCCGGATTCAGCCTCGGCGACCTGTCCCCGCTGACGCTCGCCGATCTCGCCGCGTACCTCGCCGCTTCGCTGGTCTTGCTGATCGGCGCGATCGCGACCTTTTTCCGCGCGACAGCCGGCGCGGTACTGCTGATCGCGGGCGCGTTGCTCGCACTCGGCGCGCTCCTGCTGGAGCCCGCGCTGGACGGTTCCCCGGCGTACCTCGAATACCTGCGGACACTGCTGCGGTTCGAGAATTTCGCCGCGCTGGACCGCGTCACGCTGGCGGTGGCGGTGCTGCTCGTGCTGGTGCTGGCCGGGTTGCCGCGCACCTTCGGCTATCTGCGTTACCGGGCACCGGTAGTGCCTGTTTCATCACCCTCGCGACAGTGGTAATTCCGCCCCGAAACCGCGCTGGACCTGGCACGATACAGGCACTCCACCCGCCGTCCGGCGGGACCAGATGCACCGAGGACTCCCCGTGACCTACCCCCAGAACCCGCAGGGCCAGCCCCAGCAGCCGCAGAGCGGCCCGTTCCCCGGGCAGCCGTACCCGGCGAGCCAGCCGACGCCGGCGCAGCCGTACCCGGGCGCGCCGCAACAGCCGTTCGCCCCGCCTGCCGGCCAGCCGTACCCGGCTTACCAGGGCGGGCCTGGCGTGTACCAGCAGAAGCCGAACGGCGCGACCGCGATCATCGCCGGGATCCTCGCGATCATCGGGGCCATTTTCGCGATCATCCAGCTCATCGTCGCCGTGGTCGCGGTGGCGAGCGTCCACATCACGGTGTGGCAGCTGTACGTGTCGATCGTGGTGAACGTGGTGCTGGTCGGCTTGCTGCTCTTCGGCGGCGTCGGCCTGTTCCTGCACAAGCCCGCCGCCCGGCTGTGCACGATCATCGGGTGCGGGCTGGTGATCGCCTACACCGTGCTGAGCGTCGTCTTCGTCGGAGTCATGTCCGCCGGGTACTCGGGCAGCGCCCGGATGCTCGGGGCGGGCATCGGCGGTTCCCTGATCGCGCTGATCCCGCCGATCGCGACCCTGGTGCTGGCGATCGTGAAGCCGACCGCGGACTGGGTCAACTACCGCCCGGACGCCCCCGCTCAGGGCGGCTACCCGGCGCCGCAGGGCTGGTGAGCGCGGGGCTGCCGGTGCGGGTTTTGTACCGGCAGCCCTCCCGCATGGTGAGTTGCCTCCCAGCTGATGGGATTGTCGGGGGTGCCCCGTACCCTGGGAACCATGGCCGACGACTACTCCGTCCTGGGTTTTGAAACACGCGCGATCCACGCCGGGCAGCAGCCCGATCCCCGCACGGGTGCGGTCATCGTGCCGATTTACCAGACGTCCACGTACGCGCAGGACGGCGTGGGCGGTACCCGCGAAGGCGGCTACGAGTACTCGCGCACCGCGAACCCCACGCGGACCGCGCTGGAGGAAGCACTCGCCTCGCTGGAGGGTGCCCGGCACACGCTGGCGTTCGCGTCCGGCATGGCAGCGTCCGACGCGGTACTGCGCACGGTCCTGCGCCCCGGTGACCACCTGGTGCTGGGCAACGACGCGTACGGCGGCACCTTCCGGCTGATCGACAAGGTGCTCAGCCTGTGGGGCGTCGAGCACACGGTCGCCGATCTGAGCCGGATTGACGAGGTACGGGCCGCGATGCGCCCGGAGACCAAGCTGATCTGGTGCGAGTCGCCGACCAACCCGCTGCTGGGCATCGCCGACATCGCCGCTCTGGCCGGCGCCGCTCATGACGCGGGCGCGCGGCTGGTCGTGGACAACACCTTCGCCACGCCGTACCTGCAGACGCCGCTGGCCCTCGGCGCGGACATCGTGGTGCACTCCACCACCAAGTACCTCGGCGGCCACTCGGACGTCGTCGGCGGCGCGGTCGTCACGAACGAGGACGAACTGCGCGAGCAGCTCTTCTACCTGCGCAACGCCGCCGGTGCCGTCCCCGGCCCGTTCGACGCGTGGCTGACCCTGCGCGGCCTCAAGACGCTCGCCCTGCGGATGGAACGGCACAGCGACAACGCGGAACTGATCGCGCGCACCCTGGCGAAGCACCCGAAGGTCACCAAGGTCTACTACCCGGGCCTGCCGGAACACCCCGGCCACGAGGCAGCGGCGAAGCAGATGCGCCGCTTCGGCGGCATGGTGTCCTTCCGCGTGGCAGGCGGTGAGGCGGCGGCGCTGGAGGTCGCGTCCCGCACGAAGCTGTTCGTACTGGCGGAGTCCCTCGGCGGCATCGAAAGCCTGATCGAGCACCCGGGGAAGATGACGCACGCCTCGACGGCAGGCTCGACGCTGGAAGTCCCGGAGGACTTGATCCGGCTGTCGGTGGGCATCGAGGACGGCCGCGACCTGGTGGCGGACCTGACGCAGGCGCTGGGCTGAGTCTGGCTCGGCGCGGGGCACCGGGATGGTTTCCGGTGCCCCGTTTTTGCGGCCGGAGGGAGCTTTTGGATCGCGCTAGGAAGCGGCGGACGGCGGACGGTTTTGACCGGGACGCCTTCGGCTGACGCAGCGCACTAAATTTCCGCGACAAGGCGCTTCAACGAGGGCAGCCGCGCGATTCGCCGCAGCCGTCCACCTCAGGTCTCCGGCCGCTTGACTGCCCACGAGCAAGCAGCTTCTCGCCACCCGACCTCAGCTCAAGCCGTCCAGCGCCCGAAACTCCAGCCAGCCTCAGGGCTTGCTGTTCTCCTGCGCCGCGTTGGCCTGCCGGGTTCCGGTCGTCGTCGGGAGGTCGGTGCCGTTGACGCAGCCGCCGACCAGTTCGATGTGGTTGTCGTGCCGGATGTACTGGGCGGGGCCCCCGCAGCCGGCCGCCTCGACGGTCGCGAAGGCGGCTCCGGTGAGGGCCACGGCGGACAGGATGCCCGCGGCGAGCGGCAGCAGACCGGTGCGGGACTTCGCCCGTGCGGTGGTCCCGTGCTGCGCGCGTGCCATGGTCGCACTCCCTGATCGGTGTGGGCTGCCGTTATCAGGGTACCGGTCCGGCGGGCGGCGCACCCCGGCCGTCCGTCGGTGGCATCATCGGCGCCATGGAACTGGTCAGCGTCGAGCGCATCCAGGAAGCTCGGAAGCTTCTCGAGGGCATCACCCGCGTCACGCCGATGGAGCACGGCCGCGACCTGCGCCGGCTGCACGGCGGCCCGGTGTACCTCAAATGCGAGAACCTGCAGCGCACCGGTTCTTTCAAGATCCGCGGCGCCTACACCCGCATCCACGGGCTGACCGCCGAGGAACGCGCGCGCGGCGTCGTCGCGGCCAGCGCCGGAAACCACGCGCAGGGGGTCGCGCTGGCGTCGTCGCTGCTTGGCATTTCCTCGACTGTCTTCATGCCGTTGCGCGCTCCGCTGCCGAAACTTGCGGCGACCCGCGGGTATGGCGCGAAGGTCCACCTCCACGGCGCCGTCGTCGACGAGACCCTCGCCGAGGCCATCGCGTTCTCAGAACGCACTGGCGCGGTCTTCATCCACCCGTTCGACCACCCCGACATCATCGCCGGCCAGGGCACTGTCGGGCTCGAAATTCTCGAGCAGGTGCCGGGGGTGAAAACGATCCTGGTCCCGACCGGCGGCGGCGGGCTGGTCGGCGGCGTCGCGGCGGCGGTGAAGGCGATGCATCCGGAGATCCGGGTGATCGGCGTGCAGGCCGAGGACGCCGCCGCGTATCCGTCGTCGCTGGCGGCCGGTGGGCCGGTCCGGCTGCGCGACGTGCACACGATGGCGGACGGGATCGCGGTCGGCGAGCCGGGCAAGGTCAGCTACGCGCACGTGCAGTCGCTGGTCGACGACGTCGTGACGGTCACCGAGGAATCCTTGTCCCGCGCGGTATTGCTGTGCCTGGAGCGACGGAAACTGGTCGTCGAACCGGCCGGTGCCGCTTCGGTGGCGGCGCTTTTGCAGCATCCCGGTGCTTTCGAGGCGCCGGTGGTGGCGATCCTTTCCGGCGGCAACGTGGACCCCGTGCTGCTCCAGCAGATCATCCAGCACGGCATGACGGCCGGCGGCCGCTACCTCAAGCTGCACCTGCGCGTGCCGGACCGGCCGGGCTCGCTGGTTTCGGTGCTGTCGGGCGTGAAAGACCTGGGCGCGAACGTCCTCGACGTCGAGCACTCCCGCATCTCCGGAAGCCTGGCCCTCGGCGAGGTCGACGTCGCCCTCGCCCTGGAAACCCGCGGCCCGGAGCACTGCAAGGAGGTCGAAGCCGCGCTCGCCGACGCCGGGTTCACGATCGTCAGCTGAGGAAGTCTACTGTGGACGGTCCGGGAGCCGGGCGCTGAACCACAGCGGGAGGTAATCCTCGTCTCGGGGGTAAAGCTCCTGGTCCAGTGCGTAGTCCTCGGGGCGCGGAGGCGTGTGGAAGGCCGGTTCGTCGTCCTCGTTGAAGCTGGCCTGGTAGTGCGACGGCGGGTCGATGACCAGCGAGAGCGTGTACCAGGTGCCCCGGCCTTGGACGTACTTGCCGCGGCGCAGTTCAGCCAGCGGCTTCGCCAGCTCCCGCGCAACGGGGACCTGCTGCGTGCTCCCGTCCGCCATCCGCGCGCCGCACGCGAGGTTCGCGTGCCTGCCCAGCGCCATGAAGTCGAAGGCGATCCGCTGCCAGCCCTCCGGAGCCGCCGCGACGAGCGCTGCCGAGATTTCGCTCAGCAGTTGCTCCGGATCTTTCGGAGCCTCCGCTTCGCTGGGACGGCTTTCCTCAGCGGGTGGGCTGGTCATCGCGGCCAGCATTTGTTCCTGTGTCGCTTCGTCCACCTCGGGCACGACGTACCCGGCCGCCCGGATGTGCTCGACCAGCTCCGGATCCGGCGCAATGCCGTGCTCACGCAGGTAGTAGGCGACCGCACCGGGCCACACCCAGCTGCCGTCGGTCCGGAAATTCAGCGGGACCGCGTCCGTGCGCGACGGATCGAAGGCGTCGGTGTCTTTGCTGCGTGACGCCAGGATGACCGGTGCGCTGTCGAGGTAGGCGAGGACGCGTTCGCGCTCCTCCGGCGACAACGCTTCCCGTTCGACAACTGGATTACCGGCCTCGTCGAACCCGTCGTAAACCCGCGGAGTGCGCAGTTCGGCCGCTGGACTCGCCGAATCTCGTTCGGAGACAACGGATTCCGGCTCGGAAGCAGCCGGTTTTTCTTCCCCGGGAACGTTTTCCGGCTCCGCAGGCGCTCCGTCTGCTTCGGGAGCGACCTCGGCCGCCGCGGCTTCGCTTGGCTCGGATTGCGCCTCATCGCCAGCCGATGCCGACGCGGCCTGTTCGAAATCGGGCAGCGGCGGGGGTTCGGTGGGCAGCGGCGGAGGCGTGCTGGGTTCGTCGACGGGGAGCGCGGGAACTGAACCGGCTTGCCCAGGAGCAGGCTCAGCCGAGACCGGCGGATTCTCCGTGCCCGGCAACGGCGGCACTTGGGCCGGGCCAGGCACGGGCGGCGGAACCGGTTGTCCTGGAACAGCACCCGGCGGCGCGACCGCACCGGCGCGCTGCCGCAACCACGGCGGCACGAACCGGTCCTCGCGCGGGAAGAACCGCAGCTCGTCCTGGAAACCGATCGGCGGAGGCAGCTGCCGCCACCGAGGTTCGACGTCCGGCTGATAGTCCGTGTACGGCGGCCGCTGCGGCGAGAACACGAGCGTCGCGCTGAGCCACGTGCCGCGGCCCGGCTGGTACATCCCGGTGCGCAGCACGCCGAACAGCCGCGGCAGGTCCGGATGCGGCTGGACCGGATAGGTCCGGTTGTCCGGAGCGAGCACGGCGACGTCGACTTCCACGTGCCGTCCCGCGGCGCGGCAGAGGACCTGCAACTGCTGCCAGCCCGCGGGCAGCGCGGCCGCGGCCGTCTGGCCGATCTGCTGGACGAGCTCCTGCTGCTGGGCAGCGGTGAGCGGCACCGGTGGCCGGGTCATGGGTTCAGCGGCTCCTCACCGGACGAACGCTTCATTCCGATCAGCCGTTCTGCGGCGGGATGATGCCTGCGAGCAGGTTGGCCGGCGTGTAACCGGACTGCACGTCGAACGTCATCCCGACCGAACGGGCCAGCACCGCCACCGCCAGCGGCGCCAGCGCGAGGAAGCCTTCCGGGTCGGTGTCGCGGTCTTGCGCGGTCCAGAACTCGCGGTGCCGCTCCAGCGCGGAGACGAACGCCTCGGCGAACTTCTCCGAATCCCGGCGCAGCACGTAGTAGAACATCCGGATCGGCGGGTACACGAGCTGCAACATGGCCGCGGGCGGCGTGAACTGCGCGGTGTCCGGGTCGGTCCCGTCCATCGCGGGCAGGAACATCTCCGGGGTGACTTCGCGGTGCGCGAGGAACGTCTGCAGCGTCTCGACCCACGGGTACATGTAAGCGTCGTGCTCGATGCCGGACGCGCGCAGCACGTCGAGCGGCACCGCGGCCAGTTGCTGGATCAGCACGTCGTCCCGCTGGATGACGGCGAGCCAGGCCGCGGTGAGCCAGGCGGCCGGGTCGGTGCGCGGAGTCGGGCCGGTGGCGGCGAAGCGCCGCGGGCGGCCGATCACCGCGTCGACCTCCTGTCCCTCCGGCGCGCACGCCGCGGTGAACGCGGCTGCCGCGGCCTGTGCGGCGAGGCCGAGGTCGTTCCACGTGTCCGGGTCCTCGGCGTCCGGATCGACGACGCTGCGGTACTGCGCGAGCATCAGCTCCCGGCGCAGCACGTTCGCCAGCGCGCTGGTGTCCTTCTCGATGTAGTCGAAGTAGAAGGCCACCTGCGGCGACAACTTCTCGATCTGCTTCCACGCGACGTCGATGCTGACGGAGTGCCTGGGAACGGCGGTCATCTATCTCATTCCTCACCGGACGCTGGGGTCAGCGGCGACTGGTAGTCGTAACCGTTGAAGGGTTTGTAGGCGTAGCCGAGGTTCTTGTGCGTGCGCTCGGTTTGGTCGACCAACGCCCGCACCTCCACATAATCGAGCCTCTTCTGGAGCTTCGCACGTTCGAGCGCGTCCGCGAGGTCGGGGTCGGTATGGGCCATTTTCTTGACGATGTCGTCGAAGTACTTCGGGTGGCCCTGCCGGTAAGTGCGCATGTCCTCGGGCACGTACCGGGTGCTGGGCTGGCCGCCCGGCCCCTTCGCCTCGTGCACGATGTAGTGCGGTTCGCCGCCGTTGTGGTAGTCGACCTCCCAGATGTGGTCGAAGTTCCCGGCCCCGGGTTTCTCGCCGTCGATCGGATGCCGCGGCGTGATGTCCGCGCGCACGTTCCCGTCGCCGTCGACGATCTGGTAGCGGTGACTGCCCTCAGGCGCGTCCGGGTGCTCCCGGACGTCGAAGTTCTGGTCGGGGTGGGCCAGGCTGAACTCGCGGTGCAGCCGGTCGCGCACCGCGTGCCCGGAAGCTTCCTCGCCCAGCTTCTCGGACGCGTCGTTCTTCGCGTTGTGCGCGTCCTTCCACTCGGGAGAATCTTTCGGGGTGTCGTTCAGCTCGTGGTACTTGGTTTCGCGATCGCGCACCTTCTCGTCGATCGCCTCGTAGTCCTTCTCCCGCCAGTTCGACGTGTCGGAATGCGTCCCGGGCACGTGCTGCTCGGCGGGATGCTGGCCGTCCCCGGCGTCGTGCCGGTCGTGCTGCCCGGCGCCGTCGCCCTGGTGCTGCCCGTTGCCCGCGTCGTGCTCCGGTGCCGTCCCGTCCCCGCGTTGCGGCGCGTGGGTGCCCGACCGGGCGTCGTCGTACCCCATGAACTCCGCCGCCGGCCGGTCGTGCTTGAACACCGGCTTGCCGTCGACGAGGTCCACCGGATGCGGCGGGTTCTCCGGATCGACCGCGGAATGCTTGATCCGCAGCTCCGTGCGCCCGGTTTTCTGGTCGGTCCACTCGTAGTAGTGCTTCTTGATGTATTCCGGGTCGGCGAGGTTTTCCCGCGGCGTGCGGCCGTCCGGTCCGGGCCGGTCGCGCCAGTCGAGGTCGTCGTCGTCCCCGTCTTCGCCGCGATGCCGGGAGCCGTCGGCGTCGACGTCGTGCGGGTCGTGGTGCTTGCCGTCCGGGGCGAACCCGTCGTCGCCGACGCGGTGCGCCGTACCGTCGGGACGGTGCACCGACCATTCGCCGTCCGGCGGGATCCGCGGTCGCATGCGTCCGTCGGGGCCGATTTCGTAGTCGGAGGAGAAGACATGGCCGCGCGAGTCGGTCCAAGCGGGCTTGCTCGGAGCCAGCACCTCGGTGTCGAGGTCGCGCGACAGCCGGTGCGCGAAATCGTTTGACCCGGCGTCGCAGCCGATCAGCCGGATCGGCCTGCCGTCGTAATTTCCGTTGTGCCGCAGGATGTCCGCGAACTCTTCCGGCGTGTACAGCCGGTCGCCGATGCGGGCGTGCCCGTCCGCCGTGACGTGCACGTCGACCGTGTAGCGCCCGTCCGGATCCGGCTGGACGCGGTGCGGCAGGTCGCCGAGTTCCGGGTCGTCGCGGTGGTACGAGCTGCCTGCCGGGGTGTCCTCGGCGTGCCGGTGATTGACCTCGTCCGGCGACAGCGGCTCGTCGTGGTGCGGCGGAGTGCCGTCGGAGTTGTCGTGGTGGTTCGACCCGTCCGAGTCGTGCTGCTTCGGTTCGTGGCGCTCCGGGTCGGCGTGGTCCGGCTTGCGCTCGGGCGTGTCGCTGCCTGGTTTGTGGTCCTCGCCCGGCTTGTGTTCCGCGTCGCCGGGCTTCTTCTCCGGCGCGGTGTTCTCCGGCTTCCCGCCTTCCTTCGGCTTCCCGGACTCGTCGACGTTCGGTTTGCCGTTCTGCGCCGGGGATTCTTTTCCAGTCCGTTGTGGACTGTTGATCTCGCCGGGTTTGGCGGGCGGCGCGTCAGTACGCGCACCGCCGCGTGCGACGGGCTCAGGCGAGCCATCGGGACGCCTCGCACCACCTCCTGCTTCCGGACCGCCGCGCTGAGCTCCGGGACCCGTCGCGACGGCCGCCGCGGCCGGGGGCGCGGAGCCGTCGCCGGACCCGCGGTTCCCCGACGCGGACGATCCGCCGCCGGACGCCGGTGCGGGCTCCGAACGGCCGAGACCCGGTTCGGCGCCAGGACGTTTGGGCTGCCCGACGTCACCGTCGCCAGGCCGCTGCGGACCGCCGCTCGACGAATCCGCCGGACGCTGCGGCGAAGAACCGCCGCCCTCGGGCCGTTGCGGGGTGGAGCCGTCGCCGGTGCGCGACGGGGCTGATCCGCCGTCGGCGGGCCGTTGCGAAGGGGATCCGCCGTCGCCGGTGCGCGACGGGGCTGATCCGCCGTCAGAGGGCCGTTGCGAAGGGGATCCGCCGTCGCCGGTGCGGGACGGGGCTGACCCGCCGCCAGTGGGCCGTTGCGCGGAAGACCCGCCGTCGCCGCGCGACGGGGTCGAACCACCGTCGGAAGGTCGTTGCGGGGAAAAGCCACCGTCACCGGACCGCTGCGAGCCGGGCCCGGAACGATCCGGAGTGCGACCCGGCCCGCCGCCGTCCGCCGGGCTCGGCCCGCCGCTCGGCCGCCGCCCCGACGGACCGCTGTCCGGAACCCGGTTCGGCGCGACTTCGGGAGCCCGCGTCCCCGGCGTCCCGGTCCAGCCGCTGCCGGTGGGCCGAGGTGCCGGACCGCCGCCAGCCGGGGCGCTGGTCGGGCTGCCGCCGCCGCCCTGCTGCGGAATTCCGCCGCCCGCCGGGGTCTGGTTCGGTGCCGAACCACCCCCGTCGTTCGAGCGGAGGTGCTGCGGGGGAGCGGATTGCGGAGAAGGCGCGTCCGCGCGAGGCGGGGCGTACCCGCTCGCCGACGTCGAGTCGTTGCTGCTCGAATGATGCGGACTCGGCTCGCTGCCGCCGGAATGCGTGCCGCCGCCCGAGGACGATCCGCCGGAATATGGAGCCCCGCTGGCGTGGCTGGGCGGAGCGCTGACCGAGGACGGGCCATCACTGTGCGAAGAGCTTCGCGGCGAGTACGAAGTGTCCGAGGGACCGCTTCCCCCGCCGCCCACCGGGCTCGAATCACCGGCGAATGTCGACGGGCTCGGGTCGGAGTGGCTCCCGCCGGGGCTGTCGGAACCGCGCCGAGTCGACGACGTCACAGTGTCTATTGTGGACGGTCCGGCACTGTCCGGGGAAGAGGAATGCGAGCCGGACGAGGACGGGCTGTCGCTGCTCGGACGGTCGGATCCGTTGTGGCTGCCGGAATCGCCCGGGTGATCGCCGGGCGCGTCGGAGCCGTCCGCGCCTTCTGAGCTGTTGTGGCTGCCGGTCGAACCGTCGCCGCCGTCGGAGTCGCCCGACCCGTTGGAGCGCCGTGAACTCGACGGCGAGGCGGGATCCGCGTCTCCTTCGCCGGATCCGCCGTGATGACCGCCGCCGGAGCCGCCCGCACCGCCGCCGCCGGAACCGCCGCGGTGGAAGAAGCCGCCCGCCTTGATGTTCTTCGTGCTGATCACGTCGAGGCCGGTGACCTTGCCGGCCAGCTTGCCCAGCACCTTGATGATCTTCGTGAACACCTCGGCGAGCTTGCCGAGCAGCGGCGAGACCCGGCGCATGGTCTCGCACAGCTTCGTCAGCAGTTCGCTGATCTTCTCGCCCCATTTGGAGATCGCCGTGACGGCCTGCGCGACCACCAGCGGCGTCCCGAACCCGAGCGAGAACACCTCCTCCATGACCCAGGAGATCAGCTTGCCCACCAGATCCGCGATGAGCTGCCGCACCAGGCCGCGCACGAAGGCGACGACCTGGCCCATGATCATGGTCACGGTGCCGATCGCGCTCGCGACCGTCGCCGCGCCGCCGATCGCCTCGGCCGCCTCCGCCGCGGACTTGCGGTAGGCGTCCGCGCCGTCGCCCTTCCACTCCGCGGTGCCGGTCTTGACCGCGTTCTCGAGGTCTTTCTGCCGTTCCTGCAACGCTTTCGCGACGTTGCCCCAGGTGTCGGCATAGGACTGGATCACCGGCGGATTGCCCGCGACCGAGTCCAGCATGTCCTTCAGCGGCTGCACGTGCTCCATCAGGAACGACGCCACCGACGACATCAGGTAGCCGAACGGGTCGATCGCCGCGCCCGCGATCTCGCCGGCGAGGCTCGCGACGCCCAGCCCGCCGGAAACCCAGTCGCCGTCCGCGATCCCCTTGAACGCGTCCGTCGCCGATTCGGCGATGTTGATGCCGGTGGCGTAGCCGTAATCGCCGTTGCCCTCGGTGAACGGCCCCGGCCCGTCGCCGTCCTTTTTGGACTCGACGACCAGCGGATTGGCGTCGGGCATCAGTCGCTCGCCTTCATCGAACCGGCGGCTTCGCCTTCGTAGCTGTCGTACGCCTTCGCCGCGTCGCGCACCTTCTGCGCCTGCGCGTCCATCGCGGTGACGGTGTTCTGCAGTGCCTCGATCCCGTAGTTCTCGACCGGGTCGAGCATCATCCGGAACGGCTGGCAGAGAATGCCGTACGCGTCGGTCGGCATGCTGACCTGGTGCGCGGCGTCGACAGCCTGCTTGAGCCCGTCGGCGAGTGCGTCGAGCTGGCGAGCGTGCGCCTCGAGATCGCCGCCGATCTCATAACCCCTGGGTGCCATGGTTTTTCTTTCCCCTGCGACGGCTTCGAGTCAGGACAGGATCGATCCGCCGAAGTCGTCGTCCTCGTCCGACGAACTCCGGCGGCGGCGTTGCTGCTGAGGCGGTGGCGGTGGTGCCGGCGGACCTGCCGGACGCGGCGGGGGCGGCGCTGCGGCAGCCGTTTCTTCGGCGTCCTCCGGCAAAAACCGGCGCACCCGGTCCGATGCGGACTCGGCCGGTTCCTCGGCGGGCGGCGCGGGGAACGTCTTCTGCGCGTCGGCCACCAGCGTTTCCGTGGTCTGATCGCCGCCGACGGTCTCGGCCGCGGCCTGCTGCAACAGTTCGGGGATCCGGGCCTGCGCGCGCTGCACGAGCCGCATCACCTCGGCGGAGACCTCGGCCATCTTCTTGCCTGCCGCGGAGTCCGCGAGCACCAGGTTCTTGAGCAGCCCCTTGGCATCCACGGTGACCTCGACCGAACCGTCCTTCGACCGTTCGGTGACGGTTTGGCCCTGCATGCGCTCGGCCATCGCCTGGTAGCGGGCAGCGGTCTGCTGGAGCTGCTTGGTCCAGCCCTCGATCATCTGCTCGCTGGCGTCGACGCTGTCCGGCATCGGGCCCCCTTCTCCACGGTGACTTCTCCAGAATGACGGACGCGCGACCCCGTCGGTTCCGCGCGGTTCCGAATTGTCCGCGCGGCGCGGTTTCTTACGTGATGTCGACTACTGTACGCGAACTTCCGGTTGCGCGCCGTAATAAAAACCGGCCCGCCCGCGAGGATCGCGGACGGGCCGGGAGAAAACAGGATACGGATCAGAGGTTGCCGCGGCGCTCCTGCTCCCGCTCGATGGCCTCGAACAGGGCCTTGAAGTTGCCCTTGCCGAAGCCGAGCGAACCGTGCCGCTCGATGAGCTCGTAGAACACGGTGGGCCGGTCGCCGATCGGCTTGGTGAAGATCTGCAGCAGGTAGCCGTCCTCGTCGCGGTCGACCAGGATCCGGTGCTCCTTCAGCGTTTCGATCGGCACGCGCACCTCGCCGATCCGGGCGCGCAGCTCGGGGTCGTCGTAGTACGAGTCCGGGGTGTCGAGGAATTCGACGCCCGCCGCGCGCATCGCGGTGATGGTGGCGATGATGTCGTTGGTGGCCAACGCGATGTGCTGGCAGCCGGCGCCCTCGTAGAACTCGAGGTACTCGTCGATCTGCGACTTCTTCTTCGCGATCGCCGGCTCGTTGAGCGGGAACTTGACCCGGTGGTTGCCGTTCGACACCACCTTGCTCATCAGCGCCGAGTAGTCGGTGGCGATGTCGTCGCCGACGAACTCCGCCATGTTCACGAAGCCCATGACGCGGTGGTACCAGTCGACCCAGTAATCCATCTTGCCGAGTTCGACGTTGCCGACGCAGTGGTCGACCGCCTGGAACAGCCGCTTCGGCGCGCCCTCGGGCCGCTTGACGGTGCCCTCGCGCGGCTCGAAGCCGGGCAGGTAAATGCCGTTGTAGCGAGACCGGTCGATGAGCGTGTGCCGGGTCTCGCCGTAGGTCGCGATGGCCGCGCGGCGGATCGTGCCGTGCTCGTCGGAGACGTCGTGCGGCTCCTCGAGGATCGTCGCGCCCTCCTTGCGGGCGTGCTCGACGCACTTGTCGACGTCGGTGGTCTCGAGTGCGAGGTCGATCACGCCGTCGCCGTGCCGGCGGTGGTGGTCGAGCAGCTTCGAGTCCGGCTTCACGCCGCCGGTGATCACGAAGCGCGCGGAACCGGACTTGAGCACGAAGGCCTTGTGGTCGAGCTGTCCCGTCTCGGGACCGGAGTACGCGACCAGCTGCATGCCGAACGCGACCTGGTAGAACCACGCGGTCTGGGTGGCGTTGCCCGCGATGAAGACCACCGCGTCCAGTGCCTTGACCGGGAACGGGTCGGTCGAGGCGTCGTGGTCCACCAGTCCGACGAGCTGGCGGAGCTGGTCGTAGCTGACGTCGTCGAGTGCGCCGTGCGGATCCATCGTGGAGGTCATGCAGTGAGCATGAGTCGCGCCCGGCAAGCTGCGCAACGGTTTCCGTTTCGACTGGACAATATGTTCAGCTTATCCTGGAGAAGCTCAGTCATCTTGGACAACCTGCGCAGGGAGAAAACCGGTGCTTGACTCGCTCGACGCGCGGCTGCTGCTGTTGCTCACCGACTCGCCTCGCCTCGGCGTGCTCGAATGCGCGCGCCGGCTCGGCGTCGCGCGCGGCACCGTGCAGGCACGGCTGGACCGGCTCACCGAACGCGGCATCCTCGGCGGCTTCCCGCCGGAACTCGATCTGGCCGCGATGGGATACAGCCTCACCGCGTTCGCCGTGCTGGAAATCGCGCAGGGCAAACGAGCCGGTGTCGCGGAGGCACTGGCTGCGATCGACGAAGTGTGCGAAGTGCACGCCACCACCGGACAAGGCGACCTCTTCGTACGCCTTGTCGCTCGGGACAACGACGATCTGCAACGCGTCATCGACGAAGTGGTTGGCGTGCCGGATGTCTTGCGTACCTCGACTTCGATCGCGCTGTCGACACCAGTGCCGCCGCGAGTGCGGCCGTTGCTCGAACGAACGGCTAGGACACGTACGTGAGATAGCGCTTCGCGGAGCGCTGTACGACGTTATGGGCGTCCGTACGCACGATGGCGTCCCACCACGCGCCGTAGAGAGCGTCGAATGCGTACGGCTCCAACAGTTCCGCGGCGCGCTGTACGACGCTCGGCCGCTCCGGAATGAGGTTCGGGTAGCTGTACATGAAACCGACGTGCGTACGGTCCGGGACCACCTGCACGATGTCGCCGGTCAGCAGCGCGCCGCGGCCTTCCTCGCCGTCCGGCCAGTGCATGACGGTGCCGCCAGCGAAGTGCACGCCGAGGTTGATCAGCTGGAGGTCCGGCGAGACCTGCAGCGTCGTGCCGGTCCACAGCTGGATCGACGGGTCCGGCCGCCCGATCCACTGCTGGTCGTTCTCGTGCAGGTAGATCGGGACGTCGAAGGCACGCGCCCATTCGACCATCGTCGTGTAGTAGTGCGGATGGCTGATCGCGATGCCGGTGATGCCGCCGAGTTCGGTGATCTTGCCGATCAGCTCGTCGTCGAGGTAGGCGGAGCAGTCCCAGAGGAAGTTGCCGCTCGCCGCGCGGACCAGCAGCGCGCGCTGGCCGATCGCGAACTTCGGATCCGAGCCGACGCCGATCAGGCCGGGCCCCTGCTCCTCGACCCTCGGCTTGAGCGCATCGTCCGAGCGGAGCGTGGCCAGGTCGGTCCATTTCTGCCCGCCCGGCGGCACGTACTGGCGTTCGTCTTCGCAGATCGGGCAGTCCGCTCGCGGGGCGGCGTACTGCGTCCCGCAGGTCAGGCAGAGCGGCA
Source organism: Amycolatopsis sp. NPDC104775 (assembly GCF_055583325.1). NCBI lineage: Bacteria > Bacillati > Actinomycetota > Actinomycetes > Pseudonocardiales > Pseudonocardiaceae > Amycolatopsis > Amycolatopsis sp. NPDC104775. The sequence continues at coordinate 189,943 of NZ_JBVJOE010000002.1, forward strand.
TGGTGCTCATCGGTGTCCTCCAGTGGTTCAGCTGAAAGACACGCTAGACCGCCGAACGCGCGCCGGGCCACGGAGAAACCGGGCGGGCGCGCGTTCGGCGGAAACGAGTCAGGACTCGGTGTAGGGCACCGCCTTGACCAGGGTGACCTTCATGGTCTTGCCGTTCGGCAGCTCGTACTCGCGGGACTCGCCCTCCTTGGCGCCGAGCAGCGCCTTGCCGAGCGGCGATTCGGGGGAGTACACGTCGAGCTCGCCCTCCGCGCCTTCCTCCCGGGTGGCGAGCAGGAACTTCTCCTCCTCGTCGTCCCCGTCGTACTTGACGGTGAGCACCTTGCCGGGGCCCGCCGTGCCGTCGTCGTCCGGAGCCTCGCCGACCTTCGCGTTGCGCAGCAGCTCCTGCAGGTGCCGGATCCGGGCTTCGGCCTGGCCCTGCTCTTCGCGGGCCGCGTGGTAGCCGCCGTTCTCCTTGAGGTCGCCCTCTTCGCGGCTGTCGTTGATGCGGGCGGCGATGACCGGACGATTCTCGATCATTTCGTCGAGCTCGTGCTTGAGCCTGTCGTAGGCATCCTGGGTCAGCCAGGTCACCTTGGTGTCGCTCACGGTCACCATCTCCTCGTAGGGCCTGCCAGGCTTGGGTGTACAAGCCGGCCACCGCGTACGCACGCGGCTGAGATAAAGGAAAAACACGGCCCGTCGGGGGCCGTGCTGGTGTACGAGCGTATCACGGCAGGACAGGTCGACGCCGGTCCATTTCACGCCGAGCGGACGCTCGCCGCGCATTTCACTCCGTTGGCCGCTACGGGGTTGACAGATAGCGTGGTATGGAATACGAGCAGCCGAACACGTCGGCGGTCACCGGGGTCCCGATGCTCTTCACCACTGTGCTGACCCTGCTGTGGCTGGCCCCGGCGGGAACCAGCACCTCCCGGCGGCCGCTTTCCGTGCCGGAGCGGTCGCGCACCCGGACGACGCATACTCCGGGCTTGCTGTCGTCGTCCCGGGTGACGTTGAGCGTGACCTGCATCGCGTCGTTCGGCAGTTCCTTGAAGCCGACGCGCTCCGCTTCGATCGGGGTCTTGCCGAGGTTGAGGTAGTAGATCCAGCCGATCGCGCAGCTCACGACCAGCGCGACGGCTACGAAAAGCCACCTCCGCCAGCGCTTGGACGGCTTGCCCTTGCCCGCGGTGCCGTACCGGTCCGCGGGCCGCGCCGGCATGGCGTCGCCCTCGGCGGTCACAGTCTCCCCGCTCGGCAAATCCGGGCCTCCGGTCAAACTTGTCGTACCCCTGGGGACAATAGGCGGTGCGGCCGGTCCGGGGCACCACCCTGGTCGAGTATCCGCGACCCGTTCCGAAGGCGCGGAGCCGGGGCGGTTTACCGAGGCGCAACCAGGTGTCACGGAATAACAGGACAGGAAAGGGCCGTTCGGACCATGGTGGGAGCCGACGAGCTGACAACAGAAGACCGCAAGCAGCGACTGCGCCTGATGGCGGTGCACGCCCATCCCGACGACGAGTCGAGCAAGGGCGCCGCCACGATGGCCAAATACGTCGCCGAAGGGCACGAGGTCATGGTCGTGACCTGCACCGGAGGCGAGGCGGGCAGCATTCTCAACCCGGCCATGGACCGGCCGGACGTGCTGGCGAACATGAGCGAGATCCGCCGCGAGGAGATGGCGCGCGCGGCGAAGATCCTCGGCGTGAGCCACCGCTGGCTGGGATTCATCGACTCCGGGCTGCCCGAGGGCGACCCGCTTCCGCCGGTGCCGGAGGGCTCGTTCGCGGTGATCCCGCTGGAGGAGTCCACCGAGGCGCTGGTCCGCGTGATCCGCGAGTTCCGCCCGCACGTCATCACGACCTACGACGAGAACGGCGGGTACCCGCACCCGGACCACATCCGCACGCACGAGGTGTCGATGGCGGCCTTCGACGCGGCGGGCGACCCGGAGCGGTTCCCCGAGGCGGGCGAGCCGTGGCAGCCGCTCAAGCTCTACTACATGCACGGGTTCTCCAAGGCCAGGATGGTGGCGTTCGACACCGCGCTCAAGGAGGCCGGGCTGGAGTCGCCGTACGAGGAGTGGCTCAAGTCCTGGGACCCGGACCGCGCCGACATCATGGAGCGGGTGACGACCCGGATCGAGTGCGCGGAATACTTCGAGGTGCGCGACGAGGCGCTGAAAGCGCACGCCACGCAGATCGACCCGACCAGCCGCTGGTTCGCCGTTCCGCTGGAGATCCAGCGCGAGGTGTGGCCCACTGAGGAGTACGAGCTGAACCGCTCCCTGGTGGATAGCACGCTGCCGGAGGACGATCTGTTCGCAGGCATCAAGGAGAAGGTGAGCCCATGAGTTTCGGTGTGCCGGCCGTCGCGGTCGTCCCGCTCACCGCGTCGGCGCTGGTATTGGCCCAGCAGCCGGACAGCGGGGACAACGGCGGCCAGGGCGAGGACTTCGGCAAGTCCTCGCCGGTCGGCCTGCTGGTGCTGATCCTGTTCCTGGTCGCGGTCGTCTTCCTGGTCCGGTCGATGAGCAAGCACCTCAAGAAGGTGCCGCAAAGCTTCGACAAGGAAGAGGCCGGTTCGGAGACCGCTGCCGAGGCAGGCTCGGCTGAGCCCGCCTCGGCAGGGGCGGAGGAAGCACCGGCCGCGGCTGCCGAGAAGAAGCCGGATGCGGCGGCGGCCAAGAAGAGCGACTGACCTCCGGCGACGGGCCTTGGCTAGTCGGCCAGCCCGTCGCGGAGGGCGGCGATCTTGTCCGTGAGCAGGCTGTCCTCGCCGGGCAGCACCGTGATGTACCGGTTTTCCTCCGGCCCGGACACCTCGAACGCGACGCGCCCGTCGGTGAGGTCGAGGTAGCTCAGCGGCCCGGCTTCCGTGCGCCCTGGCCGAGCCGGTTCGCGCACGACGACGGTGATCTCGCCGACGCCGAAACAGGTCTGCTGGAACAGGGCGTCGACCTGGCGGACGGCCGCGTCGCGGTCGGCGGAGAAGTCGGCTTGGAAGTCCTCCTGGGGGAGAGAGAACGCGGTCAGCTGGGCTGGCCGGTACCGCGGCAGGCTCGCCACCAGCGCACCGGCCGGGCTCCGGGTCCCGTCGAGCACTTTCAGCCGCACCCGGTCGCCGCAGCACAACGCCTTGACGCCGGTCCGGCCCCGGACCGCGACCAGCACGCCGTAGCGAACGTCCTGGTTCTCGACGTGGGCGACGTATTCGGTGTCGGCCCGGCCCAGCGCGTAGAGCACGTCCTCGAATTCGTCGGCGAACCGGCCGTGCTCGGTCAGGCCGAGCCAGTCCAGTTCGCCCCGGACGGCCTCGCGCAGCCGCTGATCCTCCGCCGTGAATCGGAGCCGTCCCGAGAACACCGGATGCGGCTCGGCGAACCCGGCTTCCCGGAGCGCGCCGACGAGGGCGTCGAGGGACAGCTCGGTCGCGCGCACCGCTTCCTCCCCGACGGCCTAGCGGTCCCCGAGCACCGGAGGCGTCGGTTTGACGTCGGTTCCGCCGAACACGTCTTCGGCCTCCCGGAGGTAGGGCGGAGCGGTTTTCTCCTTGTCTTTTTCTTTGGCTTTGCCCGGGATTCCGCTTCCGAGCACGCTGCCGGGTTTTCCGGCCGCGCCCGGAGTTCCGGCGGTGTTGCCTCGGACCGGTGCCGATTCGCCAGAGGTGCGGGCATCTACCCGGTTTCCCGCACCGAGACCGCCGCTCGCAGTGCCGCCGTTGCCTGGCGCGGGAATGCCGAACGGTACGAATCCGCTCGGCCCCAGGGGGTTGACCGGCTGACCGGACGGCCCGAACTGATAACCGGGCGGCAATGCGGGCGAACTGGATTCGGACGAACTGAGATGCGTCGAATCCGGTTGCGCGGCAACTGTTTCCGGTGGTCTCGCGGAAGCGAGATGGCCGGACGGCTCAGGCTCATGACTGCCGCGGCGGACAGCCGGGCTGACGCTGGCCGTCCCGGGTATCGACGCTCGGGGGCGCGGAACTTGTCCTGCCGGGGCAGGAGGCGGCTCGGTCGAGCCGGGCTGGTGGCTGTCGGGAGGTTTCCCGCTCGGCCCACCGGGACCCGCGACCGGTTTCCGCGGCACGCTGGTGCTGGCGAGATCGACGGACCCACCGGCATCGCTCAGGTCCGCGTAGCGCGCGGGAATCCGATCGGAGTTCGCGCCCGTCGTCGAGTGATAGCCGGTGTAGGCGTCGATGTTGTGCTGGGCGTCGGCCTGCCACTGGTCGAGTTTGCCGAAGTAGCCGGGCTTCCCGCTGAGCGAGTCGTACACGTCCTGCACGGTGAGTTCCGGCCGGTCGCCCACCGGTCTCACGGTGTTCTTGACGGCCTGGAACGCCGATAGCTGTCCCTCCGCCGCGGTCTGGGCGAACACCAGGTTCGTGCTGTGGTCCGCGGAAACAGCCATCAGCGGGAAAGCCGAATTCGCCGCTTCCTCCGCGGAGACGCCCTTCCACCCGGCCCGCACTTTCTCCGCGAGGCGGGCGATTTCGTCGACCCGCTCCAGCAGGACCCGGCTGAGCTCCTCCGCGCACTGGCGGGTCGCGTTCAGGGACTCGAGTCCCTGCCCGCCGGTGATCTTCTGGTAGATCTCCGCGGCGGTCATCGATCGACCGGCCATCAGCGTCCTCCTCGCAGATTGCCGAGCACTTTCTCCTCGACGCCCCGCGCGGATTCGCACGGGTCTTTCTCGCCTTTGTGCGCCGCCGATTGCGTGACCGAGACGACCACGGTCTGGCGGTCGCTGATGCCCATCGAGACGTCGCATTCGCCGCGGCTCGCCCGATGATCTTCTTCGCCGTAAGCGACGACGGGGTATCCCTGGACGGGCGCAAGAGGCAGGAAGAACGGGTACACCCGGTCCTTGGCGCGATACAACGACGTCAGGCCGAGACCGTGGACTTCGGGGAACAAGATCACCAGTTGCGCCTCGGAGAACCAGCCGCACGCCGGCCCGCCCGGGCCGTGCGGCTCCGGCTTGACCCGCGGGTTGTCGCCGAGAAATTCGGTGATTTGCGCGGAAGTCAAGGATTCGCAGGGGTTTTGCTGGAAATGGGCGGCGTCGAGGGGGTTCGTCACTTTCGGCACCCCGGGTCCGGGCACTTGGTCGGCTTCGCTGCTTGGCGTCGCCGCGGCGGCCTGGCTGGCGTGCTCGTCCGGGGCGGCCCGGCCGTTCGTCGTGCCGGAGCACCCGGCGAGGGCGCACAGGACGATCGCGGCGAGCGCCAGGGGGTGTCTCACAGACTTCCCCCAGCGCGGTGGAGGTCGGTCGAATGCGTGTCCTCGGCGGCTGAGTATTTTTTCAGCGCGGCACGGTATTTCGCCGCCTGCTCGCGGCAGTATTGCTCACATTGCGCCAAAGATCGCACCAGTGCTCGACCGGAATTCTGGAACCGTTCCGCATTGTCGGCGCTGGAGAAATCCCACGCGGGTGGCTGGGTTTGCGCGATGCTCCGGGCGCGGGTCTGGTCTATCCGGTAATTGTCGCCCAGATCCTCGTAGAGTCGCGCGAGTTCCTCAAGCGTCGTTCTGTCGTACGAATACCCGTCACCGAGCAATGGCGCGACCGCCATCGTCTCCGTCGACGCGCCGCCGTACCTCCGGACCGGAGGCAGGCTGGATCCCTGATCGTCGGCCACGATGTACGCCTCCCCGTGCGTAGATCGTCCCGGGTCCGCTGGGCCCGACACTGGTCACCCTCTGACACCGGGTAGTTACTGTAGTCGCGACGATTAAGCCTGTCTGCAACTGCAAACTGCAACTGGCAGCCGAGTTCAGCTTTTCTGTGCTTGAGCAGGGCGGCTGTCCCGCCGCCAACAGCAGCATCACCCGAATGCCTTAAGCGGCGGACAGCGGGGAGGTGGCGTCAGTGCCGTTCGGCCAGTTGCTCGTCGTAAAGGCTCTCCGGCGCAAGGTGCTTGCCCGGCGACACGATTTCGCCGCTTCGATGACCGGACGGCGGCTTGTCCTGCGTGCCGGTGCAGCCCAGCGCCCAGTTGTGCGCGGTCGGCGGGTTTTCCACGAGATAGGAGCCCACGCCGCAGTTCCACAGCACCGAATTCGCGCCCGCCCAGCCCTGGCCGCTGCCCATCCACTGCCGGTCGGACAGCTGCAGGTGACCCGACGGCGGGCTCATCGTGAGGTCGTCGTAGAGAGTCCCGCTGGCCCAGCGCTGGTGCGGACCCGCGTCGAGGATCCGGGAGCCGGTGTTGGTCGCGGTGCAGCGGCTGACCACGTTCGGGCCGGGCACCCTGGCCTGCGTGACCCAGGCGTGCAGGTTGCTGCCGGTGACGACGCACTGCCGCACCAGGATTTCCTGGCCGCTGAGGGTGTAGGCGGCGGGTTGGTCGTGGATGTCCTGCGGGACGGACTCGTTGAGGGACGAGGTGCTCAGCAGGCTGATCCGGAGCGCGTTCTGCCCGATTCCGAAGGCGGAGCCGAAATGCTCCGCGACGACGTCGTCGACCCAGCTGTCCTGCGCGGTGTCCACGGACACCAGCTGGGATTTGAAGAAACCGTCGTTGTGCCAGGCGGGGTCCTGCTCGAATTCGGCGCCGTCCGCGGAGAGGTGCGCGAGGCCGGAACCGCTGATCCGGCCGGGATACGAGTAACGGGTGACGGTTGCGTGGGTGTACTGGCTTTCCAGCGCGTTGGTCAGCGGGACGTCGAACTGGACCGTTTTTCCGTTGACCGCGGTGATAGTCCGGTCGAACTGCAAGCCCGCGTTCGGCGTCCATTGCTTGCTCGGAGTGCCGTCCGGCCGCGGCGGGATGTTGTCCATGCCGATCGCGTGAATCCACGGCTGTTCCTGCGGACGCTGCACGAGGACGTGGTCGCCCAGGTGCAAAGACGAGGAATCGCTTACGTCGAGCCGATCCGCGCCGACCGGGACGTAGCTGCTGGTGACCGGGATCGCCGAACCCGTTGTGGTACGCGAACCGTTCCCGGCGATCGTGACCAGCGTGTGCAGCTTGCCCGCGGCGACCAGCCTGGTGCCGTGCGATCCGCTTCCCGCGCCACGCAGTTCGACGTTGCTGGCGCTGATCCGCAGCGTGCCTTCGAGCCGGTAATCGCCCGCCGCCAGCTGTACCGCGCCGGGCTTGCCACTGCTCGCGACCTGATCGATGGCCTGCTGAATCCGCGCGGTGTCGTCGCCTGACGGCTGCGGCCTGACGGTTGCCGCGACCGGCAGTTCGGGCAGCGCGGCATCGCCGTTGCGGTAGCCGACGCGGGAGAAATCCGGGATCCGGTTGCCTTGTGCGTCGCTGCCGTAGGCGAGGCGGCCGTTCGCGAAGCTGATCCAGTTCGGTGCCGCGGATGCCTCATGAACGCTGCAACCGGACAAGCCAAGACATCCGATGAAAGCGATCGCTGCGACGGACTTCCAGGAACCAGCGCCAAGGGATCGCCTCATGGAAGGGGACTGTAGCGATCTTCTCGCCGGGAAACCAAGGGCAGAGGTCGGATTTCTCAGCGTCCGCTCAGTGGATTACCTGGCATTGACATCGAGTTTACTGGAGGTTTTACGTTCGCCTCATGTCCAGCTCTTCTGCTCAGAACGCCGAAAACCCTTCGACCAAGGGAAGTTGGCGTGACTTGCTCACCGGCAGGCATCGTCGCGTAGCCGCCGTGCTTGCCGGAGGCGTGGGGCTCTACGCGACCAATGTCTTCCTGACGACCAGCCTCCTGCCCGTCGCGGTGCAGGACATCGGAGGCAGCCGCTACTACGCCTGGGTGACCACCGTTTTCCTAGTGGCGTCAGTTATTTCTTCGGCGTTGGTGAGCACGGCGTTGCCGCGGCTCGGTGCGCGCAATAGCTACTTCGCAGCCCTCGGCGCGTTCGCGCTCGGCACCGTGATTTGCGCGGTCGCCCCGGTCATGGAGGTGCTGCTGGCAGGCCGGTTCGTCCAAGGGCTCGGCGGCGGTCTGCTGTGCGGATTGGGGTACGCGCTGATCCGATCGCTGCTGCCGGAACACCTGTGGTCCCTTGGAGCCGCACTGGTTTCCGGGATGTGGGGCGTCGGAACTTTCGCGGGCCCGGCGATCGGCGGAATCTTCGCGCAGTACGGCATGTGGCGCGGGGCGATGGTCACCCTCCTGGCCGTGACGGCACTGGTGGCGATTCTCGTTCCGCTCACCGTGCCCTCGACCCGCGCGGGTGATGTGCCGCCCGTGCCGTCCCCGCTCACGGTGGGGCTTCTGGTCGTCTCGGCGCTGCTCGTCAGCATTGCCAACATCGTGGATTCCACCGTCTTGCTCGGGGTACTGCTCGTGGTGGCTCTGCTCGGCCTTGGTCTGGCGTTCGCGTACGACAAGCGACGCGGCGGGCGGATTCTGCCGCCGTCGGCGTTTTCCTTCTCGTCTCCTCTTCCTTGGTGCTACGGCGCGGTCGCGTTGCTGGCTCTCGCGTCGCAAATCGAGGCGTTCATTCCGCTGTTCGGGCAACGCCTGGCGGGGCTCGCTCCGGTGCTGGCCGGATTCGTGGGCGCCGCGATCGCGCTGGGCTGGACTTTGGGCGAGGTGCCCAGCGCGGGGGTCACGGGGCTCCGGGCCAAAAGCCGGGTGGCGTCGGCGGGACCGCTGTTGATCACCGTCGGTTTCGTGGCCGCCGGGCTGCTGGTGGGCGAGGCCATGGGCACCGGCGCGACCGTGGCCTGGACGGCGGCGCTCCTGGTGGGCGGGGCTGGCATCGGCATCGCCTGGCCGCACGTGGCCGCACGGATCATGGGCGGAGTCGGTTCCGACGACGAGGGCGATACCGCCGCCGCGGCGATCAACACCGTGCAACTCGTCTCGAACGCGATCGGCTCCGCCGTCGCGGGGGTGTTGGTCCATCTCGGCGGACCAGCCCCGGAGGGACAGGCCCGAGCCGCACTCTGCGGCATTGGCGTAGCCGGAGTGGCGGGCGCGTGGTGCGTCTGGCGGGGTACCGCCGCGTGGCGGCACAAGGCCGGTTTCTCGGCGCAGCCAGCCGAGAATTAGCGCCCGGTAGTCGTGCTTTCCCCGGCGGAAAGCACGACTACCGCAGGGGCGGGACCGGTCTCGGCCGGAATGAGGCACACTCGGCACATGCCGAACCGCCTCGCCGAAGCGACGTCCCCGTACCTTCTGCAGCACGCCGGCAATCCGGTCGATTGGTGGGAATGGGGTCCGGAAGCGCTGGCCGAGGCGCGCCGTCGCGGGGTGCCGATCCTGCTGTCCGTCGGGTACGCCGCCTGCCACTGGTGTCATGTCATGGCGCATGAATCCTTCGAACACGAGGGCACCGCGGCGCTGATGAACGCGCATTTCGTCAACATCAAGGTCGACCGCGAGGAACGGCCGGACATCGACGCCGTCTACATGGCAGCCACGCAGGCCATGACCGGCCAGGGCGGCTGGCCGATGACCTGCTTCCTCACGCCCGAGGGCGAGCCATTCCATTGCGGCACTTACTATCCGCCCGCGCCGCGGCCCGGGATCCCGTCGTTCACGCAGCTGCTGGTGGCGGTCGCGGAGGCGTGGGAGGAGCGGCCGGACGACCTGCGCGAGGGCGCGAAACAGATCGTCGGGCATCTCGCCGAGCAGAGCGGTCCGCTGAAGGAAGCCGCCGTCGACGCCGACGCTTTGGCCGAAGCGGTCTCGAAACTTGCGCAGGAGGCAGACTCGGCGCACGGCGGTTTCGGTGGTGCGCCGAAGTTTCCGCCGTCGATGGTGCTGGAGTTCCTGGTGCGCCACTATGAGCGCACGGGTTCCGCGCAGGCGCACGCGCTCGCCGAGTCCGCGGCGGAAGCGATGGCTCGCGGCGGCATTCACGACCAGCTGGGCGGCGGGTTCGCGCGCTACTCCGTGGATGCGGAGTGGATCGTGCCCCACTTCGAGAAAATGTTGTATGACAACGCGTTGCTTCTCCGAGTGTACGCGCACCTCGCGCGCCGGGGCTCGGCGTCGGCGCGGCGAGTGGCGGAGGGAATCGTCCGGTTCCTCGAACGCGATCTTCTTACCCCGCAAGGAGGTTTCGCGGCCTCCCTCGACGCGGACACCGAAGGCGTCGAGGGATTGACGTATGTGTGGACTCCCGCGCAGCTCAACGAGGTTCTCGGCGAGGACGGCCCGTGGGCGGCCGAGCTGTTCAGCGTCACCGAAGGGGGCACCTTCGAAGAAGGCGCATCGACTCTCCAGCTGCGCAAAGATCCGGACGATTTCGGCCGATTCGAGCGCGTCCGGCAGGCGTTGCTCGAAGCGCGGGCCGAGCGTCCGCAACCGGGCCGGGACGACAAGGTAGTCGCGGCCTGGAACGGTCTCGCGATTACCGCGCTGGCCGAGGCAGGCGTCGCGTTGGAGCGTCCACAGTGGATCGAACTGGCTCGCGGCGCGGCGTCGTTGCTGCTGGACCTGCATGTCGTGGACGGACGACTCCGCCGCAGCTCGCGAGACGGCGCGGTCGGTACACCGGTCGGCGTGCTGGAGGATTACGCCTGCCTCGCGGACGGTCTTCTCGCCCTCCATCAGGCCACCGGCGAAGCTCGCTGGCTCACCGAAGCGACCCGGCTGCTGGACGTCGCCCTGGCGCGCTTCGCGTCGGACTCCGCGCCGGGTGCGTATCACGACACCGCCGACGACGCCGAAGTCCTGGTGCAGCGCCCGTCCGATCCGACGGACAACGCGAGCCCGTCCGGTGCTTCGGCACTGGCTGGTGCCCTGCTCACCGCGTCCGCGCTGGCTGGACCCGATCAGGCGGCGCGCTACCGCGATGCTGCCGAACTAGCGCTGCGTCGCGTCGGTTTGCTCGCCGCGCGCGTGCCGCGGTTCGCCGGACACTGGCTGTCCGTCGCGGAGGCGGCGCAGTCCGGGCCGGTGCAGGTCGCGGTCGTCGGCGCGGACCGCGCGGAGCTGGTCACCGCCGCCGCGCAGCACATCCACGGCGGCGGCATCGTGCTCGGCGGCGAGCCGGACGCGCCCGGTGTCCCGCTGCTGGCCGACCGGCCGCTGGTCGACGGCGAGGCGGCGGCTTACGTCTGCCGCGGCTACGTCTGTGAACGCCCGGTGACTACGGCCGCCCAGCTCATCGCCCAGCTCTGAGGAATTCCGCCCCTGGTGAACGCGCTACCCGCCCGGGTGGAATCAGCGTAGCTTCTGTAGTGACGTAATCATGTAATCAAGGATGGTGGACGTCATGGGGCGAGGTTGGAAAGGCCGGGGCTGGCAGCAGGCCGAGGTGCCGTCGGCGGACGACGCGGCGGCGTGGTTCGGCGGACGGCTTCCGGACGGCTGGTTCACCGGTGAGCCAGAAATCACAGCGGACCGCGAAGAAATCCTGATCGTCGGCGAGCTTCCCGCGCTGACCGGCGATTACGCCGACGACGCGGCCCGCGCGGCGGCGGAGGACGGACGCATCAAGCGGTTCCGCGAGGAAACGCGCGACGAGCGCATCGAGATCGCCCGCCAGGCCGAGCACCGCTACCAGCGCAAGGTGGCGTGGGGCGCGAAGCTGGGCGGTACGACGGTGCATTTCACGACGCTGTCGGTGCCGGTGATGACGCGGCTGCGGCAGCCAGAACGGCTGGTCCTGGACACGCTTGTGGACGCTGGCGTCGCGCGGTCGCGGTCTGAGGCGCTGGCCTGGGCGGTGCGGCTCGTCGGCGAGCACGCGGACGCCTGGCTGACCGAACTGCGCGAGGCGATGACCAAGGTCGACGACCTGCGCTCGAAGGGGCCCGACTTGGGCTGAACTGCGGAAGATCCTCCGCTGCGGCAGGCTGGAGGCAACCGGCCGTATCGGAGGAACCGTGGACATCCCTGCTGTGCCCGAGAAAGTGGACCCGGATGCGTTGACCGCCGTCCTCGATGGACGCTGGGGCGGTTTGAAACGTGACGTGCGCGCGCAGATGAGCACGGAGAAGTTCCGGGACACCATCGGACTCGACGTCGAGGCGCATCGCGTCCAGGTCTTGGACCAGCTGCGGAAACTCGCCGAAACGGACCGTCCCGCGCTCGGCTTCGACGCCGCGTACGGCGGGCTGAGCGATGTCGGCGGGTCGGTGATGTCGTTCGAGATGCTCGGCTACGGCGATCTGTCGCTAATGGTCAAGGCCGGGGTGCAGTGGGGCTTGTTCGGTGGTGCCGTGCAGCTGCTCGGCACCGCGTCGCATCACGAGAAGTACTTGCGCCGCATCATGAATCTGGACCTTCTCGGCTGCTTCGCGATGACGGAGCACGGCCACGGCTCCGACGTCCAGCACTTGCACACCACCGCGACGTACGACCCTTCGACGCGCGAATTCGTCGTGCACAGCCCAGATCTCGGTGCCACCAAGGAATACATCGGCAACGCCGCCCGCGACGGACAGCTCGCGGTAGTGTTCGCCCAGCTGATCACCGGCGGCGAATCCCGTGGTGTGCATGCTTTCCTGGTCCCGATCCGCGACGACTCGGGCGCTCCAGCCCCCGGCGTCACCATCACGGACTGCGGCGTGAAGGCCGGTCTGAACGGCGTCGACAATGGACGGTTGACCTTCGAACAGGTCCGTGCGCCAAGGGAAGCGCTGCTGAATCGCTTCGGCGACGTATCCGAGGACGGCACCTACACGAGCCCGATCGAAAGCGACGGCCGCCGGTTCTTCACGATGCTGGGCACGCTCATCCGCGGCCGCGTGAGCGTCGGCGGCAGCGCCGGATGCGCCACCCAACGAGCCCTGACGCTGGCCATCCGCTACGGCGACCAGCGGCGGCAGTTCCAGCGCCCGGAAGGCGACGAGGTAGTCATCCTCGATTACCTGGGCCACCAACGGAAACTGCTCCCAGCCTTGGCGAAGACCTACGCCCTGCACTTCGCGCAGGAGGAACTGGTCGCCGCCCTGCACGACATCGCCCCCGACGCGCCAGAAGAAGAACAACGCGAGCTGGAATCCCGCGCCGCCGGCTTGAAGGCACTGAACACCTGGCACGCCACCGCGACGATCCAAGCCGCCCGCGAAGCCTGCGGCGGCAGCGGATACCTGGCTGAAAATCTGCTGGCCGGTCTGAAAGCCGACACTGACGTCTTCACCACCTTCGAAGGCGACAACACTGTGTTGCTGCAGCTGGTCGCGAAGGGCTTGCTGACGCAGTACAAGGAACACTTCGAGGACCTCAGCCCCCTCGCGACCGCCCGCTTCGTCGCCGAACAGCTGGTGGACACCGTCAAGGAACGCTCAGCCGCGTGGAAGTTCCTGGAACGCCTCGGAGAGTCCGACGACGCTTCGGTGCTCTTCGACCGCGAGTGGCAGCAGCGGCTCTTCGAGGACCGCGAAGAGCATGTGTTGAGCGGCGTGGCTAACCGACTTCGAGGTGCTGCTTCGGATCCTTTCGGCGTCTTCAACTCCGTACAGGACCATGTGCTGCTCGCAGGCCGCGTACACGTGGACAGGTTGATTCTCGACGACTTCGCTCGCGCTGTCGCTGCCTGCCCTGATGAGGATGCGGCTACGCTTCTCTCGCGGGTGTGCGACCTGTACGCGCTGTCAACGATCGAGGCAGACCGCGGCTGGTTCCTGGAGCACGGCCGTATCTCCGCGACCCGCTCCAAGGCGGTGACTGCCGCGGTTAATGCGCTGTGCGAAGCTTTGCGGCCCCATGCGCGGACGTTGGTGGATGGGTTCGCGGTTCCGGAGCAGTTCTTGGCGGCCCCGATGCTGAACGGCTGAGCTCGATCTGGCGCGGAAACGACTCAGGCCGTCTCCAGGCAGTGCGACGGCCTGGAGACGGCCTGAGGAAGATCCACAAGAGCGAACCCGCAGCTAGGCGTACATCGCCAACCAGATCGCGATGTAATGCGAAACCGCCGCCAACACCGTGCACGCGTGAAAGAACTCGTGATACCCGAACGTCTCCGGCCAATGGTTCGGCCACTTCACCGCGTAAAAAACCGCCCCCACGGTATAAAACAGGCCGCCCACGCACAGCAGCACCAAAGCCGCAATCCCGGCATGGCTCAGCAGCTCGGGCAGAACGAACACCGCGACCCACCCGAGCGCGATGTAGATCGGCACCCCGAGCCAGCGCGGTGCGTGCGGCCACAGCATCTTCATCGCCACGCCGAGGATCGCGCCGCCCCAGACGATGCTCAGGACGATGTATCCGGTTGGCTTCGACATGGCCAGCAGGGTGAACGGCGTGTAGGTGCCGGCGATGAAGAGGAAGATCATCGAGTGATCCGCGCGCTTCATCCACTTGTACGCGCGCGGGCTCCACAGCCTGCGGTGATACAGCGCGCTCACGCCGAACACGCCCAGCACGGTGAGGCCGTAGACGGACGTCGCCAGCGCGGCTATCGGGGAGACCGTCGACGCGGCGAGGCTGATCAGCGCGGCGGCCGCGGCGACGGCGCCGAAGAACGACCAGAAGTGGATGTGGCCCCGTAGCCGGGGGCGGGTGTCCTCGGGGGCAGGCGGGGGTTCCATCGTCACACTCACCGTGCCCAGGTTACGGGACCGTAGGTTTTTTGCCAGCCCCCGTGGCGCGTCACACCCCCGATCTTAGGGTGCGTACGCTCGGGCGACGTGAGCCTCCGGTCCTTCATGTCCGACGTTGTCTACAGCATCTACAGCCGCCGACTGATCCAGCAGTCGGCGGGCCGTCATCCGCGGCATATCGCGATCATGCTCGACGGCAATCGCCGCTGGGCTCGCGAAGCCGGGTTCACCGACGTGGCCGACGGGCATCGCGCCGGGGCCAAGAAGATCGCCGACTTCCTCAGCTGGTGCCAGGAAGCCGAGGTCGAGGTCGTGACGATGTGGCTGCTGTCCACTGACAACCTCAACCGCGATCCGGACGAGCTCACCCCGCTGCTGAAAATCATCACCGACGTCACCGACGAACTCGCCGGGGCCGAGGTTCCGTGGCGGCTGCGCATCGTCGGCGCGCTCGACCTGCTGCCGCTCGAGGTGGCGCAGAAGCTCACCGCCGCCGCGGCGCGCACCGAGAACCACTCGGGCATGGAGGTGAACATCGCGGTCGGCTACGGCGGACGGCAGGAGATCGCGGACGCCGTCCGCAAGCTTCTCCTGCAGCACGCCGACGAGGGCACTTCGATTCGCGAACTCGCGAAAATCCTCGATGTCGACCACATCTCGGAACATCTCTACACTTCCGGTCAGCCGGATCCGGATCTGATTATCCGAACGTCCGGTGAACAGCGGCTTTCCGGATTTTTGCTCTGGCAGTCCGCGCATTCGGAATTCTGGTTCACCGAGGCTTACTGGCCGGCATTCCGGCGCGTCGACTTTCTCCGCGCGCTGCGCGACTACGCCTGGCGGCACCGCCGGTTCGGAGCTTGAGCGGCTTGCGGGGGCGGTGAACCGGTCCGGCGGACCCACCCAGCCGGACCGGTTCACCCGAGCCGCGGACGCCGCGAAGGCCCCGGAGCCAGGCTCCGGGGCCTTCGCGGCAAAACGGCTCAGCCGTGGTGGTGCTCCATCGAGTGGGCGATCAGCGCCGGGGTCAGCGCAACGCCGGTGTAGGCACCCGCGACCAGGGAAGCGGCACCGTAGCCCAGCGCGCCGCCGCCCTCGATGAAGGTGGCGTAGGCGTCGCCGAACGTCGGGTCCGGAGCGCCCTGGGTGGTGGCCGGGGAGGCGAACGCCGTCCCGCCGATCATCATCAGGCCCGCGGCCGCACCGGCGACAATTCCAGCCTTCTTCAGCACTTCGCACACTCCTAGGTAGAGATACTGGGATTTCGGGGCACCGGAGTGTTCCGGTGGTGTGTCCCGCAGTAAGGAAATTACCCCCGAATGGCCTCTAGCGAATGGTGCGTACGCCCATTGTGTGAGCGCTTGAAGGCGCAGTTCACTCGGTCCGGTTCAGTGTCCAGGACGCGAAATGCATTCTGGTCTGGCCCGTGGTACAAGGCCCTTTACCTGGGAATTGCCTGCACTCGGTGATTAATTTTCCATGATCATTCGTCCGGGTGACCCCCCGATCGCCGGGTCCGGTGACGCTGAGTGAGCACTGTGGACACTCTGTTGCGGGCGACCGACGGTGGGATGACGAATCGGCGAATCACCTGTGTGGCTGCCTGCACGACGGGGCGGACGTAGGTACCTTCCGGGATAGAGAGCTCGCGTTCCGTGCGGGTTCTCGCGGGAGGCCCTGGTCGTGGCGTTGATCGAGGGGGCGGCTCAGCCGCCCACGAGATGCACGAGGGGGCCGGCACCCGGCCCTCGTGGCCGTGCCGCCTGACGCAGCCAGCGTCAGGGAGTGCGGACCCAGCCAGGGAGGTGCCCGGCCCAGCGAGTGCGGGCGTGGGGTGCACACGCCCTCGAGGGAGATGCCGTCGTGACTGCGCAGCGTTCACCCCGCAAGGCCTCTGGCCGTTCTTCGACCGGTGCTTCGGCCCCGGAGAAAGCCTCGATCTCGCCCGAATCCCCACGCATCACTTATGTGCTCGACACGTCGGTGCTGCTCTCCGACCCGTGGGCGGTCACCCGGTTCGCCGAACACGCGGTGGTGCTCCCGCTGGTCGTCATCAGCGAACTGGAAGCCAAGCGCCACCACTCCGAACTGGGCTGGTTCGCCAGGGAATCCCTCCGCCTGCTGGACGACCTCCGGCTCAAGCACGGCAGGCTCGACGCCCCGATCCCGATCGGCGACCAGGGCGGCACCCTGCAGGTGGAGCTGAACCACACCGATCCGTCCGTCCTCCCGGTGGGCTTCCGCACCGACTCGAACGACCACCGCATCCTCGCGTGCGCGCTCAACCTCGCCACCGAGCAGCCGGCGGTCACCCTGGTGACGAAGGACATCCCGCTGCGGGTCAAGGCGGGCGCGGTCGGGCTCACCGCGGACGAGTACCGGGCGCAGGAGGTCACCCCGTCGGGCTGGACGGGCATGGCGGACGTGGACGCGCCGCAGGAGCTGATCGACACGCTCTTCTCGGGCGGTTCGGCGGACCCGGCGGAGTTCGGTCTCGGCGAGGTGGGCGAACTGCCGTGCCACACCGGGCTGCGGCTGCTCGCGGGCAGCTCCAGCGCGCTCGGCCGGGTCACGGCGGACAAGCGGGTGCGGCTGGTGCGCGGCGACCGCGAGGCGTTCGGCCTGCACGGCCGCTCGGCGGAGCAGCGCGTGGCGCTCGACCTGCTGCTGGACTCCGACGTCGGCATCGTCTCGCTCGGCGGCCGAGCGGGCACCGGCAAGTCGGCCTTGGCGCTGTGCGCGGGACTGGAAGCGGTGATGGAACGCCAGCAGCACCGCAAAGTCGTGGTGTTCCGCCCGGTCTACGCGGTCGGCGGCCAGGATCTCGGGTATCTGCCCGGGTCCGAGAGCGAGAAAATGCAGCCCTGGGCACAGGCGGTGTTCGACACGCTCGGCGCACTGGTCAGCCAGGACGTGCTGGACGAGGTGTTCGACCGCGGCATGCTCGAAGTGCTGCCGCTGACGCACATCCGGGGCCGCTCGCTGCACGACACGTTCGTGATCGTGGACGAGGCGCAGTCGCTGGAACGCAACGTGCTGCTGACCGTGCTTTCGCGGCTCGGCTCGGCGTCACGGGTGGTGCTCACGCACGACGTGGCCCAGCGCGACAACCTGCGCGTCGGCAGGCACGACGGGGTCTCGGCGGTGATCGAGAAGCTGAAGGGGCACCCGCTGTTCGCGCACGTGACCTTGACTCGGTCGGAGCGCTCGCCGATCGCTGCGCTGGTGACGGAGATGCTGGAGGACCACGGCTGAGCTAGTCGTGAGCGGCGGCGCCGGTTCTCACCCGGCGCCGCCACTCACGAGGCCTCACCAGCCAGCAGGCAGCGGACGCCCCTCAGCAAACCCCGCCGCGGACTGCACACCCAGCACCGCGCGCTCGTGGAACTCCTCAAGCGTGCGCGCGCCCGCGTACGTGCAGGACGACCGGACACCCGAGCAGATCGAGTCGATCAGGTCCTCGACGCCAGGCCGCGCCGGGTCCAGCGCCATTCGCGACGTGGAAATGCCTTCCTCGAACAGAGCCTTGCGCGCGCGGTCGAAGACGTTGTCCGTGCGCGTGCGGGCTCCGACGGCGCGCTTCGACGCCATCCCGAACGACTCCTTGTACGGGCGACCCTGCTCGTCGTACCGCAGGTCGCCGGGGGATTCGTGGGTGCCGGCGAACCACGAGCCGACCATCGCCGCCGACGCGCCCGCGGCCAGTGCCAGCGCGACGTCTCGGGGGTGCCGGACACCGCCGTCCGCCCAGACGTGTTTGCCCAGTTCACGAGCGGCTGCCGCGCATTCCGCGACTGCGGAGAACTGCGGGCGGCCGACGCCGGTCATCATTCGCGTGGTGCACATCGCGCCGGGGCCGACGCCGACCTTGATGACGTCCGCGCCCGCGTGGATGAGGTCGCGGGTGCCTTCGGCGGTCACGACGTTGCCCGCCACGATCGGCACCTTCGGCGACACCGAACGAACCGCCTTGAGCGCGGCGATCATCTTTTCCTGGTGGCCGTGCGCGGTGTCGACGACCAGCGTGTCGACGCCCGCGGCCAGCACCGCTTCGGCCTTCGCCGCGACATCGCCGTTCACGCCGACCGCGGCGGCGACGCGCAGCTTCCCGGCAGCGTCGGCGGCCGGGGTGTAGATCTCGGAGCGCAGCGCGCCGACCGCGGTGAGGACGCCGGCGAGGCGACCGTCGGCGTCGAGGCCGAGGGCGAGGCGTCCGCCGTGGCTGTGCAGAAGTTCGAAAACCTCGCGCGGCGGCGTGTCCAGCGGCACGGCGACGACCGCGGGCTCGGCGACGTCGGCCAACCGCGCGAAGCGGTCGACCCCGGCGCAAGCGGCCTCGTCCACGACTCCGACCGGCTTGCCGTCACCATCGACGATGACGACCGCGCCGTGTGCTCGCTTGTGCACGAGGTTGAGGGCGTCGGCCACCGCGTCGCCGCCGGTGAGAACCAGCGGCGTGTCCCAGACGGTATGGCGGGACTTCACCCAGGAGACGATTTCGGCCACCGCGGCCGTGTCGACGTCCTGCGGAAGCACGACGAGCCCGCCGCGGCGAGCGACCGTCTCGGCCATCCGCCGTCCGGCGACGGCCGTCATGTTGGCCACCACCAAGGGGATCGTCGCGCCTGTGCCGTCCACAGTGGACAAGTCGACGCCGAAGCGGGATTCCACGTCCGAACGGTTCGGCAGCAGGAACACGTCGTCGTAGGTCAGGTCGTGAGCGGGCACGTGCCCATCCAGAAAGCGCACGAGTCACCAGGCTACGTGGCTCGCGCGCGAGACGCTAACCCGGCGTGGCCCGTGGAACAATGGCCAGGTGGACAGCCGGGATCGCGACGACCAGGGACGGGCGCGCAATGCCCGCCCGCGGGACGGCCTCGGCCGCCCGCTGCCCTATGGCTCCGACGGTGTGCCGCGCCAGCCCGAAGGCGTGCAGCGCACCCCGGCGGAGACCCTGGCGGAGGCGCAGGACCTCCTGGACGCCGGCCGCCCGTTCCACGCGCACGAGGTCTTCGAGGACGCGTGGAAGGCAACGGACGGCCCGGAGCGGGAGCTGTGGCGTGGTCTGGCCCAGTTGGCGGTGGGGCTGACGCACGCGCTGCGCGGGAACGGGAACGGCGCGGTCGCGCTGCTGGAACGCGGGGCGGAGAACATCGCGCCGTTTGCCGAGGCGCCGCCGCACGGGATCGACGTGGCTGGGCTGAGGGAGTGGGCGCAAACGCTTGCGGCGGAGGCCCGGGAGCGGGTTCGGGTGGAGCCGGAGGTTCCTCGACTGGCTCGGTAGCCGGGCTGGCGGTGGAATTCCTGGTTCGGCTTGGCCTTGCCCGCTGCTGGCTTCGCTGAGAACGCTCGGCTTGGTTCGGATAGTCGCTCGGCGGTGCGCGGGAAAGCGGCGCTCGGCGGAGTGATAGATCGCGAGTCGGGCGGTTCCGCGGTGGCTCGATTGCTCGCGAAGTTGGTGATCCGGCAGTACGGCCTTGCGCGGCGGCGGGCAGAACGTGGGCGATCTGACGGTGTGGCTTGGTGGCAGCCGCTCGCAAGCGGGCTGTTCGCGGTTGGCCGAGAGACGGAACCCGGCCCTGGGCAATTGCGCAGTTGCGGCTCGGTAAGGCGGCGCGACGTGCGGATTCCGCAGCGCGTGGTGGCGAGAGAAGCCGCACTCAAGTAGGCGCAAACGTTTGCAGTCCAGGTCTCGGCGGTCGAGGGCGGAACTCGCCGGGCGGAGCCCGCGACTAGGCGGACCGGCCCGGCGAGAGGGTGGTCAGGCGGTGGGCCAGTCCGCCGATCCCGCTTTTTCCTTGCCGATGGTCGTCGCCTCGCCGTGGCCGGTGCGGACGATCGTGGCGTCGGGGAGGGGGAAGAGGCGGTCGCGGATGGACTTCACGATGGTCGGGTAGTCGGAGTACGAGCGGCCGGTCGCGCCGGGGCCGCCGTGGAACAGGGTGTCTCCGGTGAAGAGGACTTCCAGGTCGGGGCTGTGCAGGCAGATCGCGCCGGGGGCGTGGCCGGGCGTGTGCAGGACCGTCAGGTCGGTGCCGGCGACGGTGATGACCTGCCCGTCGGCCAGGTCGCCGTCGGGGGCGCGGTCCGGGTGGGTCAGGTCCCAGACGACGCGGTCGGCCGGGTGCAGCAGGATCGGCGCGCCGGTGCGTTCGGCCAGCGCGGGGGCGGCGTTGACGTGGTCGTTGTGCGCGTGGGTGCACACAATCGCGCGGACCGTGCGGTCTCCGACTACGTCCGCGATGGCGTCCGCGTCGTGCGCGGCGTCGATGACGATCACCTCGGAGCCGTCGCCGACTATCCAGACGTTGTTGTCCACGTTCCAGCTGCCGCCGTCGAGTTCGAACACGCCCGACGTGACCAGGTTCTGCACTATGGCCGTCATGCCGCCGACCCTAGTGGCCCTCGGGGCATACCGCCGGTACTTACCTTCGAGTATTCTTACTCGCGGTAAGTTATCCGCGACGACGGGACCGCTCATGACCGACCCCCGCGATCTGCTCGCCGAACCGCTCAAACTTTCCTGCGGGGCCGTGCTGCCGCATCGGCTCGCGAAGTCGGCGCTCAGCGAGCAGCTGGGCGACCGCCGGAACGCGCCTTCCGCCGAGCTCGCGCAGTTGTACCGGACCTGGGCGCGCGGGGGTGCTGGCCTGCTGGTGACCGGCAACGTGATGGTCGACCCCACGGCGCTCGGCGAACCCCGCAACGTCGCGGTGCCCGCGGTGCCCGATCCGGCGTTGTACCGGCCGTGGGCGCACAGCGTGGACGGGACCGACGCGCAGCTGTGGGTTCAGCTCAACCATCCCGGCCGGCAGAGCCCGCGGTATTTGTCCCGGCAGCCGGTCGCGCCGTCGGCGGTGCCGTTCGGCGATCGAGGGGTGCGGACGGCGTTCGCGGCGCCCCGGGCGCTGACCGGGGACGAGATCGAAGCGGTGGTGGAAAGGTTCGCGGTGGCGGCGCGGACCTTCGTCGACGCCGGGTTCGCGGGGGTCCAGATTCACGGTGCGCACGGGTATCTGATTTCGCAGTTCCTGTCGCCGCTGGTGAATCGCCGCGACGACGAGTGGGGGCGCGACCGCAGCCGGTTCCTCCTTGAGGTGGTGCGCGCGGTCCGGAACGCGGTGGGCGATCGCGTGCCGGTTTCGGTGAAGCTCAACAGTGCCGACTTCCAGCGCGGCGGCTTCGAAGAGGACGAGTCGTTGCGGGTGGTCCGCGCGCTGGGGGAGGCGGGGATCGACCTGCTGGAGATCTCCGGCGGCACGTACGAGCGAGCCGTGATGATGGGGTCCGGCCGGGCGAGCACGCAACGGCGGGAGGCGTATTTCTTGGACTACGCGACGAAAGCCCGCCAGATCAGCGACGTCGCGCTGATGGTCACCGGCGGGTTCACCACGGCGGCCGGGATGGCGGAGGCGCTGGAATCCGGTGCGCTGGACGTGATCGGGATCGGCCGTCCGTTCACTGTGGACCCCGGGCTGCCGGGGCGGCTGCTCGCGGGCGAGGACGTCCGCGCCGAACGGCGGTGCCCGCACACGGGAATCCGGCTCGCCGACAGCTTGCTGGAGATCCAGTGGCACACCCAGCAGATGCACCGCATTGCCGCGGGCAAGCCAGTGGACCTTAAGCGCGGCGCGTGGCGGGCGCTCGCCCAGGCTGGGCTCAGCGATCCGCTAAACGCGTTTCGCCGGGTACGCGCGTGAGCCGCCGGTCGACGACCCGGGCACCGCTGGCGAGCGCGATGAAGAAGACGCCGATGAGGACGCAGTTCAGCGCGACCTGCCCGTAGCCGAGGTTGCTGACGTTGACGAACGGATAAGGGTAGTAGCCGTCGATCGCACCGCGGACGAGCGTGAAAGCCAGCCACACCAAGGGATAGACGAGCGACCACCAGACGGTGCGCCATTCCAGCACGCGCGGGGCGAAGATCAGCCAGCCGAGCACGCACAGCACCGGAGTGACGCGGTGCAGCAGGATGTCCGCGGCGAGGCTGAGCCCGTGCAACTCGTACAGTCCGGCCAGCGCGACCTGGTAGACGACGCCGGTGACGACGATCCCGACCAGCGCGTCGAGCCACAGCACCCGCATCAGGGGAGAGGTGCCGCGTCCGCGCGCGAAAGCGGCTCCGGTGATGAGGACGAGCAGGTTCGAGATGATCGTGAAGTAGGTGAACAGGTTCGCCACCCGCCCGCCGAAGCTGGCGTACCGTCCCTGCGCCGGTACCAGCGCGACGATCTGGATCACGAGCGCGGCCAGCACGACGACCGCGGTCACCCCGAACCACAGCCGGGCCAACGCTTTCGAGGACATACCGCTGACAGTACGTCGCCGGTCCGGCCCGCCCGCCCCGACACGACCAGGATCGGTCGCGCCGGGCCGGGTGAACTTGCCTCTGGTTCCGGACGCGTCGGTGGGCTACCGCATCACCGCACCGCCTTCACCAAGGCCGGGACGAAGACCGAAGCGTCGATCGTGCCCCAGCCGCTCGCGATGTCGTAGCCCGGACCGGCCTTGAAGCCCTCGACGTCGAACTGGCTGTTGTCGCCCTTAGTGACGTCGATGATTCCGGCCGCAGTGCCCTTCGGGCCCAGCTTCGAGTACAGCGCCGGGTTGATCTGGCCCAGCCGTCCGTGCTTGGCCTGCACCGCCAACGCCAGCACCCCGGCGAACAGCGGTGCCGACTGCGACGTGCCCTGGACGCCTTCCATGCTGATGTCCGGGTACGCCCGCATCGTGCTGCCGGTGATCTGCTTGACCCGGTTCTGCCAGGACGGCCGCGCGTATGCCTTCGACAGGCCGGCGCCTTCGCTGAACCCGTTGTCCGCCGCGTTGACCAGGTCGTCCGGCTGGGTGCGGACGCCGTTCGCGTCCAGGTGCAGCTGGGTGCCGCCGAGCGTGGTGACGTTCGGGTCGCTGGCCGGCCAGCTCGCCACCCGGTACGGATACCGGCCGGGGCCCTGCAGGTACGCCCCGGTCGGCCCGTCGTCGCCGGACGACGCGACCAGCGTGACGCCGGCCTTGCTCGCCCGCTCCAGCGCCGGGTCGAGGGTCTTGATCGACTCGAACGACGGGAAGTTCTCCTCGGTGGTGCCGAAGCTCATCGAGACCACGTCGGCGATCCGGTGCTCAGTCAGGTAGTCGACGGCGTGCATCATCTCCGGCAGCCCGGCGAAGCCCTGCGTCTCGGCGACCGGGGTGGCCGCGACGACGATCTTCGCGGCCGGAGCCATCGCGTGCATCATCGTGACGTCGAGGTCGGTTTCCCCGCCCCACGACTGGCACGCGGCGGTGTCCACTCCGGGATCGGTGCACGCGGGCACCGCGCCGGACGGCTGCAGCACCTCGACGTTCGCCGGCGGCAGGCCGTGCTGCCGCGAATACTCGTTCAGCACCTGCTTGACCTTGTCGTCGCCGAACGACACGAGCGTGGCCACGGTGGACCCGGCACAGGTGATGCCCTGGCTCCACAGCTTCGTGGCGTTGTACGCACCGCTTTCCTTCGGCAGCTTGGCCATCGCCGCGTTGAGCCGCGCCACCCGCTCGCTCACCGTGGTCGCGCCGACGAACGACTGCGCGGCCGCCGAGAAGTGGTGCCGCGACGGCAGCGGCGGCGCTGGCGCGGCACTGGCCGGTGCCGCCACCACGGTGGCGGCGAGCGCCACGCCCGCCAGCAGGGTCATCGGCCGCCCGAATCCCCGGACGGCTGATTTCACCCGGAACGTCATGCTTTTCTCCCATCGACGCAGGCCAGTGCCCCCACTCTCGGGTACGCGACCATGGGTGCGACATCAACTTTCGTCGGGCGTTTTCCGGAGTACGGCGGGGAAATCTGCCCGATGTCCGTAATGTGCCCGCTCATCCAGACGCTGTTCCCGCTGATCTTCATCCGGACGACTCCTCGGAACCGGCCGGGTCTTCGGTACCGGACGGCACCGCGGACTCAGGTAGCTCCGCGGAACCAGCGCTGGCACCTTCCACCGGACGGCTGCCGCGCAGCAACCCCCGCACGGTGTCGATGGTGTCGGCCTCGCCCGGGTCCTTGTCCGGCCGGTACCGCACCACCCGCGCGAACCGCAGCGCCAGCCCGCCCGGATACCGCGTGCTGACCTGCGCCCCGTCGAGTTCGATTTCGACCACCATCTCCGGCCGCAGATAGACGGTCCACTGGTCGCGGTGCGTTTCGATTTCCTGGAACCGCTCGGTCTGCCAGGCCAGCAGCTCGTCGGTGAGGCCCTTGAACGTCTTGCCCACCATGATCGGCGGGCCGCCGTCCGGATCCCGCGCGCCGAGGTGCAGGTTCGACAGTTTCCCGGTGCGCCGCCCGTGGCCCCATTCCGCCGCCAGCACCACCAGATCGATGGTGTGCACCGGTTTCACTTTCAGCCACGCGCGCCCGCGCCGTCCGGCCGCGTAAATCGAATCGAGGTCTTTCACCATCACGCCCTCGTGCCCGGCGTCCATCGCCGCGTCGAGCACCGCGGCCGGCGATTCCGGCCGGACCGCGCCGGGGATCACGTGCTCGCCCGCCACCCGGCGCAGCGCTTCGTTGCGTTCGGACAAGGGCGCGTCGAGCAGATCGACCCCGTCCAGATGCAGGCAGTCGAAGAAGTACGGCCGCAGCAGCAACGCCCGCACCTGTTCGTCCCGCGTGCTGCCGAACCGGCTCATCGTTTCCTGGAACGGCCGCGGCCGTCCGTCGTCGGTGAGCGCGAGGGTTTCGCCGTCCAGCACCACCGATTCGCAGGGCAGCGACCGCACCAGTTCGACCAATTCGGCTACGCTGCCGGTGATTTCCCGCAGCGTGCGCGTGTACACGTGCACTTCCGAACCCTGCCGGTGCACCTGGATCCGCGCACCGTCCATTTTGTACTCGACGATCGCGTTCCCGTGCTCCGTCACGGCTTCCTCCAGCGATTCGGCCGGCGACGCGAGCATCGGCCGCACCGGGCGGCCCAGCTCAAGGCCGAACTCCGCGAGCGCCGCCGCGCCCCCGGTCAAGGCCGCCTGCCCGGTGACCGGCAACCGCCCGGACAGCATGAACGCTCGCCGCACCTGATCGACGCCCACCTCGGCCGCCGCCGCGACCGCGTCGACCATCACGCCTTCCAGCGCGCCTTGCCGCAGCTCCCCGGTGACGAGCCGGAACACGAACTCCTGCTCGGCCCGGGTCAGCCGGGAGAACAGCGCGGTGAGCGCCTCCGCCCGTCGCTTCACCGAACCCGCGCCCGCCGCGGCCGCGACCTCGGTGAGCGCGACGTCGACCTCCGCCACGGACACCGCGGGCGCGGCCGCGGGTTCGACGGCGAGGTCGGCGAGCGTGCGCCAGCCGGCTCCGAGCCGGTCCTGCGCGGTCTGCCCGGTGAGATACGCGATCACCGCGGGCAGTTCGCCGGGTTCGGCCGTGCGCAGCACAGCGGCCAGCACGGCGATCTTCGTTTTCCGTGACCGCGTGGCCGCCAGTTCGGCGGAGGCGGTGACGAGGTCGGTGAACAACACCCGGTCATCATTACCCGCGCCACCGACAAAAACTCCCGCTCCAGCCTCGACCGGGTGAAAAAGAACTGGTCAGGCATCCGGACGAGTGCAGTACTGGTCCAGCAGCCCCTGTTTTGTCACACATGGCGTGTACCCTGCGTCCTGCAGTTCCGCCCGCGCCGTGCTGCTGCGCAGATAGTCGATGAACTGCTTGAGCAGCGAGTCGTTCTCCGGCACGCCCTTGGTGTAGAGGTACTCCACCGTCCAGAAGCGATAACCAGCGTCGATACTGGTCACGTCGGGGTAGCGGTCGTCGAGTTTCGCCATGGCGACCCGGCTGCCCGCCGCGGCGATCTTGGCCGCTGGAACGTCCGCGTAACCGATCGCGCCGGGAGTGTCGCCGACCGCGCGCAGCAGGTCGTCGGTCGTGCCGCGTTCGCAGCGCACCACCGCGGCGCGCGGGTCGCGGGTCGGGGTCCGGCAGTCGTCTGAGGACAGCCCTGGCTCGGCCGCGCCCAGCACCTTCTCTTCGAAAGTCTTGCGCGTGCCCGATTCCTGCCCGCGCCCGACGACCCGGATCGGGACCGGCGGACCGTCGCGCAGTTGCGCCCAGTTGGTGTACTTCCCGCTGAAAATGCCGCGCACTTGCTCGCCGTTCAGATGGTCGACGCCGACGGAGTTGTTCACTACCAGGCTGTACACGAGCACCGCGACCGGTTGCGTGACCAGATCCGGCCCGGCGTCGGCGGCTTTGCCGTCGGACAGCACTGCCAAGCTGTCTTTTTGGTCCGCGGGCAACGGTCCCAGCTCACGCACCGCGGACACGCTTCCGACCGCTTGCGTCGTGATCGTCGCACCGGGACACTGCCGGTGGTATTCCGTCGCGATGCTGTTCATGATCCGTGCGAAGGCGCTGGATCCGTGCACCGCAAGGGTTCCGGTGCCGCAACCGGGTTCGGGTCCGCGTGACGCGGCGACGAGGAGCATGCTGAGCAACGACCCGGTCAGCAACACCCCGATCGCTCCGGTGACCATCGGCCACGACAGCCAGCGTTGCTTGCGTTCGTCTTTGATCCGTCCGCCGCTGATCCGTCCGGTGACGTCCAGTTCCTTGGACAGCGGCCCGCCGCGCCAGTCGTCCGGCTCGCGCAGCACGACCACGAGCTTGAACTTTTCCCGCCGTTTCAACGAAAGCTGCTCAAGACGGACGCCGTGCCATTGCGGTGCCGCGGCGACCGGCGCGTCAGGTTGCCGCAGCAGAGCGGTCAGCCGCTGCGGCAGCAACGCTCGCACGCCGGACAGTCGCGCGGTTCCGTTTTCCGGCGTAGGCTGATCATGAGTAAAGAATTCAAGCCCGTTTCGCACCACTTCACGCAGACCGTCCTTGGCGTCAGACACGCGCGCGTCCCACACCACCCTCCGGCCGAAGGTGAACTGCAGCGGATGTTCCCAGTCGTCCGGGCCGATGTCGAAGCTGCCGGTGTTGCGGATGCGGATCACGACCACGCTGAGCGGTTCCAGCAGCCGCACGGTGCGTTCGAGTTGCGGATCCGCTTGCACCGCACCGTGGGCTGAGTCGCCGAGCGGGATCGGGTTGAGGCCGATCTTGGAGTTGTACAGCTCGCGGTAGATGACGCGCCTGCGCCGGATCACGTAACGGTCGACGATCGGGGCGAGGATCGTCGTGCCCGCGACGACCGCGATCGGCACGATGCCGCGATCGGATGTGAGCACGTCGGCGAGCGCTCGCAGGACATCTCCGAAGCTCACGCCTCGCCTCCCCCTGGCCGCTCCCGAGAATGTCCACAGTAAGCGTCAACCCAGGGACCCCTCCCCGGTGCACCAGGTGTTCACCAGCGGTTCAGCCAGCCGATGCGATCCGCTCGACGGCGGCGCGGAGCCGGTCCGGCGGAAGCGCGGCGTATCCGAGCACGAGGCCTGGATATCCCGCCGCGGCATGGGAATAAGTCGACAAAGCCGGTGCGTACACGCCTGCCGCGGCGAGTTTTTCCTGCAGCCGCACGTCATTGGTGCCGTCCGGGAGCCGGACGACCAGGTGCAATCCGGCGGCGATCCCGACCGGCTGCCACCGCGGCAACCGCTGGGCGAGCGCGTCGATGAGCGCGTCCCGGCGAGCGCGGTACAGCCGCCGGGTACGGCGCAGATGCCGGTCGTAACCGCCGGTGGCGATCAATTGCGCGAGTGCGGCCTGCGGAAGCGGCGGGCAACCGAGGTCGTGCATTTCCTTGACCCGGGCCACCGCGTCGCGCAATCGCCGCGGCGGAATGAGCCAGCCGATCCGCAACGCTGGTGCGAGTACCTTGCTGACGCTGCCGATGTACGCGACATGATCGGGTGCGAGTGCGCGCATCGCGCCGAGAGCGGGACGGTCGTAACGATGCTCGGCGTCGTAGTCGTCTTCGAGGATGAGACCGCCGGTTTCGGCTGCCCAGGCCAGCAGTTGCCGACGGCGATCCGGATGCAGCGCGACGCCGAGCGGGAACTGGTGCGCGGCGGTGACCAGCACGACGGAACAGTCCGAAGTGGACAATGCGTCGACGTTGAGACCCTTGTCGTCGACCGGAATACCGACGGGAGTCAGCCCGTGGTCGCGCAGCAGCATCGCTTGGCCGTGGTGGCTCGGGTCTTCGACCGCGATGCGCTGGTTCGGCAAGGCGTTGGCCAGCAGCGACAACGCTTCCGCGGCTCCGCTGGTGATCACGATGTCGTCCGGGTTCGTCGGCAGCGCGCGGACCCGTCCGAGGTAGGCGGCCAGTTCCGCGCGCAACGCGGGGTGTCCGGTCGGATCGGGGTAGCCGAGACCGAGATCAGGTGTCGCGTTCAGGGCTTCTCGTTCGGCGGCAAGCCATTCGACGCGGGGGAACGCGGACAACGCGGGCAGTCCGGGACGCAGGTTGAACTCCCACGTCGGCGCTTTCGCCGTGCTTGCCCGGGGAAGTGGCGCGACATCGTCGATCGGCGCCACGCGAGTGCCCGAACCGTGCTTGCTCAGCAGGTAACCCTCGGCAGTGAGCTGCTCGTACAGCGCGGTGATGGTGCCGCGCGCGACCCCGAGTTGGCGCGCGAGATCGCGGCTCGACGGCAGTCGCGTGCCGGCAGCCAGCCGTCCGGTACGGATCGCGTCGCGCAATGCGGCCTCGACGGCGCGCCCCCGGCGTCCTCCGGTGGCGGCGGGCAGGAGCAGCTCGCGGATGGTTTCCACCAGCACGACAGTACGACGAAGTGGTCCAGTTAGACCAGGACGGAGTGGTCCTTCTGAATAGACCACTCACGACTGAAAACTGAACGGCGTGAAACGGTCGATGGTGCTTTCAGGAGTGGCCGGCGCGGTGCTGGTCGGCGGATCGGTGCCGGTCACCGGCATGCTGGACGGATATCCGGTGATCACCGGGCAGGCGTTGCGGTACGCCCTCGGCGGCCTTCTGCTGCTGGGTTGGGCGAAGGCGACGCGCAGTCCGCTGCCACGGCCGAAACTGGGCGATCTGCCGACCCTGCTCGGCCTCGCCGCGACCGGGATGATCGGGTTCCAGGCCTGCCTGCTGCTGGCGCAGCGCTACGCGGAACCCAGTGCGGTGGCGGCGTTTCTCGGGGCCAGCCCGCTCGTGCTCGCGCTGCTCGCGCCGATGCTCGACGGTCGCCGTCCGTCCGCCGCCCCGGTCGTCGGCGCGGTGCTGGCCGGGCTCGGGATCGTGGTGCTGTCCGGCGGCGGATCCGCTTCCGCGCCAGGGTTGTTGCTGGCCGCGCTGGCGATGTTGTGCGAGGCGTCGTTCACCCTGCTCGCGGTGGGATTGCTACGCCGGCTCGGGCCGTTGGCGACTTCGACGTGGAGCTGTTTCACCGCTGCGGCAAGCGGTGCCGTGGTTGGGACGGTAGTCGATCCAGCCGGAGCTTGGCAGTGGCCGAACACGCGCGAACTTGTCGCGTTGCTGGTGCTGGCTGTCGTGGTGACCGCAGTGGCTTTTGTGCTCTGGTACAGCTGCGTCGTGGAGTTGGGTGCGGACCGGGCAGGCGTCCTGATCGGACTGATGCCGGTGGCCGGGCTGACTGTCGCGGTGTTGATCGGCGCGCAACGGTTCGAGCTCAAGGATTTGGCAGGCGTCACGCTAGTTGCTGCGGGAGTCGCATGTGGACTGTGGAAACGCGAAGCGGCTCGCCCGGAATTGCCCGAACGAGCCGCTACGACCTGCTGAACGCTACTTGCCGCCGCGCGCCATCCGCAGCACGTCCAGCGCCTCGTCCAACTGCGCTTCGGTGAGCTTGCCGTCGCGGACATACCCGCGCTCCAGCACCACCTCGCGGATCGTCTTGAGTTCCTTGAGCGCCTGCTTCGCCACTGCGGCCGCTTCCTCGTAGCCGATGTACTTGTTGAGCGGCGTGACGATCGACGGCGACCCCTCGGCGTACTGCTGAGCACGCTCGACGTTCGCGGTGACCCCGGCGAACACCTTGTCCGCCAACAACCGCGAGACGGCCGCGAGCAGCCGCGCCGATTCGAGCACGTTGCGCGCGATGACCGGCAGGTTCACGTTGAGCTGGAAGTTGCCCGCCGCACCGGCGAACGCGACCGCCGCGTCATTGCCGACGACCTGCGCGACGACCTGCAGCGTCGCTTCCGGAATGACCGGGTTGACCTTGCCCGGCATGATCGACGAACCCGGCTGCAGGTCCGGCAGCGCCAGTTCGGCCAGCCCGGTTCGCGGGCCCGAGCCCAGCCAGCGCAGGTCGTTCGCGATCTTGTTCAGCGACACCGCGATCGTGCGCAGGTGCCCGGAGGTCTCGACCACGCTGTCCTGCGTCGCCTGCGCCTCGAAGTGGTTGCGTGCCTCGGTGAGCGGCAAGCCGGTGATCTGCGCCAGTTCGGCCGACACCGCTGCGCCGAAGCCGTCGGGAGCGTTCAGGCCGGAGCCGACCGCGGTGCCGCCGATCGGCAGTTCGCCCAGCCGCGGCAGGCCGGACTGCAGCCGTTCGATGCCGAACCGGATCTGCGCGGCCCACGCGCCCGCCTCCTGGCCGAGGGTGATCGGTACGGCGTCCATCAGGTGCGTACGGCCGGACTTGACGACGTCCTGCCACTCTTCGGCGCGCGCCTCGATCGCACCGGCGAGGTGCTCCAGCGCCGGGATGACGTCGGTGAGGACAGCCTCGGTGGCGGCGACGTGGATCGTCGTCGGGAAGGTGTCGTTGGACGATTGCGACGCGTTGACGTGGTCGTTCGGATGCACGTCGCGGCCGAGCGCCCGAGTCGCCAGCGTCGCGATGACCTCGTTCGCGTTCATGTTGGACGAGGTGCCCGAGCCGGTCTGGAAGACGTCGATCGGGAAATGCTCGTCGTGCTTGCCCTCGGCGACCTCGTCGGCGGCCTTGGCGATCGCGTCGGCGACGTCGGCGTCCAGGACGCCAAGACGCGCGTTCACGCGGGCGGCGGCGGCCTTCAACAGGCCCAGCGCGCGGATCTGGGCGCGCTCGAGACCGCGGCCGGAGATGGGAAAGTTCTCGACGGCACGCTGGGTCTGCGCGCGGTAGAGCGCGTCGACCGGGACGCGGACCTCACCCATCGTGTCGTGTTCGATCCGGTATTCCTGTTCAGCCATACCCCCGATTCTGGCCCCGATTCGCTCACCTGGCCGGGTGTTGTCGCCCACCCCGGTAGGCTCGGTTGTGTTCTCGATCACCGCCACCCACCACTGGCATGGAGCGAGCCTCATGGATTACGACCTCGTCGTCATCGGAGCCGGTCCCACCGGCCTCTTCGCCGCCTACTACGCGGGATTCCGCGGCCTGTCGATGGCCGTGGTCGATTCGCTGCCCGAACCGGGCGGCCAGGTCACCGCGATGTATCCGGAGAAGATGATCTATGACGTCGGCGGGTTCCCCGCGGTCCGCGGCCGCGATCTCGTGCAGGGCTTGGTGGACCAGGCCGCGCCGTGGAAGCCGGACTACCTGCTCGGCCGCAAGGCGGAAAAGCTGGAGAGCGTCGACGGGGGACTGGAGCTGACCCTCGACGGCGGCGACGTGCTGCGCGCGGGCGCGGTCCTGATCACCGCGGGCATCGGCGAATTCACACCGCGCCCGCTGCCCGCCGGAGACGGCTGGCTCGGTCGCGGAATGGTCCATTTCGTCCCGTCGCTCGCGGCCCACGCGGGCCAGCACGTCGTCGTGGTCGGCGGCGGGGACTCGGCGTTCGACTGGTGCCTGGCGCTGCATCCGGTCGCGGCGAGCGTGACGCTCGTGCACCGGCGCGCGAAATTCCGGGCGGCGGAATCGATCGTGCGGCAGGTGCGGGAGCTGGGCGTACGGCTGGTCACGGACGCGGAGGTCGCCCGGTTCGTCGAAGCCCCGGACGGCTCGTTGCAGGCGGTCGACGTGACGGTGAAGGGCGGTGCGGACGAACAGCTGCGCGCGGACGCTGTAGTGGCGGCTCTGGGCTTCACCGCGGATTTGGGGCCGATCGAAAGCTGGGGGCTGGAAATCGATCACCGCGCGATTTCGGTGGATTCGACTATGGCGACCGCGCGGCCGCGCGTTTACGCGGCGGGCGATGTGGCGGCTTATCCGGGGAAGGTGAAACTGATCGCGACCGGATTCGGGGAGGCGGCTACGGCGGTGAACAACATCGCGGTGGCGTTGAATCCCGAGGCGCATTTGTTCCCGGGGCATTCGAGCAACGTCGAATGAATCAGCCGGTTTTCTCCGCCAGCCAAGGCTGATACGCCACCGCCGACGACGCGATCGACGGCGCTGATCCGCACGTCGGCGACCCGTTTCCCGGGCGGCTGACCATTCCGGCCAGCGTCCACCGGTCGCCGTCGCGGATCAGTTCCGGGCCGCCGGAATCGCCATAGCACGAACCGGATCCGCCGGGGCTGTCTGTGCACAGCTCGGACGTTCCGTCGAACGCCGCGGTGCATTTCTCGCCCGGCACCAGATGTGTGTCGAGCTGGCGCAAAGTTTTCGACACCGGGCCGCACTGCGGCGTCGCGCACGTCTGGCCCCAGCCGATTATCCGGACCGCCGTGCCCGGGGCGGCCGAACCGCTGATCGCGATCGGCGCGGCCTTCACCGGTGCGGTCAGCCGGATCAGGCCGACGTCACCAGTTTGCGTTTCGGCGTTGAAATGCGGATGCAGCACGAATTCCGCCGCTTTCGGGGTCTCCCCGCCCTCGTCCGCGTTGTTGCTGCCGACGCGCAGCCCGATCGTCGCCGGGTCCTTCGCGGACAGGCAGTGTGCCGCGGTGACCACCCAGGTCGGCGTGAGCAGCGCACCGCCGCAGAACTGCGCGCCGCCGGAGGTGTGCAGGGAGACCGCGAACGGGTAGGGCTGATCCGCGTCGGCCCCGCCGACGATCGCGGGCCCGGCCGAAGCGCTGCCCGCGCTGAGCGCGACGCCGGTGAGGACGGTCAGCACCAGCGCGAACAGCCGTTTCGACACCGGGGAACTCCTTGGCAGATCAGGGAAGCGGAGGCACCACGTGCTCGTCCTCGTCGAGGTCGAGGTTGCCGTCGAAGTTGACGGACGAGTACGCCCGCAGCTTCTCGAGCCGGTGGTAGCCGTCGATCATTCTGACCGTCCCGGACTTGGACCGCATGACGATCGACTGCGTCGTCGCGCCGCCCGCCCGGTAGTGGACCCCGCGCAGCAGGTCGCCGTCGGTGACGCCGGTCGCGCAGAAGAACACGTTGTCCCCGGTGACCAGGTCGTCGTTGAGCAGGATCCGGTCGAGATCGTGGCCGGCGTCGAGAGCCTTCTCGCGCTCCGCGTCGTCCTTCGGCCACAGCCTGCCCTGCAGTTCGCCGCCGAGGCACTTCATCGCGCACGCGGCGATGATGCCCTCGGGCGTGCCACCGATGCCGAGCAGCATGTCGACGCCGGTGGTCGGCCGGGCCGCGGCGATCGCGCCCGCGACGTCGCCGTCGGAGATGAACCGGATCCGTGCCCCCGCCTCGCGGACCTCTTTGACCAGCTGGTCGTGGCGTGGCCGGTCGAGGATGCAGACCGTCACGTCGCTGACGCTGGAGTTCTTCGCCTTCGCCACGCGCCGGATGTTCTCCGCGACCGGGGCGGAAATGTCCACCTTGCCCGCCGCATCCGGGCCGACGGCGAGCTTCTCCATGTAGAACACCGCGGACGGGTCGAACATCGCGCCCCGCTCCGCGACGGCGAGCACGGCCAGCGCGTTCGGCATGCCCTTCGCCATGAGCGTGGTGCCATCGACCGGGTCGACCGCGACGTCGCAGTCCGGGCCGTCGCCGTTGCCGACTTCTTCGCCGTTGAACAGCATCGGCGCTTCGTCTTTCTCGCCCTCGCCGATGACGACGACGCCACGCATCGAGACGGTGGAGACGAGCTGGCGCATCGCGTCGACGGCAGCCCCGTCGCCGCCGATCTTGTCGCCTCGGCCGACCCAGCGGCCGGCCGCCATCGCGGCTGCCTCGGTCACCCGCACCAGTTCCATGGCGAGGTTGCGATCAGGCGCTTCGCGTCGGCTGCGGTCACTGGCGGTGGTCATGGTGGCCTCCCGGAACACGGTTCGTCAGCGGGTGCCCAGTCTGTCAGATCCTTAGACCACCTGACCGATTCAGCAACGCATGGTGCACGTCACTCTGTGTCGTCGTCAGTCTCCACCGAGGCCAGCGCGGCCTCGATCCGCTCGCGAGCGCCTTCCAGATGCCGCTCGCACACCTTGGCGAGCCGCTCGCCCTTCTCCCACAGCTCGAGCGACTGCTCCAGGGAAAGCCCGCCTGCCTCGAGTTCCTTCACCACTTCGACGAGCTGATCGCGGGCCTGCTCGTAACCGAGTCCGGCGGTGTCTGCTTCGCTCACGTTCTCCGACCTTGTGGTGCACGGGGCTGTCGGCGCAGACTACCGCGCTCGGCCGACATTCCCGGGGAACCGGGCCGCGCCCGCTGCGGGCACGCGACCACCGCACTCGCCATCGCGTGGTCGTACCCGACAAACGCCAGCGCGAACTCCTGCCCGTCACCGTCCGCGATGGCGTCCTCGAGGTTCTCCTGCGCGCTCGCCACCCGCCGCCGGTGTCCGGTCCCCTCGGCGAACCACCACCGCACGCCGACGTGCTCGGACGTCGCCTCGGACAGCCGCCTGAGCTGAGGTGCCAGACCGCGTCGGGCCGCAGTGCCGCAGCCGGCTAGCAGGGCCGTCCAGCATTCGTCGGCGGCGTGGTCGGTGACCAACGCCTGCCGCAGCAGGAGACCGGCGTTGAGCCGGGCGGCGGCGTCCACCGTGAGCGGGAGGAACGCCGGGGCCCGGTGCGTCACGGCCGGTCTCCTTCCGGTGCGGGTGTCGTCGGCTCGACGGATTCGGCCACCGCGCGGACCGCTCCGTCGGCGACCCGCACGCGCAGCTGCGCTCCATCCTCGATCTGGGAGACGGAGCGGAGCACCTGGAGGTTGCCCTCGGAATCAGAGAATTGGACGACGGCGTACCCGCGCTGCATCGTGGCCGCCGGGCCGAGCGCGGCCAGCCTGCCCCGCGCGTTCGCGATCTCGGCCTGGTCCTTGGCGAGCAGGCCGAGCATCGCGCGACGGCCGCGTTCGCGGTGCATCTCGACGTCGCTGAGCCGGCGCTCGATCGGACCCAGCGGATCGGCCAGCGACGGACGGCTGCGCAACTGCGTGAGCAGCCGCGTCTCCCGGTCGACCCAGCCGTGCAGCGCGCGCCGCCCGCGGTCGCGCATCTGCCGCACGCGCGCGGTCTCCTCGCGAACGTCCGGCACGATGCGCTTGCTCGCGTCGGTCGGCGTGGAACAGCGCAGGTCGGCGACGTGGTCGAGCAGCGGGGTGTCCGGCTCGTGCCCGATGGCGCTGACGATCGGCGTGCCCGCGGCCGCGACCGCCCGGCACAGCGCTTCGTCGGAGAACGGCAGCAGGTCCTCGACGCTGCCGCCGCCGCGGGCGATGACGATCACGTCGACGTCCGGATCTTTGTCCAATATGGACAGTGCGCGGAGGATTTGCGGCACCGCCTGCGAACCCTGCACGGCGGTGTTCAGCACCTTGAACAACACGTGCGGCCAGCGTGCCTGCGCGTTCGCCAGCACGTCTCGCTCGGCCGCCGACGCGCGTCCGGTGATCAGCCCGATTCCCTTGGGCAGAAAGGGAATCGGCCGTTTCCGCTCGCGGGCGAACATGCCTTCGGCGGCCAGCAGCTTGCGCAGCCGTTCGATCCGCGCGAGCAGTTCGCCGATGCCGACCGCGCGGATCTGGTCCGCGCGCAGGCTCAGCGTGCCGCGGCCGAAGAAGAACGACGGCTTCGCGTGGATGACCACCCGGTCGCCTTCGCGCAGCGGCGTCGGCAGCTCGCGCACCAGCCACATCGGACAGGTGACGGACATCGAGACGTCCGCGGACGGGTCGCGCAGGGTCAGGAACGCGGTCTGCGTGCCGGGCCGCGCGTTCATCTGCGTGACCTGGCCCTCGACCCAGACGTCGCCGAGCCGGTGGACCCAATCGCCAATCTTGCGCGCGACAGTACGGACCGGCCACGGGTTTTCCGCGCTGGTAGCGGGATCGTTGCTCACTGGCCTTCCGCGGGGTCGCCCGGTTGTTCTTCCGCCTTGCGCGCGTTGCCGATCCGCCGCGCGAGCATGCCGACGAACGACGCGCGGTCCGCGTGGGACTTCTCGTACTCCAGCAGCTCTTCCAGCTGGGGCACGGTCAACCGGCGCAGCCGGGCGCGCAGCTGTGGCAGCGTCAGCTCGTCGTAATTGCCCAGCCCGGCCGGACCGGAGCTGTCGTTCTCGCCCTCGGGGTGTTCCTCGCCGAGCGCGCGGGTCTCCTCGACCCACGGATCGTCGAGGGTTTCCGCGGCGAGATCCGGCGGCTGCGCGCGGTGGCCGTTGGTGTGCTGCTCGGGCAGGTCGTCGACCGGCACGAGCGTGGGCCGCGCTGGAGTGAATTCGGGCTCGACGTCCTCGTCGAACGTGGCCCAGCTGGGCGTGTCCTCGACGGGACGCAGCATCGACAGCGCGTCGTCGCCCTTGATGGCCAGCTCGGTGACCTGCTGCTGGACGCGCATGGACAGCTGCAGCACCTGGCTCACGACGGTGACCGGCAGGCCGGTGAGCTGCTTCGGGAGCTCACGAACCCGCTCGGCGGTGGTGACGGCGAGGCCCGCGGCGACCCGGAGGGGGAGCGGGAGTGGCTTCATGGGTCCAGCGTGCCGCATCAAGGCCGTCCTGCCCAACCGAACGGGTGGCCAGGGGCGCCGGACGTGACGCCCGGCACAGCCTGAATGGCCGCCGCCATCATCCGAACGAGGACTTCGACCCCGGATCGGCACTGCCCGTACCCTGGAGGCATGACTTCTGCGAGTCCCGGAACCGAACCCGCCGGTACCCCGACGATCACCCGGTCCGGCGCCGCCAAACGCGTGCTGCTCGCGAAGCCGCGCGGGTACTGCGCCGGCGTTGACCGCGCGGTCGTCGCCGTCGAGAAAGCGCTCGAGCTGTACGGGCCGCCGGTGTACGTGCGCAAGGAAATCGTGCACAACCGGCACGTCGTCGACACCCTGCGCGAACGCGGCGTGATTTTCGTCGACGAGACGTCCGAGGTGCCCGAGGGCGCGCTCGTGGTGTTCTCCGCGCACGGCGTCTCGCCCGCGGTGCACGCCGAGGCCGCGGAGCGGAACCTGCGCACCATCGACGCGACCTGCCCGCTAGTCACCAAGGTGCACAAAGAGGTCAACCGGTTCGCCAAGGACGACTACGACATCCTGCTGATCGGCCACGAGGGCCACGAGGAGGTCGAGGGCACGGCAGGCGAGGCTCCGGAGAAGGTGCAGCTGGTCGACAAGCCCGAGGACGTCGACAAGGTCGACGTGCGCGATCCGTCGAAGGTGATCTGGCTGTCGCAGACCACCCTGTCGGTGGACGAGACGATGGAACGCGTCGACCAGCTTCGCGAACGCTTCCCGACTCTGGCCGACCCGCCCAGCGACGACATCTGCTACGCCACCACCAACCGCCAGGTCGCGGTCAAGGCGATGGCCCCGGAGTGCGACCTGGTGCTGGTCGTCGGCTCGAAGAACTCGTCGAACTCGAAGCGGCTGGTCGAGGTCGCGTTGAAGGCCGGTGCGTCGGCTTCGCACCTGATCGACTTCGCGTCGGAGGTCGACGAGGCGTGGCTGGAAGGCGTTTCGACGGTCGGGGTGACGTCGGGGGCCTCGGTGCCGGACGTGCTGGTGATGGACCTGCTGAAGTGGCTCGCCGAGCGCGGGTACGGACAGGTGGACGAGGTGACCACGGCGAACGAGAAGATCGCGTTCGCGTTGCCGAAGGAGCTTCGGAAGGCTGTTAAGTCGGAGTCCTGAGGCTGTTTTCGGCTTTGGCTGCCTCTTGCCGCCGCGACGACAGCTGATCCTTTCGGGACGGACCTGGGCGGTCCCGTACGCCGATGGCCTCGGCGCGCTGCTCGGGCAGCAGCAGATCCCGGCTGCCCCGGGGCCTGTTCACTGAACCGCGTGAACCACGCTTGGCCGCAGCGATACCTTGCGCGGCAACGAAAAGGCCGCCGATCCCGATGAGTGGATCGGCGGCCTTTGCCGTCTGACAGCGATGTCCCGGTTCCTGGTCAGCCCTTGTCGTCCTAAGGACGTTGGCGGCGCGGAGGATCAGCCCTCGTGGTCCTAAGGAGGTTGGCGGCGCGGAGGATCAGCCCTCGTCGTCCCAAGGACGTTGGCGGCGCGGAGGTTCCCGGCGAGGCGGACGCGGACGCCCGGGCGGCGGCTCGTCCCCTCGCGGCCGACGACGGGGCGGCGGCGCGTCGCCCCGCGGATCACGACGACGCGGATCACCCTCCGGCGGCCGCGGACGACGCCCCTCCGGCGGCGGCTTGCGGCCACCTCGCGGAGCGTTCGGGTCCATCGGGTCCCGCCGCGGACGGGCGCCCGGGTCAGCAGGCGGCCGCGGACGGCGCGGAGGCGGAGCGTCGAGATCCCGGTCCCGCGGCGGACGGCGACGGTTGCCCGGAAGCGGCGTCTGACCGGACTGCTGACCGGCACGACCGGCGGGCGGCCGCGAACGCGGCCGGCTCGCGGCTTTGTCGTCGTCCTCGTCCCGGGTGCGCGGGGCCTTGCCGTCCTTGAGCTTGACCGGCGCGTCCGGGTCGCGTTCGCGGTAGATCCGGAAGAAGCCGAAGAGCAACGTGACGCCAGTGGTGACCGCCATCGTCGGGAAGCCCTTGATCAGCGGCGTCCCGATGTTGAGCAGCTTCGACAGAGTGTCGCTGGCCTCCGGCCCCCCGCCGGTCAGCAGCACCACGCCCGGCACGGTGACGGCGAGCACCAGCGGCGGCTGCACCATCGGACCGAACAGCCCGCGTCTTTGCACCGCGCCGACCGCGATCACGGCCCCGAGGAAGTAGCCCGCCTTGAAAACAAAACCGAGGCTGCCGGTGGACTTCTCGTCGATGATGGCGCCGAGCACTGCCAAGCCGAAGCCCACGAGCACAGCCGCCCACCAGGGCAGGCCACGCCTCGTGCCGACGACGAGACGCTCGTCCCACGGCACGGGGGCGTCATCGGCATCAGGATCGCTCTGGCGATCGCGTATCGCGGTCACGAGGCACACCGTAGCCCGTACTTGTCACGATCTTGTTGGCACTGCCGAGGACAGCATGAGGCAGCCACTCGACCGCATGACAGTTCGTTCGGTCGAGCGGTACTCGCGGTACGGCCTTCTCGCCCCGCTCCGCCGGACGGGGAACCAGTGGACCAGACCTCTGACCAGCGGTGATACCGACGGTATGGTCTGTCCGCCCGATTCCCGGCCCCGCGCTGACCCCAGGCTATGCCACGAGCCAGTCCCGGCGACGGCGGCGCCACCGGTCCCGTTCCGGAACATTCGCCGTTCTGGAACTTGACCGGGAATTGACGTTCCCGTGAGCGGCCTGAGCGCGCGGATGCTGCCCGCGCGACGTCGGAACCCTGCCCTTTCGCTCGCCGCGACGGCAGTGTCCAAGCTGGACTTAGCCGTTCGTTCCGGGCAATCCGGACTCCCATGCCAGGCCGCCCTGAACGTCGACGCGCTCGCGGATCACCGTCGAGACGACGTTCAGCTCACCGTGGACGCCCTCCTCCGCACCGCGGCACGCGACCTCGCGACTCACGCTCTCACGGCGACGCCTGAGCCGGGCGGTGCCAGACCGCTCAGCCAGACCCGTCGTCAGACGCTCTCCACCGGATCGCGCTCTGAAGCTCCTTCCGCCGGATCGCGGCCGCCGGTCCGCGCCTGCCTGGGGCCGTCCCGCCAGGACTGCGCCTGCCCGGGGCGAGCTGCCACGCCTGCCTTGAGCCGAGGTGCCCCGACGGCACCTGCCCGTGGCAGATCCGCCGCACGCGCCTCTCCCCGGGAGAGCCGCCCGACCGCGCTTGCCCCGAGGCGAGCCGCGCGACCGCGCTTATCCCGAAACAAGCTGCCAGTCCGCATTGCCGCGTCCGCGCCCGTCAAAGCCGACGCCGACACCGCGCCGCCAAGCCGGCAGACCGGAAGATCCCGCCTCGCCCAACATCGCGGTCCAGCCTCAAGCCTCAGCTCGAGTCCCACGAGCTCCGGGCCGTAACCCCGGCATCGCCAGGTCGCGACTGCCGGACCTGTCCCGCGAGCCCCGGCACCGTCAAGCCACAACTGCCGGATCCGCCCCGCGAGAGCACGCCGTCGATCATCCGATCGCGACTGTCGAGCCTGCGGCCATCGCGCCGCAACCTCAACCAGCTGTCACCTCGTCTCCCTTCCGCAGTTGCGGCACCGGCGCCGGACTGCCCGACGCGTCGGTGAGCGGCGCGACCGTCGCGCGGAACGTCTCCAGTGCCTCGAGTTCCCGGCGGCGGGCCGAGACGAAGCGCTGCAGGTGCGTCGTGGACAGATTCAGCGCTTCGACCGCGTTGCCCGCGGCCCGGTGCGCGGCGGCGGCGCCCGCGCGCACTTGCTCGACATCCTCGACGAGCGCCCGGTCGCTGGCGGCGAACAGCGCCGCCGACGCGAGCACCCCGAATCCCGTAGGGCCGCACAGGAAAACGCGGCGGTCGATCAGCCAGCGCAGCAGTTCGGGATCGGTGTCGAGGGCGGCGACCACGGCCGCGTCGGATGGAACGAACATGATGGTGCCGTAGATCGCGTCCGCCCA
Organism: Amycolatopsis sp. NPDC104775; assembly: GCF_055583325.1. Taxonomy (NCBI): domain Bacteria; kingdom Bacillati; phylum Actinomycetota; class Actinomycetes; order Pseudonocardiales; family Pseudonocardiaceae; genus Amycolatopsis; species Amycolatopsis sp. NPDC104775. The sequence goes on from NZ_JBVJOE010000002.1 coordinate 231,010, forward strand.
GCGCTGGTAGCCCTTGCCCGCCAGCTCCGCCGCGCGGGAGCGCAGCTGCCGGACGTGGACGCGCAGCGCGTCGAGCCGTTCCTCCGGGTCGTCGGTCTCGACCGCCTCCGCCCAGATGGCCATGCTCGCCTTCGCGTCGACCGGTACCGCCCGGCCGCCGCCGACATTCAGCACCAGGTCGGGCTTCGCGCTTCCGCCGCCGCCCAAATCGGTCTGCAGGGTGAAGTGCAGTCCCTCCCGCAGTCCGAGTGCGCGCGCGGTTTCCACAAGCACCTGTTCGCCGAGTTCGCCGCGGCCGTGGATCGACGCGAACGCCACTTCGTACCGGCGCAGCGCGAGCTGTTGCTGATCGCCTTTCGCGCGTTCCGCCGCCACGAGCCGCGCCGCTGCGTCGGCACGGCGCATTCCGTCGTTGTACAGCCGCCACAGCGCGACAACCGCGACGCACAGGAGCAGCGCGAGCACGACGGCCGCGGTGGTGATCACCGTCTCCACCCGGTCCTCCTCTCCGTCGGGTCCGGCGGGTGTCCGGACGCGAGACATCATGGCGGACCCCACCGACAAAAACCGGCACCCGTGGTCGCGCTGTGTAGCTGACCTGCGACTTTCCAGATTCGAGGCTGGGCGTGTCCGAAGTGGCCCCATCGGTTTCGTACACACGTTCGAGTGGGGTACCGGCGTGCCTCCCGGATTTCGTCGGGGTCTGCTCCTAACGTGGTCGCCGTGAGAGTCCTCCATACCTCTGATTGGCACATCGGCCGCACGTTCCACGGCGCCGATCTGCTTACCGAACAGGAGGCCGCCCTCACGCACATCGCCGAACTCGTCGACCGCGAGTCGGTCGACGTCGTGGTGGTGGCCGGTGACATCTACGACCGAGCGGTGCCGTCCGCCGAAGCTGTCCGCGTCGCCACGGCCGCGATGACCCGGATCCGCCGGGCAGGCGCGGAACTCGTGGTGACGCCGGGCAACCACGATTCGGCCGCGCGGCTTGGCGCGTTCGCCGAATTCGCGGCGGCGGGCGGGCTGCACGTCCGCGCGACCGTCGAAGGCATCGCGGAACCCGTTGTGCTGCACGACGAACACGGTCCGGTCGCGTTCTACGGCATCCCGTATCTCGAACCCGAGCCGTCGCGGCACGCATTGGGCGTGCCGGAGGCGCGCGGCCACACCGGCGTGCTCGGCGAGGCGATGCGGCGGGTGCGGGACGATCTGGCCAATCGTCCAGGCGCTCGATCCGTAGTGCTGGCGCACGCTTTCGTCACCGGGGGCGAGGCCAGCGAATCGGAACGGACCATCGCAGTGGGCGGGGTCGAGCAGGTTCCCGGCTCGGTGTTCGACGGCGTGGACTACGTCGCGCTCGGGCACTTGCACGGACCGCAGACGCTCGCGGAACACCTCCGGTATTCCGGAAGCCCGCTGGCGTATTCGTTTTCCGAAGCGCGGCAACGGAAATCGGTGTGGTTCGTGGACCTCGACGCCACCGGACTGGCCGAGGTGCACCGGCATGAGGTGCCCGTGCCGCGTCCGCTCGCGACGCTCTCCGGCGAGCTCGCCGCTTTGCTCGAGGACCCGGACCACGAGCAATGGCGCGAGCATTTCCTCTCGATCACCGTCACCGATCGAGTGCGCCCGATCGACGCGATGCGGTTGCTGCAGAACCGTTTTCCCTATGCGGTGCACATGGACTGGCGGCCCGACGGCGGGGTCGCCGGCACTGAATTGAAGTACGCCGAGGCGGTGCGCGGGCGCAGTGACATCGAGATCGCGCGCAGTTTCCTCGACGACTGCCGCGGCGCTCCGCCGACCGAACGCGAGGAGCGGCTGGTGCACCTGGCGCTTGAAGCAGCGAACCGGGCGGCGGTGGAGAAGCTGTGAGACTGCATCTGCTGGAGGTGGAAGCCTTCGGCCCCTACGCGGGCCGGGAGGTAGTGGACTTCGATGCCCTTGGCACCGACGGTCTTTTCCTTCTCCACGGCGACACCGGCGCGGGCAAAACGACGCTGCTCGACGCGATCGCGTTCGCGTTGTTCGGCGTGGTGCCGGGCGCGCGCGGCGACGTCAAGCGATTGCGGTGCGATCTCGCCGAACCTGATCGGCGGACGGAGGTCGTGCTGGAGCTGACCGTACAGGGTCAGCGGCTGCGGATTGTGCGCAGTCCGGAGTACCAGCGGCCGAAGAAACGTGGCGACGGATTCACCACGCAGCAGGCCCGGGTTTCGCTGACCTGGGTCGGCGAACCACCCGCCGGGCTGCCGCCGGACGGAAGCATCCGCATCGACGAGGTGGCGCGCACCGTTGAGCGGCTGCTGGGCATGACGGCTGCGCAGTTCTTCCAGGTAGTGCTGCTGCCGCAGGGGGAATTCGCGAAGTTCCTCCGCAGCGACACCACGGAGCGCGAGAAGCTGCTGGAACGGCTTTTCGGCACCGAGCGGTTCTCCGACGTCGAGCGCTGGTTCGCGGATCTTCGCGCGGAACGCGGCCGTGCGCTGGAAAAGCGGCAGCAGGAGGTCCGGGAGCTGCTCGCCCGTTACGCCCAGGAAGCGCAGCAGGAACCGCCGGAGGAAGGGCAGCCGGAATGGGTCGAGGCGGTCCTGTCGGACATCGCTGCTCGGGCTGACGCTGCGGAAACCGAGGCGGCGCAAGCACGATCGGCGGCGAAGTCCGCTGAGATCGCGTTGCGTGAGGCGGAGGAGGACGCGGAGAAGATCCGCCGGGTCCGCACCGCGCACACTCGGCTGGCGCAGATCGCCGAGCAGGCGGCGGAACGTGCTGAGTGGACGGAAGAGATCGCGGCGGCTCGGCGCGCCGCCGCGGTGGTTCCGGAAGCTGAGCTGATGGACCGCCGCGCGGCCGAACTCGGTGATGCGCAGGTATTGGTGGCGGATCGGATCCGGGACCTCGCCGACCTCGGTTTCGACGCGGTCGGGCTCGCGGTCGCCGATCTTCGCGAGCGCGCGGGTTCCGTTCGCGAGGAGGCGGGCGCGCTCGCCGAGTTGGCCGCGGAAGCGAACCAGCAGAAGAGCGACGAACAACGCCGAGCGGAGCGGCAGAAGGTCGCGGAAAAAGCTGCCGAGCAGGTTGCTGGGCTCGCCGAGCGGTTAGCCGAGCTGCCCGGCCTGATCGCTGCTGCGCGTACCGAAGCGACGGTGGCCGGAGAAGCGGCAGCGAAGCTGGACGGTGCGAAATCGCGTGTCGACGACCTGACGGCGCTCACTCGTGCAGCCGAGGAGTTGCCGCCAGCTGAAGCCCGGGTCGCGCGCGGTGAGGCGAAACTGCGCGAAGTGGTCGACGAGCACCAGGCGGCTCGGCAACGCCGGCTGGATCTCCGCGAACGGCGTCTCGACGGCATGGCAGCGGAGTTGGCCGCTGGCTTGGCCGATGGTGCAGCGTGTCCGGTGTGCGGGTCGGCTGAACACCCAGCACCGGCGAATCATGACGCGCCGCTGGTGGACGCGGCCGAAGAACGCGCTGCCGAAGAAGCCGAGCAGAAGGCGTCGGCGTTACGCCAGCGAGTGGTGTCCGCCTTGGAAGAGGCCAAGGCGCGGGTCGTCTCCTTGCGTGAAAGGTTGGACGGACGCACCGCGGAGGAGATCGCGACCGCGTTGACCGAAGCCCGCGCGGTCGTCGCGGAACTCTCCGGGAAGGCGCAGCGCAAGGACCAGTTGAACGCGAAGGTCGCTGAACTGGAGCGCGGTGCCGAGCAGGTGGCCGAACAGCACCGTCTCGCGGAGAAGACAGTCACCGAGGCGAAGAGCGAGATCCGCGCGCTGGACGAGCGGATGGCCGAACGCGAGCAGCGGCTGGTCGCGGGCCGGGGAGAATTCCCGGACGTTCCCGCCCGGCGACAGCATTTGCTCACGTTCGCCGGTGCGCTCGATTTGGCGGCGGAGGCGCACGCCGCGGTGTCCGGAGCGGAGGCCCGGTTGGCGGAGCAGCGGGATCTGGTGGAAATCTCGTTGCATGCCAAGGGATTCGCGACCCTTGAGGAAATGCGCGCCGCCGTACGGACCGACGAGCAGATCATGAAGCTCGAACAGGGCCTCGCTGAGGCGGAAGCGACGGCCGCCGGTGCGCGGGAAATGCTCGCGCAACCGGAACTGTTCGGAATCTCGCCGGACGATGTGGTGGACGTCGCTCCGCTGGCCGAGCGGGCGAAGGAGACGCGGGCCCGCGCGGACACCGCTTTTGCCTCGCAGCAAGCGGTTTCGGCGCAACACCGAGAACTGATGAAGCTCGCCGGACGGTTGAGCACGGCGCTGTCGGAGCTGCGGCCGTTGGAAGAGGAGTACGCCGAACTGCGGGCACTGTCCGAAGTGGTCAACGGACGAGGACAGAACGCGCGGAAGATGTCGCTGCGCTCGTATGTCCTGGCTGCCCGCCTCGAAGAGGTCGCGCTCGCGGCGACCGCCCGGCTGCGGACCATGAGCCAGGGCCGCTATTCGTTCGTGCACTCGGACGCGGCCGGCGCGCGCGGCACGAGGGGCGGTCTCGGCTTGGACGTACTGGACGACTACTCCGGTGCGATACGCCCAGCGAAGACGCTCTCGGGCGGCGAGTCGTTCCTCGCGTCGCTGTCGCTCGCGCTGGGCCTGGCCGACGTGGTGGCAGGCGAAACCGGCGGTGCGCTGCTCGACACCCTCTTCGTGGACGAGGGTTTCGGCACCCTGGACGCCGAAACGCTGGACGTGGTGATGAACATCCTCGACGAACTCCGCGCAGGCGGCCGCGTGGTGGGGCTGGTGTCGCACGTCGAGGAACTCCGCCAGCGCATCCCCACGCGGCTGCGGGTGCGGAAGTCCCGCACCGGGTCGAGAGTGGAGCTGCAGATGGCTTGACGAGAACTCAACGGGCCTGCGCCGGGTTGCCGATGGATTGGCCGCGTGACCGGATGGCTGGGCTTGCTGGGCGGCTGGATCAGCGGAAGCGGCGGTGGGTGACGGCCGGGCTGGTCGCGCAGGACCAACAGCGAGGCGCGGCGCGAGCCGAGCGCGGTTGACGGAGACTGGCGGTTATCGGCTGACCTGTCCAGCCAGCTCCGCCGCGCGCCGCGTGGGCTCGGTCGCCTCCGCCGTGCTCGCCGACCCGGCCGGTTCAACCTGGCTTGCCCCGACCCGGCGGCCTCGGCTCGGCCAACTCAACCTGCTCCCCGGCCCCGGCCCCGGCCCGCCCGCTCCGGCCCGCCCGGCCCTACCTCGCCTGGTTCGGCCTGACCCGGTCCGACCTGGCCCGATCCGACCCGGCCCGAGCCGACCTGACCCGATCCGACACGAACCGACCCGATCCGGTCTGGCCCGGCCTCGCCCGGGTCCGGTCCGGCCCGCCCGGACCCGGCCCGACGTGCCCGAACCTGGCCCGGCCCGACGCGCCCGAACCCGGCGTGGCCCGGCCCGGCCTCGCCCGGTCCGGTCCGGCCCGATGCGCCCGAACCTGGCCCGATCCGACCTCGCCCGGCCCGGCCAGACCCGCCCGGTCCTGCACGAACCGTCAGGCGGACTCTTCGTGGTGCAGGAGCCACCGCTTAGCGTTCACGCCCCAGCGGAAGTTGCCGATCGCTCCGCCGGTTCGGACGACCCGGTGGCAGGGCACGAACAGCGCTGCCGCGTTGCGGGCGCAGGCGGTCGCGGCCGCACGCACCGCGGACGGGTTCCCGGAGAGCGCGGCGTACTCCGCATAGCTCACTGGGCTGCCCGCGGGAACCTTGCGCAGCATCTCCCACGCGTGCTCGCGGAACGGGCCGGACCGCTGCCGGACCTCGATGTCGGCGACGGCGTCGAGGTCGCCGCCGTGGTAGCGGCGGATCGCGGTCGTTACTGGGCCCAGGTCGCGGCGTTCGGTCAGGGCCGTCGGGGCCAGGGACGGCGAGATGAGCGGCGTCAGTTCGGCGACGTCGCCCGTCCAGCCGGAGGCCAGTACGGCGCCGTCGCCGGTCACGACCGCGGTGAACGGGCCGATCTTAGTGTCCAAAGTGGACCAGAAAGCGGTGTGCACGGGGAAAGTCTCCTCAAGCGGTTCGGGAACTGAGATAGCGGCTGGCGTACGAACTCCACGGCTGCCAGTCGCGCGCGGAGGTCGTCAGGTCGATGCCCAGTTCGGCCGCGCCGCGGCGGACGGCGGGGTCGGCGGTCAACAGGACGTCTGGGGCACCGAGCAGGCGCATCACGACGTAGTCGGCGGTGGCGGGGTCGACGCCGGCCGAGAGCATCTCGGCGCGCAGTTCGTCGGCGTCGCGGCCGACGTGCGGGTCCAGGTCACCGGCGACAATGGCCGCGGCGACCTGTTTGACCAGCGGTTTGACGTCCGATTCGGCGATGGCGGCCGGGGTCGGGAAGAGGGTGGTCAGGGTGTCCATGGGCGGATCGGCGGGCGGGACTGGCTCGCCGAGTTCGACGACGTCGGCGACGTCCTCGCCCAGCAGCGCGCGGAGTAGAACTTCCGGGCCGTCGACAGCGCCGGGCACGCGGATGCCGGGGACGGCGGCGACCAGCGGGGCCAGTGCCGCGTCGGCGGAGAGGACGCGGGAGACGGCTTCTGGGTCGGCGTCGAGGTCCAACAGGCGTCGCACTCGGCTGACGGCGCTGCTTAGGTCGCGCAGGTCCGCGAGCGCCAGGTCGCACTGCACATAGCCAGCGCGCGGGCTGACCCACACCGAGCCTGGGCCGTGCGGCAGCCGCAAGGTGCGGCCGTACCCATCCCCCGAGACGGCTTCGATGCCTGGCAACGCCCGGGAGGCGTGGTAGTTCAGCACGCCTTCAGCATCAAACGGAGGACGGAACGGCAGGCGCAGGCTGAGCCGCGTCGCGCCGCTGGGTTCATTGCGGTTTCCGCGGCGAAGCGAAGCCGCGCGGAGCTGCGACGGCGTTGTCGCGAACACCTCGCGGATCGTCTCGTTGAACTGCCGGATGCTGGAGAACCCGGCGGCAAACGCGACGTCGGTGAGCGGCAGCTGCGACATCTCGATCAACAGCCGCGCGGAGTGGGCGCGGTGTGCTCGAGCGAGGCGGATCGGGCCCGCGCCCAGCTCCGCCGTCAAGACGCGGCCGAGCTGACGTTCCGAGTAGCCGAGCTGGCGGGCCAGACCGGGCACGCCCTCGCGTTCGACCAGGCCGTCCGAGATCAGCCGCATCGCGCGGGCGGCCAGGTCGGCGCGGACGTTCCAGTCCGGCGAACCCGGGACCGCGTCCGGCAGGCAGCGTCGGCACGCGCGGAAGCCACCGGCCTGCGCGGCCGCCGAAGTGGGGTAGAAGCGGACGTTCTGCGCCTTCGGCGTGAGCGCCGGGCAGGACGGGCGGCAGTAGATGCCCGTGGTGCGCACGGCCATGATGAACTGGCCATCGAACCGCTGGTCGCGGGCGGTCACCGCGCGGTAGCAGCGCTCGGTGTCGCGCCAGATCGGGATGGTCGAGGTAGCCATGCCGTCGATGATGCCAGCAGGTGGGAGCCCTGACTGGCGGAAAACCGACACGACGTTACCGGGTCGGCGGCGGTCCGCGCGCGGCACGTAGACTTACCGGTCGTGAGTCTCACCCTCGGTATCGTCGGCCTGCCCAACGTCGGCAAGTCCACCCTGTTCAACGCGCTGACGCGCAACGACGTGCTCGCCGCGAACTACCCGTTCGCCACGATCGAGCCCAACGTCGGCGTCGTGCCGCTGCCGGACCCGCGGCTGGACCGGCTGGCCGAGATCTTCTCGTCGGAGAAGACCGTGCCCGCTGTGGTGTCCTTTGTGGACATCGCAGGCATCGTGAAGGGCGCCTCCGAGGGCGCGGGGCTCGGCAACAAGTTCCTCGCGAACATCCGCGAGGCCAACGCGATCTGCCAGGTCATCCGCGTGTTCGACGATCCGGACGTGGTCCACGTCGACGGCCGGATCGACCCGATGTCCGACATCGAGACGATCAACACCGAGCTCATCCTCGCTGACCTGCAGACGCTGGAGAAGGCGCTGCCGCGGCTGGAAAAAGAGGCGCGCACCAAGAAGGAAGCGCGGCCGGCGCTCGAAAACGCCCAGAAGGCCAAGGAAATCCTCGACGCCGGACGCACGCTGTTCCAGGCGCAGAAGGACATCGACGTCGAGGCGCTGCGCGAGCTGAGCCTGCTCACCACGAAGCCCTTCCTGTACGTCTTCAACGCCGACGAAGCCGTGCTCACCGACGAGGCGCGCCGCGAGGAACTGGCGAAGCTCGTGGCGCCGGCGGACGCGGTGTTCCTCGACGCGAAGGTCGAAGCTGAGCTGCTGGAGCTGGACGACGAGGAGTCCGTGCGCGAGCTGCTGGAGTCCGTCGGCCAGCTGGAGCCGGGCTTGCACGCACTGGCCCGCGCGGGTTTCCACACGCTCGGCCTGCAGACGTACCTCACGGCGGGTCCGAAGGAATCCCGCGCCTGGACGATCCCGCAGGGCGCGACCGCCCCGCAGGCCGCCGGCGTCATCCACACGGACTTCGAGCGCGGCTTCATCAAGGCGGAGGTCGTGTCGTTCGAGGACCTGGTCGAGGCGGGCTCGATGGCGGCCGCGCGCTCGGCGGGCAAGGTCCGCATGGAGGGCAAGGACTACGTGATGGCGGACGGGGACGTGGTGGAGTTCCGCTTCAACGTCTAACGGCGGCTGACACGTCACTCGTCGCTGGCCTGGCAAAAGTGCAGATCAAGTGAGATCCGGTCCGTACGAGCGAGGTCTGTTCAGCTCTGGATCGAGGAGCCGTATTCGCCTTATACCAGATGCAGACAGGCTGTATAGCGCCTTGGCTCGTCACGTATCCGCTGTGGTAGAGGCGTGACCGTCCTTGGCGATATGAGTCGAGGCAGAAAGGCCGAAACCGGACGTCGAGGGATGATGCGGCCGGTTCCAGGTGTACCGCGGAGCCCTCGGAGTTGGCTTGCTTCGTCTCGCAGGGGCCCTAGAGCTCTGCAGGACGAAGCAGGCACCGTGTTGTCTGCTCTGCTTGGCGTGGGGACTCGCGCAGGAGAACGGCGGGAACGTATTCGGTTTCTGCTTCAATATCCTCAACACTATCGTCGAGAAGTGGGGTTGGGAGCGCGGATGGGTAAGGGCGCACGGGAGATGCCCCTTGAGGTGCAGCACATCAAAAGCGCGCTGCTGAGGGAGTTCGCGGAACTGATCTCCATGGAGGACTTCGGGAAGAAGGACCCCAAAGAGCGCGAAAGGGCTCTGTTGTCAAGGGCTGTCTCAGCGAAGGCGGCGCGTATTCTCGCGGACTGCACCTCAGACGACGCGGCGGAGTGGGTGATCGACGGCCGGGCCGATTTCGGCATCGACTGCGTCGCGTTTTCCGCCTCAGGATCCGAACTTTGGCTGATCCAGGCCAAGTGGAGCGATAAGGGAACTGCTGGCTTCGACACAGAGGCTGCACTCAAGCTAGTCCATGGGCTGAAGAAACTCGACAACCGCGATCTCGACGACTTCAACGAACGGCTGCAACTGCTCGCCGACCGTGTGCATGGTGTTCTCAGGCTGCCCACATGTAAAGTTCACCTGGTCGTCGCGCTTGTAGGAGAAGGCAACCTTTCTCTCGAAACTCGCAACATCTTGAGAGAAGCGGCCGATGAGTTCGGCGGCCGCGGCCGGACCGTCGAATATCGCGTCCTGGATCAGGAAGATTTCCACCGGGCGGTCCTGGAGGACCTGGAGCCGCAGCCCATCACGCTCAAAGCCACCATGGACCGCGAGTGGTACAGTCGCGAAACACCGTATAAGGCGGTGATCGGGGAGATAAGCGCCGATCAGCTCGCGTGGTGGTACGGTGGCCGGAGCGGCGACGAAGCTCATGACCATGTGAGAGGCCACGGCGAGCGTCTCTACGACCGCAACGTCCGCAAATCTCTGGGCCTCACTGGGGTTAACCAGACCATGGTGGAGTCGATGCTGGAGGACCCAGAAGGGTTCCTCTACCGTCACAACGGCATCACGGTTCAGTGCGACCGAGTCGAGCAGGAGTATCACGCCAAACGGGCGGTCGGCCAGCCCACCACCCTCACCTTGCACAACGCCAGCGTGGTCAATGGTGCTCAGACGGTGTCGTCGGCCTCCCGGGCGTATGAGAGGGATCCCGAAGCTGTCGCTGAGGCCTATGTCCTGGTGCGAATCATTTCGCTAGAAGGGGCGCCGGAGGACTTCGGACGCTCCATAACCAAGGCCACCAACACGCAGAACCACATGGAGCGCCGGGACTTTATCGCGATCGACACCGTCCAAAGCGAGATTCAGAAGGATTTCCGCCTCTCCCTGGATAAAGAGTACGTCTTCCGGAGAGGAGAACTGGACCCGGCCCCCGAGTCGGGTTGCTCGGTCACGGAAGCGGCCATGGCTCTCGCCTGCATGCACCGGGACTCGTCCCTCGCGGTCCGAGTCAAGGGCTCCACGAATGTATTGTGGGAGGAAGGCCCGGGGGGCGCTTACACACGATTGTTCGGTCAGCAGCCGACCGCTCAGCAGATCTGGCGCGCCGTAGAGGTCTTCCGGCTGGTGCGGGATCAACTGACCGGGCTGCGTACGAGATTCACAGGGCGTCCAGCCGCCATCGTGGACAGTGGCAGTCTGCTGGTGGCTCATCTGGTGTTCCAGCGGATAGGCAAAGCTCGGTTCGACGAGTCAGACGACGAGTGGGCCGACGTGCTCGCTGGAGTGCCCGATGAGGTCAGTGCTGTGCTCAATTACCTCATCCCCATGGTCGACACTCTTTTCACCAGCAAGAGTTTCGTTACTAGCACCTTCGCCAATGAAGAGCGTTGCGAGCGTCTGGTCGAGGCGGTTCTGAGTGTCTCTCGGGACAGTACCGGACTGGCCGCATCGACGGATCTTAAGGCCTTCATGGCGGACAGTGGGCTGAGGCGGCAACGTCGGCCGCAGACGGTGCGTCTGCTCGTTGACAACGATGCAATCAGTGCTGGCACTCCGCTCGTCTACGCGCCTAGCGCCGCGGAGGAAGCGGCCATCGGTGCGTGGCTTGACGCAGATCCTCGTCGGCGCCGGGCCAGTTGGGTGAACGATCGGAAGGCCCCGATTCTCTGGGAAGCCGACGGAAAGCGATACTCCCCGACTGGATTGGTTTCCCAGATGTGGAATGCGGCAGATTGGAAAGAACAGTGGAGCGCCGTGCAAGGCCCCAAACAGTGGAAGGTGCCTGGCGAGGGGACACTGGTGGAGATCGCCGAGACGCTCTGGCAGGAGATCGCAAACGACGACGAGTCGGCTGAGGACAACTCTGCGTCGTAATCGATGATCCGCTTGTGAAGTCGTAGGACCGGATGAAGTGGACTGGCTTCTGCGAACATGTCGAGGGGTGAAGACGTTCGTCTCGTTGTCTGGTCCGGTCAGGTCTACTACGACTGGAGTGAGTCGAGGGCAGCGATCTCAAAAGTCATTTTTGAAAGGATCCTTCCCAGGAAAGAACACGAACTGGCACGCCTCGCGTGCCGCGAGTGAGGGTGGAGGTCAGACCAGGAAACGCCCCGGGTTTGGCTGACTAGGCTTCATGGCCACCGTCGAGCACGTCAAGTTTCGCAATCGCGACATGTACTGGGACATCTCGGCGGGTCTGCACTTCCCGCCGGGCTTCGACAAGCCCGAGGCCTATCTAGCGATTGGGGTCGCAGTTGCAAGGACCAGGCCTCCGACAACGTCTACGTCTCGGCCTCGCGGAGGCCGGGAATGTGCCATCCCGTTCAACGCCGGCTTCCAGGGTACGAGCGGGGCGAACTGCGGTTTCTTGAGGACTTGTCCAGCGTGTCCAGGATTTCAGCCGCGTCGTCGACTACATGGCGACCCTGCCCTACGTCGACGCCAACCGGATCGGAGTGCTTGGCATCTGCGGAGGTGGCGAGTACACGCTCGCGGCGGCGAAGACTGAGAAGCGTTTCAACTCGGTTGGGTCGGTCGCCGGTGCCAACAGGCAAGGCGCGTTCGGTGCCCACCGAGACGGTCGTGAGATCTACGAACGGGCTGCGTCCCCCGACAAGACGCTCCTCGAACTGGACGGCTTCGCACTATGACTGTTCGAACGGCGCGGGTGAGGCGTTGAAGACGATCGTCCCCTTCTTCGCCGACAAACTCTGACCCGCGCGCCCGTAAGATCGCCGCATGCTCGTGCTTTCACCCCGTCCTTGCCGGACCGCGAGAACGGGGGACGTCTCGGCGGCGCACCGCCGGTTGCGATCGAGACGCATGAGCTCCTTGCGACGCACCGCTATCTGCTGACTGTCCCCGCGGTTCCGTGGTCTCCGGGCTGCTAGGTTTCCGTATTGCTGCGCAACGGATTCGACATCGATAACAGCGACCTCAAATACCCGGACATGGCGATGCGTGCACGCACCGTCGCCCTGCGGTGAGCGAGCCGATCTGGGGTGGCTGGGGCCCTGCTCGGCGGCGCTTTCCGAGGCGGCAAAAGACACGATCGCGCTGGTCCAGTTCGGGGACGAGCCGGTGCTGATTCAAAACGAACCCAGCTACGCCGACACCCTGTGCGCCGACGGGCATTGATTTCTCTTTCAGGTCAACGAAGAAGGCTGGCTGGACGAGGGCGAGCTTGAGGACGTGATCGACGAATACCTTTGGGGATACGGATCGGTCTACTTCTACGGCACTCCGGACGCCGACGGAGTAGTGCGCGAGGTCGTCGCGGGGTTCAACGATTACTGACGAGGCCAGTGGTTCAGCTCAGCGGCACTGGAAACCACCACGCCATACAGATCCCCAATAGTCGCCAACGCGCTGTTGTGCAGTTGCGCAGCGCTAACCTCCCCGCCCGGACCAGGCAACGGCCGGGTGGCGCAGGCGTCGGCGACGACGGTTGGGTGGTTGCCGCGCAGGAATGCGCCTTCGGTGGTGAACGTGACGCACATGTTGGTCATGAACCCGGCGATCACCACGTTCTTGTGCCCGGCCGCGTCGACCCGCGAGCCCAGGTCGGTGTTCACGAAGGAGTTCGGCGCGCCCTTCACGACGACCGGTTCGCCCTCGATCGGGGCGACGTCGGGATGGATGCTGCCGATCTCGGTTCGGATGTCGTACGGCGTGCCCTCGCCGCCGTCGTTGACGACGTGGATCACCTTCGTTCCGGCGGCGCGGGCCTTGGCCAGCAAATGCCGAGCCGCGGTCAACGCGGGCTGCCAGCCTTCCAGTTCCATCACGCCGCGGGTGTAGGTGTTCTGGTAGTCGACCAGGATCAGCGTCGCGTCGGCCAGCGTCGCCGGGGTCTGGTCGAGACCGTTCAGCTCCCGCAGCGTTTTCCTTGCCATGGTGGGGTTTCCTCTCGTTTCTGTTCCGCACGATCGACGCTAGACTCGGATCCGGATGTCGGCAATGACATGCAAGACGCAGAAACCGACATGAGGGGCGTGGATGAAGAGACTGCTGGTCGTCGTCCTGTTCGATCGGATCGACCTGCTCGACGTAACCGGGCCCGCTGAGGTGTTTTCCTTGCTGCAGCGGGAAATGGACCGTCCGACGGGGTACGAGGTGGTGCTCGCGGCCGAGACGCTGGAGCCAGTGACGACCTCGGCTGGGGTGCGGGTCTTGCCGGACGTGACGTTCGCGGAGCTGTCCGGGAAGGCGATCGACACCTTGATCGTGCCGGGTGCGGTGACGGCCGGGGAGAACGGGGAGATCGTCGCGCGATGCGATCCGGCGGTGGTCGAGGAGGTGCGGCGGCTGGCTGGGCAGACGCGCCGGGTGGCATCCGTTTGCGTTGGTGCGCACATCCTCGCGGCGGCGGGATTGCTTGACGGCAAACGCGCTACGACGCATTGGTCGACTGCCCGGCAGCTCGCCGCGGAGCATCCGGAGGTGACTGTCGACGCGGACCCGATTTTCATCCGCGACGGCAGGGTGTGGACCGGGGCCGGGTTGAGCGCTTGCCTTGACCTCGCGCTGGCGTTGGTGGCCGACGATTGCGGTCCGGAGTTGGCCTCCCGGGTGGCTCGTCAGCTCGTGATGTTCCTGCGGCGGCCGGGTGGGCAGAGCCAGTTCAGCGTGTCGCTGGAGCCGGTGTCCGCGACCCGGCGCGTCGACGAGTTGCGGCACTACATTGCCGCGCATTTGGCGGATCCGTTGACAGTCGCCAATCTCGCCGCGCACGCCCACGTGACGGATCGGCAGATCACGCGGGTCTTCAAGGCGGAGTTGGGGATGACGCCCGCCGCTTACGTTGAGCACGCGCGGGTCGAGGCGGCGCGACATCGACTGGAGACGACTGATGAAACGTTGTCGCGGATTGCTGGAGCTTGCGGCTTCGGAACTGTTTCGACTTTGAATCGGTCTTTTCGGCGGACGTTAAATACCACGCCTAACGAATACCGAGAGCGGTTCCGGATCGGTTAGCGGAAATGGGCGGTCCCGGCCAGGGACGCCTGACCCGCGTGGGGTAGTTTCGGCGAAACGTCCCCCTCGCACCGCTTGTCCGGCGAAGATGGCCCCGTGCGAATCGTTCTTTATGCCATCTGGGGCGCATTCATGCTCGCCCTCGTCGTCGCCGCCCTGGTGCAGATGAGGAAAGCCCGGCGGCGCAAGGTGGCGTTGGCGGTGTGGCCGAGGACCCAAGCCTCGGTGACGGGGTACGAGCGGCGCAGAGGCGGGTCCGACAGTGACAGCCCGTCGCTTTACTACCCGCGGTACGAGTACCGCGGGCCGGACGGCCGGGTCTACGGCGGCACGTCCGACACCGTCAGCTACCAAACGCCGCGTGCGGGCGCGACGCTTCAGGTGGCGGTGAACCCCGCGAACCCGGCGGAGTCGGTCCCTGAGGGGCCGACCGGGATGGGGGTGACCGGCTGCGCGTCGATCGCGCTCGGGCTCATCGGGATCGCCATGTTCTGGTTCATCCGGATGTTCCCGCTGCCGTAAGGCTCAGCCGAGCAGGCCGAGCACCACCATCGCCACGAGGACGACAGCGGTCGAAAACACCGCGACCCACGTGCGCTGTGCGGCGGTGAGCTGGGCGGATGTGCTGTTCATGGCGGGTCCTAGCGGGGGCGAGTGCCGACGATTCCGCTGGGATAGCGCCTTGATCTAGCTCACTGTTACCGCTTGTGATCAAGGTCACGTCGCGTGCGCGCGGTGTGCCACAGCACCCCTCCCGCGGCGGCCACCATCAGGGCGAACGAACCCATTCCCACCACGACTGCCTGAACCATGCTGGCCTCCTTCCTTCGCGTCTGTCCGGAAGACGCGCGAGGGGGCCGAGCATGTTGCCATCGTTGCCGACATCACACCTGGTCAGCGGGCCGCTAGTACCTCGTCGATCTGCCTGGCCAGTGCGAAATCGCGTTCGGTCAAGCCGCCCGCGGAATGGGTGCTGAGGCGGAAAGTCAGGGTGCGCCAGCGGATGTCGATGTCGGGATGGTGGTCGGCTTCCTCGGCGAGTTCGGCTACCCGGTCCACCACTTCGATGGCCGCCGGGAAGGACCGGAGCTCGGTCGTCCGCACGATGGTGTCGTCCTCGCGCCGCCATTCCGGAACGGTGCCGAGGGCCTGCTCCACTGCCGAGTCGTTCAATAGCTGCGTCATCACTCCATGGTGTCGGCTACGCTGCGGCATTGCCACGGGAGTCCGGTACGCCGGGCTGAGAGGCGGGTCCGCAAGCCCGCGACCGTTCGCACCTGGATCCGGATCATGCCGGCGTAGGGAGGCCGTATCGCTCTCCCTCATCCGGCGCAGTGCAGGAGGGGAAGAATGATGTCGCGGACCGTCCGCGCGGTGGTGGGCCTCGCCGCAGTCTCGGTGCTCGCCAGCGCCTGCTCGCTGTCCGGCGGCGACTCGGGCGGGTCGTCCGCGAGCACGGACCAGAAGACCCCCACGGTCACGCTGGTCACGCACGATTCGTTCGCCGCTCCGCAGGAGGTGCTCGACGCCTTCCAGCGCCAGTCCGGGATCAAGCTCAAGATCCTCAAGTCCGGCGACGCCGGTGCGCTCACCAACAAGCTCGTGCTCACCAAGGGCAGCCCGATCGGCGACGTCGCGTACGGGGTCGACAACACCTTCGCGTCGCGTGCGCTCAGCGAGGGCGTCTTCCAGCCCTACACCAGCCCGGAGGCCGACCGCGGCCCGCAGCGCTACTCCGTCGACCCGCAGCACCGGCTGTCCGCCGTCGACCTCGGCGACGTGTGCGTGAACATCGACCCGGCGTACTTCGCGAGCAAGGGCCTTCCGGAGCCGAAGACCTACGACGACCTCGCCGACCCCAAGTACAAGGACCTGACCGTCGCGGAAAGCCCGGCCACCGCGTCGCCGGGGCTGGCCTTCCTGCTCGGCACGGTCGCGAAGTACGGCGAGAACGGCTGGCAGGGTTACTGGCAGAAGTTGAAGGACAACGGCCTCAAGACAGTCAGCGGCTGGGAGGAGGCCTACACCAAGGACTTCTCCGGTTCGTCGGGCAAGGGCCCGCGGCCGATCGTCGTGTCCTACGCCTCGTCCCCGGCCGCTGAGGTCGGCGAGGACGGCAAGCCGCGCACCAAGGCGCTGCTCGACACCTGCTTCCGCCAGGTCGAGTACGCGGGCGTGCTGACCAACAGCAAGCAGGTCCCGCAGGCGCAGAAGGTCGTCGACTTCCTGTTGTCGCAGCAGTTCCAGACGACGGTCGCGGCGAACATGTACGTCTACCCGGCTCGCCAGGGCGTCGAACTGCCCGCCGGCTGGGCCACCGCGGCTCCGTTGCCGCAGACGCCGGCCACCATGCCCGCGGACAAGGTGCAGGCAGGCCGGGAGAAGTGGATCGGGGAATGGCGCTCGCTCATGGGCGCGTGATCCCCGCGCGCACCATCGGGCTCACGCTGCTCGGCCTGCTGCCGGTCGCGTTCCTGGTGGTGTTCTTCGCCTGGCCGGTCGTCGCGATCGTCGGCCGGGGGTTTTCCGCGGGCGGCGCCGACACCGTGCTCGGCGACCCGCAGACGTGGCGGCTCGCCGGGTTCACGCTGGCCAGCGCGGCCGCGTCGACCGTGGTCGCGGTGCTCGCCGGGCTGCCGGTGGCGTACCTCCTGGCGAGGGTCCGGCTGCCCGGGGTCGGGCTCGCTCGCACGATCGTGCTGGTTCCGTTCGTGCTGCCGACGGTCGTCGTCGGCCTGGCTTTTCGGGCGATCTGGCCGGACGGCGGCGTGCTGCCGCTCGTGCTGGCCAACGCGTTCTTCAACGTCGCTGTCGTCGCGCGCACCGTCGCCGGGCTGTGGGCTCATCTCGATCCGCGCGCGACCGAGGCGGCGCGTGCGCTCGGTGCGTCGCCGTGGCGAGCGTTCCGGTCGGTGACGCTGCCTGCGCTCGGCCCGGCGGTCGCGTCCGCCGCTGCGATCGTGTTTTTGTTCTGCGCCACCAGTTTCGGCGTGGTGCTGATCCTCGGTGGCGGTAGCTATCGCACACTCGAAACCGAGATTTACCTCCGGACCGTCGACCTGCTGGACCTCTCCGGTGCGGCTGCGTTGTCGTTGATCCAGTTCGCGGCCGTCGTTGCGGCGCTGGTGTTGGGTGCGGTGGCGCGACGGAAGCGGGAGAACGCGGTGCAGCTGCGGTCCGCGCAGGTCACCGCACGTCGGCCGCGCGGCGGGGAGTGGTGGACGGTCGGTGCCGCGGTCGTGGTGCTCGGTCTGCTGCTGACGCCGATCGTGTCGCTGCTCGTCGAGTCGGTGTCCACATCGGACGGTTGGAGTCTCGCCGGGTATCGGGCGCTGAACACCGTCGGCCAGAACGGCGCGTTGCAGGTGTCCGGCTGGATCGCGGCGCAGAATTCGCTCGCCGCGGCCACCGACGCGACGCTGCTGGCGATGGCCGTCGGCCTGGTCGCCAGCGTGGTGCTGGTGGCGCTTCGCCGTTCGCCGGGCCCGCTCGCGCGCGGGATGGGCGAAACCATGGACGTCGCGTTGATGCTGCCCTTGGGCGTGTCCGCGGTGACCGTCGGCTTCGGCTACCTCGTGACCCTCGACGCTCTGCCCGGCGACCTGCGCACGTCGCCGCTGCTCGTGCCGTTCGCCCAGGCGCTGGTGATCATGCCGCTGGTGGTGCGGATGATCCTGCCGGTGCTGCGCGCGGTCGACGTCCGGTTGCGCCAGGCCGCCGCGACGCTCGGCGCGAGTCCGGCGCGGGTGTGGCGGGAGATCGACTTTCCGCTGGTCGCGCGGTCGGTGGTGGCCGCGGCGGGCTTCGGGTACGTCGTCGCGCTCGGCGAGTTCGGCGCGACCAGCTTCCTCGCCCGGCCGGACGCGCCGACGCTTCCGGTGGCGGTCGCGACGCTGATCAGCCGGCCGGGGGAGCTGAACAACCAGATGGCGTACGCCTCGTGCGCCCTGCTCATGGTGGTGACTGTGGTGGCGGTGGCGCTGATCGACCGGTTCGGCTCGGTCCGCGGCCGCAGCACGGTCGGGGAGTTCTGATGGCGTTAACGGTACGGGATCTGACTGTCCACTATGGATCGTTCGCCGCGGTCCGGGACGCGAAACTGGACATCGCCGACGGCGAGGTGCTGGCGTTGCTGGGTCCGTCCGGTTCGGGCAAGTCGACGCTGCTGCGCGCGATCACCGGCCTGGAGCCGGTGTCGTCCGGTTCGGTGTCCTGGGACGGCGCCGATCTCGCCGCAGTCCCGGTGCACAAGCGTGAATTCGGTCTGGTGTTCCAGGACGGACAGCTTTTTCCGCACCGCGATGTCGCCGCGAACATCGCGTTCGGCCTGCGGATGCACGGCGTTCCGCGCGAACGGCATGCGGCGCGCGTCGAGGAACTGCTGAAACTGGTCGGTCTGGAAGGGTACGAGCGGCGGCGAGTGACCGAGCTGTCCGGCGGGCAGGCGCAGCGGGTCGCGCTGGCTCGCGCGCTGGCCCCCGAACCGCGGTTGCTGCTCCTGGACGAGCCACTGTCCGGTTTGGACGCTGGACTCCGCGAGCAGCTGGCGATCGACCTGGCGGATCTGTTGCGGCGCAGCAAGATCACCGCGCTGCTGGTGACGCACGATCAGGAGGAAGCGTTCACGCTCGCCGATCGCGTGGCTGTCCTCGACGCCGGGGAAATCCGGCAGGAGGGCGCGGTCCGGTCGGTGTGGAACAACCCGGTGGACGACAGCGTGGCGCGATTTCTCGGCGTCACGACGTTCCTCGACGGCACCGCGGCCGACGGCGTGGTGCGGACCAAGCTGGGCACCGTCGAACTCTCGGGAGTGAACGACGGCCCGGTCAGGCTCGGACTTCGCCCGCACGGCTTGAAAGTGGCCGACGACGGCGTGCCCGGCGAAGTGACCGCGGCGGTGCACCGGCGAGAGCATCTGCGGCTGGTCGTCCGGTGCGGTGAGTCCACTGTGGACGCGATCGCCCCGGCCGGGGCGGACTTCCGGGCGGGCGATTCCGTCCGGCTCGCGCCGGATCCGGACGGAATCGCCGTGGTGGGCTGAACCCCCAGGTCAGCCGTCCCGGGTGACGAGGCGTCCGTAGGCGAGCGAAAGCCCGACCACGATGTAGCAGGCCGCGCGGACCGCACCCTCGCCGAGCATCGACAGCGACATCGGATCCTGCAGGACCGAAGCCGGGGCCAGCGTCCAGTTCCGCGTGAGCAGGAACGGGTGCAGCCACTTCAGCGAGCTGAGGAAGCCGAGGATGGTGAAGACGATGTTCCCGGCCAGCACCGAGGCGACCACGAGCATCGGGTGTTCCGTCCAGCTCGACACCGCCAGCGCGACCGCGCCGACCGCCCACAGCTGCAGCACGATCCAGCCGCCGACGAGCAGGATCCGCAGCAGCGCCTCGCCGAGCGACAGCGTGGTGCCCGACAGCGTGAACAGCGAATCCGTGCCGTTGATGATCAACCCGGTGGCGACGCCGGTCACGCACATCGCGAGCACCGCGACCACCGACACCGTCGCGACGCCGAACGCCTTGACCGTCAGCAGCCGTCCCCGGCTCACCGGCGCGATGAGCCAGCCGCGCAGCGTGCCGTGCGCGGCTTCGCCGGCGATCGCGTCCGCGCCCGCCATCGCCGACGCGAGCGGCAGCAGCAGCGTCAGCGTCATGACCATCGCGGCGATCGGCAGCACGAACGCGTTGTTCACCGCCGACACCAGCAGCGCGCCGCCGCTGTCGTCCGGAGCGTCAGCCCCGGAGTTCTGCCCGACCAGGGTGAGCCCGATCCCGACGACGATCGGCACCAGCGCCAGCAGTCCCAGCACCGCGAGCGTGCGCGGCCTGCGGAAAATCCAGCGCAGCTCCGCGGCGATCAGCCGGAACAACGGCACCGTGTCGTGCCCGGTCCGGCTCACCGGCACCGAAACAGCCATGGCGGTCATGCGTCCCCCTCGGATTCTTCGCCGGCCGCCGATTCCCCTTCGGTCAACCGCGCGAACAGGTCCTCCAGCCCGGTCCGCGCCCGGGTCGCCTCGTGCACCTCGACCCCCGCTTGCACGAGTACCTGCAGCACCCGCGGTGCGGGCGTCGCGGTGAGGTCGGCGCGGATGCCGTCCGGCGTCAGCCGAGCCCCGATCCGGTGCTCCCGCAACGTTTCCACCGCCCGCTCGGCGTCCGGGGTGCGGACCAGCAGCGCGGCGTTCCCCGATTCCAGCAGGTCAGCCAGTTCCCCCTGGGCGACCACTGTTCCGGACTGCAGGACCGCGACGTGCGTGCAGGTCGCTTCGACCTCGGCGAGCAGATGCGAGGAAACCACCACGGTCACGCCGTCGGCGTGCAGATCGGCGATGATGCGGCGGATCTCCCTGGTACCCGCCGGATCAAGACCGTTGGTGGGTTCGTCGAGCACGACCATCCGGCGCGGCACCAGCAGCGCGCTCGCCAGCCCGAGCCGTTGTTTCATGCCGAGCGAATAGCCCTTGTACCGGCGGCGCGCGGCGGCGGACAGCCCCACCCGCTCCAGCGCGGCGTCGACCGCGCCGGGGATCACCGGCGATGCCAGCCGGGGTTCGGCGGCGGCGAACCGCAGCAGGTTGTCGCGTCCGGACAGGAACGGGTGGAAGCCCGGCCCCTCGACCAGCGCGCCGACATCCGGAAGCGCGTGCGCGGATTCCTCCGGCATTTTCCGGCCGAGCAGTTCGACCTCGCCCGCGGTCGGGCGGACGAGCCCGAGCAGCATCCGGATCGTGGTCGTCTTGCCCGAACCGTTGGGCCCGAGCATGCCGAGCACGGCGCCCTCGGGCACGTCCAGGTCAACGTGGTCCACCGCGATCGTGCTGCGGTAGACCTTGCGCAGCCCGCGGGTGCGCGCGGCCAGCGGGACCGCCGGGGCGGGCACCTCGTCCGAGATGCCCGCCCCGGTTTCGACCGCGGTGCTGGTCACTTGGCGCCCAGCGCTTCGTAGAGGACCTGCTCCGGGACCGCGCCGGCGGCGAACCGGCCGTCGTCGGTCAGGACCGCGCCGCCCACCTTCGTGGTGAAGAGGTAGCCGCTGCCCCACGGGCCGTTGACCCGCTTGGCGAACCGGCTCAGCATCTTCTGCACGTCAGCGCCCTTTTCCTCGCCCTGTGCCTGCTTCGGCTTCATCAGGTCCGCGGGCACCTTGCCGGTGACGACGGTGTCCCAGCCGTCGCCGACGAACTTGGTCGCCTGCATGGCCTCGTTCGCCAGCGCCTTGTCGCGCTCGTCGATCTTGGCCTGCTTCTCGGTCACCTTCGCGCCCTTGGGCGGGGTGAAGGCGAACAGGTCGGCGGACTGGTCGGCGAACTCGATCTTGCTGAACGCCAGTTCCAGCGCCGGGGCGGTGGTTCCGTTGCTCAGCACCGAAAGCCGCAGCGGCATCCGGGTCTGCGAGTCGATCGCCACGCGGATTTCGCGCAGCAGCGTGCGTTCGGTCGGCTTCGGCGTGAGGACCAGCTCGTACGCCGGCCGGTCGGCGACCGTGGCCGTGCCGTCGACCGCCACGTTGCTGCTCTCGCGCACCTTGGCGAGCAGTTCCTTCGCCGCGGTGGACGGGTCGACAGGCTTGCCCTCGAACGAATCGCGCTTGGTCGCCACGTCCCCCGGGATGGTGGTCTTGGTCGCGCTGTTGGTCTTGGAGTCGTAGTCCCACACGGTGTTGCCGTTGTGGACGATCGTCTCCTGCACCTGCCCCTTGGTGAGCGACACCTTCGTCTTGCCGGTGCCGTCGCTGAACACCTGCGCCGAGTCGACGCCCAGCGCACCTGCCCCCGGGATCGCGCCGGTCGCCATCTTCGGCAGGCCGAGGTCGTTGCTCACCGTCACCGTGCCGTCGAACGCCGCCGGCTTCGCGGTGACCACCGACTGAACCAGGTCCTCCGCGCTGACCTGCGGCAGCTTCGGCGCGTCCCCCGCCGAAGCGGGCATCGCCACGACGACCAGCCCGCCCACGCCGAGCGCGGTGCCGACTACGGCCGCCGTGATGGCCTTCTTCTTCGGATCCATCTCGTCTCTCCCTGTGTTCCCGGGCTCTGGTGGGCCCGGCTCCCGGTGCAGACGTTCCCCTGCCGAGGCTGAGATACCCCTGAATGTTCGGCCCGCTCAGCTGAGATGGCACTGAGAGTGCGCGCGTCAACTGCACAAACCGGCCATGATGAGGATCGTGAAACCTCGGGTGCTGGTGGTCGACGACGAACCTGGTGTGCGCAAGGCGCTGCAACGCGGCCTGCGCGCGGAGGACATGGACGTGGTCACCGCCGCGGACGGGCCGACCGGGCTGCAGCTCGCGCGCACCGGTTCGTTCGACGTCGTGCTGCTGGACATCATGCTGCCCGGCTTGTCCGGCTATCGCGTGCTGGAACAGCTGCGCGCGGAGAACGTGGCCACGCCGGTGCTGCTGGTTTCGGCGAAGGACGGCGAGATCGACCAGGCGGACGGCCTCGACCTCGGCGCGGACGGCTACCTCGTGAAGCCGTTTTCGTTCGTCGTGCTGGTCGCGCAGGTGCGGGCGGTGCTGCGGCGCGCCGGGCCGGACGCCTCGCGCGGCGCGCTGAAACTCGGTGCGCTGGAGGTCGACCGGGCGCTGCGGCAGGTGCGCTGGAACGGTCAGGAAGTGCCGTTGAGCCCGCGCGAATTCGGCTTGCTGGAAGTGCTTGTCGGCCGCGCGGGGACGGTCGTGACGAAGGACGAGTTGCTGCGTGCGGTGTGGGGCGAGGAACAGGCCGTCACGCGGAATCTCGTGGAGGTGTACGTGGGTTACGTCCGCCGCAAGCTCGACGCGGCCGGCGCGGGCTCGATCCTGCGGACGGTGCGCGGGCACGGCTATCTCGCCTCCGACGACCAGCTTGACGAGGTCAGGTGACCGGCTCGCCGTCGTCGTGGTGGAGCCGCCGTTCGCTGCAGGTCCGGATCACCATGCTGGCCGCGGCGATCACCCTCGGCTGTCTTCTCGGCCTCGCCGCGCTGGCGGCGAACAAACTCGATCCGCTGCTCACTGATTCGGTCGACGAGGAGCTGACCGCCGCGCTCGTCCCGGCCACCGGCGAGGTCTCCGCCGGGAAGCCGCTCACTTCGGCGGATCCGGTTTCGGTGCGGGTGCTGGACATTTCCGGGGCTCCGGTGGACGGCCAGGCGCGGCCCGCGCTGACCGAGCACGAGGTCTCGCAGCTCAAGGCGGGCGAGCCGGTGCAATCGGACGGATCGCGCTGGCGCGGCCAGGTGGTCAGCACGCCGAACGGCAGCCAGCGGCTGGTCATCGCCGGGGCCGGGCTGGTCGGCTTCGCCGCCGCGGTGCATTACGGCGGGCTGTGGCTGGTCGTCGTCGCGCTGGTCGGAGCGCTCGTCGCGGGGCTGGCGACCTGGCTGGTCGTCCGGCTCGCGCTGCGTCCGGTGGCGCGGATGCGCGGGCTGGTGCGCGCGCTGCCGCCGGGCTCGCGGCTGCCGTTGCCGACGTCGCACGACGAAATGCGCGCGCTGGCGGAGGAATTCAACGCACTGCTCGAACGCCAGGAAGAGGTCAGCCAGCGATTGCGCAGGTTCACCGGCGACGCCGCACACGAGCTGCGTTCACCGGTCGCGTCGATCCGGGTGCAGGCCGAGGTGGCCGTGACGAATCCGGATCCGGAGCTGGCGCAGGAGACGCTTTCGGACATCCTCGAGGAGTCCGAACGGCTGTCCGGCCTGCTCGACGGCCTGCTCGCGCTGGCTCGGTCCGACGCGGGCGAAGTGCCGCCCGCGGAACCGGTCGAGGTGGTGTCCGAGGTCCGCGCGGCGGTGCGGCGGCTGCCGTCCGGGGCGCCGGACACGCGAGTGAGCAGCGCGGTGGCGCAGGCGTGGGCGTCGGCGGCGCACCAGGAGGTCGAACTGGTGCTGGACAACCTGCTGCGCAACGCCTGCCGGTACGCGTCCGGGCAGATCGTGGTGTCCGTGCTGGCTTCGCGCTCGAAGGTGCGCGTCGTGGTGGACGACGACGGCCCGGGCATCGCGCCCGAGCACCGGAGCAAGGTGTTCGACCGCTTCTATCGCGTGTCCGACGACCGGGCGCGGTCCTCCGGCGGAACCGGCCTCGGCCTGGCGATGGTCGCCGAAACGGTGCGCAGGCGAGGCGGCGGGGTCCGGGTCGGCGAATCGCCGGACGGCGGCGCGCGGTTCGAGGTCACCTGGCGGGCGGGCGCGGACCGGTGAATCCGGTGGGGGAGACTGAGCGCATGGACGCGGTCATCGTCGGGGCGGCACTGGTGCGCGACGGCAAGCTTCTTGCCCAGCAACGGGCTTGGCCGCCGCATCACGCGGGCCAGTGGGAACTGCCGGGCGGACGCGTCGAGGAGGGCGAGACCGAGGCCTTCGCGCTGGCCAGGGAATGCCACGAGGAACTGGACGTGGTGGTCACCGTCGGCGATCGGGTCGGCCCGGAAATCCCGCTGCCGGGCGGGAAAGTGCTGCGCGTGTATGCGGCCGCGCTGCTTTCTCCCGGGGACGAGCCGCGTGCGGTGGAACATACGGCGCTGCGCTGGGTCGGCGAGGACGAACTGGACGACCTGGACTGGCTTCCGGCGGACCGGGATTTGCTTCCCGCGCTGCATGCCCTCGTGAGTGCTGATTCCGCGTAGAACCAGCACTCACGAGGCCCTTCAAGCAGCCCCGACCATCCGCAGCGCCGACGACACTCGGTGCGAGCTGCGGTCGATCGCCCGCTCCGCGCCAGCCTTGCGAACCCGCTCCAACTCAGCGACGTCGTCCAGCAACGCGCGCGTGCCCTCCCGGACCGGACGCAACTCCTCGATCACCGCGTCGGCCACGGCGTCTTTGAGTACGCCGTAGGAGGGGTACTTCTCGGCTAGCTCTGCGGGGTCGCCGCCGGTACACGCGGCCAGGATCTCCAGCAGGTTTGAGATGCCTGGCCGGTTCTCCGGGTCGTAGGCGGGGACTGAATCGCCGTCTGTTCGCGCTTTGCGGATCTTGCGGCGAATCTGGTCTGGCTCGTCCAGTACGAACACGACGCCTGCGGAGTCCTGGGCGGACTTGGACATCTTCCGGGTCGGTTCCGCCAGGTCCTTCACCCGTGCGCCCGCGGGCGGCAATGTCGCTTCCGGGACTACGAAGACCTCGCCGTAGGTGGAGTTGAATCGGCGGGCGAGTGTGCGAGCCAGTTCGACGTGCTGGCGCTGGTCCTCGCCGACCGGCACCTCGTCCGCGCCCTGCAGCAGGATGTCGGCCGCCATCAGGACCGGGTAGGTCAGCAAGCTGAGCCGGACTCCGGCTTGGCCCTTGGATTTTTCCTTGAACTGGATCATCCGGGCTGCTTCGCCGTAGGAGCAGGTGCACTCCAGGACCCAGGTCAGCGCGCCCAGTTCGCGGGCCAGGTCGGACTGCACGAATACGCGTTCCGGCGCGATCCCCGCCGCCACCAGCACGGCGAGCAGTTCGGTCGCCAGCGAACGCAACTTCGCCGGATTGTGCGCGGTGGTCATGGCGTGGAGGTCGGACACGAAGTACAGATCGTCCGGGCCGCCTTCGGCTGCCCAGCGTCGCAGGGCGCCGAGGTGGTTGCCGAGCTGGACGTGACCGGACGGGGTGATACCGGACAGCTGGACCATGGATTTTCCTCTCCCTGGAGGGGTTGAGCCCCGGGAGCGGACATGGAAAAGGCCGCCCACCGGGGCGGCCTTCGCTGGTTTTAGCGCAGAGCTTCGGGGCCGCCGGAGGGCGGCCACCACTGAGTGCTCTGGAAACGCATGCGGGGAGCCTAGCACCGGGCTACGGTTCGAACCATGTTCGTCGTCGTGCTCACTTACACCGCGCCGCTCGACCAGATCGACCGCGCTCTTCCGGACCACAGCGAATGGCTGGCGAAGCAGTACGAGGAGGGGCATTTCCTGGCCTCGGGACGGCAGAACCCGCGTACTGGCGGGGTGATCATCACCCGGCCGATGGAGCGGGCTCGGCTGGACGAGATTCTGGCGGGGGATCCGTTCGCGGTCGGGGGGTTGGCTAGTTACGAGATCATCCATTTTCAGCCGACCAGGACTGCTCCGGAGTTGAATCTGGTGAATGAATTGTTGGATAACTGAGGGGGTCTGGGGGGGCGGTGGCGGCTCGTCGCCCTGGGGGGCGACATTGCGCCGGGGGCGGTGCGTGGGCACCCCGAAGCTGATTGTGCTGACGGTTCGGGGGTGGTTTTTCCAGAGAGGAAAACACCCTTCCCAACCCCCCCCCAACCCA
>NZ_JBVJOE010000002.1:257581-277212 GCF_055583325.1 Amycolatopsis sp. NPDC104775
GCGAGTGGGGCATCTCGGGGTGTTTTTTTGCGCTTTTTCGTTGGGGTGGGCCACGTGGAGCGGGGTCCTTCAACACCCACCCCCGAACCGCAGGGAAGGCTTCGTATCGGGGTGCAGGGCGGGGGCTGGGTGCCTGGTTGCCTGGGTGCTGGTGGGTGGAGGTGCTAGGCGGCTTTGGCGACTTGCTTCTTTGCCTTTTTTAGTGCCAGAACTGGGCACTTTTTGCAGCGGTCTTTGGAGCGGCAGCACTTCTTCTTGACTTTTCCGGCCTTCATCAGCTTTCGCACGATGGCTTGAGGGGTGTCGGCGTGCTTTTTTCCCACCGCGTACTCCTCAAGGTCGGGTCGCCGGGAACACTGTCAGGTTAGGTGAGCCTAACCGATCATGGGGCGTGGCGCTCCTCACACCAACCCAACAGGTATCCTGATTGAAGTCCGCGTGTGGCCAAAGCCGGTCAGCGAGAGCCGGTCTCTTTGTCCGGAGCCCGTGATCTCTCTTCGCCGCGCGGTGCCACCCGCCTTCTTTCGAGTTCAGGAGTCTTCGCGTGCCCGCAGCCAGCGCCACCGCGGTCGAAACCGGCCGCGCGTCCGGTAAGACCCGGCCCGACCTGCGCAACGTCGCGATCGTCGCCCACGTCGACCACGGCAAGACGACCCTGGTCGACGCCATGCTCCGGCAGTCCGGCGCCTTCGCCGAACGCGCCGAGCTGGTCGACCGCGTGATGGACTCCGGTGAGCTCGAGCGGGAAAAGGGCATCACCATTCTCGCGAAGAACACCTCCATCCACCGCCAGACGCCTGAGGGCACGGTCACCATCAACGTGATCGACACCCCGGGCCACGCCGACTTCGGCGGCGAGGTCGAGCGCGGCCTCTCCATGGTCGACGGCGTCGTGCTGCTGGTCGACGCCAGCGAGGGGCCGCTGCCGCAGACCCGGTTCGTGCTGCGCAAGACGCTCGAGGCGAAGCTGCCGGTGATTCTGCTGGTCAACAAGGTCGACCGGCCGGACGCGCGGATCTCCGAGGTCGTCGAAGAGACCCACGACCTGCTGCTCGACCTGGCCGGCGACATCGAGGACGCCGACCTCGACGCGATTCTCGACCTGCCGGTCGTGTACGCCTCCGCGCGCGCCGGCAAGGCGTCGCTCGAGCAGCCCGAGGACGGCGGTCTTCCCGACAGCGAAAACCTCGACCCGCTGTTCGAGACCCTGCTCCAGCACGTCCCGGCCCCGGCCGCGGACCTGGACGCCCCGCTGCAGGCGCTCGTCACCAACCTCGACGCGTCGAACTTCCTCGGCCGCATCGCGCTGATCCGCATCCACGCCGGC
Organism: Amycolatopsis sp. NPDC104775; assembly: GCF_055583325.1. Classification (NCBI taxonomy): domain Bacteria; kingdom Bacillati; phylum Actinomycetota; class Actinomycetes; order Pseudonocardiales; family Pseudonocardiaceae; genus Amycolatopsis; species Amycolatopsis sp. NPDC104775. The sequence goes on from NZ_JBVJOE010000002.1 coordinate 258,909, forward strand.
AAGCTCCGCAAGGGCCAGACCGTGGCCTGGATGCGCGAGGACGGCACCGTCCAGAACGTGCGGATCTCCGAGCTGCTCGTCACCGAGGCGCTCACCCGCGTCCCGGCGTCCGAGGCCAGCGCGGGCGAACTGGTCGCGATCGCGGGCATCCCGGACATCACCATCGGCGACACCCTCGCCGACCCGGAGAACCCCGTCGCGCTGCCGCGGATCACCGTGGACGAGCCCGCCATCTCGATGACCATCGGCGTCAACACCTCGCCGCTGGCCGGGCGCAACGGCGGCGACAAGGTCACCGCGCGGCTGGTCAAGGCCCGCCTCGACCAGGAGCTGATCGGCAACGTCTCGATCCGCGTCCTGCCGACTGAGCGCCCGGACACCTGGGAGGTGCAGGGCCGCGGCGAGCTGGCGTTGGCCATCCTGGTCGAGCAGATGCGCCGCGAGGGCTTCGAGCTCACCGTCGGCAAGCCGCAGGTGGTGCTGCGCACGATCGACGGCAAGCTGCACGAGCCGTTCGAGCGCCTGTACATCGACTCGCCCGAGGAGCACCTCGGCGCGATCACCCAGCTGCTCGCGTCCCGCAAGGGCCGCATGGAGGACATGAGCGGCAACGGCACCGGCCGGATCAAGCTGGTCTACGTGCTGCCCTCGCGCGGCCTCATCGGTTTCCGCACCGACTTCCTCACCGAAACCCGCGGCACCGGCATCGCGAACCACGTGTTCGAGGGCTACTTCCCGTGGGCGGGCGAGATCCGCACCCGGCACAGCGGCTCCTTGGTCGCCGACCGTTCGGGCCCGATCACCGCGTACGCGATGATCCAGCTCGCCGACCGCGGCACGTTCTTCGTCGAGCCCGGCGCGGAGGTGTACGAGGGCATGGTCGTGGGCGAGAACCCGCGGTTCGAGGACCTCGACATCAACATCACCAAGGAAAAGAAGCTCACCAACATGCGGCAGTCCTCCGCCGACGTGATGGAGACGCTGGCCCGCCCGCGCAAGCTCAGCCTGGAAGAGGCGCTGGAGTTCTGCGCGAGCGACGAATGCGTCGAGGTCGCGCCGGAGGTCGTGCGGGTCCGCAAGGTCACGCTCGACATCAACACCCGCGCCAAGGAGCGCTCGCGGGCCAAGAGCCGCGACAACAACAGCTGAACCTCGCGCAGGTGAAAAAGGGCGCCTCCCGTTCCCGGGAGGCGCCCTTTCGCGTGAACCGCGACGGCTCCTCGCGCGTCCACTCTTATGGCGGTATCCACTCCGATGTCACGGAGCGGCGGCCGATGTGGGAATCTCGATGCCGGCCCCCGCCCTGGCATGGCAGCATGTCCGCTCGGACCACGGAGCGCGGCGGGAACTTTCAGGAGGACGAGCGTGCGATTCGGACGCCGGCTTGCGCCGGTGCTCGCGCTGGCGGGAGTACTGCTCGCCGCGTGTTCGAACACCCCGCCGCCCCCGGTGGTCACGTCGGCTCCGCCGTCGAGCACGACCAGCGCGGCGTCGCTGTCGCAGATCGTGGTCGGCGTGGACGACGTCGTCGGCGGCTACAACCCGCACAGCATCGCGGACGCGTCCACGATCACCACGGCTTTGTCGCAGCTGTTGCTGCCCTCGGTGTTCCGGCAGTCCGACGACGGCACGCGCACGCTCGACAAGACGCTGATGGTCTCGGCCGAGGTCGTCTCGCAGGTGCCGTTCACGGTGAAGTACGTGATCCGCCCGGACGCCTCCTGGTCCGACGGGGCCCCGATCGCCACCGAGGACTTCATCTACCTCGCCAACGCGATGAAGACGAACCCCGGCGTGATCGAACCGGCAGGCTACCGGCTGATCTCGGACATCGAATCCCGTGACGGCGGCAAGGGCGTCGAGGTCACCTTCAGCAAGCCGTACCCGGCGTGGCAGACGCTGTTCGACAATCTGCTGCCGCAGCACCTGCTCAAGGATTCGCCCGGCGGCTGGGCGAACGCCCTCGCGACGAGCTTCCCCGCGGTAGCCGGTCCGTTCGCGATCAAAACGATCGACACCGCCCGCGGCGAAGCGACCCTCCAGCGCAACGACCGGTACTGGGAAAAGCCAGCCGCGGTCGACACCCTGATCCTGCGCCGCTCCGACGCGTCCGGCATCGCGACCGCACTGCGCAGCGGAAACGACCAGTTCTCCCTGACCCGCACCGATTCCACCGGTCTGCAGCTGCTCAACGACCTGGGTTCGGCCGTCAAATTGCACACGCTGCCGCGCCCGCTGACCGCGTCGGTGCTGCTGCGTCCGGTCAGTGCGACGCTTTCCGAACCCCAAGTCCGCGCGGGCATCGCCGCGCTGCTGGACCGCGGAAAACTGATCGCCGCCGGAGCGAAGGGCGGCCCGTCCGCGACGCTGAAAGCGGACGCTCAAGTCCTGCCGCCCTCGGCGAAGGATTACGCGGCCACCATTCCGGCCGGACCGCCAGCCGCGCCGGACGCGACGAAAGCCGAGCAGTACTTCACCGCCGCCGGGTACAAGAAGGAAGCCGGCGTGTGGCGCAAGGGAAACAAAACGCTGTCGATCGTGCTCGCGTCGCCCGGCGAGCAGGAACCGTACGCGTCGATCGCGAAGGAACTTTCCTCGGAGCTCGTCGCGGGCGGCATCGAGGTCAACCAGATCAAACCGCAGCCGCGCGACCTGTACTCGTCGCTGCTGGCCATGCCGGTGGTGAACGGGAAACAACAGGCGAGCCCGGACTCGAACAGCACCGTCGGCGTCGACATCGCCGTCGTAGGCCAGCCAGTCGGCGGCGACCCGGCGACGGTTCTGGCGTCCAGCTACGGCTGCGCGCCCGAACCCACGCCCGCGGACAAGACAAAGCCCGTGGTGCCAGCCAATCCCGCGGGAATGTGCGACCAAGGACTGCAAGCGACGATCGACTCCGCGCTCACCGGTTCCGCGACCGTCGCCGACTCGCTCAAAACGCTCGAACCGCAGCTGTGGTCTCAGAACGTGGCGATCCCGCTGTTCCAGGAAGCCGAAACTTTGGCTGTGGGCAAGGGAATCTCCGGCCTGACGCCTGGCCCTCCGATGCAAGGGCCGTTCGGCTCCGCGGTGAACTGGACCCGCGGCGCCACCTGATCCGCCGTCAGCGGACCAGGCTGAAGAACCCGCGCACCTGCTCGACCAGCGACTCCGGTTGCTCCAGCGCGGCGAAGTGGCCACCGCGCGGCAGCTCCTCGAACCAGCGCAGGTCGGTGAATCGGAGTTCGGCCTCCCGCCTCGACGGTCGGGTGATGTCGCGCGGGTAGACCGACAGCCCGGACGGCGCGGTCACCTTGTCGCGGAAGTGGGCGAAGCTCTCCCAGTACAGACGCGCCGAAGACGTGGCCGACGCGGTGAACCAGTAGACCGAGATCTCGTCGAGGATCGTCTGCCGCGACAACGCGTCCTCGGGATGGCCGTCGTTGTCCGTCCACGCCCAGAACTTCTCGGCGATCCAGGCGGCCTGCCCTGCCGGGGAGTCGGTGAGGGCGTAGCCGAGTGTCTGCGGCCGGGTCGCCTGGATCGCCGAATACCCCCGGCCGGTGCGCTGCATCTCCCTTTCTGCTTCGAGATTTGCCAGCTCCGCGGGCGTCGGGTCGTCGAACGCGCCCGCCGCCACGGATCCCAGGTTCAAGTGGACGCCGGCGACCCGTTCGGGCGCGACCTCGCCCAGCGCGCCGGACACCGCCGAACCCCAGTCGCCGCCCTGCGCGCCGTACCGTTCGTAACCCAGCGAGACCATCAACGTGTCCCAGGCGCGCGCGATACGAGTGACACCCCACCCGGTCGTGGACGGCTTGTCGCTCCAGCCGTACCCGGGCAACGACGGCGCGACCACGTGGAACGCGTCCGCCGGGTCGCCGCCGTGCGCGCGCGGGTCGGTCAGCGGGCCGAGGATGTCGAGGAATTCGAGCACCGAACCCGGCCACCCGTGCGTGAGCACGAGCGGGAAGGCGTCCGGCTCCGGCGAGCGGACGTGCAGGAAGTGGATGCCGAGCCCGTCGATCGTGTCGCGGTACTGGGGGAAGGCGTTCAGCCGCTCGGCGAACCCGAAGTCGTAGTCCTCGGCCCAGCTGCGGCAAAGCTCCTGCGCGTACGCCAGCGGCAAACCCTGCGACCAGTCGTCCACCGGCTCGCGTTCGGGCCACCGGGTCCGGCTCAACCGTTCCCGCAGGTCCGCGATTTCAGCCTCGGTGACGGTGACCTTGAATGGCTCAGCGGCCACAGCGGGCTCCCTTCCGCCGGTATCGTGCGACACGCGATAGCTGCTATGGGTGTAACAGTACGAAGGTGCCCGCAGGTAAGCCTCCGCGGCAGCTCGCCCGGACCGGCTCGATGTGTGCTGAGTGACCTCCAAGGACACGAAAATGGGGCCCCACACGGCAAAGTGCGAGGCCCCATTTCGCGTACTGCGTCAGATCAGCTGCAGGCTTTCCGCGAAGTGGCACGCCACCGGGTGCGCCTGCCCGCGGTCGACCAAGGCGGGCTCTTCCGTCTTGCACTTCTCGCGCCCGGCGTCGTCCAGCTGGTTGGCGAACTTCGGGCACCGGGTGCGGAACCGGCAGCCCGACGGCGGGTTGGCCGGGCTGGGCACGTCACCGGTGATGACGATCCGCTGCCGCGTGCGCTCCTTGCGCGGGTCCGGCACCGGGATCGCCGAGATCAACGCCTGCGTGTACGGATGCGCCGGATTCTCGAACAGCTCCTCCGACGGCGCGGTCTCCACGATCTTGCCGAGGTACATCACCGCGATCCGGTCCGCCACGTGCCGCACCACGGAAAGGTCGTGCGACACGAACAGGTACGACAGCCCGAGTTCCGCCTGCAGATCCTTCAAGAGGTTCAGCACGCCGGCCTGGATCGAGACGTCCAGCGCGGACACCGGCTCGTCCAGCACCAGCACCTTCGGCTTCAACGCGAGCGCGCGGGCGATGCCGATGCGCTGCCGCTGACCGCCGGAGAACTCGTGCGGGAACCGGTTGCCGTGCTCCGGGCGCAGGCCGACGGTCTTCATCAGGTCGCGGACCTGCTGCTTACCGCCCTTTTCGTACAGCCCGTGGATGCGCAGCGGTTCGGCGATGATCTCGTTCACCGGCAGCCGGGGGTCGACCGAGGCGTACGGGTCCTGGAACACGATCTGCATGCTGCGCCGCAGCCGCTGCAGTTCGCGCTTGCCCATCGTCGCGAGGTCTTTGCCCTCGTAGGTGACCTTGCCGCTGGTGAGCGGCTGCAGTGCCAGCGCCACCCGGGCGGTGGTCGACTTGCCGCAGCCGGACTCGCCGACCAGTGCGAGCGTCTCGTGCGGGTAGATGTCGAACGACACGTCCGACACCGCCTGCACCGCCCCCGAAACGCGGCGCAGGATGCCGCCGCCGCGGATGGGGAAGTGCTTCACCAGGTTTTGCGCGGAGAGGACGGGCGTCTTTCCCGCCGTGGCCTCGCTCATCGGTTCGTCTCCGTGTCGGTGGCGGCGGCGTCCACGGCGACCGGGACGGCTGTCGTGTCGGCCGCGGTGGCGCTGAACAGCTCGGCCGGGTCTTTCCCGACGACCTGCTCGGTGAAGTGACAGGCCGCGTGCTGGCCGTTCGGTCCCGCGACGAGCGCCGGCTCCTCCTCGTCGCAGATCGGCTGCGACAACGGGCAGCGCGGGCTGAACGGGCAGCCCGGCGGCATGTTCTGCGTGGCGGGCGGCGAACCGGTGATCGGCGTGAGCCGCTCGGTCTTCACGTCCAGCCGCGGCAGGCTGCCGAGCAGGCCCAGCGTGTAGGGCATCCGCGGGTTGTAGAAGATGTCGTCGACCGTGCCGGATTCGACGACCTTGCCCGCGTACATCACGTGCACCCGGTCCGCCTGGCCCGCGATCACGCCGAGGTCGTGCGTGATCAGCACCATCGCCGCGCCGGTTTCCTTCTGCGCCGCCTGCAGCGCTTCGAGGATCTGCGCCTGCACGGTCACGTCGAGCGCGGTGGTCGGCTCGTCCGCGATGATCACGTCCGGGTTGTTGGCCATCGCGATCGCGATCACCACGCGCTGGCGCATGCCGCCGGACAGCTGGTGCGGGTACTCGTCCGCGCGCTGCTTCGGGTTCGGGATGCGGACCAGGTCGAGCAGTTCGATCGCCTGCTTCTTAGCGACGTCCTTGCGCACGTCGTGGTGCGCGGTGATCGCCTCGGCGATCTGGTCGCCCACGGTGTACACCGGGTTCAGCGAGGTCATCGGGTCCTGGAAGACCATCGCGATGCCCTTGCCGCGGACCTTGTTCAGTTCCTTCTCGCTGCACTTGAGCAGGTCTTGCCCGCCGAACCGGATCGAGCCGGACACCTTCGCGGTCTTCGGCAGCAGGCCCATCACCGCGAGCGAGGTCACCGATTTGCCGGAACCCGATTCGCCGACGATGCCGAGCACTTCGCCGCGGCGAAGCTGGTAGTTCACGCCGCGCACGGCGCTGACCACGCCCTCGCTGGTCGGGAACTGCACGGTCAGGTCCTCAACGACGAGGACGGGATCGCCGCCGCGTCCATCGGAGACGTTCTGAGTCATGCGCGCACCTTCGTCTGCTGGGGGTCGAACGCGTCCCGCAGGCCGTCCCCGATGAAGTTGATCGTCAGTGCGATCAGGATGATGAAAATGCCCGGGAAGTAGAACAGCCACGGCCGCGTGTCGATCGCGGTCTGCGCGCTGCTCACGAGCAGCCCGAGCGAGGTGTCCGGCGGCTGCACGCCGAAGCCGAGGAACGACAGCGCCGTCTCGAGCAGGATGGCGATCGACACCAGGATCGTCAGGTTGACGATGATCGCGCCGAGCGCGTTGGGCACCAGGTGCCGGAAGATGATCCGGCTGTCGCTCGCGCCGAGCGCCTTCGACGCCTCGACGAACTCCTTCTCGCGCAAGGAAAGCACGACGCCGCGCGCCACCCGGGAGACATAAGCCCAGTAGAGGCCGCCGATGACGACCGCGATCAGCCACCACGTGCCGCCGGACTGGTGGCCCAGCACCGCGGCCACCGCGAGCAGCGGCAGCGTGAGCACGAGGTCGGCGATGCGCATCAGGACCGTGTCGAGCCAGCCGCGGTAATAACCGGCGACTGCGCCCCAGATGGTGCCCACGACGGTCGCGAAGATCGCGACGAGGATCGAGATCTGCAGCGAGATCTGCGTCCCGCGCATCACCTGGGCGAGGGTGTCGTGGCCGACCGCGTCGGTGCCGAACGGGTGGTCGCCCGAGGGCGGGGCCGAGTTCTGGTCGGTGATGGTGCCCGCGTCGTACTTCCAGATCGCCGCGCCCACGTAGGCGAACAGGATGATCAGCACGAACACGACGAGGCTGATCATCGCGAGCCGGTGCTGCAGGAACCGCCGGAAGACCAGCTGCGCCTGGCTGCGTTCCTTGACCGTGAACTCGCGTTCGGGCGCGCCCTGCGGGGTCTGCGGGTCGTCCGGAGCGAACCGAGCGCCGCCCAGGGTGGTGGGCGGGGTGTCGAATACGTCGTTAGGCATAGCGGATCCTCGGGTCGAGCAGGCCGTAGAGCAGGTCGGCGATCAGGTTGAGCAGGATGATGAACGTGGCCGCGATGAGGAGCCACGCCTCGACCGCGTACACGTCGCTTCGTTTGATCGCGTCCAGCAGGAAAGCGCCCGCGCCCTGCCATTGGAACACGGTTTCGGTCACCACGGCACCGCCGAGGATCGAGCCGATGTCGAGTGCGGTCACCGTGGTCAGCGGGATCAGCGCGTTGCGCAGCGCGTGCTTGCGCGTCACCGTCCAGCGCGGCAGGCCCTTGGCCCTCGCGAGGCGGACGTAATCGCTGTTGAGCACCTCGAGCATGGATGCGCGCTGGTAGCGGCTCCAGGCCGCGTAACTCGTCAGCGCGAGCGAGATCGTCGGCAGGATCAGGTGGCCGAGCACGTCGCCGAACTGGGTCCAGAATCCGCCCGCGGCGACCACCGACGAGGAACCGATGGTGTAGAAGACCTGGTCGCCGACGGACTCGTTGATCCCGATGCCGATCTGCTTGAGCACCAGGGCGAACCAGAACGAGGGCATCGACAGGAACAGGAAGCCGAAGAAGGTCGCGGTGTAGTCGAATTTCGAGTACTGCCGCGAAGCGCTGATCACGCCGATCAGCACGGCGAGGATCAGCGCCACCACCATGGCGAGCACGATCAGCCGCAGCGTCACGCCGAACCGGCCGAACACCTCGCTGCCGATGTTCATGGTGGACTGGACCGAGGGGCCGAAATCACCGTGCAGCACACCGGTGATCCAGTGCCAGTATCGCTCGAGAATCGGCTGGTCGAGATGCAGCCGGATGCGTTCGAGTTCGATGGTGCGAGGGGGCGGCGGCGGGTTTCTCGCGATCAGCGGGGTCAACGGGTTGGCCGAAAGCGACACCATCACGAAGACGACGAACGTCGACACGATGAGGATCGGCACCGAGACGAATAGCCGGCGCAGTGCGAAGGCAAGCATGGAGGTCTTCCTGCTCTGGACGGTGTTCTGCCGGCGCCCGCCGCTCGTGGTGGCAGGCCTTGGCGGCGAAGGCGGGGCAATCGTGGTGTTCGGGAACTAAAAGGGCAATTGTTCGCGGATACGGTGAAGGGCCGGCTTCACGGCCGGCCCTTCACCGGTTGTCCTGCGGGAATCTACCGGTCGTTGATCACTTCCGGATGCCCCACTCCGCCATGTTGTACACCGGCGCGTCGAGCGTCGAGTTGTTGCGGATGTTCGCGATCTTGTCCGACGAGGCGATGAAGGTCGGCTTCTGGTACAGCGGAAGCACGTACGCGTCGTTGGTCATGATCTGGTCGGCCTGGTTGAGCAGGTCCGCCGCCTTGGTCTGGTCGGGCTCGGCGCTGGCCTGGTCCATCAGGTCGTCGACCTGCTTGCTGGTGTACTTGCCGTAGTTGCTGCCCTGACCGGTGCCCCACAGCTGCTTCGCGCCGCCGATCGCGAACGGCGAGGAGACCCACGCGAACACGATGACGTCGTAGTCGCCGCTGGTGGTGGTCTGGCCGAGGTCGTCGGTGGACTGGACCTTCACCTTGACGCCCAGCTGGGCCGCGGTCTGCGCGAACAGCTCGCATTCGTTCTGCCGGATCTGGTTGCCGACGGTGTAGCGGATGCGCAGCTCGGGGATCGGCTTGCCGCTCGGGTCGGACAGCTGGTTGTTGTTCAGCTTGTACCCGGCGTCGGTCAGGAGCTTCTTGGCCTTCTCGATGTCACCGGAGCCCTGGCCGGTCGAGCTCACCACGTCCTTGTAGCCCTGCTGCTGCGGCATGAAGTTGTGGTTGTTCAGCGGCTCGACCTTGTTGGTGAACTGGCCGACGGTCTTGGCGATCATGTCCTTGCGGTTGATCGCGGTGTAGAGGGCCTGGCGCAGGGTCTTGTCGGCCAGCGCCGGGCTCTTGAGGTTGAAGTCGAAGTGCTCCCAGGTCAGGCCGAGGCCGATGTAGGAGGAGATGTTCGGCATGTTCTTGACCTGGTTGATCAGGTCGACCTGCGGCTGCGGGTAGATGACCTGCACCTCGTTGTTCTGCAGTGCGGTCGGTTCCTGCGTCGCGTCGGTGATGATGCGGAAGATGACGCTGTTCAGCCGCGGCTTCTCGCCCCAGTACTTCTCGTTCGGGACCTCGGTGATCGACTGGTTGTTGACGAACTTCGAGATCTTCCACGGGCCGCCCGACCAGGTCGGGAGGGTCGTGCCGAACCACTTGTAGGACGACGCGAGGCCGGCCGGGGTGTTGGTGTCGCCGTGCTGCTTGGCCAGGTGCGCCGGGTACATCGCACCGGCCGAGCCCCAGAGCTTGCGCCAGTCGGTGAAGGCCTTGGAAAGGGTGACGGTCACCGTCTTGCCGCCGTCCGAACCGACCACCGAGGTGACCTGGTCGTAGCCGGAGGTGTCCGCGGGGGAGCAGTCCGGGCAGTCCTTGCCGTTCTGCACCTTCCAGTTGTAGATGAAGTCGTCGGCCGAGAGCGGAGTGCCGTCCGACCACACTGCCTTCGGGTTGATCTTGTAGACGATCGTCGTCGGGTTCGTCAGGTCGGCGGACTCGACGAAGTCCTTGTTCAGGACCGGCTTGAGGTCCGGCGTCGCGTAGAAGGTGTAGGGCAGGATGCCCTTGGTGACCATGCCGGTCTCGAAGACGTTGCCCTCGGCCGAGGTCACGTTCCAGTTCGGGACGTTCTTCTCGATGGCGAAGGTGACGTCGCCGCCCTGCTGGAGCTGATCGGCCTGCGCCGAGTTACAGGCGTTCGGGTTCTTGTCGCAGTCGGCGAATGCCTGCCCGGTCTGCACCGCGCTGTTGCCGCCTCCGCCACCACCGCATGCGGAGAGCAGAAGGGCCGCGCCCGCGACGAACGCGCCGAGTTTCACGGCACGCGACCTAGTCGTCACTAACATTCATTCTCCTTGCTCGACGCCGTCGCGGGTTTGCGAGGCGGCTCGTACTGACGCGCAAGCACCGATCGGTATCGCGTTGCTCACCGTAGCCGTGAAACTTAGGCATTGGACAGACGGCAAACCTATCGATCCGGACACTCTCAGTGAGATCGTTGCGGAACAGATATCTCGTGCCCCCTGGTTGTACCGCGGTTTCCGCGTCTGATCGACTACGGTTAGTAGTTGATCACGGGGGTACGGGACCGGTTCGGGTGGCAGTTGGGTCCAGTAGGCCGATCGGCCCGGCGGACAATAACCGTCCCGTTCCGTAGGCGGTCGCCCAGCTAATGGAGTAGCCACGCGGCCGCGACGAACCCGAAGTGACAAGAAATTGGTCCGATCTCGTGAAGCGAAACAATGCGCCCGCCGCCGGGCGCGGGCATGGCGGCCCGCACGGCGGCAGGTACTCGGTGGGTGTTCCGAGCATCTTGCGTCTTCGTCCGCGCATTCCGAACCGCGGAACGTTCCGCGAAAGGGAACGTCCACGAGCCGGGACGCTGATCCGGCTGAGTGGGATGCGAATGCATTTTCCCGTGCACGCTGCGGTTTTCCGGGTCCGGAGCGCCGCGCCGGGGGTCGGCCTCCCGGGCCCGGGCGCGATGGTCATTAACCTGAGGGCGTGAAGCGGAAGCTGCTGCTGGTCCACGCGCACCCGGACGACGAAAGCATCGCCACCGGCGGCGTCATCGCCCGTTACGCGGCCGAAGGCGCCGAGGTCTGCGTCGTGACCTGCACGCTCGGCGAAGAGGGCGAAATCGTCCCGCCGCGGCTCGCGCTCCTGGTCGCGGCGGAGGCCGACCAGCTCGGCGGGTACCGGTCGGGTGAAATGGCCGCCGCGGCCGCCGCGCTCGGCCTCGCCCGGCACGAGTACCTCGGCGGCATCGGCCGGTGGCGCGATTCGGGCATGGCGGGCACGCCCGCCGCCGAGCATCCGCGGGCGTTCACCGGCGGTTCGGCGGCGAAGCAGACCGCTCAGCTGCGCGACCTCATCGACGACTTCGCCCCGCAGGTGGTCGTCACCTATGACTCCTTCGGCGGCTACGGCCACCCCGACCACATCCGCGCGCACGAGATCACCATGGCGGCGGCCCCGGACGCGCCGTCGGTCCAGCGGGTTTTCCACGTGGTCCAGTCCGAGGCCGCGCTGACCGTCGGGCTGGCCGAACTGCGTGCCGACGGAACATCACCGTTCCGGGTGGCCCGCGACGGCGAGCTTCCGTCCACTCCAGACGGCAAGATCACCACCGTGGTCGACATCTCCGCGCACCGGCAGACGAAGCTGGCGGCCCTCCGCGCGCACGAAACGCAGCTGACCGTGGTCGACGGTCCGGTGGCGCACTTCGCGCTGACCAACAGCATCGCGCAGCCGATCCCGTCCGCCGAGTACTTCGTGCTCGCCCATGGCGACGGCCGCGGCGCCGAGACCGATCTGTTCGGCGGGTGGTGACGTGTCCGCCCCGCTCACTCGCGACCAGCGGCTGATGCTGGTGCTGCTGGCGGCCGACGCGGTCGTGCTGGCGCTGCTCGAACTGTTCTTTCTCCCGCTGCGGCTCGGCCCGCTCGGGGAGGTGCCGTTCCCGGTGACCGCGGTGGTCGGAGCGGTCACCACGCCGTGGCTCGTGCTGACCGCGGGAAAGCTGGTGCGGCCGGGACTGTCGTTCGTGCCGTTGCTGGTGTGGGTACTCGTGGTGTTCGGGGTCGGCCTGTTCGGCCCGGGTGGCGACGTCGTGCTCATCCAGGACTGGCGCGCACTGCTGCTGCTCGGTGCCAGCGCGCTGCCCGCCGCGCTCGTGCTCGGCGGCGGGCTCGGCCGGGCCGCGGCGAAGGGAGGTGCCCGTGTCTGAGGCTATTTCGGACCGTCAGGTCGTGGCGATTCTGCGACCGTTCGTGCGCGCTTGCGCACCGATGATCGACGCGCTGCGCGAGGCCGATCCGTTCGGTTTGCAGGCGCGCGCCCGGCGCGGCGAGGACGAATTCGCCGACGCCGGGTTCAAGAAGAAAATGCTCCGCGCCCTGACCTCGGTGAAGGTGCCGGGCACCGCGGCGTGGGCGTCGATGGACATAGACCAGCGCGCGAGCTGGTGGGTCAACCGGGTCGGCAGGCTCACCTCGCTGCTGACGTCGATCCCCGGACTCGGCGGCGCGCTCGCCGACCGGCTGCCGGTGCAGGACACCCTCGGCGCCGCGTCGCAAGGGTTGGTGCTGTGCGCGATCGCGGGGGAGTACGGCGTGACCGACGTCGGCAGCCGTGTCCGGCTGATCGCCTCGGTGCTGTTCGACCGTGACATCGACGCCGACCTCGCGGCGGGAGCCAGCCACGACAAGTCCGCGAAGTCCGCGGAGGACAGTGAGACCGCGCGGCTCACCGAGGAACTCGACGAATCCCACCGCAAGCACGGCAAGGTCACCGCGAAAGCCGTCGCCCGCACGCTCTGGCACCTCGGCAAGTCGCTGTGGGGGATCACCGGCGAACTCGAGAAGCGCCCGCGCGGCCGATGGATTCACCGGATGCTCGGGATGCTGCCGGTGGTCGGCGCGGCGGGCGACTACTTCGGCGAGCGCTCCGCGCTTAAAAGGGTGTACAAGCGCGCGCACGCCTGGCTCATGGCCCACCGGCAGTGGGCCTGAGCCCTCAGTGCCAGAAGAGGAACGCGGTCTGCCCGACGGCGGCCGCGACCGCGTTTCCGCCGAGCGGTTCGTAGATGGCTCCGGCGATCGTCCAGAGCAGATTCGACACCGGTTTGAAAAGGAAGAACAGCGCGAAGAGCGCCAGCGGCGCCCACGGCCGCACTCGCGCGCCGAACTCCCGCGCCTGCGGGGAGAGGTACGGCTCCAGCGCGCCCCAGCCGTCCAGTCCCGGCACCGGCAGGATGTTGATCAGGAACGTCATCATCTGCAGCAGCGCGAGGTAGGACATCGCGTAGAACAGTCCTGGCGCCATCGGGATCAGCATCGTCGCCAGGCACAGCGCGGCGCCGACGGCGAGGTTGCTGAGCGGGCCGGCCAGTGAGGTCCAGGACGCGGTCGCGCGGTTGCGCAGCGCGCCCCGGTTGATCCACACCGCGCCGCCCGGCAGCGGGATGCCGCCGATCAGCAAGAAAATCAGCGGCAGCACGAAGGACAGGACGGGGTCGGCGTAGCGCCGGACGTCCAGCGAGAGGTACCCCTTGTGAGCGATCTCGTGATCACCGCCGCGGAAGGCGACGAAGGCGTGCCCGAACTCGTGGAGCGTCAGCGACGCCATCCAGCCGCCCAGTACGAGCAGCACCACCCCGGCGATGAGCATCGGGTCGCGGAGATTCGTGTAATCACCGTATGCGGCCAGGAAACCACCGGCGACGGCGACGGCGAGGATGCCGAGGAAGATCGGGCTCGGACGCACTGCTGATCTCTGCACCCCACCAGTCTTCCGTATGCCCGGTGTGAAGTCTTCGGCGTGTCCCCTTGCGCACCCGGGCGCGGAGATCCCCCGAACTCGCTACTCGGCTTGACCTGGCCGCACTACACAGGTGTAATCACAGTGATGTCATTCGCTGTCGGAGGGGGCAGCGGGTGTCGTTTCACCACCGCCAGCCTGGGGAGTGCGTAGGAGCGAGGAGGCGGACGTGCGGTTGGAAGCGGACAACAGGGAATGGGGGCACGTCGTGGGTTGGGGAGAGAACCCGGAGCAGCAGCTCGGGGATCTGACCGACCTGTTCGACGTCCCCGAGGAGCAGGACTGGCAGGAGCGCGCCCTGTGCGCGCAGACCGACCCGGAGGCGTTCTTCCCCGAGAAGGGCGGCTCGACCCGCGAAGCCAAGCGGATTTGCCTTGGCTGCGAGGTCAAGGACGACTGTCTCGAGTATGCGCTGGCGCACGACGAGCGCTTCGGCATCTGGGGCGGACTGTCCGAACGGGAACGTCGCAAGTTGAAGAAACGGGCTGTCTGACCGGCCTTTCAGGCGAGACGTGTGTCCGCGGAAAGCGCGGACCGCGGGCCGGTCAGGTGTCTTCTGGGGGTGCAACCCCCAGGCCCCGCCCGGGGGCACGCCCCCGGACCCCCCGCTTGTGCGCGGGTTGAGTTATCCACTCGCGGGGGCTTGGCGAGCGTCTGGTTGGTGAGAACCGGCACAGGCGGTCGCGAGACTGCGGTGCTCATAACTTGGTGAAACCGGTTGGTGTGCCGTGGTTCTCGATGTGATCTTCGTCTTCTGCCGCAGAATCCTTGAAGCGCCGGGCAATGCAGCCGGGAGGCGGGCCACCCCGCCCGTCTCCCGGGTCCTCGGCGCGAGCGGTCTTCGCGAAATTCTTCTTGTGTCCGCCCGATCGGGCGGACACTGAGCCGGGACTGGTCCACGCGGTGGGATCCGGCGGACGCGCGGCGTGGGCCGGTGTCCGCGCGTCGGCGCAGGCCGTAGGGTGACCGCACCCATCGTCCCGTCCGAGCAGGAGCCGTTCTTGCCTCGCACCGTCGTTCCGCCCGCTGTGCGGACGTTGCCCGTTCTGGCCATTGTGGTCTGTCACGACGGCGAAGAATGGCTGCCGCTAGCGCTTTCCGCGTTGCGGCGCAGCACAGTACGCCCGCGGCACGTGCTCGCCGTGGACACCGGATCCACCGACCGTACTCCCACACTGCTCGCTGACGCAGCGCGACCGGGCGCGGCCGCCGAGGAACCGGTGCTGTCCGGAGTTATCACTCTGCCGAGTGAAACCGGGTTTGCGGAAGCGGTCGCCGCGGCCGTCGCGCACGCGGTGGAACGGTGGGGCGACCCGGGAACGTGGCTGTGGGTGCTGCACGACGACTGCGCCCCCGAACCGGACTGCCTCCACCAGCTCCTTCTCGCCGCGGAGGAAAACCCGTCCGC
This sequence comes from Amycolatopsis sp. NPDC104775, assembly GCF_055583325.1. Lineage (NCBI taxonomy): Bacteria > Bacillati > Actinomycetota > Actinomycetes > Pseudonocardiales > Pseudonocardiaceae > Amycolatopsis > Amycolatopsis sp. NPDC104775. The sequence goes on from NZ_JBVJOE010000002.1 coordinate 274,191, forward strand.
GAAGGTGCTCGGCCCGCTCGGCACCGACTGGACCGACCCGAGGCTGATCGTCGAAGCCGGGCTGTCCACCGACGCCTCCGGGCACCGCCAGCAGATGGCCGCGCCGGACGGCGAACCCAGCGAGGTCCTCGCCGTCCCGAGCGCCGGATCGTTGGTGCAGCGGGAACTCTGGGACGCGCTCGACGGCTACGACGAGGACTTCCCGTTGCTGCGCGAGGATCTCGACTTCGGCTGGCGCGCCAACGCCGCCGGCTCGCTCGTGCTCTCGGTGCCCGCTGCCCGTGTCCGGCACGCTCGCGCCCTGTCCACCGGACAACGCACGCCAGACGCCGCCGGTCGTCCGCTCGCCGCGCTCAACCGTTCGCACGGCGTACGCGTCTTTCTCGTGAACTGCTCGACACCGTCGTTCTGGTTCGGGCTCGTCCGGCTGCCGGTCCTGCTGGTGCTGCGCGCGATCGTGTTCTTCGTGCTGCGGCGCACCAGCGAGGCCGGTGCGGAGCTGGCCGCGCTCGGATACCTGTGCGGGGGCAAGGGAAATCTCCGCGCGGCTCGCGCGCGGCGGCGGGATCAGCCGCGTCCGGGCACCGTCCGCGGGCTTTTCACGAGCCGGATCACGAGGCTGCGCAACGCGATCAACGCCGGGGTGGTTGGACTTGTCCGGCGCGGGGTACAGAGTGATGTCGCACTCGGGACGGTCCCGGAGAGCGTGGAGCAAGAATCCGCGTGGATCCCGCCGGAGGCGCTCGCCGCGTCCGGCGCGCGTCCGGTCGGGCCGGACGCCCTGCCCGCCGGTGCGTTGCGCGGGCTGAGCACTCGAGGCCGGGGCCTGCGCCGGCCGGGCACGGTGGTCGCGGTCACGCTGCCGGAAGCGCCAGTGTCCGAAGAGGACACTGAGCCAGTCGAGGAGACCACGGCTTATCCGTCGCCCTCGCCCCGCCCGGAACCCGCCGCGCCAGAACCGGATCTGGTGTTCGTGGAGGTCAACCGGCGCCGGGTGCTCGCCGCGACCGTTTTCGCTCCGCCGGTGGTGCTGGTCGTCCTGCTCACCGCGCTGGCGCTGGTGCTCAACCGCGGGCGGCTCGGCCTCGACCTGTGGGGCGGCCAGTTGCTGCCGGTCGGCGGGCTCGGCGAGATCTGGTCGACGTACTTGTCGCCGTGGCACCCCGTCGCTGGCGGAACCGGTGCGCCCGCTCCCGCGACGCTGCCGGTGCTGGGGACGATCGGCGCGATCTTCGCCCCGATCGGCGGTCCGGCCGCGCTCGTGGCGATCCTGCTCATCGGCGACATCCCGCTCGCCGCCCTCAGCGCCTATATCGCCACCCGCAAGCTCGCCGTGCGCCGCTGGGTCCGTGCCGCTATCGCCGCGACCTACTCCTTGCTGCCCGCCGCTACCGCCTCGGTCGCGCAGGGGCGGCTCGATGTGGTTGTGGTGCATCTTGTGCTGCCGCTGGTAGTCGCGGGCATTGTCCGGCTGCTGACCCGGCCGGGCACGCGGTGGTTGCACGTCTCGGCGCTGTCCGCGTTCGGTGTCGCGTTGCTGGGTGCGTTTTCACCGCTCGCGCACGGGCTTGCGCTGGTCGGCCTGCTGGTCGGATTCGTGGTGCTGCCCGCGCCGTCCGGACTGGCTCGCCGGGTGGCGTCGGTGGGGATCGTGGTGCTGTTGCCGCTGGTCCTGTTGCTGCCGTGGCCGACTGTGCTGTTGCGGCATCCAGAACTGCTGCTGCAAGGCCTCGGCGGTCCTGCTGCTCCGGCGTCCGCGACGGATCTCGCTGGGCTGACGCCGGGCGGGCCAGGGGCGTGGCCGACCGGGGTGGTGGTGCTCGCGGCGACGCTTGTCGCGCTGGTGGTCCGGCCGCGGAAGCAGGTTGTCGGCGGGTTGGCGCTGGCGGTGCTCGGGCTGATCGGCGTCGTCCTGGTTCGGCAGGTGCAGGTGACGCCGATGCAGGGCGGGGCGGCCGCGTCGGGGTATGCCGGGGTGCCGTTGCTGGTGGTCGGTGCCGGGTTGTTGTGGGCGGTGCTGGCTACTTGGCAGCGTGGCGGGTCCTCGGTGCCTGTTGCTTGGTTGCCGAAGGTGCTGGCGGTTGCTGGGGTTGTGGTGGTGGCTGCGTTGGCGGTCGGGGCGGTCGCGACTGGTTTGGAGGGGCCGTTGACCTCGCGAGCTCGGCCGCAGTTGGCGCCTGAGGTGGCTGCGGATGTCGCGGCTACCGGGCGGGCGGTGCTGGACGTCAGTGCTGGGCAGGTGCGGCAGACCGGGGGGCGGTTGGCGCTCTTTGGGGACGACGAGCTTGCGCCGGTCAAGGGGATGCCGGAGCGGTTGGCTGACTGGCGGCGGGGGCTTGGGCAGGGGGATGTCGCGGCGTTGAAGCGGGTTTTCGCGGCTGCTGCGGCGTCTGGGGTTCAGTACGTGGTGTTGCCGGTGGGGACGGATGCTCGGGCTTTTGCCGCGGCGGCTGGGGATCTTGCTGCGGTGGCTGCGCCGACTTCGGATGGGCGGCCGGTTTTGCGGTTGCTGGCCAAGGGCGGGGTCGTGGCGTTGATTTCGCCGGAGCTGGCCAAGCAGGCGGTGACTGGCGGGGGTGCGCCTGGGGTTAATCCGGGGGTTTCGCCGGTGGCGGCGCGGTTGCCGGATGTGCGGGTGCGGGTGTCGGAGGGGCCGACTGGGCGGTTGCTCGTGCTGGCGGCTGAGCAGGAGGCGGGGTGGCAGGCGAGTGTTGGCGGGAAGGCGGTGCCGATTGTGCCTGCTTGGGGGCATCAGGTGGCGGTGTCGGTGCCGCCGCAGCCGTCGGAGGTGTCGGTGACGTTTCCGGGGACGGAGCGGGGGTTGTTGCTGTTGGTGCAGTTGGCGGCGGTGTTGTTCACGGCGTTGACTGCGATTCCGTCTCGTCGGCGGGTGTGAGTGGCGGCTCGTCGCCCTGGGGGGCGACATTGCGCCGGGGGCGGTGCGTGGGGCACCCCGAAGCCAAGTGTGCTGACGGTTCGGGGGTGCTTGTCAAGGCGGGAAAGATGCCTTGACAAGCACCCC
>NZ_JBVJOE010000002.1:277222-286145 GCF_055583325.1 Amycolatopsis sp. NPDC104775
CGGGGGGGGCGGGGGGTGGGGGGGGGGGGGAAAGGGGGGAAGAGGTCCCGGAAAAACCACCCCCGAACCGCAGGGAAGGCTTCGTATCGGGGTGCGGGGGAGGGTGTGGGTGCCTCGAAGGTGGGTGGGTTAGTCGCCTTCGATGACGTCTGGTTCTACGCCTAGGTAGCCTGCGACCTGCTCTACTAGTACGTCGTGGACTAGGTCTGCTAGTTCTGAGGGGTCCTTCGCGCGTGCTTCTAGTGGGCGGCGGTAGAGGACGATGCGTGCGCGGGTGGGGAGGCCGGTGCGGTCTACTCCGGCTGGGACCAGGCGCGATAGGGGGACTGCGCCGTCGTGGAGTACGCCGTCTGCTGGGGCGCGGCCGTCCATGCGGACTTCGGGGACGTCGTCTACTGCGACGTCCAGTTTCGTCAACTCGTGGCGCCAGCGGGCTTCGATGGGCTCCAGGGCGTCCAATACCAGGGCGTCGAAGCGTTCCGCTCGGCTCGCGGCCGCGGGCAGGGACGCTGGATAGAGCGTCCCGCGCAGGCCCCGGCCGTGCCGGTCCCGTCGCATTCGCTGCCGTTGTCGGTAATCACGAGCCGTCGCCACCGCCCAAGTCTATGCGGTCGCCAGGACAACGCGCGTGTCGCCGGTACTTCGCTTGCGGCGACGCGCTATCGTTTCGGATCGTGCGGAGCGTACGGAAATGTTCGCGAACGGGTTGCCTCGAACCCGCTGTCGCCACGCTCACGTATGCCTACCAGGACTCGACCGCGGTCGTCGGACCGCTGGCCACCGCTTCCGAACCGCATTCTTACGACCTCTGCGAGGCCCACGCGCTGCGGCTGACCGTCCCGAAGGGCTGGGAAGTCGTCCGCCACGAGGGGGCCTTCGCCGCTCCGGAGCAGTCCGCCGACGAGCTGACCGCGCTGGCCGAGGCGGTCCGCGAGGCCGGTCGCTCCGATGTTCCCGCCGCGCCGCCCGAGCCCGAAGGGCCCTCCGGCAGGCGCGGCCATCTGCGCGTCCTCCCGGGTCGCGCCTGAGCTTCCCTCCCGACCGGTAGGCTTTCGCCCGCGGCGCGACTGGCGTCGCCACGAAACTAGCGGCGGGGAGAAGGCGTGCCAGACCTTTCGGGCATCGTGAAGGCCTACGACATTCGCGGCGTGGTCGGCGACCAGCTCGACGCCGCCCTCGTCCGGGACTTCGGGGCCGCGTTCGCGCTGCTCATCAAACCCGAGGCGCCGGCCGTGGTGATCGGCCACGACATGCGCGATTCGTCGCCGGAGCTGTCCGCGGCGTTCGCCGACGGGGTGACCTCGCAGGGCCTCGACGTGGTGTCGATCGGCCTGGCCAGCACCGACCAGCTCTACTTCGCCTCCGGCTCGCTCAACCTGCCGGGCGCGATGTTCACCGCGAGCCACAACCCGGCGAAGTACAACGGCATCAAGATGTGCCGCGCGGGAGCCTCGCCGGTCGGGCAGGACACCGGCCTCGCCGAGATCCGTGACACCGTCGAGCAGGGCGTTCCCTCCTTCGAGGGCCAGCGCGGCACCGTCTCCGAACGCGACGTCCTCGGCGACTACGCGGCCTACCTGCGCAACCTGGTCGACCTCTCCGGTTCGCGGCCGCTCAAGATCGTGGTCGACGCGGGCAACGGCATGGGCGGCCACACCGTCCCGACGGTCTTCGAAGGGTTGCCGATCGAGATCGTGCCGATGTACTTCGAGCTCGACGGCACCTTCCCGAACCACGAGGCCAACCCGCTCGACCCGGCGAACATCGTCGACCTGCAGGCCAAGGTGCGCGAGGTCGGCGCGGACGCCGGGCTGGCGTTCGACGGCGACGCGGACCGCTGCTTCGTCGTGGACGAGCGCGGCGAGCCGGTGTCGCCGAGCGCGATCACCGCGCTGGTCGCGGTGCGCGAGCTGGCCAAGGAGCCGGGCGGCACGGTCATCCATAACCTGATCACGTCGAAGGGCGTGCCGGAGATCGTCTCCGAGCACGGCGGCAACCCGGTGCGCACGCGGGTCGGGCACTCCTTCATCAAGGCCGAGATGGCCCGCACCGGAGCGATCTTCGGCGGCGAGCACTCCGCGCACTACTACTTCCGCGACTTCTGGCGCGCCGACACCGGCATGCTGGCCGCGCTGCACGTGCTCGCCGCGCTCGGCGAGCAGAACGGCCCGCTGTCCGCGCTCACCCAGGACTTCTCGCGCTACGCCGCGTCCGGCGAGATCAACTCGACGGTCAGCGACCAGGTCGCGCGGATGCTCGCGGTGAAGGACGCGTACGCGGGCAAGCCCGGCGTCGAGATCGACGAGCTGGACGGGCTCACCGTGCAGCTGCCCGGCGGCGCGTGGTTCAACCTGCGCCCCTCCAACACCGAACCGCTGCTGCGGCTCAACGTGGAGGCCGCCGACCGGGCCGCGGTCGAGGCGCTCACCGCCGAGGTGCTGGCCATTGTCCGGGCCTGACCGGCTGGCGCCGGATTGTGTCCGGAAGGCGCCCTCAACACCCCAACGACGCGTGGTATGGAGGAACTATGGCCATCACGCTTGACGCACAGCTGCTGGAGATCCTCGCGTGCCCGTCGCCGGATCACGCGCCGCTGCGTCCCGGTACGCCGGACGACGCCGAGGCCGACGCGCTGACCTGCACCGAATGCGGCCGGGTGTACCCGGTGCGCGACGGGATCCCGGTGCTGCTGCTCGACGAGGCGACACTGCCGGGCACGTCCGCTGACCATGGCGACAGTGCTTGACCATGCTTGACGATTCCCTGCTCGACGACTCCGCGCGGCTGGCCGACGCCGACCGCGCGGGGTTGCTGCGCGCCGCCGCGATGGCCGGCGCGCAGGTGCGGGCCACCGCCGAGGCGGCGGCCGAACTGGAGCTGAGCGAACGGCTGGACGTCGGGCGTCCGCGTTCGCTGGTGCTCATCGACCGGCCTGGGGTGAGCCGCACGCTCACCCGGCTGCTGGCCGCGCTGCTCACGCCGTCGTGCCCAGTGCCGGTCGTGGTGGCCGAATCGGTCCCGGCCTGGATCGGCACGCTGGACGTGGTGTTCGCGCACACCGACGACGCGGGAGACCGCGAGCTGGCCGCTTCGCTGGAGCGCGCCGCCCGGTTCGGCGCGTCGGTGGTGCTGTCCGCGCCGGCGGAGGGGCCGGTCGCGGCGTCGGTGGCGGGCAAGGGCGTGCTGCTCGCGCCGCGCGTGCCGGTGCCGCCGGAGCTGGCGTTCCCGCGCGGGCTGGCCGCCGGGCTGCTCACCGCGAACGCGCTCGGCCTGCTGGTCGCGGACGTGCAGGCGCTCGCCGACCAGCTCGACCTCGAAGCGGAGAAGGACTACCTCGCGCGCGAGTCGTTCGCCAACCCGGCGAAGGCGCTCGCGCTGCGGGTCGCGGACCGCGTGCCGCTGCTGTGGGGGCTCGACCCGGTCGCGGTGGCGGTCGGCGAGCACGCGGCACACGCGTTCGCCGCGCACGCCGCGCTGGTCTGTGACGTTGAGGACTACCGGCAGGCGCTGGCTCGACCGGCGTTGCGCCGGGTCGCACAATCAGGCGGCGCGGAGCGAGACATTTTCGCCGATCCGGACGACTCTCCTGGTGGAGTCGCCACGCGGGTGCTGCTGCTGTCGGTGCGGACCGGTCCGGCCGCCGAGGCGGCCCGGTACCAAGCCGAGGAGTACCTGCCGGACGCGGACCTGATCGCACCGGCCGAGGAGATCGAGGCCGACGAGATCGTCCGCGCCGCGGTGCTGGCGCTGCGGTTCGAACTGGCCGCGGTGTACCTCGGGCTGGCGGCGGGCAGCATCGGCGGGGCCGGGAGATACGAACCGGCCTCCGCCTGAGGGAGCAGGGGGGAACGCGGGCAGGCGGTTCCGCCGCCGCGTGCGTCGGCCCAGTGCCGACGGGAAGGATTGGGAGTTGACAGTGGAGCTGTTGCGCAACGCCGTACGGCCCTACGCCTGGGGATCGCGAACGGCCATCCCCCAGTTGCAGGGACGTCCGGTGCCGGCGCCGCACCCCGAAGCCGAGCTGTGGATGGGAGCGCACCCGGGCGACCCGTCGCACGTCCTCGGCCCGGACGGCACCGAACTGAGCCTGCTCGAACTCGTCGACGCCGATCCGGTCGGCCAGCTCGGCGAGGACTGCGCACGGCGCTGGGGCAACCGGCTGCCGTTCCTGCTGAAAATCCTCGCCGCGGAAGAACCGCTGTCCATGCAGGCGCATCCGTCGGCGGCGCAGGCCGCGGAAGGGCATGCCCGCGAGGAGAAGCTGGGCATCCCGCGCGACGCCCCGAACCGGAACTATCCGGACCCGACGGCGAAGCCGGAGCTGGTCTGCGCGCTGACGGAGTTCCACGCGCTGGCCGGGTTCCGCGACCCGAACCGCACCGTCAAGCTGCTCAAAGCGATCGAGACGCCCGGCCTGGGCAAGTACACCGGCCTGCTGGAAGCCCAACCGGACCCGGCCGGTCTGCGCGCGCTGTTCACCACCTGGATCACACTGCCGCAGTCCTCGCTGGACGAACTGCTGCCGGAGGTGCTCGACGCGTGCGTCCGGCACGTCCAGGACCACGGCGAGTTCGCGACGGAATGCCGCACGATCCTGGAACTGGGCGAGGCGCACCCGCGCGACGCCGGTGTCCTGGCCGCGTTGCTGCTCAACCGCCTGACCCTGCGCGCCGGCGAGGCGATCTACCTGCCCGCCGGGAACCTGCACCTGTACCTGCACGGCACCGCGGTGGAAATCCTGGCGAACTCGGACAACATCCTCCGCTGCGGCCTCACCCCGAAGCACGTGGACGTGCCGGAGCTGCTGCGCGTGGTCGACTTCGCGTGCGGGGAAATGCCGGTGCAGCACGGAGAATGCGCCGGCCAGCGGATGGCGGTGTACCACACCGACGCCCCGGAATTCGAACTGTCGCGGATGGAATGGGCGGCCGGGGACGACGCCGAGCTGGAGGTCGACTCGGCTGGGCCGCAAATCCTGCTGTGCACCGAAGGGGACCTTCTGGTGCTCGCCTCGGACGGGGAGCAGGTGGAGCTGCGGAGGGGCCAGTCAGTTTGGCTGCCCGCGGCGGATCCGGCGGTGCGGGTGCGGCCAGTGGGCGGGGAGCGGTCGCAGCTGTTCCGGGCTACCGCTGGGGCTTGCGAGTTGTGAGCTGACCAGCTGATTGTCAGGCCCAGCGCTTCCCGCCGCCAGGGCTGCTCTAGGCTCCCACCGGGCAATTCGGGCACGGAGCAGGGAGCGGGAAGTGTCAGCTGGCGGGGGAACCAAGGCGATCATCGCGGCGCTCGCCGCCAATGCCGGGATCGCGGTGGCCAAGTTCGTCGGCTTCCTGGTCACCGGGTCGTCGTCGATGCTGGCGGAGGCGGTGCACTCGCTGGCCGACACGTCGAACCAGGGGCTGCTGCTGCTCGGGCAGAAAACCTCCAAACGGCGCGCCACCAAGGAGCATCCGTTCGGCTACGGCCGGGACCGGTACTTCTACTCGTTCATCGTCGCGCTCATGCTTTTCACGCTCGGCGCGGCGTTCGCTCTCTACGAGGGCATTCACAAGATCATCGAGCCGCAGCCGCTGGAGACGCCGGTTGTCGCGGTGATCATCCTGCTCGTCGCGATCTGTCTCGAGGGCTACAGCTTCTTCACCGCGATGGGCGAGTCGCGCAAGATCAAGGGCAACGCGAGCTGGTGGCGGTTCATCCGCCAGGCCAAGGAGCCCGAGCTGCCGGTCGTGCTGCTGGAGGACTCCGGCGCGCTGCTCGGTCTCGTGTTCGCGTTGCTCGGCGTCGGGCTGTCGGTGCTCACCGGCAATCCGGTGTTCGACGGCATCGGCACGGTCTTCATCGGCGTGCTGCTGGGCTTCATCGCGATCATCCTGATCATCGAGATGAAGAGCCTGCTGATCGGCGAGGGCGCGACCGAAACCGATCTCGCGACCATCGTCGACGAGCTGGCCGCGGGCAAGGTCGAGCGGGTCATCCACATCCGCACCCAGTACCTCGGCCCGGACGAGCTGCTCGTCGCCGCGAAGCTCGCGCTCGTGCCCGGGCTCGACACCGCCGCCATCGCCACCGCGATCGACGACGCCGAGGCCCGCGTGCGCGCCAAGGTCCCCGTCGCGACGCTGATTTACCTGGAGCCCGACCTCGACCGCGAGACGCACTGACTGTCCGGACAGCTGGCGCCCAACTGACACGCTAGGGTGGCGCCCGGTCCCCACGAAGGTCACCGCAGGAGGTCAACGTTGCCCGGCACTGGGTTGTGGCGCACCAAGTCAATCGAGCAGTCCATTTCGGACACCGATGAACCGGAGACGAAACTCCGCAGGAACCTGAGCGCGTGGGACCTCACGGTCTTCGGCGTCGCGGTGGTCATCGGCGCGGGCATCTTCACGCTCACCGCGCGCACGGCGGGCGACTTCGCCGGGCCGTCGGTGTCCGTGGCGTTCGTGATCGCGGCGATCGCCTGTGCGCTCGCCGCGTTGTGCTACGCCGAATTCGCTTCCACCGTCCCGGTCGCGGGCAGTGCGTACACGTTCTCCTACGCCACCTTCGGCGAGTTCATGGCGTGGATCATCGGCTGGGATTTGATCCTCGAGCTGGCCGTCGGCGCCGCCGCGGTCGCCAAGGGCTGGTCGTCCTACCTGCAGACGGTGCTGGGGTACATCTTCGGCAAGGGCACCAAAACGTCGATCGATCTCGGCGGCGGTTTCGGCCTCGACTGGGGCGCGTTCATCGTCGTGGCCGCGCTGGTGACGCTGCTGGTGCTCGGCACGAAGCTGTCGTCGCGGTTCTCGATGGTGATCACCGGCATCAAGGTCGCCGTCGTGCTGTTCGTGGTCATTCTCGGCTTCTTCTACATCAAGGCCAGCAACTACACGCCGTTCGTCCCGGAGGGCAAGCCCGCCGGCTCCGGCGAAAGTGGTGTCGACCAGTCGCTGTTCTCGCTCATCGCGGGCGGCGGCAGCAGCTCCTTCGGCATCTTCGGCCTGCTGGCCGGCGCGTCGATCGTGTTCTTCGCCTTCATCGGGTTCGACATCGTCGCGACCACCGCGGAGGAGACCCGCAATCCGCAAAAGGCCGTGCCGCGCGGCATTTTCGGCTCGCTGGCGATCGTGACCGTGCTGTACGTCGCGGTGTCGCTCGTGGTCGTCGGCATGGTGCCCTACACCGACCTGTCGACCTCGGCGGGCGACGGCAGCCACAAGACGCTCGCCACCGCGTTCTCCGCGAACGGCGTCGACTGGGCCGCGAACATCATCTCCGTCGGCGCGCTCGCCGGGCTGACCACCGTCGTCATGGTCCTGATGCTCGGCCAGGTACGGATCATCTTCGCGATGTCCCGCGACGGCCTCATGCCGCGTTCGCTGGCCAAGACGAGCGACCGGGGTACGCCGAAGCGCGCGACGATCGTGGTCGGCGCACTGGTCGCGATCGGCGCGACGTTCTTCCCGGCCGACAAGCTCGAGGAAATGGTCAACGTCGGCACGCTGTTCGCCTTCATCCTCGTGTCCGCGGGTGTGCTGGTGCTGCGCAAGACCCGCCCCGACCTGCCGCGCGCGTTCCGCGTGCCGGGCGTGTGGGTCATCGCGCCGCTGGCGATCCTGGCCTGCCTGTGGCTGATGCTGAACCTGACCGTGCTGACCTGGCTGCGATTCGTCGTCTGGATGGTGCTCGGCGTGGTCATCTACTTCGCCTACAGCCGGCGGCATTCGCTGCTCGGGAAGCGGCAGTCCGGCGTCGCGCAGGGCGGAACGGTGGCCGACCCCGCGCCGCCAGTCGCCGACTAACCTGTTTTCGCTGCTCAGCGGCCCGTCGCCCGGTGTGGGCGGCGGGCCGTTTCGCGTGCGTGGTCACGGACGCGCAACTCGCGGATCTCGGTTCGGGCCGCGACTCGAACCCAGGGTGATCGGGCAACTGCGGGTGCGATACTCTCCGCGTCGTCTTCCCTCTGACGGGTTAATCACTCTCGGGTAATTCGCGCGAACAGTGGTCGGGGTTCCTACGGAGGGTCGTGGTTTTCGCATGTGCTTTCCCCCGTTCGGACTTTCCTTCGAGGAGTAACTCCATGCCAATCCCCACCAAACTTCGCGCCGGATTCGCGGTCGCCGCGGTCGCTGGGCTTGCCTTGCTGGGCACCGCGACGTCGGCTGCCGCCTGCACCACCGGCGACGATCGTGGGCACCCGATTCCGGGTACGAAGATCACTGACTGCAGCAAGGTCGATGGGGTCAGCGGCAAGACGCTGGACCAGGGTGACGTGAAGTTCACCGGTGGGGTTGGCGAGAAGACGCTGACGATCACTGAGACCGCTGAGGGTGTCACGGTCGAGGCCATCGTCGTTGTGGGTGGCGACGACGGGCATTCGGTTTATGTGCCGGGGAAGAAGAAGCTGCCTAAGGTCGCGCCTTGGGCGGATCTTGTTGCGCCGCATAACTATGACGGGTCGCAGCCGAAGATTGACCGGTGGTTTGCGTGCGGGGTGAAGGCTGTGGCGACTAAGCCGCCGGTTTCTGAGACGCCTACTTCGCCGGCTAAGCCTACTTCTAGTGCGCCGTCTGCTTCGGCTACTTCGGTGCCGTCTTCTGAGTCGACGGCGCCTTCGACTACTAGTGCTCCGGTGGCGGTTCCGGGTGGGAATCAGAACGGGACTGGTGGGGGGTTGGCCAACACTGGGTTTGACAACGCTTGGCTGTTCTGGGTGGCCGGGGTGTTGATTGTTGCTGGTGGTGGGTTGTTGGTGCTGTTGAAGGTTCGGCGGCGCGGGACTAACTGAGGTTCGGCTCGTCGCCCTGGGGGCGACATTGCCGTGGGGGTTGTGGGGGCACCCCGAAGCTGATTGTGACGACGGGGGGGGGGGGGGGGGGGGGGGGGGGGGGGGGGGGGGGGGGGGGGGGAAGGAGAACACGACCGCATGTGTTTCCTCTGGCGT
>NZ_JBVJOE010000002.1:286152-412357 GCF_055583325.1 Amycolatopsis sp. NPDC104775
AAGATGCCTTGACAAGCACCCGCCGCCCGCGTTTTTGGCTTCGTATCGGGGTGCGGGGGAGTGTGGGTGCCTTGGGGGGTTGGGTGCGTGGGGTGCGGTTTGGTGGGTGGGGCGCGGGGGGTGGGTGTTGGCGGGGTGGGTTCGCGGGTGCGGTTGAGTGGTGGGTTTGCGGGTGGGCTGTGAGGGGGCCGCACGGAAGTTCTGGGGTTAGCGGGGGCGGGGTAGGTCGCCGAAGAGGGAGCCTTGTTCGCCTAGAGCTTTGGCGCGGCCGTTGGGGCGGCCTAGGCCTGCGGCCATGGCTACGGCGTTGTCCCATTCCGGATCGGCCAGGTACTCGGTGTGTTTGAGGACGCCGGGGGCCCAGCGGCGGCGGCCGTCGGGGGCGCGCAGGGGGTCGGGGACCCAGTGGTCGCCGCCTAGGACCAGGACTCCCGCGTCGTCTGGGGTGGCTTCCAGGGCTCCCCATTTGCCTTCTGGGAGGTAGCCCTCGCCTAGGAGGTGGCCGTTGCTTGTTTGGTGGCGCCAGGTGGTTACGCCGCCGCCGAAGATGTCGGTGCCTCGGCATAGGGCTCGCCAGCGGCCGTCCAGGGAGGCGAACAGTTCCGCCAGCGAGTCTTGGGGCAGGACTGCGGGGAAAGCGCGCTGGTAACCCCATTGAAGAGGCGAGCCTGCGGTGAGGAGGCCGACTCGGTCGCGTTCGTCGGGGGGTAGTTCCGCGCACAGTTGGGCGGCGGTGAGCACAGTGAGGATGCTGCCCAGGTTCAGGCCGGACAGTACGACTCGCGTGCCGGGTTCGGCGAGGTGTTCCTTGACGCGATCTGCCAGTTCGGGCACGACCTTGAGGGCGTAACAGGGTGGTACGCCGGGGTGTGCGGCGCGTGGCCAGAAGGACACGAGGTCCGACAGTGCGCCCAGGTGCCGGCTGCGCTGCGGGGATTTGGCTGCGGAGTAGACCACTCGGAGCAGTCCGGCGGCCAGTGCGCCGAGGGCGAATACGCCGATCGCGGAGACGGTGGTGAACCAGCCTGGTTGCAGGTTGAAGCCGAAGCGTACGACTAGCAGTGCGATCGCGCCGACGCACAGGCCCAGTGCGACGATCACCGCCAGGTGGTGCAGGTGGCGGCGTTCCCAGGCGGAGCGGGCCCAGGCTCGGGCGGCGTCTTGTTCTTGCTGTTCGTCGTGTTCCATCAGTTCGACGATGGGCGGGATGCCGCGTCGGCGGCGACGCAGGGGGACGCCGATGGCGTAGCCCGCGATGGCGAGCAGGGCCATCAGGCCCAGTCCGCCGCCCCACAGGACGGTGACCAGGTCGTACGTCGTGGGCAGGGCGAGCTTTTCAGCGCGGAGCAGTTTTCGGATGGCGATCGCCAGTCCGGCGCCGAAACCGCCGCCTAGGAGGCCGGCCAGGGCGAGGACGGGGGCCGCTGCCCAGCCGCCGAGCCAGGGGCGGAGCCGGCGGGGGCGGTCGCGCCAGGCGGGGCGGGCCAGCAGGGCTGACGGGATGAGGGCGAGCGCGAAAAGCAGGGTGACTACCAGCAGCGAGCCGCCGAGGCCTTCGACGGTGTTGTCTACGCCGGGGAGCCGGTCGCCGACCGGTGCGGCCAGCACGGTGGCGTAGATGACCAGCAGCGTGGCGAAGGTGAGCAGGCTCCGGCGCGCGATGGGGCCGGTGTCGCTGCCGATCGCACCGCCGACCAGTACCGCGAGGACCAGCGCGAGCGTGCAGATCCAGCCGATCAGCTGCGGGATTTTCGTCGGCACGTGGAACGGCCCGCCCAGCAGCAGCAAGGAGATGCAGGCGAGTGCGGCGACCGCGTGCGTCGCGGACATCCCGGGCGCTTCCGGATCGGCGCGCAACCGCATCGGGACGCCTTTGCGGGCGGGATGACCAGACTGGCGCACCCGCCAGTTCGTGGACGAGATCCGGTGCAGCGTATAGACCAGCGCGAGCAGCACCGCCACGCCGACGCCGATCCGCAGCGGTCCCTTGCGCAGTTCCGGGGTCACCCAGGTGAGGCAGGCGCGTCCGGGTGCGAGGCATTGCGTCGCGACGAGGTCCAGCACCGCTGCCGCGACCTGGCTGACCAGCAGCATGGTGAGCAGCACCGACGCGATTCGCAGCAGGCCGCGGCACAGGCCGCCGAGCCAGTGGGCGCGGTGGACCGGGGGCAGCATCCAGAACGCGACGTTCGCCAGCGAGAACGGGAACAGCAGCGCCCAAGCGGCCTTCGCGACGCCGCCGGAGGTCATGCCGCTCCACAGGTAGCCTTCGACAGTGCGCGGGACCGACCGGCCGAGCGCGGGCACCACCGGACCGGGAGCCGGACGCCGCAGCCGGTCGGCCGGGCGCACCACGCGGCCGAGTTCGTCGCCGGCGACGTCGACGGTCTGGACCGTGTCGAGGAGCGTTTCGCCGCTCGTGCCCACGAGTCCGGACACCCTCATTTCGACGATGCGGGTGTCAGGGCCGGGGAGCGGGGCGGGCACGGTGTATTTCTCCTCATCCGTTCAAGTCAGGGTCGAGCCGACAACGGTACTGTTCAGGTGCCATCAAACCTTGGAGGAACCGCACTATGACCCCCGAAAGCGTTGTCAAGCGGCACGACACCCGGGGCGGCCTCGAATTCGCCGTCGCCGACCTCGAGGCCGCCGAGTTCGGCCGCAAGGAGATCCGGCTCGCCGAGCACGAGATGCCCGGGTTGATGGCGCTGCGTCGCGAATACGCTGAGGTATACCCGCTGCGCGGGGCGCGAATCGCCGGCTCGCTGCACATGACCGTGCAGACCGCGGTGCTGATCGAGACGCTGGTGGCGCTCGGCGCGGAGGTGCGCTGGGCTTCGTGCAACATTTTCTCCACCCAGGACCACGCCGCGGCCGCGGTCGTCGTCGGACCGCACGGCACGCCCGAGGAGCCCAAGGGCGTCCCGGTGTTCGCGTGGAAGGGCGAGACGCTCGAGGAATACTGGTGGTGCACTGAGCGAATGCTCACGTGGGAGGGCGAAGGCCCGAACATGATCCTCGACGACGGCGGCGACGCCACCATGCTGGTGCACAAGGGCACCGAGTACGAGAAGGCGGGCGTCGTTCCGCCGGCCGACGACGAGGACCCCGAAGAGTGGAAGGTCTTCCTTGAGCTGCTGCGCGCTTCTGTCGCGGCGGACAAGGGCAAGTGGACCGCCATCGGGCAGAGCGTCAAGGGCGTCACCGAGGAAACCACCACCGGCGTGCTGCGGCTGTACCAGCTGGCGGCCGCGGGCGAGCTGCTGTTCCCGGCGATCAACGTCAACGACTCGGTGACCAAGTCGAAGTTCGACAACCGCTACGGCATCCGGCACTCGCTGATCGACGGCATCAACCGCGGTACCGACGTGCTGATCGGCGGCAAGGTCGCGGTGGTCTGCGGCTACGGCGACGTCGGCAAGGGCGCGGCGGAATCGCTGCGCGGCCAGGGCGCCCGGGTGATCGTCACCGAGATCGACCCGATCTGCGCGCTGCAGGCGATGATGGACGGCTACGAGGTCAAGCGCTTGGAATCGGTGCTGGACGAGGGCGACATCTACGTGACCACCACCGGCAACAAGAACGTGGTGATGGTCGAGCACATGGCGCGGATGAAGCACCAGGCCATCGTCGGCAACATCGGCCACTTCGACAACGAGCTCGACATGGCCGGCCTCGCGCGCTACCCCGGCGTGCGGCGCGTGAACATCAAGCCGCAGGTCGACGAGTGGGTGTTCCCGGACGGCAAGAGCATCCTCGTGCTGTCCGAGGGACGGCTGCTGAACCTCGGCAACGCGACCGGGCACCCGAGCTTCGTGATGTCGAACAGCTTCGCGAACCAGGTCATCGCGCAGATCGAGCTCTTCACCAAGACCGAGGAGTACGACAAGGAGGTCTACCGCCTCCCGAAGAAACTGGACGAAAAGGTCGCCCGGATTCACCTCGAAGCGCTCGGCGGCGAGCTGACGAAGCTGTCGAAGGAGCAGGCGGAATACATCGACGTGGACGTCGAGGGCCCGTTCAAGTCGGAGCACTACCGTTACTGATCGCTGATCCCGAAGCCGCCCCGGAATACGTTTCGGGGCGGCTTTTGCGTTCTAGCGCGGATACCGCATCGTCAGCACCGCAGTAGCCGGTCCGCCGATTCCGCGGTACACATGGTCCGTTTCCGCGATAAACGTATGCGTCTCCGCCGCGGAAACCGTCGCTGGCGAGTCAGCCGGACCCACCTCGGCTGTCCCGGTCAGCACTGTCAGCACCTCCCGCACGCCAGGACGGTGCGGCTGCGACACCTGAACCCGCTCGTGGATGGTCAGCCGGTACACCTCGGTCACGCCGTCGGCGTCCTCCCATCGCCCGAGCAGCGTCGCCGCCACGCTGTCGCCGTGCGCTTCGGCCACCCCGTCGTCGCCGAAGAGCAAGTCGCTCAACGGGATCGACAGCGCCGTGGCGATGGCGAACAGCGTGTCCAGTGTCGGATTCCGGCGGCCGTTTTCCAGTTCCGACAACGTTCCCTTGCCGAGTCCGCTGTCGGCGGCGAGCGTGGTCAGGCCGACGCCCGCGCGGGTGCGCAGCGTCCGGATGCGGGTACCGACCGCCGCGGCGAGCGCGCGGCCGTCCGGGGCGGATGACGTCGACACCCGGCCTAGTCTAGTGTTCTGTTTACAGAACAGTTGGAGGTGTTCGGATGTCAGCAGTGCGAAACGTGCAGGACGCGCTCGACGCGGCGGGGGTCGAGGGCCGGGCGCGGACCCTTCCGCAGTCCACGCGGACGGCGGCCGAGGCGGCGGACGCGCTCGGCTGCCCGGTCGGCGCGATCGCGAACAGCCTGGTGTTCCTGGCCGACGACGCCCCGCTGCTGGTCTTGACCAGCGGCGCGCACCGGGTGGATGTCGAGGCGCTCGCCGCGCGGCTCGGGCGCGGCCGGATTCGCCGCGCCAAGCCGGACGAGGTGCGCGCGGCCACCGGGCAGGTGATCGGCGGGGTGTCGCCGGTCGGGCATCCGGCTCCGCTGGAGACGGTGGTCGACGAGGCGTTGCGGCAGTATTCCGAGGTGTGGGCCGCGGCCGGGACGCCGAACGCCGTCTTCCCGACGACGTTCGACGAACTGGTCCGGATCACCAAGGGCACGCCGGCGCGGGTGGACGGGTAGAGCTCAGTTCCATTCCACCGCGATGCCGGCCAGCCCCGGTCCGGTGTCGCGGAAATACCCGCTCGTCACGCCGCCGGTGTCGCACGGCAACTCCTCCGCCTCGACCGGCAGCGCGTCGTCGCGGGCGCGGACCTCCCGGGTGATCCGGGCGGGCATCGCGGTGGGCGCGAACTGCAGTTGCAGCAGATAGCTCGCGCACTGGTCGCGCAGCATCCGGTAGTACCCGGGGAACGTCACGGCGGAATTGTCGTGGATTTCGAAGCAGAAAACGTGGATCTCGCCCTCGGCGAGCTTCCGGTCGAAAAGCAGCTCCGTCGCCATCGTCTCGCGGGCCGGATGCCTGCGGATCCGGCCGACGCGGCAGCCTTCGGCGGTGATCAGCTCGACGTCGTCGATCCGGCAGCCGGGATCGCCGTTGTAGACCGCCACGTACCGGTCCGGGCCGTGCCGTCGCGCGCGGGTGACCAGCCGGGTGCGAAATTTAACCTGATGTTTTTGCTCGTCGATGGTGATCTGGTCGTGCACCGACAGCATTTCCAGGTCGGAGTTCGACTGCCGCGACGTCGGCGGCGCGCCGAGATCGCTCATCAGCTGCTCGACGATCGCGCCCATCTCGCCCGAGCGCAGGTCGTGGAACGACGCCGCGGCCTGGTGCCCGCGCGGGCGCGCGGTACGCGGCCCGATCAGCACCACGAGCGAGTCCGCGGGCAGCTGCAGCACCGACTCCAGCGCCCGGACCGCGGGCAGCGCCTTCGGCACCTCGGGCTGGCGCAGGCCGCGCTGCCAGTAGCTCAGCGTCGACTGTCCGATGTGGACGCCGCGGAGCGCGAGGTGCGCCCGCAGCCTGGCGAGCGACAGGCCGCGATGCGCGATCGCGAGCCGCAGCGCCTGGTGAAATTCTCCGGATCGCAGTGCTTCGCCGAGCTCGGGCGGCAGTTCACCCGCGCCGCGCCGGCCAGGTTCCATGATCAGTGGGCCATCCCCGTCTCGTGCCACCGCTGTCCCTTCAACGCGCCCGTGCGCTGGGCGTGAATGCCGCGGAACGTTCACGTTAGCAGCGCGCGGTAACGGGTCCGGCCCCCGTTTGGTGTGCTTGGCCACGGAAGGGTAACCGTTCCGTGTTCCACGGCCGACCCGGAACACCCTCGTCACCGGACGGGCATCTTGCTCGGAGTGATCGACCAGTTCACCGTTGTGACCACCACTGGCCACGTCTAGGCGGGAGGTGCGTCGTGGGTCTGGGGAAACCGAATCACGTGGAGAGCACTGCCGGGCGGGTCCGGCGGTCCTCGACCACTTGCCGAAGGCACGTCGGACGCTTGCTGCTCCTCGGGGCGTTCACGGGCCTGGCGTTGCCGGTGTCGGCTCCGGGCGCGGGCGCGGCGCAGCCCGCTGACACCGGCAACGCCCACCTCACTGCCGTGCCGCGCGGCGAGGTGGTGCCGAGGGACGGCCAGAGCACGCCGGCGCAGCCGCACGGCGACGACTGGATTCCGCTGCTCTGTCTCGCCGGCCTGCTGGTCGCGGTGCCGGTGGGCTACTTCGGCTACGTCCGCGCCCGCCGAGAGACGGCCTGAGCACGCCACCAAGTATCTTCGACAGCGTGGGGCGACTGGTCGTAATCGAAGGTCTGGACGGCGCGGGCAAGCGCACGCTGTCCGAGGGGCTGACCGCTGCGCTGAAAGACATCAGCGCGAGCGTTGGCAGTCTCGCCTTCCCGCGTTACGGCCGCAGTGTGCACGCCGACCTGGTGCGGGAAGCGCTGCATCGCGGGCACGGAGACCTCGCCGACTCGGTGTACGGGATGGCGATGCTCTACGCCCTCGACCGCAGCGGTGCCGCCGACGAGATCCGCGCGCTGCTCGCGGCCAACGACGTTGTCCTGCTGGACCGTTACGTCGCCTCGAACGCCGCGTACGCGGCCGCGCGCCTGCGTGAGCACGCGGATGGCGCTGTGGTGCAGTGGGTTTGGGACCTTGAGGTGACGCGGTTCGGGTTGCCGCGGCCGGACGCGCACCTGCTGCTGCGGGTGAGCCCGGAGGTCGCGGCCGAGCGGGCCGTGCGCCGGGCGGAGTCGGACGCGGCGAGGACGCGGGACGCGTTCGAATCGGACGATTCGCTGCAGCAGCGTTGTGCCGCGGTGTACGACGAGCTGGCCGCGGTGTCGTGGCTCGCGCCGTGGCAGGTGCTGGACGGTGTGGCCGGCGTCGATCTGCCGACGCTGGCGAAATCCTTGCTCGCTTAGCCGAGTGCCGCGGTCGCCGCGCGCAATTCGCCGAGCGTTTCGGCCGCCAACGCGCCGAACTCCCGCCGATTGCCCGGCTCGACCCAGCGGTGGAAGGCCGTCCCGAACGCGAGGCAGCCCAATTCCGCCGCGACGTGCGCGGCCGGTTCGTCGATCCCGCGCGCGGCCAGCGCGTCGTGCATGGCCGCGACCATCTTGGTGCGTTTGAGCAATTCGCGTTCGAGCAGTTCGCTGTTCGCCGCCACCACCGGCTGCCGGGCGCGGGCCTGAGCCAGCCGCTCGCCGGTGAAAATCGCCGCCACGGCATCCAGTGCCCCGCCGACCGCTTCGAACGGCGTCGCGCCCGCTGGCGCTCCGGCAATGCCTTCGGAGAACAGCCGGGTCAGTTCCTCCTGTCCGCCGAACAGCACTTCGCGCTTGTCGGCGAAATAGCGGAAGAAGGTCCGTTTGGTGAGCCCGGCGCGTTCGGCGATTTCGGCGACCGTGGTCTGGTCGTAGCCGCGTTCGGTGAACAGGTCGAGCGCGGCCTGCTCCAAGCGGTGGCGTGCGTTCGGTTCCCAGCGGCCCATGCCGGCCAGTCTAGGTGATGACACCAGATGACATCCGGCGTACGGTGATGGCACTAGGTGTCATCAACTGTGGAAGGACAGCCCATGCGGGTTTTCGTCACCGGGGCCAGCGGTCACCTCGGCTCGGCCCTCGTCCCCGAACTGCTCTCCGCCGGACACGAGGTGATCGGCCTGGCCCGGTCGGACGCCTCCGCCGCGCAGCTCGCCGAACGCGGTGCGCAGGTCCGGCGTGGCGACCTCGACGATCTCGACGGCCTGCGCGAAGCGGCGGCCGAGGCGGACGGGGTCGTGCACTTGGCGTTCAAGCACGACCTGATGGCCAGCGGCGAGTTCGCGGAAGCGGTCGAAGCGGACCTCTCCGCGCTTAAAGCACTCGGCGAGGCCCTCGCCAACTCCGGCAAACCGTTGGTCTCGACCTCCGGGACCTTGATGTTCGCCGGGCTCGGCCACACCGTGACCGAGGACGACCGGCTTCCCGGCGGCGGGCGGATCGACGCGGAGAATTACGTCCTCGGCCTCGCCGAACGGGAAGTCAAGTCGTCGGTTGTCCGGCTGCCGCCGTCGGTGCACAGTTCGCTCGACAAGAGCGGTTTCGTCCCGACCATGATCCAGTTCGCCCGCGCGGCCGGGGTTTCGCCGTACGTCGGCGACGGGGCCAACCGCTGGTCCGCTGGCCACACGCTCGACGCGGCCCGGCTCTACCGGATGGCCTTGGAGAACGCTCCGGCCGGGAGCATGCTCCACGCGGTCGGCGACGAGGCCATCTCGCTCCGGCAGATCGCCGAAACGATCGGAGCCCGGCTCGGTGTCGCGGTGAAGTCCATCGCGCCGGAAGAAGCAGCGGCGCACTTCGCGTTTCTCGCGCCGATGGTGCAGGCGGACGCGCCGACCTCCGCCGCACGCACGCGCGAACTTCTCGGTTGGCGGCCAGAACACCCTGGCTTGCTTGAAGATCTGGCGGCGGAGCACTACTTCGCTACTGCGTGAACCTCGCCGGGTCGAACAGCGAGATCGGGTGCCGGGTCGTGCCGTCGACGATCAGGTCGGCGAGGATTTCCCCGACCACCGGCACGAACTTGAAGCCGTGCCCGGAAAACCCGCACGCCACCACGACGCGCGGATGCCGCGGATGCGGGGCGATCACGAAGTGCTCGTCCGGGGTGTTGGTGTAGAGACAGGTCGCCGCGCGGCGGAAAGTCTTCGGGAGTGTCGGCATCCGGGAGCCGACGACCTCCGCGACCGCGCGCACCTCGTCGTCGTGGATCCGCCGGTCGATCGTGTCGGCGGTGCACGGCGTGCCGCCGAGGTGCACCGCGACTTTGACGCCTTGCGCGGTGTGCGCGGGAAATCCGTAGAACTGGCCGCCCTCAGCGGTTTCCCAGATGTACACGGGATGCTCGGTAAACGGCCGCACGTCCTCCGGTTCGAACCAGTACTGGACCTGGCGCCGCACCTCGAAGTCGACGCCCAGGTCCGCGAGCAGCACGGGCGCCCACGCGCCGGGGCACAGCACGAGCCGCTCGGCGGTGTAGTAGCTCGAAGCAGTCCCGACGCGCACCCCGGTTTCCGTGCTGGTCCAGGTGAAGACCTGCTCTTCGTGGTGCAGTTCGGCGCCGTGGCGCGCGGCGAGCTGCAGATGTGCGGCGACGCTTCCTTCCGGCGACACGAATCCGGCGCCCGGTTCCCACAACGCCAGCTCGTTCTCGGCCGGGGCGATGGTGGGGAACCGGTGCCGGATTTCGGAAGCGTCCAGGATTTCGTGCGGGATATCGAATTTCTCCGCGGAAAGCGAGCTCCCCGCGATCGTGCGCGACTCCGGCGGTCCGCCCATCACCGCGCCGCAGCGGGTGAACAGCGACCGTCCGGTGTCGCGTTCGAGCTGGTCCCACATCTCGTGCGCGCGAAGCAGCAGCGGTACGTAATCCGGACCTTCGAGGTACGCCTGCCGCGTGATCCGCGAACCGCCGTGGCTCGAACCGAGGTTGTGGACCGGCGCGAACTGGTCGATCCCGAGCACCTTCTGGCCCCGCCGCGCCAGCCGGCAGGCAGCCGCGCTGCCCATTCCGCCGAGACCGATCACGATCACGTCGTAGTGCGTCATCCACCGCTCCTCAACGGCTCCGCGGCCACCTTCGCCGCGAACCGCTTCCCGAAGTGCTCGATTTCCACTGGCGTGCGCGGCCGGGCGTCCTCCACTGGAAGCCAGGCGTAGGCCAGGTTTTTGTCAATGGTGTAGCCGTACGCGCCGCTCGTGACGTACCCGGCCGGGAGGCCGTCGACATACACCGGTTCCCGGCCTCGCATTACGTGCTGCGCGTTGTCGATGACCAGACACACCAGTTTCCGGCGCACCGTTGAAGGAGAACGGTGGAGAAGCGTGTCCCGGCCGAGGAAGTAGCCCTTGTCCATCCGCACCGCGAAGCCGAGACCAGCCTCGTACGGATCGTGCTCGGTGGTCACGTCTACGCCGCATCGCCGGTGCCCTTCCTCCATCCGGAGGCTGCGCCGTGCTTCCTCTCCGGCCGCGACGATCCCGTACGGCTGCCCGGCCGCCCAGAGCGCGTCCCACAGCGACCGGCCGAGATCCGCGCTGGTGTGCAGCTCCCAGCCAGGTTCGCCCACGTCGGAAACTCGCAGCACGGTCACCGGCACGTCGCCGACGTAGGTGCGCCAGGCTTGAGAGTCCGAAGTGGACAGTTCAGGCAGCGTCTGCTCGGCGAGCGGCCCCCACAGGCCGAGACAGCAGGTGCCGCCGGTCGTTTCGCGCAGCTGGACCGAGCCGTCGCCGGGCAGATGACGGCGCAGCCAGGCGACGTCGCGGTGGTGGTGCGCGGCGACGTGAAACTGTTCCACGCCGAGCCGGGCGACAGTGAGATCGCTGCGGATCCCGCCGTCTTCGCCAAGCAGCAACGTGGTGGTGACCGAGCCGGGCGGACGGTCGAGCTGGTTCGTCGTCATCGTCTGCAAGAACGGCAGTGCGCCGCGACCGGTGATTTCCAGCCGTCGCCGCGGGGTCAGATCGAACAGCGCCACCCGGCTTCGAGCCGCGACGGCCTCCGCGCGCCTGTCGGTGTACTTCTGCGGCTGCGCCCAGCCGTCTTCCTCGCGAAACTCCGCGCCCAGCGCGACTTCGCGCTCGTAGCAGGGTGCGGTCCGCGCCAGTTCCGTCACCGGGCGCTGATGGCCCGCTGCCGCCAAACTTCGCTCCCGCACCCGGCCGGGCGCGAGCTGCAGCCGATCGAACCGGGCGAGATCGACGGTGTGCAGGTCAAGGTGTGCTTGCCCCTCGATGAGCCAGCGCGCCAATTCCCGGGCGACCCCGGCGGACCACGCGCAGTCCACCGCTTCGGCGACCCAGAACCCGTCGAGCTCCGGATGTTCGCCCAGCAGCGGCAACCCGTCCGGCGTACCCGGGACCAGCTGCCGGACGCCTTCCTCGACCTTCGCGTCGGCGAGCGCGGGCACCAGCTCAAGCGCGGCCGCCCACGATTCTTCGAAGCCCGCCGGAGCGAACGCGGTGCTGGTTTCGACCGGGCCCAGCGCGCTGACGCCCAGCCGGTCGACATGCTCGCGCAGCGACAGCCCGGCCGTGCGCAGGATCGGTTTGTCCGCCTCGGTGAAGTGATCGTTGTCCCCGGCGAGCCGCGGCAACGGCGTGGTTCGCGCGTGATCGACGGCGATCGGCACCACCG
This sequence comes from Amycolatopsis sp. NPDC104775, assembly GCF_055583325.1. NCBI lineage: Bacteria > Bacillati > Actinomycetota > Actinomycetes > Pseudonocardiales > Pseudonocardiaceae > Amycolatopsis > Amycolatopsis sp. NPDC104775. The sequence continues at coordinate 297,811 of NZ_JBVJOE010000002.1, forward strand.
GCACCGCGAGATCGACCAGCCGCCCGAACTCCGGCCCGCGCACTCCGGCGCACGAGATGACCACGTCGGCACGGAATCGGTCGGTCTTCGTCGCCACCGCGGTCACCCGGCCCGCCGAGCGCACGATCTCGAGGATCTCTTGCCCGGTAACGAACTTCGCGCCTCGCTCCTTCGCGCGACGGGCCTGGGCGAGCGCCGCGCGGATCGGCTTGAGGAGCCCGTCGCCCGGGAGGTGCAGGCCGCCGACGACCTTCGCGGGGTCGAGCAGCGGATGCAGCTGAGCGCATTCGCCCGGTTCCCGCGGATAACCTCGCACGCCGGACGACGTCGCCCAGCCAAGCCGTTGCCGCAGCTGGGAAAGCTGCTCCGGCGCGGTGGCGAGTTCCAGGCTCCCGACCGGCTGGAAACACCAGCCGCCGTCGACGGTCAGCCCGCTGAACTTCTCCGCGGTGTACTTGGCGAACTCGGACGCCGTGCGGTCCGCGTGCGTGCGCAACAGCAGACCTGGCCCGGCGGCGGCGATCGCCGGTTCGGATTCCAGGACGGTGACGTCGGTCCAGCCTCGTTCGGTCAGTTCGTCGGCGACCGCGCAGCCGAGGAGGCCGGCGCCGAGCACAACCACCCGCGGTCGCACTGCCATCGCGAGGTACCTCCTGCCTGCCGGCCGTCGCGCGGACGGCCCGGCTCGGGGGACGAGACAGGCATGCCGGAACGCCCCCCCGCCGGGGAACGGGACGCGTTGCGGATGGAGATCGATGTTCCGTCTGCTGCAACTCACAAATTGCGGGATCGCGGGCGCGCTGTCAAGAGAGCCGCCGGGGCCGCCGGATTCAGGCGGAAAAGTAGCCAAGCTGAGCGGAAAGCTCCCGGGCCGCCTCGGCCATCGGCGCGACGATCTGCCGGATCCGCTGTTTGGACAGCCGGTAGGACGGGCCGGACGCGCTCATCGCCGCGACGACGTCTCCGCCGGGGCCGCGCACCGGCACCGCGACCGCGTGCATGCCCAGTTCCAGTTCCTCGAAGGAGGCCGCGTAGCCGTCCTCGGCGACGCGTTCCAGCTCGGCCGCCAGTTCCTCCCGGTCGACCGTGGTGCGCGGCGTGTACTGCTCCAGTTCGTGCGCGAGCATCCGCTTGCGCTCGGCCTCGTCCATCGCGGCCAGCAGGACCTTGCCGCTGGAGGTGGCGTGCAGCGGCGTGCGCTGCCCGGTCCAGTTCTGCGTGGTGATCGCCGCCGACCCGCGGGCCTGGCTGATGTTGATCGCGACGCCGTCGTCGGCGATCGCGATGTTGACCGTCTCGCCCAGTTCCTCGGCGAGCGTCTGGCAGGTCTGCCTGCCGAGCTTCGCCAGGTCCATCCGGCCGGTCGCGGCACCGGCAAGCCGGACCACGCCGAAGCCGATCGCGTACTTGCCCCGTTCGCCCAGTTGCTCGACCAGTCCGTGCGCTTCCAGCACGCTCAACAGCCGGGAAGCAGTGGATTTGTGCACCCCTAGCGCGCTGGCGATCTCGGTGATGCCGGCTTCGCCGCCCGAGGCCAGCAGTTCCAGGACCGTGATCGCCCGGTCGACGGACTGCACCGCGCTCCCCGTTGCGTTTCCCGAGTCCTGGTTCCGCATGGCGCAACAGTAACCGTTCGGCTGCGATCTGTTCGGCTGAGCGGGCGAATCCGGCCGCGACCGGACGCCGGACGCGTCCGGATGGCCCAACCGGGCCGGTGATCTTGATCTTTCCGGTGGTCAAACGCGCGGGTCGTGCGCGCGGGTGCGGAAGGTAGTGCGAACATGTGGTCATGAAGGCACGTGTCTTGGTGGTCGACGACGACCCGGCGCTGGCGGAGATGCTCACCATCGTCCTGCGCGGCGAAGGGTTCGACACCGCGGTGGTCGCGGACGGTTCACGGGCGCTGCCCGCGCTCCGGGAGCTGAAACCGGACCTGGTCCTGCTCGACCTCATGCTGCCCGGGATGAACGGCATCGACGTCTGCAAGGCGATCCGCGCCGAGTCCGGCGTGCCCATCGTCATGCTCACGGCCAAGAGCGACACCGTGGACATCGTGCTCGGGCTCGAATCCGGCGCCGACGACTACGTGGTCAAGCCGTTCAAGCCGAAGGAACTGGTCGCCCGCGTGCGCGCCCGGATGCGCCGCACCGAGGCCGAGCCCGCCGAATCGCTCACCATCGGCGATCTCGCGATCGACGTTCCCGGACACGAGGTCACCCGGGAGGGCAAGGCGATCCCGCTGACCCCGCTCGAGTTCGACCTGCTCGTGGCGCTGGCCCGCAAGCCGCGCCAGGTGTTCACCCGCGAGGTGCTGCTCGAACAGGTGTGGGGCTACCGGCACGCGGCCGACACCCGGCTGGTGAACGTGCACGTCCAGCGCCTGCGCTCGAAGGTGGAGAAGGACCCGGAGCACCCCGAGGTGGTGCTGACGGTGCGCGGAGTCGGATACAAGGCCGGCCCGCCGTGAGCGTGCGATGACCGGTTTCGCGGGGCGGCTTCGCGCCGCCGCCCGCGCCACGGCCCGGCTTTCGGCCCGGGTCGTGGTTTTCGCCCGCCGCCGCGCGGTGGCGTTCAACGAGCTGTGGAAGCACTCGCTGCAGTTCCGCGTCACGATCTCCACGCTCGCGCTGTCCTCGGCCGTGGTGTTCGTGCTGGGCATGGTCCTGCAGAACCAGATCACCGAACGGCTGCTGGACACCAAGCGCCGCGCCGCGATCGAGCAGACCCAGGCGCTGGCCGACACCGCCGCGCGCGAGCTGGTCGGCGTCGGCGGCGAGTCGGCGGAGGCGCTGCACACGCGGCTGCAGAACGCGCTCAAGAAGATTTCGACTACGTCGTCGTCGGGCGCGGGATCCACCGCGGGCACCTTCGAACCGGTGCTGGCCAGCGTCGGGCGCGGTCAGTCGGACACGGACCCGGTGTATGTCGGGCCGTTCACCTCGGTGCCGGAGCGGCTGCGCCAGTTCGTCGAGGCCGACCACCTCGCGCGGGTCGAGCACACCGTCGACGAGAACGGCGTGCGGACCACCTACCTGATCGTCGGCACCTCGTTGCGGTCGGTGCCCAGCCCGCTGCAGCTGTACTTGCTGTTCCCGCTCACCAGCGAGCAGACCACCGTTTCGACAGTGCAGAACACGTTGTTCGTCGCCGGGATCGTGCTGCTGCTGTTGCTCGCCGGCATCACGAACCTGGTGGTCCGGCAGGTGGTGCGGCCGGTCCGGCAAGCCGTCGCGGCGGCCGAGCAGTTCGCGGGCGGCGACCTGGACCAGCGGCTCGCCGTCGTGGGCGAGGACGATCTCGCCAAACTCGCGGTGTCCTACAACAGCATGGCGGCCAGCATTCAGAACCAGATCCGCCAGCTCGAGGAATTCGGCGGCCTGCAGCGCCGGTTCACCTCCGACGTGTCGCACGAGCTGCGCACCCCGCTGACCACCGTGCGGATGGCCGCCGACGTGCTGCACGCGTCCCGCGAGCAGTTCCCGCCCGGCCTCGCCCGCTCCACCGAGCTGCTGGTCGACGAGCTGGACCGGTTCGAGGCGCTGCTCGGCGACCTGCTGGAGATCAGCCGCCTCGACGCGGGGGTCGAGGAGCTGTCGGCCGAGTACATCGACGTGCGGCCGATCGCGACGCGCGCGGTCGAGCAGGTGCGGGTGCTCGCCGGAAACGCGGGCAGCGCGGTCGAACTGGTGCTGCCGGACGAGGACGCCTCGGCGGAGGTGGACGCGCGCCGGATCGAACGGATCCTGCGCAATCTGCTGGCCAACGCAGTCGACCACAGCGAGGGCAAACCGGTGGTGCTGACGGTCGCGGTGAACGAGAGCGCGGTCGCGATCACCGTGCGGGACTACGGCGTCGGCCTGCGGGCGGGAGAGGCCGAGCTGGTGTTCAACCGGTTCTGGCGCGCCGACCCGTCCCGCAACCGGCGCACCGGCGGCACCGGGCTCGGGCTCGCGATCAGCCAGGAGGACGCGCGGCTGCACGGCGGCGTTCTCGACGCGTGGGGCGAGCCGGGGCACGGCGCGTGCTTCCGGCTCGTGGTGCCGCGCAGGCAAGGCGTGCCGATCGCGGACAGCCCGCTCGTGCTGCCGCCGCCGGACGCCGTTTCGGAGATCACCCTGTCGCCGTCGTCGGTCGCCGAACTGCAGCCCGCGCCGGAAGCGATCCTGGCCGATCCGGCCCCGGACCGGGAGGAGGTCGGGCAGTGAGGCGAGTGCTGCTCCTTCTCGCCTGCGCACTGGTGCTCGTGAGCTGCGCGAACGTCCCGCAGGAATCGCTGCCGGTCGTGGTGTCCGCGGAAAAGGCGCCCCAGCCGGCCAACAACGCGCCGGAACCGCCGGCCAACGCCGAACCGCTCGACATCGTGCGGCTGTTCATCAAGGCCAACGCCGACCCGCGGTCGGGCAACGCGGCCTCGCGGGCGTTCCTCGACGACAAACAGCGCGGCGCGTGGCGGCCGAACCGCTCGTTCACGATCATCGACAAGACCTTCAGCACGGTCTACGAAACCGCCCCCAGCACCGGTCCCACCGCCACGGCCACGCCGTCGTCGGCCGCCCCGGATCCGAACGTGCGCACGGTTTCGGTGCGCGGTTCGGTGCTCGGCACGCTCAGCGCGGATTCCGCGTTCATCCCCGGCACCGGCCCGGCCGAGCAGACCTTCCAGGTGCGCAAACAGGCTGACGGGCAATGGCGGATCTCCAGCCCGCCCCCGCCGGTGCTGCTGGTGACCGACGACGAGTTCGACGGCAACTACAACCCGGTCGCGGTGAGCTTCTACTCGCCCGATTCCGGGGCCTTCGTGCCGGACCTGCGCTACGTCCCGGCGAAACCGCAGTCGGGCATGCCGGGCCGGGTGATGGACCTGATCCTGCAGGGACCGTCGGCCGGGCTCACCGGCGCGGTGAAGAACCTGTTCGGCGACGGGGTGCAGCTCGAAAGCAACGTGAAGAACAACGACGACGGCTCGCTCACCGTCTCGCTGACCGGGCTCACCGGCGTCGGGCCGGAGACCCGGTCGCTGATCGCCGCGCAGATCGTGCTGTCGATGCAGACCGTCACCTCGACCCGGATCCGGCTGCTCGCCGACGGCGGGCCGCTCGTGCGCAACCACGAGTACTGGCGCAGCAGCGACGTGCCCTCCTACACCGCTTCCTCCTCGCCGAGTCCGGACCTGCGGGGCCTGATGACCGTCGGCGGCCGCGTGCGCTCGCTCAGCGACGGCGGGCCGATCGCGGGCGCGGCGGGCAACGGCGCGTACCCGGTGGTGAGCGCGGCCCAGTCGATCGACGGCAAACGCCTCGCGGTGGTCGAGCAGGACGGCGACCGGGTCCGGCTGCGCATCGGCGACCTCGGCCGCGACCTGCCGACAGTGGACCTCGGCGGCGGTTCGCTGAGCCGCCCGACCTGGCGGCCCGCCCAGGCTGGCGCCGGTCCGTCGAACGAGGTGTGGACGGTCGTCGACCATTCGATCATCGCCCGGATGGTTCTCGACCCGAACGGCCGCTGGCTGCGCCAGAGCGTCAACGCGAACGACCTGCTGGCGCTCGGGCCGATCGGCGTTCTCCGGCTTTCCCGGGACGGCGCCCGCGTGGCCGCCACGGTGAACGGCCAGCTGGTCGTGTCGTCGGTGGTGCGCAGCGGCGACACGGTCACCTTGCGCGAGCCGCGGGTGCTGCAGCCAGGCGTCCTTTCCGATGTTTCGGACGTGGACTGGGGTTCGACGCCGGACACGCTCGTCGCCGCGACGTCCTCGCCGTCGCAGCCGGTCCAGCGGCTGTCGGTGGACGGACGGCGGATGGACGCCTACAACAGTTCGAACCTCACCGCTCCGGTGCGCGCGGTCGCGGCGGCCCCGAGCCAGCCGATCGTCGTCGCGGACGCCGGAGGCCTGTGGACGGCGACCGAGCTGGGCGAGGTGTGGCGGCCGCAGGCGCACTCGATGCAGAACGCGGAGCCGTTCTACCCGGGCTGATTCCTCGGCGTTCGGCGCTCGGCCAGGACGGATTTCGGTCTTTGGAGTGCGCGCGGGCCAAAACTTTCGGTGGTCGGGTGCACACTCGGAGTCATGGTGCTTCGACTGCTTCTGAACCTGCTCCTGCCGACCTACTGCGCAGGCTGTGAAACCCGCGGCGCGCCCGTGTGCGCCGGTTGCTCCACGACGTGGGGGTCCCCCACTGCGGTGCTTCGCGCGCCGCTGGCGGCGTTGGCCCCGGCTTACGCCATGGCTCGGTACACGGGCGTCGCACAGCGGATCTTGATCGCCTACAAGGAACGTCGGCGGCGGGACCTGGCCCCGTTCTTGGGCCGGGTGCTGGCGGCTGGCTTGCTCGCGTTGCCCGCCGCCCGAGCCAGTCCGTGGTGCCTCGTCCCGGCTCCGAGCAGGCGGACCGCTTCGCGGGTTCGCGGCGGCCCGCACGTGCAGCGAATCGCTTGGGAAGCCGCTCGGCTGACCGGGGCGTACGTCGCACCCGCGCTGGTGGTGAAGGGCGGACGGGACGCGGTGGGCCTGAGCCGGGCGGAACGCGTGGCCAACCTGGAAGGCCGGCTGCGCTTCGCGGCGGCTGGTCGTCCGCCGCCCGGTGCGCGAGTCGTGGTGGTGGACGACGTGATCACCACAGGGGCCACATCCGCCGCATGCGTCACTGCGTTGAAAAACGCGGGCGTGCCGGTGGTGGCGGTACTCGCCCTGCTGGCGACAGTCTGAGGGGCAGCAGCCTGAGGGGAGCGAGACTGAGGGGCGGGCAAACCCGAGGGCAGCAGTCTGTCCCACGACCGGAGCCTGACCGCGCCGTCCCCCACGCCCGGAGCCTGACCGCGCCGTGCCCCACGCCCGGAGCCTGACCGCGCCGTGCCCCACGCCCGGAGCCTGACCGCGCCGTGCCCCACGCCCGGAGTCTGACCGCGCCGTGCCCCACGCCCGGAGTCTGACCGCGCCCTGTCCCACGTCCGAAACCCGAACACGCCGTGCCCGCGTCCGGAGTCTGACCGCGCCGTGCCCCACGCCCGGAAGCTGGACGCGCCCTGTCCCACGTCCCGAACCTGACCGCGCTCCGGTCCTAGTCTCGAATCCACCGCGCCGCGACCAGCGGCGTCCGGAACACAACGTGCCCTGGCCTCGGTCCGCGAATCCGCCGCGGGCCGCGACCAGCGGCCTCCGAACGGAGTCCGAAACCGAAATCCGTTGCCCGGAAACGGATCGCCGCGTCCGTCTCCGGCCGAAACCGGAATGATTCCCCGCACTGTCCGCCGGAAAACCTTCGCCCGCTTTCTCGCCAGGGAGGCAACTCACGTTCGAACGCCCACTACTGCCAGGTGTCACCTACACGAGTGATGTCAAGAGGGAACCCTCGGCCCTCGTCGCCCGTTGTCCGGATATGAGGGCCAGGGCCGGAATCACCCCCGCGACAGGGCAGTCCACCGAGGTGGCGGCTGTGTTCGGCGGGCCGGTCACCCTCGGCGTCCGAGGTGCCGCCGCGTTGAGCCGTCCGCGTGAAACTTGGGCGCGCGCGCTCGGCCTTCCGAGCGGCGGTTCCAGGCCGCGCACGCATGATTCACTGCGCCCCGTGACGGGTTCCCGAATCGTGACATCCCCCGGCTCGGGGGCTGTTGCGGACGGCGTGATGAAGCTAACGTGCTCCGCTATCAGCAAAACCCGCAGGCAGGGAGGTGTGCAGCCCATGTCCCTGGCGCCGGCGGCCCGCTGAGTCCGCGTTCGCTTCCGCCACGAGACGTCGTGATCCGGTCGCCGAATTCTTTTCAGCCCGCCGAACCCGTGCAGTAACCGCTGTAGTACCGGTGCCGAGAGAACACAACAGCTCGCAGTTTCCTCAGCGAGGGAGGTCGTGTATGGACATCGTCGTTAAGGGCCGCAACGTGGAGGTGCCCGAGCATTACCGGGCGCTTGTCAGCGAAAAGCTGGCCCGCCTTGAGCGCTACGACAAGAAGGTCATCCGCTACGACGTGGAGCTCTTCCACGAGCCCAACCGCAGGCAGGCCAAGAGCTGCCAGCGCGTCGAGATCACCGGGAAGGGCCGCGGTCCGGCTGTTCGCGCCGAAGCGAGCGCAGCCGACTTCTACGCAGCGCTCGACTCCGCCGTCACCAAGCTGGAAAACCGGCTCCGGCGGACACACGACCGCAGGCGCGTGCATTACGGGCGCAGCCGTCCGGAGTCGGTCGCCGAGGCGACGTCGATGGCCGGCGGATCCGACGCGGTCTCCGGGCCCGTGCTGGGCACGGCTGTCCTGGACGCACCCGACGCGACCGAATCCATGGCGAACGGTTTCGCGGCGACGAGTGCGGGCGACATTCCCCGGCAGGGGCGTTGGGAAGACGAGGACCTGGGCCATCAGCCCGGCCGCGTCGTCCGCGAGAAGCAACACGACGCGGATCCCATGACGGTGGACCAGGCTCTCTACGAGATGGAGCTGGTCGGCCACGACTTCTACCTGTTCAACGACTCCGAGGCCGGCCGGCCGAGTGTCGTCTACCGGCGAAAGGGCTTCGACTACGGCGTGATCCGGCTGGGCTGACCCCCGTCCGGGACAACTTCACCGGCGGCCCGCACGCGAAGGCGTGCGGGCCGTCCGCGTGCCCGGCGCGCGACCCGGCGCACGACCTTCGTCGGGACCTGTGCAAACCTCCCGTGACCTTCTGCGACGACGTGCGTGCGCGGACCAGCCCGCGTTCCCTACGATGGGGAGACGGCGGCGGCGCACACGGGCGCCAGCCGTGGCGATTTACTGCCCGGGAACGGCCTGGGCGCGATCATGATCAGCTAGTGAGGTCGACCGGATGGTGCTGAACCGCCTGCTCCGCGCGGGCGAGGGCAAGATGGTGAAGCGGCTGCGCAACATCGCCGATCACATCAACACCCTCGAAGACGACGTGACGGGCCTGTCGGACGCCGAACTGCGGGCCAAGACCGACGAGTTCCGCGAGCGGTACGGCAAGGGCGAATCCCTGGACGAGCTGCTGCCGGAGGCGTTCGCCGTCGCCAGGGAAGCGGCGCACCGCGTGCTCGGCCAGCGGCCGTACGACGTCCAGCTCATGGGCGGGGCGGCGCTGCACCTCGGCCAGGTCGCCGAGATGAAGACCGGTGAGGGCAAGACGCTCACCTGTGTCCTCGCGGCCTACCTGAACGCCATCCCCGGGGACGGCGTGCACGTCGTCACCACCAACGACTACCTCGCCAAGCGCGACGCGGAGTGGATGGGCCGCATCCACCGCTTCCTCGGGCTCGAGGTCGGCGTCATCATCGCCGAGCAGGACCCGCAGGAACGCCGCAAGCAGTACAACGCCGACGTCACCTACGGCACGAACAACGAGTTCGGTTTCGACTACCTGCGCGACAACATGACCTGGTCGCTCGACGAATGCGTGCAGCGCGGGCACAACTTCGCGATCGTCGACGAGGTCGACTCGATCCTCATCGACGAGGCGCGCACCCCGCTGATCATCTCCGGCCCGGCGGACCAGTCGTCGCGGTGGTACGTCGAGTTCGCCCGGCTCGCTCCGCTGATGCAGGGCATCGACACCACGACGATGGGCACGCGCGAACGGGTCGAGAAGGCCAACCTGATCAACTCGAAGTACCACTACGAGGTCGACGTCCGCAAGCGCACCGTCGCGGTCACCGAGAAGGGCGTCCGGTTCGTCGAGGACCAGCTCGGCATCGAGAACCTCTACGAGGCGGCGAACACCCCGCTGGTCGGCTACTTGAACAACGCGCTGAAGGTCAAGGAGCTCTACCACAAGGACAAGGACTACATCGTCCGCGACGGCGAGGTCATGATCGTCGACGAGTTCACCGGGCGCATCCTCGTCGGCCGCCGCTACAACGAGGGCATGCACCAGGCGATCGAGGCCAAGGAAGGCGTCGAGATCAAGGCGGAGAACCAGACGCTCGCCACGATCACGCTGCAGAACTACTTCCGGCTCTACAAGAAGCTGTCCGGCATGACCGGTACCGCCGAGACCGAGGCGGCCGAGTTCCACCAGACCTACAAGCTCGGCGTGGTGCCGATCCCGACGAACCGGCCGATGGTCCGCGCGGACCGCGCCGACCTGATCTACAAGAACGAGCAGGCCAAATTCGAGGCCGTCGCCGAGGACATCGCCGAACGGCACGAAAAGGGCCAGCCGGTGCTGGTCGGCACGACGAGCGTGGAGAAGTCCGAGCACCTGTCGAAGCTGCTGCTCAAGCTGGGCGTGCCGCACGAGGTGCTGAACGCGAAGTACCACAACAAGGAAGCGCTGATCGTCGCGCGCGCCGGCCGGAAGGGCGCGGTCACCGTCGCCACGAACATGGCCGGCCGCGGTACCGACATCGTGCTCGGCGGCAACCCGGACATCATCGCCGACGAGGTGCTGCGCGAACGCGGTCTCGACCCGGTCGAGAACTCCGAAGAGTACGAGGCCGCGTGGCCGAAGGTGCTCGAGGAGATCAAGGAAGAGGCACGGGCCGAGGCCGAGGAAGTACGCGAGGCGGGCGGGCTCTACGTGCTCGGCACCGAGCGGCACGAATCGCGGCGCATCGACAACCAGCTGCGCGGTCGTTCCGGCCGCCAGGGCGACCCCGGCGAATCGCGGTTCTACCTGTCGCTGGGCGACGACCTGATGCGCCGGTTCAACGCGGTGCTGGTCGAACGCATCATGACCACCATGCGGCTGCCGGACGACGTGCCGATCGAGCACAAGATGGTCTCCAAGGCGATCAAGAGCGCGCAGACCCAGGTCGAGCAGCTCAACATGGAGACCCGCAAGAACGTCCTCAAGTACGACGAGGTCATGAACGAGCAGCGCAAGGTGATCTACGCCGAGCGGCACCGCGTGCTCGAGGGCGAGGACCTGCGCGAGCAGATCGAGCACATGATCGTCGACGTGGTGAAGGCGTACGTCACGGGCGCGACGTCCCAGGGCTACGCCGAGGACTGGGACCACGAGCAGCTGTGGACCGCGTTGAAGACGCTGTACCCGGTGAGCCTCGACTGGGACGACCTGATCGAGGACGGCGATCTCGACGCGGAGTCGCTCACCCAGGCGCTGGTGGACGACGCGCTCGCGGCGTACGCCAAGCGCGAGGCCGAGATCGACGAACTGGTCGGCGAGGAAGGCTCGATGCGCCGCCTCGAACGCCAGGTCATGCTCACCGTGCTGGACCGCAAGTGGCGCGAGCACCTCTACGAGATGGACTATCTCAAGGAGGGCATCGGCATGCGGGCGCTCGCCCAGCGCGATCCGCTGATCGAGTACCAGCGCGAGGGCTTCGACATGTTCCGCGCGATGCTCGACTCGCTCAAGGAGGAGGCCGTCGGCTTCCTGTTCAATCTGCAGGTCGAGCGCGCCGAGCCGGAACCCGTGCAGCAGCAGGAACCCTCGGCGCTCCCCGGCGGGGTCACCTCCGCCACCGCCGCGGCGGCCGGAGCCTTCGGGGCCAAGAGCGAGGACGAGGGCAAGCACGCCCGCCCGGCCCCGCCGCAGCCCCCGGCCACCGACTCCGATTCGGTCCCGTCCGCCTTGCGCGGCAAGGGACTCGGCGGCGGTGTCCAAAGCGGACTGACGATGTCCGGCCCGTCCGAGGGCGGCGGCGTCGAGTCCCATTCGGACAGTGCGAACGACTCGGACGCGGGCGGCCAGGGCGGCACCCGGCGCGAGCGGCGGGCCGCTGAACGGGCGCAGTCGAAGAAGGGCAAGAAGGGACCGCGTCGCTGACGCGACCTTGAGCCGTCCACTATGGACGGTGTGGGACGGAGAACGGCAGCACGAGAACGCTCGTGCTGCCGTTCTTTTATGTCTGCGGTCAAACACAGAGTCCACAGTGGACCCCGCGCTCGGTGGGAGCGAGCGGGATGGGTGGCTTGAACCCGCTCGCCCGGACCTGGCCGGGTTGATTCTGGACAGCTGTCCCACCCTTTGGGTCAGCTGTCCCAATCAAGCTACCGATGGCCGACCAGTCTGCGTACCCTCGCCGCGCGGCGCGAGAATGTGAAACCGCGTGCACACCCAGCCCGTCCGCGTCCTCTCGAACCGGGCCGCCAGCGCCAGCACGCGAGGTCCGGAATGGATGATCGTGCTGGTCTCCATCGCGGTCTCGGCCGGACGGCACACGCGCAGCTCTCCGGCGACGTGGTGGCGGATGCCCGGCATCAGTCCCTGGCTGCTGAGCCGGGAAAACAACGCCTCGTCCACGAGCGGGCGGATCTGCCCGGCCGCCCGCCGCCCGGCGAGGACTTCGAGGATGGCGTTGAGCCGCTGGCTGAGCCGCCGTCCCGTGGGCGGATCGGTGAGCCGCAGCAGCCGGTGCCCAGCGGGCGGCAGATCGTCCGGCGACGGCCACGTGCCGCGGCGATGTTCGCGCCGGCCGGTGACCCCCGGGACGGCAGTCAGCGGCCGGAGGCTGTGGTTGGTCATGGAGTTCCTCCCCGAAACATGGATGTCCACCCGTGGGTTAGTGCGTCTCGGGGAGGGTTTACGGGACATCGACTACCTGATCCGGCTAAAAGGGCAGAATGGGGCGGACAGGACGAGTCAGGTGCGCTAAGAGAGCCTCGCCCCGCGGAACAGCGGATAGGCTGGCCAAGTGCTCAAAGGCTTGCTCGTCGACTACGCCGGGGTGCTGACCGACCCGGACGCCGCGTTGCTCTACGAATACCTCCGCGACGCCCGCGCGAACGGCACTCGCACCGCGCTGGTCTCCAACGCGCCGGGAGCCGCGCCAGGGGTGAAAACCGAGCTGGCGCAGTACTTTGACGCCCTTGTCTTCTCCGGCGAGGTCGGCGTGGCCAAGCCGAACCGCGAGATCTACCTCGTCGCGGCGGAGCGGATCGGGTTGGCCGCGCCTCGGTGCGTGTTCGTCGACGACGCCGAGCGGAACGTGCGCGGGGCCGTTGCCGCGGGAATGGTCGGCGTGCACCACCGCACTGTCGCCGAGACTCTCGACGAACTGGCGGCGTTGTTCAGCTGACCCCGCGCCGCACGAGTTCGAAGGACAGCACGGCGGCCGCGGCGGAGACGTTCAGCGATTCGACGTCGCCGGGCATCGGGATGGACAGCCACTCCGTCACCAGCTCAGCCACGGCCTCGCCGACGCCTTCGGTTTCGCCGCCCAGCACGAACGCGGATCGTTGCGGTAGCTCCGCGTCGAAGATCGACGTCGACGCCGAGGCACCCAGCGCGAACAGGCTGTATCCGGCCTCCACGAGCATTTCCGCCGCTTCGCGCGCCGATCCGCAGCGCAGCACCGGTGCCCGGAAGGCAACGCCTGCCGAGGATTTCACCACCATCGGGTCCAGTGCGGCGACACCCCGGCGCGGCACGATCACGCCGGACAGCCCGGCGGCCGTCGCGGTGCGCAGGATCATGCCGACGTTGGCCGGGGTGGTGATGCCGTCGAGGAGCAGCAGCCGGGCTGGCGGGCGACGGTCGTCGAGGGCAGCGGAGAGGGCGCGCATCCGCGGCGCGACGACGTCGGCCAGGACGCCTTGGTCCTGTTTTCCGTTGCCGGCCAGCACTTTCACCCGGTGCGCACTCGCGCGCTGCACCGGCACCCCGGCGGCTTTCGCGGCGCGCTGGATCTCCGCGGCGGCGGGGCCGCGCGCGGTGTCGGCGAGGATCACCTTGTCCACGCGCAGGTCCGGATCGCCCAGCGCCTCCAGCACGGGCTTGCGCCCGTATACGGTCAGGAAGCGGTCTTTCGGCGAACCCGCCAGCTCATCACCCACACCGGCCAGTCTCGCATTGTGTAAGGATCGGCTCATGCCCGACCGCCTGTCCGCGCTGGACGCCTCGTTCCTGTACGTCGAGGACCAGACGACGCCGATGCACGTCGGGGGCGTGGCGATCTTCGAACGGCCGTCGTCCGGATTCGCCTACGAGCAGGTGCTCGACCTCGTCGGCGCGCGGCTGGCGTTCCTGCCCCGCTACCGCCAGCGCGTGCTCGGCGTGCCGGGGCACCTCGCGCGCCCGGTGTGGGTCGACGACGTCGACTTCGACCTGAACTACCACGTCCGCCGCTCCGCGCTGCCCCAGCCGGGCACCGACGACCAGCTGTTCGACCTGGTCGCGCGGCTGATGTCGCGGCGGCTCGCGCCGGAACGCCCGCTGTGGGAGGCGTATTTCGTCGAGGGGCTGGCCGGCGACCGGGTCGCGATGGTGACGAAAACGCACCAGTCCGTTGTGGACGGTGTCGGCACGATCGACCTCGGCCAGCTCATCCTCGACGAGACCCCCGAGGCGCCCGAGCCGTTCGAGGACATGTGGGCGCCGCGGCGAGAACCGAGCCGCGCGCAACTGGTTCTCGACGCGATGAGCGAGACCGTGCAACGGCCGGGCGAGCTGATCGAAAACGTGCGTTCGATCGCCGGCGACGCGGTGACCACGGTGAGCAAGGCCGTCGAGACGCTCGGTGGCGTCGCGGCGACGATCACGCGACCCGCTCCGCCCGGGCCGTTGAACGTCCGGGTGTCCGGCGGCCGGGTGTTCTCGGTCGTGCGGACGCGGCTGGAGGATTTCCGCAAGATCCGCGCCGACCACGGCGGCACGGTGAACGACGTCATCCTCGCCGCGATCACCGGTGCGCTGCGGGAGTGGCTGCTCTCGCGCGGGGAGAACCTCACGCCGACCGAGACCGTGCGCGCGCTCGTGCCGATGGCGGTCACCGACGCCGAGACCGCCGAGTTCGCCACGCCCGCGCTGGTCGGCAACGAGGTCGCGGCCTACCTGGTCGACCTGCCGGTCGGCGAGCCGAGCGCGGTGCTGCGGTTGCAGCACATCGGCCACGCGATGGCCGAGCACCTGAATTCGGGAAGATCGGTGGCCGCGCGCGGGTTGCTGAAGGTGAGCGGGTTCGCGCCGGCGACGCTGCATTCGCTCGGCGCGCGGGCGGGCGGATCGCTGTCCGGGCGGATTTTCAACCTGATGATCACGAATTCGCCGGGGCCGCAGGTGCCGATGTACGCGGGGGAGGCGAGACTGGTGGAGATGTTCCCGGTGATGCCGCTGATGCGCACGCAGGCGCTGGCGATCGGGGTCACCTCCTACCACGGCGGTGTCTACTTCGGACTCAACGGCGACCGCAAGGCCGCGTTCGACGTCGGGCTGCTCGGCGGGATGATCGAAGAAGCGCTGGAAGAGCTGAAGGGTGCGCACTGGTGAGGGTTTATCTGCCTGCGACGATCGCGATGCTGCGAGACCTGGAGGCCTCTGGCGAATTCCGCGCTCGCAGCGGCACCGGTTTCGCGCTGACGCCCGCCCTGCGCGAGGCGTACGCGAGCGGTTCCGACGAGGAACTGGAATACGCGGCTTTGCTGGACGCGGCTCGTGCTTCGCTGCGCCTGATCGCCGCGGAGGAGAAGGCGGAACCGCGGCGAGCGGTGGTGTCGGTGGACGTCGACGACGCGACCCTGCGGCCGGACCTGGACGCGGCGGTCGTGCGCCTCGCCGGTCCGGTGCCGAAGTCCCAGATCGCGGCGATCCACGTGGACGCGGCCGAGGCGGAGCCCGCGGTAGCGGCCGCGGCGGCGGTGATCGACGCGGCGGACCTCGGCGACGAGGACGCCGAATTCACCCTCGGCGACGCCGAAGACCACGAGCTGGCGTGGTACGCACTGCAGGAGTTGCCTTTCCTGCTCGAACTGCTCTAACGCTGTCTGGGTGGCCCGGGTTGTTGTCCGTGAGGGGAACCCTGAGGGAATCAGATTCCCTCAGGGTTCCCCTCACGGACGGTCGGCGGCGGGGGTCAGCCGCCGGTGAGAATGCCGATTTCGGCCGGGGCGGGCGGGTCGACCGTGACCGGCGTGTTCCAATCCGTGTAGCGCGCCTTGACCGTGGCGACGCCGGTCTGGCCGGTGGCCTGCATGACCGGCGTCAGGTCCAGAACCAGCTGCATCGGCCGGTGCTGCGAGTCCAGCCAGAGGTCGAACGGGATCGTTTTGCCGCGGTCGCCGAGCCGGGCGAGTGCTTCGGCGGGCAGGCTGCCGGGCAGTTCGGAGCCGAGTTTCGCCAGGTCGACGGTCAGGTGGTAGTGCTCGGCCGAGGCGCCGTCGAGGGTGGTTTCCTCGCTTGAGGCGACCGTCCCGGCCGTGCGGACCTGAGCCAGCGTGCGGGCCGGGTCGTTCTGCTCGGCCAGTTGCGCCAGGCTGCTGCCGAGCACCTGCGAAAGCGGATCGGTGCCGTCCGGTGATACCTTCACCCACGCTTTGTGGTCGCTGACCTGGTCTCGTGTGCTTTCCGGGACTTTCGCGTACAGCGTCTTGTCGACCAGGCGCAGTTCGAGCGGCTCGCCGACGTAGTCCGTCGTCATCGACAGCGACGTTCCGGCCGGGTCGAATTTCGCCTGGCCCTGTCCATGGGACACGAGGGTGCCGGTGGTGACGTCCGCGGTGAACTTCGCGGTGTGCCCGGCCAAAGTCGCGGCCGAAGCGGCGTCGGCGAGCGCGCGGGCGTCGGTGAAGCGCTGGGGTTCCGGGGTGCTGGAACAACTCGCCGCCACGACCGCCAGCAGTGCGGCGACTCCCGCCACGGCCGTCCTGCGCATCCGAAAAACCCTCTCTGACCGGCCGAAAGTGCTTCAAGCCAAGCACAACGGGCGAGGGCGACCCGTTCGGGGGAACGCGTGCTACCGGCAGTAGCGCACGAAAAACGGGCCCCGAGCCGGAGTGGCTCGGGGCCCGCGAAAGGCAGCGGAGATCAGCGGCCCATCTTCTTCATGATCTCGCCGAAGTCGGTGACCTGGTCGGCGGACGGCGCGGCCACGTCGACCGGCTTGCCCCAGTCGGTGTACTTGACGGTGATCTTGCCGCCCGCGGCGGCCGCGGCGCTCGAGCCCGTCGACGCGCCGAGCGACTTCATCATCTCGGACTGGTCCATCGTGACCTGCAGCGGAAGCTGGTCCTTGTCGATCCAGATCTCGGCCGGGATCTTGATGTTCTTGCCCGCGAGCATCTTCTTCATCTGCTCCTGGACCGCGGCGGGCTGGCCCTTCGAGTAGGTCTCGACGGACTTGCTGACGTCCAGTTCGACCTTGTAGTGGTTGACCTTCTCGCCGTTCAGCTCGACCTGGTCGGCCCCGATGATCTGGCCGGTCTTCGACACCTGGTCGAGGATCTGGGTCGGGTCGCTCTGCTGGGTCGACTGCGCCATCGCCTTGCTGAACGACTGCGACATCGGGTCGGTGGCGTCCGGCGAGATCTTCAGCCACGGCTTGTCGGTGCCGAACTGCTTGGACTGCTCGGCCGGGACCTTCATGTAGAGGGTCTTGTCGACGTAGCGCATCTCGGTGGAGCCCTGCGGGGTGTTCATCGTCATCGACATGGCGGAGTTCTCGCCGTCGAAGCGCATCGCGCCCTCGGCCTTGATGGACTGGCCGCCCATGGCCATGTCCATCGACATCTTCGCCGACTTGGCCTTCTCCGTACCCTGCTTGGCCGCGTCGGCCAGCTTGAGCGCGTCGCTGAACGGCGACGCCAGGCCGGACCCGCCGTCCTTGGACTGGCCGGCCGGAGCCGCGGTGCCGTTCTCGGCGCTCGAGCCGCAGCCCGTCAGCACCAGCGCCAGCGCCGCACCCGCGGCGACAGCGAACGTCGTGGTCTTGCGCATGGTTCTCCCCCTAGGAAGGAATCGGTCTTTCACCTGCGTTGTCGCCGGTCGGCCTTGGGCGGGCCGCGTCCTTGCGGTCCGGCGCGCGGGCCACTGGCGAAGTGACTCCGCGAGGTTGCTTCTGTGACGCCGTCCGGCGGGAAAAGGTTCCCTCCGGACGGAGGAATTTCCCCCGGTTCGTCCCCCACCGGGCACTCACCCGCATATCGGCGACAGCCGCGCGAGGTTACCGCTTTCAGGTCACGATTCGGCGCGCATTTCCGCTCCGCCCGCCCGCGACACCAGCAGCCGGCGCAGCGAAGCCAGCCGCTCGGCGCCGGCGTTGCCGTCGGCGACCACGTCGTCCAGCGCGCAGTCCGGGTCCTCGGGCGGCCCGAGGTGACCGCAGTTCGGCGGGCATTCCTCGGCGGCCTCGGCGAACTCCTCGAAGGCGTTCACGATGTCGTCCGCGGTCACGTGCGCGAGCCCGAACGACCGGACGCCGGGGGTGTCGACCACCCAGCCGCCGCCCGCCAGCGGCAGCGCCACCGCGGCCACCGAGGTGTGCCGGCCTTTGCCGACCGAGCTGACGACGCCGGTCGCCAGTTCGGCGGCGGGCACCAGGCGGTTGACCAATGTCGACTTGCCGACTCCGGAGTGCCCGACGAGGGCGGTGATCCGGCCGCCGAGGCGTTCGCGCAGGCCCTCGGGTTCCTCGTCGTGCCGGGTGACGATGGCCGGGACGTCCAGGCCCGCGTAGCCGGCGAGCAGCGAATCCGGGCTGGCGAGGTCGGCTTTCGTCAGGCACAGCACGGGTTCCAGGCCGCCCGCGTAGCACGCGACGAGGCAGCGGTCGATGAATCCGGGCCGGGGAAGGGGATCCGCCAGCGAGGTGACGATCAGCAGCTGGGCGGCGTTGGCGACGACCACGCGTTCGTACGGGTCGGTGTCGTCGGCGGTGCGGCGCAGCACGCTGGTGCGCTCGTCGACGCGGACGATCCGGGCGAGCGTGTCCGGGCGTCCGGACACGTCCCCGACCAGCGCGACCGTGTCCCCGACGACCACCGAGACGCGGCCCAGCTCGCGGGCCCGCATGGCCATCACGACGCGGTCCGGATCGGCGTCCACCGCGCACGTCCAGCGGCCGCGGTCCTTGCCGATCACCATCGCGGTGACCGCGTCGGCGTGCTCGGGCCTGCGCTTGCTGCGTGGCCTGGTGCCTTTGCCGGGACGCACTCGCACGTCGGATTCGTCCAGCCGCTTCCAGTCGCCTCGCGCCAAGCCGCCCACGTCCTCCCGGTCTCCCTTTGCCTGGCCGAATGATCCCATGCCGGTCGCGCCGGGCCCGGTTTGCGTGCGACGATGGCCGCTGAGGCACTTCGAGGAGGTTGGCATGTGCGGCCGTTACGCCGCGACGAAAGACCCGGCGAAGCTGGTCGAGGAGTTCGCCGCGGTCGACCTGACCGAGGGCCGGGCGCGAGTGGACCACAACGTCGCGCCGACCAAGAACGTCGTGACCGTGGTGCAGCGGCATCCCCGCGACGCCGACGGGCTGGTCCTCGAAGACGAACCCGCGGAGCGCTCGCTGCGGATCATGCGTTGGGGCCTGGTTCCGTTCTGGGCCAAGGATCCTTCGGCGGGTTCGCGGATGATCAACACCCGCGCGGAGACCGCGAAGGAAAAGCCCGCGTTCAAGCGCGCGCTGGCCTCGCGCCGCTGCCTGGTTCCCGCTGACGGCTGGTTCGAATGGCGGCGCACGGGCAAGGAGAAGGAACCGTTCTACATGACGGATCCCTCCGGGAATTCGCTCGCGTTCGGCGGAATCTGGGAAAGCTGGCGGCCGAAGGACGACGCGGACGCCGAACCGCTGATCACCTTCTCGATCCTGACCACGGACGCACAGGGCCAGCTCACCGACGTGCATCACCGGATGCCGCTGATCGTGCCGCGCGAGCACTGGACGGGCTGGCTCGACCCGGACCGGTCCGAAGTGGACGAACTGATGACGCCGACCCCGCCCGCGATCGTGGAATCGCTGGAGCTGCGGCCGGTGTCGAGCCTGGTGAACAACGTCCGCAACAACGGCCCGGAGCTGGTGCGGCGCGCGGAAACCGAGCAGTCCGTCGACTCGCTCTTCGACGTGCCATGACCACGCTCGAGATCGACACCGAACACGGCCTCGCGCGGGCCGAACTGCATTGCGCGCCCGACGGCGACGCGGTGCTGATGCTCGGCCACGGCGCGGGCGGCGGCATCGGAGCGAAGGACCTCGTGGCGGTGGCCCAGGCGGCGAAAGCGGCCGGGATGCACGTGGCGCTGGTGGAACAGCCGTACCGGGTGGCCGGCCGCCGGGCCCCGGCTCCGGCCAAGCAATTGGACACGGCGTGGCTGACGGTGGCGGACGAGATTTCCGCCCGATTCGACGATTTGCCGCTGGTGTTCGGCGGTCGTTCCTCGGGGGCCCGGGTGGCGTGCCGGACGGCTTCGGCCGGGCAGGCGGTCGCCGTGCTGTGCCTGGCTTTTCCGGAACACCCGCCGGGGAAGCCGGAGAAGTCGCGCCAAGCCGAACTGGACGCGGTCGAGGTGCCCGCGCTGGTGATCCAGGGGGAGCGGGACCCGTTCGGGCGGCCTTCGGCGGCACCGCACCATGAGATCGTGGTAGTGGCGGGGGACCATACGCTGGCCGCTGATCTGGACGCGGTGGCCCGGGCCGCGGCGGAGTGGCTGGGGCGGGTCGTCCGGCCGCATCTGTGACGCTGCTGGCGGTGGCTAGTTGCAGTTCAGCGCTCCTCGGACAGAGTTGTCCACAGCTCGGTGAGCCGGTGGGCAACTGTCGTTGGCCCCGGTGCTGCGCAGGCGGTGGCGGATAGACTCGGCAGCGCACAGCCGTCGGATTCGGAGACCGCGACATGACCGAGCAGTTGCGTGTCGTTATCGCCGACGATCACTACCTGGTCCGGGAAGGCACCCGCAAACTTCTCGAAGACTCTGGCCGCGTCACGGTCGCCGCCACGGCGGGCTCCGGCGAGGAACTGCTCGCCGCGGTCGAGAGCGAACGTCCGGACGCGGTCGTCGCCGACATCCGGATGCCGCCCGGCCACCACCTCGAAGGCATCACCGCCGCCCACGCGATCCGGGCCGGTCACCCCGGGATCGGGGTGGTGGTGCTGTCCCAGCACGCCAGCGAGCAATACGCGTTCTCCCTGTTCCAGCACGGCACGTCCGGGCTGGCTTACCTGCTCAAGGAACGGATCGGCGACGTCGACGAACTCGTCCGCGCTCTCGGCGAAGTCGCCGCGGGCGGATCGGTGGTTGACCCGCGGGTCGTCGAAGTCCTCGTGCGCAGCCGTACCCGTGGCGCCGCGTCGCCGCTGGCCCAGCTGACTCCCCGCGAACTGGACGTGCTCCGGCTCATGGCCGAGGGTCGGAACAACCGCGGCATCGCCGAGTCCTTGAGCCTGGCCGAGTCGACCATCGAAAAGCACGTCAACTCCACTTTCGCGAAGCTCGGGCTTGCCGAGGAACCCGGCCAGCACCACCGCGTGGCGGCGGTGCTGACCTACCTGCGCCACGCCCGCCCCGCCTGACCGTCAGCGGGTGCGCAGGTGCCGATCGAAGAACGACAGCACGCGCTCACGCACCGCGGTCGCGGCATTCCCGGCAGCTCCGACGAGCTTGTTCCGGTTCTGCGGGCTCATCAGCCCGGCGGCTTCCAGTTGGGGCGCTTCGACGCCGAAGTCGGTGAGTGCCCAGTGCGCGGCATCGTCGATCTGCGACCAGCGCGTGCACCCGCCCCGGTGGGCGAGCAGCGCGTCCCAGGTCCGGGTGATCCGCGCGTCCCGGAATCCGGCTGTGCCCAGCAGCAAGACCGGCCGGTGCACCCCGTGCGCGGCCACCGGGAGCAGTTCGCCTTCCTGGCCGGGCGAATCCGGGAGATAGTCGAGATATCCGTCCAGGTCGGCCGCCGCGTCGACTCTCCGGTCCTCGTACAACGCCTCGGCCGCCGCCGCGCCGCCCGCTCCGTGGCCGTACATGCCGATTCGCCGCGGATCAAGGGCCCGGCTCAGGTTTTCCGGCAGAGCGCGGTTCTCCGCATCCGGATTCCCGCCTGAGGCAAGGATTTCCAGCTCGTCGACGGCGAAGCGGAGGTCGGCGAAGCGCGTGGTCATCATGGTGCGGAAAACCGATGGACTGGTCCGGGGATCGGCGGGCAGTTCCTTGATGGTGCGCATCCGGCCGGGCAGTTCGACCTCGCTCGTCTCGCCGGGGTGGTCGACGGTCACCACCACGTAGCCGTGGCTGGCCAGGTCTTCCGCGACGCTGGTGCCGAGCGTGCGCGGGTCGCCGAAGCCCGGGCTGTAGAGCACCACCGGCCGCCGGACCGGTTCGGCGGGCGCGCCGGTGTGCGCGTGGGTCGTCGTGGCCGCCCAGTCCACCCCTGACGCGGGCAGTTCCGGATGCAGCCACGGCACGTCTATCGCGGAAAACAATCCGGCCGCGGCGGCGGTCATCTGCGGAGCGAGCGGGTAGCCGCGAGTGTCGGCGGCTGGATAGAACACGGTGGTCATCAGCTCTCGGAAGCCCAGCTTGGCATCCCACGGATCGGGCCTGGCGCGGTCGACCAGATGCAGTTCGGTGACCCCGACCCGATGCGGGCCGGTCGGCATCGGCAACTCCAGGACGAGCGAATGCGGCTGGGCCTGCGCGGTGCCGCCGCCCGCGAGCAGTGAAGCGGCGACGAACACGATCAATCCACGAAACATTGCTTCCTCCGCGACTGTTCGGGAAGCCGGGTCGAGCCGGCTTCCCGAACTCTCGCGTGCTGCCGCGGCCGGGAACATCCGAAGAACCTGCCTTCTCGGTGGAGGTTTGCCTCTACCCAGAAGACCGGCGAGCATGGTGGCCACTGGGGAGGGAAGATGCGGTGGTTGCTCCGGACGTCCGCGCTGGCCGGCGCGGCCTGCGTGCTCTGGTCGGTCGTCGCGGCGCTGACCGTGCTGGACAGCCCGCTGGCCTTGGCGGTCGCGGTCGCCGGGCCGCTGCCGAGCTGGCTGGTCGGGGTTTTCGCGTGGCGGCTCGCGCCGCGGCATCCGGTCGCGCGGCAAGCGCTGGCCACTGGTGTGTTGTTCGCGATGCTGGCCGCTGTCGCGTTCCTCGCCGCCGCCGCGGGCAACGCGTTCGATTTCGTTCACCTGCCCCGAGTCTGGCGAGTGCTGATCGGCGGGATCGCGGCCGTTCTCATCGTTGCGGTGGTGCGGTTGGTGGGTTTGCTGCCGGACGGCCGCTACCGGTTCGCCTACGAGAAGGCGGTGCTGCGCTCGCTGTGGCTGGTGGTGCCGTTCGCGCTGGTGCTCACCTTCGCGGGCGGGCCGCTCCCGGTCAGCCCGATTCCGCTGGGCCTGTGGCTGCTCGTGCTGGGACCGGTTTTGCTGGCCGCACGGTACTTTCTGCTGCCGCGGGCGCAGCGACGTCTCCTGCGCTGGCTGCTGGGGACGGCGCTGCTCGTCGGCGCGACGGTGCTGGTGCCGCTGGTCGTGGCGAGCAGGCTGGTGCCCGGCGCCGGACCGGTCGCGCCGATCCTCGTCCTGCTGGCGACCACCGTCGTTCCGGTTTCCCTGGCGGCAGCGGCTTTCCGTTACCGGCTGCTCGGCGTCGAGGTCCGGCGCTCGACCCGGTACCGATTGCTCTGGCTGCTCATCGCGCTGTGGTACACCGGCGTGGTGGCCGGGCTGAGCATCGCCGCGAGCCGCTTTCTCTCGCTCGGGCCGGCGATGCTGGTCACGGTCGCCGCGACACTGGCGGTCTTGCCGATCCGGGCTCGGCTTTCCCGCGCCGCCGCCCGGCGGGTGTTCGGTCGGCGGCCCAGCAGCTACGAACTCCTGGTGCACCTCGGCGGCACGCTTGAGCAGGCCTTCGATGTGCCCGCGCTCGCCGATCAGCTGGCCAGCGGTCTGCGCGAGGCCTTGGATCTGCGCTGGGCACGCGTGCGCCTGCTGCCGCCGCGGCCGATCGTCGCGACGGCGGGCGAACCGACCGCGACTGCTTCCCTCGAAGTGGCCCTCCGGCACGGTGGCGCCCAGCTGGGCGTGCTCGAGTGCGGTGCCAAGACCGAGGGCGAGTTCACCGCCGCGGACGAGGAACTGGTCGCCACCCTTGCCCGGCAGAGCGCGGTAGCGGTGCACAACGCCGGCCTCACGGCCGAGCTGCGGACCCGAGTGGACCAGATCGAACGCCAGGCAAGGGAACTGGAGGAGTCGCGAGCACGCATCGTGCACGCCCAGGACAGCGAGCGGCGGCGGATCCAGCGCCGCCTGCACGACGGCATCCAGCAGGAGCTGATCGTCCTGCTGACCACGCTTCGGCTTGCCCGCAACCAGCTCCGGCGGGACCCCGGCCAGGTCGATCCGGCACTCGGCGCGGCACAGGAGACGCTCTGCCGGGTGGTCGAGGAAGTCCGCGAGGCGGCCCACCGCATTCACCCCGCCGAACTCACTGATCAAGGCTTGGCGGCCGCGGTGGAGTCCCGGGCCCGGCGGATGCCGATCCCGGTCGAGGTCGTCGCCGATCCGGAAGTGTGGACGACCCGGTTTTCGGTCGACCTCGAGGAAGCCGCCTACTTCATCGTCTCCGAGGCGTTGGCCAACGTGCTCAAGCATGCCCAGGCCACGCAGGTGACCATCCGGCTTTCCCGGCAAGAGGGCGAGCTGCTCCTGGAAATCCGCGACAACGGCCGCGGTTTCCCGCCGGATGCCGCCAAGGGAGCCGGTCCGGCCGGGCTGCACGACCGCGCGGACACTGTCGGCGGCAAGCTGACGATCCTCAGCGCGCCGGACTCCGGCACTACGGTGCGCGCCCAGTTGCCGACCCAAGAAAGCTCCGCCGTGCCAGAGGCAATCCCGTGATTGCTGACGCCTGCTACCCCCGTCCAGCGATTCTGGGTCTCGCCGGAGGCGGAGCAGGCATGCCGCATCTGTGATGCTGCTGGCGGTGGCTAGCTCGCTTCGGGCAGTTCGGTCGCACCGCTGGCAGACGACTGGCTGTGGACAGTTCGGCTAGGCATTTCCCCTGCTCAGCGCCAGTTCTCTGGAGTTATCCACAGCTTTGCTGGCCTGTGGGCAACTGGCGCTGAGACAGGGATCGGGTGAAGGGCACCGGATAGCCTGGGCAATACCCGGCGCGGCGTCAGATCCTCAATTCCCAGTCTTCGGAAATGCGCATGACCGTGGTCGTGTCCGGGCGGTAGGCGGGCCAGCCGGGGTCGCCGGTCGTGACGTAGGAGACCCAGGCAGCGTGGGTGCGGGCGGCCAGCTCGGAATCCGGTCGTTCGCTGCCGAGCAGGCCCGAGCGGCCGTAGAGGCCAGGAAGGGATGCGTGGTCGAACACGAAGGGCAACTCGACGCAGTGGCACGCCCCCTGCGGGTGGTCTTGGCCGGGCGCGGGCCACGCGAACTCGCAGACGTGGGTGCGGTTTCCGGCTCCGCTGTGCGCGTCCGCCAAGAGGCGATTGCTCGCCGTGTATGCCTCGGTCATCAAGCGCGCGGCCAGTTCGGCGGGGGACGAGCCGGGGTGTCTCTCTCGTGCGCGGGCGATGGCCATCTCGGGGTCCGGGAACCGGCGGGCCGCGGCGGCGTACAGCTGGGTCTCGTCGACGTTCGCGGTGTACAGCCGCGCCTCGTCGGCGTTGGTGCCGATCAGCAGGCTGACCGGGGCCGTGCGTCCTGAGGCGGGCTGGTCCGGCAGCGTCTCCTCGTCCAGGACTGGTTTGTACGGGCTGTTGCCCAGTGACGTGTCGCGGAATCCGGCGATCGCCGCCGGGGGCATCGCGGCCGGTGCGGAGAGCAGACGCTCGTCGTTCAGTTCGCTCAGCGCGGCGGCGGTGGGTGCCACCCCGAGTGCGTCGGCCGTCGCCTGGGTGATCAGGTCGGCCTTTTCCGCGGGGAAGGCGAATTCGCCGCTGCCGCTCTGGCTGATCGCGCGGCGGAACAAGCCCTCGGCACCCGGAGTGGCGAGCAGCGCGGCGACAAGCATGGCCCCGGCGGACTGCCCGGCCACCGTGACGTTGCCAGGGTCGCCGCCGAACGCCGCGATGTTGTCGGCCACCCAGCGCAGAGCCGCGAGCGCGTCGAGCAGGCCGCGGTTGGCTGGGGCGTCGGGGAGCCGCAACCACCCGGCGACACCCAGGCGGTACTGCACCGTCACCAGGACGACGCCGTCGCGGGCGAAGGTATCGCCGTCGTAGAGCTCCGTCTGCCCGGTGCCCGCGGTGAACCCGCCGCCGTGGAAGAAGATCAGCACCGGCAGGCCCGCGGTGGCCGGGTCGGGCGTGCTGACGGTGACCGACAGGTAGTCCGGGCCGGGAATCCAGCCGGAACCCAGCACCGGCCGCAGGTCGGTGGCGCCGAAATCGCGCCGCGCGGCCGGCGCGGTCGGGCCGGGCCGGGTGGCGTCGCGCACGCCATCCCAGCGCGGTGCCGGGGCGGGCGCGCGGAACCGCGCCGCGCCGGACATTGGTGCGGCATAAGGGATCGCGCGGAACGTGTGCACCCCGTTCCGCGCCGTGCCCCGGACTCGCCCGGAGGCAGTGGAGACCACGGTCATGCGTCAGACCCCCATCGCGTCACGGCGAACTTCGATCCGTCGCGGACGACCTCCACGGCCGGTCCGGCTCCGACGTGCGCGGGGAAGACCAGCGCGCGGTCCTCGGCGGCCTGGCCGAGCAACCGGCGCCGGGTCGCCGCTGCCTGCGCCGGATCCTCGCAGAAGCAGCTGTTGAGGCCGGGCTCGGCGAACTGCAGCGGGTGGTGCAGCAGGTCGCCGACGAACAGCGCCCGGTCGGTTCCGGAACCTACGGTCAGCACGCACGATCCGGGCGTATGCCCGGGTGCCGGTTCGAGCCGGAGCGCGCCGTCGATGTCGTAGCTGCCCTCCCACAACCGGGCTTGTCCACTGTGGACTACCGGGGCGACGCTGTCGGCGAAGACATTTTCGTTGATCTGGGCCAGTTTCGGCCGGTGCGGACCAGCCGGGTCCCAGTAGTCGTGGTCGGCGCGCGGCAGCAGGTAGGTCGCGTTCGGGAACGTCGGGCGCCACTCGCCGTTGTCGAGGCGGGTGTTCCAGCCGACGTGATCGGCGTGCAGATGCGTGTTCGCGACGATGTCGACGTCTTCGGGTGCGACACCCGCCGCGGCCAGCCGGTCGAGAAACCCGGTCCGCAGCTGGTGAAACACCGGGGTGCCGGGCCGGTCCTTGCCGTCGCCGGCGCCGGTGTCGACCAGGATCGTGGCGCCCCCGCTGCGCAGCACCCACGTCTGCACGCAGGTGCGCAGCAGTCCGGACTGACGGTCCCAGGAGCCCGGAGGAAACCCGGATTCGTGCGCTCGCCAGGTGTCTTGCGCGAGGCCGGGGAACATCGCTTCGGGCGGGCGGGTGGTTCCTTCGTACTCGACGACGCGCGTCGCGGTCACCGAGCCCAAGACGATCGTGTCGGTCATGCGGTCACTTTCTCCGTCCAAGACAAGCTCGACACCTCTGTTCGACCGTTTTCCTGCACCAGAGTTCCACGAAGTGCCGCATTCAGGCAATGAGAAGTGATATTCGCCTGATTCAGTCAGAATCCGGCTTGGGTAGGCTGCGCTGCACGAACCCGAAGGAGGGCACCCGGTGGCCGACG
The DNA here is from genome assembly GCF_055583325.1 of Amycolatopsis sp. NPDC104775. Lineage (NCBI taxonomy): Bacteria > Bacillati > Actinomycetota > Actinomycetes > Pseudonocardiales > Pseudonocardiaceae > Amycolatopsis > Amycolatopsis sp. NPDC104775. Next base: position 325,053 of record NZ_JBVJOE010000002.1, read on the forward strand.
ACGGCGTACTGGACGACTTCGACCTCGACCTGGTCGCCGCGCTGCAGCACGCGCCCCGCGCGCCCTTCGACGTGCTGGCCCGCGTCCTGGACAGTTCGGCGCGCACGGTCGGGCGGCGCTACGCCCGGATGCTGGAGGACGGCCTGCTCCGGGTCATCTGCGAGGTCGACTGGTCGCTGCTCGCCGAGGCTCCGCCAGTGCACGTGTGGATTGGCGCCGAGCCCGGCCGGACCCGCGCGGTGGCGGAGGCTCTGGTGCGCCGCGCCGACACCACGCACCTCGCACTCGCCGCCGGTCGCGGAGAGGTGTACGCCGTGGTCCACGGGATGACCCGCGCCGCGACGGCACACGCGCTGGTCGACGAGATCCCTGCCGTGCCCGGCATCCGCTCGGTCCGCGCGGAGTGGGCGTTGCGGCGGCTCACCAGCTCCGCGGCGTGGCGGCTGCGGCGGCTGACCCGCGAGCAGGAGGAACTGCTTGCCTCGCACGCGGGTGCCGCGGGGGAGGATCCCGGCGCTGAGCTAGGCCCGTTAGAGCGCGAAGTCGCGGCGGTGCTGCGCGACGACGCGCGGACGCCGTACTCGGACGTCGCTCGCGTGCTCGACATCTCCGAGTCCCGGGCCCGCCGCGTCGCGACCGCGATGTTCGGTTCCGGGCTGCTGCGGCCTCGCGTCGAGATCGAGCCGGGGAAGCTCGGCTACCGGGTCGAGGCCGTCCTCGGCATTTCCTGTCCGCCGGCTGCGACGGCCCGGCTCGGCGCCGCGATCGCCGCGCACCCGACGACCCGGTACCTCGCGCTCACCGCGGCGTCGTCCACCTTCGTCTACGACGGCGTCTTCCGCGGCGAAGACGACCTGGCCGATTTCGTCAGCGGCGGCTTTCCCGGCAGCGACGACGTCACCGCCGTCGAGTGCACCCTGCAACTGGCGATCCTGAAACGCTACTGGCGCGCGCCGACCCCCTGACCGAAGTCCGTGCCAGGGTGGATCCCATGACTGCCAACGCTTCCGACGAGGGCCTCGCCAATGACTACGACACTTTCGGCGAGGCTTACGCGATCGAAACCGAACACAGTCTCATCAACGCCTACTACACCCGTCCCGCGATTCTGGATCTAGCCGGAGACGTCGCAGGCAGACGGATTCTCGACGCGGGCTGTGGTGCTGGCCCGCTGTTCGCCTCCCTGCGGGAGCGCGGCGCGCTCGTGAGCGGCTTCGATTTCAGCGCCACCATGGTCGAGATCGCCCGGAAACGACTGGGCGAAGACGCGGACCTCCGGGTCGCCGATCTCAGCCAGCCGCTGCCCTACGCCGACGAGGCGTTCGACGACGTCATCGTCTCGCTGGTGCTCCACTATCTGGAGGACTGGATCGCCCCGCTGACCGAACTGCGGCGGATCCTCCGGCCCGGCGGACGGCTGATCCTGGCCGTAAACCACCCGACTGTCTACAAGCTGCTCCGGCCCGAAGGCAACTACTTCGCCATCGAACGCTTCTCCGAGGAATACACCTTCAACGGCCAAAAGGGCGTGCTCGCGTACTGGCACCGTCCGCTGCACGCGATGACCGACGCCTTCACCCAGGCGGGTTTCCGCGTTTCGGTGCTCAGCGAGCCGTATCCGGCCGAGGGCGCCCGGGAGAAGTTCCCCGAGGAGTTCGGCGAGAAGGAAGCCTTCCTCTGCTTCCTGTTCTTCGTTCTCGAAGCCGCTTAGCCCGCCGCGATTCCGGCCACCGCCGCGCCGGTCAGCCGGACCAGTTCGGCCGGGTCCAGTTCCACTTCGAGTCCGCGCCGGCCACCGGAGCAGAACATCGTCGGGTAGTTCAGCGCCGAGCTGTCCAGCACCACCGGCAGCCGGCTCCGGTGGCCGAGCGGCGAAATCCCGCCGAGCACGTAGCCGGTGGCGCGCTGGGCCGCGGCCGGGTCGGCCATTTTCGCCTTTTTGCCGCCCGCCGCGGCGGCCAGCGCTTTCAGGTCCAGCTGGCCGGTGACCGGCACCACGCCGACGACGAGTTTTCCGTCCACGTCCGCGACCAGCGTTTTGAACACCCGGCCCGGCTCCAGGCCGAGGGCTTCCACCGCTTCCAGGCCGAACGACTCCGCCCGGGGATCGTGGTCGTAGGTGTGCACGGTGTGCGCCACCTTCCGCTTCTGCAGCAGTGCCGTCGCCGGAGTGCCCTTGCCCGCCATGGCGGCGAGTCTACGAACCGGCCGGGAATGCCCGGTCGGGGCGCTCTGTTGTAGACATCGTGACCACCACGCTCGCCACCCCCCGCCCCGCAAGGAGCCGTCCCGGGACCGGCTTTCCGAATCCCCGCGTAAACTCGGTGCTGCCGTATGCGCAGACGCGCATCGACGCCGAACGGGAAGGGAACGGTTTGCCGAGCACCCCCAACTCCGCGCCGGAGACGGCGGCCGACGAACTGGAGCTCGCCGAGCGCTTCGAGCGCGACGCGATGCCCCTGCTCGACCAGCTCTACGCGGCCGCCATGCGGATGACCCGCAACCCGTCCGACGCCGAGGACCTGGTCCAGGAGACCTACCTGAAGGCGTACGCGGCGTTCGCGTCCTTCAAGGCGGGCACGAACCTCAAGGCGTGGATGTACCGCATCCTCACCAACACCTACATCAACGGCTACCGCAAGCGTCAGCGGCAGCCGGTACAGCAGCCCACGGACGAGATCAGCGACTGGCAGATCGCCCGGGCGGAGAGCCACACCTCGAGCGGGCTGCGCTCGGCCGAGGTCGAGGCGATGGACAACCTCCCGGACACCGACGTGAAGGCGGCGCTGCAGAAGCTGCCCGAGGAGTTCCGGCTCGCGGTCTACCTCGCCGACGTCGAGGGCTTCGCGTACAAGGAGATCGCCGAGATCATGGACACTCCGATCGGCACCGTGATGTCCAGGCTGCACCGCGGCCGCGCGCAGCTGCGCGACCTGCTGGCCGACGTCGCGCAAGAGCGCGGCTTCATCCGGGGGAACCGCGAGGAGGTGGCGAAACGATGAGCTCGGAAGACGTGCCCGCGGAGAAGATGCCCTGCGAGGACGCGCTCGCGGAGATCTACCTGCTGCTGGACCGCGAATGCAGTCCCGAGCGGGACGCCGAGCTGCGCAGGCACATCGAGGACTGCCCGCCGTGCCTGGAGGAATACGGCATCGACGAGCAGATCAAGGCCCTGCTGGCCCGCAAGTGCGGCGGCGACCTCGCCCCGGCGGAGCTCAAGAGCAGGCTGCGCGCCTCCATCCGGCAGACCGTCGCCACGCAGGGCGGCGTGACCGTGGAGCGCACCGAGATCACCGTGGAACAGCGCACCACCAGCGACTGAGCAGTGCCCCGGACGTGACAAGGCCCCCGTACCGATCCGGTGCGGGGGCCTTGTCACGTCCGGGCGCGGACTCAGGCGTTGGGCTTCTTGCCGTGGTTGGCGCCGTTCTTCTTGCGGTCGCGACGCTTGCGGGCGCGCTTCGACATGTTCTCTCCTCGGGTGTCCGCTGAATGTCCCGGGGCGGGGTTCGACACACCGACCGGGAACGGGTCAACCGTTCCAGTGTGTCATGCGGCCCGCACGCTCCTCGGCGGCACCCGCGCCTACGCTCTGGTTGGATGAACTGAGGAGGTGCGCAGGCATGAACGAACACACCGCATCAGAGGGCGGCCGGTAGCCTTGTCGACCCTTGCCGACCTGCTCGCCGAGAACACCGGCCTCCCCGGCGAAGCGGCCGACCACCTGCAGACCGTGGTCGCGGAGTGGCAGCTGCTGGCCGACCTGTCGTTCGCCGACTTCCTGCTCTGGGTCCCGGTTTCCGCTGAGCACCAGCCCGACGGCGGCGATTTCGTGTGCGTCGCGCACGCCCGGCCGACCACCGCGCCCACCGCCCATCCCGAGGACGTCGTCGGCACCCGGTTCACCGTGGACGAGCACCCGCAGCTGGCCAAGGCCATGCGCGAGGTCAAGATCTGCCGCGAGGAAGACCCGCATTGGTACCGCGACCTGCCGATGCGCCGCGAAGCGGTGCCGGTGAGCTTCGGCGGCGAGGTGATCGCCGTGCTGAGCCGCGAGACCAACCTCGCCGCGCCGCGCGTGCCGAGCCCGCTGGAGATCGCGTACCTGGGCAGCGCGGGCGACCTGTGCCAGATGATCGTGGACGGCACCTTCCCGCCCGCCGGGGGCAACCAGACCGACACGCACACCAGCCCGCGCGTCGGCGACGGCCTCGTCCGGCTCGACCAGGCCGGCACCGTCGTCTTCGCCAGCCCCAACGGCCTGTCCGCCTACCACCGGATGGGGCACGAATCCGACCTCGTCGGGCAACGGCTGGCCCCGCTCACCCGGTCGCTGATCCGCGATCCGTTCGACGCCACCGAGGTGTCGCACCGGATCATCGAAGCCCTCGACGGCAAGCCGTCCACCCGCACCGAGGCCGATTCGAAACGGGGCGCGGTGGTGCTGTTCCGTGCGCTGCCGCTGCGTCCGGCCGGGCAGCCCGCGGGCGCGCTAGTGCTGGTCCGCGACGTCACCGAGGTCAAGCGCCGCGACCGCGCGCTGATGTCGAAGGACGCCACGATCCGCGAGATCCACCACCGGGTGAAGAACAACCTGCAGACCGTCGCCGCGCTGCTGCGGCTGCAGTCGCGGCGTACCTCGAGCGAGGAGGCCCGGCTGGCGCTGGGCGAATCGGTGCGGCGGGTGTCGTCGATCGCGATGGTGCACGAGGCGCTGTCGATCTCCGTCGACGAGCGCGTGGACCTGGACAAGCTGCTCGACAACGTGCTGCCGATGGTCGGCGAGGTCGCCACCGCGGAATCGCAGGTCGGGCTCACCCGCAAGGGGTCGTTCGGCGTGGTCGTGGCCGAGATCGCGACCCCGCTGGTGATGGTGCTGGCCGAACTGGTGCAGAACGCGATCGAGCACGCCTTCCCGCAGGGACGGCCGGGCAAGGTCGAGCTGATCGTGGAACGGTCGGCGCGCCGGCTGGACATCCTGATCCGCGACAACGGCCGGGGCCTGCCGTCCGGGTTCTCGCTGGAACGCAGCGACGGGCTGGGGCTGCAGATCGTGCGGACGCTGGTGGAATCGGAACTGCGCGGATCGCTTTCGCTGCGCCAGGTCCGGACCGACGAGGAGGGCAACCGGGTGCCGGGCACCGAGGCGGCGCTGCGGATCCCGTTGTCGCGGCGGCTCTAGAAAACCCGGCGACAGCCCGGGTGCGCCGGATTACTGTCCGGCGCATGCCTGACCTCACGTGGCGGCCGCTCACGAAAGCGGACGCCCAGTCCTCGGCCGATCTGCTCAACGCCATCGAAACGGTCGACCGGATCGGCGAGAACTACACCGCCGACGACACTCTTCAAGAGCTGATCGATCCATTCTCCGATCTCGAACGCGCGAGCCTCGCCGCGTTCGACGGCGACCGGATGGTCGGCTACGTGAAGACCCGGCACAAGCAGTACCCCGAGAAGGTCCATCGGGTTTTCCTCGACGGTGGGGTCGATCCGGACTACCGCCGCCGCGGGATCGGCACCCGGCTAGTGGAAGCGGGGATCGCCGGGGCGAAGACAGTACACGAACTGTATCACCCGACGCTGCGGCTCGCCGTCGACATCCACAAGGCCGAGCACATCGCCGGGACGAAAGAACTCTTTGCCGCGCAGGGCTTTTCGCCCGCCCGCTATTTCCAGCGCATGGAACATCCACTCGGGACAGCCGGCGAGGCGGCGATCCCGGACGGATTCCGGATCGACCAGTGGACGCCGGACCTCGACGAGGATTTCCGGCTCGTCCGCAACGAGTCCTTTCAGGACCACTGGGGGGCGACCCCACTGGCCGCGAACGCGTGGCAGAACAAGTTCACCAACCACACGCTCCAGCCCGAGATCAGTTTTCTGCTGCGGGACAAGGCATCCGGTGCTCCGGTGAGTCTCGTGCTGACCCTGTCCTGGGCGGCCGACACCGAGACGACCGGAATTCGGGACGCGCACTTCATGGTGGTCGGCACGATTCCCGGCTACCGGAACCGCGGACTTGCCAGCGCGGTCGTCGCACACGCGCTGCGGGCCGCTGCCGAGCACGGGTACGACCAAGCCAGCCTCACCGTGGATTCGGCGAGCGCTTCCGGAGCCCCCGGCGTTTTCGAGCGCGCCGGGTTCACCCCGAAAATGCGATACGTGCGCTGGGCGCGCGAAGCCTGAGTGTCCACATCGGACTGCGGACACGGTGAAGGGCCGGTACCAGTGAAGCGTGGCGGTACCGGCCCATTCAACGTTCCGCGGGAGGACATGGATAGTCCTGGGCGAGGCGGCACCCGGATGCGGGGTGGCCGACCTCGGTTGTTACGCTCGTACCGGGTATGTGTCGCCATGTGCGGCACGGGCACGCGAATGCCCGCCGGGCGAAAGTCCGGTTCGAGGTGGTGCAGCTGATTCTGGGTGCTGCAGCTGAGCCGAAAAGGCTCAGGCGGTGGTACGCGTGCCGATGTGCGTACGGCGGCGCTTGAGCGCGCGTCGCTCGTCTTCGCTCATTCCGCCCCAGACGCCGGCGTCCTGGCCGCTGGCCAAAGCCCAGGCCAGGCAGTCGGAAGCCGCAGGGCAGCGGTGGCACACGGCCTTCGCCTCGGAGACCTGCAACAGAGCCGGACCGCTGGTTCCCACCGGGAAGAACAGCTCGGGGTCCTCGTCTCGGCAGGCCGCGTCGTGGCGCCAGTCCATGTTCGTGAGCTCCTTCACAGTGACGCGGGAGGGCCGCGCCACAGTAGTGGCGGTCGTGTTTTTGGGTGCTTGTGAATGCTTTCACGAAGCACCGCGTTCGACAAGGGTTTGGACAAGATCGGTGAGTCAGCTCACCCGGCCGAGCTATGCCTCTGACCTGCGGTTTCGTTCTGAAAAGCTCCGCTCGCCGGAAGGGGCGTGCGGTGAACGGAGGGTTTGCGTCGCCGAGCGGCAGAACGCACTTTGCCGCGGGCGATCAGGGGTCGCCGGGCTATCCGACTACGGTGAGTGCGTCCGGGACGCTCTGGAACTCGACCCGGGTGCGTTGCCCGACGAGGTCCCCGTCGACCTGGAAGTTGACCGGTTCAGCTGCGTCGATGCGGATCAGAGGCACATCGTCGCGGCGGAGCAGACGGCGGCCGTGCTGATCGCTCTCCGTGAGCAGAGCTTGCCGTACATGCGTGAACACGGTGGGCAATCGCAGACCGTTCAACGCGAACAGGCCCAATCCGGTCTCGAACGAGCAGCCGGAGTTGAGGTGGACCGGACGTTCCCCGAGGTAGGTCCACGGATCGGTGTTCGACACGAAAGCGGTCACCGCCTCCGCCGGTTCCTCGCCCGGGATCCGGACGGTGAGCGTCGGCCGCCCGAGCGGCGGGCGGAAGTAGGAGCGCACCGCGGCGCGCAGATAGAGGCTCGCGCTGGTTTGCTTGCCCCGCCGTTTCGCGACGCGGCCGACCACGTCGGCGTCCCAGCCGAGGCCCGCGTTGAAGGTGAACCAGTGCCCGTCGGCCAGCCCGAGGCCGATCCGCCGGGTCCGCTCGGTCTCCAGCGCGGTGAGCAGTTGGTGGGTCGCCTCGACCGGATCGGCGGGAAGGCCGGCCGCGCGGGCGAACACGTTGGCCGAGCCGCCCGGCACGACGCCGAGCATCGGGACGGACCCGGAACGTCCGGGAGTGCCCGCGGAATCGGCGAGCAGGCCGTTGACGACCTCGTTGACCGTGCCGTCGCCGCCGTGCGCCACCACCAGGTCGTAGCCGTCGCGAGCCGCCGAACGGGCTACCGCGAGCGCGTGCCCGCGGTAGTCGGTTTCGACGACGTCGAGCTTCACCTGGCTGGCCAGCGCGTGCGCCAGCACGTCCCGGCCACCCGCGGTGGTCGAGGTGGCCTGGGGGTTCACGACGAGGATGGCGCGCACTACCGCAGGGTAAGTGCTTTTCGCCCGGCGGACGTACCTCCAGCGCCACATGGTGACGCGAAGCTCAGCCGCTTGCGCGCGCCGTCCCGGCTCGGTGACCTGTGGCAACCCTGTGGCGGGCGGTCCTCCTCTGCGAGACGGCGAAACTTCCGCGCGTCGTGACAAGTGCACCCGGGCCGACCGCCCGCTCATCGACGACTACCCCGATTTTCTCGGTGCCGCCGCCCCGGGAAAACGGCCGACCGGGTGGCATACGATCAGTAGTGCTCACGCACGGTGACTCGCGCTGGTCGGGTGGCTGTGCCCCCGCCCGCAGCTGAAAGGGCCGCGCCCGTGTCGCATCCCGAGAACCCGCCGCCCACCCCGTTCGAGGTCCGCCTCGCCGGCGTCCTGACCGGACTGCCCGGGCTGGGCCTGCTGGTCCTCGGCGTGGTGCTGCTGGTGCACGGACTGTCGACCCCGCCGATCCCGGGCAACAACGTCTGGGCCGAATTCGGCACCTACGCGGTGCTGGCGCTGGTCTTCCTGGCCGCTTCGGTCGGGCTGCTGCTCGGCCAGACCTGGGCGCGTTCGCCCGGCGTCGTCGTGGCGTTGCTGCTGATCGGGGTCGGCTGGTATCTGCTCGGGCCGTCCGGGCAGCCGCTGTGGGGCGTCCCGATCGGGCTCTGCGGGCTGGCGGCGCTGGTGCTGCTGTTCCGCCGTCCGTCGCGGGCCTGGGCGCTCGGCATGCACGACGACGAGACCGAGGAAGAAGCCGCCGAGCGCGGCGGTCTCGCGGGCCGGCGCGCCGAGCGGGAGCGGCGCGAACAGGACTGAGCGACAGTGACGTCACGTCATCACCGGCGGTGACGCGGCGGCACTGTCAGCGGCACCCCCTCAGCCGATGGAATCGGGACTGCGCAACCGAATTCACCCGAATTCCGAAGAGGGGAACCCATGAGGAGACTGCGTCTCGTCGTGACCAGCTCAGCGGTCGTGTGCGGGCTGCTCGCCGGGGTGGTACCGGCAGCGGCGGACACCGCCACGATCCCGGCCCGCTATGCCGGGCAGACGTTGGATTGGCACGCCTGCGCCCCGGGCGAGCTGGCCGACCTGCCACCGGGCACTGACATCTCGGGGCTCGAATGCTCCGCCTATCGCACGCCGCGGGACTGGGACCGTCCGGACGACGGGCAATACCTGACCATCGCGATCAGCAGGCTCAAGTCCACTGGTCCGGCGACCGCCTCGGTGCTCACCAACCCGGGCGGACCCGGCGGTGCGGGCCGCTGGTTCCCGGTCCTGCTGCGCGGCCAGAAAAAGCTGCGCGAGCACCAGGAAATCATCGGCATCGACACCCGCGGCACCGGTCGCAGCACCACCGTCACCTGCGGCGGCGCGGCCAGCACCGGAGCCGATCTGGACCCGCGCGACCGCGATCCGCGCAATCTGAACCAGATCGTCGACGCGGTCCAGTACGTCGCGACCGCCTGCCACCGAGCCGCGGGCGAGCTCGGATCGCTGATCAGCACCTTCCAGAACGTCCGGGACCTGAACCTGCTGCGGACCCTGCTCGGCCGCGACCGGATCAACTGGATCGGGTACTCGGCGGGCACCTGGCTGGGCGCGCATTACGCCCAGCAGTTCCCGCGGCACACCGGCCGGTTCGTGCTGGACTCCTCGACCCAGTTCACCGGCACCTGGCAGCAGTCGTTCGACTTCCAGCCGGTGGGCTACGAACGCCGCTGGCGGCAGGATTTCCTGCCGTGGCTGGCTCGCTACGACGCGAAGTTCCACTTCGGCGCCAGTGGCGAAGCGGCCCGGCAGACCTATGAGAGCGTCCGCTACGCGCTGACTCGCGAGCCGGTCGAGGTGAACGGCACGAAGCTCGGGGCGGTGGCGCTGGACTCCTTCCTCGTCGGCGCGCTCAAGGCGAAGAGCCAGTTCCCGACGATCGCCTCCGTGCTGGTCCGGGTCAAAACGCTGACCGACGCGCGGGCCTCGGCCCCGGCCAAGGAAGCCGCCCGCGAGACGCTCGGCACAACGCTGGCGGAGGCGAAGAAGTCTGGTCCGATGGGCGTAGCGGCCGAGGCCGGTGCGGATGACGCGATGGTGTCCACGTTGATCACCACCCTGTGCAATGACGGGCCGTGGAAGGGCGACCGGCGATCGCTGATCCGCCGGTCGCAGGAATACCTCGACCGGGGCGTGACCCTGCACAGTTCGCTGTGGATGGGGCTGCAGGTCTGCGCGTTCTGGCCGGGTCAGCCGCGGCCGATGCCGGTGCTGACCGGCAAAGGCGTGCCGCCGGTGGTGATCGTCCAGTCCGAACACGACCCGGCCACGCCGATCGAGGGCGCCCGGCAGGCGCATGCCGCGTTCCAGAACTCGCGGATGCTGACCGTCACCGGGGAAGGCGACCACGGCATCTACGGGATCGGCGGGAACCAGGCTGTGAACAAGGTCGTCGACGACTATCTGGTGGACGGGATCGTGCCGCGGGACCAGAGCCTGCCGGGGCTGCCGCTGCCGACGCCGTGAAGCTCGTGAGCGCTGATCGCGGTTCTCCCCGCGATCAGCACTCACGCTTCTTTGGCCAGCACCTTCAACGGCTCGTCAGTCAGCCGGTACACCGACCATTCGTCCTGGGGCAGCGCGCCCAGCGCCCGGTAGAACCCGACCGCCGGGTTCCAGTTCAGCACCGACCACTCCAGCCGGTGGTAGCCCTTGGCCACGCACTCCGCGGCCAGCGTCGCCAGCAGCACCTTGCCGAGGCCCGAACCGCGCTGTTCCTCGCGCACGTACAGGTCTTCCAGGTAGATCCCGTGCGTGCCGCGCCAGGTGGAGAAGTTCAAGAACCACAAGGTGAATCCGGCGATTTCACCGTCCACTTCGGCCACGTGGCCGAAGAGCGCCGGCGCCTCGCCGAACAGCGCGCCGTGCAGCTGTTCGGAGGTGAGATGGCATTCCTGCGGAGCGCGTTCGTACTCGGCCAGCGCGTAGACGAGCTCCACGACGGCGTCGACGTCTTCCGGCCGGATCCGCCGTACGCGGGGGTCGGTCACTTCATCCCTCCAGGGCGGGCAGCAGGTTGAGGTGTTCGATCTGCGGTTCGCCGCGCTCGTCGCCGAGCACCGCGAGACCGGCCGGGTCCAGTCCGAAGTGGACACCCGAGGCGCCGGGAAGGCCGAGCCAGCGGGCGACGAGCACGCGGCTGAAATGCCCGTGCCCGACCAGGACGACGTCGCCGTTCTCGATTTCGCGCCGGGCCCGGTCGAGCACCTTGTCCGCGCGCGCCTGTACGTCTTCCGCGCTTTCGCCGCCGGGCACCGGATGCGTCCAGACGGTCCAATCCGGAACCGTCTCGCGGATCGTCGGCGTGGTGACGCCTTCGTAGTCGCCGTAGTCCCATTCGGCCAGATCTTCGGTGACCTCGTCCACGCGCAGGCCGGCGAGTTCCGCCGTGCGCAGCGCGCGCCCGCGCGGGCTGGACAGCACCAGCCCGGGTCCGCCGAGCAGGGTCCGCAGGGTGCCGCCCGCCGCGCGCGCCTGGTCCTCGCCCGCCGGGGTCAGCGGGATGTCGGTGCGCCCGGTGTGCCTGCCGTTCGACGACCACTCGGTCTGGCCGTGCCGGAGAAGAAAGAGCCGATGTGCCACGCGGCCGAATATAGCCGGGGCGGGTTTGCCCGGCAGGTTCGTCGTGTGCTTCGCTACTGGAGAGTAACTTCACTTCGGGAGGACTGATGGGTACGCCGTCGACGTACGGGCTGTGGCGCAAGCTGGTCGCCAAACCCGGCGGCAAGCAGCTGTTTTCGGCCGCGATGTGCTTGCGCGTGCCCTACTTCGGCACCGTGCTGCCGACCATCCGGGAGATCCGCCCCGGCCACTGTTCGGTGACCGCGCCGAAGTGGTGGGGTGTCCACAACCACATCCGGACCTTCCACGCGATCGCCGCCTGCAACCTCGCCGAGATCGCGATGGGGATGCTGGCCGAGGCCACGGTTCCGGCCACGCACCGGTGGCTGCCCAAGGGCATGGAAGTGAGTTATGTCGCGAAGGCCGAAACCGGGCTCCGCGCGATCGCCGAATTGCCGGAGATTCCGGAGTTCGGCGACCAGGGATTCGATCTTCCGGTCCCGGTGCGGATCGTGGACGCCCGCGGGACCGAGGTGGTCACCGCGACGATCACGGTGTGGGTCACGCCCCGGAAAGCCGCCTGACCGGCGCAACCTGTCCGTCCCGTTCCCCCGGCCGAGTGAAACTTAACACCGTTTACTGGGCAAATGCGAATAGCGTTCGTTTTAACCTTGCCAGGGTGCGCGGCACCACGTCAGCATGCCGGGCATGGCCTCCCTCAACCGTCGCCGATTTCTCGGCCTCGCCGCGCTGAACTCCGCCGCGGCCCTCGGACTGACCAGCATTTCGGCGACGACCGCGCGTGCCGCGACCGTCGCGCCGCTGCCGGAGTATTCGCCCGCCGTGGTGATCGGCACCGGCTACGGCGCGGCGGTCACCGCGTTGCGGCTCGGCGAGGCGGGCGTGCCCACGGTGATGCTCGAAATGGGCCAGCTGTGGAACGAACCGGGCCCGGACGGCAAGGTCTTCTGCGACATGCTGAAACCGGACCGGCGGTCGATGTGGTTCAAGAAGCGCACGGAAGCGCCGCTCGCGTCGTTCCTGTGGCTGGACGTCGCGAACCATGACATCGACCCGTACGCCGGGGTGCTGGACCGGGTGAACTACGGCGGGATGTCGGTGTACGTCGGCCGCGGCGTCGGCGGCGGATCGCTGGTGAACGGCGCGATGGCGGTGCAGCCGAAGCGTTCGTACTTCGAGGAAATCCTGCCGCAGGTGGACGCCGACGAGATGTACGGCAAGTACTACCCGCGCGCCAACGCGGGCCTCGGCGTCAACCACATCGACGAGGACTGGTTCGAGACCTGCAAGTCCTACCAATTCGCCCGGGTTTCCCGGAAAGCCGCGCAGAAAACCGGGTTGAAGACCACCTTCGTGCCGAGCGTCTACGACTTCGAGTACATGAAGAAGGAAGAGGCGGGCACGGTCGAACGCTCAGCGCTGGCGTCCGAGGTCATCTACGGCAACAACCACGGCAAGCGCTCGCTCGACAAGACGTATCTCGCCGCCGCGCTCGGCACCGGGCACGTGACCATTCAGACGCTGCACGAGGTGCGCGAGATCATTCAGCAGCAGGACGGCACGTACACGCTGGTCGTGCGCGAGTCCGACGCGCTCGGGAACGTGCTCTCCACCAAGCATCTGTCCACGAAGTACCTCTTCCTCGGCGCGGGCAGCCTCGGCTCCACCGAACTGCTGGTGCGCGCCCGCGACACCGGACGGCTGCCGCGGTTGTCCGAGGCCGTCGGGCAAGGCTGGGGCACCAACGGCAACGTGATGCTCGGCCGCGCCAACCACGTCTGGGACACGACCGGCAGCCTGGAAGCCGGGATGCCCGCGCTCGGCATCGACGACTGGGACAACCCGGCACATCCGGTGTTCGCCGAGATCGCGCCGGTGCCCGCCGGGCTCGAAACGTGGGCGAGCCTGTACCTGGCGATCACCAAGAACCCCGAACGCGGCCATTTCACCTACGACGCGGCGAGCGATTCGGCGAAACTGCAGTGGACACCGGACCAGGGGCAGCCGTCGATCGACGCGGCGAAATCGCTGTTCGACCGGATCAACCAGGCGAATTCGACGATCTACCGCTACGACCTCTTCGGCGACACCCGGGCGTTCGAGAACCGCTTCACCTACCACCCGCTCGGCGGATTGGTGCTGGGCGACGCGACCGACAACTACGGGCGCGTGAAGGGCTATCGGAACCTGTACGTGATGGACGGTTCGCTGATTCCGGGCAGCACCGGCGTGAACCCGTTCGTGACGATCACCGCGCTGGCCGAGCGCAATATCGAACGGGTCATCGCCGAGGACGGCGTGCGCGCCTAGCGGTGCGCTGACCGCAGCTTTTCGTAGTACGCCACGCAATCGGTGTAAGACGGCAGCAGGCCCTGGCCGAGCGCTTCGGCCAGGGTCGGCGCCGCTTTGTCCTTTTCGGACACGATGGGCTCCAGTCCGGCGGGCCACGGCAGGTCCAGCGCCGGGTCGAGCGGATTGACGCCGTGCTCGCCGGCCGGGTTGTACGGCTCCGAGCAGAGATAAGTCATCACGGTGTCGTCTTCGAGCGCGAGGAAGGCGTGCCCGATTCCTTCGGCGATGTACATCGCGCGAAACTCGGTCGAGTCGAGCTTTACCGCGTCCCATTCGCCGAACGTCGGCGAGCCGACGCGCAGGTCCACCACCACGTCCAGCAGCGATCCGAGCGGGCAGTAGACGTACTTCGCCTGTCCGGGCGGAGTGTCGGCGAAGTGCACGCCGCGAATCGAGCCCGCGCGGGAAACACTGTGGTTCGTCTGCGCGACGCGCAGCGGATGCCCCACCGCGCGAACCATCGCCTCCTCCTGGAACGGCGCGACGAACAATCCGCGTTCGTCGGGGAACACGCGCGGGACGAACTCGAACGCGCCGGAGACCTTGAGCGGGCGGAAATCCATGGCCACCACCCTATCGAGGGTGAATTCCGGACCCGGAACGGAACCGCTTACGAAACCGGACGGACGTCTTGGGAAGCGCGAATCTGTGACATGAACCGCACCGAGGGGTCGGGCCCGGCCGGGCGCCTGTCATGATTGACGGACCGCAGCGTCGGCGGCCATCGCCACACCCCACGGATCGGATGGCCGCGCAGACGCCTCGCCGACAGGCCGGCGCTACCGCGCTGGGCTGCCGTCCGGAGGACGAGTTCCCACTCTCGACGCGCGCGTTTTCCGCCCCCGTCGACCAGGTGGTCCCCCGATCGCAGTCCCAGGAGTACGTTCGATGACCCAGACCCATCCGCCCGTTTCCGTCAATCCCACGACAGGTTCTCCGATGACCGACCAGGCCAGCACCGTCGCGGCCGTGACCGACGCCGAGATCTTCACCGGGCACGAGGGCGGCAAGCTCTCCGTCGCGGCGACCCGGCCGATCTCCGACCCGCGCGACCTCTCGATCGCCTACACGCCCGGCGTGGCGAAGGTGAGCCGCGCGATCGCCGAGGACGCGGCCAAGGCGAAGCGCTACACCTGGGCGGACCGGCTCGTGGCGGTGGTCAGCGACGGCACCGCGGTGCTCGGCCTCGGCGACATCGGCGCGAGCGCGTCGCTGCCGGTCATGGAGGGCAAATCGGTCCTCTTCAAGACCTTCGGCGGGCTGGACTCGATCCCGCTGGTGCTCGACACCACCGACGTCGACGAGATCGTCGAGACCCTGGTGCGGCTGCGCCCGTCGTTCGGCGCGGTCAACCTCGAGGACGTCTCCGCGCCGCGGTGCTTCGAGCTGGAGGACAAGCTCAAGGAAGCGCTGGACTGCCCGGTCATGCACGACGACCAGCACGGCACCGCGATCGTCACCCTCGCCGCGCTGCGCGGGGCGAACCTGGTGCTCGACCGCGACATCGCCGGCGAGCGGGTCGTGGTGTCCGGAGCGGGCGCGGCCGGGGTGGCCTGCGCGAAGATCCTGCTCGCGGCCGGCGTCGCGGACGTCACGGTGCTGGATTCGCGCGGCATCGTGCACGCCGGGCGCGACGACCTGAACCCGATCAAGCGGCAGCTGGTGGAGACCACGAACAAGGCCGGGCTGACCGGCGGTCTGGCCGAGGCGCTGCGCGGGGCGGACGTGTTCCTCGGGCTGTCCGGGGCGACGATCGACCCGGAGCTGCTGTCGACGATGGCGGACGACTCGATCGTGTTCGCGCTGTCCAACCCGGATCCGGAGGTGCATCCGGCGGTCGCCGCGCAGCACGCCGCGATCGTGGCTACGGGGCGGAGCGACTTCCCGAACCAGATCAACAACGTGCTGGCGTTCCCCGGGGTGTTCCGGGGAGCGCTGGACGCCGGGGCCCGGGCGATCACGGAGAACATGAAGCTGGCGGCCGCGGAGGCGATCGTGGCGGTGGCTTCGGACGATCTGGGGCGGGACCGGATCGTGCCCAGTCCGCTGGATCCGCGGGTCGCGCCGGAGGTGGCGGCCGCGGTGGCCAAGGCGGCTGAGCAGGATGGCGTGACTGGCTGACGGTTTTCACTTCTCGGAACGGGCTTCCCGGCGGTGGTGCTGGGGAGCCCGTTTTCGTGGTTGCGTTTTGGACTTGCTGGTCCATTTTTTCGTTGCCACGGTGGGGTTATGAAGATCGGATTGCGCGGGTATGGCGTGTGGCAGGCCGGGGCGCTGACTACTCCGGCGATGGCCGCCGAGATCGAGCAGCTGGGGTATTCCGGGCTGTGGCTCGGCGGCCCTGGAGTGGATCTCGCCGGGATCGACGAGTTGCTGGCGGCTACCGAGTCGTTGGTGGTGGGGTCGAGCATCGTCAATGTGTGGTCGGGGGACCCGGCGGTGCTGGCTGCCTCGTATCAGCGGGTGGCTTCGCGATTCCCCGGACGGTTCGTGCTCGGGATCGGGGCTGGGCATCGGGAGCAGTCGGCGGGGTACGAGCGGCCGATGGACGCGGTTCGGCGGTTTCTCGATGCGCTGGACGACGGTGGGGTGCCGGTTTCCGGGCGGGTGCTGGCCGCGTTGGGGCCGAAGATGGTGAAGCTGGCCGCGGAGCGGGCTGGCGGGGTGGTGCCGTATCTGGTTCCGCCGCGGCATACCCGGATGGCTCGGGAGGCGTTGGGGGCGGGCGGGTTTGTGGCTCCGGAGCAGAAGGTTGTTCTGGATCCGGATCTGACTCGGGCCCGGGGCGTGGCTAGGCCTCGGGTGGAGCATCCGTATTTGGGGTTGGTGAATTATGTGAGCAATTTGCGGCGGTTGGGGTATGGGGAGGAGGATTTGGCTGGGTCTGATCGGTTGATTGACGATTTGGTGGCCATGGGGGATGTGTCCGCGATCGCTGCCCGGTTGGAGGAGCATCGGGCGGCTGGGGCGGATCATGTTGTGGTGCAGGTGGTTACGGGGAAGTACCAGATGCATCCGCGGTTGCCGGGGGTGCGGTTGCAGGTTTATGACGATGAGGTGAGTCGGGTTTATCGGGAATTGGCGGAGGGGTTGTTTTAGAGGCTGATCAAACTGTGAGCTGCCATAGCGCACTGATGGGCAGTGCGCGGAATTTCGCTCCGAACGGAAGTGTGCCGGGTCCGGTATGGAGCACATAACCGGCTAGGAAGTCGTCCCCGAGCCGTTGTTCGAGATGACGGAGGCCGCGGAAATCGCCGGAGGTCACAGTAGTGGCTGCCTTGACTTCGATGGCGACTACTTGGCCGCGCGGATTTTCGAGGACGGCGTCCACTTCGACTTTGTCTTTCGTCCGGTAGTGGTACAACTCGGCCCGGTGGTCGGACCACGTCAGCTGCCTGGCGAGTTCCATGAGGACGAATCCTTCGAGCAGAGAGCCGAATTCGCCGCCCGGCCGGATGAGGGCGGCGGGTTCGGCTTGCACTAGATCCGCCGCGATCCCGGTGTCCACGAACACGACCTTGGGCGTGTCGACAGCGCGCGCGGTGACGGTGCGGGACCACGCGGGGATCCGCTTGATCAAGAAGATCTCTTCCAGCAAGCTGAGATACCGTTGAGTGGTGTGATAGGTCAGGCCCGCGTCGTTCCCGAGCGAGTTCGGCACGAGCAAACCGGCGTTCCGGCCTGCTAGAAGCCGTAGCAGCGTACGAAGTTGAGCGAGCTTTTCAATCTCGCCCAGCTGCCGGATGTCCCGGGTGATCAAGTCTTCGAGATAGGACTGGAAGAAACGAGCACGCCTGCGTGGTGCGGTTCTCCGGACCGCCTCGGGGAACCCTCCTCGGACCGCTCGGTCGGCGTAGTCTCGACGGCCGAGTTTGGAGCGATGGTGGAGATCGGGACCCAGCGTGAACGCGGCGTCGACGAAATCGTCGGAGGTTCCGTCGATCTCGCCTTGCGAGAGCGGCCATAGCTCGATGGTTTCGCTGCGGCCCGGCAAGGTGTCGGGGAGGCCTCGAAGGGCAAGGATCTGTGACGAGCCGGTGAGAAGGTAGCGACCCGGGCGAGGGTCTGCGTCGACCGCGGCCTTGATCGGCAGGAAAAGCTCCGGTGCTCGCTGGATCTCATCGATGACCATCAGCCTGTCGAAGTCGACGAACCCGCTCGGGTCGACGCGGGCCGCCGCTAGATCCTGAGGATGATCGAGATTGCGAACCTCGACGGACGAGTCGTTCGCGATCAAGCGGGCAAGCGTGCTCTTGCCCGCTTGCCGCGCACCGTTGATCAAGACGACTCGGGTGTCGCCGAGCGCCTCGGCGACCAAGCCCTGCGCACGCCTGCCGAGTAGGTCGGTTCGTGGGATCACAGTCCGTTATTCTAGCAGTTCAAGCGCTCAAATTTGGCTCAAGTACAGAGATGATCTTCAATCTGGCCGCTAGAGTGACTGCAATCTGGCCGCTACGGTGTCTTCACTCTAGCCGCTCAAGCTGCTTCGTTCTGGCCGCTCACGGACGCGCGGGGTCAGCCGGGGAGCAACTCCGCCAGCCGGTGCCGGGGCACGTCCACCAGGCGGAGGTCGGCCAGGTCCTCGGGGACGTTCAGGGCGGCGTTCGCCAGTCGGGCGTGGGCGCGGGTGAGCAGTTCGGACGGGTGGTCGACCAGGTCGGCGGCGACGATGGCGTGGCGGTTGTCCGGGGTGCTGCGGAGCAGGCGGAGCCGGTATTTGTCCGCTACCAGCGAGGTGAGCGACGCTTGGGCGGCGGCGTCCGCTAGGTCGGGGTGGTTGTTCGGCAGCAGCAGCGCCAGGCGGCGGGCGTTTGTGCCTAGCAGGGTGCGCAGGAGCCACGGGCCGGGGTCTGCGGAGAGGTCCATGGCGATGGCGTCGCCTTCGGGGCCGGAGGTGGCCCACCCTACGGGGCGGGTTTCCAGGGCCAGGCCGCCTTCGGAGGCGATTTCCCGGGCGGCGGCCAGCAGGCCCGGTTTCGTCGCGGCTGATTCTACTGACTGGGGGCCGTGGGTGTAGATCGCGGAGCTTCCCTTGCGGGCGAACGATTTCTTCGCCTTCGCGGTGGGCTGGCAGACGTACAGATCGGCTGCGCTGCCGATTGCTTGGGCACCGGTGTAGCGATTGAAGTCCGGGAGGATTGCTTCGAAGGTCAGGCCGAGGGTGGCTAGGGAGCGCTGTACTTGTGCGCCTAGTGCGGGGTGGCGGGGGCTGTAGCCGTACGCGAGGAGGATTCTGCCTTCGGTGGGTTCGCGGAGAGCTTGCACCGCGCGGGCGGCGAAGAGGCCCATGCCTTCGGGAGTGTAGGGCGGGTCGCTGAAGACCAGGTCTGCTTTGCCGGTCAGGGCGGGTGGCAGGCCCACGCGCAGGTCGGCGTGGGCGGTGAAGATGGTGCGTTCGCCGGTGGTGTCCAGGTAGGACAGAACGCGTTCGTCCAGGTCCACTACGGACAGTTCGGCTTCGGGGCATACGGCGCGTACAGCCAGGGAGGTCAGGTCGTGGTCGCCAAGGAACAGCACCTTGCTGCGGCGGAGGTCGTAGCGAGAGTTCAGCCACAACGCGCGGCGCAGCACGGTCTCCGGGGTCGCTTGCACGTGGTCCAGCGCGGCGAGCGGGGGCGGGACGGCGGCGATTCGTTCGGCCAGCATGGTGAGCAGGGCGGGCTGGGCGGCGACCGCTGCGTCCAGGGGGTCGGAGAGGGCCGGCAGGGAGTACGCCGCGTAGGTGTCGCGCGAATCAGGGGCGATCCGGATGCCTGCGGGGGAGCGTTCCAGGTCCGGTTCCAGCGCCGCCAGGAGGTCTTCGACGCTTCGGCGCGGGGCAGCGGTGAGCCGCACTAGGTCGGCCAGTTCGTACGAGCCGCTGCGCAGCAGGCCGAGCACTTCGTAGAGCGGGCGGACGGCGGCGCCGTGTGCGGCGAGGACGTCGTCTAGGGCGGTCACGGGGTCCGAGAGTAGTAGGCCACCCTGCGGGACAGGCTGCCAAGGCTGCGCGAGTGGGCTACCGTCGGACTCGGCACCGCACGTGGGGAGAAGTCTGTGACCATCGAATTCCGAGACGTCGTCAAACGCTATCCGGACGGCACGGTCGCGGTCGACGGCCTCTCGCTCACCGTGGAAGACGGCACGATCACGGTGTTCGTCGGACCGTCCGGCTGCGGCAAGACCACCTCGCTGCGGATGATCAACCGGATGGTCGAGCCCACCTCGGGCGCGGTGCTGCTGGACGGCAAGGACGTCAGCGACGGCGACCCGGCGGTGCTGCGCCGCGGCATCGGGTACGTGATCCAGCACGCGGGGCTCTTTCCACACCGGACAGTGCTCGACAACGTCGCCACCGTGCCGTTGCTGTCCGGATGGGACAAACGCAAAGCGCGCGCCCGCGCGGCCGAGTTGCTCGAGACGGTTGGCCTGCCCGCGGAACTCGGGAAGCGGTATCCGGCGCAGCTGTCCGGCGGGCAGCAGCAGCGCGTCGGCGTGGCCCGTGCGCTCGCCGCGGATTCACCGGTGCTGCTGATGGACGAGCCGTTCTCCGCGGTCGACCCGGTGGTCCGGGAAGGACTGCAGGACGAGCTGCTGCGGCTGCAATCCCAGCTGGGCAAGACAATCGTGTTCGTCACGCACGACATCGACGAGGCGGTGCGGCTCGGGGACAAGGTCGCGGTGATGCGCGTCGGCGGGAAGCTCGCGCAGTACGGCACTCCGGCCGAGGTGCTGCGGCATCCGGTGGACGACTTCGTCGCGTCCTTCGTCGGCCGCGACCGGGGGTATCGCGGGCTTTCGTTCCTTCCGGCGAGCGGCGTCGAGGTGTCTCCGGCCAACACGATCGACCTCGGCAGCACGGTTTCCGGCCCGTCGGAGGGCTGGCTGCTCGCGGTGAACGAAGAAAAACAGCCGCGGGGCTGGCTCCCGCCAGGCTCCACTGTGGACGGACCGTTGGCCGAAACCGACCTCGTGGCAGGTGGCTCGCTGTACGTGCAGGGCACGCCGATCCGCGGGGCGCTCGACGCGGCGCTGTCGTCGCCGGCCAGCCTCGGCGTCGTGGTGGACGACGAGAACCGCGTGCTCGGGACGGTGGTCGCGCACCAGGTCCTGGATGTAATCGAGGCCTCACCGCAGGCGTCCTGATGGGCGACTTCTTCGGCGAACTCGGCCGGTATCTGTCGAGCTCCAACAACCGCGGCGAAATCCTCGCCAATCTTCTCGACAACATCTACCTCGCGCTGGTGCCGCTGGTCGCGGGCATCGTGCTGGCGATCCTGCTCGGCTGGCTGGGGCATCGCTGGCGACCCGCGCGCAGCGTGCTGCTGGTAGTGGGGAATCTGCTGTACACGATTCCGTCGCTCGCGCTTTTCGTGGTGATTCCCGGCATTATCGGCACGAAGATTCTCGACAGCGTCAACGTGATCGTCGCGCTGACCATCTATACCACCGCGCTGCTGGTGCGTCCGGTGCTCGACGCGCTGGAAGCCGTGCCCCCGCACATCGTCGCGGCCGCCACGGCGATCGGGTATCGCTCGCCGCGCCGGTTTTTCAGCGTGGAACTGCCGCTCGCGGTGCCGGTGCTCGCGGCCGGGGTGCGGGTGGCGTCGGTGAGCAATATCAGCCTGGTGAGCGTCGGTGCGCTGATCGGGACCGGGGCGCTGGGCGTGCTGTTCACCGACGGATTTCAGCGCGAATACTTCTCGCCGATCGTGGTCGGGATCGTGCTGACGATGCTGCTCGCGCTGATCGTCGATCTGCTGCTGGTGCTGCTGCGCAATCTGCTGACGCCCTGGGAGAGAGCGGGCCGTGCGCCGGCCGCGGAGGTGGCGGGATGATCGGCGACGTCTTCACCTGGTTCACCACCGGCGCGAACTGGCAGGGCCCGGGCGGCATCCTCGCCCGGCTCGCCGAACACGTCGGCTACATCGTGCTGGCACTGGTCATCGCGCTGGTGATCGCGCTCCCGATCGGACTGTTCGTCGGCCATACCGGCCGCGGCGGCGTGGTGCTGGTCGGGGCGGGCAACGCGATCCGCGCGCTGCCGACGCTCGGGCTCGTCACGTTCCTGTTCCTGCTCTTCACCGAAAGCACCACGGCGACGATCATCGGTCTCGTGGTGCTGGCGATCCCGCCGGTGCTGGCCGGCACCTACGCCGGTCTGCAGGCGGCCGAGCACGATGTCGTCGACGCCGCGCAAGGCATCGGGATGACCGGCTGGCAACGGCTGTGGCAAGTCGAGGTGCCGATCGCGCTTCCGCTGGTACTGGGCGGAATCCGCAACGCCGTCTTGCAGTTGATCGCGACCGCCGCGGTGGCCGCCTACGTCGGCCTCGGCGGCCTCGGCCGGTTCCTGCTCGACGGACTGGCCATTTTGGACTACACCGAGGTCGTCGCGGGCGCGATTCTCACCGCGCTGCTGGCGATCGTGGTCGACCTGCTGCTCGCCGCGGCGCAGCGGGCGTTGGTGCCCAAGGGGGTCCGGCTGGCCGCGCAGGCGGCGTCCGGCCGGGCAGTGGCTGCGGGAGGAGCGGCGTGAAACGGTGGGGGATTCTGGTGGCCGGGCTGGCGCTGCTGGCGTCGGCGTGCGGCAACCCGCTGTCCGGCGGCGGTGAGGGCGGCAGTACCGGGGACATCATCATCGGCGCTTCCGATGTCGGGGAAAGCTCTTTGCTGGCGCAGATTTACGCCGGAGCGCTGCGGAACGTCGGCGCGCACAACGTGACGGTGCGGCCGCCGGTCGGCAGTCGCGAGGTCGTGGTGAAAGCGTTGCAGGACAAGTCTTTGTCGGTGGTTCCGGATTACTCCGGAAACTTGCTGCGATACTTCGACAAGAATACCGCGGCGACCACTTCGGAAGACGTTTACGCTCAGCTCAAGCAGAAGATTCCGGCTGGGTTCACGGTGCTCGACCAGTCGCCCGCACAGGACAAGGACCTGCTCGTGGTGGGCAAGGAACTCGCGGCGACCGGGGTGAAGACCTTCTCCGACCTCGGGCCGCGCTGCAAGGACCTGGTGCTGGGCGGACCGGGGCAGTGGAGCAGCCGGTGGAAGGACCGGATCAAGCAGCTGTACGGCTGCGAGTTCAAGGAAATCCGCACCACGGACACCGGCGGCCCGGTGACGGTGGCGGCGTTGAAATCGGGCGACGTGCAGGTGGCGGATCTGTTCAGCACGTCGGCGACGATCGCGTCGAACGGCTTCGTCCCGCTGGAGGACGACAAGCACATGTTCCCCGCGCAGAACATCGTGCCGTTGGTGGCCAAGGGCACGTTGAACGACGCTGAGACGGCCGCGTTGAACCGGGTTTCGGCGGCGTTGACTACTGAACAGCTGACTGAGCTGAACGTGCAGTACACGGATGAGAAGCGGAACGCGAAGGATATCGCTGGGGAGTTCCTGCGGCGAAACGGATTGACGGCCTCGTGATGACGCTTCTCCGGACGGCTCAGAGCCGGTCGAAAGCCGCCGCATAACGGAACGCACCGCGGTTTTCCGGACGGTACGCGGCCAGCGGGAGGGCCTGGAAGTGCGGAGCCCATTCCGGTACCGGCGGAGTGATGTCGAGCTTCTCGGCCAGCACGAAGCCGAAGCGGGAGTAATAGCCCGGGTCGCCGAGCAGCACGATCAGGCCGTAGCCGAGTGCGTTGGCGGCGCCGATCGTCGCGTGCACCAAAGCTGAGCCCGCGCCACTGCGTTGCCGGTCGGGGAGGACGCCTAGCGGGCCGAAGCCGATCGCCGAGTCCGGGTCGTCGCCGAGGCGGCCTGGGCTGGAGCAGGCATGGCCGATCACTTCGCCGTCTTGGAGTGCGACGAGCGAGAGCGCGGGGAGCAGATCTCCGTCGGCGGTCAGTTCGGTGACTAGCTTCGCTTCCGGCATTTCGCCGGTGACGTCCGGGTTGTGGACGCGGAAAGCGGCGGTGTGCACGGCGTGGATCGAGGGTGCGTCGTCGGCGGTGGCCTGGCGGATCTGCATGCGCCCAGTTTCCCTGAGCAGCGAGCTGGGCGGAAATTAATTTGTCGTTCTGCTCAAAGAGCGCTGCTCAGGCCGTCGCGGTTTGCGGAGCGACCCGTGCCGGACGGTCATCGCGCATGAAGAGAAGAATCGCCGCCCCCACCAGCGGTCCGGCGGCCAGGGTGAGGAAAGCCTCGTAGAACGAGCCGGTCGCGTGGAAGACCGGGCCCACGACGGCGGGCACGATTACGCTGCCCAGTTGCCAAAAAGCGTTCACCGCACCGGCAGCGGAACCGGAGAGGGCCGCGCCGGTCAGTGCCGGGATCATGGCGGCGGTCAGCGGGCTGTAGGCATAGGCGCCGATGCCGAGAATCGGGGCTACCACGAGGAACGCGCCGTAGCTGCTCAGCGAACCGAAAACCAGCAGGGCGGCGGCGAAGAGGACCAGGACGGCGATGATGGGGATTCGCCTGCCCAATCCGGCTTTGTCGGTGAGCCAGCCGACTAGCGGTTTGACGACCACGGCGGTGCCGGAGAAGATGACCAGGACGACGCCAGCCCGTACCGGATCGATGTGCTCGCCGCGGATCATCAGGGTGTTGGACCAGGTGACGAAACCGTAGGTGCCCCACAGACCGCCGAAACCCGCGATGCCGAGCAAAAGCAGGTCGCGGTTGCGCAAAAGCGGGCGTGGATTGGGCAGGGTGCGGACAGGGTCAGCCGAGCGAGCGCCGTTGCGGACGAAGGCCAGGCACAGCAGGCCGAGCGCGACGGTAACCCCGCCGAAAAGGTGGTACGACACTGGCCATCCGCTGTTTTTCACGAGCGTGGGCACGACGGCGTTGGCCACGACGGTGCCCAGCGACGTCGCGGTCATGAAGACGCCGCTCGCGAGTCCGTGTTCTTCGGGCCGGAACCAGGTGGTGATCAGCTTCAACCCGGCGGAGAAATCGACTCCGGCGAAGAGGCCGAGCAAGGCCTGCAGGACCAGGCCCCAGGCGATGGAGGTGGTTGAGCCGAACCCCACCATCAGCGCGCCCGCGACCACGGAGCTGACGCCCAGGATCGCGCGGCTGCCCAGCCAGTCGGAGAGGAAGCCGCCCGCGGTGTTCGAAACCACGTAGCCGATGTAGTAGCAGGTGGCGAAAATCCCGAGCGCGGCCAGCGGGACGCCGAGGGAATCGCTGACCGCCGAGGACGCCGGGCCCCAGGTCGACCGGTCCACCGAGGTCATCGTGAACACTGCCCAGCAGAGCAGCAGGACGACCCAGCGATAGCGGCGCGGCATGGGGGCTCCTTCGGCCTGGAGAACGATCAGGGAAGGTTCCCGTTACCGGCGCTCGCGGGTCAAGCCAGGGCGTCCTGGCGGCGCAACTCGGCCCGGATCGCGTGGACGTCGTGGGCTCGGCCGCCGACGTACTGCGCGGCGGCGACTCCCGCGGCGTGACCAGTCGCGAAGGCGGTGCCCATCACGCGGACGGAAGCGTACGCGTCATCGTCGGAGCTGGTCAGACGGCCGGCTGCCCAGAGGTTCGCGGTGTCGGCCGAGCAGATCGCGCCGTAGGGGAGGTCGTACCAGCCTCGGCCGGCGATCGGTTCGTAGCAGGTGACGCCGGGTCCCGCGTGGTCTTCGATCGGCCAGCCGCACCGGCCGATGGACGTGCCGGGGCGTTTGCGGGCGGTCAGGACGTCGTGGCCGGTGAGCTGTTCGCGGCCCACGAGGTGCCGTCCTTCGCGGATGCCCAGCTGGGGGCCGGTTTCTTCGAGGCGTGCCGACGACCAGCCGGCCAGGTGTTTGCGCAGGGCGTCCAGGTATTGCCACGCCTGGCGTCGCGCGCTGGCTTCGTCCCGGCTTAACGCGGCGGGGTCCAAGACGTCGGTTTGTTCGTCTACCAGGAGCGCGATGACGTTGCGGGTCAACGGAAGGTGGACGGCGATGCCGTAGTCGCGAGGCAGCTGGACGCCGGTTTCCCGTTGGTACGCGGCGATGGCGGCACGCAGGCCGTCGCGCGACAGGTCGGCGTCTTCGGGAACACCGGAGAACCGGCAGACGAGTGTGCTGGTTTGCCGGTCGCTCAGCGGGGCGACGCGGACGGCGGCTCCAGCGGCGGCCAGGAGCGCGCCGTCGCCGCTGGCGTCGATGAACGCTCCGGCGGTGACCCGTTCCAGACCGCCGCGATGGTGCAGTTCGACCTCGGTGACGACGCCGTAGGTTCGCTTAGCGCCGATGAGCCTGGTGTGCAGGAGGACGTCTACCCCGGCGTCCGCGGTGAGTTCGTCGTAGACCAGTTTCGTGGTTTCGAGGTCGAGCAGGACGATCTTGTTGCCGGTCCAGCCCATCGTCTTCTCTTCGCAGGCGCCGCGCCGCCGCAGCCGCCGCAGCACTTCCTCGCCGACGCCCGCGACGACCTGTTCGCCGGTCTGGTCGAAGAACCCGCAGAACGTCAGCACGGAACTGATCGTCGCCGCACCGCCAAGGTACGGGTACTGCTCGACCAGCAGCACCCGCGCCCCGGCCCGCGCCGCCCCGGACGCGGAGGCGATACCCCCAGCACCGCCTCCGACTACGACGACGTCGTAGTGCACTCAAGCCCTCCTCGGGTGTTTGCCGACCAGTGAACTGGCTTCGGCGCGGGCGCCGCCACTGCCGTTCCGGCACCCCGGGCATACCTGGAAGGTATAGCTATGAATTCCAGAAAGTATGAAACTCATACTAGTTGGCGTACGCTGGTGGCATGGACACCAAGGCAGCCGGATACCGGCGCAAGGTCAACACGATCAACCGGGTCATCACCGCCCTGCAGCGCGCGGGGCTCGCGTTCGGCCCCATGGAACTGCTTACCGTCCCCGGACGGCGCAGCGGCGAACCGCGGACGTTTCCGTTGGCGGTATTGCGGGTTCAGGGCGAGGAATACCTGATCCAGGCGTTCCCGAAGGCGGCGTGGGTGGCGAATGTGCGCGCGGCCAAGGAGGGGACGCTGTCGCGGGGGCGGCGGTCGAGGCGGGTGCGGTTCGTGGAGGTGCCGGTGGCGGAGCGGGGACCGGTGCTGCGCGAGGTGGTGGCGGACGGGCCGCCGAGCGTGGGGAAGCGCTACGTGACGACCGGGCTGGCGGAGTCGCCGACGCCGGACGGGGTCGCGGCGGCTGCCGGGCGGATCGCGGTGTTTCGGGTGGAAAGCGTGTGAAAACGGCGAAGGCCGCCGCGGGAACGAGTCCCGCGGCGGCCTTCGGTGGAGACGAGGATCAGTCGAACGCCTTGGCGATCAGCGCCTTCTGCTCGACCTCGTGCACCTTGGACGAACCGGCCGACGGGGCGGCCATCGGGCGCCGCGCCACCACGTCGAGCCCGGCGAAAACCTCCGGGAACTTCCGGGGCAGGTTGAGGCCGAAGAACGGCCACGCGCCCTGGTTTTCCGGTTCCTCCTGGACCCAGGTGATGTTCTGCGCGTTCGAGTAGCGCTCCACCGCGGCCAGCAGCTTCTTCTTCGGCAGCGGGTAGTACTGCTCGATCCGCACGATCGCGACGTCGTCCGCGCCGCGCTTCTCGCGCTCGGCCACCAGCTCCCAGTAGAGCTTGCCCGAGGTGAGCAGCACCTTGCGCACCTTCGCCGGGTCCTGCGTCGCGTCGTCGATCACCGACATGAACCGGCTCTGGCCGGTGAAGTCCTCGACCGACGAGGTCGCCGCCTTGTTGCGCAGCATCGACTTCGGGGTGAAGACGATCAGCGGACGCTGGATGCCGTCGAGGGCGTGCCGGCGCAGCAGGTGGAAGTAGTTCGCCGGGGTGGAGGGCACCGCGACGGTCATCGACGCTTCCGCGCACAGCGAGAGGAACCGCTCGATCCGGCCGGACGTGTGGTCCGGGCCCTGGCCCTCGTGGCCGTGCGGCAGCAGCAGCACGACGTCCGAGCGCTGGCCCCACTTGGCCTCGCCGGAGGAGATGTACTCGTCGATCACGGTCTGCGCGCCGTTGACGAAGTCGCCGAACTGCGCTTCCCACATCACCAGCGCGTCGGAGTTCGCCACCGAGTAGCCGTACTCGAAGCCGACGGCCGCGTACTCCGACAGCGCCGAGTCGTAGATCATCACGCGGCCCTGGCCCTCGGCCAGGTGCTGCAGCGGCGAGTACTCCTGGCCGTTCTTGCGGTCGATGAACACCGAGTGCCGCTGGGTGAAGGTGCCGCGCCGGGAGTCCTGGCCGGACAGCCGCACGAGACGGCCTTCCAGCGCCAGCGACCCGAACGCGAGCAGTTCGCCGAAGGCCCAGTCGATGCCGCCCTCGCGGGACATCTTGTGGCGGCGCTCCATGACCGGCTTGACCCGCGGGTGCGGGGTGAAGCCTTCGGGCAGGTTGACGAACGCGTCGCCGATCTTCTCGACGACCTCGCGCGACACGGCGGTCGCGACCTTCGCCGGGATCTGCTGCTCGCCCTCGACCGACGGGCTCGCCTTCGCCGGGTGCCGCTCCAGTTCGCGGACCTCGTTGAAGACGTGCTCGAGCTGGCTGGAGAAGTCGCGCAGCGCGGCCTCGGCCTCCTCGACGGAGATGTCGCCCCGGCCGATCAGCGATTCGGTGTAGGTCTTCCGGACCGAACGCTTGGAATCGATGATGTCGTACATCGCCGGCTGCGTCATCGACGGGTCGTCGCCCTCGTTGTGCCCGCGACGGCGGTAGCAGACCAGGTCGATCACGACGTCCTTGTGGAACGCCTGCCGGTAGTCGACCGCCAGCTTCGCGACCCAGTGCGCGGCTTCGGGGTCGTCGCCGTTCACGTGGAAGACCGGCGCGCCGATCATCTTCGCGACGTCGGTGGCGTACTGGCTGGAGCGCGAGTGCTCCGGCGCGGTGGTGAAGCCGACCTGGTTGTTGACGATGACGTGCACGGTGCCGCCGGTGCGGTAGCCGCGCAGCAGCGCCAGGTTCAGGGTTTCGGCCACGACGCCCTGGCCCGCGAAGGCCGCGTCGCCGTGCATCAGGACCGGCAGCACGGTGTAGCCCTCGCCGCCCTTGTCGAGGATGTCCTGCTTGGCGCGGACGATGCCCTCGAGCACCGGGTCGACGGTCTCCAGGTGCGACGGGTTGGACGCCAGCGACACCCGGGTCTCTCCGTCGCCGAACATCCGGAAGTACTTGCCCTCGGCTCCGAGGTGGTACTTCACGTCGCCGGAGCCGTGCGCCTGGCCCGGGTCGAGGTTGCCCTCGAACTCCTGGAAGATCTGGCTGATCGGCTTGCCGACGATGTTCGCCAGCACGTTCAGCCTGCCGCGGTGCGGCATGCCGATGACGACCTCGTCGAGTTCGTGCTCGGCGGCCTTGTCCAGGATGGTGTCCAGCAGTGGGATCGCGGTCTCGCCGCCCTCCAGGGAGAACCGCTTCTGCCCGACGTACTTGGTCTGGAGGAAGGTCTCGAACGCCTCGGCGGCGTTGAGCTTCGACAGGATGTACTTCTGCGCGGACGGCTCCGGCTTGCTGTGCCGGACCTCGACGCGCTCCTGGATCCAGCCCCGCTCCTCGGGGTCGAGGATGTGCGTGTACTCCACGCCGACCGTGCGGCAGTACGAGTCGCGCAGCACGCCGAGGATGTCGCGCAGCTTCATCCGCTCGCGGCTGGAGAAGTCGCCGACCGCGAACTCGCGGTCCAGGTCCCACAGGGTCAGGCCGTGGCTGAGCACGTCCAGGTCGTGGTGGCTGCGCTGGCGGTAGTTCAGCGGGTCGGTGTCGGCCATCAGGTGGCCGCGCATCCGGAACGCCTCGATCAGCTCCATGACGCGCGCGGTCTTGTCGACCGGGCCGTCCGGGATGTCGGCGACCCAGCGGATCGGCTCGTACGGCAGCCGCAGGCTGGTGAAGACGTCGTCGTAGAAGCCGTCCTCGCCGAGCAGCAGCTCGTGGATGCGCTTGAGGAACTCGCCGGATTCCGCGCCCTGGATGATGCGGTGGTCATAGGTCGAGGTCAGCGTCATGATCTTGCTGACCGCGAGGTCGACCAGAGTCTTCTCGCTGGTGCCCTCGAACGACGCCGGGTACTGCATCGCGCCGACGCCGATGATCGCGCCCTGGCCCGCCTGCAGCCGCGGCACCGAGTGGTTCGTGCCGATGCCGCCCGGGTTGGTGAGCGAGATGGTGGTGCCCGCGAAGTCGTCCGCGGTGAGCTTGTTCGTGCGGGCCTTCTTGACGATCTCCTCGTAGGCCTGCCAGAACTGCATGAACGTCATGTTCTCGGTGGCCTTGATGGAGGCCACGACGAGAGTGCGGGAGTCGTCCTTGCCCTTCATGTCGATGGCGAGGCCGAAGTTCACGTGTTCCGGCGTGACCGCGAACGGCTTCCCGTCGATCAGCTGGTAGTGCCGGTTCATGTTCGGGAAGTCCTTCAGCGCCCGCACCATGGCGTAGCCGATGAGGTGCGTGAAGGAGATCTTGCCGCCGCGGGTGCGCTTGAGGTGGTTGTTGATGACGATGCGGTTGTCCGCCATCAGCTTCGCCGGGACCGCGCGGACGCTGGTCGCGGTCGGCACGGCGAGCGAGGCGTCCATGTTCTTGGCGATCGCCGCCGCGGCGCCGCGGAGCTGCTTGGATTCCGGCGCGGTCTTGGCGGCCGGAGCGGACGGCGCGGGCTTCTCGGCCGATGCGGTCTTCGCCGCCGGGGCCTTCGCCGCCGCAGCCTTGGCCGCCGGGGCCGCCGGGGACTTCGCGGCTGGCGCGGTCGGCGCGGTCGGCGCGGTCGGCGCGGACTTGGCGGCGGGGGCCGGTGCGGAGGTGGTGACCTCTCCGTTCCCTCCCGCTTGCGTGCCGTTGCCGCCCGGAGTGGGCTTGTAGTCGGCGAAGAAATCGTGCCAGGCGGCGTCTACCGACTGGGGGTCCGCGAGAAACCGCTCGTACATTTCCTCGACGAGCCACTCATTGGCACCGAACTGCGATGCGGGACTGCTGCTGGCCACGGCTGGCTCTCGCCTCTATCCATTCTCGATCCGATATCACAAGCATCTGCTGACCGCCAGGCTAGTCCCCTGCCGGTGGCCTGAAACACGCCACCTGGACGCTCGTGAGACAGGTCATTGTCTGGATCGGTTGAGAGGCCCAGCCTGACAGACAGCACGGCCCACCGTACGCGTCGCAAGGGCCGAATGCCCTCACCTCGGCCGGTTTGCGGTGATCCCGGACACACTCCCTGGTGGGCGCCGCCGTCTCGCTCGGCCGAGGGCGGCGGGCGGTGCTGGTCCGGACCACGTGGGCTGGCTTTCGCGGAGGCCCGGGGTGCGGTGACGGTCGGCCCTTCGCCGGGCCGCGGACTCGGGGGGCGCCTGGGTGGAACTGGCTGCGGGGTCGCGGTCCGCCGCCTCCGGCTCACGGTTCCGCGGCGGCGGTTCGCTCGATCGGGCCGTTCGGCATCGTCCGCGCCTGTTCCGGCCGAGTTGGGCTCGGTGTAGCGGGTCGTTCACTGAGCGGTGTTGTGCTGTCGAAAGGCTGCGGCCTCGCTCGGGCGCAGCGGTTTCCGAGGCGCGAGGCGGTGGTGACGCGATGTGGCTGGTCGAATGTCCGTCGTTCTGGGACCAGGGACTGATTCGCCCGCTCGTCACCGAGCACGGCAAGGTCGTGCTGATGTGCGATTCCTGCACCGCGGTGTGGCGGTCCCCGGCCGGGATCGAGGAGTTCGAGCACGTCGAGCCGGAAGCACCGGAGTGGTCCATCGGCCCGGACACGCACGTCCGCCCCGGGACGACTCGCTGGGCCGAGCTGGCCGATGTCGCCTCGGCTGGCTGGGGCGACCTCCGCTGGCGCGAACTGCCCTGAATCCCGGCGCGAGTTCCTGAGTACCCCTAGCGCGACGCTGGGCTGAATCACTGCTGCCCGAACCTGTTGCGGGACAACGGCATTAGTCCGCGCCTCGGTTCTTTGCTGGTCATTGCTGGCGCGCCGGACCCATCCCGGCGGGCCTCGTCGAGCGCTCAGCAAAAGCCTCTGCGCACCACCGGTAGTCAGTGATACTATCTACCGGTACTCAGCAACACTGACTAGTTGAAGGACGTTCGATGGGCAAGCAGGCGACGGAGATGCTCAAGGGGACCTTGGAGGGCATCGTCCTCGCGATTCTTGCCGGACGGCCTGCTTACGGATACGAGATCACCGCCTGGTTGCGCGAGCGGGGGTTCACGGATCTCGCCGAGGGCACCGTCTACGCGTTGCTCGTGCGGATCGAGCAGCGCGGGCTCGTCGACGTCGAAAAAGTGCCGTCCGAGAAAGGGCCGCCGCGGAAGGTTTACACGCTGAACGCGCCGGGGCGAGCGAGCCTCGACGAGTTCTGGCGGAACTGGCGGTTCCTCTCCGACCGGCTCGAACAGCTGCGCAAGGAGGGAATCGATCATGGGGAATGACGGGAAAAGCAAGTATCTGCATTATCTGGAAGTGGTCACCGGGCCGCTGGAGGACAAGAAGCGGTACCGCCGGTACAAGGCGCGCGTCGAGGAGCTGCCGCCGGACTACCGGGCGGCGATCAAGGCGTTGCACCGGTACGTGCAGTACTTCG
The DNA here is from genome assembly GCF_055583325.1 of Amycolatopsis sp. NPDC104775. Classification (NCBI taxonomy): domain Bacteria; kingdom Bacillati; phylum Actinomycetota; class Actinomycetes; order Pseudonocardiales; family Pseudonocardiaceae; genus Amycolatopsis; species Amycolatopsis sp. NPDC104775. The sequence continues at coordinate 357,400 of NZ_JBVJOE010000002.1, forward strand.
GGCCGGGGACGGCGGACGGGCATCTGCGGATGCTGGACGATCTCATCGACCTGTTCGAGCAGAGCGTGGCGAACGAGACGACAGTGCGCGAAATCGTCGGCGACGATCCGGTCGAGTTCGCGGAGGAGTTTCTCCGGAGTTATCCCGAGGGGAACTGGATTTCCCGGGAACGGACGCGGCTGACCGAATCGATCGACCGCGCGGTGGGAGGTGCGCTGTGACGGCGCCGGCGATTCGAGTGCGGGGGTTGCGAAAGTCGTACGGCAAGCTGGAAGTGCTGCGCGGCGTCGATTTCGAGGTGGCGCGGGGCAGTATTTTCGCGCTGCTCGGGTCGAACGGCGCGGGCAAGACCACCGTCGTGCGGATTTTGTCCACGTTGCTCAAGGCCGATGCGGGGGAAGCGGAGGTCAACGGGTTCGCGGTGGCGGGCCAAGGAGAGCGGGTGCGCGAGTCGATCAGCCTCACCGGGCAGTTCGCGGCGGTCGACGAAATCCTTACCGGACGTGAAAACCTGGTGCTGGTCGCGAAGCTGCGGCATCTCAAGAACCCTGGCGAGATCGCGGACGGCCTGCTTAAGAGGTTCGCGTTGACCGACGCCGGGGCGCGGAAAGTGTCGACGTACTCCGGCGGCATGCGTCGCCGGCTCGACATCGCGATGAGCCTGATCGGGGACCCGAAGGTCATTTTCCTCGACGAGCCGACGACCGGGCTCGATCCGCAGGCGCGCAACGACGTCTGGAAGGCGGTCGAAGAACTCGCCGAACAGGGCGCGACGGTGCTGCTCACCACGCAGTACCTGGATGAAGCCGAACACCTCGCCGACCGGATCGCGATCCTGCACGAGGGGCGGGTGCTCGTGAACGGGACGCTCGACGAGCTCAAGAAGCTGCTCCCGCCTGCCAAGGTCGAATACGTCGAGAAGCAGCCGACACTGGAAGACGTCTTCTTCTCCCTGGTCGGTACCGGAAGCAAGGGGGACGGGCAATGAGCAGCCACTTCGTCGGCGACAGTACTGTCCTGTTAGGACGGTCGCTGCGGCACATCACGCGCAGCCTGGACACGATCATCACGACGACGATCACGCCGATCGTCATGCTGCTGCTGTTCACCTACGTTTTCGGCGGCGCGATCAACACCGGCTCGGAGTCGTACGTGACCTACCTGCTGCCGGGCATCCTGCTGATCACCATCGCTTCCGGCATCGCCTACACCGCGTTCCGGCTCTTTCTGGACATGAAGGGCGGCATCTTCGAACGCTTCCAGTCCATGCCGATCGCGCGCTCGGCGGTGCTGTGGGCGCACGTGCTCACCTCGGTGATCGCGAACCTGATCTCGGTCGCCGTCGTGGTGCTCGTGGCGTTCGCGATGGGCTTCCGCACCAGCGCCGGACCGCTGGCCTGGCTCGCGGTGCTCGGCATGCTGGTGCTGTTCACGCTGGCGCTGACCTGGATCGCGGTGATCCCCGGCCTCACCGCCAAATCCGCGGACGGCGCGAGCGCGTTCTCCTACCCGCTCATCTTCCTGCCGTTCGTCAGCTCGGCCTTCGTCCCCACCGCGACGATGCCCGGGCCGGTGCGCGCGTTCGCCGAGCACCAGCCGGTGACGTCGATCGTCAACACCATCCGCGATCTGTTCGCCGAGCGCCCGGTGGGCAGCGGAATCTGGACCGCGCTGGCGTGGTGCGTGGGGATCTTGGCGGTGGCGTATGTCTTCGCCAATCTGATTTACCGGCGCAAGATCTCCTGAGTTGCCGTAGGGCTCGCGGTCAGCGGCTTCGGTGGTGTGTCGGGTTTCGGTGAGGTGGTCGTGGTCGAGTACTGCGGCGGGTGTCCGGGTGGCAGTCGGGCATGGGGGTCTCGATGCGCCGGGCATCCGCGGGCAGGCGTCACGCGAGCGTCTGATGGGCAGAGCGTGCGCATGATGGGTCAGCGCTCGGGTGGCGGGTTCTTCGCCGATCTGATTTACCGGCGCGAGATCTCCTGAGTTGCCAGCGTCTGGCAGGCAGTCGGGCATGGGGGTCTCGACGCGCCGGGCATGCGCGGGCAGGCGCTACGCGAGCGTCCGATAGGCCGGGCGCTCGCGTGGCGCGTCAGCGCCCGGCGGTGGCACAGGTCCCCGCCGGGTGCCGACCTACTGTCCGCCTGCCCTCCTGACTCACCCCAGCGCCCACAGCCGCGCGTAGTGGCCGTTCGCCGCGACCAGTTCCGCGTGCGTGCCCTGTTCCACGATGCGGCCGTGGTCGAGCACGACGATCCGGTCTGCTTTCGCGGCGGTGGCCAGGCGGTGGGCGACTACGAAGGTGGTGCGGCGCCGGGCAAGGTGTTCGGTGGCGCGGAGGACCGTGGCTTCGGTGGCGGGGTCCAGGGCGGCGGTTGCTTCGTCCAGCAGGAGGACGTCCGGGTCGACCAGTTCGGCTCGGGCCAGCGCGACGAGTTGCCGCTGTCCGGCGGAGAGGGAGCGGCCGCGTTCGCCTACTGGCTGGCGGAAGCCGGCGGGCAGCGCGGCTACTCCGTCCAGCACGCCGACTGCGCGTACGGCGGCCTCGACTTCCGCGTCGGAGGCTTCGGGGCGGCCGTACCGCACGTTGTCCGCGACGGTGCCGGAGAACAGGTGTGCTTCCTGCGGCACCACGCCCATCCGCGCACGCAGCGCGGGCAGGTCGTACTCGCGTACGTCGACACCGTCGATCAGCACCGAGCCGCCGGTGGCGTCGTAGTAGCGCGCGACGAGCTTCACGGCGGTGGACTTGCCCGCGCCGGTCGCGCCGACCAGTGCGATGGTTTCGCCGGCTGCGACGTCGAGGGTCAGGTTCTCCAAGGCGGGCTTTTCCGCGCCGGTGTAGGAGAAATCGACGTCCTTGAACCGCACTTCGCCGGAAAGGCGGGCGGGCAGTTCGACCGGGTGCTCGGCTGGGGGCACCGACGTCGGCGTGCGCAGCAGGTCGCCGATGCGGCTCAGGCCGACGCGTGCCTGCTGGTAGCCGTCGAACACCGACGACAGCTGCTGGATCGGCGAGAAGAACTGCTGCAGGTACAGCAGGAAACCCAACAGCACACCGGCTTCGAGCGTGCCGCCCGCGACTCGGTGGGCACCGACGACCAGCACCGTGGTGGTCGCCAGATCCGACAGCAGCGAGACCAGCGGGAAGTACGTCGCGATGTACCGTTGCGCGCGCAGCCGCGAGCGGCGGTAATCGTCGCTTCGCGAAGCGAAGACCTCGGCCGAACGCTCTTCGCGCGTGTACGCCTGTGCGACGCGCAGACCGCTGACGTTCTCCTGCATGTCCGCGTTGACGACGCTCACCTTCTCGCGCGCCTCGCTGTACGCACGCGAAGCGACGCGGCGGAAGATCAACGTGGCTACGAGCAGGATCGGCAGCATGGCCAGCGCGTACCCGGCCAGCGCGGCGTCGGTGACCAGCAGCGCGACCGTGATGCCCACCAGCGTGAGCGCGCTGACGACCGCGGTGGCGAGGCCGGTCTGCAGGAACGTGGACAACGCGTCGACGTCAGTGGTCATCCGGGTCATGATCTTCCCGGACAGCTCGCGCTCGTAGTAGTCCAGCCCGAGCCGTTGCAGGTGGGCGTAACTGCGCACCCGCAGCGAGTACAGCACCGTCTCGCCGACGCGGGCGGTGAGCCGCGTCTGCCAGCGCACCACGAACCAGTCGGCCGCCACGACGAGCGCGCCGATCCCGGCCAGCAGCCACACGACGCTCGCCACGCCGGGCAGCACGCCGTGGTCGACCCCGCGCTGGTACAGCGCGGGCAGCGCGAGCGAGGCCAGCGCGTCGGCCGCGACCAGGCCGATCACCCCGATGAGCGGCCACCGCACCGGACGCAGGATCCGGGACAGCCGGAAGCCGGGGTCCGGGGCCGTGACGTCCACATCGGACAGTCGGGGCCGGTCGGTCGCCGGGGGCAGGCGGCGCACGCCTTCCAGCAGTTCCGGGGTCGGCGGCACGTCCGCGCCGCCGCTGCCCGCGAAGCCGCTGCCGCCGCCGGGCACGCCGCCGCGGGACTGCGCTGCCTCGGCGAGAGCGTCGACCTCGTCGCGGTTGTCTTCCGGCCACAGCACCGCCGTGGTGCCGTCCGCCCCGGGCTCAAGATTGTCGCAACGGTGCGGCTTTTCGACGTCGTCACCCGGCCCGGCGACCAGCTCGCGGAACAGCGCGCAGCGCGCCAGCAGCTCGTCCTCGGTGCCGATGTCGACGACTCGGCCCTGATCCATCACCGCGATCCGGTCCGCGAGCTGCAACGTCGACCGGCGGTGCGCGATGAGCAACGTGGTGCGTTCGGCGGTGACCGCGCGCAGCGTGTCGTGGATCGCGGCTTCGGTGACGGTGTCGATCGCCGACGTCGCGTCGTCCAGGATCAGCACGCGCGGATCGGTGAGCAGCGCCCGGGCGAGCCCGAGCCGTTGCCGCTGCCCGCCAGACAGCGTGAGCCCGCGTTCGCCGACCTCAGTGGCGTACCCGTCCGGCAGCGCGCGGATGAACTCGTCCGCCTCCGCCGCGCGGGCGGCCGCGAAAACCTCCTCGTCGCTCGCGTCCGGGCGGCCGTACGCGATGTTGTCCCGCACCGACGTGGAGAACAGGAACGCTTCCTCGAAGACCACGCCGATCGCTTGCCGCAGGTCTTTCAGCGGCACGTCGCGCACGTCCAGCCCGCCGACCCGCACCGAACCCGAGTGCACGTCGTAAAACCGGGGCAGCAGCAGGGAAATCGTGGACTTGCCGGACCCCGCCGTGCCCACCAGCGCGAGCGTTTCGCCCGGCCGCGCCTCGAGCGTGAGCCCGTCGAGCACCGGATCGCTGCGGGTGTACCCGAACTTCACGTCGTTCAGTTCGACGCCCAGCGTGCCGGGCGGCAACGGCCGCGCGTCCGGACTGTCGGCGACTTCCGGCTGCGCGTCGATCAGCTCATACACCCGCTCCGCGCCAGCGCGCGTGAGCTGCGCCTGCACGACCAGCCCGGACAGGAACCGCGCCGGGCCGATCAACGCCGCGAGATACGTGGCGAAGGCGAGGAACGTGCCCAGGCTGATCTGCCCGTTCAACGCCAGCACACCGCCGATCGCCAGCACCGCGACCTGACCCGCGGCGGGCAGCGCCGACGTGGTCGCCGTCGGCAGCGCGGACAGCTTCGCCGCGCGCAACCGCTCCGCGAAGAGCTTCCGAGCCGTGCGCTCCAGCCGGGCGACTTCGCGCGCCTCCTGCCCGAACCCCTTCACCACGCGCACGCCGGTGACGGTTTCTTCGACCTGCTGCGCGACATCCGCCGCCCGCTGCTGCGCCGACCAGGTCGCCGGGAACAACCGCCGCCTGCTCAACGCCACGACGATCCCCACCGCGGGCGCGACCACCAGCGCGATAAGCGTGAGCAACGGCGACATCCACACCATCGCACCCAGCGACAGCACCGCGAAAATCACCGAACCCGCCGACAGCGGAACCTGCATCAGCAACCCGGTGACCAGCTGCAAATCCGAAATCGCGCGCGAGACGACCTGCCCGGTGCGCAGCGCGTCCTGCTTCCCGCCGTCCAGCCGCGAAACCGCGCCGAACACCCGGTTGCGCAGATCGTGCTGCACGTCCAGCGCCAGCCGCCCGCCGACATACCGGCGCAGGAACGCCGACCCGAACGCCACGAGCTGCAACGCCACCAGCGCCACCGCGAGCCCGGACAGCTGCGACGTATGCCCGGCCACCGCGTCGTCCACCGCCGACCGCACCAGCAGCGGACTCGCCGCCTGCACGCCGACGCTCAAGATCGCCGCGGTCATCGCGAGCACGACAACGCCGCGATGCTCCCAGCAGGCAGCGGACAACCGGCGCACCCAGCCGACCGATGGGGGCGCCGTCTCAGCAATCGGACGGTCTTGACGCGCGGGCGTCGCAGTGGTGGTCACATCACAAGGTTAGGGAGCGGCACCGACAATTTATTCCCGAGCGAGCCCGCGGCCCCGACCAAACGGGCACAACCGGCCCGCCGCCAGCCGAGGTGACGAACGGCACTCCAGCGGGTTGCCGACGACTCTCGAAGCCGCGCGGACCAGGGAAAGCCTCGCTCCGCCAGCACAGGTAAAAGGTTGAACGTTCACCTGGTCACGGGTAAGAACCCCGGCAAAATCCACCCCCGGGCGAGCGCGCCAGCCGAATGTTCTTTAAGCTAGGACCCGGCGACCCGCTCCCAGTGACCCCCAGGCTGGTTGAGCGGGTCGCCCCTTCTTCCCTTCCTGTGCTCGCGCGTGGCCGCGCTTCGCCCAGGAAGGGGCGTCATATCGCCCGGGGGGCCGAGCCCCCCGGACCCCCGCGGTGCTGGTGAGTGGCGGTTGGGTAGTGGGGTGGTTGGAACAAAAGGTGTTTCGGCTGGGCGAGGCTGGGCGGAACAGAAGGTGTTGGGGGATAAAGGAAGCGGCGAGGACCAGGGGGTCCTCGCCGCTTTGTTCGGGGGGTGTCAGGCCAGGGCGGTTTCGACGGGGGTGTGGGGGAGGTTGTGGGCGGTGGCCACCGGGGCGTTGGTCAGGGCGCCGGAGTGGGTGTTCAGGCCCAGGGCCAGGGCGGGGTCGGCGGAGAGGGCGGCCTTCCAGCCCTTGTCCGCCAGTTGCACGGCGTAGGGGAGGGTGACGTTGGTGAGGCCGTAGGTGCTCGTGCGCGGGACCGCACCGGGCATGTTGGCCACGCAGTAGAAGACCGAGTTGTGGACCGTGTAGGTCGGGTCGTCGTGGGTGGTCGGGCGCGAGTCGGCGAAGCAGCCGCCCTGGTCGATGGCGATGTCGACCAGGACACTGCCCGGCTTCATGCGGGAGACCAGGTCGTTGGAGACCAGCTTCGGGGCCTTCGCGCCGGGGACCAGGACCGCGCCGATGACCATGTCGGCTTCCAGAACCGATTCCTCCACCGACAGGCGGTTCGAAGTCACGGTGCGGATGCGGCCGCCGAAGTCGTTGTCGATCTGGCGGAGGCGGTCGACGTTCGTGTCCAGGATTTCCACGTCCGAGCCGAGGCCCAGCGCGACGCGGGCGGCATTGAGGCCTGCCACGCCGCCGCCGATGACGACGACTCGCGCGGGGTGCACGCCGGGGATGCCGCCGGGCAGAACGCCCCGGCCGCCGCTCGGCTTCATCAGGGCGTAGGCGCCGACCTGCGGGGCGAGGCGGCCCGCGACCTCGGACATCGGGGCCAGCAGCGGCAGCGCGCCGTTCGGCTTCTGCACCGTCTCGTAAGCGATCGCGGTCGTGCCGGCGGCCAGCAGCGCGTCGGTCAGCGGGCGGTCCGCGGCGATGTGCAGGTAGGTGAACAGCACCAGATCCTTGCGCAGCCGCGGGTACTCCTCGGCGATCGGCTCCTTCACCTTCAGCACGAGCTCGCCCTCGGCCCACGTCTCGTCCGCGGTGGCGAGCACCTTGGCGCCCGCGGCGACGTACTCCTCGTCCGTGATGGACGACCCGATCCCGGCACCCGTCTCGACGAAGACGTCGTGCCCGCGACCGACCAGCTCGTGCACGCCGGCCGGGGTCAACGCGACCCGGTACTCGTGCTTCTTGATCTCACGGGGAACGGCGATGCGCACTGTCCTGCCTCCTGGCGGCGGTTCTGGTCGAAGGTGTTGGCACTCACGGTGATCTACCCGGACAGCGGTGTCATCATCCCCTCGCCACAGTCTTGCGCCCGGTCAGTAGTGCTGCCAGGACAACGCTCTTGACCTCGACCGCACTCGAGGTAGTTGGCTGACGCCCGGCGGAGACTCGAGGAAGGGCTTACATGCGAGCGGTGTGGCTGCGGGAGTTCGGCGGACCGGCGGTGCTGGAGGCGGGGGACGCTCCCGATCCGGTACCCGGGCCGGGGCAGGTGCTGATCGAGGTGGCGTTCGCCAACGTCACCTTCGTGGAAACGCAGTTCCGGGCGAGCGGGACCGGGCCGTTCGCGGGCTCGCTGCCGATGGTGCCGGGGAACGGCGTCGGGGGAGTGATCAGCCGCGCAGGGGAGGGCGTTGATCCGGCGCTGGTCGGGAAACGCGTGGTGACGTCGACCGGCGGCAGCGGCGGCTACGCCCAGCGCGCGGTCGTGGACGCGGCGTTGGTGTTCCCGGTGCCGCAGGCGCTCAGTCTCGACGTGGCTGTCGCGTTGCTGGCCGATGGACGGACGGCGACCGGGCTGGTGCACGCGACGGCGGTGGCGCCGGGGGAACGGGTCCTTGTCGAGGCCGCTGCGGGAGGGGTCGGCAGCCTCCTGGTGCAGCTGGCGAAGGCCGCTGGTGCGGAGGTGGTGGCGGCTGCGGGCGGGGCGGAAAAGCTTGCGCGGGCCCAGGAATTGGGTGCGGACGTGGTGGTCGACTACACCGATCCGCAGTGGACCGCGGCGGCTGGGGAGGTGGATGTGGTGTTCGACGGTGTGGGAGGCGCGGTCGGCACCGCGGCGTTCACTCTCCTGCGGCCCGGCGGGCGGATGGCGATGTACGGCCTGGCAAGCGGTTCGTGGGCGGAAGTGTCCGAAGAGGACGCTGCCGCGCGGGGGGTGAAGCTGGTCCGGTCGATTGGCGACGCGGCGGCGATGCGGGAGTACACCGAATCGGCGTTGGCGGCTGCCGCGGCGGGACAGCTCACGCCGGTGATCGGGCAGCGTTTCCCGCTGGAGCGCGCGGCCGATGCGCACGCGGCGATCGAATCTCGCGGCACGATCGGGAAGACGTTGTTGATCGCGTGACCGGTTTCGACGTCGACACCTTCCTCGCCCAGCCGCTGACCGCCCGGGTCGCCACCGCGGGTCCGACGGTCCGGCCCACCTGGTATCTCTGGGAGGACAAGGCGTTCTGGATCCTCAGCGGCCCGTGGTCGCGGCTGCCCGGCCGGGTGCGCGCGGAGCCGCGGATCGCGGTGACTGTGGACGTTTGCGATCTCGCGACCGGCTTGGTACGGCAGGTGATCGCGCGCGGGCAGGCCGCCGTCGAGCCGTTCGACGTGCCGCGGGGGCGGCGGAAACTGGTGCGGTACCTGGGGCCGGACGAGTCCGCGTGGGACCCGCGGTTTCGCGCCTATCTGCTCGACGACCCGGCCGAGCGCGGCACGGTGTGGATCCGGATGGCCCCGGAATCGTTGCGGGCCACCGATCTCAGCTACCAGGTCAGTTCCAGCGGAGAGCGATCAGCTGGGTGAGCAGGGCGAGCCGGACGTCGGGGTCGTCTAGGTTCAGCGGGACCAGTTCCAGCAGGCGTTTCATCCGGTACCGCAACGTGTTCGGGTGAATTCGCAGGCGTTCCGCGGCGGCGCGGGGGTCGCCGGGGTGGCGGAGCCATTCGTAGAGAGTGTCGACGTACCCGGCGTTGCTCGCTTCGTCGTGCGCGCGCAGCACGCCGAGTGGGCCGAGTTCGGATACCTGCGCCGCCGCTGCTCCGGCGGCGGCGCGGTGCAGAACTAGCGCGGTCCACGCCTCGTCGTAAGCCACGACTCGGCCTTCGACCAGGCCTGCCCGCAACAGCCCCAGCGCTTCGTCTGCTTGGGCTCGCGACGCGGCCAGCGCGGTCGGATCGCCCGGGGCACCCGCGGCCGCACGCGGAAGCCCGCCTCGGCGAGACGCGGGTTGGGCGAGCAGGGCCGCCCGCAGTTCCGGCCAGCCGCCCTCGCCGTCGCGATCTGGCACCACGACGTACAGCAGTCCGCCCAGATCGGCCGCGACCGGGCGGCGTCCGAAGCCCTGCGAAATCCGTTCCAACAACGCCAGCAACAGTCCTTCGGCGTCCCGGCTGTCGCCGCCGCTGACGTCCACGACGACGACTCGGTGCGGTTCGTCGGACAGGTCCAGCTCGGCGACCACTCGTCGCGGCGGGACCTGTCCTTCCAGCACCGCGCGCAGCAGTTCCGCGGAGGCCCGGCGCTGCGCGTCCGTATGTGCGCGCCGCCGCAGCAGGTGCAGTGCGACCACTGGGGCCGCGTCCGCGAAAGCCGCCGCGCGTTCCTCCGAAACCGGGCCGGGGACGACGGCCCACATCGAACCCAGCAGTTCGCCGCCCATCCGGATCGGCACGATCAGCCGCGGCAGGGTCCCGTCGCGCTGGGCCGGGACGAAAATCGTCTGCCTGCCCCGGGAGAGCTCGCGGAAAACGCCGCGCGAGCGGAACCGGGCCAGCACGTCGTCCGGGATGCGGCGGCCCATGATCGTCGCCACGCGGGCCGGGTCGGTGAGGTCCTGGCGTGCGGAGTAGGCGAGCACGCGCGAGTTGGTGTCCTCGATCGTCACCGACGCGTCGACCACCGCGGCCACGGCGTCGGCGAGCCGGAAGAGGTCGCCGGATCCCGGGTCGCCGCCTTCTTCGAGTGCTTCGGATTCGTCGGCGAGCGCGTCCAGGACCGTGCGCAACAGCCAGACCAGCTGCGCCCACGACGTCGCCGCGTGCACCTGGATCAACGCGATCCCCGCCGACTTCGCCGCGCGTCGCACCGATTGTTTCGCGGCCAGCGGCGGTTTCAGCAGCACTGCCGCCGCACCCCGCCCGGCGCTCACCCGGACGAGTGCCGCGGCGTCCGCCGCCTCGATCGTGGCGACGCCCAGTACCAGGTCGCCCGCGGCGATGGCGGACTCCGCACCCGGCTCGGCGATCACCACATCACCGACCGCTGGACAGTCGTCCGGCACGAGAAGCGCGTGGAGCAGCGTGGGACCGACCCGGTCCACGACGCTGCGTACCGAGACCACAGCTACCTCCAGCGCTTCTGACGTTCTTGCTGGAACGGTAGAAGACTGCCCCGGTTTCGCCACCCGCGGCACTAGTTAGCGCGAAAGAGCTTCGGCCACGGTTTGAAGTACGACACCAGCGTCGCCGCCAGAAGCAAGGTCAGGCCGACGCTCATCGCCCCCGTGCCGGACACCGCGCTCGCCCCGACGATCTCGCCGCGCGACGCCTGCTCGCCGTGCGCGACGAAAGAAGGGACCACCAGCAGGTTTCCGCCGACGAAAAGGGCAAGTGTCGCCAGCAGTTTCCACAGCACCCAGTGGTAGCGCACCAGCTTCCACTTCGTGCCGAGCCCGAGCACGACCCCGGTCGCCAGGGCGAGCAGGCTGGCCGGGAAGTAGAGCGCACCGGCGAGCACGCCGGCGATGACGTTCGCGCTGCGCACGGTCACCGGATCGGAGCCGGCGATCGCGAGAACGCTGCAGATCAGCACCGCGAGTTCGGCTCCGAGCCAGCCGACCGACGTGACGACGTGGCCGAACAGGAACCACTTCCGGGTCGCCGGCCGCATTCTCCAGTCCATGCGCCTGAGCGTGCGCCGCGCGGCCGGGTCGCGTCGTCCGCCCGCGCTCGGCACTTGTTCCTACGTTCGGGTGCGTAGGGCTCTCATCCCGTGAGAGCGGTTGGGCGGTTCGTCCGGCCTGGTTAGCGTCGCCGCCAGCCGACCCGATCCCGACCGCTAGGAGCGAGCAGATGCCGGAAGACACCACGAGCTGGTCCTTCGAGACCAAGCAGATCCACGCGGGGGCGGCACCCGACCCGGCCACCGGCGCCCGCGCGACGCCGATCTACCAGACCACGTCGTACGTCTTCCGCGACACGCAGCACGGGGCCGATCTGTTCAGCCTCGCCGAGCCCGGGCACATCTACACCCGCATCAACAACCCGACCCAGGACGTGCTGGAGCAGCGCGTCGCCACCCTCGAAGGCGGCGTCGCCGGGCTGGCCTTCGCCTCCGGTTCGGCGGCGGTCACCGCGGCGATCCTGACCCTGGCCAACTCTGGCGACCACTTCGTCACCAGCCCGTCGCTGTACGGCGGCACCTACAACCTGTTCCACTACACGCTGCCGAAGCTCGGCATCGAGGTCACCTTCATCGACGACCAGGACGACGCGGAGCAGTGGCGGGCCGCGGTCCGGCCGAACACCAAGCTGTTCTTCGCCGAGACGCTGGCCAACCCGAGCAGCGCCGTCCTCGACATCCGCAAGGTCGCCGACCTCGCGCACGAAGCCGGGGTCCCGCTGGTCGTGGACAACACGGTGCCGACGCCGTACCTGGTCCGCCCGATCGAACACGGCGCGGACATCGTCGTGCACTCGGCGACGAAGTACCTCGGCGGACACGGCACGACTGTCGCCGGCGTTCTGGTCGACGGCGGCACCTTCGACTTCGGCAAGGACCCGGGCCGGTTCCCGGGCTTCAACGAGCCCGACCCCAGCTACCACGGTCTCAAGTACTGGGAGGCGCTCGGGCCGGGCGCGTTCGCGGCCAAGGCGCGCGTGCAGATCCTGCGCGACACCGGCGCGGCGATCGCTCCGCTGAACAGCTTCCTCATCCTGCAGGGCATCGAGACCCTGTCGCTGCGCGTGGAGCGGCACTCCGCCAACGCGCAGGCCCTCGCGGAATGGCTGGAAGAGCGCGACGAGGTCGAGAAGGTCTACTACGCCGGGCTGCCGTCGAGCCCGTACCACGCGGCGGCGCAGAAGTATCTGCCGCGCGGCGTCGGCGCGGTGCTGTCGTTCGAGCTTCGCGGCGGAGTCGAGGCGGGCCGGAAGTTCGTCGACGGCACCGAACTGCACAGCCAGCTGGTGAACCTCGGCGACGTGCGCAGTCTGATCGTGCACCCGGCTTCGACCACGCACAGCCAGCTCGGCCCCGAGGAACAGCTCGCCTCCGGTGTCACGCCGGGTCTTGTGCGGCTCGCTGTCGGGCTGGAGGGAATCGAGGACCTGAAGGCCGATCTCGAGGCGGGCTTCCGGGCCGCCAAGGCGGCGCTGTGACGGATCCCGGCGCGAGTCTTCCGCCCGTCACCGGCGCGTGGCGGGCGGGGGACCCACCCGGCAGACGGCAGTGGTTCACCGGCCCCGGCGCGCTCGCGCTGGAGGCCGGTGCGACCCTGCCCGGCTACACCCTCGCGTACGAAACGTGGGGAACGCTCAACTCCGACGGTTCCAACGCCGTCCTCATCGAGCACGCGCTCACCGGCGACAGCCACGCCGCCGGTCCCGCCGAACCCGGACATCCGAGTTCCGGATGGTGGGACGGACTGATCGGCCCCGGCAAGGCTTTCGACACCGGCGAGCTGTTTGTCGTCGCCCCTAACGTCCTCGGCGGCTGTCAGGGGTCGACCGGCCCGTCCTCGCCCGCCCCGGACGGGCAGGCATGGGGAAGCCGATTCCCGGCGCTGACCGTCCGAGATCAGGTCAACGCCGAAGCGGCCCTCACGGACGCACTCGGCATTGAACGCTGGACCGCCGTCGCCGGCGGTTCGATGGGCGGGATGCGTGCCCTCGAATGGGCAGTAAGTCAACCCGATCGGGTTGCCTCCGCGCTCGTTCTCGCCTCGACCGCCCGGGCGTCCGCCGAGCAGATCGCTTGGGCCGCGCCTCAACTCCACGCGATCCGAGGAGATCCGGCCTGGCACAGCGGCGACTACTACGCTGCGGCCGAAGGCCCTTGTCGCGGCTTGGGCGTGGCCCGGCGGATCGCGCACGTCACCTACCGCTGCGAACCCGAACTGGAGACGCGTTTCGGAAACCGCGCGCAGCAGGACGAAAACCCGCTGACGGGCGGCCGGTTCGCGGTCGAGTCCTATCTGGACCATCACGCGGACAAGCTCGTCCACCGGTTCGACGCGGGTTCCTACGTGGTGCTCACCGAATCCATGAACACTCACGACGTCGGCCGCGGCCGAGGCGGGGTGGCGGCCGCGTTGAGCCGGGTCACCGCGCGCACCGTGGTCGCCGCGGTGGACAGCGATCGGCTCTATCCGCCGTATCAATCGAGCGCGATGGCGGCAGCGCTCGGCGGCGAGGCAACCGTGCTGACGTCGCCGTACGGCCACGACTCGTTTCTCATCGAAACCGAGCAGATCGCCGCGCTGGTCAAGACTCTGCTGGGCTGAGACGCGGTGAAGGCCGCCTTGAGCGAACTCAAGGCGGCCTTCACCGATCTTCGCGAAACGTCAGCCGATCGCCGAGGTCAGCGGCGAGTAGTAGCCGCCCCGCTGCCCGGCGGCAGTCGGGTGGTACGACTCGTCCACCGGCCAGGTCAAGCTGTGCAGGTAGTCGCTCGCCGAAGAGCAGATGTTGTGCCCGACGAACGCCGGCCGGACGTCCACGAACTTCCCGCCTGCCGCGGAAACCCGGGACGAAATCACCGAAGCGAGCGTGTCCGCGCCGGAGTTGATCGCCGACCGTTTCGTGTCGCTCAGCCCGACGCTGCACGACCCGGGCACGGTGTAGAACCGCGGGTAGGACAGCACGACCAGCTGAGCGCCGGGAGCCTTGCTCTTGGCCGCCGAGTACACGCTGTCCAGCAGCCCGGGCAGGGTGTTCTGGACGTAGGTCTTGGCGGTGTTGACCCGGTCCACGCAGGTCTGGTCGCTTCCCAGCGTGCAGGTCTTGATCACGTCGGTGAATCCGGCGTCGTTGCCGCCCACGGTGAGCGTGATCAAGGTGGCGTCCGACGGCATCGAGCCGATCTGGTTCAGCACGTCGCCGGTCTTCGCGCCCGAGCAGGCGAGGAAGGTGAAATTGGTGCCGGAGTGGGCGTTGGCCCACAGCTGGCCGTAGGCGTTGGCACTGCGTTTGCAGCTGCCGGAATCTCCGTTGTAGCTCCCGGCCCCCACTCCGGAGGAGTAGGAGTCGCCGAGCGCGACGTAGTTTTGCGACGCAGCGCTCGCCGTGGACGCGAGCCCGAGCGAGGTTGCGAGAGCGACCCCCAGGGCCGCGCACATCCGAAGGATGCGTCGTGATGGTTGACGGGTGTTTGCAGCCATAGGTCACTCCTGTCGTGACAGCTTGACGCGGTAAAGCTTTACCAGGTGCAATCCCCACGAGACACCCCTGAAATCCGGGTGCGTCCACTTGGCCCAGGCAGGAAGTAGGACGGGAAGTTAGCGCCCGCTAACCGCGGGACCTACTATGTGCGGATGTCGGCGAATTCCCTCCCACTGGTGAACGGCGCGAAGCCGAACAGACGGGAACAGATCCTCTCCGCCGCCGCCGAGCTGTTCGCCCACCACGGTTTCCACGGCGTCGGCATCGACGACATCGGTGCGGCAGTCGGCATCTCCGGTCCCGCGCTGTACCGGCATTTCCGCAGCAAGGACGCGATTCTCGGGGAAATGCTGAACTCGATCAGCCATTATCTGCTCGAAGGCGGCACCGCGCGAGCCGAGGCGGGCGGCACGCCGGACGAACTGCTGGCCGCGCTCGTGCGGTTCCATGTCGACTTCGCGCTGGAGCATCCTTCGCTGATCACCGTGCAGGAACGCAATCTCGCGAACCTCACCGACGGTGACCGCAAGCAGGTGCGCGCGCTCCAGCGGCAGTACGTCGAGGTGTGGGTGCGGGCGATTCGCGAAGCTGTGCCCGGGCTCGGCGAACGCCAGGCGCGGTCGGCGGCACACGCCGTGTTCGGCTTGATCAACTCGACGCCCTACAACCGCCATCTCGGTGACAGCGCACTGGCGGATCTGCTGTGCCGCCTCGCGCTGGGTGCGCTTTCCGCGGCGGGCTGAGGCCGCGATCCGGGGTATCCCGCCGACCGCCGGTCTGGTGTTTGATAGGCACGTGACCGCGGACCGGAGCGAGGGCGAGCAGCGGCTCGTCGAGAAGGCGCAGCGCGCGCTCGTCGCCATCAGCCTTGGCGAGGACACGGAGGCGCTGGAAGAGGTCACGCCCTCGTCCGCGGAGCCGGCCGAACGCGCCGAGGAAACCAAAGAGCTGATGCTGCTGCTCTTCGGCGAGTGCAGTGCGATGGTGTCCACCCTCGGTGACGGCGGCACCGCCCCGGTCAAGGTGCAGGTCTTCGACGAAGCGGGCGAAGAGGTTTCGATCGACCAGGCCGATCCGCCGGTGCGCACCGCCGTCCGCACGCTGCTCGCCGAGGTGCACGGCAATACGGCCGCCGCTCGCGAACAGGTCGAGATCGCGTTGGCGAGCGCCGCTCCGAATGAAGTCGACAGCCTCTTGCTGCAGGCGCTGCGCTGGACGATCCGGTTGTCGGTCGAATGCCTCGAACGGGATCTGCCGGTGGCCGGCTGGATCTCCGACGCCGTCGCGGGCTGACCTGTTCCCTCTTTCACCCGGCCGCGTGGCCGGGTGCCTTGTGCTGGGCTGGACACGACGGTTAACGAGCACTAACATTCTCGGCGGAGTTAACGACCGCTAACGTCTCGACGGAGAGCCATGGACACGCCGGTACTGCGCAGTTCCGCGGATCCGAGCAGCGACACCTTCGCCCGGAGCGTCACCTCGCACGGAGAACTGGTCGAGGATCTGCACAAGCGGCTCGCCGCCGCCCGGCTCGGCGGGCCGGAGAAGTCGCGCGCCCGCCATGTGGAACGCGGCAAACTGCTGCCGCGCGACCGGGTGGACGCGCTGCTCGACCCGGGATCCCCGTTCCTCGAGCTTTCGCCGCTCGCCGCGACCGGGCTGTACGACGACGAGGCCCCGTCCGCGGGCATCATCACCGGGATCGGGCGGGTGTCCGGCCGCGAATGCGTGATCGTGGCCAACGACGCCACGGTCAAGGGCGGCACGTACTACCCGATGACGGTGAAGAAGCACCTGCGGGCGCAGGAAGTCGCCCTGCACAACAACCTGCCGTGCATTTACCTGGTCGACTCGGGCGGCGCGTTCCTGCCGCGCCAGGACGAGGTTTTCCCGGACCGCGAGCACTTCGGCCGGATTTTCTACAACCAGGCCACCATGTCCGCGCGCGGCATCCCGCAGATCGCCGCGGTGCTCGGCTCGTGCACCGCGGGTGGTGCGTACGTCCCGGCGATGAGCGACGAAGCGGTCATCGTGCGCAATCAGGGCACGATTTTCCTTGGGGGACCGCCGTTGGTGAAGGCCGCGACCGGAGAGGTCGTGACGGCCGAGGAACTGGGCGGCGGCGACGTGCACGCCCGCCAGTCCGGTGTCACCGACCATCTGGCGGACGACGACGCGCACGCGCTCCGCATCGTCCGTGACATCGTCTCCACCCTTGGCCCGCGCACGCCGCGGCCGTGGGACGTGAAGGCGATCGAGCCGCCCGCAGTGGACGAACGCGAGTTGTACGGCGTGGTGCCGACGGATTCGCGCACCCCGTACGACGTGCGCGAGGTCATCGCCCGCATCGTCGACGGCAGCCGGTTCGCGGAGTTCAAGAAGGAGTACGGCTCGACGCTCGTCACCGGCTTCGCGCACATCCACGGCCACCCAGTCGGCATCATCGCGAACAACGGCGTGCTGTTCGCCGAGTCCGCGATGAAGGGCGCGCATTTCATCGAACTGTGCGACCGGCGCTCGATCCCGTTGGTGTTCCTGCAGAACATCACCGGCTTCATGGTCGGCCGCGCGTACGAGGCGGGCGGCATCGCCAAGCACGGCGCGAAAATGGTCACCGCGGTGGCTTGCGCGCGGGTGCCGAAGTTCACCGTGATCATCGGCGGGTCTTTCGGCGCGGGCAACTACTCCATGTGCGGCCGGGCGTATTCGCCGCGATTCCTGTGGATGTGGCCGAATGCGCGGATTTCCGTGATGGGCGGCGAGCAGGCCGCGTCGGTGCTGTCGACGGTGCGCCGCGACGCGATCGAGGGTCGCGGCGGCGAATGGTCCACAGAGGACGAAGAAGCGTTCAAGGACCCGATCCGCGAGCAGTACGAGGAGCAGGGCAGCCCGTACTACTCCACCGCGCGGCTGTGGGACGACGGCGTGATCGACCCGGCGGACACCCGCACGGTGCTCGGGCTCGCCTTGTCGGCCGCGGCTAACGCGCCTTTGCCCGAAGTCAACTACGGCGTCTTCCGGATGTGATGAGCGTGTTCGAGACTGTTCTGGTCGCCAACCGCGGGGAGATCGCGGTTCGCGTAATCCGGTCGCTGCGTGCGCTCGGGATCCGTTCCGTCGCGGTGTACAGCGACGCGGACGCCGACGCCCGGCACGTGCGCGAGGCCGACACCGCAGTGCGTCTCGGCCCGGCCGAAGCCGCGAAGAGCTACCTGTCGATTCCGGCGATTGTCGCCGCGGCGAAGGAAACCGGCGCACAGGCGGTGCATCCTGGCTACGGCTTCCTCGCCGAGAACACCGCGTTCGCACGGGCTTGCGCGGAGGCCGGGCTGGTCTTCATCGGCCCGCCGCCGGAAGCGATCGACAAGATGGGCGACAAGATCCGCGCGAAGGCCACGGTTTCCGCGGCCGGTGTCCCGGTGGTGCCCGGTGCGTCCGATGTGGACATTCCGGAGGGCGGTTTCGCCGAAGCGGCGGCTAAAGTTGGTTATCCGCTGCTGTTGAAGCCGTCCGCCGGTGGTGGCGGCAAGGGCATGCGCCTGGTGCACGAAGAGTCCGAATTGGACGCTGCGATCGAATCCGCGCGCCGCGAAGCGAAAAGTTCGTTCGGCGACGACACACTGCTCATGGAGCGGTTCGTCACCACGCCGCGGCACATCGAGATCCAGGTGCTGGCCGACACCCACGGCACCGTGCTGCACCTCGGCGAACGCGAGTGCAGCCTGCAGCGGCGGCACCAGAAGATCATCGAGGAAGCGCCGTCGGTGCTGCTCGATGAGGCCACCCGGGCGAAAATGGGCGCGGCGGCCGCGGAAGCCGCGCGGTCGGTCGGCTACGTCGGCGCGGGCACGGTCGAGTTCATCATGTCCGCGCACAACCCGGACGAGTTCTTCTTCATGGAGATGAACACCCGGCTGCAGGTCGAGCACCCGGTCACGGAAATGGTGACCGGCCTCGACCTGGTGTCCTGGCAGGTGCGGGTGGCGGCAGGGGAGCCACTCGGGCTGACGCAGGACGAGGTGCGCCTCGACGGGCACGCGGTCGAAGCCCGGGTCTACGCCGAGGATCCGGCGCGCGGCTTCATCCCGACCGGCGGCACGGTGCTCGCCGTGCACGAGCCCTCCGGCGACGGCGTGCGGGTGGACTCGTGGATGTCGGTCGGCGCGGTGGTCGGGTCGAACTACGACCCGATGCTGGCGAAGATCATCGCGCACGGCCCGGACCGGGCGTCCGCGCTGCAGAAACTCGACCGCGCGCTCGCCGACACCGCTTTGCTCGGCCTCGGCACGAACATCGCGTTCCTGCGCGGCCTGCTCGCCGACGAGGATGTCCGCGCCGGGAAGCTGGACACCGAACTGGTGGACCGGCGACTGTCCGAATTGGTCTCGTCGGAGGTTCCGGCCGGATTTTTCGTCGCCGCGGCAATGGACCGGCTGATTTCGCTCCAGCCGACCGGCGCGATCGTGGACCCGTGGGACGTCCCGAGCGGATGGCGGCTCAGCGGTCCCGGCGGAGTCACTTTCCGCTTGCGCGCGGGGGAAACCCAAGCCGTCGTGCGGGTCGAAGGCACGCCGTCGGACGCTTCGGTGCGGGTGGACGACGCCGAGCCGGTGCGCGTTTCCGCTCGCCGGGAAGGTGATCTGCTGGAGGTGCGCCGGGCGAACGGCGTGGAGCGGTACCGCTGCGCTGACGGTCCACAACGGACAGTGTGGCTGGCCCGCGAGGGACAGTCGTTCGCGTTCGCCGACCAGGAACAGACGCTGTCCGCACGCGGTGAGGCGGCGGGCGCTGGTCCGGTGAAAAGCCCGATGCCGGGAACGGTGCTGGTGGTGAAGGCGGCCGAAGGCGACGTGGTGAGCGCGGGGACGCCGCTGCTGGTCGTCGAGGCGATGAAGATGGAGCACACCGTGACCGCGCCGATCGACGGTGTGGTGACTGAGCTTTCCGTGCGGGTCGGCCAGCAGGTCGCGCTCGACGAAACGCTGGCCGTGGTGAGCGCAGCAGAGGAGAAGCAGTGATCGACTTCCGGCTGGACGAGGAATACGAAGCGCTTCGCAAGACGGTCGAGGACTTCGCGCAGGCGGAGGTCGCGCCGGTGATCGGGCCGCTGTACGAAAAGGAAGAATTCCCGTACGAACTGGTCGCCAAGATGGGCGAGATGGGCCTGTTCGGCCTGCCGTTCCCGGAGGAGTTCGGCGGCATGGGCGGGGATTACTTCGCGCTGTGCCTGGCTCTGGAGGAACTGGCGCGGGTCGACTCCTCGGTCGCGATCACGCTGGAGGCGGGGGTTTCGCTCGGCGCGATGCCCATTTACCGCTTCGGCACCCAGGAACAGAAGGAAACCTGGCTGCCCATGCTGACCACCGCCGAGGCGCTCGGCGGGTTCGGGCTCACCGAACCCGGCGGCGGCTCCGACGCGGGAGCCACCCGCACGCGCGCCCGGCTCGACGGCGACGAATGGGTCATCAACGGCAGCAAGGCGTTCATCACCAACTCCGGCACCGACATCACGAAGCTGGTCACCGTCACCGCGGTCACCGACGTGATGGAGAACGGCCGCAAGGAGATCTCGGCGATCATCGTCCCGTCCGGCACGCCGGGCTTCACGGTGGCCCCGAAGTACTCGAAGGTCGGCTGGAACTGCTCGGACACCCACGAACTGTCCTTTTCGGACGTCCGCGTGCCCGCGGAGAACCTGGTCGGCAAGCGGGGCCGCGGCTACGCCCAGTTCTTGTCCATTTTGGACGAGGGCAGGGTGGCGATCGCCGCGCTGAGCGTCGGCCTCGCGCAGGGCTGTGTGGACGAATGCCTGAAATACGCGAAGGACCGCGTCGCGTTCGGCCACCGGATCGGCGAGTACCAGGCGATCCAGTTCAAGATCGCGGACATGGAAGTGCGCACGCACACCGCTCGGCTGGCGTACTACCAGGCGGCGTCGAAGATGCTGCGCGGCGAACCGTTCAAGAAGGAAGCGTCGATCGCGAAACTGGTGGCGTCGAACGCGGCGATGGACAACGCCCGCGACGCGACGCAGATTTTCGGCGGCTACGGCTTCATGAACGAATTCCCGGTCAGCCGCTTCTACCGCGACGCGAAGATCCTGGAAATCGGCGAGGGCACCAGCGAGGTGCAGCGGATGCTCATCGCGCGCCACCTCGGGGTCGGCGCCTGAGACCCAGCGCCGCCGGGGCGTCCGGGCGGAGTCCCGGCGGCGCTGCTTCACTTGTCCCTATTGTGGGCTTATGGAGTTCACCATCCGGCCTGGGGCCGCCGGAGACGCAGACGTTCTGCTGGGGTTTTTCGACGAGGCCGTCGAATGGCTGGTCGCGCGCGGCAGCGCGGGCCAATGGGGCACGCAGCCGTGGAGTACGAACCCGAAACGCGTCGAACGCGTGCACGAGTTCGTGGCCGAGCCCGGGTTCCGGATGGCGGAGATCGACGGAAAACCCGCGGGCGCACTGATCCTCGGGCAGCCCATGCCCTACACCCCGGCGGTCGACGAGCCCGAACTGTACGTGCGGCTGCTGATCACCTCCCGCCGGTTCACCGGGCACCGGGTCGGCGCGCGACTGCTTGAGCACGCCATGGCCGAGGCGCAACGGCGCGGGATCGACCTCGTGCGCGTCGACTGCTGGGCGGGCGGCGACGGCGATCTGCCGCGCTACTACGAGAGCCAGGGCTTCAAGCCGACCGAGCAGTTCACCGTCGACGGCTGGCTCGGCCAGGTTCTTGAACAACGGGTTGGGGGATAGCGGCAAGGCCGGGCACGGAGGACGATATTGGCTAAGTGTCAATAGAGTGGAGGAGTCCGCCATGGCCAGGCAGTCGCTCTCCGGGAAGGTCGTCGTCGTCACCGGCGGTGCGCAGGGCATCGGCGCGGCCACCGCCGCCGCCCTGCACCGGCGGGGCGCCCTGCTCGTGCTGGGCGACCTCGACCGGGTCCGTGCCGAGAAAACCGCAGGCGAGCTGGGTCCGGACGTGGTCGCGTCGCCGCTGGACGTCACCGACACGGCCGCCTTCACCGCGTTCCTGGACGACGTCGAACGCACCGTCGGGCCGATCGACGTGCTGATCAACAACGCCGGAATCATGCCGCTTTCGCCGCTGGACGAGGAGGACGACGCGGCGACGCGGCGGATGCTGGAGATCAACGTGCACGCGGTCGTGCACGGCACCCGCGAGGCCGTCAAACGGATGAAGCCGCGCGGCCGGGGGCACATCGTGAACGTGGCGTCGATGGCCGGAAAGTCCGGATTCGCCGGTGCGGCCACGTATTGCGCCACGAAACACGCCGTGGTCGGGTTGTCCGAGGCGGTGCGGCTGGAGCTGCGCGGCACCGGCGTCGAGGTGTCATGCGTGATGCCCGCGGTGGTGCGCACCGAACTCGCGTCCGGGCTGGGCGAGGCGCGGTTCATCAAGTCGGTTGGCCCGGAAGACGTCGCGGCGGCGATCGTCGATGCGTTGGAACGGCCGAAATTCGACGTCTTTGTCCCGAAATCGCTCGATCTGACCGGCCGCGTCACCCGGCTGTTCCCGCGCGCGTTCGGCGAATGGCTGGTGCGCGCGCTCGGCGGGGATCAACTGCTGGCTTCCGCCGCGCATTCGCCCGAGCGCGCGGAGTA
This sequence comes from Amycolatopsis sp. NPDC104775, assembly GCF_055583325.1. Classification (NCBI taxonomy): domain Bacteria; kingdom Bacillati; phylum Actinomycetota; class Actinomycetes; order Pseudonocardiales; family Pseudonocardiaceae; genus Amycolatopsis; species Amycolatopsis sp. NPDC104775. The sequence goes on from NZ_JBVJOE010000002.1 coordinate 379,754, forward strand.
CGAGGGCCGCGCGGCCCGGAGCGCGCCGTCGGCCGTCCCGCCTGATGGGAGCGTCTGAGGCGGACGTGCGCTTGCCGGGTGCTTGCGGGAGTGGCGTGTTGATGCCGCGCCCGCGCGCACGGCAAGATGCCCGGCAGACGACGAGTTCCAGGAGGCGCTAGATGGTTTCCCCACCGGCCCGGTTGGCCGCCGCCGCGGCCAACGTCGTGGGCAAGGTGTTCCAGGGTGGGGTCGCCGATCTGCGGCCGATGCCGAGGGTGCTGATCGACCAGGGGCCCAACCGGTCGGTGTACCGGATGACCCACGGCGCGACCAAGACCTCCGGCCCGCCGGTGCTGCTGGTGCCGCCGCTGGCCGCCCCCGCGCTGTGCTTCGATCTGCGCCGCGGCTGCAGCCTCATCGAGCACCTGGTGGAGGGCGGACGGCCGACTTACCTCGTGGACTACGGCATGGTCGCGTTTTCCGACCGCCGGCTGGGCATCGAGCACTGGATCGACGAGGTGCTGCCGAGGGCGATCCGGAAGGTCAGCGAGGACGCCGGCGGCCAGGGCGTGCACCTGGTGTCGTGGTCGCTCGGCGGGATCTTCTCCATGCTGGTCAGCGCGGACCAGCCGGCCCTGCCGATCGAATCGATCACCGCGGTCGGCTCGCCGGTCGATTTCACCGCGATCCCGATCGTCGCGCCGTTCCGGCCGCTCGTGGACCTCACCGGCGGCCATCTGCTCACCCCGGTCTACCGGGTGTTCGGCGGCGCACCGTCCTATTTGGTCACCCGGGTGTTCCGGGCCACCGGGATCTCCAAGGAGATCACGAAACCGCTGGCGATCCTGAAAAACCTCGACGACCGCGACTACCTCGCGCAGATCGAGGCGGTGGACCACTTCATGAGCAACATGTACGCCTACCCCGGGCGGACGTTCGGCCAGCTGTATCACCGCCTGTTCCGCACCAACGACCTCGCCGAGGGCACCGTCGACCTGAACGGGCGCAAGATCAGCCTGTCCGACGTGAAGAAACCGATGCTGGTGGTGGCGGGCGAAACCGACACCATCGCGCCGCGGGCTTCGGTGGAACGTGTGGTGCAGCTGCTGGAAAACGCGCCGGAGGTCCGGTTCCGCACCGCGCCCGGCGGGCATCTCGGCGTCCTGACCGGACGCCGGGCCCGGGGCACGACCTGGCGCTACCTCGACGAGTTCCTGGACGATTTGTCCGGCTGACCGGGCATATCTGGGCAGTTACGCTGCTTTTCGCGCAGCGGGAAGCACTCCGATATCCGCGCGAAGCCGGTAAAAAAATCGGCGGTACCGTGGGCCGGTGATCGCTGCATACGTGACGTCGCTCGGCGACAGTTCCGAGATCAAGGTCGGCCCGCTTCCGGATCCGGAACCGGGTCCGCGCGAGGTGCTGGTGAAAGTCTCCGCGGTGGCGGTGAACCACGTCGACACCTTCATCCGCTCCGGCGCGTATCCCACCGCGGTTTCGTACCCGTTCGTCATCGGCCGGGATCTGGTGGGCACTGTTGTCTCATCGCCAGTAAACCGCTTCGCTCCCGGCGACCGCGTGTGGTGCAACAGCCTCGGCCACGACGGACGGCAGGGTTCCTTCTCCGAGTACTGCGCGGTTCCCGAAGATCGGCTTTATCCCTTGCCAGAAGGGGTTTCCGACGACGCCGTCGCCGTCCTGCACACCGCGGCCACCGCGTACCTGGGCCTCTTCGAACACGCCGACGCCGGTTACGGCGAGACGATCGCGGTGCTCGGCGCGGGCGGCGGGGTCGGCAGCGCGGTCGTCCAACTTGCTTCGACCGCCGGCCTGCGTGTCATCGCGACCGCCCGCGCCGAGGATGCGGAATGGTGCCGGGAATGCGGAGCCGACGAGGTTTTCGACTACGCCGACCCCGACCTCTACCGCAAACTCCCTGCGGTGGATTTGTTGTGGGACAACGCGGGCCAGCACGATCTGGTCTCGGCAGTGCCGTTGTTGTCCCGCGGCGGCCGCATCGTGGCGATGGCCGGGATGGAGTCGGCCCCGACGCTGCCGATCGGTCAGCTGTACACGCGCGACGCCAGCATCCGCGGTTTCGCCATCAGCAACGCCGGCATCGCCGCGTTGGGCTCCGCCGCCCGCGTCATCAACCGGGCGCTGTCCACCGGAATCCTCCGGCCCCGGATCAGCACCCGCCTGCCGCTGTCGTCGGCCGCCGAGGCGCACCGATTGATGGAATCCGGCGAGGCGCGCGGACGGATCGTACTGGAGGTCTAAAGCCGCGGTGTCACACGGTTAGGACGACCTTGCCCTGGAGATGACCGCGGTCCAGCAGCCGATGCGCGTCGGCGATGCGCTCGAACGGGAACGTCTCCTGCACGTGGACCCGGAGTTTGCCCTGCTCGACGAGAGCGACCAGCCCGCGCAGGCCGATCGGATCGGGCTCTACCGCGATGCCGCTGAACCGCATCCCGGCCGCCTCGAACTTCGCGATCAGCTCGGTGTCTTCGTCCGCGACCGCCGTCACCAAATGCCCGCCGGGGCGGAGAACATCGAGCGACCGCTCGACGGTGTCGCCGCCGAGAGTGTCGAGCACAACGTCGATCTCGCGGACCACCTCAGCGAAGTCGACCTTCGCGTAGTCGATGACTTCGTCGGCGCCGAGCCCCTCGACGAACTCCCGCTTGCTCTCGCTGGCGGTCGCGATCACGTGTGCGCCAAGCGCTTTCGCGATCTGGATGGCGACGTGCCCGACCCCGCCGCCACCGCCGTGGATCACCACGCGGTCGCCAGCCCGCACGTCGCTGAGGTCGACCAGCCCCTGCCACGCCGTCAGTCCGACGACCGGCAACGCGGCGGCCTCGAGGTGGGAAAGCTGCTTCGGCTTGCGCAGCAGATGCAACGCCGGCGCCGCCACGACCTCGGCGTAAGCGTTGGCCGCGCGGGGGAACAGCGGCATCCCGAACACCTCGTCGCCCGGCCGGAACCGCCAGGTCAACGCGTCTTCGACCACGCCGCTGACGTCCCAGCCGAGGACGAACGGCGGCTGGCCGAGCAACGGGAACTCACCTTCGCGCAGCCGCGCCTCCAACGGATTCAGCCCGATCGCCTTGACACGGACGAGGACCTCGGTCGGCAGTGCCCGCGGTTTGGGTGCGTCCACGATCGTGAGCACTTCGGGGCCGCCAAGCTTCTGCTGGGTGATGACTCGCATGACTCTCCTGGTTTTTCGGAGGGGGACGAAAACCAGGCTAGGAATCCGATAGGTACCTGGGAGTACCTTTGCCGCTATGAGCGAATGCGGTCCCGGTGGCGTCTTCCTGTCCGACTGCCCGGCGCGCCTGGCGGTCGAGCTGATCGCCGACAAGTGGACGGTGGTGGTGCTCGCCGGTCTCAGCAAGGGTCCGGTCCGGCACGGCGATCTGGTCGAGCTGATCGGCGGGATTTCGCGCAAGGTGCTCACCCAGACGCTGCGTCGGCTGGAGGCGCACGGGCTCGTCAGCCGGCGGGCGTATGCCGAGGCGCCGCCGCGGGTGGAGTACGAGCTGACTCCGCTGGGTGCGACGTTGATCGAGCCGATCCACACCCTGACGGAGTGGGCGCGGGCGAATGGGGACGCGGTTCTGGACGCCCTGGATTCTGCTGCCCAAAAAGCCTGAATGAGCTTTCATCGCAGCGTTTTGCTGTGCTTCTCACGACGATTACTGCACTTTTCGCAATTGACCTTGCGGCGGCCGTGGTCACGGTTCGAGCTCGGAACGGCGACGGCTGGCCACCGTCCGCAACGAAGGAGTCCTCGCGACCGACCCGGAGGTCAGTGCAGTCGGCAGAGGGAGGCCGATGGTGACCCAGGGGGCAAGCGTGCCGCCGCTGACCGCAGCGGCGGGCGAGGGGCTGCGTAGACAACCGGCGCGTCGCTGACGGCGCGCAGTCGGTTCCGCAATCACGCACCCCTCGTCAAACGGAAAACACCATGAGCGTTTCAGAAGATCGCGAAGTAGTTGAGTTCGAAGAAGCCGACGACCGGCACAGCCGGTTGAGACGGAGAATGGAACTGGAATTCGTCAAAGACGGACTGGACAGTTCCTCGCTCGAGACGCAGTCCGTCGACGACCTTCACTCGTCGCTGACCCGGCTCGACGGGATCATCGCCCGGCAGCGGAAGAAACTCGCGCTGCACAAGGAGGCGCTGGCCGCGGCGAGAGCGTCGAAAGGACGTTCGGACGTCGCACGCAAGGTGAATTCCAACCGCGCTGCCTTGAAGTTCTGCCTGGAGCGGCGTGAGCAGATCCTCGAATTGATCAACGGGCTGACCGTCGGACAGGAGATCGGCAAGCTCCGGTCCGCGGTGTCCGAAGTGGACGACGCCGGAGCCAAGGAGAAATTCCACCGGTTGCTCGGCGAGTTCGAAAGCAAGACCGGGGAGATCGACGGGGAACTGAAAGAAACCAGCCGGAAGATCGCCGAAGTCGAGGCCGCGGCGATGGCCGCGGAAATCGACAAGTACGAGCGGAAGGCCAAGGTGTGGCAGAACTTCCTCGCGAAGGAATCCGTGGCGACCTACGTCGGAGCGGCGATCCTGCTGGTCATGTGCCTGTCCGTGGTGGCCGCGATGTTCGCGCACGTGGAGATCAACCAGGTGCTGTCCAGTGCGTTCCTGCTGGTCCTGGGGTATTTCTTCGGGCAGTCCACGGGGAAGAAGCAACTGGACTGAAAGAGCCGCTCGGCCCGCTTCGCGGAGGCGGGCCGAGCGGGTCGGTCACTTGAGTTCAGCGGAAGTCTTGCCCAGCACCCGCCGAGCCACGATCAACTGCTGGATCTGCTGCGTCCCCTCGAAGCTGTTCAAGATTTCTCAGCTGGGTTTGATTGGCCTCGTTCGCTTCGCTGTCAATGGCCTCTGACCTGCGGTGATACGTCTCGTTAGCTCTCATTGTCTGTCGCTGCTCCCTGGCCTCTAACGGCCTGGAGACGGTCTGGCGGACCTGCGACACCTACCCCTGCATCCCGATGCGAAGCAAGCATGCGGCCGTTGTCACGATCAGGCTTCGGATGGAGGTCCCTCACGACGATGCGTAACGGAGCTCGAGTCACGAACGACCTTGTCCGTCACAGCCGCTTTAGAGGGAGGTCGACGTTGGCTCTGGGTACACACGTGCCGCGCGGCGCTGCGCCAGGCGACCCGCTGGCGGACGCACCGCCCGGCCGACGGGCGGAAGCGAAGCGGCAGCCCGCCGTGTCGGAAGCAGAGGCGGCCGCCCAGGCGAGGGCCTACATAGGCGACAGGCGCGCCGCGCGGGGACGCGTCCTTGATCCAGTAGAGCCAAGTTCGGCAGATCATACTTTTAGGAGCGATGGAATTGGGTAAACGGCGGACAAGTCCCGTTCTCTCTACCAAGATCACTCTTGGTAACGCGCAAGCGGAGTCGGACCCACTTCGTAGCGAAGCCTTCTATCTGTCGGGACACTATGAAGCCATCGAGTCGCGTGAAGATCCGAGATGCTTCGTAATCGGCCGTACTGGGAGTGGAAAAACTGCGATTCTGGAGCGCATTGAAGAGGAGTATTCAGACCATGTGATAAGGATCAATCCGGAAGATCTATCGCTCCCGTATATTGCGGAGCTCAACGCACTTCGCTATTTGGTGGACTTGGAAGTTCACCTTGATCCATTCTTTATTGCACTTTGGAAGCACGTCCTTCTTGTTGAGATCATCAGGCATCGGTACAAGGTTGACTCGCCGGCTGCAAAACAGAACTTTTTGTTAACCCTTCGAGATGCGATCAAGCGCGATAAGAGCAAGGTTGCCGCCCTTGATTATCTCGATGAGTTTGAAGGAAAGTTCTGGTGTGAAACTGACGAGCGAGTCAGGGAGATAACTGAAAAATTTGAGAAGCAATTAGAAGCTGGTGGGACAGGTAAATTCGGATTCGGCAAGGGTGAATTTGGCGGAAACCTGGCTCGAAAGAGTACGCAGGGAGGAGAGACTAAGAGTCAGCAAGTTGACCGATTTCAACGGATAGTCAACGAGAGTCAGATCGCGCGGCTAAATAAGATGATAAACGTTCTGAACGACAACATTCTCGATTCGCCTCAGCACTTCACTTATATCGTGATCGACGACCTGGATCGTGACTGGGCGGATGAGTACGTTCTGAACTCTTTGATTAGGTGCCTTTTTCGTGCTGTGTTAGATCTAAAAAGAGTGCGAAACTTGAAGGTGATCGTCGCGCTTAGGACAAACATCTTCCAACATCTAGACTTTGGACGATCGGGCGGTCAGGAAGAGAAATTTCGCTCGGCATCATTGCAGTTGCGCTGGAATCAATATGACTTAGAGCTTTTGTTGGACAAGCGAGTCGGCGCATTGAGGGCCAGGCATCCTGGAGTTGATGCTGGCGGAATCAAAGACCTGCTCCCTGTTGCGAACCGTGCGCGTGGCAGTGCTCTGGACTATGTTCTGCGCCGGACACTGATGAGGCCCAGGGATGTTCTAACCTTCATAAATGAATGCTTAGACTTTAGTGATGGTAGGCGCCGCCTTACGTGGGACATGATTCACGACGCTGAGATGCTCTACTCGCAGAACCGTCTGCTTGCACTCAGGGATGAGTGGAAACCTTCGTATCCTCGCATTGATGCGCTTTTTGGATTGTTCGAAGGTGCCCCGGCGATGATGGACCGCAGCATTATGTCCGATATTTTCGAGCAGGCTGCTCTACTTCTGAGTGATCCGGATCTGTCTCGAATCCAATGGATTATGGATTTAACTCAACCAATCTGGGATAACCTTGGCAGCAAGGATTGGGAGCGCATTCATCATCCTCTGATCGAGCTACTATTCAGGGTTGGTTTCATAGGTTTTGTTGGAGTTGAAAGGCGTGGCAAGGATTGGATTTTCTCGCAAGACAATGAGTCGCTTGCGGATCGCGCTACGGGTCTCAAAACCGTAGAAAGATTCGTTATCCATCCAGCCTTCTGGAAAGCGCTGGGCGTAGAGAAGATTCCAAATGGGAAGTGAGAGGTAACGAGATCTATAGCATCCTGCGTTTTCGGGGGGTATGTATAGATGCTCGAAGTTTCGATGACATTCGAAGAGGCGATCTCGGACAGCGATCCACGCGAGGTCGGTACAAGCGTACTTCTGGGCATACGTCTCGAACAGGTCCCCGCGGAGAGCCTACGCAGGTGGAGTGGTGGGGCGTGGGCTCCTGGAGTCTGTACACGTGCGTGTTGGTGACATCTCGTCGCCGAACCGGAAGATCGAGTCGTAGAGCGTCGTGTTGCGGAACCGCATCTCCACCCCTTCGACACCGATAAGCGGTTGGTAAAACGCCAGCGCGTTGCCGATGCGCGCTGCGCGCGTGCCTTCGCCGAGCTGCTCTTCCTCGCTACGCAGGGCGACGCTGTCGCCTTCCGGATCTCCAAATACGAGCCGGATTCGAGCGCCAGCCGCTGCCTTGGCTGTCAGGTCCTTGATGAAAAGCGGGCGTTCGACCGGGAGCACTGAGGTCGCGGGGATGGGATGCACGCGCTCCGTCACTTCCACGCCTCGACGCTCCTGGCGCGTGCGATATCGATTGCGGAGCTGGCCGACTACCTTGGGCACGCGGGCCCGGGCTTCACGCTGCGGACGCATACGCACCTCGTCCCGTCGAGTCACCAGCGGGTGCAAGAGGCCGTCGACGCGGTGTCGGACGGCCTCCCCTTGATGACAGCCTGGAGGCGGCCTGATCATGAAACCCGGTCCGTGCCGACGCGAAAGCCGCCCGGTCGCAGTGCGCCAAAGAATGGCAATCGACCGGGCGGCTTTCTGTTGCGTCACAACTACTTGAGTTCAGCGGAAGTCTTGCCCAACACCCGCCGAGCCACGATCAACTGCTGAATCTGCTGCGTCCCCTCGAAGATGTCCAGAATCTTGGCATCCCGGGACCACTTCTCCAGCAGCGATTCCTCCGTGTACCCATACGCCCCGGCGAGTTCGACGCACTTCAACGTCACGTCGACCACCGTCCGCCCTGCCTTGGCCTTTGCCATCGACGCCTGCAGGGAGTTCGGCTGACGGTTGTCCGCCATCCACGCCGATTCCAGGGTCAGCAGGTACGCCGCCTCGTAATCCGCTTCCAGTTGCAGGAAAGTCGCGGCCGCGGCGTGCTGCGTCAGGGCCGGGCGGTCGTAATCGATGACCACACCGGCTTCGGTCAGGATGCGGCGGGTTTCGTCCAGCGCCGCGCGGGCGACGCCGATCGCCATCGCGGCCACCAGCGGGCGGGTGTTGTCGAAGGTCTGCATGACCCCGGCGAAACCCTTGGCCGTGTCGATTTCCGGCGTGCCAAGGAGGTTTTCGGCAGGCACGCGGCAGTTTTCGAAGCGCAGCACGGCGGTGTCGGACGCGCGGATGCCCAGTTTGTGCTCCACGCGCACGACCTCGAAACCAGGTGTGCCCTTCTCCACCACGAACGACTTGATCGCGGCGCGGCCCTTCGTGCGGTCCAGCGTCGCCCAGACCACGACGGCGTCGGCGCGCTGGCCGGACGTCACGAAGATCTTTTCACCGTTCAGGATGTAGTCGTCGCCGTCCTTGGTGGCCGTCGTGGTGATGGCGGCCGAGTCCGAACCGCAGCCGGGTTCGGTGATCGCCATCGCGGCCCACAGGCCCTTGAACCGTTCGAGCTGCTCGTCGGTCGCCACCGAGCCGATCGCGGCGTTGCCGAGGCCTTGGCGCGGCATGGACAGCAGCAGGCCGACGTCGCCCCAGCACATTTCGATCGTGCCGAGCACCACGTTCAGGTTGGCGCCGTTGCGGTTTCCCTTGGGGCCGTCGTCCTTTTCGGACCTGCGCACGCCGGCCGCGCCCGCACCGCCTTCACCGGAGGAGTTCAGCCCGTCCAGCAGCGCGGCGAACATGTCCAATTCGGACGGATAGGTGTGCTCGGCGCGGTCGTACTTGCGCGAGATCGGCCGGAACACCTCGGCCGCGGCCTGGTACGCCTGGTTGATCAGCGCGCCGGCCTTCTTCGGAGCTTCCAGGTTGATCATCGGGTTGCCTTTCGCAGCAAGAAAAAGATCAGAGGAGGACGGCGCCTTCCATCACGCCGATCGCCCGCAGGTCGCGGTACCAGCGCTCCACCGGATGCTCCTTCACGAACCCGTGCCCGCCGAGCAGCTGCACCCCGGCGTTGCCGATCTGCATGCCCTTGTCCGTGGCGAGCTTCCGGGCGAGCGCGGCTTCCCGCGCGTACTCCTTGCCCTGTTCGGCCCGGGCGGCCGCGCGCAGCGTGACCAGGCGCAGGCCCTCCAGTTCGATCGCGATGTCCGCCACCGAGAAGGCGACTGCCTGCCGGTGGCTGATCGGCTCGCCGAACGCGGTGCGCTCGTTCACGTAAGGCACGACGTAGTCCAGCACGGCCTTGCCGACCCCGGCGGCGAGTGCCGCCCAGCCGAGCCGGGAAAGCCGGACCACCTCGGTGAAGACGTCCGCCTTGCCGCCGCCGAGCAGCGCGCCCGCGGGCAGCGAAACCTTCTCCAGGTGCAGCTTTCCGGTGGCCGCGCCGCGCAGGCCCATCGCGGGTTCGGACTCGATCGTCACGCCCGCGTTGGACGACTCGACCAGGAACAGCGCCGGGCCGCGGCCTTCCAGATCGGCCGAGACGAGGAACAGCTCGGCCTCCGCCGCGCGCGGGACGAGCGACTTCACGCCGTCGAGCTGGTAGCCCTTCGGGGTGCGCTTCGCCTTGGTGGCGGGCTTGAACGGGTCGAACAACGGCGTCCGCTCCAGCAGCGCGAGCGCCGCGGCGGGCACCTGCTCACCGGTGAACGCGGGCACGTAATCGGCTTGTTGCTGCTCGTCGCCCCACGCGACCAGCGCGGTGCTCACCGCGGACGGGGCCAGCACGGCCACCGCCAGCCCGAGGTCGCCGTGCGCGAGCGCCTCCGCGACCAGCGCGTTCGTGACGACCGAACGCTCCGTGCCCGCGCCGCCCAGCTCTTCCGGGATGCCGACGAGGCTGACGCCCAGCTCGGCCGCGCGGCTCAGCAGGCCTTCCGGCGCGGCGAGCTTCTCGTCGGCGTCGGCGGCGGCCGGTCGCAGCTGTTCGGCGGCGAATTCGCTGACCGTTTCGACGATGAGCTTCTGGTCCTCGTCCGGCGTCAGGTCGAACAGCCCGCGGTCGTCCGGTTTCGCCAGCCGCGCCGGCTTGCCCAGGCGCTGGACCGAGGTGAACGACCGGGTCGCCGCCCCGGCCGCGCGGAAACCGGTGCGGGTCCCCGTCTTGACCAGGTTCTGCACCGGTCCGCGCAGCCCGACCCGGTCGATCGCCTTGCTCCCGGCCAACCGGGTGAGCGCGGCCAGGCCGAGGCCCATCGCGTCTCGTTTCCTTGGCGCAGCCATGCAGCATCTCCCTCGCGTTACCTACTCACGAGTAGGTTAGCGCGGCCCCGAGGAATCCGCCAGTGCGGCCCGGCTCACTCGACCACCGGCCGCCGGGCCAGCGACGTGCGTTCGAACGCGATGAGCAGCAGTACCGAGGCAGTGACGATCAGCAGCAACAGGACCGCGGGCACGTGTCCCAGCAGCGGCGTGAGCGCTAGCAGCACCGCCGCGAGCACGAGCCGCTGCCGGTTCCAGCTTCCGAGGTTGCGCCGCCGCAGCGAGCTGAGCGCGACCAGGTACAACGCCAGTCCGCCGGTCAACGCCCACAGCGCGACGCCGTGCAGCGCCTCGGCCGGATTGGCGTGCAGCGACAGGAACGTCTTCTTCAACCCGAGCGCGACCAGGACGATCCCGGCGATGAGCGGCAGGTGCAGATAGGTGTAGGAGTCGGTGGCGAGCTTGGTCCGGGCGACGCCTTCGGCACTGGCCAGCCGGTGTTCGGCGACGTTCGCGACCAGGTCGAAGTACGTCCACCACATCCCCGCCGCGAGCGCGATCCCGCAAATCGCCGACCCGGCGACGAGCCAGGTGATCGGCACGTGCCCGATCCCGATGCCGATCGCCACGACCGATTCGCCCAGCGCGATGATCACGATCAGCCCGAACCGCTCGGCGAAGTGCGCGGGCGAGTTCAGCCGCCAGCCCTCGGGACCGGACAGATAGACGTTGAGGTAGTCCACCGCCAGCGCGACCACCCACAGCACCAGCTGCCACGGCCCGCCCACGACGTCGGCGACGACCAGCAGCGCCAGGCTTGGAAGCAGTCCGCGCAGCATCTTCAGCAGCACCCGGCGCAACGCGGCGTCGTGCCGTGCGGCCCCGAGGTAGGCGACGATGTGCAGCAGCCGCACGACGCCGTAACAGGCGACGAACAGCAATGGCCCGTCGAGCCCGCCGGGTTCGTTCGTGAGCGCCTGCGGCACCGCGAGTGCGACGAGGAACATCACCGCCATCGCCCCGAACATCGCCAGCCGCGCGATGCCGTGGTCGACGTGGATCATGGTGCCGAGCCAGGCGTAACTGCACCAGCACCACCACAGCACCATGAGCACCAGCAGTCCCTCGCCGATGCCGAGCAGGTTCAAGCGGCCGGACATCAGCTCGGTCGTCTGCGTGATGGCGTAGACGAAGACCAGGTCGAAGAAAAGCTCAAGGGTCGTGACGCGGTGGCCTTCGTCCGCGCGAACCAGATGCAACCGTCTCGTGGGCACGGCAGATGGTTACACGGCCGGGCGATCGGCAGGGGTCGTTTCGCCTGACCTGATCGTCAGCCGATATCGGGACGGCCGCCGGTCCTGGCCGCGAACTCCGAGAGTTCCGTGTCAGCGTCGGCGTGCTCGATCAGCTGCGGCCATTCCTCGTGGGCACGGGAACTCATCCGCCGAGGCCGAGGACCGCGTGCATTACCGCCGTCAGTTCCGTCTCCAGATGCGGCCTGCTCTTGATCCGCCCGGTCCGGCTGAGATCGTTCGCGATGGTCAGCGCGGCGTGCACCCGGATCTTCGCCTCGCGTGCCGGAAGCTCCGGAAACACCTTGCACAGCAAGGAAACCCACTGGTCGACGTAGTCGCGCTGCACGCGGCGCAGATCGGCTTTGTCCCGCTGCGGCATCGTCGCGCGGTCTGCGGTGAAGGACACCAGCAGTTCCGGCGTGCGCAGCAAAACATGGACGTACGACGCGGCGAGCCGTCTCAGTGCGGATCGTTCGTCGGGGGCCTGCAATGCCTGTTCGGCGGCGAGCGCGAGCCGGTCGGCCGCGCGGTGTCCGATCGCGACCATCAGCGCGGCCTTGCTGGGGAAGTGCCGGTACACGCTGGGTCCGGCGATGCCCGCCGCCGCGCCGATGTCCTCCATGCTCACGGTGTGGAAGCCGCGTTCGGCGAACAACCCGGTCGCGGCGGTCAGCACCTGTTCGCGGCGGGACGGCGTGCCGAGGCTGCTCGCGACCGGCGGTGCGGGTTCTTCCGGAACCGGCAGTGAGACATTGAGCACCGCTTGGGCCAGTTCGACCAGCAGCGGCACGAAGCGTTTGCGCGCCACCGAGGTGTGGTGCACCGCGACGCTTCCGAACACTGACAGCGCGGCCCAGCACAGCAGTTCAGCCTCGTCCGCGGACAGCTCTGGCCGCAGGGTGAGCTGGGCTTTCGTCCACGCGTCGAGCACCGCGCCGGACCGGCGGCGGATCTCGCGGCGTTGCTCGCGCGGCAGATGCGGGCCTTCCCAGCGCCACAGCGCGGCGATCTCCCGGCGCTCGACCGCCTGCGTCGCGAGGCCGGTGAGCAGGGAGTTCAGCTGCTCGGGCGGCGGCGCGGAATCGGCGAGCGCGGCCGCGGTGGCCGACTCCATGTCGTCGATCCCGGCGAGCACGACGTAGGCGAGGATCGCCTGCTTGTCGGCGAAATGCCGGTACAGCGCGGGGCCGGTCACGCCCGCCGCGGCGGCGATGTCGTTGATCCCGACGCCGTGGAACCCCCGCGCGCGGAACAGTTCGGCCGCGACGGCGGCGAGCTGGGCCTTGCGGTCGCGAGGGCGCGTGCCGCGGGCGGGATGCGTACTCATGGTGAACTGACCATAGCGCGTATTGAACACACGGCAACCCATTGACACCATGGGGTTCACCGGGGCTATGTTAATGGCCATTAGCACCTACTGGCCGGTATAGTCGGCGGCGAGATACACCGCAGTGTCCAACCATGCCGCTTCGCGGAGGAGTGTTCAGTGAGTAGCGAGGCCTACATCTACGAGGCGTTGCGCACGCCCCGGGGCAAGAACAAGGGCGGTGCCCTGCACGGCACCAAGCCGGTCGACCTGGTGGTCGGCCTCATCCAGGAGCTGAAGGTCCGCCACCCGAACCTCGATCCGCAGGCGATCGACGACATCGTGCTCGGCGTCGTGTCCCCGGTGGGCGAGCAGGGCGCGGACATCGCGCGCACCGCGGCGCTCGTCGCGGGCCTGCCGCAGACGGTCGCGGGCGTGCAGCTCAACCGGTTCTGCGCGTCCGGCCTGGAGGCCACGAACGTCGCGGCGCAGAAGGTCCGCTCCGGCTGGGACCAGCTGATCATCGCGGGCGGCGTGGAGTCCATGTCGCGCGTGCCGATGGGTTCCGACGGCGGCGCGCTGTTCATGGACCCGGCCACGGCCTACGACCACTACATCGCCCCGCAGGGCATCGGCGCGGACCTCATCGCGACGATGGAGGGCTTCTCCCGCGAGGACGTCGACGCCTTCGCGGTCCGCTCGCAGGAGAAGGCCGAGGCGGCCTGGTCCGGCGGCTACTTCGCCAAATCCGTGGTGCCGGTGAAGGACATGAACGGCGTCACGATCCTCGACCACGACGAGCACCGCCGTCCCGGAACCACCGTGGAGGGCCTGGCGAAGCTCAAGCCGGCCTTCACCACGATCGGCGAGATGGGCGGGTTCGACGCCGTCGTGCTCCAGAAGTACCACCAGGTCGAGAAGATCGACCACGTGCACACCGGCGGCAACTCCTCCGGCATCGTCGACGGCTCGGCCATCGTCCTGGTCGGGTCCGAGCAGGCGGGCAAGACCTTCGGCCTCACGCCGCGGGCGCGCATCGTCGCCACCGCCTCGATCGGCTCCGAGCCCACGATCATGCTGACCGGCCCGACGCCGGCCACCGAGAAGGTGCTCAAGACCGCGGGCCTGACCCCGGACGACATCGACCTGTGGGAGCTCAACGAGGCGTTCGCGTCCGTCGTGCTCAAGTGGCAGAAGGATCTGCACCTTCCGGACGAGAAGATCAACGTCAACGGCGGCGCGATCGCCATGGGCCACCCGCTCGGCGCCACCGGCGCGATGCTGGTCGGCACCGTGGTCGACGAGCTGGAACGCCGCCAGGCGCGCCGGGCGCTGGTGACCTTGTGCATCGGCGGCGGCATGGGTGTCGCGACCATCATCGAGCGGGTGTGAGGACCGAGATGACCGAGAGCAAGACCATCCGCTGGGACAAGGATTCCGACGGCATCGTCACGCTGACCCTGGACGACCCGGACCAGTCGGCCAACACGATGAACCAGGCGTTCCGCGAGTCGCTCGCCGCGACCGTGGACCGGCTCGAAGCGGAGAAGGACGACATCACCGGTGTCGTGCTCACCTCGGCGAAGAAGACCTTCTTCGCCGGCGGCGACCTGCGCGACCTGATCCAGGCGAAGCCGGAGCACGCGGCCGAGATCACCGCCTCCAGCACCGCGATGAAGGGCCAGATGCGCCGGCTCGAGCAGCTCGGCAAGCCGGTCGTCGCGGCCATCAACGGCGCGGCGCTCGGCGGCGGCCTCGAACTCGCGCTCGCGACGCACCACCGGATCGCGGCCGACGTCAAGGGCAGCCAGATCGGCCTGCCCGAGGTCACCCTCGGCCTGCTTCCCGGCGGTGGCGGCGTGGTCCGCACCGTGCGGCTGCTCGGCATCCAGAGCGCGCTGCTGAACGTGCTGCTGCAGGGCCAGCGGATGAAGCCGCGCAAGGCGCTCGAAGTGGGCCTGGTGCACGAGGTCGTGGACACCGTCGACGAGCTGGTGCCCGCCGCGAAGGCGTGGATCAAGGCCAACCCCGAGGGCGGCGTGCAGCCGTGGGACGTCAAGGGCTACAAGATCCCGGGCGGCACCCCGTCGAACCCGAGCTTCGCGGCGAACCTGCCAGCGTTCCCGGCGAACCTGCGCAAGCAGCTCAAGGGCGCGCCGATGCCCGCGCCGCGCGCGATCCTCGCCGCCGCGATCGAGGGTTCGCAGGTCGACTTCGACACCGCGATCCAGGTCGAGACGCGCTACTTCGTGAGCCTGGCCATCGGGCAGGTTTCGAAGAACATGACCAAGGCGTTCTTCTTCGACCTGCAGACGATCAACTCCGGCGGTTCGCGTCCGGACGGGTTCGAGAAGTTCACTGCCAAGAAGGTCGGCGTGCTCGGAGCCGGGATGATGGGCGCCGCGATCGCCTACGTGTCCGCCAAGGCGGGCATCGACGTGGTCCTCAAGGACGTCTCGCAGGAGGCGGCCGAGAAGGGCAAGGGCTACGCGGTCAAGATCGAGGAGAAGGCGCTCTCGCGCGGCAAGACCACGCAAGAAAAGTCGGACGCGCTGCTGGCGCGGATCAAGCCGACCGCCGACCCGGCCGACTTCGCGGGCGTCGACTTCGTCATCGAGGCCGTGTTCGAGAGCGTCGAGCTGAAGCACAAGGTGTTCGGCGAGATCGAGAACATCGTCAACGCGGACGCGGTGCTGGGTTCCAACACCTCGACCCTGCCGATCACCACCCTCGCCGAGGGCGTGCAGCGGACCGAGGACTTCATCGGAATCCACTTCTTCTCGCCGGTGGACAAGATGCCGCTGGTCGAGATCATCTGCGGCGAGAAGACGTCGCCCGCCACGCTGGCCAAGGTCTTCGACTACACGCTGCAGATCCGCAAGACCCCGATCGTCGTCAACGACAGCCGCGGCTTCTTCACCTCGCGGGTCATCGGCACCTTCATCAACGAGGCCGTGGCCGCGCTGGGCGAGGGCGTCGAGCCGGCGTCGATCGAGCAGGCGGGTTCGCAGGCCGGTTACCCCGCGCCGCCGCTGCAGCTGATGGACGAGCTGACCCTGACGCTGCCGCGCAAGATCCGCGCGGAAACCCGCGCCGCGATCGAGGCCGAGGGCGGCACCTGGACGCCGCACGCGTCCGAGGCCGTCATCGACACGATGCTCGACAAGTACGACCGCAAGGGCCGGTCCACCGGGGCGGGCTTCTACGAGTACGACGAGAACGGCAAGCGCACCGGCCTGTGGCCGGGCCTGCGCGAGGCGTTCAACTCGGGTTCGGCGGACGTGCCGTTCGAGGACCTCAAGGAGCGCATGCTCTTCGCCGAAGCATTGGAAACGGTGAAGTGCTTCGACGAGGGCGTCCTGACCTCGGTCGCGGACGCCAACATCGGGTCCATCTTCGGCATCGGCTTCCCGGCCTGGACCGGCGGCGTGATCCAGTACATCAACCAGTACGAGGGTGGCTTGCAGGGCTTCGTCGACCGCGCCCGCGCACTGGCGGCACGCTACGGCAGCCACTTCGAGCCGCCGCAGTCGCTGGTGGAGAAGGCCGCCAAGGGCGAGATCTACGAGTAAAGCGGAATATTCTTTTGCTGGCGGGGCCGTCTCGGGAATTTCCCGGGGCGGCCCCGTTTTTCGCATTTGGACTAGTCGCTGGCGGCAGATTTCGAAATATGATCATGAGTCCTTTCTGCTGGTCGCTCAGCGCACGTGCGACTGAGGCGAACGGCGGAACGCGAGTCGCCCGAATAGCCGGTGCCGATCCGGGAATCCGTGGCCATGTCGGCATAAATCCGGGACCCCTCCCGTCGCGCGCATGGGATAATTCGGCATGGACCAGACGGTGGCCGTCGCGGGGGAGCAGCTCGCGTTCGCTGGGGCGGATCGGCTCGTCAAGCTCATCGGGGCGCTTTATCAACGGCCCAAGATCGGCGACCGGCCGCGGGAATTGCAGGACAACGGGGAATGGCGGCCCGGTTATCACCGGGAGCGCGCCGGGCGGCGCGGGCTGCCCATGGTGTGTCTCGTCGGCGAGGCGCGCGAGGGGGTGCTCGAAGAGCTGGCCTCCCGGTTGCAGAACGCGAAACCGGCGGGCACGGTCCGTTCCGTCTACCTCTCGCTCGCCGACCGGCCGGACGTCGACGCTCCGGGCAAGGCGACCGAGGCGAGCGTCGAAGTCGTGCGCGACATCCTGTGGCGGATCCGCAACACTCTCGTCCGCAGCTCTCGCACGCGCGAAAGCCGGTTGCGGTTCCGGCTGTTCACGCTGGTCGATCAGCTCATGGCGAAGCGGTTCGAGGAGGGCGAAACCGACACCGAGCGCGTTCTGCTGCGCGAACTGCAGGAGAACGGCCTGCTGGTCCGCTTCCGCTCGGCCATCGACAGCGTCAGCCGCGAGCTGGTGCCGCAGCATCCGACGTGGCGGTTTCCCTTGCTGCTGCTGCGCTGGCTGACGATCGGCACCTTCCGGCTGGCCGTCACCGGGCGCGTGCCGGGACTGTCCGGGCGGTACCGGTGGTTCCTGCGCCAGCCGCATCTCGCACCGGAGATGTCCGGCAGCTTCGTCCGCTTCGCGATGCGGCTGACCGACGGCGAATGGCAGAAGGAATCGCCGCAGTACGTCGCGCGGCTGCTGGTCAACGCGTTCCTGGAGGACCTGCGGCGCGAATACCGGCTGCGGCCGTGGCAGTTCTGGCGGCGGCGCCGGATGACGTATCCGGTGCTGCTGCTCGACGAGGTCGGCCCGGCCAACGGCGGGTACCGGCTGCTGGAGCTGATCAACGAGGTCCGCAACCAGGTCGGGCTCTTCGATCCGCTGCTGGTGGTGAGCGCGAGCCAGGCGCCGCCGCCGGACGCCGCGCCGAGCGAGGACCGGCCGAAGTACCACGCCACCGACGCCGCCGGCGCGTACCGGGTTTGGCAGAACCGGCTCAACGCGGACCGCCGGGCCCGCCGCCCCACCGCCTGGTACCTGCCGATCGGCCTCGACACCCCGCAGACCGAGACCGAAAAGACCGAGGTGCGCAAGCGAATGCTGGCGCTCGGCGAGCACTACGACCTGTCCGGCGGGCGCGGGCGGACGGCGTGGTGGACGACGCGCTGGGTCCGGGCCGGGGTGCCCGCGGTGGTGCTCGCGCTGCTCGCCGGGTTCGTGGTTGTGCGCTATCAGTCCTTCTTGGACAGTCATTGCGGCACCTCGAGCGAATGGCTGACCCGGGTGGACGACCAGTGCGTCGGGGTGTCCGACGGTTCCTTCTCGCTGTTCTCCCCGGTGGACAAGGAGGGGACGATTCAGCAGGTCGAAGCGGTGATCGCGGACCAGAACCAGCGAGCCGAAGAACTACACCAGCAGTATCCGGAACGGCCCTTCATCACGCTGGTCGACCTGGAGGCGCTGACGTCGTCGAACGGCACCGCCGAAGGGCTCACCGCCGAACGGGAATCGCTGGAAGGTTTCGCGGTCGCGCAGTCGCGGCAGCTCGACGCGACCGCCGCGGCCGAACCGATCGTGCGCATCCTGATCGCCAACGGCGGCAAGGGAATGCATCAAGGCTCGCAGGTCGCGCAGACGCTGCTGGAAATGGCGAAACAGGATCCCAGCATCGTCGGCGTAGTCGGACTCGACATGAGCAGCGAGCCGACGTCCGACACCATCCGCGCGCTCGGCGACGCGGGCATCCCGGTGGTCGCCGCGACCCTCACCGCCGACCAGCTCGCGGATCAGAACCCGATCTACTTCCAAGTCGCGCCGCAAAACCGCCGCGAGGCGGCCGTGGCCGCGGCGTTCGCCGCCCAGCGGCCCGGGCCCCGTACGCTGCGCGTCTACTACTCCGACGACGACGCCGATTTCTACAGTACGAATCTCCGGGACGATGCGCTGAAAGCGTTTAAGGAGAAGGGTTTCACCGTCGAAGCGCGCGCGTTCGATTCGGATGGCGGAATAGCTGGGATGCCCGCGCATCTGCGGTACGGAGACCGGGTGGTGGGCAACGCGGGTGCTGCCGGACGGGACAGTTGCTCCTACGACGGCTTCGCGTTCTTCGCCGGCCGGGGAGTTCCCGACTTCGGAGCATTCCTCGCCGGCGCCGCGCAATGCGGTAGCACCGCGACGATCATCGGTGACGACGATGTGTCCCGTTACGTCGCGGACTCCGTTGCCCGAGAACGCAATCGAGCCCTGTCGTACTACTACCTCGCGCTCGCGACCGCCCCGGCCACGCCCGCGAAAGGACTCGCGCGCGACTTCTACGCCACGCTCAACACCAAGTTCGCCTTTGAACACACGGAAAAAGGCCGGTCGTTCGACGGCCACGCCGCGTTGTCCTACGACGCCGCGCTGGTGATGATCACCGCGACCGCGTACCTGCGGGAAACGTCGTCGAAGATCCCGGTGACCCCCGGTTCGGTCTGGCGCGAGATCACTGCGATCCATACTTCGCGGCCGGATGCCAATCAGACCAACAAATACATCGAAGGAGTCAGCGGAACCATCGATTACGGCGGCGACATCGGCAGGCACGTCCCGCAGGACAAACCGCTCGCGGTCCTGCGCGTCCAGGGCGGCGAGGTCGACCCGGAACTGCAGGGCTTCTGCGGCAAGGCCGTGGTCCGGGCTCCGGACCCGTGGTGCCCGGCGGACGGCTGAACCAGCTTCGCCGACTCGGTTTTCGTACTCTCTCCGTAACCGGCTGAATGGGCTGCGCACTCGCTGTAACAGTTTTCCACGGCTTTTCGACCTTCCCGATTACCTGGATCGAGGGAGGTTCCGCATGTGGCGAAAACTGGGAATGGCACTGGTCGCGGGCGTGCTGGTCGCCGGATGCGGAGCGGCGAAGGCTCCGGCAGGGGACCCGGCTCCGGTCATCACGAGCGATTACGCACCGTTGACCACCTACAGTCAGCCAGACACTTACTCGGACATTCCGACGACCTCGGTCACTCCGCCGGCGACCACCCAACAGCAGTTCGCGCCGCCGACCACCGCGGCGAAACCCAAGGCGGCACCGAAGACCCAGGCCGCGCCGAAAATCGACGTGCCCACCTTCGCCGTTCCTACGTTCGCGGTGCCCACGTTCGAGGTGCCAGACCAGGCCGCCCCGTACTCGGCCGCTCCTCCCGAACAGACAACGGCCGCGGCTGTCGACTGCGGTCCGGATTACTACCGCAACTCGTCCGGAACTTGCGTCCACAACCCGTCTTCGAACCCCTCCGGTGCGACCGCCCTCTGCAACGACGGCACCTACAGCTACAGCCAGCACCGTTCCGGCACCTGCTCGCACCACGGCGGCGTCAAGCAATGGCTCTGACCCCGCCGGACCAAGCAAGCATTGGGCCGAACGGACCAGTCCGGCAAGTCGGATCGATCACGAACCGCCCGTTCCGTCGCCCCGCCCGGTAGCGTGCGGATCCGGTACGGCATATGGGACGGGGGACGTGGTGGCGCGGGCGGGTTCGGGGCCGATCATCGTGGTGCTCGCTTCGTGCGGGCTCGTCGCTTCGTTCATGCAGACGCTGGTCATCCCGCTGATCCCGGCGTTCCCGCGACTGCTGAGCACCACGCCGACGGACGCTTCCTGGGTCGTCACCGTCACGCTGCTCGCGGCGGCGGTGTGCACCCCGGTCGCCGGGCGGCTCGGCGATCTTTACGGCAAGCGCCGCGTGCTGCTCGCGAGCCTGGCCGTGCTGATCGCCGGGTCCGTGGTCTCAGCGCTGACCAGTTCGCTCGCGCTGATGATCGTCGGCCGCGGATTGCAGGGCTGTGCGATGGGCGTCATTCCGCTCGGTATCAGCATCATGCGCGACGAACTGCCGCCGGAACGCGTCAGCGGCGCGATTTCGCTGATGAGCGCGACACTCGGCGTCGGCGGCGCGATCGGACTGCCGGTCGCGGCGATCGTCGCCGAGCACGCCGACTGGCACGTTCTGTTCTGGGGCTCGGCCGGGCTCGGGCTCGGTTGTGCGCTGCTGATCCTGCGGGTCGTCCCGGAATCGCCGGTCCGCGCGCCCGCGCCGTTCGATTTCCTCGGCACGCTCGGGCTGATCGTCGGCCTCACCAGTCTGTTGCTGCCAATCGTGAAGGGCAGCGAGTGGGGCTGGGGGAACCCGGCGACGCTCGGGTTCGCCGCGACCGCGGTGATCGTTCTCGCGGCTTGGGGCTGGTACCAGCTGCGCCGCCGCGATCCGCTGGTCGATCTCCGCGTTTCGGCGCGACGACCAGTGTTGTTCACGAACCTCGCGTCGGTTCTCATCGGCTTCGCGATGTACGCCATGGCATTGTCGTTCCCGCAATTGCTGCAGGCGCCTTCGGCGACCGGATACGGCCTCGGGCTCAGCATGGTGGAAGCCGGTCTGTGCCTCGCGCCGAACGGCCTGGTGATGATGGCGTTGTCCCCGGTGTCCGCGCGGCTGACCAACCGGTACGGCGCGCGCGTCACGCTCATGACCGGCGCGATCGTGATCGCTCTCGGCTATGTCTTCGCGATTTTCCTGATGGCCAACGCGATCGAGCTGATCATCGCTTCGGTGATCATCGGGGCGGGCGTCGGAATCGCTTACGCCGCGATGCCCGCGCTGATCATGAGCGCGGTGCCGGTCACCGAAACGGCGTCGGCGAACGGCCTCAACTCGCTCATGCGTTCCGTCGGCACCTCGACGTCCAGCGCCGTGATGGCCACGATGCTCGCCCATCTGACGATCACCGTCGGCTCGTTCACCGTGCCTTCGCTCGCGGGTTTCCGCGCCACGTTCGCGGTCGCCGCGGCCGCGGCGGTGGTCGGGCTGGCGTTGACCGCGGTGGTGCCGCGGGTGCGTGCTGCCAGCCCGGAACTCGCCCGGGTCTAGAGACTTGTGAGTGGTTATGCCGGTTCTGACCGGCATAACCACTCACAAGCGTCAGAGCAACGGGGGAACGGTCGCGTCGATCAGGTGCGGTCCCGGCTCGGCGACCGCGCGCCGGAACTGGTCGGCCAGCTCTTCGGCGGTCGTCGCGCGGGTCGCCGGAACACCCATGCCCTCGGCGATCTTCACGAAATCGAGGTCCGGACGGCCGATGTCCAGCAGGTCCTTCGCGCGCGGTCCGTCCCCGGACGCGCCGACGCGCTGCAGTTCCATCCGCAGGATCGCGTAGGCGTTGTTGTTGAGCACCACGGTGGTCACGTCGAGGTTCTCGCGCGCTTGCGTCCACAGCGCGGAGATCGTGTACATCGCGCTGCCATCGGATTCAAGGTTGATCACCGGCCGTTTCGGAGCCGCGATCGCCGCGCCGACGGCCACCGGCATCCCGTAACCGATCGCGCCGCCGGTCAAGGTCAGCACGTCGTGCCGCGGCGCGCCGGCCGTCGCGGCGGGAAGCAGGAGACCGGAGGTGTTCGCCTCGTCCACGATGATCGCGTTCTCCGGCAGCAGCGCGCCGATCACGTCGACCCAGTTCTGCACGGTGAGGGGACCGCTCGGCAGCTCCGGCCGTCCGGCCTCCTGCAGGACCGGCTCGGTGTCCGCGGCGACCAAGGCGGCGACCGCTTCCAGCGCGGCCGGGACGTCCTGGCCGACGGTCGCGAGGACGTGCACGTCCGCGCCTTCCGGGGTCAGCTCGCTCGGCATGCCGGGGTAGGCGAAGAAGGACACCGGGGCCTTCGTGCCCGCGATGATCAGGTGCTTGATTCCGTCCAGCTGGTATTTGGCCTGCTCGGCGAGGTATCCCAGCCGTTCGATGTTCGGCAGCCCGGCCCCGCGCTCCAGCCGCGCCGGGAAGGTTTCGGCGAACGCCTTCACACCGGTCGCGGCGGCGATCCGGCTGGTCGCGCGCAAACCTTCTTCGTGGCAAGCGGATCCGCCGATCAGCAACGCCGCCGGCTCGCCGCTGCGCAGTACGTCCGCGATCTTCTGCACGGTCGTCGCGTCGACCGCCTGCGGCACGCGCGGCGGAATCGGCGCGCACGTTTCGCCGCCCTCGCCCCACGAGGCGTCGGCGGGAAGGATCAGCGTCGCGACCCGGCCGGGTGCGTCCTGTGCCGCCGCGACCGCCGCCGCTGCGTCCGCGCCGACGTCCTTCGTGTGCCCGGACCGGCGCACCCAGCCTTCGAGCGAACCCGCGATAGCGTCGATGTCCGACTCCAGCGGGGCGTCGTACTGCTTGTGGTAGGTGGCGTGGTCACCGATCACGTTGACCACCGGCGTGTGCGCGCGACGTGCGTTGTGCAGGTTCGCCAGGCCGTTCCCCAGCCCCGGGCCAAGGTGCAGCAGCGTCGCGGCGGGCTTGCCGGCGATCCGCGCGTACCCGTCCGCGGCACCGGTCACGACGCCCTCGAAGAGCGCGAGCACGCCGCGCATCTCCGGTACCGAATCGAGCGCGGCGACGAAATGCATCTCCGACGTGCCGGGGTTGGAAAAGCACACGTCGACCCCGCTGTCGACGAGCGTGCGGATGAGGGACTGGGCGCCGTTGAGCGTGCTCACTGTGCTCACTTTCCGGTTTGCGCGAACAGAACGCCGGGGTTCAGGATCCCGGCCGGGTCGAAGCTTTCCTTGACCCGGCGCAGCAGATCGAGCTTCGCCGGGTCTTCGAGCTTGGCGTAGTACTTCGTCTTGGTGCGGCCGAGGCCGTGCTCGCCGGAGATCGCGCCGCCCAGCTCGTAGGCGTAACCGAAGATGTCGGTCAGCAGCTGCGAGCGCGTGTCCGGGTCCTTGCAGAAGATCGCCAGGTGGACGTTGCCGTCGCCGGCGTGCCCGCAGCCGATCGCGCCGCCGCCGGCCGCCATCGCCAGCTCACGGGCTTTGGCCAGGAAGGACGGCATCGCGGTCCGCGGCACCACCACGTCGATCACGTCGTCCGCGCCCGCGGCTTTGGCGTTCCAGAAGGCTTTTTCGCGGGCTTCGATGAGCTTGCGCGCGGCTCCGCCTTCGAGCACGTACGCGTCGGCCGCGCCAAGTTCGACCAGAAGTTCGCCGAGTGCTTCGACGTCCTCGCCGAGCCGGTCGGCCACCCGGTTTTCCAGCGCCACGGCCAGATACGCCTGGGTCCGGTCGCGGATTTCCGCCGGGACGCCCAGTTCGAGCTTGTCGTTGTAGACCATCGCGGCCATCGTCATGTTGTCGATGTACTCGAGGATCTGCGGGGCGAGGCCGCTCGCGGCGATCTTCGGCACCGCCGCCATGACCTGTTCGAAATCGTCGAACGGGGCCAGCACCGTCGCGCCGTGCGGCAGCCGGGGCTGCAGTTTCACGATCACCTCGGTCACGAGTGCGAGCGTGCCCTCGGAGCCGATGATCAGCTGGGTGAGGTCGTAACCGCTGGAGATCTTCGACATCCGGCCGCCGACGCGGATGATCTCGCCGGTCGCGAGGACCGCCTGCAGGCCCGAGACGTTGCCGCGGGTGATGCCGTAGCGGATCGCGCGCATCCCGCCGGCGTTGGTGCCGACGGTGCCGCCGACGCTCGCGCTCAGCTCGCCGGGATAAACCGGGTAGGTGAGGCCGTGTTCGGCGGTTTTCGCGTCGAGTTCGGCCAGCGTGACGCCCGGCTGGACGACCGCGACGTGGTTGCCGGTGTCGATCTCGAGCACCGAATTCATCCGCTCGAACGAGACGACCAGCCCGCCCTCGACCGGACGTGCCGCGGCGGACAGTCCGCTGCCGGACCCGCGCGCGGTCACCGGGATGCCCTCGGCAGCGGCGATCTTCAGCAGCGCGGAGACCTCTTCGGCAGTGGCTGGTTTCGCGACGTACGCCGGTTTCTGGCCCGTCGTGCTGAGGGCTTCGTCATGCGCGTAGTCCTCGGAAATCGCGTCACCGGTCAGCAGGTTCCCCGCTCCGACGGCCCCTGCCAGCTGTGTTGCGATCTCGCTCATGCCGTCGCCTCCTTGAGGAGTTTCACGCTGGTCGCCCCGGAGACGACGGCATGAATGTCCATGATTCGCTTGCGAGCTGCGCTCATGCCACTCCCTCGTGCGCGCGTGCTTCGTGGCCGCAGCCTAGCTGTTCTGCCGCGAGACTGGCCATGAATAGTTTTCACGTTAGCGCATGCGGGCACGAAAAAGGCCACGCCGCGGCGTGGCCAGGGGAGAGAGCCCAAGCAGGGACCGGCCCGCGCCAACAGGCCGGCCCCTGGGTTAATCCTCGGTGCCGGTCAGACGAGCCAGCCGAGCACGTGCGCCAGGTGCGCGAGCAGACCCGAGATCAGGTCGTGGCCGTGGTGCGCGTGCTGGGTGAACATCTGCATTGAGGGGCTCCTTGTTCGGATTTGTTCTTCCTTGGTGCTCTCGCGAGGAGCCATCGCAGATTTCCACCGGCCCGCTCGCGGTGTCAAAACGCGGTTTTCCCTGTGCTGGCAAGGGATTGGCGGCCGGGGAATCTTCCCATGTTAAACATGTAAGGCTTTCGTGTTTGCTGCCGGGGGTGCACTGTGGACCCTTCGCCACGGTTCGTAGCGAATTCTGGCTTCGATCACCCTCGGTAGCAGAGGCACGCTGCGGCAACCGGGCGGTGTCGCCCCTCGAACCGGTGAATGCGAAGCCACGATTGGTGAGTTTCCGAGGTTCACACCGCCGGGTGATCATCGGGCCGGGATCCCTTGTCCGGCAGGAGATTCCGGGCGGCGATCATGATCGCGGAGGGTTAACCCGGCTTCACTCCGGAGGAACAATCTGGCCCGATCGGGCAGCGAAAGGGCCGGTCCCTCCGTAGTAGAGGAACCGGCCCGGAAAGCGACAGTCAGTCAGCGCGGGCGAACGACAGCGTCTCTCCTTCCACGCCGCGCAGCCAAAGGTCCTGCGCGGCCGCGGCCATCTCCGACAGGCCTTCCTCGATCGTCGCGAACACGTTGCCGGGCACCCAGCCCGCGTCGCCGTTGATCAGGAGGTTGTTGCGGCCGTAGAAAATCGCGAGATCCGTGGCACCCTGGTCGCTGTGCGCCTCGCTGCCCTCGTCGTAGCCGTACGCCGGATTGCCGATCTCCCACGCCTCGAATCCGAAGTAGACGACGTCGCCGGGGATTGGCGTGATGGTCGGATTCTCGCGGCCCGGCTTGGGCTCCGCGAAGGGCGGCACGAGCGTGTAGACCTCGTTGCGCGCGTACTTCGCGTGGTAGGCCGAACCGCTCTGCGGCAGTGCGTCCCACACCGCCTTGCAGGTGCGCGGTGCTTCGTCGTCGAGCAGCCGGGCGCGACAGGTGACGCCGCGCTTGTCGAGGCTGATGGTGATGTAGCGCGCCATGCCTCAGCTCCCCGTGACCGAAGTGACGACGTCGCCCCAGATGCGCAGCGCGTCATCGACCTGTTCCGCGTTGACGACCAGCGGCGGCACCATGCGCACGACGTTCGAGTACGCACCACAGGTAAGCAACAGCAGCCCGCTCTTCGCGGCAGCTTGCTGCGCGGCTTGCGCGGTCGCTGTGTCTGGTTCCCCGTCCGCAGTAGTGAACTCTGTGCCCACGAGAAGCCCGAGACCGCGTACGTCGCCGATGGCAGGTGTCTTGTCTGCGATGACGCGCGCGCCCTCCAAGAGTTGACGGCCGCGCTCTGCGGCGTTCTCGACCAAGCCTTCGTCCTTGATGACGTCGAGCGTCGCGATGGCCGCCGCGCACGACACCGCGTTGCCGCCGTACGTGCCGCCTTGCGAACCTGGGTACGCCTTCGCCATCAGCTCTTCCGAAGCGGCGATGCCGGACAGCGGGAAGCCGCTGGCGAGACCCTTCGCGATCAGCACGACATCCGGGTGGACGTCGAAGTGATCGTGGCCCCAGAACTTGCCGGTGCGGCCGAACCCGGCCTGCACCTCGTCGAGCACCAGCAGAATCCCGTGCCGGTCCGCACGCTCGCGCAGTCCGGCCAGGAACTCGGTGTTGGCCGGGACGTAGCCGCCCTCGCCGAGCACCGGCTCGATGAAGAACGCGGCCGTCTCGCTCGGCGCGGAGACGGTCTGGAAGAGATAGTCCAGCTCGCGCAGGGCGAATTTCGTCGCCGTCTGCTCGTCCCAGCCGTAGTGGTAGGCGTACGGGAACGGCGCGACGTGCACGCCGGACATCAGCGGCGAGATGCCCGCGCTGAACCGCGTGCCGGAGGTGGTCATGGTCGCCGCGGCGACCGTGCGGCCGTGGAACCCGCCCTGGAACACGATGACGTTCGGCCGTTTCGTCGCCTGCCGGGCCAGCCGCAGCGCGGCCTCCACGGCCTCGCTGCCGGAGTTCGCGTAGAAGAGCGAATCGAGCCCGGACGGCAGCACCTCGCCGAGTTTGCGGGTCAGTTCGAGCAGCGGCTGGTGCATCACCGTCGTGTACTGGCCGTGCACGAGCTTGCCGATCTGCTCGCGCGCGGCTTCGACCACGCGCGGGTGGCAGTGGCCGGTGCTGGTCACCCCGATGCCCGCGGTGAAGTCGAGGTGACGTTTCCCGTCCACGTCGTAGAGGTAAACCCCTTCACCGTGGTCGACGACGACGGGCGTTGCCTGCTTGAGCAGCGGGGAAAGCTGGGCCATGCGGCGCCCTCCTGGGTGCGGGTGGAGACGGTTGTCGATTGTTGACAATATCCATAGCATGAGTTCGGGACAACAGG
Organism: Amycolatopsis sp. NPDC104775; assembly: GCF_055583325.1. NCBI lineage: Bacteria > Bacillati > Actinomycetota > Actinomycetes > Pseudonocardiales > Pseudonocardiaceae > Amycolatopsis > Amycolatopsis sp. NPDC104775. Next base: position 407,249 of record NZ_JBVJOE010000002.1, read on the forward strand.
AACAGGAGCGAGCTGGATGAGCGGGATCACCGAGAACGGCGTCGTGGACGCGGTCGGCAAGGAACTCTTCATCGGCGGCAAGTGGGTCTCCGCGCGCAGCGGGAAGACCTTCGACGTGCAGGACCCCTCCACCGGCGAGGTGCTGTGCCAGGTCGCGGACGCCGGACCGGAAGACGGTCTCGCGGCGCTCGACGCGGCGTGCGCGGCACAGGCCGGCTGGGCCGCCGTCGCCCCTCGCGAGCGCGGCGAGATCCTGCGCCGGGCGTACGACAAGCTCATCGAGCGCCGCGACGAACTGGCGCTGCTGATGACCCTGGAAATGGGCAAGCCGCTGGCCGAGGCCGCTGGCGAAATCACTTACGCCGCCGAGTTCTTCCGCTGGTTCGCCGAGGAAGCGGTGCGGATTGACGGCGGCTACGCGGTCGCTCCGAACGGCAACGGCCGGTTCCTGATCACGCGCCAGCCGGTGGGTCCGACGCTGCTCATCACGCCGTGGAACTTCCCGATGGCGATGGGCACCCGCAAGATCGGCCCGGCCGTCGCCGCGGGCTGCACGATGGTGATCAAGCCCGCCGCGCAGACGCCGCTGTCGATGCTCGCGCTCACCCAGATCCTCGCCGACGCGGGGCTGCCCGAAGGCGTGCTGAACGTCGTCACCACCAAGGACGCGGGCGGGGTGATGGAGCCGCTGATCCGCGACGGCCGTGCGCGCAAGCTGTCCTTCACCGGTTCGACCGGGGTCGGGCGCAAGCTGCTGGAGCAGTGCGCGGAGAAGGTGCTGCGGACGTCGATGGAACTGGGCGGCAACGCGCCGTTCGTCGTGTTCGACGACGCGGACCTGGACGCCGCGGTCGAGGGCGCGATGCAGGCCAAGATGCGCAACATCGGCGAGGCGTGCACCGCGGCCAACCGGTTCTACGTGCAGCGCGGCGTGGCCGACGAGTTCTCCCGCCGGCTCACCGAGCGGATGCAGGCGCTGCCGATGGGCCGCGGCACCGAGGAAGGCGTCGTGGTCGGTCCGCTCATCGACGAGGCGGCCGTGAAGAAGGTGACCGAACTGGTCAAGGACGCCACGGACAAGGGCGCGCGAGTGCTCACCGGCGGCTCGCGGGTCGACGGCCCGGGACACTTCTACCCGGCGACCGTGCTCACCGATGTGCCGATGGACGCCCGGCTGGCCAGCGAGGAAATCTTCGGCCCGGTCGCGCCGATCACCCCGTTCGACACCGAGGACGAGGCGGTCGAGAAGGCCAACGACACCGAATTCGGCCTGGTGTCCTACCTGTTCACCAGCGACTTGAAGCGCGCGCTGCGGGTGTCGGAACGCCTTGAGGCCGGGATGATCGGCCTCAACCAGGGCATCGTGTCCAACCCGGCGGCTCCGTTCGGCGGCGTCAAGCAGTCCGGTCTCGGGCGCGAGGGCGGCACGGTCGGCATCGACGAGTTCCTGGAGACCAAGTACATCGCGGTGAGCCTGTGACACACCGGATCGCGAGCATCCCGGGCGACGGGATCGGGGTAGACGTCACGATCGAAGCGCGCCGGGTCCTCGACGCGGCCGCGGAGAAGTACGGCTTCTCCTTGGAATGGACCGAATTCGACTGGAGCTGCGAGCGGTACGCGAAGACCGGCGCGATGATGCCGGAGGACGGGGTCGCGCAACTGTCGGGTTTCGACGGAATCCTGCTCGGCGCGGTCGGCTTCCCCGGCGTCGCCGACCACGTTTCCTTGTGGGGCCTGCTGATCCCGCTGCGGCGGGCGTTCCAGCAGTACGTCAACCTGCGGCCGGTCCGGTTGCTGCCGGGGACGTCCTCGGTGCTGGCCGGGCGGAAGGCCGACGAGCTGGAAATGGTGATCGTCCGGGAGAACTCCGAGGGCGAGTACTCGGAGATCGGCGGACGGCACAACGCGGGGCGGCCGGACGAGTTCGTGCTGCAGGAGTCGGTGTTCACGCGGGTCGGGGTGGAGCGGATCATCCGGTACGCCTTCGAGCTCGCGCGCACGCGTTCGCGGCACGTCACGTCGGCGACGAAATCCAACGGGCTGATCCACTCGATGCCGTACTGGGACGAGATTTTCGCCGAGGTCGCGGCCCAGTACTCCGACGTCCGCGCGGAACAGTGCCATGTGGACGCCCTCGCCGCGCGGATGGTGCAGGCCCCGGACCGGCTCGACGTGGTGGTGGCGTCGAACCTGTTCGGCGACATCCTGAGCGACCTCGCGGCCGCGATCACCGGCGGACTGGGCATGGCGCCGTCGGGAAACATCAACCCATCAGGTGAGTTTCCGTCGATGTTCGAGGCGGTCCACGGGAGTGCTCCGGACATCGCCGGACAGGGCATCGCGAACCCGGTCGCCCAGATCCTCGCCGGGGCGATGCTGCTGGATCACCTCGGTGAAACCGTTGCCGCACAAGCGATTCGCACCTCGGTCGACGAGGTGCTGACCGCCGGCGAAACCCTCACCCCCGACCTCGGCGGAACCTCTGCCACAACCGCGCTCGGCACCGCGGTGGCCGCTTCGCTCCGCTGATTTTTCGTCGGTGCCCCGCGGTTGACTCCTCCCTGACCCGCCAACGGGTCCCCGAGGGGAGGAGGGCACCGATGTGCCAGCTGTGCGAGGAACCGGAAAGATCGCGGGAGCGATACCTGATCGCGGTCCTGGACGAGATCAGGGAACAGGGCTGGTGCGTCCAGGGCGTGCTGGGAACAGGATCCCGGCCGCCCTGGGCGTACACCGCGGGCCTGACCGTGCGAGGCCTGCCCGAACTGGTCGTCACCGGCCTGCCGCCGCACCACGCGGCGCGGCTGCTCAACGCCGCCGCCGAAGAGTCGCTGCACACCGGCCCGCCGGTGCCCGGACAGCAGTGGTCGCTGCCCCGGTTGCCGCGGCTGGAAGTCGTCCAGCTCAGCGCCCCCGCGGCGCATCTGCATATCGCGGTGTGCTGTTACGGCACGGGAATCGAAGCCAGGCAACTGGTCTACGCCGACTCCGCTGGCTGGTTCCCGTGGTCGCCGCAGTACAACTCCGGCCGCGGCGGACAGCCCGTGCTGGGGGTGCGGCATGCGTGAGTTTTCCCTGCTGTGCCTCGGTTTTCGGTGCTTGCGGCCGGTAGACTCGGACCATGCCCGAACTTCTGGCCCCCAGCGTCCGCCTGCACCGTGCCTGGCTGGAAGCGCATCGAGAATGGGGTCCGGGCTTGCACGAGGACGGCTTCGGCCTGTCCGCGGCGGACGAGGTCGAGTCCTCGGCTGGCTTCGCCGCCTGGGTTTCGGCGCTGTCCCGGGCCGAGGCGGTGCACCGCTGGCTGGTCGAGGACGGACAGGTGCTCGGCGGAATCGCGCTGCGCACCGGACCGGCCTCGTACGTTCGGTGGGCCGGGCACGTCGGCTTCGGCCTCCGTCCGTCGGCGCGTGGCCGTGGACTCGCTTCCTGGGCGCTGCGCCAAATGCTGCCCGAGGCCCGGCGGCTGGGTTTGCCTCGCGTGCTTGTGGTGTGCGAAGCGGAGAACCTCGCGTCCGCCAAAACAATCGAGCACGCGGGTGGCGTACTGGAGGAACTTCACCAGACCGAGCACGGACCAGTGCGGCGATACTGGATCACGCTGGAAGCCGCGCCTGGGATGCCTTCGAACTGACTGCGGGCCCAGCTTTCAGACCGGTGTGGAGGGGAGCTCCTCACCCCGGACCAGGTGCCGATTTCGGGTACCGGCGCGGGAATCGGGCAGCGCGGAGCATGCGTTCAGGTGGCGCGTTCCGTCACCGCGATCGCCTCGCGAAGCGTCCGCCGCGCTCGCGCGATGTCCTCCGCCCGGCGGTCGAGTTCGGTGAGCTGAGTGCGCAGCGCCCCCAGTACGCCCGGACACGGACGCAGCGACCCGTCCGCTTCGGCGCAGGGCAGCATCCGCTTGATCAGGCTGGTCGGCAATCCCGCGGCGAGCAACGCGCGAATCTGCCGCACGGTCTGCTCGGCCGCCGGGGCGTAGTCGCGGTAGCCGTTGGGCCGCCGGTCCGCCGTCAGCAGTCCGACGCGTTCGTAGTACCGCAGGAGCCGTTCGCTGGTCCCGGTGCGCTCGGCCAGCTGCCCGATCCGCATCGCCCCTCCGCTGAGCTTGACCTTGGCATGGTGTCAACGTTCAACACTGATCCCGGCGACCGCATTCCGCGCGCCCGACCTGACCGGGAGTTTCCGTTGATCATCGATGCCCACAGCCACGTCCACGACCCGGTGCGGCAGCACCTCGCGCTGCTGGACGAGGCCGGAGCCGACCGTGCCGTGCTGTTCGCGACCAGGCCGCATCCCGAACGAGCCGTCGATCTGGCTTCGTTCCGCCGGGAAATGAGCGTGCTGGACAACGCGCTCAACGGCGGCTCCGCCGACGGTTACGAGTCCGCCTGGCAAGAACTCGACACGGCGCTGGCCGCACACCCCGGCCGCTTCCTGGGTTTCCGTTCAGTCCGCCTGGGTCTGCCCGCGGATCAGCTCGGCCCGGAAATCGACCACCTCGCCCGAAATTTCCACGGCATCGGCGAGCTGACCCCGCCTCCGGGCGCCGCCGCTCGGATCGAACCAGTGCTGCGGGCGGCCACTGACCACAATGGACTCCCCGTGGTGGTGCACGGCTCCGCCCCGACCACCGAAGAAGATTTGTCCACTTTGGCCAAACTGGCCCGCCGCTACCCGACCGTGCCGCTGGTTATCAGCCAACTGGGTGGCACTTATTGGCTCACCGCGATCGACCTCGCCCGGGACAAGCCGAACCTCTACCTGGAACTGTCGACAGCCAGCATCGTCTTCGCGGTCCGGCTGGCGATCACCGAACTGCCGGACCGCACGATGTTCGGCTCGGACGCTCCGTACGGCGACCCAGTTCTCTCCCGCACGACGATCGAACGCCTGACCCCGCCAGGAGAACTGCGAGCCCGCGTCCTCGGCGGCACGATCGCGGAGGTGCTGGGGTTATGAGACGCATGCTTGGCATGACAACCGGCCACTGCGCGGGAAGGCTGTCCGCGGTACTCCGCAGAGTACTCGCGATTCCGCTCCGGCGGCTGGTGTCGTTGCTCGGCGGTGCGGTGGCCGAGAACCCGCCGGTCTCGCCCCGCAGCA